>CAVTVW010000004.1:0-554510 GCA_963738255.1 uncultured Methanocellaceae archaeon | reverse complement strand
AATGGCTTAATGATGCAACAAATTAGTCTCTGCTAGTTGGAACAATCGTAAACGCAAAGATCATTAGTCGCACCATGCTGCCGCGGTCATATGCTGAGCAGCACGATGGCGAAGAATATCAGGTACAGTAGTCCGCCGAACATGAGCGCCGATATCTTGATCTCTTTATTGTTCGAGCGCCAGTAAAGGACTACGGCTGAAATGATCGCGATGGCGATGGTCGCAGCTTCAAGGAATTGTACCTTATCCTCGATGTTCAAATGCCAGCTTGTGAGCAGCACGCCTATGGTAACAGGTATGCAGCTCTGGAAAACCATGGCGCCCGTGATGTTACCTATGGCGAACGTATCTTTGTTCGCCCTGATCCACAGCATGCTGTTGAATTTTTCGGGAAGCTCGGTCGCCAGCGGGCTGATGATCAGCGATAATATCAGAGGGTTGATGCCGATCATGACGGCGATGTCATTGATCTGGCCGACGAACAGCGCGGCGCCAAGGATGATGCCCGTGAGTGCCGCGAATACCTGGATGAGAATGAGCACCGTATGCGGCTCATTACTTTTTATTGGCGCAAACTTCTTGATCGCGCTATCGATATACAGGTCCTTCAGGTCACCCTCTCCGCCGCTCTCGCCGGTCTTGAGCGTGACGAACATGTACACGATATATATGGGGATGAGAATGAAGCCTACGATCGTCTTGAAGAGGCTAAGCTCAGGGGGAACGATAGCCGCGATGGCTGCCAGAGAAAAGGCGAACAGGAAAAACTTGAGGTCGCGCTTTATTAAGCGGCCGTCAATATGGAGCGTTTTTGTTTTCCTTCTACGGGCGAAAACTAGCAAGGATATGCCGCACACGAACAGCGCTAACGTTGCGAGCATGAATGGCGCGCCCAGGATGGCGCCCGTGCCGATTTCTTTTCCGGCGTCTCCATTGAGCGTAAATATTGCTATCAATGGGACCAGCGTCTCGGGCAGCGCGGTCCCGATGGCGGCAAGGACGCTGCCGACGGCGCCTTCAGAGAGCTTGAAGCGTTTTCCGACCCATTCCACGCCATTCGTAAAAAATTCACAGCTGGCCAGGATGACAATGAAACTGAGCAGGAATACCAGTATGTCCATGTTTCCCCACGACTGACTACCTAGTGTCAGCATATTCATATATAGTTTTTCAGCCATCTATCGTCTAATGGCCATTACAAAGGAAGACGGCTCGATAGTCGCGGTGGAAGTGGAGCTCGCCGACACGATATTAAAGCAAGTCGTCGGCCTGATGTTCAGGAAAAGCGTGCCCGAAAGCTATGCCATGATCTTCAGCATGGGGCGCGATAACAGGGAAGGCATTCATATGCTCTTCATGCGATTTCCTATCGATATCGCATTTCTAGATAAGGATAAGAGGATCATAGATCTCCGCCAGGACCTCAAGCCATGGACTGGCCTGGCGTTCTCGAAAAAGCCGTTTCGTTATGCGATCGAGCTTCCGGCAGGGGCGGCCGCGCGCGCGTCGCTTAAAGTGGGCGAACGGCTCATATGGTGATCAGTAAAACGAGAAAATTATCGGGTTCCATATATACCCGTTTTTATTCCGAGACAATGTGGGCAGATTCGCCTGCAGACATTACATTTTTTCAGGACAAATCCCTTCTCGTTCACGTAATTTGAGATCGGCCTGCACAGCTTCTGGTCTACAGTAATACCATTAAGCGCATGTTGCGGGCAGGAGTCGAGACAGTTGTGGCAATCGGTCAGGCAGCCTTTGTACGTCGCAATCTCATCAGGTTTCAGCTCGACGTCGGCCAGAACTGCCCCGAGCTGGACCATGTTGCCGTATTTTTCGTTGATCAATAGCGTATTTTTTCCAAGGACTCCAAGGCCCGCCAGGTATCCCGCGTGCCTCATCGAAAGGATCGCTCTGCCATACTGTCTATCCGCTTCCCAGTGCTCGTAAGGGTCGTCCGATGGCACCGGGACCGATCGTATATCCATACCCTCGAGGGCAAGGCTCAGTCTTACACCGAGCATATCGACTTCCTGCGTGACAATGCTATTCACGCGGGTGTAAGGGACGCAATTATCAATAACAAGAGTCCCGGCCGGGACCCTCTTCGCATATACTAACACTGATTTACAGTCCGGAAAAATATCGACAGGATGATGCCCTTCCGGCGCACCGGCGAATCTTTCCGCCGTAGCGATCCCGCACAGGTCGGCTCCAAGGCTCATAGCCAGGTCCTTGATCTTACATTCGCGGTCCGTCATGTCCTTTCACCCATCGGTCATCGCCTTAGGATCAACTCTATGCCTATCTACTGATCACTGTGCTCAGGTCCACTACCGGAGGCATGTTGAGCTTGTGTCCCATATTCTTGATGCGCGTCATGACTTTCTCATAGGTCGCGTCATCAGCTTTTACCTGCGCTTTCAGCTCTTCAAGCGACAATCCCAGGTCGAACGTGCCATAAAGGATCTGGTCCAGGTTCTTGTAGGTTATCCCCATCTCTGCCTCGTCTGTCTGGCCTTTCCACAAGCCTGCGGAAGGCGCCTTGTCAACGATCACGTCGGGTACGCCGACGTGCCTGGCCATCTGCCAGACCCTGGTCTTGTAAAGGTCTGCGATGGGCAAAATATCCACACCGCCGTCGCCGTACTTGGTAAAGTAGCCCATCAGGCATTCTGTCTTATTACCCGTTCCAAGAACGATGCGTCCGTCCAGGTTTGCAGCAAAGTAATTCATGATCATGCGTACGCGCGGCTTCACGTTCGCATACGCGAGATGGCATTCTTTAGGCCCGCGCTTGGGCCGGGAGTTATAAATTGCCTCGACGATGCCGCCTATTTCGATGACCTCGTAGTCGATGCCGAGCTGTTCCGCCAGGTCTTTCGCATGCTCCGCATCCTCAGGATTATTAGAATTAGGATCGGGCAGGATGAGCCCGTAGACGTCGACAACGCGCGACGCCAGCACAGCCACCAGTGAGGAGTCCACGCCGCCGCTGAGGGCGATGACCGCGCCGTTCGAGTTGCTCAGCTCGACCATGCGTACGATAGACTCCATGATCGCGTTTTCGCATTTTATGAGATCTTCTTTCGTTAGCTCTAGACCTTTCATGATCACACCATGAGAACAGCTATACTATACTATATTCCACAGAATTAAATATTGTTATGAAATGTATGCCGCCGGTTGAACAACATATTTAAATTAATCATAAAGCCTTACATATGGACATGAAGCGGGCTGACGTTTATCCTATGGCCATGGCTATGCTGGGCGCCGTTCTATTTGGCGCGAGCGCGCCGATATCCAAAATATTTTTAGGCTCGATCGACCCCGTGCTCATGGCCGCTCTATTGTATCTAGGCAGCGGTACAGGGCTATTGCTCTTTATGCTGTCCCGCCCTTTTCTCGGCATGAAGCCTGGCGAAAGGTTAGTAAAGGCCGATATACCATGGCTTGCCGGCGCGGTGCTTGCCGGAGGCATGGCAGCGCCCATTGTGCTGATGTTCGGCTTACGGGCGACCCAGGCTTCTACCGCTTCACTTTTACTGAACTTCGAGTGCGTGGCCACGACCGTGCTGGCAGTGTTCCTGTTCCGGGAACAAGTGGGCAAGCGTACCTGGCTGGCGGTAGGCTGCATCACGCTGTCAAGCATCATACTTTCCTTCCAGAGCGGTAGCCTCGGACTTTCTGCAGGCGCACTGGGCATCATCACCGCTTGTATCCTGTGGGGCCTGGATAACAATTTCACGCGTAACATATCCACCAGGGACCCGCTAATGATCGGCGTTACAAAAGGGCTGGTGGCGGGAAGCTTCTCGCTTATCCTCGCGCTAATCCTGGGTAACCGGATGCCGTCGCTATATATCATCCTCGGCGCCATGTTGCTAGGCTGCGTGAGCTACGGGCTCAGCGTCGTTCTATTCATAGTGTCAATGCGCACTCTGGGAGCCGCCCGCACCAGCGCCTGGTTCGGCATCGCACCTTTCGCGGGCGCTGCCATCTCGTTCATAGTGTTCCAGAACAATCCCGGCGTAACTTTCCTGATCTCGCTGCCTCTCATGGTCATGGGGGCATTTCTATTGTTCGGCGAGGAGCACGGGCACGTACATATGCATGTCCATGGGGCTATCGCCCATGAGCATTTGCACAACGACGCCGAACACCACCACGATCCCTGAAGAAGCTGGCAATTTCTAAAGGCTAGATGAAAAATAGCGAAAATATGTTATTTTATTTTATGCTCGTCCAGGCTGAATACGCCGGACAATATGTCCTTGTTGACCTTGTCGAGGTCCTTATGCGTGCCCACGTCGCTCCAGTAGATACCGGTCGAGTCGTAGCCGCATAACTTTCCGGCCTTCGCGATCCTCGGGAAGACATCCGTTTCAATAGAGCCTATGTCCGGCATTAAGTCCACTACCTCGGGCTCAAGCACGTACAGTCCCGCGTTCATCTTATAGGGCAGGACCGGCTTCTCGCGGAACGCCGTGATCTTATTTCCTTCCAGGTCGATAATGCCGAAGGGCGAGGGCATGTTGATCATGTTGATCGTGCCCCAGCACTCCATGCCCACGTGGAAGGCGATGATGCCCGATATATTGACGTTAGATATTATATCGCCGTTCAGCATGAGGAATGTGCCGTCAATCTTATCCTTCGCGGCTTTGATGGGGCCTGCGGTACCGAGCCTGTGCTCCGGGTCTTCATAGGAATATTCGATGTGCATGCCCAGCTTTTCGCCGCTGCCGAAATAATCCTCTATGGCCTTGCCTTTCCATCCCACTAAAAGAACTGCATCGTTGATGCCGTGAAGCCGCAGCAGGTCAAGCTGGTGCTCGAGGATCGGCTTACCGCCGACCTTGACCATGGGCTTGGGCATGTTGTCTGTCAAAGGCCTGAGCCGCTCGCCGCGGCCGCCGCAGAGAATAAAGGCCTTCATCGTTAACGCACCTTATAATAATCCTTGATCCGCACAGTATCCTCTAAATGCGGTGTCGAGACCTCATGCAGGATCGTGTTCTCGATGGCCACGATCGTGTGCGGCACGTTGGGCTCTATGCGGATCGAGTCGTCCTTCTGGAAGAACTCCTTGTGGTCCTCGAACTCGATATAGCCGATGCCGCTCATGATGTACATCGTCTCGTCTTTTCGCGGGTGCTTATGGAAGGACGTCTGGTACCCGGCGCGGATGTACAATTCCTTGGTGAGGTACTTATCCGTGCTGATCAGTATCTTTTCATAGCCCCACGGCTTATCGGTCTTATTGCAATATTCCTTGCGCACTTCCTCGAGGTCGCGGACCGTATCGACCGTGGCCCAGTACACGCCGCTCTCGTAAAAATAGCCCAGCTTGCCGATCTCGGCCATCATGGGGAACAGCGTCTGCTCCAGGTTCCCGGCCTCGAATTGCGCGAACGGAGTGTTACGGTTAATGCAGTATATGCCGCCGTTAATGTAATAATCAATAATGGGCTTTTCCCTGAACGACTTCACCTTGTCGTCGCCCAGCTCCACTATGCCATATGGGCTGCGCATCTTGGTGACGAACATAGTGACAGGGTATTTGCTGTTCGTGTGCTTGAGCATCATCCTCTTAAGATTGATGTCTGCGACGACGTCGCCGTTCCTGACGACCATGTCCTCCGCATCACACATCTCCATGCCTGCCTTGAGCGCGTTCAGCGTGCCGACCGGCTTTTCCTCCACGTGATATGAGATAGTGACACCCTTGAACTCCTTCCCGTACCGGGCCTCGATCATGTCGCTCTTATAGCCGGTCAGCAGGATCACCTCTTCGATACCCGCAGCTGCGAAATCAAAGATCTGCTTATCAAGGATAGTGCAGTTATCCTTGAGCTCGATCAACGGCGTAGGCATCGAATCCGTATAAGGCTTCAGCCGCTTTCCCGCCCCGCCACAAAGTATCATTCCGATCATTGGATCACCCGATATAAGTACGATAACATACTGATCTATCCGATAACTAGCTATCCGCCCATGTTTTAAAACTTTTTCGTATGTTTAAGACTCAAAGTATAAAGAAGACAATACCCACAAAGATACGTATGATATCATTACTTAGAGCCTCGGAAAATCGATAAGATTTAAGTGATCTTAGCTTTTTATATCTTATTATGACTGTTCATTTCGTTCCATGGGATGCCGGGCGCAACCTGCTGACGGAGGCGGATCGTCTCTATGATGCCGCCGGTACTTATGATTGCGTGAAAAAAGGGGACCTCGTGGCAATTAAGCTCCATGTGGGAGAGCTGGGCAATCCCTATTATGTGCAGCCGTTCTTCGTACACGACATGGTCCGAAGGGTCAAAGAGGCAGGAGGTAAGCCATTCCTGACGGACTCGAATACATATTATCATGCACTCCGCAACAACGCATGTGACCACATGAACACAGCGCTGATGAACGGCTTCAACATGGCGCCGTTCATCGCAGCGGACGGGCTCAGGAACGAGAATTACCAGACCGTTAAAACAAAGGGGATCCTAAAAGAGATCGAGGTGTCCGGCGCCATTGTCGAAGCCGACGCCATGATCGTGGTCTCGCACGACAAAGGGCACGCGTTGAGCGGCTTTGGCGGTGCCATCAAGAACCTGGGCATGGGATGTACGCCACAGGCCGGAAAGCTGCGACAGCACAGGACCGTTGACCTGGAGATCGACGAGTCGAAGTGTATCGGCTGCGGGAAGTGCAGGAAGGTGTGCGAGATATCACTGCCCGAGATCATCGGGAAAAAAGCCAGGAATATCTCTCCGTTGTGTATGCGATGCCCCATGTGCGCCGAGGCATGCCCGACCGGCGCCATAACGCTCGTCCACCAGGATAATATCTGTAAGGCCCTCGCATCAGCCTCTTATGGCGTCCTCTCCACATTCAGAAAAAATAAGGTATCATACGTGAGCTTCGCGAAGGACATCACGGAGTATTGTGACTGCATGCCGAACCCGGGCGCCATCGTCATGAAGGATATCGGCATCTTTGCCTCAGACTCGCCCGTCTCGATCGACGGCGCATTCCTGGAAAAAGCCGACTATAAGATATTTAATAAAGCGTACAACGTCGATTGTATGATACAGGTAAAGGAAGCGAAGGACATCGGCATTAAGGGCGACGTGAAGCCGAAGATCAAGAATATCTGATATTTTCATTCTTTTTTCTTATGTCATCAAGCCGGGTGATTTTACGCGATTCTTGTCGCTTAGCGCCATATCCCAGAGCCAGTCGTAGGCTTGCGGATCATTGAGAAAAGCCAGTTTTTCCACATCGCGGACCAGGCCATACATCTCTTTGCTCTTCGAGAACCCTGCCTTCGCCACGTTGGCGGGCTTCAGGAAACGTATCTCCGGCGCATGGTCACAGCGCCCGTTGCGGACCAGGCGGCCGTCGACTAATTCGAAATAAGCGGCACCGCCACATTTCTTATACGGCTCGTATATGGACTCAAAATCCCGCGAAACCCAGTTGGACATCTTCAGCACTTTATTGGCCGTGGGGTTGATCGTAACATGACCGTAGCCCGGCGGTATGATGACCTTGTCACCCTCATTCGCCTCTATCAGGGTCACATCCGTGATCTTCGCGCCCTCGCACTTTTGTAGTAGATAATGCGCGGAGCCTTTCAGCACTTCATAGACTTCGGGGAACGTATAGCCGGTTTTATCTACCGCCGGGTGATAATGGCCTGCCGTCTTGACGTGCTCCATGCCGAGTTTCTGCGGAGGTATGACCGTAATATCGTATCTAAGGGCATTATCCAGTATGACTGAGCGGTCATGCTTGCTCAGCGCAAGGTCACGGTACATATAATACAGGTCGATGTCCGGCGCGCTTTTGAGCCACTCCGTATCGTAGATCACGTCGCGCATATCGCCGAGCTTTCTCACGCCCGGCTCTACCGTGTTGCCGCCGAATTCCAGCACTGGTACTGACACAAATACACCGATAGCCTGAATGCGCCCAAACATTATAACTTTTAAGACGCGACTGAGCTAATCCGGGAGGCATAGACCGAACATTATATAAACGAGCAGGGTCGAAAATTATAGTTCATGGGAGAAGATATTGACCAGAGCAAAGTGTACTACGTCTGTAAAACTTGCAATTTCATTTTCGAAGCGGACCCCAGTTATTTCCCGATCAAATGCCCGCAATGCGGAAGCGAAGACACGATGAGAACGTAAAAAATCACTCTCCCGAAGCCTGTTTACAATTAGACATGCTATAATTCACATTCAAACTTTTTCTCCCGGAGCCATTTTTTATTGATGGGTAGTGGCCTCTTTAAACTTAACGCCTTCAAGATTTTTTAATACAGTACCAGGTCTCGACATTCAGGCAGCCTTATTTTCACGATGTTACGGATCACCCGAGCGCTATTCAGTTTTTCACAAAGAAATAAATAGTCCCCTCGCCGAAGTATATTCAATATATGGTGGCATGACGATGGGACTTCTGGATAAGCTGATGGGTAAAAAAGAAGAGGAAACGGATACCTTCGAGCCGGCCAGCGTGGACGTGACCGGCCAGTACGACATAAAGGTGCGGGATATGGCTGATACGCGTACTATGAACGATTTTCCCCAGTTACAAAACGCCATCATGGAATACCAGGATCCCGAAAACGTGGAAAAGCGAGAAATATTCACCTTCGAAGAGGCGATGAAGAGCACGCCCGATCTCTATTTGCCATACTACTGGGTGGCCACTTATCACTTCGATAAGGGCAACTTCGACGAAGCTCGCAAAGTCCTGGCCGACGGCATAGCGAAGAGCAAGATAAAGAGCGTGCTTTGCAGGCGGCTGGGCGAATTCTACTATTCCAGGGGCATGATGGAAGATGCGATCTACTGGTTCTTCACGACGATCATGTCCGACGTCGGTAATATCGATTATCATGCTTATCTGTACCTTGGCTATATCCTCGATACATATGGCATGAAAAAAGCCTCCCAGTGGATGCGAAGACGCGCTCACGGCATCGCCTATAAGCTCCTGTTTGAGCATATCGAGTACTCGGATACTAAAAGGAAATGGATCATGGGCGTCTCCAGGTCGAATCAAAGCGAGCGGATTGCGCGCAAGCTTAAGGACCTCTACGTATACGCTCGAGGGCACCTGGAACAGCTATAATTTTTTTAACTGTCGCTTTCTATAATAGTTCTGCAAAGGTCGGACATTTCTGATCAAGAAGTTCTCGCATTAAAACCGGGTAGTGCCGTTTTTTATGTTTATTATTATAAACATGCTTTTATAAATATATGGCTGAGTCTCTTTTAGGGTAGGCTAAAGGGGTAACAGGTACATGAGAGTGGCCATATTTCATGACTATTTCAGCTTTATAGGCGGCGGCGAGAAGCTCGTGCTCACGCTGGCGAGGCACTTGAAGGCGGATATTATCACCACTAACGTGGACTATGAATTGATATCCAGAATGGGCTTCGATGACGTGCGCATCATTAGCATCGGAACGTTGACAGGTGTCGAGCCGCTTAAGCAGATCCAGGCCACCCGGAAGTTCGCCGCTTGCGATTTTAGAGGAAAGTATGATTTTTACATCTTCAGCGGCAACTGGGCTCACCATGCCTCGAGGCGACACAGGCCTAACCTGTATTATTGTCATGCGCATGTCCGCGTTTTTTATGACTTGAAGGAGCAGACAGTCAAAGCGCTGCGAAATCCGCTGAAGCAGCTGTTAGCACGCGCCTGGATATACGTCCACAGCTATTATGATAAGCGATCCATAGCCAGGGTGGACCGCATCGTCGCGAACAGCCGGTGTATCGCCCGTCGCATTACGAAGTACCTGGGCAGAGAAAGCGTGGTCGTCTACCCGCCTTCGGATACCTCCAGGTTCAACTACGCGGGCGACGATGGCTTCTGGTTATCCGTGAACCGACTCTTCCCGGAAAAACGCATTGAGATACAGTTGCGCGCATTTGCGCGTATGCCCGAACAAAGCCTGGTGATCGTCGGCGGCGGGGACCGCGGCGATTATTCAGGATCATATGCGCGCATGATCAAGGAGAATTTGCCGCCTAACGTGAGATTGATCAGCGACCTGCCTGAAGAACAACTGATTGACTACTACGGGCGCTGCAGAGGCTTTATTTCGACTTCAGAGAACGAGCCGTTCGGCATGGCCGCAGTGGAGGCCATGGCCAGCGGCAAGCCCGTCATCGCCGTGAGCGAAGGGGGCTACCTGGAGTCGGTGCTGGACGGCAAGACCGGCAGGCTGATCAAATGCAGCGAAGACGAGCTGATCCGCGCGGTGCGCGACGTAGGCCAATACGCGGTAAAATTCAGGGACGCTTGCGTGAGACAGGCAAAAAAGTTCGACGTGAGCGCTTTTTTAAGTGCTATGGATATGCTCATTGCAGAGCCCTTTAACCTGCAAGCCATTGAGCATGACCCGGAGCCAATGAGAAAGCCTGTCAAGTTACTCTCGAAACCATAAATGGTTTAGAGTGTCAAATCATCAGGCCGCCATCCTTCATCAAAGACTTGCGATCGACCTGTATGAATGGGTTTTATCAGGTGAATGAACACTTCTGCCAGGCCGTTATCATCCATATCACGTCATATTGTCAGCTCTGGTGCGTTCTTGGGCATTCGTTCAAACATTTAAGAAGAAACAGGCACTTTGAAATATATGGAAAATAGATAATGAAGTAATAAGGGAGACTTCTCATGCCGAAAGGGCGCGATCAGCGATGAGCGATAATATTTTTATATCAATGAAGGTGACTGCCAGCGAAAAAACGACTGTCAGCAGCAGAATGATATCACGCATCGATGAGCTCCGGGCGGCTCAATTCGATTTTATCGAGTTCGAGTTTGATCAATTGTCAGCTCCGCTGAAAGATCTGGTCTTACCCTTGCTGGACGACCGCTATGATGGCCCTGTCACTATAAACGTGGAGTCACGGGCAGGAGATAAGGAGTTCAAGAATGAGAAGACGGTCCTGAATAGTAAGATGAAGCAGATCGTCCTTATAGAGACGTTAAGCCGCGGCCTTATCTCATATGGATCACAGCAGCAGGGACTTGAAAAGCAACTGGTTGATGTGCTGTTTGACGAGGCTGCGAAGCCCGTTAAAACTTCCTTGAAAGAAGACTTAAAAAATTAATGGGCGGACCCGTCAGCAGGATCCCGAACGAGTCCGGGCCGTTCTATGCTTATACATGCCGTCCAGGATGCGCCCGTTCTCACTGGCACATCGGCTGCAAACCATATTCAAATAGTGAAAGGTATTTCTTAATAGGGTAAGTACAATAATAAACAGCTCTAACGCTTACTCCAAATTAATGTATAAGATATCAATAATACATCAACCAGTTATCATAAATGATTTTATACCATCCCGCCTATGTAGTCCTCCGAGAGGTCTAAAGATGCGAGTGGCCATATTTCATGATTATTTCAGCTTTATAGGCGGCGGCGAGAAGCTAGTGCTCACGCTAGCCAGGCATTTGAAAGCTGACGTGATCACGACGGACGTCAACCGCGACCTCGTGTCATGCATGGGCTTCGACGACGTGCACATCATCAGCCTTGGCCCGCTGACTAAGATCATGCCCCTGAAGCAGATCCAGGCCACCTGGAAGTTCGGCACATGCGATTTCAGAGGCAAGTATGATTTTTACATCTTCAGCGGTAACTGGGCCCACTATGCGGCCAGGCGTCATCATCCGAATTTATTTTATTGTCACACGCCGGTGCGAGTATTTTACGACCAGCGGGACCATATGATCAAATTACAAAAAAATCCGCTGGCGAAGCTCGCATTGATCCTGTGGACCGCCTCGCATAGTAAGCTCGACCGCTGGTCCATGCGCCAGGTGGAGCGCATTGCCACGAACAGCGAGAACACGGCCAGGCGCATCAGGGAGTACCTGGGCAGGGATTGCACTATTATTTACCCACCCTGCGATACCTCAAAGTTCCATTACGCGAACGACGAAAATTTCTGGCTTTCTGTGAACAGGCTATACCCGGAAAAGCGCATCGAGACGCAGTTGCGTGCTTTCGAGAACATGCCCGAGGAAAAACTGGTCATCGTGGGCAACAGCGGGACCGGCGACCATTCGGTCGCATATGCAAAAAAGATCAGGGAAAGCCTGCCGCCAAACGTGAAGTTGATCAGTGACATGCCGGAATCTGTCCTGATCGACCATTACAGCCGCTGCCGGGGGCTGATCACCACTGCCATGGACGAAGACTTCGGCCTCACGGTAGTGGAGGCCATGGCCAGCGGCAAGCCTGTCATCGCCGTGGGCGAAGGGGGTTACCTGGAGTCGGTACTGGACGGCAAGACCGGCGTGCTCATCAGCTGCAAAGAGAATGAGATCGTCAAGGCGGTCAAGATGATCGACGCCGACCCCTCTCACTACAAGGCCGCCTGCCTCGCACGTAGCAAAAAATTCGACGTGAGCGCCTTTTTCCGCGACATGGACTCACTTATAAACGACCACTAAGCTCTCGAAACACACTGTTTTTTCACCACGGAGACACTTAGTGCACGGAGTATCACAAAGATTGTTTTGTGTAACCTGGCAACTAGGAGACTTTTAGTACATACGCACTTCGGAGAAACCAGCGATTTCAGAGACATATATCACCAAGTGTAAACTTTACATGCCGTCGTAATCGCCCACCTTTCGGTATTTTATCGACTTATATTTCCCAAACCAATATTGTCTCGAAAAATAACCTTTTAAAGGGTATAATAGCGCCAAATATCAATCTATTTGGAAAAATAGCCTGAATTATCGCATATAATTCAATTGCTTATGAGCTAAGAGATATTCGGCAGGGAGAGCATGGGTAGCATGTTAAAGGTTACATATGTCAAACAGCCACTGGTCTCGGTCATCATAGTAAACTTTAATGGCCGGGCGTTCCTGAAAAAATGTCTCTCCTCGCTCATGGAGCAAACGTATCCATCGCTAGAGGTCATATTTGTCGACAACGGATCAACGGATGGCTCTTTGGAGTACGTGGAAAAGCATTTTTCTAAGGTAAAGACCTTGGAGAACGGCGAAAACTTCGGTTTCGCAAAAGCCAATAACATAGGCATCAGAGCCTCTTCCGGCGACCTCATCGCGACATTGAACAATGACACCGAAGCTTCGCCATGCTGGATCGCTTCGCTTGTCACTGCGATGCTTTCCGACGACCTTGTGGGCATGTGTGCATCCAGGATGCTGTTCATGCGGGATCCCGGCATGATCAACTCTACCGGCATCTGCATATCCAGGAGTGGCGCCTGCTGGGACCGCGGCATGTTCGAACTGGACCGCGGCCAGTATTCGATGGGAGAGGTATTCGGCCCCTGTGCCGGCGCCGCTCTATATCGGCGAGAGATGCTTGACCAGGTTGGCCTGTTCGATGAGGACTTCTTTGCCTACATGGAGGACGCCGACCTGGCGTTCCGTGGCCGGGCTGCAGGCTGGAAGTGTGTATTTGTGCCCGAAGCATCGGTATATCATTACCACAGCGCAACGTCCGGCTACATGTCGGACTTTTCGGTTTATCACGGCAACCGTAATATCGTATGGAACGCCGTGAAGAACTTTCAAGGGCTGCTATTATGGAGCGCGCTCCCCTGGATCATCGGAAGGAGCCTGGCAGTGATACCGTATTATACTTTACACGGCCATGGCAAAGTCGCCCTTCTCTCCAAGCTGGACGCCATCAAGGGCATACCTCGAATGCTAGCCAGGCGGAGGCCATATGGCGTCAAGGCCGCTGAAGTTGCCAGGTTCATCAGCATCTGGGCTGACATACCCGCCGCAAAAGAATCGCCATCGATGGGCGTACAGGATCGCGGTTAATCTGCAAAGTCAAAATGATGTACGAGCAATTATCGGCAATTAATTTAGCCATTATTATATATATGTCTCGCGAAATTTCTTTTATCAGTAGGCGGGAAAGATCTCAAGTCGAGAAGGGTGAGCCGTGTATCTCATACAATACCATGAATTGATCAAGAACCTCGTGATCAGTGACCTGAAGGTCAAGTACGCAAGCTCTATGCTGGGCTTCGCCTGGTCGCTGCTGAACCCTCTGGCGATGATGGCCATACTATATTTTGTGTTCAGCAATGTTTTCAAGAGCAACGAGGAGTATTTCGTTTTATACATTCTCATCGGCATCCTCTGGTGGAGGTTCTTCTCGCTGGGCACCGGGTCCGCCTTGCGGGCTATCGTCAGCAAGCCAAGCCTGGTGACCAAGGTTTATATCCCGCGGGAGACGCTCACGCTCAGCGCCGTGGTCTCCTGCCTGATCAGCTCGATGCTTGAATTCGTAGTACTGCTGCCTATGCTCTTCATCATTGGCCCAGGCTTGCAGGCGACCATACTGCTGTTCCCTGTCATATTGCTCCTCGGTTTCCTGGTCATTTACGCCATATCGCTGTTCTTGTCCTCCCTGTACGTATACTTCCGCGACCTGAACCAGGTGTGGGATGTCCTGATGCAGCTGGGCTTCTTTGCCTGCCCCATCGCGTACTCGGCTTCTGTGGTCCCCAAAGCGTACCTTCCATATTACATGCTGAACCCGGTCACCATACTCATGGACATGTTCAGGGACATATTCCTGAAAGGCTCGATACCACCCGTCACTGACTTTATATTTATCAGCGTGTTCGCACTAGTGCTCCTAGCATCTGGCATGTTCACTTTTAAGAGGCTGTCCCGCCGCTTTGCGGAGGAGGTGTAAAAATGTCCGCGATCGAGATCAAAGGGCTATGCAAGCGTTTCAGGATACCGAAAGAGAAGCGCCGCACGATCTACGAGAATATCCTGGGACTGCTTCAATGGAATGATCACAGCTACGATACCTTCGAGGCACTGAGCGACGTCAGTCTATCAATCCAGGAGGGCGAGACGCTTGGCGTGATCGGTCCCAACGGGAGCGGCAAAAGCACTCTATTAAAATTACTGGCCGGCGTGCTATATCCTGATTCCGGCAGCATCAGGATCAAGGGAAGGATCGCCCCTTTCCTTGAGCTAGGCGTCGGATTCCAGCCGGAGCTGACGGCCCGCGATAACATATACCTGTACGCCTCAATCCTGGGGCTCTCAAAAAGGGACGTGGACCGACGGTATGACCACATACTGGATTTCGCCGAGCTAAGACGATTCCAGAACATGAGGCTGCGTAACTTCAGTTCCGGCATGTACGTACGGCTGGCATTTTCCATCGCCATCGAGACAAACCCGGACATACTGCTGCTCGATGAGGTATTCGCCGTCGGTGACGAGCAATTTCAGAAAAAATGCGCATCTCGCATCGAGGATTTCAGGCGGTCCGGGAAGACCATCGTTTTCGTGTCACATGACATGAGCGCCGTCCGGAAACTGTGTGAAAATTCGATCCTTCTATCGGGAAGTAATGTTGTCATGACGGGAAAGACGCCGTCCGTGATCGAGGCATATGACCGCATTACCTGCGGTCATTCGAATAATAAAGCGACGGCGATAGTGACGCGTTTTTGATCTTATCCAGGTTTGTCGGAACGAATATGCTGAGCGTCCCCATGCCGCTCTCGACCTTTTTAATATCGCCGTTTAGCCCGATGCGGAGCCCTGAATGCTCATCGATTTGCACGATCTGTCGCTCGCCGTCATCTTTTTCGACAATGCCTACCACGTACCCCGGTTCATGCGGGACAAGCGGTGCCGAGATCTCCGAAAAACTGAGTAGTTTCCACATGTTGTGATCACCCCGAAAAAATACTTACGACGGCCGTGGCGCCCGATCCGCCTACATTACAGCACAGGCCTTTCCTTGCACCATGAACCTGAAGGCCGTCCGCCCTACCCTGGATCTGCCGCACGACCTCCACAGCCTGGCTCACGCCGGTGGCACCTACAGGATGGCCCTTAGCCTTGAGGCCGCCGCTCGCGTTTATAGGTATGCGGCCGCCTATCTCGCCCTCGCCGTCGTCCACGAAGTACTTACCTTCGCCCTTCCTGGCAAAGCCCAGGTCCTCGATCTCCATAAGCTCAGCGATCGTAAAACAATCATGGACCTCGGCCAGGTCCATATCTTCCGGCCTCGTCCCGCTCATATCATATGCTTTCCGCGCCGCCCTGGCCACAGCTGGCATCGTAGTGAGGGACTTTCGGCCATAGAGATCCACTGCCCCGGTAGCATGGCCAATGCCTACCAGGTTCACGGGATCATCGCAAAAAGCGGTCGCTATGCTGTGATCGCATAATAGCATTGCAGCTGCGCCATCGGATACGGGGGAGCAGTCCATCATCTTTAGCGGCGAAGCGACCGACTTAGAGCGCATTACATCCTCCACAGTGACTGCCTTGTGGAACTGTGCCACCGGGTTATGTAGCGCATTCGCGTGATTCTTCATTGCGATTTTCGCCAGGTGCTCCTCCGTCGTGCCGTACTCGTAGAAGTGCCGACGAGCCATGAGCGCGTACAGGCCCGGGAAAGTGACGCCGTGCCTGGATTCCTGTCGGCCTGCCGCCCTCGATAATATGGCGGTCACCATATCCACGGGAAGAGCACTCATCCGCTCCACGCCGACTACCAGCACCACACGGTACAGCCCTGACATGATCGCGATAGCTGCCTCTTTCAGCGCCAGCCCCCCGGATGCACACGCGGACTCAACCCGCGTGATCTCTGTTTCCAGGCCAAGCTGCGAGGCGAGCACAGCCGGCAGATGGCACTGACCAGTGAAACAGCTCGAAAAGTTCGAGATGTATACCGCGTCCAGCGCTCTCAAGTCATTCCCCCCCAGTGCCTGGAGGCTCGCTTCTCGCATCAACTCTCCGACGTCCCGTGCGTCCTTACCGAATTTCGTATGTCCAGTACCCACTATGCTAATTTTCATCAAACTCCCCCTTATCCTTGTGCATTCGCCATCTCTACGATCGCTGGCTGCTTGTTTCTCCATCCCCAGATATAATCAGGCGCCTGCTCGCCGCAGCAAAAGATCAAGTCAATGACGGAAACAAACGGATCGAACATCCCCCATGGCTGCCTGTATTCCGGATAACCGAAATAGTCCTTGTACTCGAGCTTTATACCCACAATGTCGAACTTCTCCTGTACGATGTAATCCTTCGCCGCCGGGCCGGAAAGGTAGGTATCGGCGCCTATTTGCTCACATATATCGATCAGCTTATCGTCCTTCCTGCCTGCGGATACTATGTCTCGCGAGTCGAGTATCTCCGTCTCGATACCAAGCAGCGAAGATATCCTTTTTACAAACGCTATATTCAGATCCGAGATTGTCTCGTACTTTTTATTAAAAATGCTAAAAATATCGTCCCGATAGCTCTTGTAATAGTCACAGGTTGCGTAACTATGATGGATAGTCCGCATGTGCTTTTCTGCCCATTTCTGCGCGTAGTCGATTTTAGCCTCGCAGATATTCTGGCATATGCCGCCCGTGACCGGCACGGAAAGCCACTTGACGCCGCCCGGCGTCTTGACCCGGTTGCGGCTTCTCCAGTCGTGTCTGGTGTATTGTACGTCTTCCAGGAATACGAACTTGTCCACGTCGTGGATAATGTCGAAGTATCCCTTCCATGGGATATATGAAGATTGAATGATAGCCGCTTTCATCCTTTCCTCCCGAAGTACTTCTCGTAGCCGGGGGACTGGGCCCTGATAAAGTCCTCCTTATACGCGTACATGAAGAACTCGAACAGGGGCAGGTCATGCACGATCGACACGAACCGGGACAGGCGGTTAAAACCAAAGTCCATGATCCGCACGGGATCTGCATAGTAGAGCCGATCATCGTAAAAATCAGACCGTGACGTTAAAAAGTTCACACATATGCCCTTACGGGCCATGCGGAACATGTTCTCCATGCTTTTAAAAATAAATGACTCCCAGGCCGCAGGAGGGTTGTTCTCCATGGTATGGAACGTACCGCTCAGGCAATAGTAGTCCCTGCCTTTTACCAGAGGCTCGATGTCATCAAAGTCGTCACCTATGCTCTGGAAGTAAAAACCGCACTCGGGGTACCTCTCGCGGTCTCGCGCGATAAAATCGTACACGATGTCGCTGCCGGAGTAGTCGCATTCCCGGCCTATCAGGTTAAGATAGTCTTTGAAATGGCACAGTCCGCAGCCGATATCGTGTACGCTGAACCGGTCGCTACGCTCATACCTGAAAAGCTCTGCGATATGGTTAAAACGCAGGAACTGGCTTTCACGGTCATTCCAGGATAGCGATCGCGGGTCGTCGCCGAACTGCGCGAACTTTTTTCCATACAGTTGCCGCTGGCTTTCTTCAAGCCCCGTCATGCCTGTTTCTCCACTTTTTCATAGCGCTTTGCGGCCACTCCGATGTACGTGCTGTTCTCCTGCGTGTCCTTTACCACTACGGCGCCCATGCCGATGACACTGCCCCTGGCGATATTAATGCCGTCGCGCAAGCTGGAGTTCACGCCTAAAAAGCTGTACGGGCCTACGGTGGCGCCACCGGAGATGACCACGTGTGACGAAATGAAGCAGTGGTCGCCAATTGTAGAGTGATGGCCGATGTGGTTGCCGCTCCAGATCACCACGTCGTTACCGATCTTTACGAACGGCTGGATCGTCTGGTTCTCGAAAATGAAGCAGTTATCGCCGATCTCCACCTCACCCCAGATGGCGGTACGCGAGTTCACGTAGGTCACGAGCTCATAGCCTTTCGCCTTCGCTTCCCCGTATTTTTCCGCCCGGAGGGCGTTGCCCTCGCCATAGCCGACCGCGACCAGCATCTTATATTGTTGCGGAGGATATGCTTTTTCCACATCCTCGAAGGGGACCACCGGCAGCCCGAAAGCGCTTTCGCCCTGGATGAACGCCTTATCCACCGTGAACGCTACCACCTCGTAGTGGCTATCGCACGTTAAATATACCTTAGCCACCTGTGCAAAAGTTCCAAGCCCGAATATCACTACTTTTTCAAGTTTCTCCATCGCATAGCCTCCTGACCCTGGTCGCAAACAAGGTCGAAGTTACCGTTTTATACTTTTATTAGCACCTTACTCTTCGCAACACTTTCTATGACCGATATCACGCTGGACGTCACGTATTCCAGCTCCTCGGCCGTGATCCCCGCGTATATCGGCAGCCTGAGTAACCGGTCGCTGGCGCTCTCCGTTACCGGCAGGTCGCCATGTCGATAACCCATGCGATATCCCATTGGGGACGTATGCAGCGGTAAATAATGGAAAAGCGCGCTAACGCCCATAGGCTTCAAGCGCCTGATGACCTCGTCCCTGGCCATACGGTTCCTCAGTAGAATATAAAATAAATGTGCGTTATGCCCTGCATAGGCGGGTATCACCGGCAGCCTGAGCAGGCCCTCTAGCTCAAGCGGCTTCAGTGCACTATAATAGAAACGATAGGCAGCCAGCCGCTTCTGCTGTATCTCATCTAGTTTTTCAAGTTGTGCATAGAGAAAGGCGGATAATATGTCACTAGGCAAATAGCTCGAGCCTATGTCCACCCAGGTGTACTTGTCAGTCTCTCCCCGGTAAAAACGACTCCTATCGGTACCTTTTTCTCGTAATATCTCGGCCCGCTCGGCTATCTCCTTACATTCAGTGTTTATGAGAAGCGCTCCCCCTTCGCCGCACGCGTAATTCTTCGTCTCGTGGAAGCTATAGCAGCCGAAATCGCCTATGGTGCCCAGGTATTTATTTTTATAAGTGGCGTTCACGGCATGGGCGGCGTCCTCCACCACCCAGAGACCGTGTTCGCGTGCGATGCCCTTGATGGCGTCCATGTCGCAGGCAACGCCGGCATAATGCACCGGGTAAATGGCCCTCGTCCGCGGCGTGATCTTTCGCTCGATGTCGGCCGGGTCGATGTTCAACGTATCCTCGGAGACGTCGGCGAACACAACCCTGGCCCCTGACAGCAGCACCGGGTTCGCCGTCGATGAGAATGTAAATGAGGGGACGATCACCTCGTCATTCGGCTTTAATTGTAACAGGTACGTGGCCATCTCCAGGGCGCCGGTGCACGACGTGGTCATCATCGCCCTACGGGCGCTGAAATATGATTCGATGAGCGCGTTGACCTTTTTCGTATAATAGCCGTCCCCGGCGATGGTGGTACCACTACGCAGCAAATGCTCTATGTACTTCACTTCGTTACCCGTGATATAAGGCCTGTTAAATGGTACGATCATCATCTCACCTCTCTGCCAGCAAGCCTATGATTCGCCTTGCGCATCCCTTATTTATGGTTTGATACCCGATGACTGTTTATTATAACAGTAATATATATAATTATGCGCTTATTTAATTATGAATCAATATAGAAAACGTGCGATAGAGGTGGCATCATGAATAGTTTTAGTATCTCCATAGCAATGTGTTCCTATAACGGCGCAAAATTCATAAAGGACCAGCTTGACAGCCTGGCTGCACAAAAAAGAATGCCGGACGAGCTAGTCATCTGCGACGACGGCTCTAATGACGCGACGGTCGAGGCCATTGAAAAATTCCTGCCGAACGCTCCATTCCCCACCAGGCTGATCGTGAACAAAAAGAACCTGGGCATGACAGGCAACTATGAGCAGGCGATGGCGCAGTGCAAGGGCGACGTGATCGCGTTCGCGGACCAGGACGACATATGGCACCCTGAAAAGCTTCAGCGATTTGCCACGGCTTTCGAGCAGCGGCCGCTGCTCGGGTCATTGTTTTCCGATGCCAGTGTCATAGACGCGGACGGCCGCCCTTCGGGATACACACTCTGGCAGTCTATACGCTTCAATAAAAAAGAGCGTGAAATGGTCAGGTCCGGGCGTGCACTGGACGTGCTGATGAAATACAACGTGGCGTCAGGGGCAACCATGGCTTTCAACTCGCGCCTCTATAAAAAATTGCTCCTGCCCATCCCAAAGGGCTGCCTGGGCGATCACTGGATGGCAGTCATATGCTCGGCCATCGGCGAGCTTGGCATGATCGAAGAGCCGCTCATCCAGTACAGGAAACATCAGGGACAGTACATGGGGCCGAAAGGAAACGGGTCGCTGTTCGAGCTCGTAGCCGGAGAGATGAGAAAATTGCCGGCCGCCGGCAAATACCTGGCAGCGATCAGAAGTAGCAAGCGCCAGGAGATCGATGATACACTGATCCTCTATGGAAGCGCCTACAGACGCTTGAAAAAGAGCGGGATGCTGCATAGCAGGCCGGACGTAGCAGATAGATTTGAGCAAAAGCTCGCTCATCTGGAGGCGCGTAAGAATATGACGGAAACTGGCAGGATGCGCCGGATACGGCCTGCCCTGGCGGAACTGGCCGGGCTCCGGTACCATCGGTACTCGAACGGAGTCGCATACCCATTCGAAGACCTGCTAGCTTAAAATAATTGCCAGCCACGTCATCCACTATAACTATTTATTCTTTGAAGGAGTGAGCATTCTATGAAAAGGGTGTTCATATCCTTATGGCTGGCGTACACGGCGATGTTGTGAATATGGAAACTAAAGGCCATCTGCCTTTAGTCTCAGTCGTGGTCGTCAACTATAACGGCCTACGTTTTTTACGAAAGTGTCTTGACTCGCTGCTTGCACAGACCTATAAAAACGTGGAGATCATCCTTGTCGATAACTGCTCGACAGATGGCTCCACGAGCTTTATAAAGGCAAACTACCCCTCGGTCCGGCTCATAGAGAACGAAGCTAACCTGGGTTTCTCCCAGGGCAATAATATCGGCATCCGTTCCTCTAGCGGAGAGCTCATCGCCGCACTGAATAACGATACCGAGGCCACGTCGCAGTGGTTGGAGGCGCTCGTCAAGGCGGCTGAATCGCATGACGATGTCGGCATGTGTGCCTCGAAAATGCTATTCATGAAGCGTCCCGGGATCATCGATTCCACGGGCGTGTGCATTTCTCGGAGCGGAGCATGCTGGGACCGGGGCATGTTCGAACGCGACAGCGGGCAATACGTTTTCGGAGAGGTATTCGGCCCGTGCGCCGGCGCCGCTCTTTATAAAAAAAAGATGCTCGACGAGACCGGGCTGTTTGATGAAGACTTTTTCGCGTATATGGAGGACGTAGATCTCGCCTTCCGCGGCCGGCTCGCAGGGTGGAAATGCATGTATGTGCCCGAAGCAGTAGTGTATCACTTCCATGGCGGTACCGCAGGATATGGGTCGGAGTTCACGATCTATTATGGCAACAGGAACATCATCTGGAATGCCATAAAAAATTACCCGATGTCATTACTCCTGACTGCGCTGCCGTTCATTATTTGCAGGAACCTGGCCGTGATACCGTATTACGCGGTCAGGGGCCACGGTGTCACGATACTGCGGTCCAAGATCGATGCCGTGAAGGGCATACCAGGGATACTTAAAAAAAGAAGTAAAAGTATTCCGGTAAAGCGGAAGATCGATGGGCTCATCGTCACCTGGGCGAAGCTTCCCCGGGATAGGGGATGAAGGCACACCTTAAGTGCATCTTTATAAAGCTACACAGGCAGCGTTAAATAATATTGGGTCGTTTCCTGAAAAATGAATTTTATAACAGAGGATAATTATGGTCAATATTGAGGGTGTCAAGATCAAGACTCTTCGAGTGATCCCCGACGAGAGGGGATGGCTGATGGAGATACTAAGGTGTGATGAACCCATGTTCACCGCCTTTGGCCAGGTGTACATCACGACGGCTTACCCAGGAGTGGTCAAGGGATGGCACTATCACAAGAAGCAAACTGATAATTTCACCTGCATCAAGGGTATGATGAAGGTCGCACTCTACGACGGGCGAAAGGATTCGCCGACCTATGGTACAGTGATGGAGCTGTTCTCGGGCGAGAAGAACCCCATCCTGATCAGTGTGCCACCGCTGGTGTACCATGGCTTTAAGGGCATCGGCACTGAGACGGCATATTTCTTAAGCGTCCCTACGCTTCCCTATAACTACCAGGAGCCCGACGAGTACCGCCTGCCACCCGATACGAAGGAAATACCATACGACTGGGGACTGGCGCCCGGCCTAAAGCATGGATAGGCGAGGAGGAAAAATGAAGCTATTAGTGACAGGCGGATCTGGGTTCATCGGGTGTAACTTTATCCGGCATATGATCACGAAATACCCGGCCTACGACATCGTTAATCTCGATAAACTGACATACGCGGGAAACCCGGACAACCTGAGGGACCTGGAAAACTCGCCCAGGTACACGTTCATCAAGGGCGATATCTGCGACCCGTCAGCGGTCGATAAAGCAATGAAAGACGTGGACCAGGTCGTCCATTTTGCGGCCGAGAGCCACGTGGACCGCTCCATTGCGGACAGCTCCGCTTTCATAAGGACCAACGTCCTGGGCACGCATACGATGCTCGAAGGCGCGCTGAAGCATAAGGTCAAAAAGTTCGTCCACATATCGACGGACGAGGTATATGGCAGCATCATGAACGGCTCGTTTGTCGAGACCGATATCCTGACACCGTCCAGCCCGTACTCGTCGAGCAAGGCCGGCTCGGACCTGCTCGCGCTATCCTATCATATCACGCATAAGCTCCCGGTCATGGTCACCAGGTGTACGAATAATTTCGGCCCGTACCAGTACCCCGAGAAGCTCATACCGCTCTTCGTGACAAACCTCCTTGAGGGCAAAAAAGTCCCGGTCTACGGGACCGGCACGAACATACGCGACTGGATCTACGTGCTTGACCACTGCAAAGCCGTTGACTTCGTGCTGCATAACGGCAGTCCCGGAGAGATCTATAACATCGGGGGCGGCGCCGAAAAAACAAACGTCGAAATCACCAAAAAGATTATCGCGCTTCTGGGCAAGGATGAGTCGGCGATTGAGCATGTGGCGGACCGGCTAGGGCACGACCTGCGGTACTCGCTGGACTGCTCGAAGCTAAAGAAGATGGGCTGGAAGCCAGAATACAGCTTCGACGAAGCCTTAAAGAGCACAGTGGAATGGTATGTGGAACATCGGCCGTGGTGGGAGAAGCTGAAGCATCCCGAGGCCGGAAAGAAATAAGATCATTAATGGAAGGGTGAAGCGGATGAAGGGGATAATTCTAGCAGGCGGTACGGGCTCGCGCCTATACCCGCTAACGAAAGTCACGAACAAGCACTTGTTGCCGATCTACGATAAGCCGATGATCTATTACCCGATGCAGACGCTCATCGATGCGGGCATCAAGGACATTATGATCGTGTCCGGAAAGGGCCACGTCGGACATTTCCTGGAGCTGCTAGGGTCCGGCTCGGAGTTCGGCGTGAACTTCTCATACGAGATACAGAAAGAGGCCGGAGGTATCGCCCAGGCACTAAGCTTAACGGAAAAGTTCGCCCGGGGCGATGACGTGGCGGTCGTACTAGGCGACAACATCTTCCAGGACAATATCCTGGAGCCAGTGAAGTCCTTCAAGTCCGGGGCCCGCATTTTTATCAAGACTGTGTCCGACGCGCACAGGTTCGGCGTCGCTGAAGTGGACCACGAGCACAACCGGGTCATCGGCATCGAGGAAAAACCTGCAAGTCCGAAGTCGAATTACGCAGTCACGGGTTTGTATATATATGATAACAAGGTATTTGACATCGTTAAAAAGCTGAAGCCTTCGGGGCGCGGCGAGCTCGAGATCACCGACGTCAACAACGAGTATATTCGCAAAGGCGAGCTCTCGTATTCGGTACTGGATGGGTACTGGAGCGATGCGGGGACGTTCGAGTCGCTGTTCAGGGCGAGCGAACTCATAAGGAAAAATAGAGTCGGTAATAATGGCGTGGTATATTTTCGAGTATAGGGAATTAATTACAAACCTTGTGATCAGTGACCTCAAGGTAAAGTATGCGAGCTCTGTGCTAGGGTTCGCCTGGTCGATGCTCAACCCGTTGATTGATGTTGCTGGTACTTTTTTTCGTGTTCAGCAAGTATTAAGCAACACCCAGGAAACTTTGCTGTTTATATACTTATAGGACTTCTTGCTGGCGATTTTTCTCCATTGGCACGATGCAGCGCTGGACTCGATCGTCGGAAAGCCAAGCCTGGTCACTAAAATATATATTCCTAGGAAGATCCTTACGCTCAGTACAGCCTATCGAGCCTGATAAGCTCAATCCTGGAGTTTTTAGTGCTTATACCTCTGCTTTTAATACTTTGGCTGTAGTATTCCACCAGAATATCGGATTGAATGTAACGTATACTGTTCCCTCTTATTCAGCATCATATTCTTTTTCATCATATATGGCCTGGCATTATTGCTAGCATCCATGTATGTATACTTCAGGGACATGAACCAGATATGGGAAGTGTTGATGCAGATGGGTATGTTCGCTATCGCCGATCGTGTACCCGACTAACGATCATACCGGATAAATACATGTTTTTTTACATGCTTAACCCGATCAGCCACGCTCATCGGCATGTATAGGGATATACTCCTTACGGGACGATCCCGACGTTGTCTGATTTTGTCATTGTCATCGGCGACCGGCTTATATTTGACAGCGGCCGGCATCATGGTATTCAACAAACTATCCAGAAGATTTGCGGAGGAGGTGTGACATGGCCATTCTCTTAAAGGGAAAGACAAAAAAGGACGACGAGAACGCGATCGTCGTTGATAACATCTCAAAATGTTTCCGCATACCTTTGGAAAAAAAGCGAACGGTCTACGAAAACCTTCTCGGGCTCTTCAGCGGCGAACAGAGCTATGAGGAGTTCTGGGCGCTTAAGAACGTCAACTTTAATGTAAAGCATGGCGAGACTTTTGGTGTCATAGGGCCCAACGGCAGCGGAAAGAGCACGCTGCTAAAGATTCTCGCCGGGGTACTTATACCCTGATAGCGGTAATGTAAAGGTCAACGGGAAAATTGCGCCATTTCTGGAACTGGGCGTCGGATTCCAACCGGAACTTTCGGCTAAAAATAATATTTACCTCTATGGGGCTATTATGGGACTCACCGAGGAAAGATGATAAATAGAAATATGATGAAATACTTGAGTTCGCCGAACTAAAAAGATTCGAAAGCATGAAGCTCAAGAACTTCTCATCGCGGGATGTATGTAAGGCTCGCGTTCTCCATCGCCATACAAACTAACCCCGATATCCTGTTGCTCGATGAAGTACTGGCGGTAGGTGACGAGCATTTCCAGAAGAAGTGCATGGATAAGATCGAAGAATACAGGCAGAGGGAAAAAACTATTGTATTTGTTTCACATGACCTTGGCTCAGTTGAAAAACTTTGTAAAAAATCGCTACTCCTCGTGCATGGTAAGCCAATGATAATTGATGATACAAAGACAGCAATCGATAAGTATCGTTCGTTAAGGAACTAGTAGAGGGATACCTTGGAGCTACACGATCCGACTGTTAAAGAAGTGATGCCTGCTGGCAAGAACTTTACTATGCTGGTCACTCCTGAGGATTATGATAATTATCTCAATAACCTTCACGAGCGCTTCACAGTCGAACTGGTGTCGAAACACTTGCATGACGATGATATTTTCATTGATATCGGAGCTCAATATGGGTTTTATACTCTTATGGCAAGCGCGAGCGCAAAATGTAAAATAATGGCGTTTGAGCCCTCGCCGGCAAGCTATGAGATACTGATAAAAAATATTGAAAAAAATGGCCTGAAAAACATTGAGAGCTATAATCTGACTCTTTCGGATACGGCAGGAATTAGGGATATCTCACTAGCCGATCATGTGAATAAAAATGGCTTTTCCGCAGGCCAGATAAGTAAAGTCGGCATGAAAACCGAGACCCTCGATCATCTTTTAACTGAGATACCATCTCATCCTGTCATAATCCGGATCGATGCCGATGGCCAGGAGATCGCCGTATTAAGGGGTATGGAGAAACTGCTTAGGAACACGAAAGACGTGGAGCTTTTTATCCGAGTTAAGCCATCGAAGATCTCAAGGTCCGATAATGAGCCGGAAGGCCTCCTCAGCATGATCAAAGCGCTAGGATTTGATATTTTCTTCATCGAGGACGAAAAGAGGGAGACATATAAGGTCGAGAATGTCAATGGTTGGAACGTTTTCTTTAACTACGAGAACTATCAAAAAAGATACTTTAACATCTTGTGCATAAAAAAGGAAAAGTCGCTGAGCTTATGCATCATTTCACATTCATCGCAACTGGAGGGAGCGGAGAGAAGTCTTTTAGAACTGACACGGGAGCTGATCAAAAATCATGGGGTCCTATGTACGATCATTCTTCCCGAGGACGGGCCACTCAAAGCCAGACTTGAAAATACTGGTGCATCTACATTAATTTGCAATTATCCCTGGTGGTGTAACCCAAACCTGCCGACCGATGAAGAGATTCAGCAATGGCTTAACCGTGGCTTTAACGCTATATGTGAAAAAATAGATCTCATAAAAAAAATAAATCCTGACGTGGTCGTCACAAATACGATCGTCGTTCCATGGGGGTCCGTCATATCATCCATCCTGAATAAGCCTCATGTGTGGTACATTCGTGAATTTGGTCAGCAGGATCATGGACTAAAATTTTACATGCCGTTTTCGGATATAATCGAGATGATCTCATCTTCGGACCTCGTCATAACCAATTCCGGGGCTGTGAAAAAAGCCTTATTCAGTAACTCCGGGAACAATGTCATCTCTCTATATAATTATATTGAGATTTCCGGGAATAACGCAGACCCGAATGCCGGGAGCTATTTCAAACGAAAAGATGCGCTGCGATTGATCCTGCTGAGCCGTATCGAGGATGCTAAAGGCCAAAAAGATGCCATACTGGCCATGAAAGAGCTTATCAGTAAAGGGCGAGACGTCGAGTTGGTATTACTGGGATCATCGAATTCCGGATATCTGGAGGAATTAAAAGGGCTCGTCCGAGATTATGGCCTTGAAGAATACATCACTTTTCTAGGCTTTAAGGAAAACCCGTATCCTATTGTCAACAAGGCGGACATCGTCCTTTTATGCTCCAGGAACGAGGCCTTTGGCCGCATAGTCATTGAGGCAATGCTCCTGAAAAAGCCGGTAATCGGAACGAATTCTGGGGGAGTCCCCGAATTGTTGAGGGAACATTACAACGGTTTACTATATGATCCAGGGGACCATTGCCAGCTGGCAGATCGGATTGAATTTTTCATCGATCATCGAGATAAGGTCGCCGTATATGGCGAAAATGGATATCTTTTCGTCAAAGAAAATTTTACCGAAGACAAATATGGCGGAGCGGTCTATAGGAGATCGATGGCCTTGAAACGCGACTCTGGAAATACGATATTGTCTTCGAATTCATTCACGTCAAGTCTAATAGGGCATGACCTAAAAATAAAAAATGACAGGCTACAGGATCTGAAAAATAAAAACGACCGAATATCGGAACTTGATGCTAAACTACAAGCCACGGAACAGCTGTTGGTTAAATCAAATCGCCGTCAACAAAGCCTTGAGCAAGAAATCAATGATATGAAGAGAAGTATTGTCTGGCAGTCGATCATGAAGTACCAGGGAATGATCAATCGGCTATTTCCGCATGGAACTCGGCGCAGTAAGGCTTATGGCCTTGGCTTATCGGGACTGCGCACCTTCGTTAACGAAGGGCCGAAAAAGCTCATTGTTAAGTCATCGGCATATTTCAGGCACAACGGTGAAGTGAACGTTACGCGCGATAGCTACGAAAACTGGATCAAGGCAAACGAGCCGGACGATACAGCTCTCAAAAATCAGGCCGACAAGTCTGCTATATTTTCCTACAGGCCGAAAATCAGTATCATCATGCCGGTATGGAATATTGATACCTCATACCTGAAAGCGGCGATCGAATCCGTAACAAAACAAACCTATGATAATTGGGAATTATGCATAGTGGACGGCCACTCGGATAATGATGCCATAAGAGATCTGATAAAGAACTGTGCAAAAAGACATGCGAAGATTAAAACTGAATTTTTAACAAGATAATCTCGGTATATCGGGCAATACTAACGAGGCTTTAAAGCTGGCCGAGGGAGATTTCATCACATTTTTAGACCATGACGACACGCTGGCTCCCTTTGCCCTGTTCGAGGTCGTTATGGCGCTGAATAAAAAAAGCGATATCGACGTCATATACTCGGATAAGGATCTAATCACCAAGGATGGGAGTAAACGATTCCAGCCGCTTTTTAAGCCGGACTGGTCCCCCGAAATGATGTATTCGGCAAACTACCTGGCGCACATGTGCGTGATTCGAAAAAAGATCATCGATCAGGTGGGTAACTGCCTGTCGGAGATGGATGGTGCGCAGGACTGGGACCTTTACTTCCGTGTTACCGAGATTACACAAAAGATATACCATATACCGCAAGTCCTATACCACTGGCGGTCAGCGAGCACATCGTGTGCCGAGCTAGGCGCTAAAGCAAAGCCATATATTTTTGAGGCGCAGAAAAAAGCGATCAACAGACCACCTGTCACGAATATCGGTCAGTGCAGAACCTGTTGTTGACCAGAATGGTATCATACGGATCAAATGGGTGCAGGACAACTCCCGTAAAGTGTCCATAATCATACCTTCGATAAACATTCACCTGCTAAAAAATTGCGTATCGTCGATCATAGATAAAACGACCTATGTGAACTACGAGATTATCATCATCGATACGGGCATCGATAAAAACAGAGACGGAAAAGTTCTTTAATGGGCTGCAACGTACTGACAATATCAAGCTCATTCAGTATCGTAAGCCTTTTAATTATTCTGCCGTGAATAACTATGGAGTCAACCACTCGTCAGGCGACCTCCTGCTATTCTTGAACGACGATACAGAAGTCATCGTCGCCGACTGGCTGGAAGATATGGTGGGATGGTTCCGGGAGAAAGACATCGGTATTGTGGGCGGTAAGCTGCTATACCCTGATAACTCCATCCAGCATGCAGGAGTCATTATTGGCTTAACTGGATTTGCTGGCCATACGTTTTCAGGAACTGGCGAAAACAATTTTGGCATTTACGGGTCGACGGAATGGTACAGAAATTACCTGGCTGTCACCGGCGCCTGCATGATGATTAAACGTGATATATTCGAAACGATCGGAGGCTTTGACGAATCATTCATCCTTTGCGGAAGCGACGTCGAGCTGTGCCTCAGAGTATATGGAAAAGGATTACGGATCTTGTATGATCCTTTCGTACGAACTCAAACATCTTGAAGCGGCCAGCAGAGGAAAGCCCATTTCGAATAAAGATTTCCAGCGATCGTTAGAGCCTTACCGATATTTCTTGGAGAACGGAGACCCGTACTATAATATTAATCTCTCTAATTGGAATATGATACCTTCAATAAAAGATAGCAGAGAAAAAAAGTGCATGGACTTTGTCACGGAGGTTCTTGAGAATGGATATAAGAGCTAGACTGATTAATAATTACAATTCAATTATTAGGGCAAATAAGACCGTAAACCTCCCCCGACAGTATGGGGCGGCTATACTGAACAAGCATTTAATACGACTAGCTGGTTTGATTTCTCGGCCGAGGATATCGGCAAAAAATCGAGATTTGATCGGAAATGACCAGGGGCAAATCGAGATCAAGCGTATCACATGGTTTATCCCGGAATTTGATAACGCATTCTGGGGGGCATCCACACGATCCTCAGGTTCGCCTCGTATTTGAAAGAGCAGAAAGGCGTGAAAAATCGCTTTGTCCTTATCGGCAATATCTCGAAGGATACGATCCGGAAATCCATGAACGAAGCGTTCCCCTTGCTCAGGGATGAGGAAATTTGCATACTAGCCTCAGAAAAAGAGCTAACATCACTGGGGGAGACCGATGCGACCATTTGCACACTATGGACGACTGCTTATTTCTCGTTGAAGTTTAACAGGACAAAGAGAAAATTTTATTTCATCCAGGACTACGAGCCACTATTCTATCCAGCCGGCTCGACTAGCGCCCAGGCCGACGAAACCTACAAGTTCGGTTTCCTCCGGTATTTGTAATACTGTTTCCTTAAAAACATTTACCAGTCACAGTATGGCGGTAATGGCGAGTATTTTACACCCTGTGTCGATACGTATATTTTCCATCCCGACGCGATACGATAAAAAAGAAGAAATATTCACAGTTTTCTTCTATGGGCGTCCTGTAATCCTTGAAACGGGTTTGAGCTTGGGATAGGGGCCCTGAAAAAATTAAAAATGCGCATGGGCAATAAGGTAAGGATCGTCACTGCGGGAGCGAAATGGGAGCCCTCTGAATACGGGCTTGACGGCATCGTGGAGAACCTCGGGTTATTGAGTTACACCGGGACAGCGGAATTATACAGGAAATGCGATGCGGCGCTTATCATGATGTTCACACGGCATCCATCCTATATCCCATTCGAGCTTATGGCGAGCAAATGCCTCGTGGTAACAAATGATAATCCTGCAAATCACTGGCTGCTTCACGACGGTGAAAATTGCCTGCTGTCCCATGCCAGCGCGACGACATCTGCGAGACTCTAGAACGAGGACTTAGTAACAACGAGATGAGAAAAAAGATCATAGATCAAGCATACAAGCTCATGACAATGCAATACGCTCATTGGGATAACGAGATGGAAAGAATATACCTGTATATGGTGGGCAGGAGCACCTGAACTTGCCGATTCAAAATATGAACATGCCAGAATTATAGAAGTATCATGGGATGAAGGATGATCTATTAATTTAATGCGACAGATCATATAAAATGAGTAGAGCCATGTTAAAGTCACACATATCGATCGCTTTATGCACCTATAATGGCGCAAATATCTCGAAGAGCAATTACATAGTGTTGCCATCCAGACACGTCAGCCCTATGAGTTGATAGTATGCGATGACGGCTCGCATGATGGCACGGTCGATATCATACAAAAATTTGCCGCACGGGTCAATTTTCCAGTACGACTTATCATTAATGAAAAAAACCTCGGAACAATAAAGAATTTCGAGAAAGCGATCGGCCTTTGTTCCGGGGAGATTATCGTCCTATCTGACCAGGACGACGTGTGGCATACGCAAAAGTTGGAAATGATCGAGGATATCTTTTTAAGAACCCCGGATATTGGGGCGGTATTTTCAGATGCGGAGATCGTAGACAAGCAGTTGAATCCGACAGGGCATACAATCTGGCAATCCATTAAGTTCACAGAAAAAGAACAGGCTTCAATAACCGATGGTCGATCGCCGGCAGTGCTGGTCAGGCATAATGTGGTGACAGGCGCTACGCTGGCGTTTCGAGCTGAATATAAGAAATATGTGCTTCCGATCCCAGCATATTGTATGCACGACATGTGGATTGCTCTAATCATCTCAATGTTAAGCGACTTGGCTATAATTCAAAAACCTCTGGTTTATTATCGCCAGCATCCAGGGGAACAGATCGGGGCGAGTAAAGACCAGGCAATCGATCTATACTTGAAAAACATCGGTCATACGGCTATTACGGGAATGCTCCCGACTCAATGGAAAGACATTACACTGATGCCCATCGAAGGAGAGCTAAAAATCTACGAGTCCCTACAGGAAAGAGTCAGAAGCGATGTATCGAGCACGTGGAAAGCCAATATTCTCGATGGAAAAGTCAGGCACATGCGCATGAGAATGTCGGCGTCACGAAAAAAAAGCTTCTCCGTATCCCCATGATCCTTAAGGAATTATTCACACTACAGTATGATCGCTACTCGAACGGCCTGATCTACGTCGTCAACGATCTATTGGCATAATTCTTACCGCGATCAAATCCCACGGTATCATGGCCGAATGATCGGATATCTATTCCCAATAAACGAGAGTAGGTCGGAGATCGCTGGCTTATAGTGCGTTTTAAATGCTAAATCCCCGTTCTGAGGCTTTTGGTTATAATATGCTGTCCCGCTCGCGTAGGTATCGCTGTCGCTGTACCAAGCCGTTATGGAATCATTAGGATCGGCCCCGGGTGCTTCTATGATGAAATAATATTGTTTTCCTCGCGAGTCCGGTATCCTCGGGAACTTAAAATCGATGTTTGAATTATCGCTGATATCCGAAGCATTTATTTTCACAGTGGCGATATCACCCGATGACGGGGACGATTTAAGATGGAATATAACATCCTTCAAATTTTGATGGCCATAAGTGGCCATATAGACTTCCACGGAATTCAGGCCGTTGACCTCAGAAATAAACGATTCGGCCTGCTGTAATATTCCCATATATTTCTCCCACAGGCACGTTAGGGTTGCTACCTCCCTGGTAAGAGCCTCCCGACGGTAAATATCAGTAAATATCCGACCAATAAACAAAAAACAGAAGGGGATCAGGGTGCATTAAAAAGGGCATGATCTGATCGAAATAATGGCGAAATTTATCATCCGATGTTTCAACCGGGGGTGCTACGCTTACCCGATATCGAATCATATGACTTATCGGTCAACTCGATCCTTAGATTCAATATCCAAACAATCAATACAGCGGCGAGCAGCGTAAATAAAATCGTGGACATCATGCTGTTAAATGCCATTACCGGTAAATAATTCGTAAGTATGATGTCTACATTATTCACCCAGAGCATAGGGTAAAAGATATATAATAAAAATAAGCCCAATGCAAACAAGTAATTCAGCTTGTTCCTGAAATTATCGAGCGATAAGAGGACAAAGGGCAGTAATAAAACCCACCATTGCGGATGGTTGTAAACGGCGATAAACAGCCATGCCATGAGTGGCAAAAGCAATAGAATAGCAAAGATTTTTTCGACAGGACATGGAATTCATTATTTTTATGAGTGTCATGAAATATGCCATACAGGACTATGATGTAGCCTAGCGGCCGTACGGAAACAATGTGGCGACGACCGGTCATTCCGATCGGAGCGATCTGTTCAGGTTCGGAAGAAGCCAGCCGGATTCCCCTCCCGAGGATAAAGGGATCAAGGCCGCCGCCTGGTATATGGTATCCGGAACGGCCAATGCAGCAAAGATGAATATTCCATGTAAATAAGACGAAGGATCAAAAAGATTTTAAAATATAAGCATTAACATTATTCTTTATTAATATGTTATAAATAAATATCGCATAAACTGGGAAACAATAACCCTCCAAATGTCTTAAAAGAAATCGAAAGCCCTAAAAGAAAATACGGCAAGGGATATACTTATTATATATTTATTACTCTCGAGTGACTATTATCAGGAGGATCATCGAGAGAAAAATGAAAAAAGCATACCAGATATCTTCCTAGGCCCATAAAGCAACTACACTGATAAATGACAGTGTCCCAAAACAAATAAGCGCTAGCCACTTATTCTTAAGGATCGAGTAGCGAGATCACCGCAAATAAAAATAGAATAATAAGTGTCGGTGATCATTCCCCATAACGGGAAAATGTCCGGATGCGTCAAGAATGAAAGTGTACTAGATATTATAATTAAATATATACGACTTACCGATTTTTATCCATGTTCCTTGAATTATTGTAAATGCCGGCGGATGAACCAATGCCATGACTGATGCGCTATAGTTTGATGATATGATATCCAAATAATGCAGAGGATGTTGCGCAAAGGCTGATGACCAGGTTAAAATTGACCAGTAGTCACCATGCTTAGGAAATGTTGCCAGGTATAGGTATATGGCGCCTAGCAATGTCAATAAAGAGCCCAATATATAGTTATGATATAATTGTATTTTTGTGGTAATATCCTTAATCATGATATCTCATCGACTTCCGTAGACTCGTATAGTAATTATCTGGATTATCAATAATTATTCATAAATTTTTCAATCTTTGAAATAATATACAGGATCATTTCATTTGTTAGCCCTGGGTATACACCGATCCAGAACATGTTATTCATGACGTTATCGGTATTTTGTAGAGCACCTATCTGCCGATAGGTAATATTTTCATAAGCCGGCTGCTTCAATAGGTTACCGCCAAAGAGCATTCTGGTTGCGATCTTATTATCTCAAGATATTTGACGATGTCAGCCCTGGTGAAAGGAGCATTTTCTTTTACCAAAATCGGGAATCCGAACCAGCTAGGCTCAGATAGATCGGTCGCTCTCGGGAGTAGTAAATATCGCTCATAGCTCTTTAGATCATCATAAATCAACTTAAAATTTTGTTTCCTCTGCTCGATAAAGCCGGGAAGCTTTTTTAATTGCGCTACGCCGACAGCGGCCTGCATGTCCGTTACTTTGAGATTATAGCCTATGTGTGAGTAGGTATATTTATGGTCATACCCATAGGGTAATTTTCCTAATTGCTGGCTGAATCTTTTGCCACAGCTGTTATCTTTACCGGGATCGCACCGGCAATCCCTACCCCAGTCCCGGAATGACATAATGATCTTTTTCAGTAAGAGGTCATTCGTTAAGACTGCGCCGCCTTCGCCCATTGTTATATGATGGGCGGGGTAAAAGCTGCAGGTGGAAATGTGCCCGAAGGTGCCGGTATATTTTCCATCATACCTGGATCCTAGCGCATCGCAGTTATCCTCGATAAACCATAGGTCATGGTTATCCACTATATCCCTGATTTTACCTAGATCGACTGGATTGCCCAGCGTGTGCGGGATCAATATTGCACGCGTTTTATCTGTGATCGCATCTTCGATTGTATCTGCCCGGATATTATAGGTCCCGAGTTCGACGTCTAAAAAAGCTGGAGTGAGGCTGTTCTGGATAATCGGGTTCAAAGTGGTCGGAAAGCCGCATGCTGTCGTAATGACTTCATCGCCAGGCTTTAGCCTTCTCTCACAAAGCTTCGGGGACGTTAAAGAGGATAATGCTAACAGGTTTGCCGATGAGCCCGAGTTTGTCACCAGACAATATTTCATTCCTAAAAATTTAGCCAACTCTTCTTCGAACTGGTTTGCATACTTACCCGCCGTGAGCCAGAAATCGAGAGAAGAATCGACCAGTGAGACCATCTCATCCTCATCGTAAACGCGCCCCCCATAGTTGATCATGGTTTTACCCGGGACGAATTTTTCACCCTCTTTTCTGGTCTTATATAGTAGCTTGACCTTCTCCAGGATATCCTTTCTTATTTCCGCCTCTTCCATTTTACTCACAGCCCGAAGATATCATGATAAATGTGCTACCCATTGTTCGCTTACTATTTAGTTTTTTATGGCATACACGGGGAATTATTTTATATCCATATACCAGTGCATGATTACTATTTACCGTTAAAGCTCCAGAACCTATGGCCAAAGTAGCTAATGATCGTCACCATGGGAAGTGCGATAAGCTGTCCGATCCTCGGATCGATCGCTAATACTTCGACCAAGAATCCTAGCAGGGTGACATTTGTGAGTAAAATCACTAAATATACAATATTGAACTTTACGAATTCTTTTACATGGTTTTTAGGAGTGCGGAATGTCCAGAATTTATTTCATATGTAGCTGTGCGTCACTCCGATGAAATGCGATAGGATCAATGCAAACAGATAAAACGTATAATATGACAATATGAAAAAAAAAAAGATCCGTAACCTACTATGGTATTTAATAGTCCGACGGCGACGGAATCATGACCTGCTTCGTCTCCTTTTGATCTACGCTGAAAATGCGTCCGGGAATTTCATTAATGATCGAACTCATAATATTTCCACTATGTGTCAGGCTATCCTATATTATAGCTTATTATCGTCCTTTTAAAACCCTGCATAATATCGAACCGGGGCTCCCATCCCAGAGATCTTGCTTTCGTGATATCGGGGCTATTTTTTGATATATTACTTTTTAGATACATTTTGTCATCGGCCGCTCTGTTTCACTCCACCGTTAAACCAAATTCCGGGAAAAGCGCAACAAGCTTGTTCGCTAATTCAAGTATGCTTATCTCGCACTGATTATTTCCGATGTTATATGCTTCGCCGTTATTGCCGTTGAGCATTACCGTGAAAAATCCCGCCGTGGCGTCGGCAAGGTAACAAAAAGCCCGTATTGCACTGCCATCGCTTTTCATATGGATGTTTCTTTTATTGATGATGTCCGAAACGAAATCAGCATATACTCTGCCATCGTCGAGGCGCATTCCCGGGCCATAAGTATGGAATGGCCTTACGATCTTTGCCGGCACTCCGTACTGGCTAAGCCAGGAAACGCACATCGTCTTGCCTATTTTCTCTTACTTTCCGCATAGCAGGATCGAATGTTAGTCGGGTCTACATAACCGTACCATTCTTCTTTTGTTGGTATCCTGTCAGCGCTAACCTCCCCATAAACCTCTCCGCTACTGAAAAATAGGAAACTTTCAACTTCTTTTTCCCTTGCCAGTTCCAGGAGATAATGTGTGCCCAGTACATTAGGGCATAATGTGCCGACCGGATCTCTTTTATAATAATTCGGGCTCGCCTGGCTTGCCGCATGGACGATAAAATGAACTTTTTCCGTTATGTTAATCGGCTTACATACGTCCTGTTCGATGATATGCAGGTCATCTCTGCCCGTATAATTCATAAATCTCTGCAGGAATCGCTCTTTGTTTGTACAAGCGCTAATATTTTTGCCTTTTTCTTAAATCTGCGCTCGTTTAAAAATAGTATAGTTTCCACCATATATGCGGGTAAGAAACCGTTGGCACCCGAGACGAGCATGGTCTTTCCTTCGAGGATATCCCAGGGTATATCGGAGGCTGCAATGAATTCCATATCCTCTTCGATAATTCGGTTTCACACGCTTTATTATCCTGTATTTTTATACGTCCGGCTGGTTCCATTGTATTGTTCTGGAAATGGCGGTGTCGAGATCTACTTTTAAATTCAGCCCCAAAGTCCTTTGTGCCAGATTAATATCGGGAACGAATTTCGTTCGTTTCAAGTTCTCATCGCTGGATAATCTTGAAACGATCGTAGGGCGCGCAGAGAACTTACCTGCGATCTTTTCGGCTAATGCCTGCAGCGTCACTCCGTGAGGGCTTCCCACATTATAGCTTAGCCCGACTTTTCCATGAACGAGTACGTTTAAAAGCCACCAGGCCATATCGCTCGGGTACATATAGCTGCGAATCGTTTCGCCGTCCCCGAGGATCCGTATCGGCCCTCCCCTTAAGCCATCCCTTATAAAATTATTTATGGCCCACGGCCTATCGATCAACTGATAAGGTCCGATGAAGGCGAACGGCCGCGCATTAGTGATCGGGAGCCTTTGCTGGTTTTTATATACCGTACACATGGTCTCTGCAAGCCTTTTAGCTTCAGGGTACACTGAAGTGAGCGAACTACAGTCCAGGCTTCCGAAAGATCTCTCGAGTATTCTTTCCATTTCCCAGGGCTGAACTCCGTATACCTGGCCCGAGCTGATATTCATGAACTTTTTTAAGTCCGGCAGCCTCGTAGCCAGTTCAAGGGCTGAACCTGTACCATTGACAATGACCTCGATCGTTCTCTTAGGGTCTGAGGAGTGAAGCCTGTTATCGGGGTTGCTGCGGCATGTATGATCCAGTTTATATCCTCGCGGACATCCATTAAGCTCCGAATATCTCTTTGAATGAGCGTTACGTCGTCCCTTAAAGCCAGGTGAGGGGCCTTATTTTTAAAGTCGTTCGCTCTGCTGGATAACAGTAGGATATTAGTGTTATAGCCATGGTGATCATTCAAGAATGCGATTGTTTCCGGTAAGCCAGGTTCCTATAAAGCCTGTCCCACCAGTGATCAGCAGAGTGCTATCCTTTAAAGGATTCAACTGTTGCACTGAGCCGGCAGTGACCTGTTCCAGGTCTTCTCTTATGATATTCGCTCTGGTCAGTCTCATTTCTTTACCTTCCCCTGTGCAACCAGGCCTATTGCCACTTCTATAATCATATCTTCCTGCCCGGCTACGACTTTTCTACGCCCAAGCTCAAAGAATACGTCCTTGGGGTCCACATGATATTCGGTCGAGACTCTTTCTACTAGTTTCGAGAATGCAGAAAAGACGCCGTTGAGGCCGCTTATAATGCTTAATGTCTTAATTGTCGGTATGACATTAAGCACTTCATTTTCTGCAATATCCGCAGCATCAAGCACTTTATACAGATCTATGCCTGTATGGTATCCCAACTTTTCCAGAACCGCCACTAGTACTTCTAATTGCGCGTTACCCGCTCCGGCTCCGAACCCCCGTGCCGTACCATCAAGTATAGTCGCCCCTGCCTGAGCTGCTGCAATGGAATTCGCGATACCCAAGCCAAGATTATTATGGGCATGGAAGCCTACGGGTATTGTCAGCCTATTCCTGAGCTCGGACACCTTTTCAATGACATCCGAAGGCAGATATGCGCCCGCCGAGTCCATGAGGATCACCGCTTCCGCACCATATGACTCCATTTTTAAGGCTTCTTCCGCGAGCACTTCTTTCGGGGCCATATGGCTCATCATTAAAACTCCATATGCTTCCTTGCCCCTATCCCTCACGTAGCTGATATGTCGCTGTGTAATATCAGCTTCCGTACAATGGGAAGCTACGCGTACTACATCCACGCCTATATCCAGGGCTGTTTTTAGGTCTTTATTGATCGTTGCGAATCCCGGGATCACATGGATGCCGAGCTTAGAATGTTTAATGTTATTTCTCGCTATGGTGAGCATCTTGCAATCATCGAGCAGGCTTTCGCCGACCTGGAGCGATGACGCGCCGATCCCGTTCCCATGGCCTACCTCCACGATTGGTATGCCTGCCTCGTCCGCAGCAGCCGAGTATATCGCTATCTGGCGTTCAGTCATTTTATGCTGAATGGCATGATTGCCGTCCCTTAATGTCGGATCGCTGATAATGATATTCGACATCATTTCACCTTTAGCCCGGCGGGCTCCTCTGATCCGATTAATTTATTTATATCGACATGCTTCGCATATTCTTCTGCCATGCTTACAGCCGCACAATTGATGATATCCATATTACCCGCATATTTTGGCAGATAATCACCCAGACCCTGGACCTTGACCATGACGACTACTCGTTCGTTCTCGATGGTCGGAGGCACAATGAGCTGATACCCGGGGACATATGCTGATGCGTTTTACGATCGCATCTATATTGTCCCTAATTCTCTCAATGTCTGGATTCTTGATCTTCGCGAACACCGTGGTCTGCATATCTATACAAGGCTGTGCGGGATTCAGGATGAGTATAGATTTTGCATGTTTGCAGCCGGAGAACGCCATTACTCCCTTTTCCGTGGTTTCGATATACTCGTCGAGATTTATCCTGGTGGCGGGCCCTGCGCTTCTTGAAGCTATACTCGAAACGACTTCGATATAATCAACTCCGTGATGTGCCTGGCCTATTGCATAGGTCAGCGGTATCGATGCTTGGCCCCCGCATGTGACCATGTTGCAGTTTTCAACCCCAGGCACTCGCTACATTGATCGCAGGGATACACATCTGCCCTACCCCGGAAGGTGTCATATCGATAACGGTCTTACCTATGCTCTTCAATATCGGCCAGTGTTTTTTATGGTCCAATGCAGATGTGGCATCAAAGACAAGGTCGCAACAGTCCGGATCCTTGCTTATGGCTTCTATACTCAGGTCGGAAACTTTTACGCCAAGGCTCATGGCCTTATTCATTCCAGGCGAATCAAGATGTCGCCCGATGAACAAGGAGCACTCGAGATAAGGTGACCGAATGATCTTAACCAACAGATCGGTCCCAATATTTCCGCTCCCAAGTATAGCGACTCTCAATTTACCCATGTTAACACTTCCTGTAATCAAAATTCTATGTTAGGTCGAACCTTTGTTTTTTCACTTATTAAGTTCTCATTACTATACGAATCGGAGATATCTTTCATAGCAGCATACTCCTCTCTCGGTAAGAATGGGAACATGTCATCATAGGGCATGGAGACCATCCTTCCATCCTCTTTTTGTACAGAAGCTACGCGCGGTATAAGTAATTGCCTGGATGGCGTCATCACTTCACAGAGTACCGCTCCCTGATAATGATATAACTCATCTAATTTATCATCCAGATCGTCCGTAGAGGAGATCCTTATATATTTTATTCCATAGGCGTTAGCTATTTTCTCTAGATCCGGTATGCTTAGGCCTGTGTTTTTATCGATGCCTATAAACCTTCCGTCACAGAAGTTGATTTGAGTCAACCGGATGAGCAAATAACCATTATTACTTAGTACGACGAGTTTTATAGGGAATTTATTCTGAACAATGGTCTGCAATCCCTGAAGGTTCATTTGCAATGAGCCGTCTCCGGTAATACAATAAACACATTTACCGCCATTCGCAGCCGCCAGGCCCAATGATCCCGGCATATATCCCATCGTTGATAGGCCGCCGGTAATTATGATTCTCTGCCCATACTTTACTTTGAAGGCTTGTGCGAACATGGAAACAAGAACCCGTGTCAAGCAGGAACGTATCGGTGTCCGCCGCTTTTTCTGAAAACCTATTCATGAAATGGTATGAGTTTATACCGTCCTTTTCGTTCTTATACTCAGGCAGATCTACCGGATATTTATGCTTCCATAATTGAGTCCTGGCTACCCAATCATCGTTATCAAGGTGATAATCGTCTAAAGCCTCACTTAACAACTGTAAAAATATCCCGGCATCTGTTTTTACTGCAATATCGGGTATGACCGAAGGTTTAGTAAGTTCAGCCTCATCTACATCAACGATTATTTTCTTGGCATTTTTAGCAAATTCATTATAATCATAGCTTACCAGCCCGATGGCCAGCCTGCTCCCAATACACAGGAATAGGTCACAATTTTGAACTGTGAAATTAGCAGCTCTATCCCCATAAGTACCGGGTCTTCCAATAAATAACGGATTTTCATGCCCCACTAGATCCATACCCAGTCTTGAAGTAACCGTCGGAATTCCCGTTTTATGCACGAATTCATTAAATTCGTTGACGGCCTCTGATAAACGGACCCCGGCGCCACCAAGTATACAAGGCCTTCGACTTTCCCTTATTGCCTTCGCGATCTCTTCTATTTGTTTTTTTAGTAGCGGATCGTGACATTGTTCCGTTTCCGGCGGTGTGAATCCTTCATAATCATCCGGATCGAATGTCGCTCCCTGAATATCAATCGGAGCCTCGATCCATACCGGGCCAACTCTCGGGGCTTTGGCCAGGTAAATACATTTCTCGACCTCATATTTTACCCTGGAAATATCGTCGAGCATAACGGCATACTTGGTGACCTGCTGGAATAGTGGCAGAGTATTAAATCCCTGTAGTGCGAATTGCCTTGGGCCTGTTACTTTTGCCAATGCTACTTTGGCCTGCCCTGAAACAATTATACATGGAGAAGAATCAACATATGCTCCGACGACGCCTGTAAGCGTGTTCAAGGCGCCAGGTCCTGCCGTCACATATGCGACCCCCAGCTTTCCTGTAAACCTGGCATAAGCGTCAGCGGCCATCACCGCCGCCTGTTCATGGTGACAGCACGTATATTGTTGTTTTCCATGTTGGAGTAATGCATCAGTCAGATGCATGATCATGCCACCGGTGATCAGAAAGACATGTTCACCGCCAGCCTCGTACAATTTTGAGGTTAAATAATCAGCAACTCGCATTTTCATATTATACCTCCACATTCTTAAGTTTCATATTTAGAGTCAACGCAGGACATATAGGCCATCATTATTACCAGAGTTACTTTGGCATTTTTTAACGCATATGGCATTAGCAATGGTCAATTACATATCCAGTTAACATGGCTATTATATCAATATTTTGTAAGCCTACCTGATACGTTTGTAGTTTAATGAATAACGTTATTATGCAATCACAAATACCATATATACAGGATTATTCGCTATAATTTTTAACGTATTTTTTTATTACATCTCCATGTCGTTCCGGATGGAGGAATAAGTAATTGGTCTCGATCGTAGTATCATCCATTTTATTGAATTCGATCAGATATCCATTATTTATTATATAACATCGATAGCCAATGCCACCAAGCAATCCGATAATCTCGTTAGGGTGATAATTAAATTTTGAAGCCCATTTTCTTAACATTTCGGTAAATATTATGGGTTTATCATTTTTAATTGCTTTGATGCCTCCTTTAAATACGAATAACTCTGCACCCTCCACGTCACACTTGATAAAGTCCACATGCAAATCATTAGTGCTGATAAAATTATCTATAGTATTTACTTTGCAAGTGATTCTATCCACATCGTCTCTTCCGGTCAGGTCAATCGATGAAGCGTTACCTGAGCCTTCCGGATAATAATAGAATACAAGCTCTTTTTCCTCATCGGAGAATCCGAAATTAAATGGTTGAACATTACATGAGTTGTTGTTTTCAAGATTATTTACGAGGTAACTGAAAGTCTTAGGTATAGGTTCAAATGAATATATGCGCGCATCTTTTTTTCTTTTTCCGATATTAATTGAATACCATCCGATATTAGCGCCGATATCAAAAACGCATGAGCCATCGTCAATTAATTGTAGTATGACGTCCAGCTCTTCTTTCTCATAATTACCAAAATTTAGTATTTCTATGGGTATAATCCTGAGGTCATCCTTATCGCAAATTAGTTTAATGTCGTTTGCTCTTGTCGTCATCACGATAGTTTCATCTTGGATCGATCTTTTTTATATCCTTACTTTTCATGAATTCGCTGTATTCAAATAGCGCTTTATGGATATCATGCATTTTTTGAATGTACTCTTGCTTGCTAATACTACCGTTTTTGTAATCGTTTTCCAATTTTTTTAAATTTGATGATTCCATTTGATATACCCCTTGTATACGAAATAAATGAAGCTCATTTATTCAATCCGATCGTATTGTCGACGATGAAACTCGGACGATGCTTTACCTCGTCATAAATCCGGGCTAGATATTCTCCTATGATACCTAAGATCAAGAAAAGCATACCGAACAGGAACAACATGACTATGATCAAAGTGGTGAAGCCCGGCACTTCACGCCCATAGATAAAGAACAACGCCAGCTCAAGCAGGATTGCAATAAAAGAAATGACCGATATGATCACTCCTATGATCATGGCGATTTGCAATGGAAAATTGGAAAATGAGAATATGCCGTCTAGTGCGAGTTTAACAACGGTGATAAAATCAGCTTTCGACTCTCCCGCGAACCTCGGCGGCCTCTCGAATGGTATTCCGATCTGTTTGAATCCGGTCCAAGCGACTAAACCTCGGATAAATTTATTATCCTCATGCATGTTGTTGATGATTGTATACACTTTTCTATCCATCAGGCGAAATTCGCTCGCATTCTCCGGGATGGCTTTATTTGTCATGGCTGAAATAATTTTATAGAAAGCGGATGAAAACAGCCTACGTGTTAATGGGACGCCCTCCCTTTTCATAATGTAGGCATATATCACGTCATAGCCTTCTTCCCATTTTTTTACAAAATCCACTATCATCTCAGGAGGATCCTGCAGATCGGCGCACATGACTACCGCGGCATCGCCTTTTGCATAGCTTAAGCCTGCTAATATACCTCCGGTGCTGCCGAAATTTCTTGATAATCGAACAATTTTGAACCGTGGATCATCATTATATATCTCGGTTAATTTTGCATAAGATGAATCGTGGGAACCGTTTTCTGCTATGATCACTTCAAAATCATAATTATTAATGGATGCCATCACACTCTGCAATCTTTTCTTTAGCTCGTCCAGGACTTCTTCTTCATTATATGCAGGTATGACAATACTTATCATTTTTTTCATTATTAATCACCTATTAAAATAATTTTTATACCATCGTATGGTCCTATCAAGACCCTCTTCTAGCGTATAATGAGACTTCCAGCTAAGCATTTTCCTTGCCTTTTCGGATGATAAATATTGATTTAATATTTCATTTGAAGCCTGATTTAGCACTAATGGCTTTTGATCGCTGTTCATAGCTTTGATAATATGGTTTACGATCTCCAGCACGGATATTTTTTGCTCATTGCTAAAGTTGAACGCTTCGCCACATAACTTTATGTCATCCATTTTTTCTGCCAGCATCATATAAGCTTCGACGCCATCCTCAATATAGAAATAGTCACGGATCGATCTGCCATCACTTCTGATCACTGGCTCCTGACCATTCAGGATCGAACGAATTGTACCAGGGATGATTCGATTAAAGTTCAGATCTCCTCCCCCGTAGAAGTTACCGCATCTCGTTACACAGACCGGCAGACCATATGTCTCATAATAAGTTCTGCATATTAAATCCGCACAACTTTTAGAAACATCATACGGGTGTTTTCCTTCCAGAGGTGTGGTCTCATCATATGGCAATCTTACTTGGTCACCATAAGCTTTATCGCTTGAAGCAACGACGATTCTTTTTATTGTCGAAGTTCTTCTACATGCCTCCAGGATACTCCACGTACCTTTTATATTCGTCTCGAATGTGGAAAGAGGATTTCTATTGGCTATGGTAACTATTGTTTGAGCTGCAAGGTGGAAAACAGTATCAATTTCATATTCATTTAACACCCGTTCTAATAGTAAATAATCCTCAACACTCCCATGTACAATATTGATTTTTTTGTTAAAGCCAATACTATTAAGCTCTGATCTAGGTATAGAATCTCGTATTAGCCCAACGACATTGGCATTTCTCTCTACTAAAGATTTTGTTAACCACGAGCCAAGCAAACCGGTACATCCGGTAATAAACACATTACGGTCTTTCCAGAACAAGTCAGCCATTTCTATACCCTTCACCAGACTCTCCACGGAGCATTATTTGACTTCCATAAGGAATTTAATACCTCGAACTCCCTGTACGTATCCATACATTGCCAGAATTCGAGATGAGGATAGACCATTAATTGACCATCCATAGTTAATTTTTCTAGGGGTTCCTTTTCTAATATACAACCATCATCATTTGCAAGATAATCGAAAAGCTTGGTATCGAAAACAAAGTAGCCACCATTAATTAATCCATCCATAGCCTGTGGCTTTTCATTAAACTTGATAACTTGATTATCCCGAACGTTAAGCTCGCCAAACCTTGAGGAGGGTCGAACTCCCGTCATAGTACCGATCTTGCGATGTGACTTATGGTAATTGATCAGATCCGCAATATTGATATTAGCTACGCCATCGCCGTACGTTAATAGGAACGTATCCCCATCGATAAAATGTTCTATCCGCTTCACACGGGCACCGGTCATCGCGTCTTCTCCGGTGTTAACAAGGGTCACATTCCAATCGTTTTCATGACCATTATTGTATAGCTTAATGTTATTATGGTCGCCTAAGTTAATGGTAAAATCATTATTCATCGTCTCATAGTTCAAGAAATATTCTTTGATCATATCTCCTTTATAGCCCAAGCATAACACGAAATCCTTGTAACCGTATTGCGCATATGTTTTCATTATATGCCACAGAATCGGCCTGCCACCGATACTTACCATAGGCTTCGGACGATACTCAGTTTCTTCTCTGAGACGAGTACCCTTACCACCGCAAAGGATCACGACTTTAATTTGAACACACCAACCGTCCCAAGTTTTGGGATTTTGATTATTCTTTTAGCTAAAAATTAACAACGACTAAAACCATATAAAGGTTATTGTTATGAATACTTTTTAATGATAAATCGGTGTGTTTAATTAATATAGACTGACTTTTTCAGCTTTTATTTGTAAGATTTTCGAGGTCTACACTGCTCATCCTGCGCTTACATTATGGTTACTATGTGCAGTTCTAGGAGGTTATTCATACGACCACCAGTGCACCTATCCGTTTTCTTATGCCACCCCACTCTTAATAAACAGTTAAAAACACTATCGTTAATCTACGAATACCATGCAGTTGATATGATCAGGACTGGCGCATGATACAGGAAATACTATATGTAGAATCGACTTTATCCTAAAACATACCATGAACGACCCGGCTAGTGGGATAGATCGCTGTGAAGAGATCATAGTTCTAATGGATAAGAGGTCAAGATCCCACACTATTGACCATATACAAAAACCCCTGGACGTTATCATTCCCGTCTATAATGCTTATGAGGACCTGCTTGATTGTTTAAAAAGTGTGCTGATTCATCAATCGGGTTACAGGATCCTACTGATCGATGATAAAAGCACTGACTATAGAGTCGTCGATCTAATGCAAAACATAAAAAATAAGGCGTCGACAGATCTGGTAGTGATCGAAAATGAGGCCAATTCGGGCTTCGTAAAGACCGTTAATAAAGGCATGAAACTCTCCGGCGCAGACGTGATCCTTTTAAATAGCGACACTATTGTCACTAAGGGCTGGGCGCGAAAGCTACAAAAATGTGCGTACTCAAGTGAAAAATTTGCTACGGTAACCCCGTTGACCAATTATTCATCCATCTGTTCCGTGCCGAATTTCTATGAATATAATGAAATTCCAGAAGGCTTTACGCTCGACTCGTTTTCACAATTCATCGAGGAAATATCGCTGCGGCAGTATCCCGAGATCCCCACGGCTGTAGGATTTTGCATGTATATAAAAAGAAAAGTCCTGGCCGAGATCGGATACTTTGACGAGGATGCATTCGGTAGAGGCTATGGAGAAGAGAACGATTTTTGTATGCGCGCATTAAAAAAGGGATATACGAATGTCCTGTGCGATGATACATATATTTTGCATACGGGCGGGAAGTCTTTTTTACAAGAGAAGTCTAAGCTCCGAGATGAGCACATCCAGATATTGACCGGGAAGCATCCGGAGTACAGTGTTCTAACCGGGATTTTTTTTCGAGACAACCCTCTGAAGCCATTGCAGGATAATATAAAACTTAAAATGCGGACCTGGCTGACATATGGTGATATTAAATGCGATTATTACGATATTATTAAAAACATTAATTTATTGTTAAAGCCTAAAACTTATGTAGAAATAGGTGTCAGGTACGGGGATCGTTTTTACCTTCCATCAGCTAATACGTTATCTATCGGGATAGATCCAAATATCGATATGAAACCTATTATCAATGAGAATTCCAAGTTATTCAACTTAACAAGTGATGAATTCTTCAATCAATATGATCTGAAAAATATTTTAAATGACCAGACAATAGACCTGGCCTTAATTGATGGATTGCATTTATTTGAAAATACTTTGCAAGACTTCATGAATATTGAAAAATATTGTTGTAAAAATTCTTTTATTTTAATTCATGATAGTATCCCCATAGATCGGCTAACCTCGGAGCGGGATAGAAAAACCAAAGTTTGGACCGGCGATGTCTGGAAGATCATACCATGCCTAAAAAAATACAGGCCCGATCTACAGATCTATAACCTTAACATTACCCCCTCGGGCATAGCGATCATAACCAATTTAAATCCCCGGTCGAATGTGCTAAAAAAGAAGATGGCTAAACTACATAAGGAATATATACCATTGGAGTTTACCGATTTTGAAAGAAATATTAAGAATATGGATATTCGTAAAGTGTGGAATTTAGAGAGTATTTTCATGACAAAAAATAATCATGCTGAGAGCTACGTCACTTATTTAATTAATAAAATCCATAGCAGCCTTATACACTAATACGTGGCCTGATAATACTTACATGGCTATTTAAAACCATAAATGTTGAATAGCTCAAATTGTCTATTGCTTTCAATTATTAAACTTAATTGAAATCAAATTATTTTGTATGATCATTTCTTATACAGACTGAGCTGTACTTTTATTAAGCTGAAAAACATCGCTGGTACATCCTTGAAAATGAATTTGACACTTTATAATCCTTCCATGCGACGGGAACTTCCTTGCTCTCACATCCTTATTCTTTCAGCCGCTAAAGCATCTACACGTCGAATTAGAACTTGCTTTAGACCATTTGTACAATTTTATTGATGTACTTAGTTCATGCATGGTACTTCAATCTCCTCTATAATCGAAAGAATTAAACCAGGTACATAAGACTCTTGCGTCTATTCTCCATCCACACGCTCTACCGATACGTTCTCGAACATGAACCTCGTATATTGCATCCACGGGGGTATCGCCAGGGTTTGGTCGTTCACCGTGGTCGAGTTAAATGAAACCGTGTTATCGCCCGCTTGAAGCTTGACCGGTATGTCCACATGGGTATATTCATACGCCGTCTGCTGGCTGGCCAGGTTCTCGCCATTTACGTATATGTCCAGTGAATCAGGCAATAGGCTGGCCACGTCAAAGCTTAGTGTGTAATTGCCGTCGTAAGGATTGATGATGTGGATGGACGACACATTCTCGGCCGGCCGCCATGTGTCATTGCCATCTATTACGGGAAGGCTGAAGCCATCTCCCGGATAGATGTAAGCCGCTGTCGGGGCCTGGGGTACCTTATATACGACCAGGTTATCGCCGGCATACGTCGGGCTTTCATTTAATGTGGCATTCAGGATCATCATGTCATTCTCTACCCATGTCGGGCTCATATTATCCATATAATCCGTATGGAGGATGACATAGCTGATGTTATAATATTTCAGTACCGTATTGCCGATCTCCGTATCGTTTTGTATGAAAATATCCTTGCCGGATAGCCCTTGGCCCAGATCCGGATCGGAGATATCATCGATCAGTGGCGTGTTGATCTCGAAGTTCGATGCATCGGCCGGAGTCCTGGGAATCTGCCCGCCAACCATCGGCTTATCGCTGATCGTCTCATAATACTCGCATTTCAGGCCCGCTTCGTAATTGACTGATGCCGGTATCTCGATCACCGCATAATTGCCCGTATCCTGGCCCAGTTGCTGGTAGAACGCGGGCACGTCCACTGTTGAGATCGCTGGCACGGACACGAACTCGAAAATGATAAGCGTGGCAGCGATGAGCGCGATGATCGTCCCTTTCCGCGGAGTCTTCGCCAGCGCCATCAGGCGCGCGAGCCCATATCCGGCAAGTACGGCGAAGGACAGCATGACCAGCACGTCGAACCTGTCAGGCGTACGGCTATCCCCAATGAACGGTATATAATTGAATGCTAGCATGTAGGGCATGGGTATATTGAAGATATTCCAGGAGGTTTGAATCGATCCCATGACATGCAGTACCGGGCCTAATACCATGAGCATAAATAAAACCGCCGATAAGGCCCAGAACTGCACTTCCTTTTCTTTTCTCCGCAACACGATCGCAAAGATCGAAAGCGCAAGCACAGTCATGCCGATATACGTGATATATTCGGTGTTGTTACCTGTGAAATCTGTATAGACACTGGCTACCCAGCTACCGAATAGGGGGTGGAGCGGACTAGGGATGAGAAACCCCATTAGATCTCCGGAATAGGTCGTGGCATCAGAGGCCTTCTCGACTAAAAAGTTACTATTTGAGAAAGCGATCTTGAGTAAGTCATAGTTGGCCGGGATCGCTCCTGCGAGAGACGTGATCCCAAATACTGCGTATCTGATGAACATATTTTTATATGCTTTAATAGCAGCCCTCAGGGCTTGAGCGACATTTGCTTTATCATCAGTCTTATCCCATTGTTCTCTCGCGATGCAGTAGATCTCAAACAGGAACAGCAGGCCGACAAGCATGACCATGAACATCATGTACTGGCTATCGCTAAGCGCCACCAGGATGAAGAACACTCCGGCTAAAAATGCGCTTTTCAGGTCCTTTTCACGGAACATTTTCATTAAAAATAATGCACAGAATGGGATCCATTCTATGGTGGTCGCACCGATGTGCATCTGTGCCTGCTCAAAGTGGTAGGGCGAAAACGCATATATTATGCCTGATACGAAGGCAGCTGTATCATTCCCGGTCAGGTATCTGACCAGCAGGAAGGTCCCATAGCCAGCCAGTATGAATGACAGTAGCCATACGATGTTGTATGTAGCTGCCAGTCCGAACAGCATTTGCAGTGGTACGCCGATCAGCTGGTCGAATAATGAGAACGAGGAAAAGATCATGGGCACCCCGTTCGGATAAAAGATGTAATTGGTATAGGTCATCGTCATTCCCGGGTTTCCGCCGAGAAGAGCCTGCTTCGTGTACCAGAGGATGTACAATACCTGCCATGCATCTCCAGTACCCATGATGGCGCCGGTCATGTTCGTTATGACCGGGTATGTAAGTATCGCTGTAAATAGCGTGTATAATCCTATTATTAGACCATGGTAGACGATCAGTATCCGTGAACGAATCTCTGCAAACCTAGAAAGAAGTTGTCTGATCATTGATATGCACCAGTTTAAGCTATTTTACTTTCCGGTCTTTTTTCACATAGAACAATCGTCCACGGGAAAGGCTTTTTCACTGAAATGACCTCAAAGTTTTTCGAGACAATGCCGGTGAAACTTTTCTCGCCCCAGTGGTTGACGTGCTCTACGTCGCTGCCTAGATGCGAGATGTTCTTACCTCTGAGGAGGTCCATGATCCTGAAGTAAGGCTCATTGGGCACACTGAACAGGCAATACCGCTTTGTAAGCCTGCTGGCTTCGATCATGGCTTTTTCGGGCTCCATGAGATGTTCCAACACTTCCATCGCCATCACCAGGTCAAAGCTGTTCGATCGGAAGGGCATACGATAGATGTCGCTGCATGCGATCGAGATGCCGGGGCTGCTTTGCCGGGCCATACTGAGCGCGCCGCGCGAGATGTCTATGCCGATCAGGCGTTTATCGATAAGCCGGCTGGAGACAAAACCTTCACCACAGCCTGCGTCCAGGACCGTCATGGCGCCTGTCGATTCGACCATTGATACGACGTCGTCCAGAAAGCCTCCGATGACTCGCCTCATTAATGGGTTCTTGCTCGTGTATTTCCTAAAGTTCCCGTTTTTCGGTTCCATATGATCGTACTCCTTCCAGCGTAAACACCAGTCCGATGAGGCCGGGCATCAGGCTTGTCAGCAGGTACAGTATGAGCGAAGCGGAGAACCCGTATGCTGCGCTGCTGTTGAACATTGAGAAAACGGTGACACTGACCAGCTCTCTCACGCCTAGGCCCGAAATGGAGATGGGCACGTTCCCCATGATGATGATAACTGGTAGTGCCAGAGCGATGACCGGATTGATCGAGACGCTCAGCGCCCGCAATATCAGCCAGAAAGCCAGCGTGTTAACTGCATAATAACACAGCGTCAGCCCGAACGCATAAGCGAGGGCCCGGCGGTCCCCGATAGTAGCTTCTACAGTGCCCAGGTAATCTTCCCTTTGATCGTTGCCGATCTTCAATAGAGAAAAAATAAACGAGACCACGCCTCTGTGCAGAAGGGCCACGGAACAGGCAGTGAAGACGATGACCAGCATTGCCAGGATGGCCCCCATCATGACGCTGTTGAAAAAGACGATGATGGAGATCGCGCTCAATACCAGTAGACATATGATGTCGATGACCCTGTCGATGATGACAGTCGGTATGGTCTTCGATTTCTTGTCGCCCATGAAAAAAGACCTAGAGACCTCGCCAGCCCTGCCTGGCGTGACAGAACCGTAGAACGTTCCGATGAGGTATATCTTCAGCGAGCTAACGAACGGCAGGTCGATGCCTATCGGCTTGAGTAGTGCTTTCCATTTCTCAGCGCGAATGGCGTACATGATGCCGACCAGCGGTAAGCATAGTATCAAGGGAACTATGGCCATGCCCGTGATCGTGGACGCGATAGCGCCCACGTTGATAGTTAGCAGCAGGTAAGCTAGCAAGACAACGGTCACTGCTACCTTTATGAACATCTTGATCGGGCCGTTGAGCTTCATGTTCATACCTTTCTGACGATCCAGTCGTTGTTGTTCCTTGAGTTGACGATCAGTTCGCCGATCAAGCCTATCGCAATGAACTGTATGCCGATAATGATGAGCAGTACGCCCAGCGTCAGCAGCGGCCGGTTTCCGATGTGCACGCCACCGACCCATTGCACAAGCAGGTACAGGCTTACCAGCATGCCGATCCCGACGGACCCAATCCCAAGGGTGCCGAATATGTGCATGGGTCTCTTGGCATACGTCATTAAAAACTTGATCGTGATCAGGTCGAGGAATCCCGAGAAGAGCCGTTTTGCGCCATACTTGGATTTTCCATTCACGCGGGGGTGGTGCTCCACAGCGATCTCTCCCACCGAATATCCCTTCAGGTATGCGATGGCCGGTATATACCTGTGCATCTCGCCATAGATGTTTATATTCTTGACCACATAGCGCCTGTATCCTTTGAACCCGCAATTGAAATCGTGCAGCTTGATCCCGGTGGCCGTGCGGGTCATGGCGTTAAAGATCCGCGACGGGATGACCTTCGACAAAGGATCGTTCCGCTTCTGTTTCCAGCCTGAAACGACTTCGTACGTCTCAAGCGCTTCAATGAACCTGGGGATCTCCTTCGGATCGTCCTGCAGGTCTCCGTCCATCGTGATGACCAGCTTGCCAGTTGCCTTCGAGAAGCCACACGACAGCGCCGCTGCTTTTCCAAAGTTACGCTGAAACCGCACGACTATGATCCGGGGATCATGCAGGTCGTCCAGGGTTTTCACTGTATCGTCAGTGGACCCGTCATCGATGAATATCACTTCATACGGCTTCCCTATTGATTGAAGCACATCCGTTAATCTAACATATAACGTGGAGATATTGCCGGCCTCATTACAGACTGGGATGATGATCGAAAGATACGTATCGCTGGTCGTATGAATTTCTTTCGGAGGCGTCTGATATGTTCTTATTGCAGATTGGCCGGCATACATTTCTACTGCCATGAATAATCCGTCGACAGGTGAATATAAAACGATTCTTACAGATGAAATACAAATAATACTTTTTTTAAGCCTATAACACTTTATATCACTTTATCTTGTGCCTAAAACGTATAATAGCCCATAATATGGCTCTAAACTCTACTAGGGCCGAAGTTTCAGGGAATAATGTAGTTATCACATGTATTTATTCTGTTATCTTTCAGGTTCCTGAGGCTGTATGACGCACCGTAACCACATGATATATCTGTATCATGCCCTTGCGTACCCTGTGGTTAGCAATAAGTCCCATACACGCATGGAATAAAAACAACATCTTACCGCAGGTAACCGAATAGTAGCTTTATTTTTATTCAATAAAAATCGTAGGGCACATCTATTCTGGCTTTTTATATAGCCCGAGCCGTACTTTCATTAAACAGAAAAACATCGACGGTATGTACTTGAAGCTGAATTTCGACGCCTTGTCATCCTTCCAGACGACGGGCACTTCCTTGATCTCACATCCTTCTTTTTGAAGTCGCCATAATAGCTCTACGTCGAACTCGAACCCGGTACACACCATTTTCGGAATGATCTTATTAATATAATCGCGCTTGAACACCTTTCCGCCGCACTGTGAGTCCTTTACGTGCAGACCGAAGAGTACGCGTGTCATCATGAAATTAAAGGCCCCACTGGCAAACCGTCGCAAGAGATACTGGCTTTCAAGTATCATTGATTCCTGAGATTTGCGGTCCGCGATCACGCAGCCTGCACCGGTTCTCTCCATCTCGTCCAGCAAGCGTAAGAACTGGTCGACCTTCAGGGAATTATCCGCATCCGTGAAGCCGACGATATCTCCTTTTGCCGCCTTGAAGCCCTCGAGCACGCCCCCGCCCTTGCCCAGCCGCTGAGGGAACTCGAGAACTTTATCCGTGTATTCACGAGAAATAGTTGCTGTCTTGTCCTTTGCACCGTCGCACACCACGATGATCTCGAAGTCTTTACCGTAAGTTTGCAAGCCCGCGCGGTAATCCTTCAGAGTCTGCCCGATCCTTTGCTCCTCGTTGTATGCTGGCACGATGACACTGATCAAAACAATTCCTCGGCTAAATGGATTTACATTAAGGGCATCCTATATTAAGTTTCTCGCTAAATCGTCAAACTACGCGCTTATCGGCTCTCGCGTGCAGGCTGATAGGTCTCGAGCAGCCTGGTCGCCACGACATCCCAGTCATATCGCTCAATAGACTTAAAGCACCTGCCCGACATGCGCTTTCTCTCCGGTTCATCGCCTAGTATGTCGAGAATTGCTTTAGAGAGCTCCTTTTCGCTTAGCCCCACGATCAGCCCGGTGACCCTGTGCTCGACGAGCTCCTGTGCCGAATTCTTTTCACCATTAACCGTAATAACTGGAACACCACACGCCAACGCCTCAAGCGTAGTAATGCTGAAGCCCTCACGAGTGGAGGGCAAAACAAAAGTCTTCGCACCCTTGATCGAAGCGATCAGTGACGTTTCCTCCACAAGTCCGGTGAAGGTTACGTTATCCTCCATAAGCAATTCGGATGTCAGCGCTTCCAGCGCCTTGCGCTCCGGGCCGTCGCCGATCACGATCAGTTTTACCGGCCGGGTTTTCGAGGCTTCCGCACACGCCCTGATAAGCACGTCGACATGCTTGTCCTTTATTAGCCGCCCCGCGAAAGCGACATCGAATATTGCGGTCGACGGCCCTATCGTCTGAATGCTCTCGCCCCCAAACCCGTTCGGGATCACGACGATCCTTTCGCGCCTTACGCCTATCCTTGCCAGCTCACTGGCAGTGCTGCCCGATACGGCTAAGATGAGGTCCGGGAGCCTTGCCGTGGTCCGCTCGACCAGCTTGCCGAAAAATCCGGCTTTGCCAATGTAGTCATACCAGTAGTCACCCCAGACCTCGTGCCAGGTCGCATAGAACCGCCCGCCTCTGAGCAGTGAAGCAAGCTTGCAGGAGAACATGGGAAAATATGGGTGCTGGTTACAATCGATGACGTCGAATTTTTCCCGAAGCAGGGGAACTGTGACAAATAGTCCGAACGCGAGTGCCTCGACGATGGAGCGGCGATCGCCCTCGTAGAGCTGCCGGGGCTTACAGACGCCATGATACGTTATGCCATTTTCTTTTTTAACAGAGGGGCCATCCCACCATTTGATGCTGAATACATGAACATCATGCCCTGACGAGGCGAGCCTGCGCGACAGCTCATAGATGCGCTTCTCGGCGCCGCCCTTAATGTACGGATAGACCACGTCAGTGACAAAGGCGATCCTCATTTTCACACCTAGCGTTTTGCCCGCAGCGCGACCAGGATGATATCTGCCAGCAAGCCGAAGAATACGATCTGAAGGCCTGTCAGGAACATCACAGCCGTAAGGACGGTAAGCGCTATCCTGGTGATATTGCCGGTCGTCACCCATTCATATATGACTGCACTGCCCGACAATATCGATAGCAGGATGAACACGCTGCCTATGGATAAAAAGAGCATGAACGGGTTATAGTCCCTGACCATTCTGATGATGAGCGTAAAGATAAGAGAGCCGTCCTTATAGGCGTTCAGCTTTGCCTCGCCTATGCGCGGCCGGTAAGTGACAGGTACTTCGACGATGTGTAGCGATTTCTTTCGTGCGTCGATAATCATCTCGCTGGCAAATGGCATGCCGTCCGAGGTGATCTCCATGATGTCCAGAGCGCTCTTGCGTAGTGCGCGGAAGCCGGACTGCGAATCCTTCAGGTTAAGGCGGTACAGGCTGTTCATGGTGCCTGTGATCATACGGTTGCCGAACTTGTTGCGGGCGTTCATCGCGCCTTCTTCCATACGCGCGAACCTGTTCCCCAACACGATATCTGCGCCGCCATTGATAATGGGCTCGATTAAAAGAGGGATCTCGTAAGGGTCATAGGTGTTGTCGCCATCCATCATGACCACGACGTCCGTATCCACGGAGACGTTGTGGAAGCCCAAAAGATACGCGTTGCCATAGCCTATTTTATCCTGCGTTACAACAATGGCCCCCGATCGCTTCGCTTTCCGGGCAGTATCGTCCACTGACTTATCCACGACCATGATCTCGGCGTTAAAATGGCGCAAGGCTTTGCGCGTATCGTCTATGACCTTGCTGATGGCCGGCTCGTTCATAGTGGGGATGATAACACAAACTTTGGCGATCACTCCGCTCCGCCCGACCTCTGCCCCTTCTAATGGCTTTTCCATGATCGTGGTATTCGATAAACTGTATTGCATATATACCTATTCCTCGCCCAATCGCCACCCTGCGATGCCTTATACGCATTCCCGTGCCCGTAACGCCTATAAAAGGCTGATAACAGGAGGTATATTTGGTTACTATAAAAGCATTGTCAATAATCTGGTAACCGAAATCGTAAAAACGGTATGTTTTACTCTGAAATAAATAGAGATCAATGAAACTTGGAGCATATTTGAGAGCCGGCGCAGAACGACTTCATATGGGCATACGAGCTATGGCCTGGAATGTACGGCAATGGGAATTATGATGGGCCCCAATAATAATTAATGTATAAGCATAAGTTTGAAGAGCCATCGCAGCCATGATATTAGTCAACCGGGGTGGGTTATATCGATAGGCGAAGTGTTCCAGCTAGCATATAGTCTATTAAAAAATGATATATTCATAATATTTGTGATCCTGTTGTTTGCATTCGGCGTCAGATACGTGAGCCTGATGGCTAGGCGTAACCTGGGATGAACGGTATACCTGAACGGTGGTTTAATATCTGTAAATAATCTAATGCATCTTGATTTTAACCATGGCTCATGGAGCAACAATATGGACGCTAACGTTTGCAAAGTACTGTATGGCATTGCGGAAGTATTGTTTAACCATGGCAATCTGGATATCAAGTCAGTATTCATTTGTAAAGCTCTAAGCGCAGCGATGGGCACCATTGCGTGCGTTATAACCTATCTGATCGGAAGAGAATTCTTTAACCGCCAGATCGGTACCGCCGCTGCGATCATACTAGCGGTGATACCAGTATTCGTCGCCCATAACCAGCAGGCGGCTCTTGACACGCCGGTCGCGACGATGTTCACTGTTCAATGTTCCTCTTCATGCTCGCCGTAAAAACAGGGATTGGAGACTCTATGCGGCATCCGCAGTCTCGCTGGGCGTGCTTGTGGATACAAAGCTCAACGGGTTATTGATCCTGCCGGTAATGGCTCTTTTTTATTTATTATACAGATATAAGCTGTGGCAATCCGGCACAAAGCCAGATGTAAAAGATATCATGTTCATTCTTGCCGGAGCTTCCGGCCTTCTGGCCGTTGCCGGATTGACGCTCTATACGCTCTGGCCGTGGATCTGGAACAGCCCGGATAACCTCCTCACATCGCTGGGGTTCTGGGGCAGCCATGGGCCGCAGGAATATTTCCTGGACACGCGACAGGCGGCTACGCCGATATATTATCCCGTATATTTTATGGTGACCACGCCCGCTCTGTTACTGATACCCTTCTTTATAGGGATTCACTCGCTCATCAGATCGAAGGATTTGTACAAATACGCCATCCTGTTCTGGTGTTTTATTCCATTCGGTTATGGCTTTAGCCCCATGGTGCAGGATGGCATGCGATACCTGCTGATGATATATCCTGCCGTAGCGCTCATCTGTGCGGCTGGTCTCTTAGAAGTAGCCGGATGGACTTCAAAACTGAAGATAAGAAATAGCCTGAAAAAAGCGGCATTCCCTGCACTGGTAGCGCTGACAGCCTTATACCTGATCTTGTCTCTGGCGACCGTCTACCCGTATTACCTGGACTATTATAATGCGCTATCGGGGGGTCCGGCTAACGTAGATCAAAACCGACTGTTCGAATTCGGGTGGTGGGGCGAGGGAATATCCGATTCAGTCTCGTATCTTGAGCATCATGCCGCGTACCGGTCGATGGTGTACCTGGCTGCGCAGCCGGTCAGCGGTGTCAAGTTTTACGCTAAGAACTGCACCTATGAGTCCGTTGATAACATATACTTTGGAGCGGAGACTGACTACGTGCTTGTGAACGCCTATGCAGAGCGCTATGATAACTTGACCTTTGACAGGTCGGAATACGAAATATTCTATGAGACCACAGTGCAGGGAGCGCCCCTGGTAAAAGTCTACAAGAACATACACTACATGTAAAAATTTTTAAAAAAAGGTTATAGTCTTTTTATGAAGGTTTCCAGGCCAGCCCTGTGGCGGTTCTCGTCCTTGGAGGCGCTCTCAAAGAATATCGCAGCATCGTTATTGCCCTCTTCGCGGGCGATCTTTGCCGCATCCAGCTTTTCCCTGGTAGCCATGGTCTCGCCCTGGTGCATCATTTCCAGGTTGAACTTGGTATCCTTGATCTTTCCAAGGAGAGTAGCTATTTCGCAGGCATGGCCTGCTTCTTCTTCAGCGAGCTTTCGCAGGTACATCGCCACGTCGGCATGCCCTTCAAGCTCCGCTTTTTTAGCCATAGCAAGATATAGGCCTACTTCAGTCGTCTCCCCTGTGAACGTTTTTTCCATGATTGATGTGATCTTCGACATGGTCTTTCCCTCTATATTTATTCACTTTTTTGTTCATCAACTTTGTGTAGCATACCCCTGCGTGCCTTGCACTTAGGGCATAAGAATGGCCTGATGGTCGCCTTCGCTACGTTTCCGCAGACCTCGCACTTATAAGAATTCATAATATACCTGATTTTTTAATTAAAAATTACAATGTCCAGAGCTATAAAGTATTTCCACGTTTGTCATAAAACGGGATATTGATTAATTATTTATGCTTATAGGGCTACTAGCATGAAGGCGTGTCAGCTATGGAAGATGACTTTTCCTCGATCCTGCAAAAGAGCATAAAAAAGCTCTCGAACAGTCCGGTATTACTGATAGCAGGCATACTTGTGGGCATATTCTCGCTGCCGAGCTTAGCCATATACGGGCATTTCGATACCACGGTACAGGACATGGCCTCGGTCTTTACTGTCATGGTGCTTCCTCTGATCATCATGCCATTTATCGTGGGCGGGGCGCTTGGGTACGCGCTGGAAGCCAGGCAGAAAAATACATCCAGCCTGAAGACGTTCGTCGACTCAGGCGCGAAGTTCTATGTCAAGCTATTCTTTGGCGGCATCGTTGCGTTCCTGGCATTCTATTTCCTGATCTTCACGCTGGCTTTAGCGTTCGAGATATTCCTGGCAGACCCTCTTATTGGCGTGCTGCTGCTGGCAGGAGCCTTCGTGCTCTCGTTCCTTGGACTGATGGCTATCGAGTTTTACGATATCGCCATCGTGGCAGATGGTGCGAACGTGAAGGAAGCTTTCTCAAAGAGCATCGAGTTCGCGAGGCGCAACCTGGCACTTGTCGTGGTTTTTTTCATCATCCTTCTCCTGGCCAAGTATATTCTTGTGCAGATCCCCCTGATGGGAGGAGCCACCGGGGAATACATGACCAACTCGACCTTCATGAACATGACCTCCAGCATGAACACCTCTTTGAACTCAACGCTGAACTCGACGTTTACCACTGCGCTTACCACTCCCGTTACATTCAGCGCGCCGTCCCTCATGATGGTAGCCATCCTGCAGGCAATCATCCAGGGCATCGCATTTGCATTCGTCACGCTTTTCAAGACCGAGTTTTACATGACGTTGAAGGACCGCAGGAAGATCACGGACTTCGACTATAATTTTACCGATGAGAAAAAGCCCTGATAGCCTGGCCACGACGCGGGACGAGTTAGGGTCGCGTAGTAATCGTTATATATCACGTTCATCCTATCACATTTACATCATCAGGTTACCTCGTGGTTTATCATGGAGCTAAAACCCATTGGCGTCGTACGCTCGAAGATCAGAGTGAAAGACGACATGCCTATCCAGGGCGTGGATGCGGAGATCGAAATATTCGAAGAGTACGCCTCAGCGCTGGATGGCGTGGAGTGGAACACTCACCTATTAGTGCTGTGCTGGCTTCATGAGGCGGACCGCTCCGTACTAAAAGCCGCTCCGAGAAAAATATCCCGTGACATGCCTGAAAAAGGTGTTTTTTCGATGAGGTCGCCGTCCCGGCCGAACCCCATTTCCGTCACGCCCGTAAAAATACAGCGGCGTTTCGGGCGATTTATATTTGTCTCCAGCCTGGACGTGATCGACGGCACCCCTGTACTTGATATAAAGCCTTACCAGGCCGGATGGGACTGTATATTTGCAGCCAGGAACCCTGACAGGAACGATAAAAACAAAAAGATGAAACCCGGGGACTATAAGGCCAGCCTTGTCCGGGAAGCCCTGAACTATCATGGCGAGCAGTGTATCGGACTGGCCGTGGCGGTGCGTATGGCCATGGTCGCGAGCATCGCCCTCGACTCTGACATGCGTAATGATGAAGTGGGCATACTGATCGGAAAGAACCCGTGCATATCCGACTCGCTCATCGGGATCACCGGTGCCAGGCTTGGAAGCGGGCGGCTATTATTTAATTTAAGACCGAAGATGAAGATGTCATCGGACTCCTATTCTATTTTCAACTGGGAAAAAACCGTCATCTTCAAGCTCAAGCGGTTCCTGAAAAGCTACGACGACGTCCTGGAATGTGATGCGAACGACCTGTTCGACATCGAGATCATCTAGAGAAGCCGCACGTTCACGAGAGTTCCGGCCTTAATGTTTTCTTTTGCATGGAAGAACCCGTCGGTGACCATGGCTCTCGGTGACGACGAGACGATGGAAACGCCGTACTTAGGGCCTTTAAACAGCTTCAATGGCGAATCCGGAAATCCCATCGGCACCGCTTTTTCTCCGATGATCTTTACGTACACGATATATTCGAACCCGTCTTTTGAAAATTCCAGGTCTCTGCTGACCGGCAGGCAAACTTCCGCATGCCGGAGCTCTCCTCTCAGGAACCTGCTGACGATCAGCTCCATGGCCGTATATGCCCCCGTAGGCTTTCCCGGCAGCGAGAATACCGGCTTGCCCCTGTAGTACGATACCAGTAGCGGCTTACCCGGACGTATCTTGTACCCGTGGAACACTACGTCCCCGCCTTCGGTGATGGTCTTCACCACGAAGTCCTTTTTACCCACGGAAACGCCGCCTATGGTCACGATCACATCATATAGTGAGCTGGCTTCGTCCAGCGCTGCCACCGTATCCTCATAAGTGTCCCTCACCGTATCGAGGCTTTCCGGCTCACAGCCCCAGGTCTTCAGCAGCGCACAGGCTGTCGGGGCGTTCGTGTTCTTCGTCATGCCATTCCTGATCTCGTCACCCGTTGAAATGACCGCCACGCGAGGCTTTCGATACACTTCGACCTCGTCCACGCCGGCCCCGTGAAGCAAGCCGATCATGGCTGGTGTAATGACCGTCCCTTTGTTTATGATGTGATCGCCGATCTCGAAATCCGAGCCGGCTTTAATTACGCTAGTCCACTTTTCCACCGGGATACCAAACAGCCGGTCGCCTTCCAGCTTTGCGTCCTCGATCCTTAACACCGCGTCAGAGCCTTCGGGAAGAGCCGCACCGGTGGTGATGTATACGGTTTTTCCGGGAGCGATACGATCAGGCATTTCTCCTGCGTATACCTCGCCGATCAATTCTAGCGGGTATGCGTCGCCCGACTTCACCGCATAGCCGTCCATCGTGGATATGTGGCGTACAGGCGACCTCTCCTTAGAAATAATGCCGGAGGCTAGCCGTCTGTAAAGAGAATCATCAATAGGTATCTTTTCGTGTGGTAAATGCTCAAAAAATGTAGCCCGCATGACGTCCACGAGCTCATATGCCTTGACCAGAGGTACCATGACCTTGCCACTTTCATTTGTTGCCATTTTTCCCCTCAACGCTCTCTTATTCCCAGGATGCGTTCGGGCTTGCTGTATATCGACATTTTCGGATAGCGGGCGAAACATATTAGCGTCATGTCGAGTCTTCGCGCCAGGTCGATGCCTGTCGTGAATGGCGCGGTATTGCTGACTACGACGGGAATACCTGCCCTGTACGCCTTTGCCACCATGCCCGCCGGCATCCTTCCAGTGCATACTAAAAAGCAATCGTTCAACTTTCGCCCTTTCATGAACGCTTTTCCCACGGCCTTATCGATGGTGTTATGGCGTCCGATATCCTCCGCATAAGAGATCAAGTTGCCTGCGGAGTCGTATATGATCGAGCAGTGCGTGCCACCCGTACTTTTCCATAGCCGTGCGAGTTCGTTGACCTGGCCGAGCCCTTTAAAGATCTGGTCCACATTCAACGTCATGTCGGACTTTATGGGCTCGTCGATGTCAGCCCACGCAGCCCTTACTCCGACGCATCCGGAGCTCCTGATCTCCATCCAGAGATCGGCGTCGTCGCCGGTAAACGCATCCACTCTCACGTTGATGTTAGGGTATTCCACATCGATGCTGAGGACTTCTTCCGGTGTCCGGACCAGGCCTTCGCAAACGATATAGCCGAGAGCGAACGGCTCCAGGTCGGCAGGCGTGATGGTCAGGCTGGCTACCCTGATACCGTTCACCTGGAGGTTAACGCTATCCTCGACGCAGACCTCGACCTCAACTTCGCTCGCTTCTTTATTTTCAACACGCTCGATGCGATACATCGAGGTAAGCACCTGCTCGCGAATCCCGGCAACCGGCACGTTCTCTTCAACCATGTGTCCACCAGCGAAAAACCATTGCTATGCCTTGAAATGAACAACATTTATTATATAGTTAATGGTAATGATTTCGTCACGCTCAACAGTTAAGTGAAAGGCTTTACTTATAGTCAATTATCATTTTATTCGTTTTTAACTATGTATAGCGTGATTACCATTATTCGCAATCGGTCGGGTTGGAAGCACAAAATCACTAAATCTCACAGAAACACAAACCTTTTTTAGATTTTCACTAATGCGCCAAAACACTATCTCTAACGCACGATGCGCAGGCTCACTGTCAATGCTCAACATCACTAAACCGCAGTTTTAAAGCTCAATGGCACTAACGCACAGTTTCTAAAACTGAAAAGAAAACCACCAAGGAAACGAATATCACAAAATCCGAAGCCCAAAAAAGTAGAGCATACTCAGTATTCTACTTCGAGTTTCAAGTTGGTGAAGGTCGTGTCCCTTAGAGAGTTACTTTTCAGTTTTAGAAACTGTGCGTTAGTGCCCATCGGGAATTAAAACTGAGCTTTCGTGCTTTTAGTGCCTTGACAGTGAGCCTGCGCATCGTGCGTTAGAGATAGTGTTATTAGCGATTTAGTGAAAATCTGAATAAATTTCGTGGTTCCGTGGAATTTCGTGGTTTAGTGCTTCCAACCAGACCAGTTGTAGGCGACCGATCAAACGAACGATTATCAAAAACATAAAACGAACACCTTTTCCAAAAAACAGGACAGAACTACCATTAAAAAAACACACAAGAAATAAAAAAAAGCTGCGGGCAGCATCGTGCCGCCCGTGAAGCCCGGGACTTACGAGTGCTCAGTTACTTTCTGGCCGCTCTTCTTGTCCAGGTACTTGGTTGCGTTGTAATCGTCGGATTTCTTCTTACCTTCGACGTAATAGTGCCTCATCAGGGCTTCCGGCTCCAGTACGGGGCCTTCGCACTTCTCGATCTTGATGGGCAGGTTCTTGTAGCGCGGGCTTCCCGTGCTCTCCGTTTCCGGCGTGACGACCACGTTCGCCCAGATGCCGCGGGGTACGAATACCTCGCCGACCTGCTGGGTGTCGGTCTTGTGTGCTCTTACGACGACGCTGTCGTTATACTCGTTGGTCAGCCTTACGAACCAGGGCTTTCCTAGCGCCTCGAAGTCCTTCGGGTTGATGTTACAGTAGCCGGCTTCCTTTGTGTAGCCCTCGGTAAACTTGTTACCGCCCTTGATTATGGCTCCCTGGTAAACCGTAGAACCGGTGTTCAATATAATGTCCATCATGATCTCACTTCTTTTCCATTGCTTCTTTCTTCTCTCTGATGACCTTCAGCAGCTGCTTCAGCGTGTCTTCGTTGGACGTGGTGAAGTCGAACGGAGGCGTCGTAAAGCTCCTTGCGTAGATGGGCACATTGTCCATCCTGTAGAACGTGCCTTCGGATTCCATGCCGTCCAGTACACCCGGCAGGATGACGTCGCTTACGAAAGCCTGCGGGCCAGGAGCTAGCTCCAGAGATATGACGGGTATGTCCATCAAGTGCTCTACTGCCTTCTTCGGCAGGTGTCCGCCAAGGTCTGCGCACATGCACAGTAGCGCATCAATTTCGCCACGCTTCAGGGCGTCCACGCACGAGTACTCGCCCGGCTGGAATCTTGGGTATCCTCTTGAGAAGTCTACTGCGAAGGGGAAGCCAGTGGTCCATGAAAGTACCTGGTTAAAGCCCGCGACGTTGCAGTGTCCTCTGTTGGCCAGGATCACGAATTTCGTGTATTCGTTGCAAAGCTGGGTAAGCCTCATTGCGATTGCCGCATTGTGGTGCTTGCCATGCGAGCTGGCGATGCCCAGTCCGACCCAGATGACGCCGAACTTGCATTCCTTGATCATTGCAGCCATATTCTTGATGGTTTCCTGCGAAACTCCGGTGACTTCCTCGACCGTAGGATTCAGCTCTCCGCCGCGTAATGCGACCATTACAGCGTCCAGCAGCTCGTAGTCCTTTCCCGGAAGTAATTGCACGTGCAGGTCGGCCTGCGCTGCAGTCGGGGAGCGTCTCGGGTCTACGACTACCATCTTTCTGCCCTGGTAGCCCTGCTCCGTGAAGAAGCCTCTGTTGTACATGGAGTGCCTGCTCATGTGTCTCGGGTGCGAGTCCACAGGGTTGCAGCCCCAGTAAATGGCCAGGTCTGACCTGTTCCTGCATTCTCCGAGCGTGCAGCCTACCTGTCCTGCATCCTGCAGGCCCATGACGGTCGGTCCGTGGCAGATGGTCGCGTTACCGTCAACCATGCCGCCCAGAAGCTCAGCTATCTCGATACCGACAGCCATTGCCTCATTGGACGTCTCGCTGCCCATGAAGAAGAAAGGCCTCTTTGCCTTGATCAGTATGTCGGCAGCCGTGTCGAGCGCGTCCTTCCAGTCTGCCTTCTCGCCGTACACCGTGGGGTATATCAACCTGTGGTGGCTGCGAAGCTCCTGGAACTTTGCGTCTCCCATCAGGCATGCGTTCTTCGTTATGACCTTATCCTTGGTCAGCTCGATCTCGACATCATCGCATGACATGCCGCAAACGGGGCAGGTCACGTCGGTACATCGGATCACTCCCTGGTCCTCTTTTACCAGCTCTTTTTTGGTTACATCAGATATCAAACGTTACACCTCTATTGGATATTATTACCGCTATTTTCAAAATGGACTGGAACCATGCGTTCGCCAATGAGCCCTCAGGCTCTCAAGGTGATGACCCAGGCTCCGCCTTAATCTGTTACTATTCTAGTAAACAGGTTAAATACATATCCATGGTCGTCCTCAAATTTCTACGGATTAATCAAAGATGATAAACAGACTAATGCTTATTTATATAAATATTTTCTTATAAACGTGCGTAGGCAACTTTTTATAATTATTGTATTTATATAAAAATCAATTTACCTTGAAATAGATGTGGACAGACAAACTATATATGATAGCTTATACGAAAGTATTAAACATATCTGATGGTAGCTATGAGGTCGGACGAAAAGGATATATTTTTAACGGATAAGCAGATCGAGATATTAAAGCTTAAAAAGAAGGGCTTATCTCAGGCGGATATTGCGCGGAAGCTGAAGACCACTCGAGGCAACATCTGTATCATCGAGGGCACTGCCCAGAAAAACATAGTGAAAGCGAAGAATACACTGAAGCTGTACAAAACGCTCGAAGCGCCCGTGTGGGTCACTATTTCGTCTGGCATGGACCTCTACGAGGTGCCGGCGATGTTATTTAAAGAGGCGGACAAGAAGCGCATCAAGGTAGCCGTGGATGCAGCCATGGTCATCGTTAAAATAAAGACCGAGGTCCCCGAAAAGGTGCGGGGCCGGATCACCCTGAACGAGATCGACATATCCTCCGATGAAGCCGGTAACATCACGGTCTATTAACCCGTAGCTATTTTTTTATCTCTGCAGGGACGCGATCGTAATACGCGTTTGGGCCGCAAGCCTGGCATACGCCGTTCTCAAGCTTATTCTCGGGCACCATCTCGCCACACGAAGGGCACTTCACTGAGTTCCACTTTTCCTTAGACGAGACGTGTACGTCCACATTCTCCCACGAGAGTATGTTCCTACCCGCCCTCATGATGTCATCAAGGAGATTTTTCCCGTCGACACCGCCTTTATACGACGGATCGTTCAGGTACCAGGCTTTAAGCGTCGGGTAGCCGTCGATCTTGGCAACGTCTATGAAGACCCGCACTCCGCGGGAGCTCTTGCCCTCGGAGAACCTGTTGAAAGTGACGGAAAACCTACCGGTGTTGATGACCCTTAGCTTATGGTTGCCGTATGTGCAATGCGTAATGACCTGCACGGCATCCGGCAGGCATTTTCCCGACTCCGATACCGCATACAGCTTATCACCGGGCTTTGCGTTCAGCTTTTCCAGCGCCAGGTCCACCATAAAGACCCCGAGTAAAAGTCCTGCCGCCGGGAACGTGTGGAATTTCACGCAATCGCGCATGTAGTCCCTGACGCGGTCGCTAACGCCGTACTTTTCCATCAGCTCATTAATGTCGACATGTTCACTGTTCATGGCCATCGTTAGATTAAATCGTTTAATATATTAAATACGTTACGATTAGCAATTGCTAATCTAACTTGAGTTAACTAATAATTATTAACATCGGTTCGTCGCGTCATTTCATGATCATGACTGATGTGGACTTGATCACCGCAGTGACCTTATCGCCTGCCTTTAGCTTCATCTCTTCGACCGCATCTTTCGTGATGGCGGACTCGATAATATTCTCCCCGACCTGTACCTTCACGATCGCCATGACGGCTCCCAGCTTGACTTCCTTGACGGTGCCTTGTAACTTGTTGCGTGCGCTGAACTGCATATTTTTTCCTCCGGATATAAATTACCGCTTAGATTTCTAATACTTTTTATGCAAATATCTTTAGATTGCGGACTATTATTGATTTGCAAATAATATATCGGCTTCAACGACTCAAAAGTAACCGAATAGCGTATACCGGTCGGTCGGTAACAGAGGTATTGCGAGGAACGACATTTGAGATCAAGTTTAATAAACCTGTATAACGCCAGATTATTATCAAACGATCTAATCAAAAGGTTTAATCGTGTACACATCGCGCTCCGGAGATATCCCGGATGGTGCAGATCCGGCTGTCCATGGGGCATAATGGGAGTAAAGTATAATAATTTTATTAAACATATATTACTTGTTTAACATAACCTATAAATAGTATACGGCTTATTCTGGATTGTTCAGAGATCAATGCATAAATGTATATACACCAGTACATTGGCTGAGAACGGTACCGCACCGTTCTCATCTTAATAATCTATCCGATATCGGGCGTGCCCATGTTCATGCATTATGCCCGAGGGTCGCCATCTTAATTTTTTTACTTATGCTTGAGCGCTTCTGTGCCGACTTTTTTACCCAGCTCTAAAAGTTTCTTGTTTGCCGCTTCCTCGTCATTATGGCGGACGTTCACGCCTTCGGCGACCAGCGTCAGGCCGAGCCAGTGCAGGTCATCCTCCAGCTTCTTGAGGTTGCCGCCGTCCATTTTGTAAGTACCGAACGCTGCGCCGAACTTGTCGACCGGCTTAACCATTTTTAGCTTATCGTTGATAAATTCGCGGAGCTCTCCCGAGTAGTTATCATCGACACATAGCGAACCTAAAATCAAGCCCTTCGCATTTTTGGCGTCCTCTAGCGTTGCCTCCTGGACGGATTTGACTGACACGGTTGCACCACTTTCTTTTACGCCCTCGGAAATCTTCCTTGCGGCTTTCTCCGTGTTACCGGACTTGGAATCATATACGATTAAAACGTCTATCATAAAGTTCACATCTCGCGCTTATTCTTGGATCGTTATCAGGCCATGCTACTGGCCATTAGTTAATATCGGCTTTCCCGGAGGCTTACGCCTTGCCGGGGACTGCCTAATAATCACTTTATGGGTGGAATCTATACATCCTTTGTGCAATTTTATAACAATGGGGATAGATACCAAGCTCGATTTTATTAGCCGAATAATTATATTACACATACCTGCATAGATATATTCATACATGTCGGCGTATGTCGACTCTATCATTATTATTAAAGTGATCACGCATGCAGGATATTACCATAATCGACTGGAACGAGGTCTGGAAAGAACAGATGCAGGAGCGAAATTCAGTGGACAGTGGTCGCGCTCGCGTCGACAAGTGGAAAGACCCCGAGGAATGCAGAAAATTCGACCGCAGAGTCAAAGAGGATAACTGGAAACGATCCAGGGAAATGATAAGAGGTATGGATATCTCCAATAAGTCGAGGGTGCTCGACATAGGCGCAGGCCCGGGAACGCTGGCGATCCCGCTGGCTCAGTCTATCGAGCATGTGACCGCGCTGGAGCCTTCCGAAGCCATGGTATCATGCCTGCAAGCGAACATCCGGGCATATGGATTAGATAATATCACGATCGTCCGGAAGACCTGGGAAGAAACGGATATCGCCAGTGATCTCGCGCCTCCTTATGATGTGGTGGTCGCCTCTTACTCGGTAGGGTTCGAAGACTTGAAGGAAGCGCTCGTAAAAATGAACGACGCCACGAGTAAATATGTTTATATCTACTGGTTCGCGGACTCGTCGCCATGGGAAAAAAATTATGCGGAGCTATGGGAAAAGCTGCATGGCATGCCCTATAAGCGGATGGGCAAGTACAACGTCATTTATAATTTGCTCTACCAGATTGGGATCATGGCGAACGTCGACATATACGCAGAGGAGAGCGTGGACCGCTTCGCAAGCATCGACGATGCTGTTGCGGACCAGAAGGGCGGCTTCAACGTCACCGAAGAGAGACAGGAAATTATTTTGAGGGAATTTTTACAGAGTAAAATGCTTTTCGATAATGGCCAGTACGTGTTACGGGGAATATCGCACCGGGCCAGGATATGGTGGAAAAAAGAGAGTTGATCGGTTACCTATTTATCACATATTTTTTTCATGACACGTTTTTATTATTAAGCTAATAATGCTAAAAATTGACTTTTCTTATCTCTGCACCCTTTTTCATGTCACTCGATCTGTATCCATGATGAATTTCTATGGGCAAATGCGATCATGATCCGCTGACCTCAGATATTTAATAAATTCATTAAACAATATGCGCATGTATATCAAAAGCTTTAAATTATCGTATGGTATTACTCTAATAGCCTTTGCAGGCTAAAAGCCTGATTTTATGAGGTCATCATGAGACTGGACGAAATAGACTGGATTTCCATGTGGGATGAGGCAGCAGGCGATCAGAATAGACATCTGTCGGATACTCTGCAGGATACAAAAACACGCTGGGACAGAATGGCCCCAAGATTCAGAAAATGGATGGATGTGGATGATTATCCTGCCCTGCTACTGGAAAAAATACGGATAGATCCGGGATGGTCCGCACTTGATATCGGCTGCGGCACAGGGGCGATATCTATACCTGTGGCAAAAAAAGCAGGCCGCGTGACCGCCATGGACATATCAAGTGAAATGCTCAGAATATTATGCGAAGATGCCCGGAGAGAAGGCTTATCCAATATTTCATGCGTGCGTTGTTCCTGGGACGACATGATCATGGGCAAGGATTTTGAGCCTCATGATGTCGTCATTGCCTCTAGATCCATCGGAGGGACACCGGACATGTGGAAAACCCTGGAGAAGGTCGATAGTTCGGCTCTACGCTACGTATACATAACGGCATGGGGAGGAGGAGAGCGCGGGCATAACAAAGGCATTAATACTGTACTCGGCCGGCCCCGTGCGGATACTCCCGACTATGTATATCTCTTTAATATTCTGCATAAAATGGGAATTCGGGCAAACATAGAGCACCTGGAGTGTCACAGCCGTCTTATCTACGACAGCATCGACGATGCCGTGGAAAGCAGTACTCGAGATCTCGGGCCTCTTAGCGTCGAGGAAACTAGGAAAGTAAGAGACTTCCTGAACAGATCTTTGGTTAAAAACAACGACGGCACTGTCGAGGTTCCTGATAACAAACCCGTCTGGTCTCTTCTATGGTGGAAAAAATCCGGCTAAATAATGAGGTGGTTAAATGGATCGAAAAAATATTTTTAATATTAGCATGCTTGTGATCATAGCGATATTACTGGCAGTGGTAGTAACGGCCGGCTGTACGCAGCAGACGACAACACTGACGAACCAGGCGAATAATACTACGGCGAGTAATGCGTTAGCGAATAGGACAGTCGTAGACATGGCCGGCCGTAATGTGACGGTCCCTGCCCATGTGAACAGTGTCATACCGCTGTTCGGGCCGGCATATGAGAAACTGGACATATTAGGTGCAGAGAACCTAATACCCGTGGCTGCAGATTTCGATAAGACTAATTCGGCATGGGCGCACGTCATATATAAAAAACTGGACTCACTGCCGGTAATGAGCAATCCGCAGGCGCCCAATGTAGAATCTTTATTAAACTATAACCCCGATGTGGTCTTTTATTTCGGCAACGACCAGAATGTCGGTAAGATGGCGAATGCCGGCATACCAGTAATATGCTCGGTAGGCAATACTACGACGCTGGATTCGCAGAAAACATTATTGAACCTTTATGCCCAGGTCATTGGGACGCCGGAAGCCTTACAGAAGGCCCAGGCGTACGACACATACTTTGACCAGAAAGAAGCGTACGTAGCGAATGTCACATCTGCGATACCCGATAGCGCAAAACCTAAGGTCTACGTGACCAGCGGCATTCCGCTCAGGACAAGGGGCGGTAACTCCACGATGAGTGATACGGTGACAAAAGCAGGCGGCATCGACGTTGCCCAGAATTCAGCTGCGGGGACCGTCGTGGTCAGCTACGAGCAGCTACTGGCATGGAACCCTGACATTATCATCATCGACCATGCGCCGGACCTTCCGGACCCCAGCGCTAGCTCCACTTCAAACACCTCAGCCGCGACCGCCGTTTATGATCAGATCATGAGCGACCCGAAATTACAGGATATCAACGCGGTGAAGAACCACCAGGTCTACATCAGCCCGCAGGGCGCGTTCTTCTGGGATTCGGGAGAGCAGGGCATACTTCAGCTTGAGTGGATGGCCAAGCTGTTCCACCCGGACAATTTCAAGGGCCTGGATATGAGCAATGAAGTGAAGAATTTTTATTCCGAGTTCTTCGACTACAAGCTGACGGATGACCAGACAAACTTGATCCTGAGCCATCAGCTTCCTCCGGGATCGGCACCATGGGGGTATACGTAAAGAGCTTACCGGGCATGATCTCATAATAAATAAAATTGTGCCTACATGCCTGGAATAGATAAGGATCGGGGTATGGCGCTCATATTTGCCCTAGCATAATTATGGGCTCCATAAACCCTATTATTTTTGTAAAATTCGATAGACGCAAAGCGAAGCTGAATATCATGGAGTAAGACATATGTTCGAAGATAAGATCAACGTCAGAGATCATAATAAAAAAGGGTTCAAAATCGGTATCAGAACACTATCGACGAACCTGGTGCTCATCGCATTACTCCTTATCATGTTCATCGTCGCCCTCTTTCTGGGTCGCTATAGCATAGACCCTTTTACGGTCATTCTGATCGTGATCTCCGGCACAATGGAACGAACGGGCGACATGATAGCCAGTCTTACGGGGATAAGGCTGGCGTTCTTATGGAGCATACAGCACACCTGGACGCAGACCATGGAAATAGTCATCTGGAACATCAGGCTTCCGAGAGCTTTAGCGGTCATACTGGTTGGTGCTGGCCTTGCCGTTTCCGGAGCAGTCTTTCAGGGTACGTTTCGTAATCCTCTGGTCTCCGAATCGATCCTCGGCGTCTCAGCCGGCGCCGGAGTCGGAGCTGCCATAGGCATTTTATTAAACCAGAGCAGCTACATGGTTCAATTATTCGCATTTGCTTTTGGCCTGCTGGCTGTAACCATGACCTACTTTATAAGCCGAGTATACAAGAGCAATCCGACTTTAGTGCTTGTACTGGCCGGCATCATCGTGGGCAGCCTGTTCTCGGCGGCCACGTCCATGATCAAGTACGTGGCCGACCCGTACACGAAGCTGCCGGACATCACGTTCTGGCTCATGGGGTCCTTCGCCACCATAAACATGAGCAGCGTGTTCCTCATCGCTCCGGTCATAATTATTTGCATGGCTATTCTCTTGCTGGTGAGGTGGCGGCTTAATGTCCTGTCCATGGGGGATGAGGAAGCCCGAGCGCTCGGGATAAACACGAAGCACCTGAGGCTCGTCGTCATACTCTGTGCGACGCTCATCACGGCGGCCGCCGTAAGTATCAGCGGCCTGGTGGGCTGGGTAGGTTTGGTGATACCTCAGATGAGCCGAATGCTCGTTGGCCCGGACCACAAGGTCATGTTACCGACCTCGATACTGCTCGGTGCGTCGTTCCTGCTGGTGGTAGACACGATATGTCGAAACATCTCCGGTACGGAGATCCCGATCAGCATTGTCACGTCGATCGTCGGCGCGCCTATCTTTTTGTACTTGCTGAAGAAAAGCAAGGAGAGCTGGTGATCATGTGCGCGAAGCTGGAAGTAAATAAAGCCACGTTTTCATACGACGGTAAGCATAACATATTCGAGGATATTTCCTTCTCGGTCGATAAAGGCGAAGTGTTCTGTATCCTCGGGCCTAACGGCACGGGTAAGTCCACGCTACTACGGTGCCTTTGTAACCTGTATAAGCTACGGCAGGGCAACGTCACAATCGACGGCCGCACTATATCGACTATGTCTCCTGCGGTATTAGCGAAAAAGATCGGTTTCATTCCACAGATCCATACGCCCACGTTCCCTTATTCCGTGCTGGAGGTCGTGTTGATGGGCCGGACGCCTCATTTGAACTTGATCGCTACGCCATCAGAAAATGACTACCGCATAGCCGAGGATGCGATAAAGGCAGTTAATATCGAACACATCAAGGATAGCCCGTACACGGAATTGAGCGGCGGCCAGATGCAGATGGTCCTCTTTGCACGTGTCCTGGCACAGGAGCCGGAAATATTGTTGCTGGATGAGCCTACTTCGCATCTGGACGTCGCCAACCAGATCCACACGATAGAGATCGTGAAAAAACTGGCTGATAAGGGGCTTTCCTTGATCATGACCTCGCATTTCCCGGACCACGCGTTCTTGACATCAAACAATGTGGGCATCATGAAGGGCGGCTCGTTTATCGCCATGGGCAGCGCAGACGATGTCGTCACCGAGGAAAACCTGAAAAAAGCATATGGTGCGGACATCAAGATCGTTTATCTCGGCGAAGGCATAAACAGGAAGGTCACGGTGCCCGTGATCAACAGCCTGGCCCGATGACCAGGGGCCTTTGACTTTTTCTATGTTTGTAACTAGTATTAAACAAATATGTATTGATTAACGAAAGTTTTAAATAAACAGACAATATCCTATAGTACAGGCTAAGTGGTTGCAGACCACCACTCATGGCCGTCGGAAATATTCGTGTCTCCGGCAAATAGTTCAGCTACCATGCGCGCGCTTCGAGGGTGTTTTCGCCAGTATCCTAAATATACGAATGGATAAGACTCTCCAGCAGGCACCTTACGGGGCCCGCACATGTAGCAGCGACCTGATCATTTGAATGATGCCCCAATAAAGCGATTATCTCTTATCGGATTGTTCACCTCACACAATAAAAAGAGTATTTGGGGTTTTTTATTTTTAGCAGAATTTATGATAAGCCGCATGGCCGAAGTTGTTTTACCCGCGATATCATTCGAGATAAATGGTCTCGACTTCCTCGCCTTCTTCGTAAGATCCGCCGTTTTCCGGTGCGACCAGGTAGGCATATTCTCCACGACGAGAGCGCTCTCCTACGATGTTCACGGGCGTGGCGTGGTTTCCTTCGATAAAGAGCTTGGTCACTGCCAGCGTATTCGGGAATTTGCGGACTCCACGCGTGAGAACAGCCTTACCCTTGTAGACATGTGGCTCAGGGTAACGGCCAAGTTTTCTCACGGCCGCTCCGGCGAACGTGAGCATGGACACCGCGCAGGCTTCCATGACGCCCGGCAGGAACATTATCGGCGTACGCTTTTCTTTATCGTCTACGTAGCCGATACCCATTGGCCGTCCCGGCTTCAGTGCGACGCCATGCACGAGTACCTTGCCGGCGGACGCGATCGCCTCGTCCATGCGGTCCCTGAATCCCACAGAGGTACCGCCCGTCGTTATGATAAGGTCGTAGCGGGATCCTTCGTTGAGCGCCTCAGTAAGCGCTTCCAGATTATCGCGTACGATATCATGGACCATCGGCTTGCCACCATATCGCTTTACTGTTAATTGACAAATGAGGCTGTTGCCATCGTTTATGACGCCGGCCCCCGGCTCTTTTCCTCTCTCCATAAGCTCGTCGCCCGTCGGTATGATAAGCACCCGGGGCTTTTCATAGACTTCAACCCCGGTAAAGCCCAGCCTGCCAAGCGTACAGATATCTGTAGGCTTGAGCTGTGCTCCTTCGTGATACACGATATCGCCTTTTTTGAGTATGCTACCTTCTGGCACGAAGTTATCGCCTGCTTTCGCTTCAGCCATGATGTTCATGCCGTCCTTTTCCGCACTCGTATCTTCCCGCTTGACGACGGCATTCGCGCCTTCGGGCACCGCGCCGCCCGTGTGTACCTGCATACAGGTTCCCTGGCTAACTGCGCCTTCTTTTATGAGCTTTAAAAATTTCCCGGCATCCCCGCTGGCGCCAATGGTATCTTCCGCCCTGACTGCATACCCGTCCATCAGGCTCAGGTCATAATGGGGATAATTCCTGGGAGCGACAACGTCACTGGAGAGAATACGATTATCCGCGTATTCCAGGTCGATCAGAGTTCTGCGCTCTATCGGCTTGCAGATATCCGTTAGTATATGAATAGCGTCATCCACGCTCGTGAGTTTAGCGAACTTATTAACACCTGGCATAAAGGTTAATTATGTACAATAACTATAAACCTTATCGCTCGTTTTTCGATGTCCGGCCTTATCATTAGCTGGTCGTGCTCATGTGCCGCAAGCAATTATCATGTGGAAAAGGATTTAACTGCCGTTTCACTTCATATCGATAATTATTTATTCATAGTCTTAAAAGTAACACGCAGACCATGTATCTCGGACATACCTTTCATTCGGGAGCTTCTCCATGACAAAACAGCATATACCAGACATCGAGCTAGTGCCGACGATCTGCCCATATTGCGGCGTAGGCTGCGGGCTGAACCTCGTCGTGAAGGGCGGGAAGATCGTGGGCGTGGAGCCATGGAAGCGGAACCCCGTGAACGATGGGAAGCTGTGTCCCAAGGGCAATTTTTGCTATGAGTTCGTGAGTGACAAAGAAAGGCTGACTCATCCGCTTATAAAAAAGAACGGAAAGTTCGTCGAAGCCTCCTGGGATGAAGCCCTTAGCCTGGTGGCAAGTAAGCTTGTGGAGACCACTCATAAATATGGCCCCGACTCACTGGCTTTTCAGGTATCGTGCCGCGTGCCGAACGAGGAGATATACCTGATGAACAAGCTCGCTCGTGTCGGCTTTAAGACAAATAACATTGATAACTGCGCCCGCATCTGCCACGGGCCTTCTGTTGCCGGGCTATCGTTGTCGCTGGGCTCCGGTGCGGCCACCAACCCGATGATCGACGTCATTAACGCTAATTGTATTTTCGTTATAGGTTCCAACGCAGCGGAAGCGCATCCGCTTGCGGCGAGGCGCCTGTTGATGGCTAAGGAGCATGGCGCTACGCTTATCGTGGCCGATCCCCGTTATACGCTGACGGCGAGGATGGCCGACATCTACGTCCGCTTCAATCCATCAACTATCATCGCGCTAGTGAACTCGATGATCTACTGGATCATTAAAAATGGTCAAGAGAACGAGGAGTTCATCCGGACAAGGACGACCGGATTTGAAGAGCTTAAAAGATCTGTCGAAAAGTACGCGGATGTCGAGCAGATCACCGGTACCCCGACCGCGGTCGTAAAGGACATCGCGTCCAGTTTCGCTTCGGCGAAGAATGGCGCCATTGTCTACTGTCTAGGCGTGACGGAATCCACGTCGGGCACTGATAATGTGAGGGCACTGGCCAACCTGGCGATGGTGACCGGCAACCTGGGGAGGCACGGCACGGGCATTAACCCTCTCAGGGGGCAGAATAACGTCCAGGGCGCGTGCGACATGGGCGCATATCCAAACGTTTACTCAGGATATCAGAAGGTCGATGACGAGGCCAGCCGGAGAAAGATGGAAAAAGCGTGGGGCGTAGAGGGATTGCCGGATACATACGGACTGACGCTCATGGAGCAGATCGACGCGGCCGGCGAATCAGTCAAGGCCATGTACCTGCTGGGCGAGAACCCGATGCTTTCATTCCCGGACATAAGCCACGTGCGCGCATGTCTCGAAAAGCTTGATTTTTTGGTCGTACAGGATATATTCCTGACGGAGACTGCGGAGCTAGCCGACGTGGTACTGCCGGCAGCCTGCTGGGCCGAAAAGGACGGCACTTTCACCAATGCGGAGCGGCGCGTACAGCGCATCCGGAAAGCTGTTAAGCCGCCCGGAGAGGCGCGAGCCGACTGGGAGATCATCATAGCACTGGCTCATAAGCTAGGCCTGAAGGGCTTTGACTTCAAGTCCGCCGAGGACGTTTTCGACGACATGAGAAAAGTGACGCCGCAATACGCCGGTATTTCCTATGAGCGGCTGGAAAAGCCCGAGGGGCTGATCTGGCCATGCCCGTCCGATGATCACCCGGGAACGCCGATCCTTCATGTAAACGAGTTCACGACAGCGGACGGCCTGGGCCATTTCACGGTCACAGAGCACAAATTGCCCGCCGAAGTCCCTGACAAGGAATACCCGTTCGTGCTGATGACCGGCAGGCTCCTGGCGCATTACCATACGGGTACGATGACCCGGCGATCGATCACGCTCCACGAGCAGGTGCCTGGCGGGTTTGTCGAAATAAATATAGATGACGCTGCTTCCATGGGCGTTAAGGAAGGCGACCGCGTCAAGGTCCGAAGCCGTCGTGGCGAGATCGAGACGGAAGCGTGCGTCACGGAGGATATCCCGAAGGGCATGCTGTTCATGACATTCCACTTCAAGGAGTCCCCTGTAAATCTTTTGACGAACTCAGCACGAGATCCGATCTCGAAGATGCCGGAGCTTAAATATTGTTCAGCTGCTGTGGAAAAGGTAAGCTCATAAGATGATCACATGGAATTCACTTATAAGGCCATAGGCACGATCCATTCAAGTTTTAGCGAACAGAGCGCGACGCCGATCCAGAGCGTGTTCAGCGACGCAACCGGTACAATAGAGGTATTTCCGGAGTACGCTGAAGGCCTCAAGGATATCGAGGGGTTCTCGCATCTTTTCCTTATCTATCATTTTGACCGTGCTACGGAGCATTGCCTGACCCAAAAGCCTTTCCTCGATGGCTCCAGGGAGCGAGGGATCTTCGCCACCAGGCATTTTAACCGCCCCAACCATATCGGGCTTTCGATTGTGGAGCTGATGGGCGTTAAGGGCAACGTACTAGATATCGGCGGAGTGGACATTCTGGATGGCACGCCGCTACTCGACATTAAGCCATATGTCCGGCAATTCGACCTGCGAGAATACGCGAAGAGCGGCTGGTTCGATGACAGGCGTATCGAGTCGATGGATGTTAAAAACTATACTCCGGAAGAGCTTAACGAACATAATGTACGGCATCAATGAGTGCTTTTTTTAAGCACCAGGGCTACTGGTTCCTATTCCATATAATGGCGTTTAACGTTTATTCCTTATCGCGTTAATACGGTCGATAGCAACCGTAAGGTCCGGCTTTATCCTAATTGCTTCCTCATATTCTTTAATAGCTCCGTCGATGTCGGATTTTTCTTCGAGGAGCATTCCCATTTTGTTATGGTAAAACGGCCATCCCGGCCTGAGTCGGATCGACTCTTTTATTTCCACGAGTGCCTCATCGATCATGCCCTTTTTATGGCACGCGTCACAGAGGCCGAAGTGAGAGCAGGGATCGGTAGCGTCGATCTTGATCAGCGCCCGGTATTCTGCTATAGCTTCAGAGAGCCGGTCCTCGTCGGATAGCAGGTCTGCCAGGGCCTTTTTTGTTGCAGCATCGGATGGGTCATCGCGTAGCGCAGCGCGATACTCTCTTATCGAGCCCTCAACGTCCCCTTTTTCATAAAGTGCCTTTGCTTTATCTTTGTGCATCATAGTGTCATTAGTATATTCTATGGTTCTCTTATGAGTACTTTTTTTAGGCATTTTCCATTTCTCCCTTCGATGATGTTAATCAATTATGTTAAGCAAGCCCATAACTGTTAAATAATAATTGTAGCAATGATATCATATAAATTTCCATATTGGGAGGATCATAATGCAAAATAAAAAATCAGCATATGCAGGAGTCATAGTACTTCTTACACTTTTAACTGTGCTCGTCGCAGGCTGCACAACCACCAGCCCGGCGGCGAGCCCGACGGCCACGGCGACGCCGGCACCGCAGAACGTGACGCTGACAGTGTTAGCCGCAGCGTCGTTGAGCGGCGCATTTAATGAAACGATCGCACAGTATGAGGCATTACACCCGAATGTGAACATAATGCCCACGTACGCAGGCACCCAGGTACTCAAGACCCAGGTCGAGAATGGCGCCCCCGGGGATGTCTTCGCTTCTGCGAGCACTTCGTACATGAACGCGCTTGTCAGCGAAGGCTATATGTCTAATTCGACTGTCGCGAACTTCACGGAGAACAAGCTGGCCTTGATCGTACCGACAAACAATCCGGCGAACATCAGCAACTTGACTGACCTGTCAAAGTCAGGTATCAAGATCGTGATATGCGCCCCAAGCGTGCCTTGTGGCAGTTACACGATGCAGCTTCTTAACAAGACGGTCAACAACAGCTTATATGGACCAACCTTTAAGCCCGCAGTCTTGAAGAATGTCGTTTCGCAAGAAACCGACGTGAACAGCGCGGTCTCCAAGATCGCATTGGGCGAGGCGGACGCGGCATTCGTCTACCAGTCCGACGTCCCGGCTTCCATGCAAAGCCAGGTCAAGGTCATAACGCTGCCGGATAATGTAAACGTGCTGGCTATATACCCGATAGGCGTACTCAGCCAGTCGAAGAACCCGACCGTAGCGCAGGATTTCGAGAACTACGTGCTTTCGTCCAACGGAACTGCTATTCTCGATAAGTACCACTTTATTAGAATAAGTGCGTAAGTACTTGCTAAAGGGCAATGCATTGCCCTATATTTTTTATTTTTTTATATTCCTGGGATGATAATTCTTAAAAGAAATTATCGATGAAATGGCTGACACCTTTGACCAAAACTTCTTGAGGTGCCCCCATGATCTTTACTTTGCCCTTCTCGATGAGACAGACCCGGTCAGCTATCTCCATCGCGTCCTTAACGTTGTGTGTGACCATGATGCACGGCATACCCAGCTCCTTTATGTAGGCTTTAAGCTCGAAGCGCATCGCTACCTGTGTCTCCGCGTCCAGCGAGCTTAGCGGTTCGTCGAGCAGCAGCACGCACGGGTCGATGACAAGCGCACGCGACAGCGCGACCTTCTGCTTCTGGCCTCCCGACAGTCGGGTAGCTTTTTCATCTCGGAGATCCCACAGCCCGCGCAACTCAAGCGTTCGCCGCACTTTTTTTTCGACCTCTGCCGCCGGCATCTTCCTGGTGCGCAGCCCGAAAGCGACGTTGTCGTATACGGACATGTGCGGGAACAGCGCATAGTTCTGGAACATATATCCCACATTCCGGGCCTCGGTAGGCACGCTGACCTTCTCGCTGGCATCGAAGAGCTTCCGGCCGTCGAGGCTGATCGTCCCGCTGTCCGGCGTGACCAGCCCCGATACGAGGTTGAGCACCGTGGTCTTACCACAGCCGTTCTCCCCGATCAGCGCGAGGATCTCTCCTTTCTCCACCGTGAAGCTGACGTCCAGCTCGAAGTCCCTGAGCTTTTTAGCCACGTTAACTTCTAGCGTCATCGGACACACTCCTGGTCAGTAGCTTTACGGCCGCAATGACGATGAACGATATGACCACAAGCACGATGGAGATCGCGATCGCCGCGTTCAGGTCGCTTTCCATGGTGACGTAGATGGCGAGTGGCATTGTCTGTGTCACTCCTTCAAAGTTCCCGGCGAACAGGATCGTAGCGCCGAATTCGCCAAGCGCGCGAGCCCATGTGAGAATGATCCCGGAGATCAGCCCGTTCATGGCGATGGGCACAGTGATAATGAAGAACGTGCTCAGTTTTGAAGCGCCGAGAGTACGTGCCGCGTTCTCCACAGAGCGGTCAACATCCTCGAAACTGGTGCGAGCCTGACGGATATAGAAGGGGGAGGCCACGAATGTCTGCGCCATGATCACCGCTACGGTGGTAAAGCCGACGGTGATCCCGGCCATGTTGAGGTATTGGCCGACCACGCCCATCCGACCGAAGGCCATGAGCAGTGCTATGCCCGCGACTGCGGGCGGTATGACCACCGGGAGATCGATGATGGTATCCACGATCTCCTTGCCCCGGTACCTGTAGCGGGCGTTCATGTACGCTATCGGTGTACCGATGATGATCACGATGAGCGCAGTCGTGAGAGACGTGATGAAGCTGAGCTTTAACGCATCCATGACTACCGGGTTTTCCATTGAGCTGATGAACGCATCGGGCGAGGTCTTTAAAAACAGCGACAGGACCGGCAGCGCGATGAAGAGCAGCGCGATGATCACAAGTGCATAGACAATGACCATCGGCAGTCCCTCCTTTAAGTTAAACCTGGATCGCTTGACCATCGTGCCCTGCTCCTTTTAGAAATGGCATTAGTCCAACGCCCTGATAGGGCTTGAAACTTTCCGGGTATGTTATTCACGCTGAACGTATATGTAACTACTCTTAACATGCCGGAATTTGATATACAATGTGTTAAACAAAAGTCTAAAAAATATTAAGCTCAATTCGAGCCGATCTTTTTTGCGATCTTGACCTTGAATTCGTTTTTATTTAACTGCTCGACTTCATATACGAGTCCGCCGTCGACCGCTTCGATCTCCAGCCAGGGAGGTATGTGGCCACAGAGGATCTCCAGCGTGCGGAAAGCGCCCGAGCGGATGAACTGCTGGAGCACCTGTTTACTGGTGACCTCCGGCGTATTCCGCTGTATCTCCTTGATGGAAATGTAAAAGTTTCCCGGCGTTTTTTCCTCCGGGGTCGTTATTACTGAAGGGGCCAGTGTTTTTGCCATTTCCAGCTCCTTTTCTTCCTGTTCCCACACGTGCTCCAGGAAGTCCGTCGGCTTGCCCGTATATTCCCACACGGTGCAGCCGGCCTTTTCCAGCTCAAAGTAGGGAACACCGCTTGCTGACCTGGCGATGAAGATCCGGCAACCATCCATGAACTGCAGTATCTCGCCCATCTTGAGGCGGAGCTCGCGCATACCGTTTACCTGGTCCAGTGAAAATCCTTTTTCCCTGGTTTTTTCCCACGAGCCCAGAGCACGACGAAAAATGGTGACGCTGCCGGGCTCGTCCAGCGAGACGCTCGAGCCGTCTGCACCTAGAAATACTGCAATTTCCTTAGCCATCATTCACCCCTTTTCATATTAGGACTAAACGCTCAACGATTTTACCGCCTTCGATATGTTGCTCCAGTATCTCCGTCACGTCTTCGGGCGTCACCGAGCCATACCAGATATTTTCCGGGTACACGACGACGACCGGCCCCTTTTCGCATATCCCGAAGCAGCCGGTGTTCGATATGAACACTTCGCCGCCCATCTCGCGCGCTTCGATCTCTTCCATGAACCTCATCATGACATCGACGCTGGTCTTGTTGTGGCAGAATCCCTTTTGTTGCCCGTTTGCACGGGAGCTTGTACAGACAAATATGTGGTGCAATGGTTTTTGCATTTCAATAGTCTCCTTGGATTAGTACTTCTTGCTTTTTCATTTCTTCTTTTTTCATCTGGCGATACGACGCATGCTTATGTTCCAGCAGGGTATTCGTGAAACGGTCCAGAAAGGCCAGCGTACCGGCATAGCCTACAGAGAGTATTCGCTGTCCTCCGACCCGGTCATGAATTGGGAACCCCGCCCTTACGATTTGAATGTCCCGCCTCTCGGTCAGGAATTTACCGCCCGAGTGGCCGATGGCGATGTTGGCTTTCGTTTCAACGATCGCCTCATCGATCGCTGCGAAGTCCGATTCTTCCATGATCACGGGCTGTTCATCGGCTTCCGCCAGCAGGATCTTAACTTGTGTGATCAGCTGGCTGTTCTGCGTCCCGGTGGCTATGACCGCCGGTATCGCGCCGTTTTCAGCGCACGCGCCTGTGAATGCATAGACCAGCTCGGGCTCGCCGTAAATGGCCGGCCGGCCTTCGGCGTTATATTTATGGGAATCGGCCATGGCGTCCAGGAGCCAGCCCCTCTCAAGCGCTAGTGTATCGGGCATAGGGCGGCCGCCGAGCTTCAGGAGTGTTTCCATGAGCCGGTCGGTATTTTCTAGGCCGATGGGCAGCGGCAGGTTGATCAGGTGCACGCCGTACTCCTGCTGCAGGAACAGCCCCGGCGACAGGTCTTCCTGACAGGTCATGCCGAACTGTATGGTCGCACGAGCTCCTGTCATGCTGGCGATGTCCAGCGTACGTGTCCCGCCGGGCGCTATCTTTTGATACTGCCCTCCATACGGGCGGTCCAGAGTCATCGAGTAGTCAGGTATTAGCGTATATTGTAGTCCCGTCAAGTCGAGGATGCGCTTTATTTCGCGAATGTCGGCTGTACTGATATGGGGGATGATCACGTTCACCCCGGAGTGCTTTTCAGCCGGCCTGGCATAATATTTGATCAACGCCTTTGTTGCCGCCCAGAATCCTTCCGTATGGCTACCACTGTAACTGGGCGTAGACACGGGAATGATATCGATATCGCTGATCTCGCGGTCGCAGACATATTTTCGGACCATGCGCTCCATGTCCTCGCCGATGGTTTCCGAAAGGCAGGTGGTCACCACGCCGAGCACTTTAGGCTTATAGACGCGAATGACGTTGTCCATCGCCTTTCGCAGGTTCTCTTCCCCGCCATAGATGGTCTGTTTTTCATTCATGGACGTGGAGGCGATATCGAACGGCTCGTTGTAATGCTCGCAGTTCGTGAGGCGCATGTACGTGCTGCAGCCCTGGGATCCGTGCACCAGCACCATAGCATTCTCGATGCCCTTGAAGGCGATGACGCCGCCCAGCGGCATGCACATCTGACACTGGTTCTCGTTGACCATCTTTACGCGATCGTTGCTCGTTGCCGCACCCTTGCTCATTGCCGCACCCTTACTCATGGCTGCACATCCTTTATCATTGTCTTTTTCATGTGTTTCCAGACTGGCGAGCAGGTCGTCACGTACACTTCATGGGCGAACTTGACCGCCCCTTCGAACCCTGCCAGGCCGTCCTTGCGGTCATGGTTATGGTCCACGAAGCCGATGCCCAGCTTATATGCCAGGAAGCGCTCCTTGACACCGCCTGCCATGACGTCGACGTTCATCTCGCGTAGGAATTTTTCCAGTTCCGCGGGATTGGCATCGTCGATGATGATCGTTCCCTCTTTAAGCATGCTGCTGATGCTCTGGTATTCTTCCTTCTTGCCCGTCTGAGTGCCGGTGATGACCACTTCCATCCCTAGCTCTTTCAGCTGCCGGATAATGGCAATGGCCTTGTAAGCGCCGCCAACGTAAATGGCCGCCCGCTTGCCGGCGAGTTTTTCCTTATATTTTTGAAGGGCCGGCCGTATGGCGTTCGTCTCACGCTCGATGAGCGCTTCAGCCCGGCGCTTGATCTCCTCATCCCCGAAAAAGTCGGCGATCTTACGCAGCGATTCCGCGGTGTTTTCAGCGCCGAAGAAGTTCACGTCCATGTACGGGATTCCGTAGGTCTGTTCCATGGTCATGGCTACATAGTGCATGGAGCCAGTACATTGTACCAGGTTCAGGCATGCGCCCGGCGCCTTTTTTAGCGCCGCCACCGTGGAATCCCCCGTAAAGGCCACGTTGATCTCGATGCCGATCTCTTTCAGGTATCGCTTTGCGACCCACATTTCGCCGCCGAGGTTGTACTCGCCCAGGAAATTAATTTTACGGGTGTGCTCTATGGCCTCTCCTTCGTTTGGTTTGATAAGCTTGAGCAGTGCATCCGCCGCCGCGCGGTATCCGACGACCTTGTTGCCCGACTTGAAGCCGCTCGACTCGACCGGTACGACGTCTATGCCATGCCGGAGCGAAGCTTCTTTACAGACGGCGATGATGTCGTCGCCGATGACGCCGACGACACATGTAGCATACACGAACACGGCGGGCGGGTGGTACTTTGCTACGACCTCATCGATGCAGGCGGCAAGCTTCTTCTCACCGCCGAATATGATGTCACGCTCCTTCAGGTCAGTGGAAAAGCTGTTCCTGTATAATTCCGAGCCACTTGAGAGGCTTCCCCTGATATCATACGTGTACGTGGCACAGCCGATGGGCCCGTGGACAAGATGCACGGCATCCGTCACCGGGTTCAGTACCACCCTTGCGCCACAGTAGACGCAAGCCCTCTGGCTGACGGCACCGGCCAGGCTGTCCTCGCTACACTGGATGTGGCTTTTGCTTTTGCCCGCGATCTGTATAGAGCTCTGTCGCTCATTAATGCAGGCAATCGATTCGGTCGGCAACGAACAATACTCTTCCATGCTTTTCACCTTCTTGGCTTAAAGGACCAGTTCGTAATCTTCGTCCTTACAGTCGCGGTCGCGCCTGTCCAGGAACGCGTTGCTGATCATCTCGATCAGGCGCAGGCATCCGCGGTAGCCGACGATGGGCATAAGGGGGTGCACCGCCCTGTCGAATATGGGGAAACCGACCCTGACGAGCGGGATATCTTCGGCCCTCGCAATGTACTTGCAGTGGGTCGTACCGATCAGGAGATCGATTGGGTTATCCTTGACCCATTTGTGTAGCTCGAACAGGTCTCCCTCGGCTTTTACGACGCTGTCGTGGATGCCCGCGTCTTCCAGCATCTTTTTGATATCAGTCACGAACCTCGCACCAGGAGTGCCCGTCATGACGTATACGGGGACTATGCCCATGGTCAGCAGGAACTCGGTCAGCGGTACCACTATATCAGGATCGCCTACTACTGCAACCTTTTTACCCTGGTAGTGGAAGTGCGTGTCGATCAGCGTATCGACGATCTGCCCACGCTCGATGGCCAGCGAGTGAGGTACCTGTACTCCGAAGTTGCTTTTTAAGGCCATGATGAAGTCATCCGTAGCTTTGAGGCCGACGGGTATTTTCAGGGGGACACAGGGAACGCCGCATTTTTCCTGCAGCAGGGCTCCAGCCGCATCCGACGACCACGAGCCGAGAGCCAGCGTGAGCTTCGAATTACCGGAATCGCGGATCTCGGCGATAGTGGCTCCGCCTTCCGGGAACATCGAGTACTTATTCGTGAGAGGCGAATCCACCACGTTAGAGGTATCCGGAAACATGGTCATATCGATGCCAAGCTCGCATACCAGACGCCTGATCTCGCGCATATCGCCGGGATTGACAAAACCGGGCAGTACGTTCACCCTGTTCTTTTTCGCTTCGCCGCTCGATACCGCCAGGTAGGAGACCATCGCTTTACACATGTTGGAGAACCCGGTGATGTGGGATCCCACATAGCTGGGGGTGTTGGCATGGATGACGACTTTTCCTTCGGGGATCTCAGCCTGCTTGATGATGGTTGAAAGATCGTCCCCTATGGTCTCGCTCAGGCAGGTCGTGTGCACTGCCATGATCTCCGGGTCATATATCTTGAATACGTTCTTGATCGATGTTTTCAGGTTTGCCGCGCCGCCGAATACCGAGGCGCCTTCCGTGAAGGAGCTCGAGGAAGCGACGATGGGGTCCCTGAAGTGGCGGGTCAGGCCCATCCTGTGATAGGCACAGCAGCCCTGTGAGCCGTGGCTGTGAGGAAGGCAGCCGTGTATGCCCAGTGCGGCATACATCGCCCCGATAGGCTGGCATGTCTTCGCAGGGTTGATCTTACCTGCCGTATGTTCGACGGGTCTTGTGGGGATACATTCAAGCATTTTTATCACTCCTCGGTTGTTCCTGGTCCTCCCATGGGGCCTTGATCAGTTTCCATGCGGGCGTCGTCAGCATGTCCGCGACGTCCCGGGCAAAGTTCAGGGCTCCGTTAAAGCCCGCGTACGGTCCGCTGTAGTCATACGAGTGCAGCTGTTTCGACGGGACACCCATCTTATGGGCGATGTACTTATCCCTGACTCCCGAAAGGAACAGGTCTGGCTTTGCCGTTTTTATCATTTCCTCGACTTCATGGTGGTTCGCGTCGTCGATGATGACCTGGCCGTCCTGCATGTTCGGGTAGATCCCCTCGTAATATCCGAGCGGGACCTTTTTGTTAAGCTCATCATATTTTTCCTTACTCATGTTCAGGTAGACATGCGCCTCCTGGTAGAGCTCCTTATCGGGCTCCAGATGAAGCTCCTGGATATTCTTGGAATCGGCGTCGCTCTTGATGGTCGGTATGACCTGGCGGCCTTCATAGTCATCGCGATGGGCGAACTCATATCCTGCGATGATCATTTCCATCCCCAGGTCGCGTAGCAGGTACTGGTAATGATGGCTTCGCGATCCTCCGACGACCGCAAAGGCGGTCTTTCCCTGGCAGATCTTACGGTACTGGTCCATCACAGGCGTGACACGGGCGAGCTCCCTTGCGATGACCTCCTCGGTCCTCTGGATGAGCTCTTCATCGCCATAGCACTGTGCGATCTCGCGCAGCGACTGGACCGTCGCGTCGATGCCAATGAAATTGACCTTCAGCCACGGCATGCCGTATTTTGTCTCCATCATCTCTGCGATGTAGTTTATGGAGCGGTGGCACTGCACGAGGTTCAAGTCCGCCATGTGCAGGTTCCTGATATCCAGGTAGCTCGCGTCCCCTGTCAGCACGCAATTTACCGTATAGCCACAGTCCTTGAATATGCGCTCGAGTTCCCAGCTGTCGCCGCCTATGTTGTATTCGCCCAGCATGTTGATGACGTATTTACCGGGCTTTCTCTGGGTACCTTTACCGATGACGTTCAGCATCAGGTTGTTATTGGCTATGTGGTGACCCGCCGACTGGCTGACGCCTTTGTAGCCTTCGCAATTAAACGCAAGCACCTGTATGTCATGCCGCTCCTGTGCCGCCTTCGCCACGGCGCCGATATCGTCCCCGATAAGGCCTACGGGACAGGTTGCGCATATGGAGATCGCTCGAGGGTGGAACATCTCGACCACTTCATCGATCATCTTAGCCAGCTTTTTCTCTCCGCCGAACACTATGTCGCTTTCCTGCATGTCCGTTGAAAAGCAGAGCTGGGAATATATGCTCTCCTTTGGCGTCGTCTCATCCGCCCTTGCCTTGTTACGGCGTGTTCCCCATGCATAGTATGAGCAGCCGATCGGGCCGTGGACAATGTGTACCATGTCCTTGATCGGCCCTACGACCACGCCTTTGCAGCCCGCATATGCGCAGCCGCGCTGCGATATGATGCCCGGTATCGTACGGGTGTTCGCCTCGATCTGCTGGCATGCTTCAGCCGAATTTTTAATTATGAGATGCTTTTTCCTATTTTTCTTGACTATGTCAGGATAGGGTTCCAGCAGATCTTCCAGTTTTTTATCTGTAATCGCCATACTAAACCTCCGTTTACCAGATGGCCGCTTCCCCGGACTCTCCGGTGCGCACACGCACCGCATCGGCTACGGGCAGGACAAATATGCTGCCGTCTCCGGTCTGGTTCTCCGTCCTGTTGACTTTTATGATCGCCTCGACGATCCTGGGCACGTCTTCGTCGTGCGCCAGCACCGTGAACAAACGCCTGGGCAGGAGCCGCGAGCCGTCCAGGAAGCTGGTGACCTGCCTTTCGGCGTCTTCCGTATCGTTGACGTCGTCCAAAGCCAGAGCCAGAAGCTTTGCTTTGCGCTCCATGATGATCGCCGGATCCTGGACCGGCTTACCTCTGCCGAGCACCTTGACAGCGGTAAAACCTGCGACGCCGGCCTCAAGCAGAGCTTTCTTGGTGGCTCCGGTCTTGTTCATCTGTACAATGGCCATTATCTCTTTCATGGTCGTCCCTCACAAGCCCTGGGCGCCACGCGAGATGGTGTAGACCTCGTCCATGGGGCTGACGAAGATCTTTCCGTCGCCGAACGTGCCTTTTTCACCAGTCCTGGCTGTCCGCAGGATCACGTCGATCACTTTTTCTTTGTCTTCATCCCGGATGGCTATCATGATGAGGGACTTGGGGATCTCATCATAGACCATACTGCCGATCTTGATGCCCTTCTGCTTGCCGCGCCCCACCACGTCCACGACGGTCGCTGCGGGGAATCCCGCTGTCGAAAGCTCGGCTAATACTACGTCCTTCTTCTCCGGCCTAACGATTGATCTGATCAGTAACACAGTATACACACCTTCCGTTTACATTGCGTCCATGAACCCGAACTTCATCATCAACTCTTCAAGACGCTCCTGTTTCATCGGCTTGGGGATCGTAAACTTCTTGTTCTCGTCGATCGCTTTTGCAAGCTGCCGATATTCATTGGCCTGGTTGGAGGTCGGGTCGAAGTCGATGACCGTCTTCTTGTTGATCTCCGCCCTCTGCACGAGATTGTCACGAGGGACGAAGTGAATCAGATGGGAATTTAGCTCTTCCGCGAAAGCCGTCAGCAGTGCCAGCTCGTTGTCGACTTTACGGCTATTACAGATAATGCCGCCAAGCCTCACCGTTCCAGTCTGGGCGTACTTTGCAATACCCTTGGAAATGTTGTTCGCTGCGTATAGGGCCATGAGCTCGCCGGAAGCGACGATATAGATCTCCTGCGCTTTACCCTCGCGTATTGGCATGGCGAACCCGCCGCAAACCACGTCGCCCAGCACATCGTAGAACACGTAATCCAGGTCTGGCGTATACGCTCCGAGCGATTCCAGCATGTTGATGGATGTGATGATGCCGCGGCCGGCACAGCCGACGCCGGGCTCGGGTCCGCCCGATTCCACGCACATCGTATTCTTGTATCCCGGCTTGAGGATCGCGTCGAGCTCGATGTCGTCGCCCTCGTCCCGTAGAGTATCAAGCACGGTCTTCTGGCACAGCCCGTGGAGCAGGAGCCTCGTGGAGTCGGCTTTCGGATCGCATCCGACTACCATGATCTTTTTTCCCGCCTCTGCCAGCGCTGCCACCGTATTCTGGGTCGTGGTCGATTTTCCGATCCCGCCCTTTCCGTAAATTGCTATTTGCCTCATACTTAGATTCTCCTTTGGTGGCCGAATCCGGCCTGTACCGATTGTTTATCTATCGATGCGAACGCAGCCGTCAGGTCCTGCGTGGCGGCCGATCTTTCGATGCCGCATGTACTGAATATCGCTACTTGTCGCATTTTGTCACCAGATTATTGGCGGAATGATACTTCCCATCTCATGTATATATATTTTTCTATTATTAACGATGCATATTAAGTCATAATTTGTCATAATACGCCTATTTTCATAACAATATGGGAAAATTATGCTTATATTTTACATGATGACCATACCGGGTCCGTATTTAGGCCTAAATAGTAAAAAAAGCGTTTTATGCACGTTTTATGCATAAATTACGCATTTCTCATAAACTTTCATAACGGAACAGAAGCCCGGGCGGTCTCATCTTTTTCGACTCTTCCAAAAGGCATAAATGAGTTGCAGTCCATAAATTCTTGATTGACGAACGTCATTTTGGAATGATTTCTATGATACATGTGGACGAAGAGACATTGGTAAAGATCATCGAGGATGCAAGCCCGTGGGTCGTGAACATCAACGTGAGCCTGATGGCGCAGGACGCATACATGAGCGCGGCGCCTCAGCAGGGCATGGGCTCAGGCATCATGATCGACTCCAGGGGCTACATCCTGACAAATAACCACATCGTGGAGAACGCGAACGCCATGCTCGTGAGCATGTTCGACGGTACTCAGCTCGACGGCAAGCTGGTCGGCGCCGACCCTATGTCCGATATTGCGGTCGTTAAGGTGGAGAATGGCAAGAAAAAGCTGCCCGTCGCGAAGATCGGCGACTCGGACAAGGTCAAGGTCGGTCATACGGCCATCGCGATAGGGAACCCGTTCGGATTCATGCTTCGCGGGCCGACGGTCACCATCGGCGTGATTTCCGCTTTGAATCGGACGATACAGGCGGAGAAGGGCGTCTACGAGAATTTATTTCAAACGGATGCGCACATCAATCCCGGTAACAGCGGCGGGCCGCTTTTAAACGGCAAGGGCGAGGTCATCGGCATGAACAGTGCGAACATCCCGTTCGCGCAGGGCATTGGCTTCTCTATCCCGCTCAACAGTGCCATGATCGTTGCAAAAGAGCTCATCGAGCACGGTAAAGTCATGCGTCCGTGGCTGGGTATCCTGGGCATCGGCCTGAATAAGGATATCGCCCAGTACTACAACCTTAGCGTTGATGAGGGCGTTTTAATTACGCGAAGCTTCCAGAACAGCCCTGCATGGGCCCAGGGGATCACCTCGGGCGACATCATCATGAGCGTTGATGGAAAACCAGTAAAAGACATGGCCGAGTTGGCAGGCTACGTCCGCAAGAAGAAGATCGGCGACGAGATCACGCTCGCCGTGCGCCGCGGAAATCTACAGGGCGACGTTAAGGTGAAGCTGGCTGAGATACCGTCTCAGTAAAATTCTAAAAACATCAATTTTTTTATATGAATCCGGCTGCCCGGCGACTTTTAGTTATTATTAAAGCATTCTACCGCTGTGCGTCTGGTCGTTGAAAACTCTTGATAGTCTCTGCCATATAAAAAGTGCCTAAGACCAACTATTATTAATAGAATCATATCATTAATTTCATCGTTTAACCTTCGTTCGTTTAATGCTCGTGCCATCGCAGCACAGGCATATATAGGTGTTTAAGCTCAGTTTGCGCAAGAGCATGCTAAGTTGAGATGGCCCTGGCTGCCGATGGAATAGATCGGTGTATGTGCAGGCCTTAACATAGGCATGGGCTCGAGCACTACTGGCATAGTGCGACGATTATGGCAAAGGAGGCGCGAAAAAATGAGCATAATAAAGACAATCATCGTCACAACGGCATCGTTAACGGTGCTCGCTATGATATTAATACCGTCGATCATGGCGAATGTATCGGCTTCGGGCACAGTCTCTGGCTATGTACTCGTGAATGGAGCGGGCACGAACGGCATCACTGTCAACCTTTCAAGCAACGGGTACCTGGTGACTAACGGGTCTTTTGCAACTCTGTTTGATGGCACGGGTCATGCGGGATATTATCAGTTCGACGTTACCAACGGCTCATTCTACACGGTCTCGGCCAACTATAGCGGCTGTGCAAGCTCGTCCAACTTCACGTCCGATGGCACGAACATGAAAATAAACTTGAGCATTACCGTGCCGACTGCAACGCCGACGGCAACCCCTACCGCTACGCCGACGGCAACGCCGACGGTCAGCCCGACTTATACGCCGACACCCACTGTTACGGTGACGCCGGCTGCAACGCTCGGCTCGACGGTCACGCCGACTGCGACATCGACTTCGATCCTGGGTAATGGTATCGTCATCTGGCTCTTAGCGGCCATTGTAGGCATTGTCGTGATTATAGGCGCGATCATAGGTGCTGCGTACCTGCTGGTATTCAGAAAGAAATGATGCGTAAATAGATCAAACCGGGCTGAGGGATCATTTCCTTAGCTCGCGATCATGATATTATTTTTTAAGTGCGGACCCGGCTATAAAAGAGGTCATTGGCCGTTCTTTTTTATCACGAAGCGGCAGTAGCTATCGCCCATTGCATAGCAGTTGGTCTCGGTGGCCATGCGCTCGTCATCGTAATGTGCCGAGAACACGGACTCAAGTATGCCAGAGTCGAAAGCGCATGCGGGCCTTCCAAGGTACGGCAGGTCCTGGCACTCGAAGCAGTCATACGCCACGATCACGAGCGGGTCGAGCCCTTTGACCTTCAGGCGGCCCAGCTTGTGCTGTTCCCAGAACTTAGCCAGATTACTCAATAGCTTTTTCACATCAGGGTCTGCCACCTGGCTATACAGCGCTTCTCCCACCTGTATACCGGCCTCGTGCAGGATTGGATCGATGTCGATGCCCTCGTTGATCAGGGCGACACGTATGGTGCGGAACATGAGCCTGAAGAACTCGAAAGGCTCGCCCGCGCTGGCGGCATACTTCAGCATGTAGTCTTTCATGTCCGCATCGAGCTTTTCGCGGCGCGCCAGGCCGCCCAGGAAATGCGCATCTATGTAAAAGATCTTTTTACGCGCATCAAGCGCGTCCGGCTTTGAGCTTACGATGCCTTCTTTCACGAGGCTCTGCAGATGAACGGATACGGTGGACTTGGCTTTTTTCGAGGATTCCACGATCTCGTCAAAGCCCATTTCCCTTTCTTTTAGCATGGAGATGATGCTTACGCGAACCGGACTATCAACCGCACGTATGCCGTCGGGCGTCGAGAATAATTGTATGGGCAGGCTTTCTTTCTGGCCGGATGAACGTATATGGCTCATGGTCATTATCAACAGGCCTATACGACCATAACCTATAAATATCTACTGTTCGTATAAGATAGAATGTTCGGTAATTTCCGAACGATGGGGCGCTCACTACATGGGCGCTCGAGACAAGTTACGCCTACGACCGACCGTTATTATCAATTAGCTTTAAGGGGGCTGAGAACGGCCGGTCGGAGGCAATTAATAATAAACTTATTTACTATCATATATGCTATGCTAGCCTTCAGCGAGGGGATGACGTTTATCCCCTCCTGATCTGGCACAACATAACTTTACAATTACTGTGCTTTTGTTTTTAGAAATTAACTATGTTCCTCCTATCGCTTATACCATAAATTACATATACTATTATTCGTATACAATAGAACGTTCGTGTAACAACGAACAAATAAAATTCAACGGTGATCATATGAATGCAATTGAACTTGCAAAAGGAGTTTACTGGGTAGGAGCTATCGACTGGAACATTCGAGACTATCACGGGTACACGCTACCCGGCACGACCTATAACGCGTACTTAGTCGTCGGCGAAAAGATCGCCTTGATCGACAGCGCGTACCCGGGGTTCGAAAAGCAGATACTCGACCGCGTAAGTGCCATCGTGGACCCAAAGAAGATCGACTATATCGTGGCGAACCATGTGGAGAAAGACCACTCGGGATCATACCCTACGCTGACAAAGATGCTGCCCGGCGTGCCCTTTTACTGCACGGCCAACGCAGAGGTCGGTTTCGGAAAGCACTACGATACGGCGAACTGGAATTTCAAGATCGTAAAGAGCGGCGACACGCTGGATCTGGGCGGTAAGACGCTGGTGTTCCTGGAAGCCCCCATGCTCCACTGGCCCGACAGCATGTTCACGTACCTTGCGGAGGACAAGATCCTGTTCCCCAATGACGCATTCGGCCAGCACATAGCCTCGTCGGAACGATTCGACGACGAACTGGGAAAAGAGGAGTCATTGAAGCATGCGCAAAAGTTCTTCGCGAATCTGATCATACCTCTGGCACCTCGCGTCCTTAAAAAGCTGGAAGAGGTCGGAAAGCTTGGCATCGAGATCAAGATGGTCGCACCCAGCCACGGCGTCATATGGAGATCCTACGTGGGCGACATCATCGGCTCCTACGTGAATTGGAGTAAGGGCATCTCGAAGAACAAGGTGACCATCGTGTACGATACGATGCACAGCTCTACTGATCTTATGGCGAAGACGCTGGCGGAAGGCATCATGTCCGAGGGCGTGGAGGTCAAGGTGTGCATACTCAAGGACGGCAAGGCAGAGGGCACCCACAGGAGCAACATCGTGCCCGACATGCTGGACTCGAAAGCGTTGTTGATCGGCACGCCGACCCTTCAAAATCAAATGTACCCGACGGTAGCGGACTTCATGAGCTATCTGAAGGGCCTGGAGCCCGGAAAGCTCGCCAATAAAAAGATCGGCTTCGCGTTCGGCTCTCATGGTGGCCACGGCGGCGCCATCAAGCTCGTGGCAGCGGACATGAAGACTGCCGGCATCGACGTGATCAACGAGGGATATGAGGTACTGTACAAGCCTAACGCGGATGAGCTCAAGCATCTCTATGAAATGGGCGTGGACGTCGGACGCCGTGTCAAGGCCATGAAGTAAGCCATTATTCAGCAAACAGGAAGGATATTAAACAATTAGATTGAAATATAGAATATATAATCGGTGGTATCAAAATGAAAAAGACAGTGGAGAACCTGACAAAGGCGTTCATCGGCGAAAGTATGGCGAGAAACCGCTATACGTTCTATGCCAGTACGGCCAGGAAAGAAGGATACGAGCAGATCGCCGAGATTTTTTCAACGACAGCCGACAACGAGAACGAACACGCCGAATGGGACTTTAAGATGCTCCTGCAGCTCAAGCCGGCGGAAAAGTTCGAGGAAGTTCTGGTACAAGCGGCTGCTCCGACCACCTGGGGGACTACGCTGGAGAACTTAAAGGCCGCCATCGCGGGCGAGACCTATGAGTTCACCGAGATGTATCCGGAGTTTGCCCGCGTGGCCAAAGAAGAAGGCTACAAAGACATATCCGGACGACTGAAGTCCATCGCCGTGGCAGAGAAGCACCATGCCGAGCGATACACGAAACTCCTGGCGGAAGTCCAGGCTGGCACCGTGTTCAAGAAAGCACAGCCCGTCTGGTGGTACTGCAGCAAATGCGGCTACATGGAATTCGGGGTAGAGCCTCCACTGCGCTGCCCGTCCTGCGATCATGAACGATCATACTACCGAGTATTGAACGAAGTTTATTAGGTGATATCATGGCTGAATTACATCAAGTGTATAAATGTGGCGTCTGCGGTAACATACTGGAAGTTGTTCACGCTGGCGCAGGCGTGAACCTGGTCTGCTGCGGGCAGGCCATGATCCTCATGAAGGAGAACTCGATCGACGCGAGCAAGGAAAAGCACGTGCCGGTGGTCGAGAAGGGAGCTACCCTCAAGGTAAAGGTCGGCTCTGTCCCGCACCCGATGGAGGATAAGCACTACATCGAGTGGATCGAAGTGATCGCCGACGGGCGTTCCTACAAGAAGTTCCTGAAGGCCGGCGATAAGCCGGAGGCGGAGTTCAACGTCAAGGCGGACGACGCAATTGTCAGGGCATACTGTAACATACACGGGCTGTGGAAGGCGTAATCGCCTTCCATATCTATTTTATTTTCAAATCATCGGAGGATCTGCGTCATGATCAGGCTATTATCGGAGCGCGACGTGGAGCGGCTTGTCTCCATGGGCGACATTTTACCTTCAGTCGAGCGGGTTTTTAAGGAATATGCCGAAGGCAAGACTGAAATGCCTAGTAAAATATACCTGGACGTCAAGGGCTATGGAGATTTCCGGGCCATGCCATCCTACGTGCCTTCCATCGATACGGCCGGTATCAAGTGGGTGAACGTGCATCCGGATAACCCCAATAAGGGAATTCCCACTGTGATGGCCACGATCCTGTTGAACGACCCTAAGACGGGTAAATTATTCTGCGTCATGAATGGCTCGGGCCTGACGGACATGCGCACAGGAGCGGCTGGCGGCATCGCTGCAAAATACCTGGCAAGGAAGGACATGTCCACGGTGGGACTCATCGGTAGCGGCCACCAGGCATGGACGCAGATGCTCGCTTATAAAGAAGTGTTTGGCCCGAAGATCAAGCATGTCAAGGTGTGCAGCCGGCATGTGGCGCACGCGCAGGCGTTCGCGAAGCGCGTGCATAATGAGCTCGGCTACGAAGCAAAATCCTATGACACGCCGAAAGAGGCCGCGGATGCTGACCTGGTCGCGACAGTAACCCCCGCACGCGCGCCGATATTAAAAAAAGAATGGGTCAAGCCGGGAACGCATATTAACGCCATAGGTGCCGATGCACCAGGCAAGCAGGAGCTGGAAACGCCCCTGACGCTCAGTGCCAGGGTCTTCGTTGACTCATATGAGCAGGCGGCGCACAGCGGCGAGATCAACGTGCCATGGAGCAAAGGCTTGCTTAATAAAGACAAGCTGGCCGGCACCATCGGCGAGATCATTGCCGGCATGAACCCCGGAAGGACCAATGATAGTGAGATCACGATTTTCGACTCGACCGGGCTGAGCATTCAGGATATGGCCGTCGCCCATAACGTTTATCAAAAGGCGATAAAAGAGAACTTGGGCACTGACTACGATCTATAGGTCTGATGGCGGCACGTAAAATTTAAACGCTAATCATCATATCCATATATCGAATGATAAAGCCGGATTTTAAAGATGGGCTGTTGCCCGCTATTGTACAGGACTGGAAGACTCTCGAAGTCCTCATGTTCGCCTATATGAACGAGGAAGCCTTTGATCTTACCCTAAAGACGGGGCTGGCACATTATTATAGCCGGAGCCGTCAAAAACTTTGGAAGAAAGGGGAGGAGTCCGGCCATATCCAGTACGTAAAAGAGGTACGTATAGACTGTGATGCCGATTGTCTGTTGCTATTGGTAGAGCAGGACACGGCGGCTTGCCATACTGGGTACGTTTCCTGTTTTTATCGTAATATCGACGGGCATATCCTGGGTAAGAAAGCCCTTGACTGATCCGGGATACTAGTTGTCACAGCAGGTTGATATCCGATAACATTTTATTTTGATGATTGGCTGGCTCTGGGAATGACCAGCTTTTCATAAACGGTTTTTACGATTATTATCATTCCATATATGGTAGTCATGACCATGACTATTGTGGCTCCTGATGGGAGGTCCAGGATGTACGAGAGCCAGAGGCCTGAGAGTACGTAGATCATTCCCTGGATGACCGATAAGGCGAACATCAGTTTCAGCGATGAGACGAGCTTGTGACTGATGATCGCGGGTATCGTTAGCAGGGTTATGTTAAGTATGATCCCGGTGACCCGTACCATGATGACCGTGTATACTGCGACCATGCAAAGTAATAATAAGTAATATGCATTAGAATTGCGGCCCGAGACCCTCATGTATTCTTCATCGAAGCAGAGGGCTTGAAGTTCATGATAAAAAACAATGACTAACAGGATAATTACTATATCCAGTCCGACCATCATTAGCAGATCGCTTAATGGTACCATCAGGATATTGCCGAAAAGGTATGTCATGAGGTCCGGCGCATATCCGGGTGTAAGATATACGAAAATTATGCCAATGGCCATACCTGTGGCCAGCAGAATGCCGATGGCGGTATCTTCATAAGCTTTTGTCATTTTGGTGGCGATGTACATTGCTATCGCTGATATGATACTGAATGGGAGTAAAGCATCGACAGGATTAATATGCAGGAAGTAACCTAATCCGATCCCTCCGAACGAGGCGTGAGTGATGCCATCGCTAAGGAACACGATCTTTTTAAGGACAACGTACACGCCGATCATCCCACATGCCACGCTCGCCAGAATGCCTGCTGCGATCGCATTTCTCATGAATTCGTATTGAAGGATATCTAACATCGCTTCACTCCGCATGCTCTTTCAATACCCTGTGCGGGATACCATGGGCGATTAGCTCGATCGGGCACCCGTAGGCTTCTTCCACCTCACCGTGGAGAAGCTCCTTCGAGTCATGATAATACAACTTCTTTCCAATACATGCGATCTTATCCGCGTTGACGGTTAAAGTCCCGACGTCGTGAGAAACGATGATGATGGTGATCATGGATTTGAGCCGGTCGAGGATTGTATATAGGCTATCTTGCCCCACCATATCTACCCCTGTGGTGGGCTCATCGAGTAGTAACAGGTCGGGCCGGGACGCAAGCGCCCTTGCAATGAGCACACGTTGCAGTTGTCCTCCGGATAGCTTGCCGATCTGTCTGCCGCTATAGCCGCACATATCCACCGCGGCCAGCGCTTCCTCAGCTGCAGCTCTATCATCCCTGCCGTAGCCTTTAAAAATGGCTTTACGACCGAGGCGGCCCATTAGCACGGTATCGCGGACACTAATCGGGAAATTTTTATCTAGTGTGCTCTGCTGAGGTACATATCCTATGCGATGCCGGGACCGGCGGGGCTCTTCACCGAAGACCGTGACTTTGCCCCTTACTGGCTGTACCAATCCCAGGACCACTTTAAGCAATGTAGTCTTTCCGCCGCCATTCGGCCCGATGATACCTAGAAAATCGCCTTTGCTTACTGTCAGTGTGACCTCCTGAAGCACGGTATTATCACCATAACGTACCCACACGTCCTTCAGGTTGACGGCTTCATTGCTCATGGTTATTTCATGCTCCGTGCAATCGTCTGAGAAGCATTATTCATATTCTCTACGTAATTGGGGGCAAGCGGGTCGATCTCGGCCATCGTAGCTCCAAGCTCATCGGCCATTGTCCGGGCGCTATCCGGGTCAAACTCAGGCGTGACGAACACAGTCTTGATATTTTTAGCCTTACCCTCATCTACCAGGTGCTGAATATCAACAGGGCTTGGGTCCTTGTTATCTTCGTCTATAGCCAGCATGTCGAGGCCGTAATCCCGGGCAAAGTATCCCCAGTTATCCGGGTATACCATGAAGCTTCTGTTCGTGCTATTGGAAAGTACGGCGGAGATATTGTCATTCAGGCCATTGAGCTCATTCAAGTATACTTCTTCGTTCTGGAGGTAGTATTCCTTGTGCTCCGGGTCTTTCAGCGCAAGCGCCTGATAAATGTTCTCTACCATGACCATGGCCTGTTTGGGGGACACCCATGCATGGGGGTCACCATTAATTAATTGTATGCCACTGGATGTGTTTATTACCTGTATGTTACTGTTTATCTCCGATATTTCGGGGAGACTTTTCGCCTCGAAATTGAGACCAGTGCCAAGAGCCATGTACATATCGGCCTTGCTTATCTGGGCCAGATCTCCGGCCGTGGGATCATATTCACAACAGTCTGCCCCGGGAGGCAGGAAACAAACTACTTTTACACGATCGCCGCCCACGCGCGAGACGAACTCCTCCTGGGGTGGTACGCTCACCGCCACGACGATCTGATTGCCATCACTTGGTACCTGGGTCTCCGTAGAATTTACAGCTTTACTAGTGCAACCGCTAAAAAGGATAGCAGTGATTAATACAAGCGAAAATAGTATGGTCAATAATTGTTTCTTCAATAGCGCTCACTCCGATAGTGTCTCCATAGATTTTGCTTTCTTAACATGCAATTATTAGATTATACTTCCAATTATTTAAAATTTGGGGTAATAACAAATTGATATAAAACGATAGCATTGCATGTTTATATTGCAATTATTAACCGATTATCATTTTCGTCATATTATGATAAAATATAGAATAATAGAGCTAAGCTATTGGTTTTTATAATAAATGAAAACTTGGTTATATACCAAATAATAATTGGTTTAGTAACCATATTATCGCCAATATTTTGGTAAGTTTCATGGTATACCGATAATATTAGGGTGTTTATTATTGTTGCCTCGGGGTTTAGACAGCTTTTTTATGCTTGTAAAGCTAATAATCGCTCTTATTTTATAAATAATATAAATAATTGCTTTTTTATATCTTACTCAGAGGATTATTATATGCCAACACATAGTGGAGATACGGAACATGAGCATTGCCCCGCCTGTGGAGCGGACATGAAAGGAAACGTTTGTGGAGTCTGTGGAAAACCACCGGCACAATGTAACTGTAAAAAATGAACGTTTTTTCTCGTTAAAAACGGTCAATTTTTTTATTAGTTAATCTCATTACAATTTTCGCAATCAGCAGGATGATCATTCATTTTTTGTTTAATATTTTGAATAAATCCGAATTTATCAGCAAATCCCAGCGTTAAAAAGCTCAGCGATCCAATCAGGCACAATGGACATGGGCATATTGTAATGCCAAAGATGCTCCAGGCTATACCCACAGTAAGAGGCTTATTGCCCCTATGGAGAATATCCTTTAATCTGCCCTTAGAATCCTGCATGAAAAACCGTTTTTGATTTAACTTTATTTCTATAAAAATAAATTGGTCGGGTTTTGTTCACAACCTATATTTCACGTATATGATCGCCGTTATGAGCAGGATCGCGGCTAATATTATGAGGTAGGATAGGTGGTTACCTTCAAGCGTGAATCCTAAAATCCCGCTATCTCCCCCCTCCTCCGGCTCTGTGGGTAGCCCTACGGCTTTGGAGAAGCGGTCTTCAATTCCTTGATTTCCGGTTATTAGATAAGCGAAAATGCATACGGCCAGGAATATCAGGACTACCACTGCAAATATCGTGATCCCTAGATTTTTATTAGTTTGCTTTTGCTGCAACGGGCGTCACCTCCTGAAGGATATCCGGCCTAACCCGGTGAATATACGATACGACGTATCCTGTTATAATGGATTCTATTAGCGCTACTCCCATGTTAACGGCCGCAAGTAGCGAGAGTCCGTAGAGCATGTTCGTGATCGTCTGGTCAACGCCTTGTATACCGGATATCAGGATAACCGCGATCATGACTACATTGCCCAAAAAGAGCCCTATGATCGTGCCGGTCGCAGCTTTATAGAACGTACTGATATTGAGCTTCCCCAGTGCGACATATATGGCATATGCGGATGTGGCTTCAGTCATGTTTACGAGGAAGTTCGCGCCTACCATGCCCCAGCCACCATGACCGATCGCAGCGGATAAGATGTTCACGATGAGAACGATAATCCCGCCCAGGGCCGGTCCGACGAGAATGCCCGTAAGGGATGTCAGGTTCATGTGTACGCCGCCGAACAGCGGCACATTGACCTGGAATATGGCAAAGGAAGCTGCCGTACACATGGCGGCCAACGTTATTTTCCTGTTATCTATTTTTTTAACTTTCGTCAGCCAGAAAAGGCATACGCCTAAAACTATAATTGCAAGAATCCACCAAATAACGATCCAGGATAAAGAAAATGCTCCATCAGGAAGATGTATATGTGCCATATGTTACCTCTTAAGCGGCTGTAAACCACTCCAAACACTTATTGTGTTGTCCCCAAATATAAATGTTTGGGATATGCCCAAACATTTTAGGTCGTATTCAAAATTTGTTTATAGGCTCCAAAAATAATCAGAAAAGCACTTCAATTTTGTTTTATCATGGGAGCGATTATTTTCACTAATTCCTCGGCTGTCATGGGGTGATTTTCTATTGTAATGCCTATGTTTTTAGCAAGTTCTTCGTATATTTGTACGACCTTTGGCTGCTGCAACCCCGACTTTTCCAGAAGCTGTTTATTATAAAATATCGAAGAAGGCTTGCCCTCTGCGATGATTGAACCGCCCTTTACTATACAGATCCTGTCAGAGATCTTCGCGGCCATATCCATATCGTGGGTCGCCACAACTATGCTTATGCCGTGATTATTTTTCAAGTCGAGGATGATGTTCTCGACCATTTCGGCATGCATAGGGTCTAGATCTGACGTCGGCTCATCCATTGCGATCACTTTTGGCTTCATGGCAAGAACACCGGCGATACATACCAGCCTTTTTTGGCCACCACTCAAATAACTCGGCATCTTGTCGGACAAATTTTCGGCCCCTACAGCTTTTAATGCATCTATGGCAGCTTCTCTCGCCTGTTCGAGGCTCATGCCCATGTTTATCGGGCCGAACATCACATCGTCCATTACCGTGGGAGCGAATAACTGGTCGTCCGACCTCTGGAATATTACGCCCACGTCCCTCCAGATACCAGAATTATTCAGATTGATCTTTTTACCCATGACGGTGACCTCTCCGCTGGTCGGCCGGAGCAATCCGTTCAAATGCTCGATGAGCGTAGACTTGCCCGAGCCGTTAGGGCCACATAAAGCGACGACCTCGTTTTCCAGAACTTTAAAACACATTTCATGAATACCCTTGCTCCCGTCTGGATATACGTGGCTCGCGCAATCGACATGTATTATCTCGTTTTTATCGTGTGTGCATGCATGTTCAATGTGCATTTGTTGTAAGACTTGCAATCAGATCACCTTCAAAATGGCGCTTTGACGAACCATATAAGACATAATACTAAAATCGTCGATATCGCTAAAACCATACATTCTATAATGTTTATCCCGGGAACTTTAGTCGATGCTATATATTTCCCGCTAAACCCTCTCGCTTCCATAGCCTTATTGACCCTTTCAGCCCTGTCATAGGAGCGTATCATGGTCAGCGCGAACAGCTCCGCAAACATCTTACTCTGTGTAACCACGCCTTTTAATAACCCCCCGCCCCTCGACGTTAATGCTTTCATCATACAGTCCAGCATATTGAGCGTAATAAAAATAAACCGATAGGACATGAGGAACACCTGGTCAATAGGCGTTGGAAAAACCCTGTATATCATGGTCGAGAAATAATTGTACCGGGTGGTCATCAGGAAAAACAAAGAATAGGTCACTGCCGCCAGAGATTTAAACGTAAGCGTCAGGACGAGCAGGAGCCCGTTATCCGTGAGCGTCAGCGTAAAAAAATGCAAATTAAATATTACGAGCGCCCTTCCGGGCTCATTCCACATCATGATGATCACAAGTGATAATACAAATATCAAAGGCATTGCATACCACTGGAATAATTTTTTTAACGGCAGGCCTGATAAGCCGTACACCGCTAAAACAGCCAGATATAAGCAAACGTTCAAGAGGAGGCTTTTTTCCGATGCAACGAAGATGATGATAAGCAGTAGAAATAAAGCCTTAGTCCAGGGGCTTACCCTGGAGAATAGCGATGTGCTCTTTTCACTATAAAACGTGATCAAATCCAGATCCGGTATATGGGGGGATAGTTGACTCATCGGGTAATGCCTCGTTAATTCTCTTCGGGACAACAGCAGCTTTTATCATGCTTGATTCTCCCGCAAATACCCATGCTCGGATGCCCCAGCGAATGGCAGATCTTATCGACCACATCCCTTGAGACATATCCCTCAAACTTTAAAGCCTCATCACAAGCTTCCGGTCCAGAAAGCCCATAGTGCGATAGCATCAATTCTATGACCCTGTGACGTCTAACCAAAAACTCGGCATATTCCGTACCCCTGGGAGTCAAACTAATGCCCCTATAGGGAGTATACTCTATCAGGTCGGTGGAAGACATCTCCTGTATGGTCTTTGTGATCGTTGACGGATCAAGATGAAAATGATCTGATATATCCGTCGTACGGACAATACCCCCCTTCTCAAAAATATATTTTAAATACTCACTTTTCTTGGGGCTTAACTCCAGACCATCATTATTTTTCATAGTTTGAAGTATACGCCTCTAGGATAAATAATTTTTGGGCATGCCCCAAACCTAGATATGAAACTTATTGAATGCATGAACGGACAAAAGAAAGAATATATTTTCCATCCTCTTTTACCTGCGCGCAGTTTTTTAGCACATTAGCGAAACTAAAAATGCAAAAGAGTTATAAAAAATAAAAAGATTTCAGTGCGATGCTTTGACGCGGTCCGTCATCCTTTTTTTAGCCGCCTTCAGCGCATCGATCGCGGGCATTTGCTTGCCGCTCAGGAAATCGATGCACGCGCCGCCGCCCGTTGATACGTGAGTGATCTTGTCCTCGATGCCCATTTCCTCCACGGCCGCCGAGCTGTGGCCTCCGCCGACGATGGAGAACTTCGCTTTTGTGGCCGCAGTCAGGATGTCACCGGTACCAGTGGCAAACTCGGGGTTCTCGAAAATGCCCGCAGGGCCATTGATGATCACCTTATCGCAGTGCCGGATGATATCGGTGAAGTTCGCGATGGTCTCATGGCCTATGTCCGAGATCACGTAGTCCGTAGGCAGCTGCTGGACATTAATCTCGACACGCTTGCCGTTCTTATTGACCGCCACGTCAGTGGGCAACAGGATCTTTCCGTCGAACTTCTTCAGGATCGCCCGGGCCGCGTCGATCTGCGGCATCATCTCGTTCTTCTCCAGGAAGTCAATATTCAGTTTCCCTATATTGACGCCCGCCGCCGCCAGGAAAACATTAGCCACCACGCCTGTGGTAAGCACTTTTGTCGCGATGCGCTTTTCAAGCACATTCTGTGTGACGCTGATGCTGTCGTCCACTTTTGCCCCGCCGAGCACATAGACCGTCTCGCCTCCGCCATGGAGGGCCTCGCTCAGAGAGTCGATCTCCTTCGACATCAGGCGGCCTGCGCCCGACGGCATCACGGCCGTGAAGCCGACCAGGGAGTCCTGCGACCTGTGCGAAGCGCCAAAAGCGTCGTTCAAGAATATCTTCACGAGTGGGGCGAGCTTTTTCACTAAGATCGTCTTCGCATGAGCGGCCGGAGGCTGCTCCAGCATCTCCTCCGAGTAAAACCGCACGTTCTCCAGCATGACCACGTCGCCGGGCTCCATTTCTGCGATCGCGGACCGTGCATGGGACCCGAAAATGTCGTCCACGTAGCGGACATCCTGTTTTACATAGCGCTGCAGCCGCTTTGCATGCTGCTCCAGCGTGGTGAAGTCCTTCTTGCCCGGCCTGCTCTGGTGTGCCAGGAGGACCACCTTCGCATCCTCGAGCTCCTTGATCGTGGGCAGGCTTTCTCGGATGCGCTTATCGTCAAGGATCGTTCCATCCGGCGTCATAGGTGAGTTGAACTCTACTCGCAATAAAACGGTCTTACCGTCAAAAGAGAAATCGTCCATTGTGCAATAATCGCGTTCCATACACGTACATCCCATCAATTATACGATTCGATTACATTATCTAATTTTCTATTGCATCGAGTAGTAAAAAGGACTATATTAACCTATTTTAACCCAAATCCAAGAGTTATGAACGATTACATAACAAAGAATAAATACTATATGGCCCCAATAGACTATTGAACTGGGCCAAATTGGGGCCTATTAGGTGCAAGTATGGTACATAATAAATTTTGTTTAAGCGATAAGGTTTGGGACCCTCCAAATAGTAATGGGGTACCAGAGTACGGAAGTACTGAAGAAAACCTGGATAGGGCCATCTTCAACATGTCTAACTATATGAAAAATAAAACTGGTAGATTTGGAAGTAACTCTGACAGTACAATAAAAGAACGAGTTAAAGTTATACGGATGCTATACAAAAAATACGGGCCCTTAAAATATGATCAAGGGTATGTAAGTTATATACATAATTGTCTTGACCACGATAAAATATCAGCAGGTTCAATAAGAACTTGGTTATATGCCCTTGAAGACTTTCTTCATGCTAATGGGCATCCTGATATTAAAATTGGTAAACCCCGAGTAACCAAACAGGAGGGGGAATATCATACCCCAGCAGAAGCCCAGGCAATTATTAAAGCGGCTAAGAACCCAAGAGACAGGGCTATTATCTCTGTGTTATATTTTGCAGCACTTAGGATAGGGGAGTGTTCAGGTCTTAGAGTAGTTGATTATGATGCTAAAAATCATCGTATAAATGTTAGGGCACATGATGATTTCCATCCTAAAGACTACGAAGCCAGATCAATACCCATACCCCAAATATGCTGCCAACACCTAGATACATGGATGAGATTTAGATCAGAGTCTAATATGATAGGTAAATCATTATTCCTGAGTTCAAGAACTGGTGAGGGTCTAAGCACAAGTCGTCTAAGAGGTATCGAGTATAAGTATGCTATAAAAGCCGGTATCAAATCACACCCACACATGTTGAGACATGCCAGATGTTCATATCTTGCCAACGAGGGAAACGTTCCCTTGCCACAGGTTCAGAAGTTAATGGGTCACTCCAATATTTCTGTGACGATGAAATATGTTCATACTAATGTGAACCAACTACAGAGTTCAATAGATGCCCTGGGGGAAATTACAATATAAGGTGAGATAAATGGTTAAAGGATTACGTTCTAAGATGTTTAATGAAGAAATGGCTACAAAGGTCGAGATGAAAATGGATAAAGACGAGATAGATATACCTGATCTTGATGAAGCAGTTGAAAAAGAATATTCTGAGAGGATTCACGTTCGTATCTCTAAAGAAAACAAAAAGTTCATGCAGGGTAAATCCAAAAGATATGCTACATCATTATCTTCGCTCGCCTCGATAGCTATAGCTGAATGGTGCGATGAGGAACGGGAAAAAGAACTAAGATATGAGCAATTATTGGAGCAAAAATCCAAACAGAAACAATAAAAAATAAAAGTCGTTTTTATTTAACCTTAGTGATGTATATACTGGACTAATGAGAGTCCCATGGTCATCATGGACGGTAATAAGTTTTTGATTTTGTCTATAATTTCGGTGCTATGTTTTGGGTCGTTTACTTTAACGTTTATGTTTATCGTAGTATTGTATATATTTGTCATTTTGCCATCCCTTTATGTCAATTGGATGAGGTTATACGATTTCCCCGTTTTTGCCACCTAACTTAGTATTGGTAGTGCTTGTAAGATTATAAGGTTTCTCGTAGCACCAATACAACTATTTCATATTATATTTACCATTTTATGTTTATGGCTATAAATTGTAACTATAGGGGCTATGCTTTGCCATAATAAGAATTATTTATATACTTACCTGTAAAATCATGTATATATATGAAGTGCTCACATATGCCATATAATTTTTAATGAATCTATATTATTTTAATATCCCCATAGGAGTTTATTGTTATTTACTCCAAGCAACGTTTATTAGCTATTACTCCGCATTGTAGTTTGCAATAATATAATTATAAAGAGGTATGTAAAATGCAGAAAATAAACAAGACTCAAAAGAATGTTGTAAAGCCGAAGACCGAATACACCACATGTTCCAAATGCAACAGAAAGATTAGGAAGGACACAGCAGACAATTTCAAAGGGTTATGCCCGACCTGTGCCTACAAAAAACCCGAGGACACAAAAGTAGAGGTTCCCAAGAAGTCAAAGCCAGTAAAGGTAGACACACCCAAAAGTGAAGTCCAAGAAAAGCGCAAAGAGAGAAGGGTCGCCAGATTAGCAAAGATGACCACTGAAGAACTCCAAGAGTTCAAGCAGGCAAGGAAGAATCGCCGCATCATACGAAAAGCTGCCAAAGAGTTAGGAGTAACAGTCAAAAGCCTAACAGAGACTCAGAAATCAGAAATCCTCTCTAAGATCAAGGCATGATTCGAACTAAAAACGTCCTCTCTTTTTATTAAACTTTAAAGTGCCCTTTTAAGAAATTTGTTTTAATCCAAATGAAAACATTAAGGGTTAATAGGTATAAGGCCCTAAATTGTCATTTTTACTCTGGTACACGTCATTTAAAAGTATATCCTTATAGAACTTTACCATTAACCTTTTCAGTTACGCCAATATGAGGAGTTATTAAAACACCGATTTTTCCAGAAATGATATAATTGTACTGACACTCCCTATTACAAAATTTTCCGCGCCTTTTTATACGGTCCTCTGACAGTGGTCTACCACATGTTTGACAAAATAAGATGGTATCAGACATTACATGTTCCCCCAATAATTTTTCATACATGATATTTCACAGAACCGTTTAATCTCCCCTGGATTTACAGTCAGTGGTTTTCCACAGTTCAGACATATTTTGTTTAGGTAGTCTCTCTTCATACGAGAGTATTTTTTAACGTACTCAATCTGACAATTACGGTTACAGAAGGTCGCTCCCTCATTCGTCTATTAGATAGGGATTTCCCACAATGACGACATGTCTTTAAACCATCCCCCAGTCCAACATTTTCTATTAATGTATTATCCTCACCAACTGATAGGTAGCTTCCTTGTGTTTCTTTTTCTTCTGAGTAGCTTTTGGCTTTGGCCCATTTACCCATGCATCAAGATTTAGTCCACTACCAACTAAAGAATTAAGGTCTGGCCCAAACCCCCCACCATTACCAACTACAGATGACAGATCAATGTTTATCCCCCCAACAAATGGCTGGTTCTGTGAAGTGGCCTTCCTGATATGAGATGCAACCCCGCCATTATTATCAGATAACTGAGCCCTTCTCTGATTCAGTAAAGCCTGCTTCCTTTGTATCTCGAATGCTAAGTTATCATTCTCGACTTGTGCCCGATGTGCTGTAAGATAAGATTTTCTAGCTTCATTCACTCTTTTTATGTATCTTGTCTGTCTACCGTATGATTCCGTTTCTTTCTGTGATACCTCATTACTATGTGAGCTACGGTAATTTGTGCGATGTGCATTATATGCATGATAATGTTGAACCACAGCTTGTTTGGCACTCTCAATTTTATTTCTTGCCCAATCATTTAATCCCATGTCAATCACCTAATCCTTACATATAGATGTCCTGTTACCGAGTGCTGTATCATATCCATTATGTGTTTGTTATCAATGTAAAATAACACACCAGGAGAGCCTTCTTCTATATATCCATGTAAATTCTTCCCATGCCATCTACCAACAATCTCATCTAAGTGTGCCTTTAGTGTTGGGATATATGGATGACCAGTTCTTGGGTTATCCACAATCATATGCCTGTGAAACCTTTTACCTTCTACAGTAATTATTTCATCCGTACCTTTCTCTAACATAACATCACCCATAACAAAATATCAATCGCTCAATATCTAAACTATTCTCTCACAATTATAATTTTGAAGTATAAGAATAAAATCTTTTCTTTGCGTGTGACCTGTGGGGATATTTACTTATTCAACCGTAGATCAGAGTGCTGAGCGCGTTTAATATATTTTGAATATAAAGTACTACCACCCCAGGGACAAGGTTTCAACCACCAGGAGGAGCTTTTTTGTTATAACTAAATATATTATATGTAAAGGGGAGTTTACTACTACTATCCAATAAACGATCTGTTATATTCATATAAATGGTTGCTACTCGTCGATTATAAGTTATAAATGAGGTATTTATGACGATAGAACACTCAAAATAAGTATTGTGTGTCTATGCCTTAGGTTCAATCTTCCCCAACAACATAAACACTATCGCTACTATGTTTACTGGTTTTAAAATATATTCATTTTTGTAAAAAATACACTAATGTAATCCATTTGGAAGAACTTTATTAAGTAATACTATATAAAAAATATTATGTATCATTATGAGATTGATTGAAGATGATAGTGGGGCAGCACACCTATTTATCATGTTTATATTGTCGTTCTTTATTATATCTTTTATCTGGATCGCGATTAGTTACCCGATGAGTGATGTGTTCTCTAACTACAACAAATCACTGTATCAAACTGGACTTGCCAGTGATGCCAGTTTAGGAACAATGGTTATTATAGGCGATGTATGGCAGTGGTTCCCAATTATAGTGTTGATTTTGGGAATAATCGGGATAATTATTTCCGCCCTTATAATCAGGAGGATGCCAGCATGACAATGAGTAATGTTATACGAGGCGGTGTTGGGTTTATTGTCGCATTATTCGTTGCAGGTGTCTGGGAATATATCAACACCATATTAGTGGACAATGTAGCCAACGTAATATGGAATGGTATGCAAGTACAAAACTCAATATTTCCTGACACAGTTGGAAAGTTATCCACTCTATCAATGATAACCCACAGCGTCTCAATCATCATGGTCATTTGTGGAATAATATATTTCTTATGGAACGTGCTCGAATTCGAACAGCAAGATACATACATGGCAAAGTGATTTCAAATGATAGAAGGGACACCAGAAGAACAAAGAGAAGCAGCCAATGCAAGAACGGCTGCTATCAGGGCTGGGCTCCAACCAGTTTCAACACCATCTGTGTCACAAACACAGGCTGGAAATGTACCAACACCAAGTTGGGTAGGAAAGCCCTGGTATCAATCATTCAACAATCTTAGTGACTTTACTAAAGCCCAGACTGAATATTATAATGCACAAGTAAACAATCCTGCAACCCCATTAGGTCAGTTTGCTGCTGAACAGTACCATGAAGGCGATGCTACAAGGGCGGCAGAATCGGCATCTTCTGCCAGACCTGCTTCATACGGTTATGAAGTTTCACCAACTGGTGTTAGGATATATAACCCAAATACTGGTGTATCAGAGATAGGAGAACAAGTTCCAGGAGCACCGGGCCAATACTACCCAAAGTCTGTGGTCGATCAGTATAATGATATTAATAATATGTATAGAGACCAACTAGAGGGTAATATTGCATTACAACAGAATAAGCCATCAATAATGGTGGGTGGTAGTACTGGGCCTTCCTACAATGAATCGTTGAACAATTTGTTACAACCAAGTACCCTAGGTAGCAAATCTCAGGGAGTAAACAATACAAATTACCTTCATGGAAATAATTCCATAATGGATAATAAGGGTAACGTTTTACCATTATTTACCACTACCCCTGGCGGAGACAATTACGGAAGAACATTACATGATGAGCCAGTAGCCCGTGTTAGTGGAAACTTTACTGCTGTGTATGATCCGGGATTTACTGGGGGGATAATGGTTCAGGAGGGAACAAAAACTCTTTCCTTTGCACGGTATGATCCCAATACTAATACTGTTAGGATAGGTGTACCACTTGAAGATAGGTTTAGTAATATTAAACCTGGTGCTGTGGGAACTGTTGACTCATTCCATTTAAGCGACTTAGGATTAGGGAACCACACACCAAGTAACGTAGTTCCTAGAAATCCAGATAATTCAAACCCATTTTTACTAGAACTAGGGGGCCCAATTGGTAACCCTAACCAAGTTTTTAATAATATGGTATCTGGTTGGAATAATGATCTGAGTATTTTTACTAATGTCTTCACTGACCCCAAGAGTCTATTCTATATGGACACTAGTAAGATCACAGACCTGTTTAAGACAACCAAGTCTAGTGATGGTATAGTAGAACCAGACCTAGTAAATAATATTGCTTTCCACAGTGGCCCTGAGATAACCCAGGGACTCAATTATGCATTTGGAAATACCCTGGGAATAAGTGGTGGCATAGACCAATTTTTAGGAACGGGACTAATAGGGAGTGGTGTTAAGGATATTGGAAGGATGGGGTTATCATTACCAGGTGGACTAGTTACCTTTGCAGGTTCAGCAGTTGGACTTACTATAGAAGCATCTCAGAATCCATTCTTAGCTGGAAAACAAATACTCACAGCATCAGAAGAAATACCTAATCAGTTGAACCCCTGGGGAACTAATGCATATATTGTTCCTGGAACAAATGAGTACACTCATCTACAACCAAAGAGTGGTGACTATACTACAGTAACACATGCAACACCGGGACAGACAATTTTAATGGATACTGCTATAGCGGGTTCTATAGCACTACCAGCTATGAGTGATTCGGGTGTATTTAGTAGAGTTGGAATAAGTGCAGATGTTCCAAAGAACTCACCGATCTTACAAGGTGTTGGTTCTGTGTCAGAGGGTATTTCAAAGACATTCCAACCATTCAAGAATTTTGCTGAGGTAGTTAAAACTCCACCAGAATACAGAGATGCCATAAGCGGTATGTTTGATGCAAGTAAAACAATAAGAAATGTGCCAATGCGTACAGACGTTGAACCAATGTTTACTCAGCTTGCACATGTAGAACCTAAGTGGGCTCCTGATATCAAAGCTGTGTTATCTGACTTTGGCCAAGAGCAAGGAACTGGAGTCTACGGAGGCTCAGTTCAAGCTTCTGAGCTAGATATTATTAACTTGGATAAAGGTATTGCTAATGCCTTTGGAGATAATACTCTTGACAGAATACATAATGACATAGATGTAAAAACTGCCACTGGTAGTGTTAAAGATTTAGGTGATGCATTAATAGGTAGGATTAATACTAAGTTTAATGCTGGGTTAGCCTGGGAAGACGAAGATAATCCAGGTTTGATATTAAATAAGGAAGGTGAACATGTATTTGATTTACATGATACCAACAGTGGAGAACTTAGTGGCGACTTATTATACAACCCTCTAAGATCACGTGATCTAAAGATACCTGGGGAACAAGGATACACAGGCAAGGTTAGAACTGAGAATTTTGGTTATACAACACAGAGGAAGGGTCTATCTGCCTTTGTGAATAACTTACGTGATGTGAGGGGCGATTTACCAACTCACAGAATTACTAGTGATACTGCCGATCTGCTTCATAACATGAGAGTCTATCAGGCCTTGTTCGAGAAAGAAGGTAATACAAAAGCAGCAGCAAGGATGTCTACTGATATTGGTAAGATATCCAGTACTAAGTTTAGTTATCTAGATGAAGACCTCTTCAAACAGCTAAAGCAAACCGTTGGAGAAACTACTGCCAAGAAACAGGCAATGATTACTAAGACTGGACAACAGATGTATGATGAGACATACATAAACAATCTAGTTGGAAAAAAGCCTGTAAGAATTAATGTTATTAGCGCAAGTTCCAAAGCTGCATCAACAAGTGGGTTTGATTCACCCTTTGCTAGCATACTGAGTTGTATTGTTGGATCACAGTCAATAAGTTCTAAATCAGCTTCTAAGTCATCTCCCACTAAATCCTACGATTTATCATCACTTGGTATATTCGATACAATACCAAGCCCATCAAGAGGTTACAAGACTACAGTACAAGACTTTAGTCTACCAACAACCCCTAGATCAAACCATGATAGTGTCGTAGTTATTCCAAGCCCGAAATCTATATTTGTATCTCCTATACCAGATGTCATATCTCCAAGCCCTTCCCCTAGCCCAAGTCCTTCACCTGTTCCAGGAACTGTTACAGTACTTCCAAACCCATATGTATTTAGTCCATCACCATTTGTGTCACCTTCACCATATGGCTATACGAGTCCAGTAAATACTATCATCTCGCCATTCTGGGCTCCAACCACCAGCGATAATAAGGGTTTATCTGATAGTAGGCATAGAAAGGGCAAAAAAGCCATATACAGAAATGATGTAGGAAACTTGTCGTTAGAGGGAAATTTTAACGTTGATGTATTTGATAAGGCTAGTAAAAAGTCCACAGGTAGCTTAGGTGATATGGGGGTAGTTGTACCTGGCTTTGCTTCACAGAAAGTAAAGAAAAGTAAAATGTGGGAATTATAAAACAAGGGCCTAGTAAATCTGTGGCAGTAAAAACGAATTTTTAACTTTGTGGAAAATTTCCCCATATGTTTTATATTAAGGAAAAATCTTCAAAAGGATAGATGGCGATCGGAGGATAAGAAGGATAGAACTCCTCCGATCATATTGGGAATGCACAGGTCACAAATTTAGGGAGTTGGGGGGTAGTGAAGTATTCGGACATGTTACGAAACTACCCCGCTATTGTGGTAAATATCTCGTACATAAATATATAGAAAAGTAATAGAATAAATAGTTGGCTTTCCTAACGATAATAACTAAAATGGTGTATGCATAGGCTGTTGCAAAAAATTCATCTTAATGTTTTATAGAGCTAGTAGTATATTGTTCGAATAGCAATTTATACTTTTATATCGATAAATATAAGCCCCTTAACTACAAGCTATTATCTGGTGTTTGTGGTGAGCGATACTGATGTTGAAAGAGATTATCTTGTTATATATTTAACGGGTTTATTCGGACTTATTGCCGTAGCATCAGCAGGACTTCCATTAGCGCTTGGCAACATAGATTCATCCTCTCCTGTTAAGATCGGAATTGGTTGGTGTATAACAATTATAGGGCTTCTCCCTTCGCCAATAATACTTTATAAACTATTAACGATACTACTAAAACCTTTTATTAATAATAAAACAGCGTCCTATTGGTATTTGTATACTAGTGCGTTGTTAATTTTAATTCCTGCATTGGCATGGATTGTACATTATATTGAAATTATCGGGTATAATATGCCATATATATCAGGTATTGTTAATTATTTTGACGCTATAGAGTACACAGTGCCCTATATGTACGTGATATACATAGTATTTTTTATAGTGTCGTTGTTTTCAATCGATGCAATACTTCGCGAAAAGAACCTACCCACATTAAGAAGTTTTATAACAAAAGTGTGGAATGAACGAAGCCCGTCTGCTAAATTATTATTAAAAGATTTTGTGTTCGTATTTCTCCTACCAATCATACTCTTTTATTCTTCATCTATACTACTATTAGGAATTCCATATGTCCTTCTTGGATTACTACTTGGTCCATCATATATTACAATTCTTTTATCATTTTTTATATCTATATGCTTATCATTATTACTTTCATTAGATGCATCGATTACTAGATGGAGAAAAAATAGGAAAGATAAAGTTACATTAGGTCTCGTTGATTCACTAAGAGAAAATTTAATACCAATATATCTTAGGCCAATTGGGGCGTATTTTATATTAGTCGTTTTAACTTTTATTTTATGCATTTTCATATTGGCCATTGTATCTGATGTAACGGGATGGCGGTTACAAACAGAAATTAATACTGTGGGTATTGTAATAACCTTACTCACTATTCTAATATCTACCACAATACCATATTATATGGTTGTAAGAATGGCAATAGTTAGATGGGAAATATTAAAAAAATGAACCTCTTTAACTTTTTAATACAACGATATTAATACGATCTATTTCCTAATTAAAAATATACGTATGCTGAGGCCGTTACGAAAAAGTTATAATACTCGCAAATAACTATTGTCTGTGATTGAAAACGCTAACGATAATTTTATAAACTAATAAAGAAAACAGATACACAATAAGAGATTTATACTAACTAGGTACTATCTCTTATTGCGTATCAAATTTGAAACGCTGTTTGGGGATTCATAGGCTTCTCATTGCAACGGCCAAGTTGAACAGATGAGTTGCCTCTCGCCCCAGCTTTTCCCGGATGATCGATTTATCGTCGGATGTCCATAACATTCCTCTTTATCTTCTCAGACTCGTTTGACAAGTCAGTGCTACACGTTTATATCTTGATAATCATGAATTCATCATTGCGTTTTTATTGTAATTTCAACTGCCCCTCACTCTCATTTTTTGAAGTTTCGGGCGAGTTTTGCGTTTGCTTATGTCCATTATTCTCTTGAGACTTCCTATACTCCTTACCATTGCCTTTACCTTTACCGGCTGCTCTGCTCTCAAGAAGATTTTTATCAACTAATTTGCCTAAATATGTGCTTAGTAATGATTCATCAACTATATGTCCGCGCTGTCTAAGGACTTTTGCAATATCCTTCCTCATATACCATTGGTCTAATTGACCCTCATCTGCCAAGTCGATAACTGCCCGCTTCAATTTGCTTTCCTTATGAAACCTAGCAGCTAACTCTTTACTTTTTTTCTTTTCAACAGTAGCAGGTACTTTTGTTACTTGGGTCTTATTATCGGTGTTACGCATGCCTTTTATGATATTAACCAATTGCTCATCGCTAGCATCGGTTATTTTTATTGTCCCGTCTGGTAATATTTCCGCACTCGGCATATACTCTCGAACCTCTTGCTACCTACATCTACTCCCTACAATATCTTATAGTTATCGGATGGAGGCTCAGATGATGATTAGTAGTAGTTCCAGGTAGAGTATTACAGGTACAGGTATCGACTTCATACAATAGATACGGCTACGTATTAGGTACACAAATCGGCTACAGGGGGAGTAAAAATGAAAAAATTGAGACGATAGAGACCTGACATATATTTTTCTATTTGTTTAATATTCACCTTGATTAAACCTCCATCTATTGAACAACAGATTTTGACTTTTTGCTACATGCCTTACTCGGGAATACGAGTATCCATCGTTGATTAATTAATAATTAGTCTATGTTTTTAGCTCTCTATCGAACTTATTTACCTATCATTGAGAATAAGTTTAATTGGTTTTACATTGATATATTTTTTTAATCAATATTCAAAAATTCGAAGGAGGTTTTGCAACGTCTAAACACAAGATAGTACCATGGAGTAAAGATGAGGTCAAGAAATTATTGAAGACAGCTAAGAAAGGAGATGATAGAGACTACCTCATACTGAGGTTAGCTGCAAAGACTGGAATGCGATCTGGAGAGTTGTACAATATTCAAGTTGAGGATATTAGTTTTGAAGAGCGGGCTATCAGACTCAAGAAACAGAAATATGGGAACAAACCAAAACCAGATGACGTACTTTTAGATCAAGATACCTGTGATGAGGTTGATAAATGGGTTTCAAGAAATAAGCTTGAAGGTGAAGACAAACTATGGGGGAAAATATGTCTTGGACATTTCCGACACATCATCAAGAAGTATGGCTCGACATGTGGCGTTGATAAGCCAATCAGTATGCACACTCTAAGACATTTCTTTGCCACGAACATGGCAGAGTCAGGTGCTACACCCCCACAGATCCAAAGCCTAATGAGACATACTGAATACTCAACAACCGACCTATACATCGCTTCTGTGACAAACAAAGTACACAGACCAGCTTATGACAAAGCGAATGAGGGATGGTAATGAGTTTAGTATCTCTGATCAAAAACTTATTTACACCCTGTATTAAATCAACTATGGTTACCTGTGATAAGTGTCATCAGAGTTTCCAAAGTTGTGAATGTGAGAAAAGGACTTATCCCCATACACATGAGACGATATACGTTTGCAAGCAGTGTAATCTTGGTGAAGGGTGGGGTAATTAGCATGACTGACGAACAACCCAAGACAAAGGAAGAGAAGTACAGAGAACATTTTGAGTGGGTTTTCTATTCATTATATTGTTTGAAGAACCCAAGTATAAAGGGAATATTTCTGAGAGGTTACTAAGAGAATCTACTCGTGGAACGATTGAAGAATAAAGAAGGTGTAATTATAGAAGAGGTTCACATCAATACACATAAGGCAATAAAAAAGTCCAAGATCAAAGAGTCTCGACTAAGAATTAAGGAGAGAAGAGAGTTAAAGATTGAAGAACTCAATGATAAGATAGCCGTTATGAGGAAGACTAATGAGAAGCTCATGCTCAGGAACGGACAACTTGAACAGATCATCAAAGAGCCTGAGAGATTTGATAGGATAAACATTGCCCTTGATAGTCTGGATAATATGTATGCCCAACTTAATGTTGTAGGTGAAGAACTAACTAGGGTGGTGGGAGATGTACATAACGAAATTCATTTTATCAAAGGGGAAAACGCAAAACTAAAACAGATAATTACTGATGGCATAAAAAACGAAAGGGTATAATATTTACCTAAGCTTTTCTTAAAAAATTTCCCATTATATTTACCGACATAATAGTCTATACTTTCGGATACTGTAACGCGAATGATAGACTATTATATACATGCTAAAAATATATTTATACAAATACTTACTTTTAATCTTTGTTTAATAAATCTCAATAATTAAGGAGTGATATAGATGTCAAAAGAAGATGAGATAATTGAATACATAGAAAAGAATCCAATGGATAATGCCAGAATAATAGCTGCAAACATAGGATGCAGTTATACAATTGCTGCTGACACAAGAAGGATGTATAGAAAGATGGTTGCTAGACTAACTGGAAAGATTGTGTAAATACTTCGGTGGTTTTTAAGATGGTTAAGTTGGATGAGTTAATTATGCTGGCTAGAAACGGGTCAGTTAATAAAGAAACGAAAAGGGATAAGGTAATTGAGTATTTGAAGAAAAACCCAAATGCAACTAGAATAGAGATAAGGGATAATTGCGAATGCAGTCGTGCATGGGCTTCAAAAGTAAAAGAGGATTATGAGCGTAGGAAGAATATTTTTGGGTAAATATTGTGGGGTAGTTTAGAATGAAATTAGACAAGATGCAGATAAGGAAAAGAATCTATGCTGTGTTATTCAAAAGGGATAATGGAATGGATTTTGATGAACTCGCTAGAGCTGTAATTCATAAGAATGAAGTTGGTGAAGACCTAACTGAGAACCTTAATACACTGAGTTATGAATTAGACTTGATGTACAAGCATGGAAGGGTTAGAAGAATTCCATTAAGGGGTTCGGATTTGTCAATCATAGACTACATCTATGAACTAATATCAGTGAGGGATGTTGAATGGTTTTAAGGAGTGATATAAAAAATTAGAGACGTTTTTACTACCTTTGGTTAATAGTCAAAACTACTTTAAGATGTCCAAACTTAATATTGGTTTTTGACTATTTATAATTAGCCCAAAGGCAGCCTTTACGTCATCTGATTTGCACATCAAGGAGATGACACTATCTATGTTCGTTGAGAAAGATATTGATGACATATTAGACCTATGGGGATTGAATGCAGTCTTTGGTGATTTCGTTTGTATCTCTTACAGATGGGGAATTAACTCAAAGACCAATAGGCCGAACTGGTCGGATTCAATACTTCAGTTTACGCCAGACTTAAAGACGAAGCTAATAAACCGATTCAAGTTCCAGTCACCAGATCAATATGATATATACTGGTCACTTGGAGTATTCTCTGATTCGTATCGAAAACAGGAATACATAAGACCATCACAGTACCTTTGGGCTGATGGGGACAATGGAGACAGGAACAAATTACCACCAACATATAGTTGGGATACTTCTCCAGGTAGATGGTCAGGTGTTTGGTTACTTGACGAACACGTAGAACCAAACGAACTATTGAACCTAAACAAACGCCTAGCAGCTTACATAGGTGCTGACCCATCAGGATTTGACCTAACACAAGTACTTCGGGTTCCTGGTACTAAAAATCACAAGTATGATAATGTTCCTGATGTGGGACACATGATAGAAGGCCCATTTTATAGGGTAGGGGAGCTTGCTGAGATATTACCTCATTTAAAAATCCAATCATCAATAAAAGGGGCTAACTTCGAGGCAGTACCAATTAATTCTAAGGTCACCCGATCAATGATTATTAGGAAATATATAGAGTCATTAAGTTATGAAAAACTGGATACATTATTGAACCGAAATCCAGTACAAGGCTCTCGTTCCTCATTCCTCTACGGATTCCATATGCATTGCTTGAATATTGGAATGATACCTGAAGAGATATTTGTTCTAGAGAGAGGAACTCCTTGGCATTTAACCAAGTTTGGCAGTGATCAGAAATTATGGGATGATATTAACAGAGCAGTTCAGAAAAGGAGTGATAGTAATGACAACTGAAGTTTGTAATGATACCTCAAAGCAGGCAATCACAGATTTGGTTAAGGAGTCAGCAGCTAGGAAGGAAAAGAAACCCTTTGCCGCTGAATTAAGAAAGTTGGAAGCACAGGAAAGAATACAAAAACAGATTGAGAAAGAAGGCGTGTACCATGAACAAGCCATATCCATACTCAAGTCTGGTAAAGCATTTGACTTCATAATGAAAGTCTTTCACGATCTGCATGTTGGTGATGATGAGTTAGGTAGACTCTTATTAGTCACCATAGGTTGTCAAAGTGTATTGAATACTGATGGACTAAACCCAGGAACCACAGGAGAATCAGGTAAGGGGAAGTCAGATGCCTGTAGTAAAATGGCACATCTTGTTCCAGGGGAATATAGAGTTGCATCCAGTGTTAGTACATATGGATTATTCTATCGGGGGATAAGACCAGGTACTGTAATCTTCTTAGATGATGCCTCGAATATGAAAGAAGACCTTGAGACAATCATAAAACAAACCACATCATCATATCAGCAAGGATATACACACATATCAGTTAAGCAGGGGGAAAGCAATGAGCTATATTTCCCGCCAAGATGTACATGGTGGCTTACAAGTGTTGATGGCGACCATGATATGCAGGTATTAAACAGACAACTCTCACTATCAGTGGATCAGACCACAAAGCAGGATAATAATGTAATGAGTCACACCAAGGGTAGGTATGAGATTGGTAAGCCAAGTATGCCTGAGGAATCCACAGATGTGTTGATATGCAGAGAGATAATTAGGGAGATGAAGAAAACCCCGTTCTTCGTTGCAATACCGTTTGTTCAGCGTATAAGCTGGTACAACCCAAGTAACAGAAGAAACTTCCCGTACTTCCTTGATACTATTTGTTCATTTGCTGCATTCAATTTTATGGTTAGGAATAAGACTGGGGATGGGGCAATAATGGCTACTGAGGAAGATTTCTACTCAGCCATAAAACTGTGGGACTTCATGTCTGTGAGACAGATAACTAAACTAACAGAAAAAGAGATTGAAGTTCTAACAGCCATAGTAAAAATCCAAACGTCTGGTAGGTTAGCTACAACTGATGAGATACAAAAAGAAGCAAATGTAAGTGCATCAAGACTATCACAGATACTTAGAGGTAGAGATGGAGATAAAGGGTTGTTATTAAAGGTTAAGGATTTAGTTCGAAAGGACACATCGAAGATGTGGAATGAGTTAGATGGCTCATCAGTAACAACACAGGGGGATAGCCTAACAATTAAATGGGGGGATCAGGTCAAAATGAGTGAGAGAAAAATTGTCTACACACTTCCATATGACTTCAACCCAGCGTTAGTAGTAAGTAAGTCGATTGCCACACTTAAAACCAACTAACCCAACCCCCACTTTTCTCCCCTATTTTATTCCCTTTACTTTTGATGAAATAGGATAATACAGGTTCTGACTTTACGGTCTTTACGTATACTTTAAGGTTTTAATTTTTCAAAAACAAGGCCATCTTTACATATACTTTACTAATTTACTTAATTATTATTATATTATATATACACTTAAAGATGTAAAGTCAAAAATGTATACATATTCTTATACACTTTTGGAAAAAACGGGTAAAACCGTAAAGTCGGGAGGCCTATAGTCCAATCAGACGTTCGTAAAGAACCGTAAAATTGAAGGGTAAATTTACGTTTACCTATTCCGAGATGATACGACTGAGTATCTAAGTGGGATTTAATATGAGTTATATAACTTCAGACTCAAAAGAAAACATTACCCGATATCACAAGTCAAGGTTAACAATTATTTGTAGACCCACTAAATTATACTACTGCCTTATTTTGTACTATAGGTGTGATAATCATAGAATCTTGGGGTATTATCTTTCTTAGCCACTTTAACTTATCGTCCACCTCTTTATTGTAGATTAATACTGTGATTTCCAGTCCAACATCTGCCACCCTTATGGATACATCCTCATATAAAAAATTGCTCCGCAAAGTTTCTAGCGCACCTGAAAATCTCTGGTTGGATACTTCATATATTTTATCTCCACCAGTACGATAAGAATTAGAATTATAATACCACTCTCTAGGTATCCTCTTTAGTATCACTTTACATGGATAAGTAATCTCAATTTGTTTCTTTTGGAACGGCCACATACGTACACCCAATAATTAAAGTCGTACTACTTTCCACATTACTATACAACAATTTACTATACAAGCACCAATATTTAAATACTGTTATTAGCCATTAGCTAGTTTTTTAGGCGGTAAATAAGATATGATAAAAGCATTTCACCATGATTAAACGATTGTTATAGAACAGATCATACCACTTGTGAATGAGTAGCAAGCTTTATTATTAAAGAAGAGTACTAACGTATGGCGTAGACTATCGACAAGTCTACGCTCATAAGTTTAACCGCTTACCCGAGGTTCCCTCAGGGAAACGATAGAGAATAATCCATTGTATACCAAATGCTTGTATTGTATACGGTAGAAATAGATTGTATACATGGTAAATAAACCTTTCTCTTCAATTCGCTTCCTTTAGGACTCCCATCTGGTTTGTGGCGGTTAAACCAAAATATACAAGGGTGGGAGGTGAATACAATAGATATATCGCCGGTTATCAATACGGTAGTCCCTATAGCTAGTGGATATGCGTTATCCATAGTCAACAAGGCTAAAACTGATGTCGCAACTGCGGTGGTTGCAGAAACTAAAAAAGTCGTATCAGAGGAGATCAAAGAGGTCAATGAAATGATACGTCCAGCTGTGACATTTGCGGCCTGGGGAACAGCAATAATATTCGTTGGTGCTGTTGCCATTATCGTATTGAGAGCTATAAATCAACCAAACGTAAATACTTCAAAGGATGCTATGCTATCAGCTTAAAATATAGCATCCTTACCTTTTTTATTTTATATGGGTCATGAGCTTCAATTAAATGTGGATAACTACCCGTTACAACTATTAACTACGGTTAAGGATTTCTACCAATTCTATGCAATACTCATCTATGAATATTTTATTAACAGCTGTCACTAAATCGATAGCTATATCGTAACCTTCAATGACTTCATCATATGTGATGGGGACCTGTACTCCTATGTCTACTTTATAAGGCTCGTTGATATGATCAGACGTTACCTGGTCACCCAGTTTTAATTTATTGTGATTGTTATCAAGGAACTGTCTATCAATTAATCCCATGTTGTGTACAATCACATGTCTTTTTAATAATATTCTGTCGAGTTTTTGATATTTTGTTTTTCCTATAAGGTCCTTCAAATTTATTTTTAGTAGTTCATTGTTAAAGTGTTTACTAGCTTTATCCATATTTTGGAAATCATTACGGGTGCTCGCATAAAATAAATCTATTAATCTCTTATCTTTTTTAACATATCGTATGTTAAGTATCGCTGCATGAATATCTTTGAAGAATACTTCAATGTCAGTTGCTAGATTTACGACACATTGCTCTAAGATCAGTCTTTGGACTAATGTGTCAATCTCCGGCTTATATTCCTCTCTGTGATAATATAGATCTAAAAGTCTCAAAGAACAATTCAAGCTATATTGAGCTTTACAGAAAGGGTCACTTTCACCACAGTTTTTACAATATATTGGATTCTCCGCCTCCGGTCTTATGAGAGTAAAACTCAATTGTTTGCAATAAGGACATAGTCTCAGACAAACGGATTTACTAGGTTCACCATATCTATGGCGTAAATCATCCATCGCCTTTTCGATGTTTTTTCTCATCATTGGGGTTACAACTGATCGAAACTCTTCATCCAACTCAATAAATGTTGTAGATACTATTTTTGTTACAGGTAACATAACTTTATTATAATTTACTGGCTCGACAAGATAAAGCTTGCTCAGTAGAACTTAAAAGTTTTAGGTGAGGGATGTTCCTCACCACAATAAACAAGATCACTATGTGGTGACTGGTACTTTCTTAATCCAGTGTGTATGTCCATCTACTACCTTAACCTCAAACTGTGACTGAATCTTCTCCACCCTAACTTTTTCTTTCCCTTTATCAATATCATACCTGTTCTTAGACCTAACTCTCATACAAGATTTACATCGTGTACCTAAGTCTAACAACTTTCCTTTCCACCGGCACATATCATCTGTTGTGTGGTATTGTTTACATTCAGTACATCTCTTAACAACCAGCCCATCAGATTTCCTAATTAGCATGGCCTGTGATTTACCTACTGGTTCCCATTCATCTTTATTCTCAATTTCTATTATCATAGTTTTATCACCAGAATACCCTATCAACCCCATCAGTATTTACTACTTTAGAGACTTAGTTTAATTTTTTAAAATGGACTACATAGGCTCCTTTTTCAAGAAACTTTGAAATTGAAAGAAAATTACATACAATTAGTATATTGTTTTTATTTTGGAAGTGGACTATATAAACTCCATCTATAATAAACCCATAAATTGGATGAAAATTACATTATCTAACTTTCTGCGTGATTAAGGCGTCAAATTTAATATATCCACCGATTAAATTGCGATGCATATCACACAAATCAATTATAATGATATCGACTGTAAAGCGAGCGTATGACACCTTGTACATGCCCGGCATGACGTGAAAAGCTTTATCTAGTGGGCAGGGCATAAGCCGCTGTATCATGGGCGATGGGCAGAAAGGGCGTGTCAAGATCATACTGGTCGTGTCCTTCTTTTTAGCCATGGTGCTACTTGGCTATTTATGGCCCTTTCAGATACACCTGGACGATATAAGAAAACACCTGCCCGGATTTTTAGATTCACAGGTACAAAGCGTGCTTGATAAGATGCCTCCGGATAAAACCAAGAACCTGTTATTGCCGCTCCCGGAGATCAAGTACGAGTGCGATTTTTACTATGATCCTGTCGTCAGTCGCGGCGAGTTCAACGCTACTTACTGGATCGCGAATAATACGAATAAGAGTGACAAGTTCGTCGCCGATATCTTCGCTGCCGAATTGATCATGGGAATGACCACCAGAGTGTCCACTGAAGGCGGCGATTGGGCAAACGCGCCCGACCCTATCAGCATGATGATGCATACGGACGAGTTCTATAAGACGGATAACGCATCCAGGGCTGATGAGCTGGCGCATATCGAAAAGGCCGATTATGCTTTTGTGCCGCAGCGGGGCATGTATACGGGATGGTGGCTTCCCCTGGAAAGCATCAACTTTACAAAGTTCAACGATACCGAGTACTTCCAGAACGTGTATGCGGGAGAAAATGTGACGATCTATAAAGTGTTATAAAATTGATGTCCCTGCGTTTTTTGAGATATTGGTTTGCTTGCTGTCCATACGGTAGCACGAATACACGAAAATTTTTTAGTATTTACACTAAAGGACAAAAACTCTAGAGCACGGTTAAAGCTCGAAATGCGCTAAAGCCCTATTAAACGACATAAAGCTCTAAAGCACGGTCTAAGAAACAAAGGAAGTTCCACGAAAAAACGAACGGCACCAATATGAGAATCCAATGTGCTCCTCCTTGGGATCTGCCATCCGGTAAACGGATGGCGAACGACAGTTTCAATCTATCCTGCTTGATTGCATTCGCATTCGCATGGATCATAAAATGGGATATGGACAGCTCGCATACATTTGTTTCTCATATTTGTGCAGTTCGAGTTTTAGGGGCGTTTCCTTAGTTTCTTAGACCGTGTTTTAGAGTATTTAGACATTTAATAGCGTTTTAGAGATTTTCACGATTTAACCGTGCTCTAGTGCCTTTTGGGTTTTAGTGTAAATACTAAATATTTTTCGTGTCTTCGTGCTACCGTATGGACAGCAAGCAAACCAACATCTCAAAAAACGCAGAAAAAATATAAAAAAGAAAGACATCGGACTTAGAATCCGATGCCTACCTTGAGGAAGATCAAGGTCATCACACAAGTGACCAGCGTAAGGCCGATAGCTACCCACATGTTAGTGGACATCGCCTGGCTTTCCATCTTGCCGCCCTCTCCCAGTGTCGCACAGGCGTTGGTGATCTTCGCGGGCGTGATGGCGCTGCCGATACCGCCGGCCACAGCGAGCGAGCCGTAAGCCAGGGGGAAATTGCTGGCGCCGATCGTGTTAGTCACTGCTACGTTCTGGATCTTGGCGAACATGACGTTGGACGAGGTTTCACTGCCGCCGATGACGGAGCCGATAAAGCCCGGTATCGGGGCCACGAACCCATAGTACGCGCCGAAAACTCCTGCGAGCGCAACGCCGATGATCGCATCCATGTTCATCGAGGGATTGATCATCGCGCCGGGGGCGAACTTGCCAGCGATGATCGACCCACCCGAATAGAACATCAGATATGCGATCGAGAAGAACAGGCTGTATGTCAGGAACGGGCCAGCTAGGCGCCTGACGGTCGTATCGAGCGCCTTGACCACCTGTGACCCACTCGCGTCAAGGGTGAATATACCTATGATAGAAGCGACGAAGATCCACGTGTATGCCTGGCTGAGGGCGTTGAGGTCTATCTTCTGATCCGCAAAGATCGTCCAAACTTCCCAGTTTCCAGGAAGGCCATTCAGATAAGTGGCTACCTGCGGGACACCCACAACGCTGACCAGGAAGATGAGTACGATCCAGGGAGAAAGTGACCTGAGCAAAAACATGGCCGAATGATTCGCGGTACCGCCATCGGTCGCGACCTTCGCTGGCTTTCGGGACACCAGGGTCGTGTATATTTTGTAGCCGAGTATTGCTACGACGAGCAGCAGTATCGGCGACATCATTAATAGCGTTAATGCCTGCGGAGACATGCTGAATTTTACGCTGAAAACCACGGCGAGGCCTATCAATACAATCGCGATGCCGATCCAGAGGCACACTAAATTCAGGATCGTCCTGGCTGTGGTATTAGATTTATTAATTGCTACGGCCTGTGGTTTGTTCCTGGCGATAGAGGTCTTGATGGTATTATATGTGTACAACGATGCCATCGACATCGCTCCGGCAATGACGCCCACGATACTGATGGGCACCAGGTTCCAGTATATGAGCACGATGGCCGAAAGCGAGATCACGAGACCGGACATCAGCGCCGGGAGCCAGGACCGCCTGATCGCTTCCATCTTGCCGACCACCCATAAAATGGCAAATGCGAATCCTACGCTTATTACCGGAAGAAAGATCGCGATGTTCATGGCGAACGAATGTACGGTGATCGCGATGTTCATGCCATTCGCAGCGCTGACCGGTGCTGTTATGGGCAGAGAAAGCAGGGCGAACGAGCAGAGCGGGTCATATCCCAGGCATGCGATAGCGATCGCGGCCAGCGGAGTAAAGCCCATGGCCATCAACAGGGGAGGAAACAGCGTCGGTGCCACTAGGCCCAGCGCCGTGACGAACGACCCGAAGCCCATTCCCACGAACAGTGCCTTCTCCTCTTTAGTGCCTGCAATGTTATGGACCGCTTCCGAAATACGGGTAAGCGCCCCGGTTATCTGCATGAGGAAGACCATGAACATGGCAATGATCACGGCAACCGAGATACCGAATGATTTGACGATGCCATAAAAAATACCGCCAATGATAATGGCCGGGTCGGTCTTAAAGTACGCCCAGCATAACAATGCAGTTAATGCGAGCCCCACTAAAACCATGATCGTTCCGGATTTCTTAAGCAATACGATCCCCAAAAATACTACAATCAGGGGTAATAGAGATAATAACAAGCCAACAAGGTCCATATTTGCCACCAATATATTGTTAATATAAAGGTCGGAAATGGCTTTATATAAAGACGTGTAACGTGATTGTTTGTATCCCTATGAACCAACAGTTCGACGAACGGATGATATCCCGGCTTAATATGTTCGGCCTCACGGATTACGAGGCAAGGATATACATTACCCTTATCGTGAAGGGCAGTCTCGAGGCCAGCAGGGTATCGAAACACGCCGATATTCCCAGGCCTCATACGTACTCTGTGTTGAAATCCTTACAGATGCGCGGGCTCGTCACGGTCATACCTGAGGCGGTGAACCGCTACCGCGCCATCCCGCTGGACGAGGGCATCGACCTGCTCATGGAAGAAAAGGAGAAGAGCTTCAACGCGCTAAAACTGACGAAAGACGAGCTTTTATCCGAGATCAAGCCCAAAGAGGCCATCCCTTCGGGAAATCATTCGAGCGTGATCTTATATTATGGCAGGCAGAATGTCTACAAGCTGGTCGACGAGATGTTCTCGCGATGTGACGGAAGCTGCGACATCATGACCACAGGCCGCGGTATCGTGCGCTTTTATAAGTATTTCAGCGACAAGGCCTCGGAGTTCCGCAATAAGGATATAAAAGTCCGTTTTATCGCGCCAGTGACTCCGGAGGTGCGGGATATCGCGCTCAGGATGTCGAAACTTGTCGAGCTTCGGCACGTCGAGCAGATGCCGTACATCAGGTTTGTCCTGGTGGACGAGAAAGAAGTGCTGTTCGCAGAGTATGCTGAGGATGACTTCAAGGACACCGGCAGGGAGACAGGTATCTGGATCAACCAGGAAGAGCTTGCGCGCATGTTGAAAACCATGTTCGAGAATACCTGGGCGAACACGAACCCCTACCCGAATGACGGGTCATTGCCTGAATGAGGGTCAATACTTTATTATCGTCTTTTTATCGCGGATACGTTTTTTATCAGACATGCCAATATGAATTCAGGATGTGCAGGGTATCATGGGCATGAACCTTTCTAAGATCGGCACGCACACGTTCGGGCACACCGGCAGGAAGGTCACGATGGTGGGGCTGGGCGGAGAAGGCGTGCTCCGGACATACGATAATACGCCAGAAGCTATCATGGTGATCGACGCGGCGATGAAGCAAGGCATCACGTATTTTGACTCTGCAAATGCGTACGCAGGCAGCGAAGGCTATTATGGGGCATACTATTCCAGGTATCCCGAGGCCAGGAAGAACGTGTTCCAGACAAGCAAATCGGCCGAGCGTAATAAAGAAAATGCCCTTGCCGAACTTGATAACACGCTCAGGACCATGCGCACGGATCACCTCGACCTGTGGCAGATCCACGATGTGCGCACGCAAGAGGATATCGACGCTATCGAGTCCCCCGGCGGGGCGCTCGAAGCATTCTCCGAAGCGAAGAAAGCCGGAAAAGTGAAGCACATCGGAGTAACTGGCCACCACGATCCTTCTATATTGAAATATGCGGTGGAAAACTGGCCCGTCGATTCGGTGCTGTTGCCTGTCAACCCTGCGGAAGGTGCGCTGGGCGGCTTCACGGACGGTGTCCTGGCCACTGCCCGAGAGCGGGATATCGCGGTCATCGGTATGAAGATCATGGGACATTCGGGGTATATATCGCCGGAAACCGGCGTCACACCCGAAATACTATTGCGCTATGCGCTATCGCAGGGCATCACCGTGGCCATTGTTGGCTGCACCACGCCGGACGAAGCGCGTACACTAGCCGATGTGGGCAGAAATTTTATCCCTATGGAGCCGCAGGAACAGCGGGCGCTAGTTGAAACGTTCAAGCCATACGCCAGGCGACTGGCATATTACCGCGGCGTATTCTAAGCTGATGAAAAAATAAAAGATAGTCCTACTGCTACGGTATTATCACCGTGTCGACGCCCTGGATCATACCGTTGCTTGCCTGTATGTCGGGCTTGACTATCTTCGCGGTTCCTATCGTAACAGAACCATCCGATGCTTTCGTGACCTTCAGCTCTTTACCGTCAAGGGTCTGGACTTTACCCATTTTGACAAGGTCAGCTAAGGTATGCTTACCCGTTATGATATGGTTCTTAATGCACGACGTTAATTTCGGCTTATCCTTGCTGAGCGAGACTAACGTACCTGCCGGGACCTTGTTAAATGCGTCGTCCGTGGGCGCTAATATCGTATATGGCCCTCCGGTGACGAGAGTGCTCTTGAAGCCGGCGGAATCCGCTGCCGTCAGCAATGTCTTAAATGAGCCCGCATCCTGGGCCGCCTGGTACAGGTTTTTCTGGCTTTGTGCCATCGCGAGCGTGGGTGCCGCCGCACTCAAAACAATGACAGCCAATAGTATTCCGACTATCACTTTTCTCAATCATATCATCTCCTACCTAACTCGTAACAATATATCGCGAGGCATATACGTTCCCGATAAAAAGTCAAAGTGAGAGTAAGTTTCATCGCTGGCACGGCGTTATGGTAGACCGCCCAGACTAACCTCCGGGAGCCCTCTCCTTTGACTGGTAATTTCGAGCGTTAGATACTCCAAATAATACGGCGAAGAAGCTGAATATGCGTTATTTTATTCGTACTATTACATTTATCGTCACTTAATGGTGTATGTACTGGGTTTTTTTAAATGATAGCAAGTAATGTAAAAGCCAACTTTCATTTTATCTCGATACTTATTTTAATATTCATATAGATTCGAATCTTGCTATTTTTCTTTTACATATCTTTAATATTAGTAAAAAACATATAGCAATTTGTTGCGGGATTAACGCTTAATTAAAAAGCGGAATAATAGCTCATACTTATCGCTAGAGGTTTACGTTAATTCTTCCACAATTCTTAGGGATAACCGGGGGCATTCACATGAATAAAATAGGATATTTAGGTAGTATAACCCTTATATTTATTATTATGATCACCATGATCATTCCGGCGGACGCGAGCAATTCAAATAATCAAGGCGTCAGCCCGCATCATACCTATATCATTGTATATAAAGATCAATCGGGCAGCCTGTCTACTTCTAGCAGTATAAGCAATCTCCAGGCGGCCTCAGGCAGGGGGTCCTACGCCTACCATTATGCAAGTACTCATGACCTAAAATCACTCCCGGGGACATTAAAATATAATTATGATATCATAAATGCAGTCGCAGTTGACATATCCGACAGCCAGGCCAATGCCCTCATGGCCAGAAGCGATATCGCATATGTCCTACCGGACATGACGATACGTGCAGACGACGCTTCAGGCAGCGATTCAGGCTTTGCGACTCTCGACCTCGTGGCGGGTGCCGATAACGTCACTAGCTTGTGGGCACAAGGATATACGGGCAACGGCATCAACGTAAGCATCATCGACTCAGGTATCGACATCACCCATAAAGACCTGAACGGTAAATTGATCGAGTGGAAAGACTTCGTGAATAACAAATCTACACCATATGATGACTGGGGACATGGCACGCATGTTGCAGGCATTATAGCCGGCATGGGGAACGACTCGGGTGGCAGATTCAAAGGCATGGCATATGGTGCAAACCTCTTCAGCGCTAAGGTCCTGAATACCTCGGGCCTGGCATCTTACAGTGACATGATAGCGGCCATCGATTGGTCCGTCCAGAACCATGCGGACGTCATTTCTATGTCTCTTAGCAACCCTGACCACTATCAGCCGATGGATGATGCGGTCCACAATGCCGTCTCAAGCGGCGTCGTAGTCGTATGCTCGGCGGGGAACCTCGGCCCTGGCAGCGGGACCATTAAATGCCCGTCAGACGCACCGGATGCCATTACTGTAGGCTCGGTGAACATCAATAACGACGTGTCATCCTTCAGCTCTCGAGGCCCGACCTGGGATATGCGGACCAAGCCCGATATCATGGCGGTCGGGGAATCGGTCGTCTCGGCTATGGCTTCAGGAGTGTCACCGCTGGGGACGGTTTATGATCCGTATTATATGTCGCTCGACGGCACGAGCATGTCAACCCCGCAGGTGAGTGGCATATCCGCATTATTACTGCAAGCCAATAATAGCCTGACGCCGCTCCAGGTAAAATATGCGATCATGGACACTGCCCGCAGGCCTGATACAAATTACCCGAATAACGATTCGGGCTGGGGTCTTGTGGACGCAGGGGCCGCCATGAGCGAAGTTTTATCGGGAACTATCAAACAGCCAGTACCATCAAGTACTCCGACACCGACACCGACACTTACTGTTACGCCTACTGCTACTCCGACTCCGTCGCCTACTGCTACTCCAACGGCTACTCCAACGCCTACTGTTACGCCGTCTCCGTCGCCTACTGCTACTCCGTCTCCGTCTCCGTCTCCGTCTCCGTCTCCGTCTCCTTCGCCTGTGCCGCAGGTTGTTTGGAAGACTTATGTTTCTAATTATGGTGGTGGTACTGTGAGTGTTATTAATCAGAGTTCTAATACGGTTGTTAAGTCGATTAGTACTGGTAGTGGTCCGTTTGGTGTGGCGTATTCGCCTGGTGGTGATCTTGTCTATGTTGCTCAGGATAGTCCTGGTTTGGTTAATGTGATCAGTACGGCGAATGACTCGATCGTTAGCACGATCAGTGTTGGTAGTAATCCCCGTGGTGTTGCGATCAGCCCGGATGGCAAACGGCTGTACGTGGCTAACTATGGAAGCGGAACGATCAGTGTAGTGGATTCGAGTAATACCAGCCACTTTATTATTTTAAAGACGATTACGGGGCTTAGCTATCCGTTTGGGTTGTGTGTCAGTCCTGATGGTTCTCGATTATTTGTTAGTGCGTATCATGGGAGTTTTGTGTATGTGGTTAATACGGTGGGTGATGTGGATACGGTTGTGAAGTCGTTGTCTGCTAATTTGCCGTATTTTGTTTCTGTGAGCCCGGATGGTGGCAGGTTAGTTGTGGCTAATTATGGCTGGAATAATCTCACCGTATACAATACAAGCACCTATGGACAAATTGCAACCATTAGTACGACATCAGGGCCTTTGAGTCCGGTTTTTAGTCCTGATGGTTCCAGGTTGTATTATGTTACTGATGGTAATAATCAGTTGACGATTTTGAATGCTTCGAGTTATGTGACGGTTAAGTCGGTTCAGTGTGGTAGTTATGTTCGGGGTATTGCTTGTGATCCGTCTGGTAAGTTTGTGTATGTGACGAATATGGGTAGTAATAGTGTGACTGTGGTGAATGTTAGCAAGGATTCGGGTAACGTAGTGTCCACGATAAACGTGGGATCCAGCCCATACGGACTCGGACAATTCGCCGGATACTACTCGACTGTCTCTCTGACTCCGACTCCGACGCCTACTCCGACGCCTACTCCGACGCCTACTCCAACGGCTACGCCTACTGCTACTCCAACGGCTACGCCTACTGCTACGCCTACTGCTACCCCCTCGCCTACTGCTACGCCGACTCCGACGCCTACTCCAACGGCTACGCCTACTGCTACGCCTACTCCGACGCCTACTCCAACGGCTACGCCTACTGCTACTCCAACGGCTACGCCTACTGCTACTCCAACGGCTACGCCTACTGCTACGCCTACTGCTACGCCTACTGCTACGCCTACTGCTACGCCTACTGCTACGCCTACTGCTACGCCTACTGCTACGCCTACTCCAACGGCTTCTCCGACGCCTACAGCTTCTCCGACGCCTACAGCTACTCCAACGGCTACGCCTACTGCTACGCCTACTCCAACGGCTACTCCAACGGCTACACCGTCGCCTACTGCTACTCCAACGGCTACTCCAACGCCTACTGTTACGCCGTCTCCGTCGCCTACTGCTACTCCGTCTCCGTCTCCGTCTCCGTCTCCGTCTCCGTCTCCTTCGCCTGTGCCGCAGGTTGTTTGGAAGACTTATGTTTCTAATTATGGTGGTGGTACTGTGAGTGTTATTAATCAGAGTTCTAATACGGTTGTTAAGTCGATTAGTACTGGTAGTGGTCCGTTTGGTGTGGCGTATTCGCCTGGTGGTGATCTTGTCTATGTTGCTCAGGATAGTCCTGGTTTGGTTAATGTGATCAGTACGGCGAATGACTCGATCGTTAGCACGATCAGTGTTGGTAGTAATCCCCGTGGTGTTGCGGTCAGCCCGGATGGCAAACGGCTGTACGTGGCTAACTATGGAAGCGGAACGATCAGTGTGATTGACGCGAGCAACACGAGTCATTTTACGGTTTTAAAGACATTGACCGGATTGAGTAATCCGTTTGGGTTGGTGATCAGCCCGGACGGTGGTCGGTTGTATGTTAGTGCGTATCATGGGAGTTTTGTGTATGTGGTTAATACGGTGGGTGATGTGGATACGGTTGTGAAGTCGTTGTCTGCTAATTTGCCGTATTTTGTTTCTGTGAGCCCGGATGGTGGCAGGTTAGTTGTGGCTAATTATGGCTGGAATAATCTCACCGTATACAATACAAGCACGTTCGGGCAGGTCGCGACTATAAAGACGTCTAGCGGTCCGCTGAGTCCGGTTTTTAGTCCTGATGGTTCCAGGTTGTATTATGTTACTGATGGTAATAATCAGTTGACGATTTTGAATGCTTCGAGTTATGTGACGGTTAAGTCGGTTCAGTGTGGTAGTTATGTTCGGGGTATTGCTTGTGATCCGTCTGGTAAGTTTGTGTATGTGACGAATATGGGTAGTAATAGTGTGACTGTGGTGAATGTTAGCAAGGATTCGGGTAACGTAGTGTCCACGATAAACGTGGGATCCAGCCCATACGGACTCGGACAATTCGCCGGCTATTATCAGGCTAAGTCCACGTAATAAATACACGATAAATGGCCGAGCTCAATCACGATCAGGCTGAAGATATTTTTCAGCCTGAATTTAATTTTTTATGGCCGAAAAATGGACGCGTCCATTTTTTTCGTCCAACATTCTAGCAGGTGATCGGGCCGCGTATACAGATATAAGATTTTTATACGGTAAACATCCCAAATAAAACTGTGAATGGGTTAAATGGGCGTTTAAATATATGCACGATGGCATTTACAATCGTATAATAATGTCCTTATCGGATTATACCCTTAGATTACTGCCGCTTTCCAGTCATAAATCTTTTAAACTAGTAGTCATAATGTATGCTAGAATCTGTCAACGGTGGCCTAGCCTATGATGCGAACATACGATGAAATGCCCAAGATAAAACTGCCTAACGCTAAGGAAATAAAGATCAGCGACACGACGATCCGCGACGGCTGTCAGATGCCGGGCATCGCGATGAAAAAGTCCCATAAGCTCAAGATATTCGAGTACTTGCATGGGATGGGCGTAGAAAAGCTAGAGACGTTCGTCTATAATGAGCGGGACAAGGAAGCCGCACGCGAGATGCTCGACTACGGCTACAAATTCCCCGAGGTCACCGGCTGGGCGAGGGCAAACCCGGCAGACATAGACGAGGTCCTTAAAGTAGACGGCATCAAGGAAACGGGCATTCTCATGTCGATCTCGGACGCGCACATCTTCGATAAGATGGGCCTGAAGACCCGGGAAGAAGCCGAGACCAAGTACCTGAAGGCACTCCAATACGCAGTAGACCACGGGCTCAAGACAAGATGCCACATCGAGGACATTTCGCGGGCAGATTATTCATTTGTATATCCGTTCATTCAAAAGGTCATGGAGATCGACTCCGATTCGATCATCCGCATATGCGATACGCTAGGCTATGGCGTGCCGTTCCCCGAGGAACCGGAGCCATACGGTATCCCGGCCATAGTGAAGCAGCTCAAGAAAAATGGGGTCAAGCACATCGAGATGCACGTCCACGACGACTTCGGCATGGGTGTCGCGAACACGCTGGCGGGCCTCTGGTACGGCGCCGACTGGGCAAACCTGACGTTCCTGGGCATCGGCGAGCGCGCCGGTAATGCAGAGCTTGAGAAGATCATGGCGTTCCTCATCACGCGTGTGGAAGGCTTTGAAAAATACGATCTCACTAACGTCACAGCGTTCGCCAACTTCATGGAAGAGGAGATAGGCCTGCGTGTGCCTCGCAACAAGGCAATCGTCGGTAAGAACATATTCTCCCACGAGTCGGGTATCCATACGGCCGGTATCATCAAGAACCCCTTCACGTACGAGCCCTTCCCGCCGGAGATCGTGGGCGGAAAGCGCAGTTTGATGATCGGCGCGACTTCCGGGACTGAAGTGGTCAGGCTTAAGGCTGAAGAGGCGCTCAATGAGCTGCTCGGCATAAACGTGCAAGTCGATAAGACTGACGCGAGGATCAAAGCCATACACCACGAGATCCAGAAGATGTACGACGCCGAGGAACGCCGCTCGTCCGTATCGGACGAGGAGATGAAAGACTTCGTGCGCAAGTACTTTCTGTACCAGCTAGACGGCAACGAAGAAGAGATCGAGAGCAGCGTCACCTTGAAAAAAGCCAAGATCGCAGTGCTGAATCCCGAGTTCTTGCCACTGGATGCGCTGCCGGCCAGTGCGACGCCCGTAAAAGTAGAGGATAAGGCCGCAAAGCCCCGGCAAAAAAAGAAATAAGCAGATGTGCGGCCTTTTAGCCGCACGCTATCCTTTTTTATAGATAAGCCATTGTCGTTATTTTGTCATCCGATAAATGCTATGCCTTTAGCAGTGCCCTGGCATCCACGGCAACGGCACCGTGTTCGTCGACGATGACCGGGTTCGCGTCCAGCTCCATCACATCCTCCCTGGTCATCATCAGGCTCGAGACATGCACGATGATGTCGGCGAGTGCCTCTATATTTACCGGCTTCTTTCCCCTGTAGCCTTTTAAAATGATGCTTCCCTTGATCTCGCCTATCATGGCCAGCGCCATTTCCCTGTCGACGGGCGCCACGCGGATCGAGACGTCCTTGAACACCTCGGCGAAGATGCCCCCCAGGCCGAATAGCACCGTGGGCCCGAACTGCGGGTCCCTCTTCGCTCCTACGATGGTCTCGACCCCTCCGACGGCCATAGACTCCACGACTGCATTCGCCACAGGGTCGATGTTCCGGGCTTTTTTCACTATGGTGTTAAAAGCTTCACGCAAGCATTCATCTGAACAGATACTAACTTCGACCAGGCCAAGATCGCTTTTATGCGTGATCTTATCGGATAGCGCTTTCACGACAACCGGGTAGCCGATCTCTTTCGCCCTGCGCAGGGCTTCATCCGCGCTGGAGACTGCATAGCCTTGATTTATTGGCACGTCAAAGCTCGCCAGAAGCGCCTTCGCTTCCATTTCCGTGAGCATCATGAGTGACTCCTCGTCAGGAAGTCGTTATACTCGATGAGCGTGCGCAGTGCCTCAGCGGCCCGTTCCGGCACCGGATAGAATGGCACCCTGCTTTTGCGGAACATGCGAGCGACGTCATCGATGTCCTGGCCGCCCATCCAGCATGCGACCACGGGCTTCGGGTATTTTGCCTTGACCGCATCCACCACGGCGCGGGCCGGCTCCATCGGGTCTGTAAAGCCCCCATGCACGTAGATCACCATCACGCAATTCAGGTCCTTATCGGCGAGCAGTGTATCCATGGCATTTTTATACAGCTCATAGTCTGACATCGCCACCGTGTCCACAGGGTTCTTCACCGAAGCAAAAGCTGGCAGCAGTCGCGCAATCCCGGCCCTCGTGTGCTTATTCAAAGGCGGAACGGCCATGTGCCTTCGCTCGCATGCGTCGCTGGCCATGATGGCTGCGCCCCCTCCGTTAGAGAGTATCGCTATATGGTTGCCCGCCGGTCTCGGCTGCGTGGAAAGTGCCATAGCCGCATCGAACATCTCCTCTATACCCTCGACACGTATCACGCCACATTGCTTGAATGCCGCATCGTACACCGCGTCCGACCCGGCGAGGCTTCCCGTGTGAGCTGCGGCGGCCCGCGCCCCCGCGGCGCTTACGCCAGCCTTGATGGCGAGCTTCGGCTTTTTCACCTTGATAGCCGATTCCATGAACCTGCGGCCATCCTTTAATCCTTCGATATACATGCCAATGGTCCAGGTGTGCGGGTCCTGCTCAAAATATTCCAGGAGGTCCGCCTCGGACACGTCGGCCTTGTTGCCCGTGCTGACCACGCAGTTCAGTCCCAGGCCAGCGCCGATAGACCAGTCCGCTAGCGCGATCCCCAGCGCGCCGCTCTGGCTAATGAACGAGATCTCTCCCGGGTTGGGCATCCTCGGGACGATACTGACGTTCAGCGATATGCTCACGTTCACGAAGCCCATCGTGTTCGGGCCGAGCATCCGCATGCCGTATCCCCTTACTTTTTTAGCCAGCTCATCTTCCAGCGCAGCCCCCTGCGCTCCCGTCTCGCTAAAGCCCGCGGTGATCACGCAAAGTGTCTTTACTTTTTTAGCACCGCACTCATCCACGACTTTCATGACACCTGCAGCGGGTATGATGATCACTGCAAGGTCTATTTCGCCCGGGACAGCGCCCACATTCGGGTAGCACTTGAGCCCATGGATCTCGCTTGCACCGGGGTTTACCGGGTAAATTTTTCCTTTATACTTGTTAGCGATGATATTATGGAGCAACTTATAGCCCCACTTGGACTCGTCCCCTGAAGCGCCGATCAAGGCGATGCTGCCCGGCTTCAACAGTGGCACCAGCGAGCCTTCGTTTACGTTATCACCTTCATAAATAACTATTATGTGGCATGTCAAGATAAAAACGTTACCGCACTGCATTCAGCAGCTCTCTGATCGTGATCGGATCGCTGCGCTCCTTCACAGCTTTTTCGGCACAGTATCCTTCGTAGATCTCCACAACTTCGGGAGCGGCCAGCCCCGCATCCCGGATCAATTCTTTGTTATAGAATATCTCCCGTGGCGTGCCCTCCGCCACTACGCTGCCGTTCTTCAGGATGCACACGCGGTCCGCCATCCTTGCCGCCATGTCCAGATTATGGGTAGCGATGACGATGCTTATGCCGAAGCGATCTCTCAGGGCATTGATGACGCGCTCGATCATCGCCCCATGGCAAGCGTCCAGGTCGGACGTCGGCTCATCCAGGACGATCACGCGGGGCATCATGGCAAGAATACCGGCTATGGAGACGAGACGCTTCTGGCCGCCGGAGAGGTATGCCGGCATCTTATCCTTTACCTCGAGCGCTCCGATGCTCTTTAACGCATCGAGCGCAGCGTTGCGCGCTTCCGCTACGCTCATCCCCATGTTGACAGGCCCGAACATCACGTCATCCAGTACCGTAGGTGCGAAAAGCTGGTCATCCGGCGTCTGAAAGACAAGGCCCACGTAGCGCCAGATGTCGCGTCTCATCCTGGAGTCCAGTTCCCGCCCCATCACGTACACTTTTCCTGACGAAGGCTCAAGCAGTCCGTTCAGGTGCTCGAGCAGCGTTGACTTGCCCGATCCGTTGGCGCCACAGACGGCGACTATTTCCCGGTCGTGTATCTTGAAGCACATGTTATGTATCCCGGTGGTACCGTCGGGGTAAACGTGGCTCACGCAGTCGACATGTATCAGGTGGGCACCTTCATCGTACTTGCTATTGCACTCGCAATGATCGCCTTTTGATCGACCATCGGGCGGGCGTTTCTGTGGTTCAAGCATAAGATCAGTTTAGTGTTTAGCTTGTAATATTATAAAATTAATGAAATTATTAATGGCCGCAGGCGCCCATCCTTCGAAGCTGAAAATGTTTATAGCATATCGACGCGACTTACTCTGTGATGAGGGGACTGGAGCCTTCAAGTAAGTTCAAAGGCATTCCGCTGAGGGCACACCATCTTCTGTGTTTACTGGGCTTTCAGGGAGTCGGCTATACGGCTGACTTTATCCGAAATTTCGAGAAAGTGAAGCGGCTCATCGAACAGAACCCTGACGTAGAGATAGAAGTGGTCGATACCTGCGACGTCATATGTCTAGCCTGCCCGAACGCGCAGGGCAGTGAGTGCTTTAAAAGCGGCATCAAGCAAAACACCGTGATCCGGGAGATCGATCGCCGCGTCATGGAACTTCTCGACATCAAGCCTGGCCAGCGTTTTAAGGCGCGAGACCTGTACGCACTCGTAAAGGAAAAGATACATCCCGGCGATATCAACGATATCTGCAAAGGATGCGAATGGCTAAACCTTGGATTCTGCCCACGCGGCCTCGCCCGCCTCGAAGGGCGCGAAGATTGAAGAAGGCACTATCCACAAAGATAAATAATGCACTATACGGTTCTTTGTGTAAAACCGTATAGTGCCTTATGTAACTTAGTGGATCGTGCCTTCTTTAATTCTTAGTGGTCTTAATGCAACCCGAGGAGTGTGAGCCCTTCGATGATTTTATCCACGCGCATCTGCCCGGGCGCGACGGGTTTTTTGACATAGCCATAGGTCAGGAACGAGCCGTAGAGGGGCGCCACGATGCGGGAATGTGCTCCTATGTCGCCCATGGCGATCGTGCAGACAGGCCGTTTTGCGCTGAGCGTAGCCTCGAACAAGCCTAGAACGTCCTCGAGACTCCGGGGCATGACAGCAAGCTTTGCGACATCGCCCTTTTCATGACAACTCGCCAGTATATCGATCATTTCTTTCCTCGAAGGCGTTTTCTCAAAGTCGTGGTATGAGATGATCGAGTGCGCCTCAGACCCTTCGGTCATCGCGACCAGCTCATCTATATTTTTTGCCCGTAATTCTACGTCGATATAATCAGCCATAGGGATCAGCTTACTAAAAATCCCGACCCTATCGCCATCGCTTCCTTTAAACGCGCCACCTTCCCAGACAGGCCTGACAGTCACGATTATAGGCTTATCCAGCCGATAGATGTTTTCCACTAATCTCTGAGGCACTTTCGTCACAAGGTCCACTCTGACCTCTATCATGTCTGCGCCCAGCGCCACGGCCTCTTTGGCCTCATCCAGCGACGTAACTGACGCCACGACTTTCGGGGGGAAATCCATCACAATACCTCTAAAATTTGTCATCCTGTAAATATGAGCGCTTAAACCGTATGGCCAGTTCGGCTTTTTTCAGCTCCATGCCCAGATATCCGGCATGGTCGAGCATGGATACGATGTTCATGTCCACGATCGTGTCGAGTATGGATTGCGCGTCATCCCCGACGATCGTCACGTCGCCGCTCTTCGCACATATATGGCCGTTATCGATGAACACGTTGAAGCTGCCCGCGGGGTCCAGTTTCATAACATGACGTTTCGCCTTCACGATCGTACCTGGCTCGATGATGTCCCGGCGGGCGCGCTTTTCCTTGATCACTAATAGGTCTACACCGAGGTCCTTCGGGGGACTTTTTCTAGATTTTGCCAGCGCCATCATCATGCAGGCTTTTTTCAATTCTTCCGCACTGCCAAGTGTTTTCTGGCTAGCCTCGGTCGTGAACAGGACACTGGCGTCCAGCTCCATTGCGATGCCCGCCAGCAGCGCGTTAATGCCGATCGAGTCGGCGTCCATAAGCTCAGTGATATTGCCGGCCCCGAAGAATACTGGCATGTCGGGCATGAGTTTTCGGAATTCATTGTATCGGCCGATGGCTTCCACGGCGCGGCCGATCGGCGACAATACCGGGTCCGCCAGGATATGCCTGATGCCAAGCTTCTGTGCTATCTTAATATTATACAACAATTCGTCGAGCGACTCGTCGTCCGGTATGACCACAACGGGAAGGCCTTTCTCAGCTATGAGCGGGCCTACTGCCTCCATGTTAGCCGCTGTGAGGCTGAGCACCAGGCTCGCACCCTCCTGTACGCCCGCCTTGATATATTCGGGGATCAGCGTGTCTACACTAAGAGGCTTTAAGGTCGCAGATCGGGCGACTTTTACGGCATGCCTGACCGCGTCCTCGCTAGACTCCAGCGGAATGCCCAGGTCAATAATATCCGCTGACGCATAGCCTTCAATTTTTTTAACCAGGTCCACGTCGCTCTGGCGGCTCGCGTCTACCACTTCGGCCATCACTTTCATGGATGATGTGCCGCCGATCTTTACGCCCTTCAGCATGAACGATGCGACTGCGCTTTCTTCTAGATCCTTGAAGTCCTTGAGCGCGTTCTCATGTTTTACGGTCGTGAGCAGCTGGCAGGCCGAGATCTTATGGGAGAACTCGATCTTATCCGCATACTGTAGAGCCAGTGGAATATCATATGCGTGCTTCGGGCCGAGCCTGATCTTTACGCCCATCTTTTTCTCCAGGCCGGAAAAATCCGAGCCGCACAGGCCCGTGACCAGCACCAGGTCATAGCGGTCCTTGATGTCCGCGATCGCCTTTTCCAGCAGCTTCGGCGTGATAAAAGCCGCCACGCCGACGTCAAGCATCAGCACATCCGCCCTGTCTTCCGAGGCTTTTTTTACCACGGGATAGGCTAGCCTTCCAGTCGCCAGCAGTATACGCATACAGAAACATTATAACGTTCTAAATAGTTATGACGCTTATGCTTCGCTTCGACCTTCACGTGCACACAAATTATTCGAAGGACGGACAGAGCACCGTAGAGGAAATACTCAAGGCGGCCAGGGAAAAAGGCCTTGACGGCGTGGCGATCACCGATCACGATACCACTGCGGGAGCAAAGTACGCGCTCGAGATATGCGACAGGGTGGCTCCCGGACTACTGGTCATACCGGGCGAAGAGGTTTCGACGCGTTCGGGACATTTGATCGTCCTCGGGATCATAAATGATATCCCGCGCGGGATGACCGTCTCAGAAACGATCAAGGCGGGCCACGACCTGGGCGGAACGGTCATCGTGCCGCACCCGTATAACACGCTAAGACATGGCATCAGCATCCCGAAGGGTGCCGACGCGGTCGAGGCATATAACTCGCGATTCATTTTCGGGGTACACAACCATATAGCGAAAACGCGCTCGAAGGGCCTCGGACTGCCCACGGTGGCGGGAAGCGACGCGCACACGGCGACGTTCGTGGGAACGGCCGTCACCATCGTTGAGACCGACGATAAGTGCGTGGCCGGAGTACTCCGGGCAATACGCGAAGGAAAGACCCGGGTCACGGTGAAAAAAACGCCTTTGTCCGTGTATGCAGCGCAGATATGTAAAGGCTGGGTGAAAAAAGCGCGGGCGTTATTTATAGATATATGCCAATAGTATTCATAAAACGAGCATTTATCGAAAAATTATCGAAACGTTTATCCCATATGACGTAATATAAGAATTGATTATAAATGGATAGCACAGATCAAACCATCATTGGTAGGCTTTCCAAGGATAGCCGTACTCACTGTACGGAGATCGCCAGTGAACTTGGGGTGGCCACGTCTACAGTACACAAGCGCGTCAACCAGATGTACAATGACGGAGTGATCGAACAGTTCACTGTGGTGCTTAACCCCGAAAAAACGGGTATGGCGCTCACAACATTCATCGGCATAAACGTGGATGGCAATCATAAGCAAGAAGTCATAGAGATCCTTAAGAGCTTGAGAAATGTACTGGAAGTATACGAGATACTGGAGCCGTACGATATCTTCATTAAGGTACGCACGACAGACATCAGCGAGCTCAAGGAGACCGTACTGCGCGTGATCGCAAACACCGATGGGGTGCTTAATTCGAGTAGTATATTGACCACGATCAGGCACAAGGAAAGAACGTGCGTAATGGGTGAATGATTATGATATCCACTGTCGAAGGCATAGCGGCATTCATGATGTACCTGCTTGGCGGTGCACTCGTGCTTTTTATCTATGAAGCTTACGTAAAGACTAAGCAAAAAAATCTTATGTTTATGGCTCTGGGATTTTTCCTCATCATATTCGGAAGTAACTTGAATACGCTGCTGGCGGCGTTAGCGGAACTGCCAAACAGCCCGATCATGATCGATGAGACCATGGCTAGAACAATATCTATAGTTATACAGCTCGGGGGCATACTAACGGTGCTGTATTCGGCACTCAACCCATATAGCAAATAAAAATGAAGTGCTGTGGTGAAAATGGCTGATAAATACTTAAATTTCGCAAAAACCTGGAAAACTGTCGGCGTCACATCAAGACTTAGATGGCAGCAAAGCAATTCTCTCGGCCGATTTAATAAGTATCTGCTGATCCGTTTCATCGACAGGTATGGCGACAAAGCGATGGAAATGATCTCGGAGACGGGCCTCACCATAGGCCTGGAAGACGGCAAGAAGATCTGCGATAATCTAAACCTGGACGCGACTTCCTTGCGGGCATGTCTTATCCCGATCGAGGCTGTGTCGTTGCTGTCGGGCGTTGACTCAGAGATACCATCGGAGAACATACACGGTCCCGGAACCATGTGTATGCGCGTGAGCGAATGCATCTACGCGTCCTTATTTGACGGTATGAACATGAGCTCTGACTTCAAGCTTAATGCCTGCAGAAGCTACTCGCGAGGCCTGACCCGCGCAGTGAGCGATAAGGCCACGGTCAGGGTAGTCAAGCGCAAGTGCGCCGGCGATAATCACTGCGAGTTCGTGGTGAGCTTCGGTTGAAGCGCGCTACGGACCAGATTCTTTTAGTTTTCTTCTTTTATCTGGTCCTCATTGTCACGGTCCTAGTTTCACCGCTGATCTTATTCTGGACCTCTAATGAGCTCGTACAGATCATTTTCACGTATACGTTCATTATCGCCATATCGCTGCTGTTCATCAAGATATTACAACTCAAAATACCTGTCCACGGATTTTTAACAGGGTCGATCGTTGCCATTGTATCCATGGGATTGCTTTTTACGGTTTTACTGGCCTCCGGTGCAGTATCGGCCATATCCCTGCGGGAAAATTTTGTAATATATTTGTTCCTTGGAGTGATCATGCAGCTTTTCGTCGCATTTGGCGAAGAGCTCTCATTCCGTGCGTCGATCTTCGCCGGCTTGAATAACAATATCAGTTTCTGGCCTGCGGCGATCATATCGGCTTCCGCCTTCGCGCTCTTACACATCCCTTCCATGTTCCTTCTCGGCGTCGGGCCGATCAGTGCGGTTATCGGCCTGTGTACCATCATTATTGCCGGCATCGTGCTCGCGATGCTTTACAAATATGGGGGCCTGTTAAATGCAGTCGCGTTCCACTTTTTCTGGAACTTTTTAGAGTACAACGTATTCACCCTGGGCTCCATGCAGGGCGCGCTCAACGTGACAGAGGCCGGCCCGGTATTGCTGACGGGTGGTAGCTTCGGACCGGAGGCTTCCATTGTCGCGCTGCCCGTAATGGCCGCCGTTGCCGTGATCCTATGGTACTACTATATGAAAAAAGGCGCAATGGACCAGAAAAAAGGTGCAATAGACCCCTGATTCATAGGGTACGCGAAAATTTTATCCTGTGTCAGATAATATGGGCTCTAAAGATCAAATCGAGGTGTAGTTCATGCAGGTCGCAATTTCTCAGGAATTACTATTATTAGTTGCTGCGGCAGCCATGTTCATTGTCTTCATGCTCGTGATCATATCCATGACGCTGACGCGCATGAAGAAGCGCCGCAAGGACATCAACGAGCGCATGAAGGCGCTTGAGCTTGAGTTGAGCGGGCAGTTAAAATAAGCTCTCGTGCCGCAAGGAAGCGAATAATAAGCGACAAAAAGGCAAGAAGCTTACTGTTAGTTGGCGTTTTGTATATCTTCTCTCAAAAAGTATATGATATTTGATAGTATAGTTGAATTATTAGGAGCAAGCATTAATGGCAATGTTAGGTTCGACGGAAATCCTGCTTATATTCGTAGCTATTATACTATTGTTCGGCGCCTCAAAACTTCCGGACCTGGCAAGGTCAATGGGCCGATCCATGGGCGAGTTCAAGCGAGGCCAGGTAGAAGTGGAAAAAGAATTACAATCCATGAAGGCAGAGCCTTCTTCGGCTGTAACGGCGGATGATATCGCTCTCACGCGCGCACAGCGCATGGCGAAGAACCTGAATATCGACATCGCCGGTAAGACAGATGACCAGCTTTTAGCGGAGATCGAGAGAAAGCTGGCAGAGCAGGAGCGGGCTAATAAGAAATAAGTCCGGCCGCTTTTTATCTTAGCGCTTTTTTGTTTTTACTCAAGTGGATTTTAGTAAGTTATTTATACTGAATGCGGCATTATAGTGTTGCATCACGTTTTAGATGTTTTGAATAGGATAGCGGGGTGGGGTAGTCAGGAGATCCCGACGGGCTCATAACCCGTAGACCAATGGTTCAAATCCATTCCCCGCTATAAATTTTATAATAAGTTTTTACACAGTATAAATAATAAAGTTTCGTTCTTGTCTTGTTTTCTCACGCGGTTCGACGCCCGGCCATCAGGCCGGGCTACTCCGTCTTTTCGGGTGCTTCGATGTCCGGGCCGGGCTCGAAGAAGCAGGTTAAGTATCGCTTATTGGTCTTATTATCCCACGCGGTTCGACGCCCGGCCTGATGGCCGGGCTACTCCGTCTTTTCGGGTGCTTCGATGTCCGGGCCGGGCTCGCACCCTCGGCCGAAAGGCGCTTCGCGCTTTCGGCCTCCGCAAGCCCTAAGCGACGTGGCCATAAAAGGCCACGTCCATTACCCGGACATCTACGCATCCCTTCGCTCGCTTCGCTCGCTCCGGGCAGACCCGAAAAGCCTCCGACGAACGCAACAAAATTGTCGATCAAGGGATTAGGAGGTTTCATTACTCGATCCCAACGTTTTTAATACATATATGGCAGTCCAAAATTTTTTTGAGAACAGCCCACGATTTTGCTCGCCATTCTTCTTGTGCAGTCCTCGTATCTTTGTTGATAACTCCGATAAGTCTTATAAAAATATAAAAAAAGCTAGGTGGTGTAAGGGGTGTGAATAGTGAAGACAAGGACAATGATATTAATAGGATCCTTTATCGGCGTTGTCGCCTTGCTGTTGATGTGCGCGTCGTTGTCGGCCGGCGTCAGGGCTCAAACAATACCGGTGACCGACACGGGGACGGGACTTCATGCTCAGTCACTGAAGATCAATGATAAGATACCAGACCTACAGGCCGATGCCTATTATAATAACACGACCACCCGGATCAAGTTCGGGGATTATCGGGGTAAATGGATGGTATTCATCTTCTATCCGGCCGATTTCACCTTTGTATGCCCCACCGAACTCGAGGAGATGGCTTCCATGTATGATAATTTCACCGCCCTCGGAGCGGAGGTTTTCAGCGTCAGCCGGGACACGGTATACGTCCATAAGGCATGGCATGAATCTGATCCCAGGATAAAAAAGGTCCAGTTCCCTATGCTTAGCGATACGACCGGTAACATATGCCGGGCTTTCGGGACTTATAACGAAAGCGATGGCCTTTCGCAGCGTGCGAGCTTTATCTTCGACCCGGACGGTAACCTCAAAGTGATGGAGATCCATGACAACGGCTTCGGGCGGAACACAAAGGAACTGCTCCGCGAACTGGAGGCCGCGAAGTTCGTCCGTGAAAACAAAGGAAATGTCTGCCCCGCAAGCTGGAAGCCAGGCGAAGAAACCATTCAGCCATGATCGAATAGGGCATAAAAACCCCATTTTTGGTCTAATCCATGATTTATGGCGTGGATGCTCAGCCCTGGCTTCATCGATGCCTGAAAAGCCTGCGGTGAACGCGATCGAATCGTCATTGTCCTTTCAAACTAATAAAAAGCCCTTTTTTATGAAATGTTTCCCATAACAGATAAGCCTATAAGTCGGGCATTTTTTTGATATTACGCTACATTCCCGCTTTAATCTAAAATAGATTCCAGCTAGTTTATAATTGGTAAATAGTGGGGTGGAATCTTGAATAAACGGTCTATCTTTAGCCAGGCTGTTTTGAGCGCAGCCGTTATTATTTTGATCATCAGCTCAATCATGTTTTCAGGGATCGCTTTTGGCCAGCAGTACCAGCAGCAATATAACACCGGAGATACTGGCCAGAATACCGGCGGTGGCTATCAGCAGGCGCCGTACAGCAGCAGTAATTCCGAGACTCCTGTGATCCAGGGGCTTGAAGGGCTGAAAGGCTTTGGGTCCGGACATAGTCAGCTAAGTCTTGCTGTCATACCGATGTCCCAGCAGAATAACCAGATGATGTTCCAGGTAGTCGGGTTCGCCGTGTCCATTCCTGAAAGCGGCGAAGCCGTCGTGTACTCTATGGAGAAGCCGCTTCCGGGCATCATAGATCCTTCACAGAACACATTGCAGATCGATATCAGCGATCTCGCATCCAATATCAACGAGGCAGGGTATATTGATAGTTCCCAGATCTATGACACGATCAGGGCAGACCCACAGGTAGTGGTCATCGATGTAGACCTTTATTACCAGGACAAGCAGGGTTCGCAGACAACATTCAATGTAAACAGCGTTGACGTTATCCCGCCTGATGGCAATATGCAGGCCTTTTCATTGCAGCAGCCAACACAGCTCATAATCGACACGCAGAACAACAGGGTGGCCATGGTCGCATTCCCCGAAATGGTCAACACGTTCGGCGGCTACTACGGCGCGACCTATGCGCAGGTGGACCCAGTCGTATACGTCCAGCCGATACCGATCATTGCGCCTACCTTCGTGCCGTACATAAGGCCGATCCCATTCTTCTCGACGGGCTTCGTCAGGTACAATTCGTTCTACTACGGGACAGGCTTCCGAACGTTCTACGACCGTGATCGAGTCACGCACATCGACCGTTTCTCGAATAACAAAGTTTTCCCGGTCCGTCAGACCAGGAATGATTTCGCGGATCGTTCCCGTAACAATCTGGTGGCGGGACAGCGCAGGGGCGAGTTCACCGAAAGTAGAAGGGTTGGCAACAGTGTAAGCGGTGGCATCGGCGGATACCGCGGAGGCGCCAGGGCTAGTGCAGGCGGCAGAGTCGGCGGAGGCAGATCCGGCGGCGGAAGACGCCGATAAACTCCATGAACGAGCCCCATATCGGGCTCAGGGAAATATACCGGACGATCGCCCGTAAGCCGGGTAAGGATACCGTCCGGTCATAAATATGATGTAAGCATTATGGTCGCAAGGGCTCTTGCTAACAAGCATGATGCCCTGCTGCCAGACGAGCCGATATCGTCACCAGATACAGCCCCGACGAACACGATCAATTATCGTAGGATCGGTCTCAAGACCTATACAATATTGATATAGCTCATTCATCTATATACAAAACCAGATACAGGCAGATAAATGGAGTCGCGATCAAGGCTGAATTTAGATACTATATAGGTTAAGATGATAAACCTGAGGGCATTACCATAATATGAAGAGATGCCTTCATGACTGAACCCCATCTAGAGCTTAGATCCATATACAGGACTATCGCCCGTAAGCCGGGCAAGGGAAGTGCCAGGTCTGAAATATTGAGCGATGTAAGCCTTAAGGTCGATAGAGGCGAGCTTATCACGATCATGGGTCCTTCAGGCGCTGGTAAGTCGACACTACTAAGGCTCATCAACCGCCTCACTGAAGCAGATTCCGGTCTTATTTTACTGAACAATACGGATATTAGAGATTTCGATCCTAAGGAGCTCAGGCGAAGGGTGGGCATGGTCTTCCAGATACCAGTGACCTTTAAAGGCAGTGTAAGGGATAATATCGCATTTGGAAAAAACCTGTGGAATACGGATGCGGACATCGAAGCGCTGGCAGCCGAAGCTGCGATTCCGCTGGAGTTGATGGATGCGGACGCTGCCAACCTTTCAGTCGGCGAGAAACAACGGGTATGCATCGCGAGGGCTCTCGCGAACAAGCCGGAAGCCCTATTGTTAGATGAGCCGACTTCGGCACTGGATAAGACGTCGGCGGAAAAGGTGGAAAGCCTTCTTTTGAGACTACAGTCTGAGTATGGCCTTACGATGCTGTGGGTCACGCACGACCGGGAGCAGTCCAGGCGGGTATCCAGGCACAATTTTGTCCTTGAGGCTAACAAGCTAAGGGAAGACCATGACTGATGTCATCATCCTGGCCCTCGCCCTCACTGTTGCCCTGCTGGCGCTGGCTGCGATCCTGGCATCCAGGTATGGTATATGGAAAGAAGTATCCATATCGGGCGGCAGGGCGATCGTCCAGATCCTTATCCTGTCGTCGCTGATCATCCTGATGTTCAACCTGCCCATATACTGGAGTATCCTTATTTTACTGGCTATGGCCTCCGTCGCCGGATATACGACGTATACGAGGGCAGGCAGGCTGGAGCTGATGTTCCCAACGGCGGTCGCCGCTATTGCATTAACGTCCCTGGCGCTGCTTGTGCCGTTTTTTCTCTTCGGGATCTTTCCGCTTGAGCCCAGGTACTTCATTCCCACTGGCAGTATACTGATCGGGAATGCCATGAATGTCAGCTCGCTTGCCATTGACCGCTATAAAGGAGAGATGCGGAACAGACGCGGGGAAGTCGAGGCGTATCTCGCGCTTGGGGCGTCGCCCCGCATGGCAACAGAGTCTTGCCTCAAACAGGGGATACTATCGGCGCTGATACCTTCTATCGACAACATGAAAAACCTGGGATTAGTATGGATACCTGGGGTCATGACCGGCATGCTTCTGAGCGGCTCGGATCCGATTAGCGCAGCATCCATACAGGTCTGCATATTCATCGCCATATTCCTGACGGGAATGATCGCGTCAAACCTGCTCCTGTATTATGCCACATCGAGTTTTTTCACACAGGCACTACAGCTAAAAGACGATGTTCTGTAACTGTTATGGTATCTATGTTTGAATTCACTCGCTTCAATACTTCACCAATGAACTGTAAAATAATTCAATTAAACATTCACTTCTTTCCGGCAATAATGCCTATTGTCCCCACCATGAACGGCAACTTCAGCGCCCGTGGAATGAACGGCTCGTCTCGTGTCTTTGTAAATTCCGCATTTTCAATGCCCCAGCCCTTGATCGTCCTGACCAGGTCATCGGTGTCGCCGTACGTCTGCTTTATTAAGAACAGGTCCTGGAAGACGAATATGCCACCCTTCTTGACCACGCGCAATGCTTCACGGATCACTTCTCGCTTGTCTTTTGCATCTCTGACTTCATGGAACGTGAGGTTACTGACGGCCACGTCGAAAGACTCGTCCTCAAATGGCAGCCTAGAAGCGCTAGCCTGCTGGAAAGACACGTGATTGCCTACCCCTTCGATCGCTGCGTTCTTTTCACAGGTCCTTTTACCGTATTCCCAGTTTTGGCCCCAGTAATCGACGCCCACGATCTGTGCCGTAGGGTATTTTTTCGCCAACTTGATCGTGAGACCGGCGTTGCCACAGCCTATATCCAGCACGCGGCCATCGCCGTTCCATTCCAGGTGCTCCATCACCAGGTTCCATACCTGATCCTGGACATTTTTACCCTGCTGGGAGAAGAGATATCGCGCGTAGGTGAAATATACGGCGATAAACAAAGATAGTGCTGTTAACACGATAAATGGTAATGCCAGCAGGTCCTGCCCGATAAATATCGCTAGAATCGAGGCTACTATGAATATGAGCCCCAATATACCGAAGACGTAGATCAATCTACGGGAAACCCAGTTACCATAATCGGGCTTCTCCATCGCTAAACCAACGTTTTTCGTTAATTGCGATCCTTTTACTTGTTCCATGTGATTTGCCTTCTATTTTCATCTATCCTTAAGATCATTTTTAAGCGCCTGCTTGAACAGATCATCATAGGGGATCGTATTTTCGTCGCCTACGAATTTATTGAACAAGCTTAGGAACTGCGTTTGTTCCTCAGGTGTCAGTCTTTCCAGGCTGGTCTCCATGAACTCCGATATCTTTTTCTCTGTGCGAAGGACCCAGGAGTTCGCCTTTTCAGTCGGCTCGATAAAGATATCGCGCCTATCCTTTTCCCCGCGGACACGCCGGACATAGCCGTTTTTCTCGAGCGTGTTGACAGACTCTGTGACCGAACTTTTTGAAACATTACTCATCTCGGCGATGTCCTTCATCCGGAGCCTGTAGAAATGGCACAGGTAAACAATGTATACCCCTGCGGGGGACAGGTCGTTTTTCTTGCCGAGGTCATAGCCGTACGCCATGTTCATAGGAACGTGTATTAAAGATAGGTATCTCCTTAGGTGTACCATACGCTCGTCCATGATAGTTAATGTATACGTACTACTACTTAAATGGTATGTATACATTAACTATTTTTTAAACGATTTTTTATTAATATCAATGTTAACTGGGATTATCACAAAAATAATTTTATTCAATAAAAGATTAGATTAATGCTATTGCTTTAAGCATGCCCATTCGATGAATTTTTTATCCGGATAATCAAATATCCCTGAAATTAAGACATGTCCTTTTCCAAGCTTTTTATGGATCAGCACCGGCCTGCCATCACCCAGTGTCATCGCTACTTCGCCTTCAAAGCCGGAGTAGTAGCCATCGCAGCTTCTCTCGCCCGGTGCAAAAACAAGGCTTGCGGGGCCTATATGCTCTGAAAGCTCCGCATCCTGCTTTTTAAACGACTTACTGTCTTTAAAAAGCCTGTGATACGTGGGTTTCATCGGTAGCCACTGGTACCGATAGCCATCCAGCCCTGCGCCGTAAGAAAGGACTATGCCGCCATTTTCAACGAATTCTTCTATCCGGCCTTTGCATCCTTCTAGCGATGATAATATTTTATAATATCTGGATATTGCGAAGCAAGATGGTATGATGAGAAGCTTCGATGACGGGCAGAACGGCGAGCCGAACCCCTGGGGCACGACCTGCTGGCAGGTGAACCCGTAATCATTGAACACAGGCTCAAACATGTTGCTTTTCTGGTCCGATAGTACCGTAATATCAATCAAGATTATCCCTATTAACTAAAAAGTACGTAAATAAATAGCATATGGTATGCGTGATAAAAACTAGCATTTTATCCAGGAGGTCTTATAGTCATGGGCTGATATCAAGTATTTTTCGTAATACATCGAGCACCTGACTTAGCTATACCTCATAATAATTAAAAAAATAAGAGGTGTCTAGCGTTTGATCTTTATCTAACGTTAGACGTCGCTTTTATCGTTTTTTCTTGTCCGGGATCACTTTATAGTTCGATAGCTCGAGACTTTTAACGATATCGTCGATCCTGTCGACGAACTTATGGTCGACCTGGATCACATATTCCATATCGTTGTAATGCGCTTCATCTTGTTTTATAAATCTTTCAAGCAGTTTTTCTGTCAAATACGCCCATCACCTTTGTATTTTATTTGTACGCATTTTCTGGCTTCTGCATTACTGTCATTCCAGCGTCCGGATTAAACGTTCCCAATGGCTCTAGCTGGCTTTTAATACGCCAGTGACCTTCGTAGCGCTCTACCTCAACCCTGCTACCAACGGTGTATTCCTTCTCGATGAACTTTTGCTGCCTGTAGTCGATCGGCACCTTCAGGGTCTTGTCACCTGTCTTTATCAGGACGTTCACTTTCGTCGTAAATGGATTCCACCTGGTGGTAAATCCTACGAGTACACCGCTGGCTCTTTCAAGCCTTCTCCTTCTTCTCATTTTTTGCCCCCTTTTTCTGCAGCACAAAATAGTGATCGCCCCCTTAAAGTAACCACTAATTTGTGCTGCATAAAAATATTGTTCACCCATATAATAAATATTTCGATGAAATCAGTAAAAAATAATAATAATGTTCGTAATATCGTCAATATTACACTTATTATAGCTTTTTCCGAACAAATATTCTAAACAGACATTCATAGACTATGAACAGCTACCAAACTAATTCGACACCAAAATCTAAAAGAAAAAGGGCTATTTCATTATTTCCCACAGCGCTTCGCTGGCGACCCACCGTACGATGCCATTCTTATCTTCAAGTGCCTTTTGTAGCGGTATGATCGCGGGCTCTCCCACGGCTGCCAGCGCGCCTTCGACAATCCTCATCGTATATGATCCCGAATCGCTCTGCAGGATCTTTTCCATCTTATCCTGCCTGAGCATTTCAAGCAGCGGTTCTACGGCGCATGTTTCACCCAGCCTTCCGAGCACGATGGCTGCGCCCGATCTTATCGCCGGGCTGCTGTCTCCCAGGGACTTAACAAGCGGCTCTATTGCCGGTTTTCCAATCTTTACCAGTGTCCTGTAGATATCTGCCTTCACCGGCATGCTTGCCGTTTTGATCGCGTTGATCAAAGGCCATACAGCCGGCTCGCCTATCAAGACAAGCGCATCGCTTGCAGCTTCATTGACTGTCGAATCGTCGGCCAGCACTTTTAATATCGGTTGTATAGCTCGGGAGTCCTTAGCGCGCCCCAGTGCATACATAGCCTCTATTTTCACGTTCTTGTTATTTTCTCGTAATAGCTTTATCAGCGGCTCTATGGCCCTGCCATCGGCGATATCCCGCAGCGTCCTTGCCGCACCTGCCCTCATCATAGAGCTTTTATCGTCGAGTGACCTGACCAGAGCCGGCACTGCCGCGTCTCCGATATTTGCCAGCGCCATGACGGCGTACATCTGGAAAAAAGGCTCTCTTAAATATGGCACGATCGCTTCAATGGATCGGGCGTCGCGCATGCGTGCCAGTGCGCCCATAGCATTTATCTTAATGACAGCGTCGTTGAATTTCAGCGCATTAATCAAGCCTTCAACGTTCTTATCCTGCTCCAGCTTCTCTATGTCTGGCGCTTTCGAGCCGAATAATCCCATAAATATCTCCTACCGTGACTATATACACCCTTTTTTCTATTTGAAGGTTTAGTTATTCTTGATATGGTTAGCATAAAAATTTCGCATTACACAGCCATGAAGGCTAAACATTTTGTGAAAATTCGTGCTCTCAGTGCCATTGTGTTGAAACCGTGAACTTCGAGAGCTTAGTGGCGCTATTTCTCTACCCAGCCGGTGCTGTACGTGGACTCGTTCCAGTCCTCATCCACAAGCCTGACGCCTTTCTCGTTAACGATCTTCACGGCACCATTGAAGCCGTTCGCCAGCTCATATGCTGTCCATTCATCTATCCAGTCCTGGTCGTAGCCATGCTTCTCCATGTCTAAATACCGGTCTGTCATTCGCTCATCCATCTCGTCGAGCTGTATGATGGTATATGCGACGATGCCGGAGCCCGCGTAGATCACCGGATCGAAGAGGATTATATCATATACTGCGCCGCACTGGCAGGTAGCCGTTAAAAGCTCCGCTCCGCGCATGGTCGTGGGCACGTCGTCGTCCGTGTATATGATGAGGCGGAAGTTGCTGTTGCCCTCGATGTCTGTGGATTTAACGTTTAGCATCAGCCTGCCGCAATTACGGCAGGTACGGGCGAGCATGATGTCGTCGTAGTTGATGCCACAGCGGTTGATCACGATATCCGTGATGACGCGCATCCCAAGGGTTTCCCTTCTATCGCTGACACTCATATTTAATGATAGAATATGCGCTTGGAGTTGATAAACTTGCTAATCAGGTTACAACAACCTGAGAAAAAGTTCCTTTAAAGGTTGTCTTTGATGCGCTCTTTACCTTTATCGCTGAGCGCCCACTTTCTCTTCATAGTCTTGATCGCATGCACAGGCTTGACGCGTAGCGCAGACCAGTCGTCGTCGATGGCGACCTGTGTGACACCTTCGAAGTCGAAGGGTCCGAAGACTTCCAGGACCTTTATGCGATTTGAGTCCGAGTGATATTTTTTCGAGGTGCCCTTCGGATAGCAGATCCAGAGATAGCCGTCTTCTTCGATGGCTTCTACAGCGCTTTTAGCATACTTTTTTGTTTCCGTAAGGTCGCGGGCGAAGACGATAATAAAAGGATATTTACCGTCGATCTTCGTGTCCGGTTTCGAGGGCATTTCTGCCATGATGTTCTTAAACTCCTCCGGCGCATTCAATACCAGCACGGGCTTCTGGTCTTTGAGCCTCAGCTTTTGTAGGACCTGATCCATGGCCACATCTCCTCGATCATGTGCTTATGCACGTCGGGCATATGATATTTTGCAGGTTGTGGAAACCCATATAACTATTTAGGCCATAGATTTTCTAGAGGAGTGATGGCGTGGCTAACTTTAAGATCATCATTATAGGCATAGTATGTCTGATACTATCGGCTTTCCTGTTTTTCGACTATGAGCGGATGATAGGCGACATCGCTTCGCAGCCGGGCACGACGCCCTACATGCAGTGGTTCTTCGCGGCTGCCGTTATCGTCTCTTTACTTATCGCTCTTATCGGGCTGAAGAAACCCGCATGATGACGAAAGTTTTTTTGTACCACAGGACAATCATCTCAATATACGGGTCGATCAAATGGCAAAGGTGAAGGGTAATGACAGTCTCCTGCCGCCGATATGCTCTGAAGACTTGAGTTCTATCATAGCGCAGACGGTGCTGGATAAAAGCAGCGCGATAGCCTGCCCGTTCAAGGTCAATTTTGATGCCGGATGCAGCTTCTGCCGTAAAAACCGACAGATATACCGGGTCGATCATGAGTATGAGCACCCTGAGCCTACGTTCATTAAGCGAATGGCTGCGAGCGTCGCCGCACTGAGCTACGAGCAGACATACAGGGGTCGTTCCGTGGTCATCTTGAGAGACCACGAGACTGATGTGAACTATGTATTGAAAAACAAACTGCTAATATACATGGCGTTCATGGAGGATGTATCGGCGGTCGTCGATGCGATCACTGAAACGTGCCACCCGGATAAGATCAACTACGCGATCTACATGAACCAGAACGACCACCTGCACATGCACTTGATCCCGCGCTATAAGTCTGATGGCGACAAGTTTTTTGAGCCGCCTGTCTTTTATGTAAAAAATTCCCTAGACCCGGCATTTGATTATCGGTCGCTGGCGCTACAGGTACGAAATAACCTGAAACAGAAAAAATCGCCCATCAGCATATACGTGGAAAAGTTGATCGATGAAGGGCTGCCCGAATAAAACTTTGAGGCTTTTATTCTTCGTACACGAGTTTGGGTGGCGGCACGAGTTCGGGGCATTTTTCAGCCATCTTTGCGGGATCACAATCGATGTCGCATAATGCTTTCAAAAGCGCAGCGCATTCGCCCGCATCGGCCTTCTCTTTAAGCTTCATCACTATGGTGCAGGCTTTCTTGTCGTCATCGAACGCGCGACACTCGCGGTCGCAGGTGCGGTCTTTCTCGAAGAAGCACTTTTTCATGGGCTGTTTTTTCTCGAATAGCCTGAAGCCGAACATCGATACCACTTACGATTGTAAATAAAAAAGGTTTACGTTCCCTCGGTCATGAGCTTTACGTATATGTCCTCGAGTGCCGACTCCTTCATGGACATGTCCACGAGAGCCCAGTTATGCTCCGAAATGTTCTTTAATATCGCAGCTATCTCACCGACGTCTGCCGTCTTGTACACGTAGTTTCCCTCGATTTTCTCATAGTCGAGATTCTCGTCGGTCATGAACTTTACTACGTATTCGCGGCTGCCAAGGCTTTTCCTGATCCTGTCCATGCTGTCGCATACGACCAGCTTGCCGTTCTTTAATATGGCAACGCGGTCACATATATATTCCACGTGGAACAGGTTGTGCGCACTCAGCACGATGGTCTTTCCTTCTTTTTTAAGAGTGCGCATATAGTCAACGATAAAGAACGAAGTGAGCGGGTCCAGGCCGGAGCTCGGCTCATCCAGGACTAAAAGATTCGGGTCGTGGAGCAGCGCTCGTGCGATGGCAACCTTTCTCTTCATGCCTTTAGACAGCTCACCGCACATCTTGTTGCGCTCCGGAAGCTTTAGCGAGTCGAGGATCGTTCCGATGCGGTCCCGTGCCAGGCTCTTCGGCATATCATACAGCTCCGAGAAGAACATCAAATATTCCTGGACAGTCATATTCTCGTAGAGCGGGCTCTCTTCAGGCAGGTACCCCAAAAATTTTTTCACGTACGTGCTTTCTTTGGCCATATCCCGGCCCATCACCTCGACCGTGCCGGACGTCGGGGCCGTAAGCCCGACGATCATCTTTAGCGTGGTGCTCTTGCCCGCACCATTATGGCCGATGATCCCGAGGATTTCGCCGTCCTTCACCTCCAGGTCAAGGTCTTTGACGGCTGCAAAATCTTTATATAATTTGTTAACGCCAGTCAGCTTAATCATTAACTTCTCTTAGAAAGGGCTAACAGAAATATCTTTTCGTGTGGGTATGAAAAACATCATCACAATTGCCGGGCATGAGGTGAAGCGTTTCAGGACCAGGTTCCGTGGCGGGTCGAGGCTCGTCTTTCTGGTCATCATAGCCGTAGCATTAGTTGTCGCCTATCTTGTAGGGCAGCAAGGTCTCACATTGAGTAAAGGTATCTATACGATCGGCGAATCTTCTAACGGCCCCGCGATAACCGATGGCCGTTTTAACGTGCTGACTCTGGATCAGGCCGACGGCATCCGGATGCTGAACAGCGGATCCATCGACGCATACCTCATTGACGAGAACGTGATACTCAGCGGCAGCATGCGGTCGCAATATGCGGGCGGCGCGCTAAAGCAATACCTGAATAAGCTGGAGCTAGGCCGGCTCATCGACGATTATGATGTCAACCAGTCATTCCCACTCCGCGTACAGGTAAACTATCTTCCTGCGGCCGCCGGTACAGCAGGCACTATCACTTCGACCCCCGTAGCATCTGCTGCGGCGTCGCCGACGGTCACGAGCATAGCCCAGCCCATGCCGACCGTCGTCGCCGATACGAGCTCGGCCGTTAAGGCGCAGATCAGCGAGATGCAGAACGGCAGCGGGCAAAAGTTCACGGCACAATTCGTATCCGATCAAGAGATCATCATCCCCTCGCTCATGAACCCGCCCATACCGCTGTCGCAGGTGATCCTGGCGTTCCTCTACATCGTGCCGATCTTCTTTTTGGGGATCTTCTTCAATAGCAGCTTCATGGAGGAAAAGATTAACAGGAAACTGAACATACTCATGTCCACGCCTGTCACGCCCTTCGATATCATCGCCGGTAAAATGCTACCATATGTTAGTTTCTCGCTCCTCATGGTCGTCGCCATCACACTATTCCTGGGTGGCGATATACTGCTATCGCTGGCCATTTTCATACCGGTCATACTCTTCATTTTCGCCATCTACCTGATGGTGGCTTTACTATATCGTACCTTCAAGGACCAGACGTTCTTCTCCATGTCGGCGGTCACGTTCGTGACCGGTTATCTGGTCCTGCCAGCTTTGTTCACAGGCATCAATAGCCTGTGCTATATTTCCCCGCTGACGCTGGCGGTGGAAATGTACAGGGGCGAGAGCTTCACGTTCGCGCAGTATGCGCTTTCCACGGCCCCCATGATCCTTGTCTTCCTGCTTTCTATATACATCGGCATTCGCATCTTCAACGAGGAATATCTGATGGGTTACGGCCCTCTCTACCGGAAGATCGGGGACGCTTTTTACCTGGCGATCGACAAGGGACACCCGTACCTCTCGATCCTGCTGCTTGGCATGTTCCTCATACCGGCCGTTTTCATGATCGAGCTGATCATCGTCGTCCTTTCCACCATGATACCGGTGAGCATGCCCACGATGATGCTACTATCGATCCTGCTGGTGTTCTGTGTTCTCGTGGAAGAGCTGGCAAAGTCCTCGGGGATCGTCATGCTGATCGAGCATAGGATCGCCGGGTCCACAAAACAGATACTCGTACTTTCGTTCCTATCGGCATTCGGCTTTTTTATCGGGGAGAAAGTGCTGATGTACCTGTCGCTGAGCATCATATCCAACAACGTGCTCATGGAAGCGCTGGGTAGCGCCAACCTTCTTGTCATACCGCTTATCGCTCATTTTGTATTCACTGCGGTCATCTGCCTGGGAACGAAAAAGTTAGGCGTGAAATACTACCCGTATGCGCTGATCGTCGGAGCCTTCCTGCATTTCATCTATGACTTTTATATTTTAACGCAGCAGGTGGGGGCGATATGATGGGGAATTTTTACACGATCATAAATAAGGAGCTATCCTCCGTCAGGAAAGAGAAGACCATCGTACTGGCCATCCTGATCCAGCTGATCATCGCCTCGCTCTCATCGGTGATCCTGGTCGGCATGATGTCTTTCTACGATCCCTCCTCAATCGGCCAGAACTCGAACATACACGTGAACCTGGGCATAGTCGGCGACACCGGCAGCCCGGTGGTCTCGTGGCTGCATGACGGCGGGTTCCACGTGAGCACGTTCGCCTCCATGGGAGAGGCGCAGGCGGCATACGATAAGGGCAGTATTCAGGCGATCATGACGATCCCCGCATGGAGCAGCGGCACGCAGAACATGCAGCTTTACCTGCCGCCTTCGGATTCGGAGGATACCGTCATTACCATGATGCTCGAGGATCCTTTGAAGAAGTACGAGAACTACCTGCGCCAGCAGAACGGCATTCACGTACGCTACACGGATGTAAAGGGCAAGCCTAGCACTACGTCGGAGTTCCTTTACTCGTTCATCGTGCCCATGCTCATGTTCTTCCCCGCCTTCATCGCGGGTAGCATCATCATCGACTCGATCTCGGAGGAGATTGAGAACAAGACGCTGGATACGCTGCTGTCCGCCCCGGTCTCGCTGAATTCCGTGTTCGGGGGCAAGATCGCGGCGGCGATCCTCCTCGCCATACTCCAGTGTACCCTATGGTTGATCCTGCTCTCGCTGAACCGGCTTTACACGCAAAATATGGCCCTGGTCCTGATGCTCGCACTCATCATAGCTTCATTCGTGACGTTCGGCTCAGCCATTATCTCACTATACTTCAAGGATCGCGAGCGGTCGCAGTTCGCCTACTCGATCCTGCTCATGACCATCTGGGGGATCAGCATGTACATTAACCCCTCGCCCATCAGTCTCATTGCCCGCCTCGCCATGGGCGACATACATGTAGGGCTCTACAACGTGCTGCTCTTCGCCATACCGTTAGTGGCGCTCATCGCCATATTCTTCTGCACCTCTAAAAAGCTCCTCGCACTCAAATCGTAGCCTTCGGCGGCCTGGCGACTTATTGCTAACCACAGAGAACACAGTTGATTTTATGGTTACTCCTCCGGCGGCCTGGCATCTTTTATTGTGCGAGCAAATAGAACCCCGTGATTTTAGAATGATAAAACCATGCTTCACATAGCCGCCGGAGGCTTATACAATAACATCAGCTGTGTCTCTGTGGTTAAAATAAGTCACCAAACACGCCCAAACACAAGAAACACATAGCCGCCGGAGGCTTATACTAAAATGATTTTGTGAACTCTGTGGTGAAAAATAGTGCACTTCGTGTGCTTAATCAATGTATTTTTCGAGAGTGGTCTCTTCTTCGATCCTTGGCCCGTCGAGGCTCAGCCGCATGCCGTCCTCCGCCGCGATCGTCGGCACGCCCGACTCTCGCTGGACGCGCTGTGCTACGTTGCCAGGGTACGCTTTAACGACCTGCATGCCGAAATGGTCAAGGATCGCCATTCCGGGCTTAGCCACCTTCAGTATGTTGATCACGTCACCCGGGATCAAATGCTGGAATCGCTCGTCATGGGTCATCCTGACCATATTCACGATCAAATAATCGCAGCCCTTGAACGTCTCTCCGATCTGGTCAAAATATTTCGTATCTGCTATGTAGCCCAGCATTTTCCCTTTGAATAAAAATTTCATGCCATAGCACTCGATCTCTGCATGGTGCAGCTTGAGCGCCCCTTCGATCGTGACACCATTCAAGTTATGCGCGAACCCCGCCTTCATCACAAGGATATTATTGCGAATATAATTGCGCACGTACCGCAATACGACCTGGTCGTTCCCTTCCAGGCAGTCTAATGGCGTGATCAGGATACCCCTTGGCTTGAAGCCGCCGCCCGACATGGCTTCGACCATGATGTTAACATCGTTCGAGTGATCGATATGGCGGTGAGACAGGACAATGCAGTCGAGCTTACCGGGCTTGAGCCCCAGCTCCACACAGCGTAGCAGGCATCCAGGCCCCGGGTCCAGCAATATGTTCTTGCCGTCGAGATCGAGCCACATGCCGCCGCTTTTTCGTAACTGGCTAGTAACGACCATCCTGCCGCCGGCAGTGCCGAGAAATACGATCTGGGACATCTCAGAATTACATAGCATCGATAAGATATAAATTTACGTTATAATGGATAGAAAAAATAGGGCATGATCTACAGGCCGTTTTATAGGCCACACTTATGCTCGTCGGCGCAAGGCGCATCCTTCGAGACCAGTTCGCCCTTTATGAATCGCTGCACTGCAGTGTCGATGGATCCGAGCACCCCGGAGATGACAATGATCCGATGCTCCTGCATCATGTCTCGGGCTTTACTGCCCATGGCGCCGGTGATGATGTGCGTGACACCCTGCTCCGGCATCATTTTTACGACCATGCCGTTCTCCCTGCCGGGGTTTTTGACGATATCCCTGGAAATAATGCTTTTTTCCTCGATCAGGAATATGGAAAATTCGGGGGCTTTGCCAAAGTGGTTGCCAACCGTTGTACTTTTCATCGGGATACAGACCTTCATGCTCACACTTCCATATATTAACTCACGTCGTCTTCTGCCTCATCCACAGCTGTGTATCATTATCCTCGACGACGTCAAAGCCATCGCTCAGTGATCTCTTGATCTCCGCTATCAACTCATCCGGCGGCAGCGGAATAAACTCTCCTGTAACGATAGCTAGCTGTTTGTCGCCACTTCCGATGTCGATGCCGAACGTGAAGAAGTCCGTGTCCTTGTCGAACATCAATTCCTCGCCTATGGTGATAAAATCACACTGATATAGTGGCCCTTTGACTTCCATCACGACGCGCTTATTATAATTAAGCTTCTTTTCGATGACATTGAGGATGATCCTGTCCATGCTAGCTCTCCTGTACATAAAACAATTACTCATGGCATATTATTACTTCCGACGGAGGCGAATGAAAAGTTTTAGGCTCCTACGAACACTTATTATAAACTGATCCGAAGGTGATCTATTGGTCAAGCTGACAGAAGATATCATGGAATCTCTAATAAGTATAAAAACGATCTACCTGGCGACATGTTCTATGGATGGTATTCCCAACGTGGCCCCTATGGGCGCGTTCAAGCTTCTGGATAGTGAAACAATACTGATCTCAGACCAGTACATGAACAAGACTTTAAAAAACGTCATGAGTAACCCCCATGCAGCAATTACCTACTGGGGCGAAAAGGGCGGTTTCCAGATCAAAGGCACAATTTCTGTCCATACGAACGATCAGGTTTTCAATGATAATGTGAAATGGATGAAATCTTACATTCCCAGGCTAACGCCAAAGGGTGCGTTGATCATGAAAATCACCGACGTCTTTCTGGTCAAGCCAGGGCCTGAGCCCGGGAAAAAGATACTATGATCATTAACCAATGATGCTATTATGATGCGGAATGCTCAGGTATCTTGTTTTTTGTGCCTGCCATGTGCCTGGTGGTCTACAGTGAGCATCTTTTCGAGCCTGGACAGCTCTTCGTCTTGCTGGTCGAGGCCTTTTTTGAGGCTCGACATCATATTATCCATGCCGCAATTGCCTTCCTCATGGGCATAGACGAGCACTAGTAAATTGAGCAGCTTTTTATTAGTACGGTTTTGTGAGAATAGTTTGCCGTACCGGTCGCGCATTTCCATGAGCATCTGCTTCTCGACGCCTGACTTACCGGCCATGCTGATGATGCGCTCGCTCTTCGTTTTAGCGGTCAGGACATCGTCGATGGCTTCCTTGAGCAGGTCCCGCGTCAAGGCCGCTTTCATGATGTAGTTCTCGATCAGGTGAGCGCGGTCCCGGACGTCTTCAAGGGTAAGCTGCTTGCCGGTGATCATGATTATGGGAATATCCCTGAGTTCATGATCGCTCTTCATGACGCTCGCCACTTCCCAGCCGTCCATGGGGCTCATCATGATATCCAAAAAAACGAGGTCCGGTTTTTCATTTGCGGATATGCTCAGGCATTCGCGGCCATTGTATGCCTTCAGGGCCACGTACCCGAGCTTTTCGAGCATCATCGAGATCAAGTCGACGATTTCGGGCTCATCGTCTGTGACGAGTATACGTTTGTTCAAAGTTGTAGCCATAGACCGATCACTAAAATTACTGGAAACTATCTAAAGTTTATGGGCGTCCAGCACGATATCTAATAGAATGTATATTCTAATACTTATAACTTTCAATTATATTCAAAACACAACATATATTACGGTAAATAAGCATGCCATTCAGTACCTGTAGATAAGCAAAAAAGCCATGGGTATAAGGCCCTGAAGGGCCTCTGGCAAATACTTAGCGCATTTCAGTCATTTTCTTGCGCACTGCCCGCCTTCCAATGTGTGAGATGGCTGCACCCATCAGCAGCCCCACGCCAGCCGCAACCACGATGCTTTCGAATGGATGGTCCTTGATGCCGGACTCGACGTTCTTCACGTTCTTGTCCACCTCGCATTTACAGTTATCCACCACCTCTCTCACTCTGTCCGTGTAATCGCTCATGTCGATACTTCCGACTTTGTCCGCCACGTTATGGATCTTATCCGCTGCATGGCTGGTAATCGTCGACCGTACGATCTTGCTTGCTACATCTTTCGCAATTCCAGAATCTCCATAATCTGCCATATTCATACCACCTGATAATAACGTATTACCGCATGGCTTTCAAGCGATGCGGCCTTTCCGATGCACAATCTATTATGACCTAGATTATTTTTCCGACTGTAGCATTTATAATCATTATTAAATGAAAACGTGTTAATGCCCTGACAATCCGTAGATTAAACCGGAGATGTGTGTGAAGAAGAAACGGGGCCTGACGGTAGCTGTTCAACAAAATATTATTACAATGATCATTAATAAATAATGGGCGCTAAAAGCGCCCGGTTAATCTTTCTTAGCTATATCGGTCGGCTTCTCGTCCGCCGGCTTACCTTCAGCATCGGCCTTCTTCTTCGCCGCTTCCATCCTGCGCTTCTTAAGGATCGGGGCATTCTCATTGGTCACTAGCGTGAAGACGGTCAGCTTCTCTCTAGAGGGCTTCGTGTATATCTCGTTCTGCGATATCGCCTTCGTCGGGCAGACCCTGGCACAGGTGCCGCATCTGATGCATTGCGTATTCAGGTATTCGATCTTTGTCTCTTCCTTGTGGATCATTATGCACTGGGCAGGGCATGAGCGCTCGCAAAGCCCGCAGAGGATGCATAACTTGCCGTCAAAGGTCACATCGGCCCTGGTCCCCGGGAAGTGCTCATATGGCGTGAACGGGTAATTTGAGGTGTACGGCTTGCTCATGGCGTTTTTTAGTATATTCTCGAGTATCTTCAGCATGTCAGGTCACCTGTCGAAGCACCCGATGCACGGGTCGAATGTAATCGTGATCAATCCGACGTCAGCCAGGTGTGAGCCTTTGATCAATGGCACGATACCGGGGCCGTTCGCGTACGTGGACGTGCGAATCTTCACGCGGTCCAGCTCTTTTGATCTTTTGGCGCGGACATAATAGAATAATTCTCCGCGGGGTGGCTCTACGCGGGCAAAGCTTTCGCCCTCCGGCAGCACAGTGGGTTTGGTGAATATCTCAGGCGGTGCCGAGTCCAGTAGCGGCAGGCACGCCCGTATGATATCGATGGACTGGAAGAGCTCGCGCACGCGCACGAGCGATCGGGCCCAGCAGTCGCCATCCTTCTCGACGATTGGCGTTACCTTGATCTCCTTATACAGAAGATATGGCGCATCATAGCGCACGTCGTAAGGGACGTTGCTGCCCCTCGCCACTGGCCCGACCACACACAGGTCTCGAGCCAGCTTCTCGCTCATGATACCGACACCCTGCATACGCTGCTTGATCGTGTAGCTTTTAACGATCATGTCCTGCAGTTCAAGGCACTTTTTCTCGATGATATCACAGAACGCGCCGATATCCTTCGAGTATTCAGGGCCTATATCCCTGATTACGCCGCCGACTGCGTTTATTCCGTGCAGGATGCGGTTGCCGGTGGTCTTCTCGAACACATCGAGCACGATCTCACGGTCCCTGAAGCACAGCATGAATAGATTCTCGAAGCCGATAGACTCGAGCGTAAGCCCGATGGCTAACAGGTGGCTGTGTAATCTTTCAAGCTCGAGCATGATCGTCCTGATTATTTGAGCACGGCGCGGTACCTCCAGATTCATAGTACCCTCGACCGCAAGGCAATAGCACGTCGAGTGATGCTGCGTGCATATCGCACAAACGCGCTCCGACAGGTATGCGCCCTTATTATAGTCCCACTGGAACTTTTTCTCCAGGCCTTTATGGACATATCCGGCCTCCAGGTCTGCGTCCTTGACGATCTCGCCATCCATTGTAAGCTTTAATCGAAGGGGCTCTATCCATACTGGATGTTGTGGCCCGAATTGTATGGTGGTCCTCATTTCTTGGCCTCCTTTGCCGGTTCATCAGGCTTTTTTACGGGAATAGGCCTTCGCAGCGGAGCGTTAATGCTCTCGTGCAGGAAGAATCGCCCCGGCACCTCTTTCACGCGGACGCCGAACATTTCCGAAAGCTCGTTTTCGGCGATGTAGGCTCCCGGGATCAGGTGCGTGATACTCTCTATCTCCTCATTGCCACCGTCCTTCTTGGGTACAATGACCCTATACACTTCCGTCTGGCTGATCCCGGTATGGAAGAAATACATCACCTCTATGTTCTCGCCAGTATCGGCGCCGACGATGGTGATCAGCCTTGCGCCCTTCGCATGAAGGTTATTTACGATGCCCTGAAGCTCGGCCTGGGTCACGGTCTTGCTTTCCATTTAAGCCTCCCCTTTCGCTTTTTTCTTTGATTCGAGGATCTTTTTCTCTTTTTCGTTCAATATGTCCAGGGCCAGCACCAGCCCATCGATGATCGCCTCGGGCCTCACGTTGCAGCCCGGCACGTATACATCCACAGGGACAACCTTGTCCACGCCGCCACAGTGGGCGTATGCTCCCTGGTATATGCCGCCCGTGCTCGCACACGTACCGACGGCCATGACCACCTTCGGGTCCGGCATCTGATCATACAGGTTCTTGATGATCTCTCTATATTTTAAAGTGACAGGGCCCACAACGAGCATCACGTCAGCGTGCTTCGGGTTACCCGTACTGATCACGCCGAACCTGCTGACATCAAACCTTGGCGTGAGACACGCCAGGATCTCCAGGTCACAGCCGTTACAGCCTCCGGTACCCACGTGTAGGACCCACGGCGACTTTTTCCTTGCCAGTTCTGTCAGGCTCATGCTATCCATCCCCCGATCACAATGATCCATATCAGGTTTAAGATCAGTAATGCCATTCCCACCACGAATACTTGCTTGAGCATCTGATCGACTCTAAGCCTCGCGGTCGCGTTGTCCACGATGATCAAGAACACATAGGCTACGAGCATTAGCAGTAGCCGTACCGCGATGTTCTGCACAAAGAACAAGCCCACGAACCACAATAAAAAGAACATCTCGATGAAGTGGGCTATGTTCAAAAGGCCCAGGTACTTCCCCGTGAATTCCGTCTCCGGCCCCTGTGCGATCTCCTGGTGCGCATCGGCTATATCGAAGGGAGACTTTCGCGCCTTGATGGGCAGTATTATAAAGATCGCCAGCAGCGCCAGCGGCAGTGTATATAGTAGCGGCTGCGAAGCCGTAAATATCGAGCCGATCTCGAAACTACCAGTCTTAAGCCTGATCAGGAATACCACAAAGAGCAGTATCGGCTCGTACGTTAGCATCTGAATTAGCTCACGCGTGGCGCCCATATAGCTGAACTGCGACCTGACGCTGTATCCAGCCAGTACTAAAAACGTGAATGATACGCCGAAGATGAATGTCGTGATCAGCAGGTCATACTTGAAGAGTAGCAGCGCCAGGCTCAGGATCACCGTTAACAAATAAGCTACGCCGAACACCAGGTATGTCTTGTTGACGACATTGTCCTCCTTACCGAATAGCTTGAGCACATCGTAGAATGGCTGCACTATGGGTGGCCCTCTCCTATTCTGGATCCGTGCGGTGAGCTTCCTGTCAATGCCGATCAGTAGGCCGCCGACGAATGGCGATATGATCAACAGGGCGAGGGGTATGCCATAGGTCATGAGCGTGGCGTTATCGAATGCGATCATAATAGCACCGCCACGAACAGCGCAAGTAACAGCAGCACACCTAATGGGTTGATATACTTCATGATCACGCCCTCTCCGATGAGATCCTTGAAGTACCCGCCTCCAAGCTCGGGCTCCGAGCCCGTGCCGCAGGAATACGTTTGAGTGATGGTCGACTTAGGCACCTTGATAGCGATCACCGGGACCAGTATGATGATCAGGAATATGATCAAAAACCCGAGTGGCGAGAAGCCTCCGATGGCGCTCTGGATAGTCTGCCCTATCACGAACTGCGAGGGCTCTGTATTGTATATTGTGGGCGGCAGCTGGATCAGGTGGCTGAAGAACACCGTCGTCAACGCCACAGAGACGAACACGCCGATCACTAGTATGATCAGCGGCAGCTCCATGTACCAGTCGTGCTTCGGGTGCTCAATTTCCCCGTTCGTTTTTGTGGCCATGAGTTTTCCGGCCCACCTGGAATAATAGAAAACGGAGAATATACTCCCGAAGATGATGAAGAATATGTCGAGCAACGACAAGCTGATCGCCTGGAACGTGGACACGGACTGGAATGCCAGCCACTTACCCACAAATATACCGAACGGCGGCGCCATTAATGAGATCAAGCCGATCACCATGATAGACGCTACCAGCGGCATTTTGGCCACCAGCCCTTCCATGTTCTCGATATCGCGGGACCCGATATCATGCTGCACCTTGCCCACGCAGAGGAAGAGCAAACCTTTAGACACTGCATGGAACACCAGCAATGCGACCGCGGCCGTTAGTGCCAGCGCTGTGTTGATGCCTGCGCACATCGCGATGAGGCCTAGATAGCTGATGGTCGAATAAGCCAGGATGCGCTTGGAATCCGTCTGGCTCAGCGCGAGCAGTGCGCAGACCATGAACGAGAATCCGCCGAATACCGCTATGATGGTCGAGAGCGTGCTTCCGACGATGAACGGCGATATCCTGATCAGCATGTATACTCCGGCGTTCACCATTGTCGAGGAATGCAATAGCGCCGAGACGGGAGTCGGGGCCACCATCGCGCCCGTAAGCCATGAGTTGAATGGCATGAGCGCGGACTTGCTGAAAGCTCCGAACGCGAGGAACGCGAACGGCAGCACAATGGCCGCTGCGGGCAGGAATGAAAGGAATCCCGGCATGGTGGCCTTCATGTTTAAGAGGTCGGATAGCATCGTGGTGCCGTACATGGACTGGATGAGCACTATTCCGGTGATGAGCCCCACCCCGCCCAGCAGGTTCATCCATAGCGCCCGGTCGGACGCCTTGATGGATTCCTCGTTGCGGTAATGGCGGATCAGGAGGAACGAACACAGCGTGGTGACCTCCCAGAAGAAGAACAGCCAGGTCAGGTCATTCGTGAAGATCAGCGCGTTCATGTCTCCAAGGAACAGCATCATGATCAGGAAGAAAGATGACACGTTCTTGCCTTCCTTCATGTAGCCGATGGAATATATTAAAATGAGCGAGCCGATCAGCGAAACGATCAGGCACATCACGATGGACAGGTCGTCGAACATGAATGTGGCCGCGCCGGCATGGGCGGCTTTCGGCATGAAGAACTCCAGGTACACCAGCGGTATTGCCTGTAAGATGACCAGGCCGACCGCCTTGTACTCCTTATCCTTGAGGCCGAAGTATAACAGTGTTAATAATAATAGAAAGTCAAATAACAGGATGATCGACGATATAGGGATGCTGACGCCTGCGGCGTCAATCGATTCAACGGCCAGTTTCTGAGGGCCGCCGTACAAAACCAATAGAGAAGCTACAGATAGTACCAGCGCGCAAAGGATGACGACATATTTTTTCAGGTTGTAGCCTGGCACGAAGTAGCATATGATGCCGAGTAAGACCGGCACGATTATAGTAAATAACAGCAGTAGCGAGCCATCCATAGAACACACCAGGCAATGTTAATATACATAGTAAATCATGATATATATAATCAATGGCGTGCCATGTCATGGTATTTTACTATTTTCATATCAGAGGGATGCGCGTCATTTTTACCGCGATTATATTTTAATAATCAAAGTTTTAGCTTAATGTTCAATCTATAATGGATATAGTCAATTTTAATGTTGTCAGCAAATTTTGCGTAGTCAGCGCGGAGTTTTGTCGATACATTATTAAATTATCGGGCAGATAGTTTTAATTGATGAGTGGGATCAGGCTTGTTATCAGCGATTTTGACCGGACGTTCACAGACTCGTCGCTGCGCGTGGATCCCGCCCTGGTCGGCACGATCAATCGGATAAAGAAAAAAGGCATCGCATTCTCCATCGTCTCGGGCCGGAAATACTCATTCATGTATGACACGTTTACTACACTGAAGGGCCTGATCGATGCCTTCGTCGCAGAGAACGGATGCGTGGGCTATTTCGAGGGCCATAAGTACATCATCGGCGATCATGCCAATCGCGAGAGCTTATTCGATGGTCTGAACGCACATTCCATACCATTCGACTCCGGAGATGTAGTTGTGTCCGTCAATGTCGCGTATGAACGCCAGCTTTTGGACGTCCTGAAGCAGACGGGCGGCACTTACGACCTGGTACAGAACATCGATTCTCTCATGATATTGCCTCATAATATCTCCAAGGGGACCGGTGCCGCATGGCTCGCTTCCAGATATCAAATATTCCCCGACGCCACCGCCTGCATCGGGGATGCGGAGAACGACCTGAGCATGAGACAGTCATGCAGGCTGTTGGGAGCGGTCTCTAATGCGATCCCGGAAATGAAACACGAAGCGGACTTTGTCTGCCAGCATGATTTCGGCGAAGGTCTGCAGGAGTTTTTAGAGTACATCGACAAAAGACAAATGGCTTAGTATTATGTCTTCAAAATTCATTGTTTTATAATCTCACTAAGTTCTCGGAGTCACTGTTTCAACACAGAGACACGAAATACACGAAGTGGCACAAATTTGTTTTTGTGTAAGCCTCCGGCGGCCAGGGGACTCTATTTTTATTGTAAATGCCTCCGGCAGCCGGGTGATGTGGACACTGAGAAGGTCACGGTACCATGGGTACACTAAAGGCACGTTATTATTTCTTGGGGATCAGTCCTTAAAGCTTAACTTTTAACATACTTAAAATTAACAGGACACAGGTTCGTGCGCTAATCAATTTCAAGGCGAACGAATTCAAAGACGCTATCAAATGTCATATTATAACTCATAGAACGAACGATCATATCGAAACTACGTTGAGTTTCAAGCACCAACAACGTGCCCTTCGTGAACCAGGGTTTTGTGACCTTCTCTGTGTCCACGTCTCCCCGCCGCCGGAGGCTTTAACTAAAACATTTACCATGCCATCATTATCTAAAATAGAGTCACCCAGCCGCCGGAGGCTTACATAAAAACAATTTTGTGCTACTTTGTGCACTGCGTGTCTTTGTGTTGAAACCGTGACTCTGAGAACTTCGTGGAGCTTAAAAACTATGAACTAACAATGAGGATTTCTCTACGTGTTATTATTTATGCGACAATTTTTATAATTAATGTTCCAATATTCTTCTATGTACGGTGTCATCGGTAACGGGGAGACATGCGCCTTCATCAGCGTATTCAGCTCAGTGGACTGGCTCTGTCTGCCGAGGTTTGACTCGCCGACCATGTTCGCCAGGGCGCTGGACAGCGTGAACGGCGGCTCACTACTTTTATTGTCAGACCGTGGCGGCACGCCCACACCATTCGAGACCGGGACTCAGCGATACATCGAGGACACCAACATTCTGGAGACGTCCACCAGCGTTAGCGGCGACGTAGTACGGACTGTGGATTTCATGCCCTTCGGCAAGCGCAGGCTGTGGCGTATTCTTGGTATCTCGGGCCCCGAGCCCTTCAAGCTTTACGTAGACCTGGACCCGCGGCCAGACTATAACCGGGAGAAGCCTTCGCTTGACGTCATGGACGACGGCATCATGATATCGTCGAGCGCGCAGGCGCTGTATGTGTCCACCATGGCGAAGGCCTCCATCAAGAAGCGCAGGATCACGTTCAGCATCGAGCCCCCTATGGCTGTGCCGCTGCTATTATCGTATGGCGACACGCCGAAGGCCGCGAAAAAGGCCTCCGAGGGCGCGAACTACGAGCGCGAATATCTTTCGGACCTGAAGCTCTGGCGCATGTTTGTGTCCGAAGCAGTACCTGTATTCGAGCTGAGCCCGCGCCTGCATTATTTCTACATGCGCTCACTTCTGGCGCTGAAATTGCTTATGTACGATCGAACTGGTGCCATACTGGCCGCGCCGACCACCTCTTTCCCCGAGATCGTGGGAAAAGATTCCAACTGGGACTATCGTTTCTGCTGGGTCCGCGACGGCGCATACTGTGCAGAAGCGCTGGCCCTTGCTGGCCTACATGACGACTCACGGAAGATCATCGATTTTTTACTGGCCATCGCCAAGCCAGAAGGGAAGCCTTACCCAAACCCGCTTGTCTCTATTTGCGGCGACCTTCGCGGTACTGAAGAGGTGCTGCTGGACAGCCTGGTCGGCTTCGGCAACAGCCGGCCCGTTAGAATAGGCAATAAGGCGGTTGACCAGAAGCAGAACGACCTGGAAGGCGAGGTCATACACGCCATCTATACGTTTTACAGGCATGCGAAGGCCGAGGATTATGTAAGATATCATTTCGAGAAAATATCAAAGATCGTGGACTACGTCATGGGCCACTGGCGCGAGAAGGACGCAGGCATCTGGGAGCTACGGCGCGATTACATGGACTATGTACATAGCAAGACGCTATGCTGGACGGCACTCGAATACGGCGCCAGGCTGGCATCAGTGGTCGGCGACGGTAGTAAAGCCAGCAAATGGGGCCTCGAGGCCGAAAAAGTAAAAGTGGACGTGATCAAGAATGGATGGTCCGAAAAAAGAAAATGCTTCAAACGTGCCTACGAGGACGATGCCTACGACGCCTCGATACTTGCAATTCCACTCATGAACATGCTCCCGGTGGACGACCCTATGGTAAGCATGAGCGTGAAAAGCATCACGGATCGTCTCGGCACAGGAGGGCTACTAAAAAGATTCGAGGACGAGACCGGGGCATTCATGCTCTCCTCCCTGTGGCTTGCGCAGGTGATGATGAAAAAGGGTAAAGTGGTCAGCGCTCTCGATATCATTAACAGGGCGGCACAATACGCGTCCAGCGACCTGGGCTTGTTCGCAGAAGAATATGACATGTACTACCAGCGCCTGGTCGGGAACATCCCGCAGTCATTCTCACACGAAGAATTTGTAAAGTCCGTTCAGTACCTGCTCGGTAAAGAATAATGAACGAATGATAACACTGCGAACTAAACGAAAAGATAACCACGGCATGTTGCCGTGGCACTAGCACATTACAGCGAGACTACCCTGTCTGTAAAGAGCTCTTGATATCTGCCTTTTCCTTGAGCCGCTTCTGCAGGTAGATCGTATCGTAGATATCGCTGTGCTCTTTGAAGCCTCTCTCCACGCAGAACTTTGTAGAAGCGATTTTCCTGCCCTCGTCACCCATTCGCTTTCGTAAAGCCGGGTGTTCGATTAGTGTATCGATACATGTCGCAAGCTCTATATGATCCTTCGACTTGAACAGGTAGCCGTTAACGCCGTTGGTGATCTGCTCCGGTATGCCTCCCACGTTGGAGCCGATGACGGGCTTTCCGAAGCACATGGCTTCCGAGATGACCAGCCCGAACCCTTCATTCACGGACGGCTGCACGAGCATGTCGCATGAGTCGTAGGCCATCATCAGGTCATCCTGGCTGACCTTACCCAGGAACTTGACGTGGTCTTTTAATCCTAAAGAGTCGACCATGGATTCCAGCATCTCGAGCCGGTTTGTGCGCCCCATGATCTTTTTCGTGAGCGAGCCGTTGCCGATGAAAATGCATGTCGTGCCGGGATGTTTTTTGATTACCTCTTTCATGGCCAGGAGCAGGTATTCCTGCCCTTTGCGCGGGTCTATCCTCGATACGCAGAGTACCAGGTTATCTTTTTCCGGTATATCGTACTTTTTCCTGAACTCGTTCTCGTCCTTCAGGGCGTATGTGTCTGTCTCGATGAACGGGTTGATCTTACTCACCTTTTCCGGGTCCAGCCCGCTATCCACGGCGGTCCGCATGAACTCATCCGTCGAAAAGATCACCCTGTCGTAATACCGCATATATCGAACCAGGAACTCCCTCCAGTCCGCCGGCGTGGTCTCAGTGAAAGGGATGTGCCAGGTGAATATAGTCGGTACGTTGACTTCGCCCCGCAGCAGGAACGCGAGCGGCATTACCTGAAAATCGTGTACATGAAGCACGTCGAACTTTTCAGTCTCATAGACTTGTTTTACTTTTTCATACATATTAAGGTTGAAACCCAGGTATTCCGAATACCCCTGGTTGAAACGGTCATCCAGCGCCGCTTTTTCCTTTTCGCTGCCGTGCGTGATATCGATGATTATCTCCTTGAACTTGAAGTACCCGTCCATGGACTCCTGCATGCCATCATCGCCGGACATACGGTACACTCTGACGCCGTCGACCACCTCGAAATCGGGCATATCCGGAGCTTTCAGGTGCACAACCACCAGCTCGTCGCCCCTCTCGATCAATTTTTTTCCCAGCGCCTGTAAATACCTGGTGACACCGCCTATGTATGGGTAAAAAGATTGAGAAACGGCACAAATTTTCATAATATCGATATTACAAAATCCGGACTATATATCTTAGCGAAGTAAAAACGTGTAAATAAATGCCCCATTTGCGTTAAAAGCGTTAAATTCGCTTAATAACTGATATGTAAAATAAATGTGCGATAATAAAATTAGCGATAGCCCGGCATACGCCAGGGCCATTTTTATAACGAGCCCGGTGTGGGCGTATCAGGGCGAGAGCCTGCTAATGGTCCGTGGGTAGGGGATCGTATCGCGAATGTGCTCCCGGTTGCATATCCAGCGCACGAGGCGCTCCGCGCCCATGCCGAAGCCGGAGTGCTGTACCGAACCATATCGGCGCAGGTCAAGGTACCAGCCGTACTTCGCGGGATCCTCGCCCTGGCTCCTGATGCGTTCCTCTAATATTTTCAGGTCCGTTTCGCGCTCGCTGGCACCGATGATCTCGCCAAAGCCCTTCGGGGCGATCAGGTCGACCGCGAGTACTTTGTCATTTCCGGCGTCCTTCATGTAGAATGCCTTCACTGCCGCCGGATATTCGGTGATAAATAACGGCCTGTCATAGTGCATGGAAAGCTGGCGTTCCTCGTGTGTCCCGAAATCCTCACCCCACTTTACAGGATAGCCATCCGCATTGAGGATCTTGATCGCCTCGTCATAGGTGATACGCGGGAATGGCGGCTTCAAGTTCTTGAAATATTCGGGGTCGGTGCCGAGCGTTTTCAATTCCTCATAGCGCTCCTCGGCCGTCTTATTGCAGACAAAGCACACGAGCTGCTCCAGCATGTCGATCATTTCATACAGGCCTGTCCAGGCCATCTCGCCCTCGATGTGCCAGTACTCGGCCAGGTGCCTGGTCGTCCGGGACTTTTCGGCCCTGAAAGAAGGCGTTATGGAATAGACTTTTTCCAGGCCAAAGATCAGCGACTCTAAATATAGCTGAGCGCTCTGCGATAAAAATGCCTTCTCTTCGAAGTATTTTAGCTCGAACAGCGTCGAGCCGCCCTCGCAGCTGCTTGACATAATGATCGGAGGAGTGACCTCATAAAAATTATTGGTCTTGAACCATTCGCGAGTGGCGCTCAAAACGGAGTCCTTGACCTTCATGATCGCCACAAGTTCCTTGCCCCTGTTGTCCAGGTGCCTCAGGTCAAGCAGCACTTCCGGATTGTGCTCTTCGCCGAAGATCGGGTAGTCCTGGGAAGCGCCGATGAGCTTCAGCTCCGTGGCCACTAGTTCCCGGCCCCCGGGCGCCCTCGGGTCCGTCCTGACCTTACCCTTCATCATGACGGAGCATTCAAGCGAGAGTGAATCCGCGACCTTCAGGGCCTCGTCGCACACGTTTCCCTTCTTGGCGGTCACCTGGATCTCGCCCGACGAATCCCTGACCAGAGTAAAAACAAGCTTGCCGCTGGACCTGTTCTTTACGACCCAGCCGCCGATCTCGACCTCTTCGCCATCACTATATTTTCCGGACAGTATGTCCTTGATCTTCGCGAACATAAAAATATCATCTTCACACTGTTAACGAGCAATAATCTTAGCGTTAATCCTAAAAAAACTTTTACCAGACATAAGGGCATTCAGCTACTTAGCCCGGATCGTTACGGCCCTCTTAGTAGCTCTTTATGCTTATTCTCTACGATGTCACGGCATATCTCGAAAAACCCGTCCACTTCGACCTTATCCTCTTTATTGAGATATCGGCCCACGATCTCTTCATAGGTATCTAAAAAATTGATCGTGGTATCTATCTTCGTACCGTCTCTTCGGAGCAGATTGTAAAGCCACCCCATGAACATACGTAAGACTTTCTGGTCGCAGGACTCAACGGGCCGGGCCATCAGGTCGAATAAGCCTTCGCAGACGGCCATAGAAATATCTTCCGGCGGATTACTCAGGCCTTGAAAATAGTCCTTGTCTTTGAACACGTTAATCGCATTGTCGATAATGCGCTGCCGGTTCTTTGCGAGGTCCTGTACGGTCGAATTCATGACATAGAAGATTAAGCTCTGCGACATTATGATGTTTATCCTGGTTTAAGACATCTGCCGGTGATCAGCCCTATGGTTTTTTGGGTAGCACAGTCATGATCGGGTATGGTATTTCGATGCCTTCCTCTTTAAATCGCAACAGGATACTGCGATATATCATATCGAGCGTGTCCAGGTCTTCCTTGTAGCTGTCGATCCAGACGAGAAGCGTGACCTCAACGCTGAAGTCAGAAAGCTGCGATACATATGCCATCGGCTTCGGCTCACTGGAAACTGCCTGTGTTTCGGATGCCGATCTTTCCATGATCGCGCAGGCCTTGTCTATGTCGGAAGCGTAGCCGATGCCCACCTTGAGCGTGACTCGGACCTTCGCGTCGGGTTGCGACACGTTCACGATACGGCTGTTGGCCATCATCTCGTTTGGTATGACCGCGATACGGTTGTCCATAGTCTTGATCCTGGTGCTGCGCATGCCGATATCGGATACGTCGCCCATGCCTATGCCATTGACCAGCAGGCGGTCGCCTATCTTATACGGCCTGTCAGTCAAAATAGCCACTGCGCCGAAAAGATTAGAGAGCATCTCCTTCGCTGCCAGCGCGATCGCGATGCCAAACACGCCCAGTCCTGCCAGGAGAGGAGTGATGGGAGTGAAAAGCCCGATGATCATGACCAGCGCGACGATATATACTGCCGCGACCATGAACTTCTGCAGGAACGGCATCAAATGGTCGTCCAGGTCCGAATCGGTCTTCGGCGCGATGTCGTGCGTGTACCACCGCATGACGGCGACGATCAGGTTCGAGATGAAATAAGCGCCTACCAGGATGAGCGCGATGGTCGCCAGCCTGTCCAGCAGCCCGCTGATCTCCGGAGGCATTTCGTTTAAAGTCTTCGACGCAAAGTATACGCCGACGATAACTACGAGTACCTGAACGGGGCCTTTAATGGCTGTCAGGATCTCATCGTCAAGCGTGGACTCAGTCTTCGATACCAGATGGGGCATCACGTCCTTGACTAAATATTTAGCCAGCTGCGATAGGATCGTAAAGATCGCTAAAATAATGGCCGCAGTCAGCAGGTCGGAGCCTACCGCGCCCAAACCCGTGTGCAGGGCGATCCAGCTCTCGAGCCCATCAGCCATCGGCCGTATGTCTACTATATTGCCCGACATAGAGCCTGTTACATTAGAAGCGGTGGTATTGATGGTCTCGAGCATTCTATCTTTTAGTAGACAGATGACTATTTAAACTTTTAGCCAGGGTTAAATACATGGATGTATAGGTTGATTCTATTAACGCTTACATTAACCTGTCGATTTTTTATATACAATCAAATTATCCCACCAAACGGTATGCTCCGAACCGGCGTTACCATTAAACCCGACATATCCACCCTTATTAATGAATGCCCAGTTATTCTGCGAAAACGTCCACTTATTACCTTTATTATCCGTATAGCTGATGTTGAGATCGGCTGTTGAATCGCCAAGGGCGATCTTCACGTGCACCCATTGGTCTGTCGGGACAGTGAATTCCGAATTATCACTATAGCTCCAGGTAGTCCAGTTGTACGTGTGAATAAAGCTCGTTGAATGGTAATCCTGTCTGCCTTCGAGAGTAACTGCGTTGCCATTGCCTGTCTTATCGCAGAGGAAATAAAAATCGCCAAGGGTATCACCCTTATAGTTCATGTATCCCGCATTGGACGTCTGGCTGCTAATATATGCATCAAATTCAACGATCATATTGGGGGCGAGACCTATGTTCTTATACATATACTGGTTATTGTTCGTTTTAAAAGCGGGAAGTGGGTTGCCCATGCCATTTAAATCGATCGATGCGCCATTCATGGTCCAGTCTTCAACACTCGACCCGTCATCGAGACCATAAACGTTCTGGCCACGATCCGTACTTCCCTGGCTAGTAGCGACACCGGACTGCTTTGAGTCAGAAAAGCATCCGGATGAAATGACAGCCATGATCATCAGCGTGACAACAAGAACTGCTATAGTGACATTTCTGATATAAACTCCTCCAATCACCGCTACTCTCAGATATGTAATTCGAAAGCAACAATTGTCCTATAACATATTATTAAACGATAATATTAACTATCGCTTACTCATTGAACGATCGAAAAAGTGCGACTAAAAATTAAATTTTATTCTTTATTGTAGGCGCCTGCTCTGCCTTTATTTTATCGAGCAGCCTGCCCATGCGACTAAGTGCCTCTTTAATATTCTCCATAGATGCCGCATAGGAGCACCGCAGATGCCCGTCTCCGGACTCTCCGAACACATTGCCCGGCACGACGACCACTCCCTCCTCGAATAGCAGCCTCTCGGCGAACTTCTCCGAGGTAAGGCCAGTAGACATGATGGAAGGGAAAGCGTAGAACGCGCCTTTGGGCTCGAAGCAGTTTAAGCCAAGATCATTAAACCCTTTCACGATGACACGCCTGCGGCGGTTATATTCTTTGACCATCTCCAGCATCTCGGGCTGGCCGCTCCTAAGCGCCTCGATGGCACCCAGCTGGGCCGTGATCGGAGCACAGAGCATCGTGTACTGGTGTATCTTCATCATGGCTTCTATGACTTCGTCGTTGCCGCACGCGTAGCCCAGCCTCCAGCCGGTCATGGCGAAAGCCTTGCTGAAGCCGTTGAGTAGTATCGTTTTATCGCGCATGCCGTTCAGCGAAGCGATAGAGACGTGCCTGCCTTCGTAGGTCAATTTCTCGTAGACTTCATCAGAAATGACCGTAAGGTCGTGCTCGACGGCCACGTCAGCGACCTCCTCGAGGTCTTTCTGCGTCATGATGGACCCGGTCGGGTTATTCGGATAATTCATGATGATGGCGCGGGTGCGGGGCGTAATGTATTTCTCAAGATCCTCTTTTCTGACCTTGAAGTCGTTCTCGAGCTTCGTGGAAACCGATACCGGCTCGCCGCCTGCCATGATCACGCACGGCTTATACGATACGTAGCTCGGCTCGACGACTAGCACCTCATCGCCCGGGTCGGTGATGGCGCGGATAGCAAGGTCGATGCCCTCGCTCACGCCGGTCGTCACCAGTATCTCCTTGTTGGGGTCATAGTCTATGTCGACGCCTTCGTTCTCATAGGTAGAAATCAGCTCGCGTAGATCGAGTAGGCCCCAGTTTGACGTATACGTAGTTTTCCCTTTTTCAACGCCATAGATGGATGCCTCGCGTACCCTCCACGGCGTGATAAAATCCGGCTCGCCGACACCTAGCGAAATAACGTCCTTGACGCTGGAAGCTATATCAAAGAATTTTCGTATTCCCGATGGGGGCAGGTCTTTTACTTTCTTAGCGATCTTCATGGGTGAATGACCAGCCTTGAATCCGATTCTTTCTCGAACAGGATCTCGCCCTCGTTCTTATAACGGCGCAGCAGGAAGTGCGTGGCCGTATGGTTGACCTGGCTGAGTGGCGCGATCTTTTCCGCTACAAAGAACGCTACCTCCTTCATGGTCTTGCCTTTGATCATTAAATGTAAGTCATGGTCTCCGGAGATCAGCATACAGGTAACCACTTCGGGGAACTTTGAGATGCGCTCTGCCACTGCATCATAGCCCACGTTGCGCTCAGGGCTGAGCTGTACCTCGATGATGGCATATACGGACTCGTCGCCGTACTTTTCCCAGTCGACGACCGTCTTGTATCCCTTGATGATGCCGCATGTCTCCATTTCCTTGACAAAGCTCCGGACTTCTTCTTCTCCGAGGCCCGTCTGCTCGGCAATATCCTTAGGTGTAAGCCGCGCGTCCTTCTCAAGGACTTCAAGAACCTCTTTCATCTGATCCTTCATGATGTATACCCGATTGACTCTCACTTTTTATCCTGCACCTTTAAAAGCTTATCGAAGCCCACTAAGTTCTCGAAGCTCATAGTTTCAATATAGAGTGTTCTCGGTGCCTCTGTGGTTAACAATGAGTCCCAACACGCCCAAACACGAGAAATACACAGTCGTCGGAGGCTTATACAATAACTATCCTCGTGAAACTTCGAGAACTTAGTGAGCTTCAGCGATGGTCCATCGAAGAAATAAAAAATGAAAAACGGGCGTCCGCGTTTTTGTTTTTATAATTACTATGAAGAATATAGGTACGATCAATAATACGCGGCTTATAGGTTGAGCCTTTCTACGGCCAGCTTGATGTCGTCGGCCTTGATCGTCTTTCTGCCCGCGTGCACGCAGAGCTTGCTGGCTTCAGCGCCAATCTTCAATACGTAATCTTCAGTATATTTAACCATCTCATCCACCGCTTCCGCGGAGATCCTCTCGCCGCCCGCCTGGCTCAACAGCCTGGCGATCGGTGCCTTAGATATCTCAGACATAATGATAACCTCTCAATCGATTACTGTAGTAAGGGCCACTATACAATATAAAATTTTTCATTTTCATGGCCTTTAAGAATTTTCAGATAAAATTAGGGTGTAAAAAGGTGAAATAAGGCGTAATACGGCCTTTCAAGCGAACCCGACCTGCGCATTTTAAATAACGCCTATCGGCGTTTAAAAATCCGAGAATTTCCGCATATGCAAGTCCATGGATCGTATGTCGCTACGCGGGCAGCCGACGGTCAGGAAAGGCCTGTTCATGCTACAAAAGCTCTTACGCTTCCCCATGATGCTCATGCTCCAATAGCAGTAAGCGCAATCCTCTTGATAACATTCCCTGACTTCCATGTTGCTCCTCGTACAATAACAATGCGTCTCTATTTAAAAGAAATTACCATGCCTGATGAAAGTAATCAATTGGTATATATAACGTCAATATTTGCTAATATGGGTAAGTTTAAATAATAAATCTCTCTCTTTAGCTACTGATGGAACTCCCTACGCCGGAAGGTATTAAGAAGAGGCGCATCAAGTTCGGGCTGACCCAGAGCGAGCTTGCAAAGCGGGCTCACGTGAGCCAGCCGCTGATAGCGCGCATCGAATCCGGGGATGTAGACCCCAGGCTTTCGACCATCAGGAGCATCATCACGGCGCTTGATGAGATGGAGCGGAGCAAGATCGTGGCCCGCGACCTGATGACTTCGCCAGTGGTCTCGCTATCCTCCGAAGAGACGGTCGAGCAGGCGGTAAGGATCATGGAGAAATACGGCTTTTCGCAGGTGCCGGTGATCGATAACGGTGTTCCGATAGGGAGTATATCGGAGAGCGTACTGGTACAGGCGATGTCAGGCGCGAATATCAATAAGATCAGCGCGTCGCACGTAAGGCAACTCATGGAGGATTCGTTCCCCGCCGTAGCCCCTGGTACGGACATGGGTACAATATCCACGCTACTGGAGACCAACCATGCTGTGCTGGTGATGGAAACCGGCAAGGTGGTCGGCGTGATCACCCGATACAACATCATGCAGCTCATTAATAAATAGGGATCTATTTTTCATTTTAGGCCTATAGTTCGATGAAGTTTACTATTTTGTATTACAATATACTATACATCATTATCCTATGGATTGAGGGCTCTATGGTTGACTACCAAGCCATAGTAAGCCGTATTTTTATATTATAATCAGAAATATATATATAATTTGTACTTTAAATAATACATTTGTAACCGGTCATACCATTTGCATTTGACCTGCTCCCTCTCCGGGTGTGAGCTTGAAGGGTATCATGGCTAACAATAGGTCGTCATTTCGCTTACCGATCAGGCTGCTGTGCATTACGGCTTTAGCCTTGCTCATATGTCTGCCCCATGTAGCCTTAGCAGACACCTCCAATTCTACTACGAGCACGGGTGACACCTCAAGAACAATCTACGTGGAGGGATATATCACGGAGAGTTCGATGCGCGGCGGCACTGCCATGGCATTACCCATCCCGAACGCGATGATCTATTTTATCAAAAATAACCAGATCGTCAACCAGACCAAGTCCGACACGGTAGGCTTTTACTCCGTGATCATTACATCCGGCACATATTCCGTCGTGACCGCGGCAGCTGGTTACCAGACGTCCATGACAGAGGAGACTTTTCAGGGCACCAGGACCCTGGATCAGGTGATGAAGCAGGTCCCGTATAACGGGCTCGTGCCTTATGTGCTGAACCCGGTCATCGAGACCAGCCCGGGCCGACCTGTATCCGCCACGATCGTTGTCGAGAACTCGCAGCTGGTCGACCAGTACCTGACATTCACGGCAAATGTGCCGAATAGCTGGGTGGCATGGTTCCCCGAGGGTGAATCGCTAGGCGTTCGCTCTGGCGCAGAGGAGCGGTTGCAGGTCATGTTCCAGTATAACGGTAACCAAAAAACTCCCGCCGTCGCACATGTGATCGTCAACGGGGGGCCTTTTTATGCGGACATACCCGTCGTCATCATCGTGAAGGATCTGCCGTATGAATCCATAGACCTGTACTCTAATGCGCCACAAAAAGTCGTAAAGCCCGGCACGACCACCAGTTTCGTATTCAACGTGAACAATAAGTACGCTCAGGGTAAAACGCTGCTAGTTAACATCACCAAGCCCGACGGCTGGGGTGCGAGCACGCTCAACGGCTCGATTTTTTACACCTACCAGGGCCAGATCGCAAGCTCAGACCTCTGGGTATATGTGCCAAAGAGTGCCGCCCCCGGATACTATTATATTAACGTGACGTTGCAGGGGCAGGACACGAAGTCAAGCATGCTCCAGTTCCAGGTTCAGGTCCAGGGCACGACTCCATACGATGCGCTGATCAAAGGCTATCAAAATTCCGACGAGGGATATCCGGTCATTAATTTGACGGACGGCGATTCCATCGACATCCCGGTGCGTGTATATAACAATGGTGATTTTCCGCTACAGATATATGCCTCCGCCGAGGTCGGCGATAACTGGGACTTTTATTTGAGCGATATGCCATTTGGAAAGATCAACATAGATCCCGGCAGCGCCGGAGAATTCACAGTCAAGTCAAAAGTCCCCAATGGTACATACGGCAACTACACAGCTAAGATATCCCTTGAGGGCAGCAGCCAGGACCAGAGCGGCAACGAGGCCATGACGCTGATCGCACAGCTTGACATCAAGCCTAAACCGGAACAAAAGCTCGGCAACACTTCACTATTGACGCTTCTCCTGGCGGGAGCGACCGCAGGCACCATAGGAATATCGCTAGTCAGAGTATCCATGAAAAAAAGGCGCCGTTTTTAAATTAAAACTTCTGGACGTTGATGGGCTCGATCCCGGCATCGATCACTGTGTCGAATGGCACTTTACCATACCAGCAGGCCTTCTCGAACATGCTCATAAAGCACACGCCTACGACTTTCCCTTCGGGCTTCATGACTTTCTTTATGGCTTCGTTCGTGCCTTCGATGCCTATGGTACATTGTGGCATCGATATCCCGCCGAACAAGACGATCAGGTCGGCGTCTTTTGCGCTCGCCGCGCCACCGACCTGTATGCCGATGCCTTCCACGAGCTGGAGTAAGCGCGTATCCTCCACGATCCCATCCGGGATGAATACCTGCTCGACGTGAGTTTCGCGAAGGACAAACGCGAACAGCTCGATGAAAGGAAGGCATGTGCCTGCACAGCCGATATACGCTACCTTGCTGCCCGGCTTCAGGCCCAGGGAGATCATAGTGGCCTTAAAGATCTTTAAAAAGTTCGAGAGCCCTTTTGATGTTTCTACGATCTTATACATCATTTATTCCAGCCTCTGCAAATCCTTCACGTTCATGACCGCCGATAGCGGTAATATCCGGGTCTTTATACCCATCTCCGCCAGCGCGGCGAACGGGTTTATGCCCGAATAGCCGGCGATCCCGCACTTCCCGAGCTCGATAGGGATGCCCAGCATAGGCCGGATCCTCTCGCAGTCCGAAAAGATGCCCCTGATCTCGGCGACTTTTATTTCCGCTATGATCTCCAGTGCCCTCTCCCGTGCTGTGATCGGTATCTCCCTGACGTTCGCAAGTACGCGGCCCGTGCCCGTCTCGAGTACATTGAGGATAGATGTCATCTTACGCGAAACAAATACATTCTGCGGATTAATGGACGTGCCGCTATAGTCTATGGCATCGGTGAACCGCTGGACTATGCCGTCCTTCATCTCGATGATGCCCGCATACTTCAGGTTTACCGGGATGCCCCTTTTCATCAGGATGCCATCGATCGTGACACTGCATATGCTTACTAGCGCTACCTGGCTTTCCGGGACGTCGTTCTCCAGGATCTCCTGGCCTTCGTCCACGACACGCAGGCGGGGGCTGACCGCGTAGCCGGACTCGACGACCCGCCTGATCATCGGTATAGCCCTGTCCACCTCGGATTTATCGATATAGCAAATGTTGACCACGGCGTCACCGCTATTCGTGATAGGGTCGAACGTCGTACGATATTCCAGGTCCTCGATGCGCGTAGAAATAAAGCCCATGCGGTCGGTGACGAGCGCGTGCTTCATCTCCTCCTCGCCGGCCCCCGTAATGACACGCCCCAGGTACCCGTGTTTCTTGGTAAAGCCTCTCTCGTCGAGCATACGTAAATGATAGCGAGTGGCCCGTTCTCCTAAGTTGTAGCCGCGGCGGTTCAGCTCCTCAGCTATCTTGCGGGCGCCGACCTCACCGTTGGTCTCGCTCAGGATCCTGAGTATCTCGATCAGTTTACGCTGTGTCTCTGCATCAGGCATTTTTACTCTTCCCTAACAGAATAAACAGTACGCCACCATATTTAATAATTTGCTGTTAAACAATATTTTTCAGTCTTATCTTTAAAAACCGAAGAAAAAAGAAATTCAGAAACCGGGAAGTGTTCCCGGCAGATATTATCATTTAAAAGATCACGTTCTCAACGGTTCTTTGCCAGCCTTTGCAGCGATCTTGCCCGCTTCCGGCTTCTGGCTGTCTAGCATCGACTGTACGAATCCCAGGAATACCGGCGCAGGGCGCTCGGGCCTGGACTTAAACTCCGGGTGGAACTGTGTCCCCAGGAAGAACTTATGCGAGGGCAGCTCCAGGATCTCCATCCTGTTGTCGTTCTTGGCCGAGAATACTAAGCCCTTGCTTTCTATTTCGTCAATAAGGTCCGGGTTGACCTCATAGCGGTGCCGGTGGCGCTCGGAGATCTTCGTCGAGCCATACAGCTGATGTGCGAGCGTATTATCCTTGATCCACGACTTGTGCTCGCCCAGTCTCATCGTGCCGCCCAGGTTCTTTATGTCTTTCTGCTCTGGCAGGATATCGATCACATGCGTGCCGGTAGCGCTGAACTCGCTGCTGGTAGCGTCCTTGTAGCCTACCACGTTACGAGTGAACTCTATGACCGCAAGCTGGAAGCCCAGACATAGGCCCAGATAGGGAATGTTGTGCTCGCGTGCATACTGAATACCCCTGATGTTGCCCTCGATGCCGCGGGTGCCGAAGCCTCCGGGCACGAGTATGCCGTCAACATCCTTGAAAAAGGATGAGATGTCCTCCGGCTTTTCCAGGTCTTCGGACTCGATCCACTTAATATTTACCCTGGAGCCCGTCGCGATGCCCGCGTGTTTCAGGGCTTCCTTAACGCTCAGGTAAACGTCCTCGATGCCGTACTTGCTGAGGATAGCTACCGTCACCGTCTTATTGGTGGACTCCAGCTTGCGTATCATCTCGTTCCACGACTGCGCATCATCTAACGGCGACAGCTTCATGTGCTTCATGAGCACGTTCGGCATGCCCTCGTGCTCCAGCTGGATGGGCACTTTGTATACGTCATCGGAATCGTGGGCACTGATCACGGCCTCCTCGGGCACATCGGTGAAAAGCGCGATCTTCTGCTTGGTGGATTTGTGGAGAGGCTTCTTGCATCTCGCGACTATGATGTCCGGCTGGATCCCGAGCTCGCGTAATTCCTTGACGGAGTGCTGCGTGGGCTTAGTTTTTTGCTCGTCCATCGTATCGAAAGGAACAAGCGTGACATGGATGAGGGTGAAATCTTCCTCTTTCTCCTCCGCCCGCATCTGGCGCACGGCTTCCAGGAACGGCATGCTCTCGATGTCGCCCACCGTGCCGCCGACCTCTACCAGACAGATGTCGGCGCCGCTCTTCTTCGCCACGTGCCTGATACGCTCTTTTATCTCATTCGTGATATGGGGGATGATCTGTACGGTCTTGCCCAGGTAATCGCCGCGGCGCTCTTTCTCGATGACGGTCTTGTAGATCTTGCCGGTTGTCAGGTTATGGTCCGAAGTGAGGTTGACGTCCATGAAGCGCTCGTAGTGGCCGAGATCTATGTCGACTTCGCCACCATCCTTGAGCACATACACCTCGCCGTGCTGGAACGGGCTCATGGTCCCCGCATCGATATTGATATAGGGATCTATCTTGATGGCCGTCACTTTATATCCCTTGTTCTTGAGAATCCTCCCTGTAGAGGCTGCGGTGATGCCTTTGCCCAGGCCACTCATCACGCCCCCGGTAACTACCACGTACTTCACTTCATCCACTCCGAAAATTCAATGAAAATGATTGGTTCTCTAAGACTTAAACTTAATGATATACTTATCGGGACCGGTTTCGGAAAACAGCGATAGCCAAAAATAAGTATGTCCCGCTTTTTTATAGGATCATGGACGCTTGCAATTGACGTTATAAATATTTAAAATTTACTTCTCAGTGATCGCTTGCGGCAATTTTTTCTTGACCGCCTCGACGATCTGGTTATGGACGTATTCTAACGGCTTATCTGTCTTGATGACCACGGCGTTGGGCTCTTTACCTATCTCAAGATATATCCTGCGCACATCCCGCAGGTAAGCCTCGTTCTCGAAATGCCTTACGATGTTCTTCCGCGAGTTCACGCGCCGCATGCACTTCTTAGGGTTGATGTCGAGCACGATGATGAGGTCCGGCTTCGGGGAGAACGCCTCGTTCTCATTTTTTATGAGGAGCGGGTCCAGGCCGCGGGCGCCCTGGTATGCCATATTGGACTGGTAGTACCGGTCCATGATGACTACCTTGCCATCCGTAAGCGCAGGCTCGATGTGCTCCTTTACGTCTTCCCGCCTGTCGAGCATGAACAACTGTAGTTCTTTATTTACGTCGCTCAGCCCTCCGCTGGCAGCCAGCCTGGCGATCTCGCTGCCATACTGCCCGTTCGTCGGCTCTTTGAGGGAGATAGCGCTCTTGCCATTTCGCTCGAACCATTCCTTGAGTAGCTCCACCTGCGTGGTCTTGCCCGTACCGTCGATGCCCTCGACGCTGATCAGAAATCCTCTCGGCCCGCTCATGCCCATTCCGCATGCTCCATTATGCCGATATCATATAAATTCATTCCTTTTAAACTATCAAAGCTTTTTTTCATTTTAATGAAAATATTTATGAAGATGAGCACATATATAATAGTCGTATGTCCGCGTCGATGAAGCTGAATGCCGCAGGCATTCTCTCCGCGTCTTGCATCATTGCCCTTGCCTATATCTATGAGCCTGCCTCATCGACGGGCAGCGCATATGATTCTATGGTCAAGGCCATAGCTGGCATTTCTGTCATAGCGGGATCAGTGTTATTTTCAAATGTCGTCGGACAGACATTTCTTAAAAATAATGGGCGAGGAGCTTTTAAAGTGCTTTACTTCGCATCAGTTTCGGCCGCCGGCCTTGGTGTGGCAGTGCTTATGTCCACCCTGGCACCTATGAACGTAAACGCCGCGATATTTGCCATATCCCTGGTGTTCGCCGTCGCAGGAATATGTATATTCAGGTTTTTCCAGTCTGGTGGCGCCTGATGAAACTATATTTGATCGCGGCGGTACTCACATCTGCCACCGGCGCTCTCGCTTTTATCCTGGTCAATAAAAGTTCCCGGTCAGGCATTTTCTTTTACCTCTGCTTATGCTCGATCTTACTTTTTATCAGCGCTAGCGCAGCCGCGATAAGCAGCTTTAGCCCTGTGCTAATAGCTTATACCAGCCCGCTCATCGACATTTCTATCGTCTTTTTCGGCATCTCCCTGGCGGTCGCTTCCGGCTGGCTCGCATATTCCTTTAAGCTGGCAGGTGAGCACGTTGATTAAGGGCGTGATCGATACCATACGGGGGATGCCCGGCTACGCAGGCATGGCGGTTTATTTCGCACACGGCTGCGCTTACTTGGACCTTCTAGACCCGAGTCTCGTGGAGGGCATGTACGATCTCTTTATTGAAAGCTCGCGGGTAGAGGCGATCACGGCCATTGTACGGGGCTATAGCATAGAGGCATTCAGCGTTGGCGACATGGCTGTCGTGGCGCGGTTCGAGGGACGATATTCCCCGGTGCCGAAAATACGCCCGGAAGATGACGATATCACACCTACCGAGCCCGCACCCCGGCTCATGAGCAGGGAAGAAGCAAGGCGAGAAGCGCTGGAACTGCTAAGAAGCTTCAATATCCTGTCTCACGATTGACCTTGTAACATGTACCACAGTACGATCCTATCGGATGTCACTGGTCGCGCATAAAACTTATGAAGACATTTTTATGTCCACCATTATTATCATTATTTTGTGTTTTTTGAATTTTCAAAATATTTAAATACTAATCCGATGTTAATAGGCTTGATGACCAAGACCTATGCTGACATCCTCAAGGAGCGGGAAGCCATATTGGGCACTTTCGAGGCTTTGTTCAAGGCACGGGGCATGGGTACGCTTTATGGCCGCGTCTTCGGGGCGATGCTATTATCCGTAAATCCCATGACACAGGACGAGATCAGCGAATTTACCGGATACTCGGTACCTGCTGTCAGTTCTGCCATCGATGAGCTAGTCAGGATCGGGCTGGTCTATAAACTAAAGCGGCAGGACTGCCGCAAGAACTACTATTCCAATAAGGCAAACCTCGACGAGATCATGCGAATGATGCTCAAGACGATCCACGATGACTATGTGCGGGTGGTGCTCATTCAGCTGGAACTGAGCAAGATCGGCACGAAGGGATCGGACGACCCACAAGTCAGCGAACATCTGTTGACAATAGAAAAATACGAGGCTAAGCTGGAAGATTTAGAATCATACCTGAAAAGGCTTTTAGAAGTGCCACTGGAGGAAACGAAATGATCACGGTTAACAGGTACAAGTGCGGGTACTGCGGCGCTTGCGTCGGAGTATGCCCTAAAAACGCTATCGATCTAGTCGAGGCATTCATCGAGATAGAGCCGCATTGCGGCGACTGCGGCATATGCACGAAGATATGCCCCATGGGCGCGCTGGAGCTGGTGAAGAATGAAGAGTAATTACGATGTGATCGTCGTGGGCGCAGGCCCCGCCGGCTCCATTGCCGCCAGGACTGCGGCACGCGCAGGGCTTGACGTTCTCCTGATAGAAAAACGCCAGGAGATCGGCGATCCCGTCAGGTGCGCCGAAGGTACCGGTAAGGAAGGCCTGGCAAAGTTCATCGAAGCGGACCCGGCATGGATCTGTGCGGAAGTCAAGAGCGCACGTATATACTCTCCGGACGGGTCCTTTATGGACCTTACTGAGAAGGCCGCCGGTAAGGAAGTAGGCTACGTCCTGGAGCGGAAGATATTCGACCGCGCGCTGGCGAAGGACGCGGCGAAATCCGGCGCAGAAGTGCAGGTAAAGACGCAGGCTACCGGTCTCATCATCGAGAAGGGTAAGGTCTGCGGCATTAAAGGAAAGCACAGGGGCGACGATTTCGAGGCTCGCGCTAAAGTCGTGGTGGGCGCAGACGGCATAGAGTCCAAGGTCGGCCGCTGGGCAGGCATCAATACAACGCTTAAGCCAAAAGACATCGAAACGTGCGCGGAATTCTTAATGACGGACATTGATATAGAGCCGACGCGCTGCGATTTCTTCATGGGCAACGAAATAGCGCCAGGAGGCTATGTATGGATTTTCCCGAAGGGTAATCGAGAAGCCAACGTCGGCCTGGGAATGCTCGGAAGTCGCTTCACGGGCAAGCACCCGATCGAGTACTTGCATGAGTTCGTCGAAGCGAAGTTCCCCAATGGCAAGATACTAGAGACGATCGTGGGCGCTGTCCCGGCGAGCGGCATGCTGAAGAAGCTCTCGGCTGACGGGCTGGTGCTCGTGGGCGATGCGGGCCACGTGTCAGACCCTATCACCGGCGGCGGTATCTATAATGGCATGATGAGCGGCAAGATCGCCGGGGACGTCATTGTAGAGGCCATAAAGTCAGGCGACGTATCGGCTGCGAAGCTCGCAAAATATGACCATGAAGTCAAGGCTGAGCTCGGCAAGAGCCTGGAACGGAACTATATGGCAAAAGAGGCCATAATCAAGGCAAGCGACGAAACCATGAACAAGGTCGCGCATTCCCTCCAGGGTGTGGACTTCGATAACATGTCCGTACCGGGTCTAATAAAAGTGATCCTGACCCGCAACCCGGGCTTATTCATCGAGCTGGCCGGCTTATTCTAAGCCTCTCCCGGCTCACTTTTTTAATTCATGTTTTTATGTGTTCAAGAGTGTCAGGTACCAGTACCACCGTAAACACAACGGTTGGTTTATGTTGTGTCTCACACCGCTATCTTCGCCTTTGTCCCCGTATACCGCTTGAAAAATGGGGAATACTGTTGCCGTTCATAGGATTAAACGGCATGCGCTTATCTTAATCTCGTATTGTTACATATTTTTATCACAAACTTTATTATCACTAAAGACAAAAATTCATTTTATGAAATTAAATGATATAGTCGCGTCAATGTCAGGTTACTTATCGGAGCAGACTATCGTTGACTTCATCATGTACAGCAAGTCATTTGACGATACCAGGTACTCCGTCCTCAAAACCAAGGCCATAGACAAGGTATCCATCGCGCTGCTCGCGGCCGCTAAAAACAACGAGCTATTCTATGACGTCGTCCAGTGGGGCGAGGACACTGGCATCGCTTCCAAGGCTACATTCTCACGCAGGAAAGACTTCCTGGTTAACCTGAACGTGCTCTTCGAAGAGAGCGTAAAAACACCTTTCGGCAGGCCCAAGATCCGCCTCAAGCTGAACGAGCTTAAGCTGAAAGAATGTTTCGGGATACCACTGTGATACTCTAATTTGCACCGGAACATTCTTTTTAATTTTAGTAAATTAGAGGCTGAACGGAACGATTTCAGAACCTGGTTTTCCGCCGCCCTGTATAATTACCGCGCCCGGCTCACCGCGGATCACCATGCCATCCATCTCGCCGCGGCCGCAGAGCACGTCCTGCTCCGGGTGTGTGCCCGGCACGATGCAGCCGATCAGCTTAATTCTCTCACCCGCGGATATGACAAGAGGCAAGCGCTTCGTCGCCGGATGATCCTTTTTCAGGACAAGCAACGGCACGCCCCCCTCGCGGACAAGATACAACATACATTTTACCATTGAGCGCGCCTTATCCCCGCCGGAAAAACAAGAGACCGCTATCAGGTCATCCGGGCTCAAGAACTGGACCATCTCTTCCACATCGGTCTCAATGAAGGCATGCTTTGCGCCGGCAGCCTTGACAATTCCCACGGTGTTCTTTTCGTCCGATAAAAATAATATCTCATGAAAGCCGAGCTTTACACTCGCGTTCACTCGATCAACTCGACTATCTCCGAGCCGCACGACGGGCAGGTCGGCTTCTTGCCTGCTCCCTTGAACTTGCTGTCACAATCCTTACATTTATAGCGCTTGAACTCGATCTCGTTGAGCTCGATGTCCGCTGGCATTCCTCCGGTCGTACACATCAGATTTCACCATTGAAAAATAATACTCATATACGCTTAATCTTTTCCGATATATGCCGCCTTACATCATCATACATGTCATGCATGTGTGCGTCCATTGTGACTGTCAGCGGCCCGAAATCATCCACTTCAAGGACCCACACGGTCTCTGCCAGCCCCATGTCCATCCATTCGGCTTTTTTTACTTTTTTAACCATGCGTGCGCCCAGCACCGCCGTGCCGCCCGTCATGGAGCAGTATGCGGCGCCTGTCTCGTGCAGCGTGGCGAGTATTTTTCTGTCCATGCCGCCTTTACCCACGATGAGCGATGCGCCATGCTCGATGACCGCAGTCTCCAGCGTATTCATCCGGGCGCTAGTCGTGGGCCCGATCGCGATGATCCTCCACTCGTCACCTTCTTTTTTTACGATCGGTGCGCCATGGAAAATGACCTCGTCCTTCAACTCGAAAGGCAGCTTTTTATTTGCAGAAAAGTATTCCGCCATACGCATGTGCGCTTTATCCCGCGCGGCGATCATCACGCCACTTATATAGACCACGTCGCCCGCTTTCAAGCCTCTCGTAGTCTCTCTGGATACCGGGGTGTTTAGGTGATATTCCATTTATATTCCCCCGATCTCAGCCCTGCCGTCCTTATATATCCGGACTACGGCGCGCCGCGCCGCATAGCACTGCAGGTTGACGCCCACCGGAAGGCTGGCCGTATGGCAGTCCGCACATTCGATGTGGACTGCAAGGGCAGTCGTATTGCCGCCGAGCCCCATCGGGCCGATGCCTGTCGCATTGATCATCTCTAGCAGATCAGCTTCCAGCGCTGCGACCACAGGGTCGGAGTTATGGGTCCCTGTCGGTCGCAGGAGCGACTTCTTTGCCAGCGACATGCAGATATCAGAGGCACCGCCGATGCCTACACCTACGATCACAGGAGGACAGGGCTTACCCTCCGCGTTTATGACCGTTTGCAAAACGAACTTTTTAATGCCCTCGATTCCCTGGGAAGGCGTGAGCATAGCCAGTGCGCTCATGTTCTCCGAGCCGGCACCCTTCGGCAGGTACGTGATCTCGATGTGATCGCTATTCGCGTATGAATATGATATATAGGGCATCAGATGACCTGTGTTATCGCCCGTGTTCTTCCGTGTCAGCGGGTTTACGACGTTACTCCGTAGTGGAACTTCTCCGGTCGCGCGTTGAACACCCCTTGCTACCGCTTCCTCAAAGCCTGCGACCGGGAATCCCATCTTCACGAAGAATATGGGCACGCCCGTATCCTGGCACATGGGCAAGACGCAGGTTTTAGCCTCTTTCACGTTCTCGCGTATCAAGCTCAGCTCGCGCTGAGCGATCTGGCTGCTTTCTTTTACCGCTGCCGTATCAAGCGCTTTTACAACGTCCGCGGGCAGTGCTGTGATCGCTCGCCTGATCAGATCAACAACCGCGCTTTCAATGACTGTATCCTCGATGAGCCTATCGTCCATGTGACGCCTCACAGGACATTATACGCCTGACCGTAAAAATCCTTCCAGAGCAATTTATTTAGCAGGAAAACACCGTCATAATAATGATATGCCGGACTTTGAGGGAATGACTGACGATCTCCATAAGAATCGCCTTAAGATTGCAGCGATCTTACTGGCCGTATTTTTATTGATGGCAGTCATTTATTATATAATACCGCTGGCAGCCGGCATCATATTCGGCATATTCTTTTTCTTTGTCGCGCGACCCATTAAAGAACTTCTCGATAAATATACAAAATATTCCCATTACCTGGCCACTTTTTGCATTGTTCTGCCATTCATCTGTATCGCTATCTATGGCACGATTGAAGTATTGAATGAGGCGCAATGGGCGGCGAGCCATGTCGGGGGTATTAACGATCTGATCAGGCAAATGACCGTCCGCCTTGGCCTGCCGTTCGATATTAACGGCAACCTCGATGAGGCGTTTTCAAGCATATACGATTATTCGATCGCATTCTTGAAGTCTATGTCTTTAAAAAACACCATATCGGGCATCGTCTCACTGGCGATGAACGCGCTCATATCGCTCTTCGTCTGTTTTTATCTGCTCAAGGACGGGGCATCCTTCGCAAAAAGCCTGAAAAAACTCGCGCCCGCAGGACAGCGCGCCATACTAGAGGAGTTTCTCGCGGATGCGGACCGCGCCCTGTCGGGCATATTCACCAGCACGTTCTATACGGCTTTATTCGTGGCGATCGGCTCGCTTGTCGTTTTTACCATATTCGGTATCCCTTACAAAGCGCTTTTTACGGCTTTCGTGTTCATTGCAGCCATGATCCCTATCCTCTCCGGCATGATGGTCTTTTTACCCCTTACGCTGTACGTTTACATTTACCGCAGTCCGCTGATGGCAGCCCTGTTCCTCGGCACGGCCATAGTTTTCGTCTATCTGCCGCCCGATTTCATTCTTCGGCCTTATCTGATCAACAAGGCTTCGGACATACACCCGCTGCTGATCATACTGGCGTTCATAGGCGGCGGAATAGCCGGCGGACTGTCCGGGTTTTTCGCCGCGCCCATCGTTGTCGGGCTGCTCACTGCCGTATACAGATCGTATAAAAAAACAATGCCAAAAGACAGTGAAATTAATCCTCAAGACCTGTAGCGATGCGGAAGGGGTCAGAAAATATGTTATAATTTTTTAGCGTGTCTATAGTGAGATAACTCTTACATTTTAGGTTGATCAGAAAAAATGCCTCTCGAGCGAGACGGGAAGTCAAGGTGTGCGGCGCGAGATACACATATTTACTGCTAAAAGACTCGATAATTGAATTTAATATAAACCTATATGCCAAATTTTTACATTTATAAGGTTTAATTTTAATATTTAAGGTTAATTTGAATAAATGGGCTATATCATGTCCACGATTGTGAAATAAACACATATTCCATATGTTATTTCAAATTATGGTTAGATTATTGCCCAGATAGCAATAAATAATTTATTCAATAGTACAATTTGATTTATAAGTTAAATTATAAGATGATTACGTATAATACCCATATTATTGACGCTGATGAAGAAATGCGCTAGTTGCGCCACGATAACTTATTTATACGTTTAACGCATACAATTTATATTTACCATTAAAGACAATAATATAATTTAATATATTTACTAATTATTAAATGTAAATAACCATTAATATTTAATATTATGAAATAAACGGTAATATTATTTTATTGGCTGTGAAGCCAATTTTAAAGGGTTTTGTAATAATATACATTTTATTTTATAATAATAAGTAATAATATTTACTCTGTAAAACATAAACTTAATATCCCTGAAATACATTATACTATTGTCGAATGGTCTATAATCGGTTGCGGTCTATTCATCTGGATCGCGATCAATATCCTTTTAGGTCGCCAAAAAGCGATAGACGCACGGCGATCGTAATGGGAACTCTTCAGTGCGGGATGCTTTATGCTCCCACGCGATTTGCATGACCATTCTGACTAATATTTTATACGAATCCCACGGGAGGAGGGAAAATGTCCAAATTCAAAGACAAAATAGACCTATACGACGATAAGGGAAAACTTCTGGAAAAGGACATACCTCTCGAGGCAATCAGCCCCATAGTCAACCCGGCGATCCGCAAGATCGTTAACTTGACTAAGAGGTCCGTAGCAGTAAGCCTCGAAGGTATTGAGAGCGCCCTTAAGACCGGTAAGGTTGGCGGCAAGGGAAGACAGATCCTGGGCAAAAGCCTGGACTTCTCATTAGTAAAGGATGCCGACAAGATCGCAAAGAAGATTGAAGAGACTGTCCGGATCACCAAGGGTGACGACACCGCAGTCAAGGTATTTGCAGGCGGCAAGAACTTGCTCGTCCAGGTACCGACCCAGCGTGTCGAGTCCGGCGCAGAGTTCGTGGCAGGCATAAGCTGCACCGCAACCGCAGTCACTGAGGCAATCTTAGAGATGTACAAGGTCGACATGTTCGACGGCCCGTTCGTTAAGGCCGCTGTCTGGGGTATGTACCCGCAGACGATCGACCTGGAAGGCGGAAACGTCAAGTCCATTCTCGAAGTTCCACAGAAAGACGAAGGTGTGGGCTATGCGCTCAGGAACATTCTCTGTAACCACAACGTAGTCATCACGAAGAGAAACGCGATGAACTCCGCAGCACTGTCCTCGATCTTCGAGCAGGCTGGCGTGTGGGAAATGGGCGACGCTTGCGGTCCGTGGGAGAGATACCAGTTACTCGGTTTCGCTTTCCAGGGCTTAAACGCCAACAACTTACTCTACAGCACTGTCAAGGAGAACGGCAAGGCGGGCACAGTCGGTTCCGTCGTAGCCTCAATCGTTGGCAAGGCAGTGGAAGACAAAGTTATTAAAGTTGAGAAGACCCTACCATCTGGGTACAAGCTATACACCACTGACGACATCCCAATGTGGAATGCCTACATAGCAGCCGGTGTAATGGCAGCGACAATGGTCAACTGCGGTGCATTAAGAGGCGCCCAGGCTGTATCATCGACCCTGCTGTACTTCAACGACCTAGTTGAGAGAGAGACCGGACTACCGGGCGTAGACTTCGGTAAGGTCCAGGGAACTGCTGTCGGTTTCTCGTTCTTCAGCCACTCCATATACGGTGGCGGCGGACCGGGTATCTTCAACGGTAACCACGTGGTCACCAGACACTCCAAGGGATTCGCCATCCCATGCGTATCGGCTGCTTGCGCGTTAGATGCTGGCACTCAGATGTTCTCGCCGGAACACACCTCGAAGGCTATGGAAGTCTTCAGTGAGATCCCCGAGTTCAGAGAGCCCATCGTCAATGTTGCGAAGGCCGCTGCGGAGGTCAAGGGTAAGATTTAAAGAAGAAGAAAATGCGGAGTTATGAAAAATGGAAACGCCGGTAACCGGGAAAAAGAGACTGATGCAAGTCGAAGTTTTCCCACAAAGACTACTTAATCTCGAGACGGCACAGCTGCTGTTGAACGAGCTGAACAAGATCAGTGGCATCACACGTATGGTCGTGTTTGGCCCCAGCCTGCCGAAGGATGATCCTGAAGATCTTCTGCAAGGGAAGTACAAAGCCCATGGCAAGAAATACTTGAACATCATGGGTGAACAGGTTGAGCTTTCCGTGCAGGTCGGACGGGTCTGGATCGAGATTGAGGACCCTGGCGTCAAGGAAAAGATACGGGAGGCTGCTCAGAAGACATTGCCCTTTCCCTTCGATGTGAACGAGGGACGGTTCATACGAACCCAGAAGACCGTCACGGATTACGTGCGGAAGGGCGGAAAAGTCGATGATATCAGCCTTGGGTTGTTCGACCCGAAAGCCAAGCCAGGATACTCCTGTTGCGGCTCGGACTCGGACAAAAAATACGACAGAAAAACGTGAGGATAAACAATGCCAATAGACCGAGAGACACAAGTTGTGGATTGCAGAGAAAGCATGGGGCTAGATAAAGGCGGCGGACTCGCCCAGAGAGGCACGCTGTCAGAGACGGGCAGGCCCGATGTAGTAGCCATAGCGATGACTCCCGGCAAGCGACATATCACTAAGCCCGTATGCGAGATCACCCACGGCCTGCGAAGGGAGGGAATCCAGGTCAGCGTGCTAGTCCTTTACGCCGGAGGTGGCGTCCCGTCGGATGCAAAGGATGCCGCGATCGGACACGGCCCGAAGTTCGGCATGACCGAGAAGGAGATCGAGCAAATAAATCGCCATAAGTTGGCATTGATACATCTGGGGAACGTTAAGTCTCACGTTATCTACAAGGCGAGGGATATTCTCAGGTTCGTGAAGATCCCGGCGATAGTCGTGTGCCAGACACCCGTTGACTTCGAGGATTTCGCCAAGATCGGCGTAAAGACCCGCGTAGTCATGCCAGAGGAAGATAAGATCGAAACACAGGGAACTGTGGTTGAGATCGTTACCGGAATCACGAGAGGTCAGACTTGTGCAAGAGACAAGCTGAACGAGATCGTGAAAGACATCATTCGTATTAACCCGCAAAAGCTTACTTCAAATTAGGAGTTGAAGAAAATGGCATACAAAGCACAATATTACCCAGGTAAAACTTCTGTGGCCGTGAACCGCAAAAAGTTCATGGACCCGTCATACAAGATGGAGAAAATCAGAAGCCTCTCCGATGACGATGTCGTCATAATGCTGGGACACCGCGCTCCGGGTTCCGCATACAAGACGATCCACCCGCCATTAAAGGAAGGCGGAGAGCCGGACTGTCCGATAAGGAAGATTGTTGAGCCGACCCCGGGCGCCGCAGCAGGCGACAGGATCAGGTACAACCAGTTCACTGACTCCATGTATTTCGCGCCGATGGTACCATACCTCAGGTCATGGGCCGCGTGCACCAGATACAGGGGAGTAGACCCAGGAACTCTCTCAGGCAGGCAGATCATCGAAGCCCGTGAAAGGGATATCGAAAAGATCACCAAAGAAGTCATGGAGACTGAAATGTACGACGCCGCAAGGTCTGGCCTCAGAGGCTGCACCGTGCACGGCCACTCGCTCAGGCTGAACGAGAACGGCATGATGTTCGACATGCTTCAGAGAGTTGTCATGGATAAGAGCGGCAACGTATTCGCCGTCAAGGACCAGGTAGGCGACCCGCTGGACCGTAAGGTCAACCTCGGAAAGCCAATGTCTGATGCGGATCTAAAGAAGAAGACCACCATCTACCGTGTAGACGGCGTAGCCTTCAGATCTGACGCAGAAGTTGTCGGATTTGTACAGAGGATCTTCACCGAGAGGACAAAGTGTGGATTCGCACCGAAGTTGTAAGGAGAGGTGAACTAAATGTCAGTTAAGGAAACCCAAAAGCGATTCATAAAGGCAATGAAAAAGAAGTTCGCCGAAGACCCGACCTCCAACGTGACCAAGTACAAGTACGAGGGCTACACGCAGTCAAAGAGAAAGGTCGAGTTCAAGAAGTTAGGCGAGCAGATAGCCAAGAAGAGGGGCATTTCCATGTACAACCCAATGGTGCACATGGGCGGTATTCCCCTTGGCCAGAGGCAACTCATGCCCTACATGGTGTCAGGCACCGATGTAGTGTGTGAGGGTGATGACTTACACTTCGTGAACAATGCTGCCATGCAGCAGATGTGGGATGAAATCAGAAGGACCGTCGTCGTCGGGCTGGACACAGCTCACGCGACTCTGGAAAAGCGCCTTGGCAAGACCGTGACTCCTGAGACGATCAGCAACTACATGGCAGTGTTGAACCACGCCATGCCAGGCGCTGCAGTCGTGCAAGAGCACATGGTCGAAACAAACCCAGGATTAGTGGATGACTGTTTCGTCAAGGTATTTACTGGCGATGACGAGCTGGCCGACTCGATCGACAAGCAATACGTCATCAACCTCGACAAGACCTTCCCGAAGGAACAGGCAGCCCAGTTAAAGAAGGCAGTCGGCAAGTCACTGTGGCAGGCAGTACACATACCCACCACGGTAGTCAGGACTTGCGACGGTGGAACCACCTCCAGGTGGTCCGCAATGCAGATCGGTATGTCCTTCATCACCGCGTACAAGATGTGCGCCGGTGAAGCGGCAGTCGCAGATCTCGCATTCGCCGCAAAGCACGCCTCGCTGGTAGAAATGGCAAACCTGTTACCAGCTCGCCGTGCCAGGGGACCAAACGAGCCCGGTGGATTAAGCTTCGGCTTCCTGGGCGACATCGTGCAGACTCACCGCAAGTACCCGGACGACCCCGTAAAGTCGTCGCTCGAGGTAGTTGGCGCAGGCTGCATGCTGTATGACCAGATCTGGCTCGGATCGTACATGTCCGGTGGTGTGGGATTCACCCAGTACGCCACTGCGGCATACACCGATGACATACTCGATGACTTCTGCTACTACGGCTATGACTACATCAAGGGCAAGTACGGTGTAGCAAAGGCGAAGTGCAACATGGATGTCGTAAACGATATCGGCACCGAAGTCACCCTGTACGGCATTGAACAATACGAGAAGTACCCCACAACCCTCGAGGACCACTTCGGTGGCTCGCAGAGGGCGACTGTACTCGCAGCAGCATCCGGTGTTACCACCTCGCTGGCAACGGCGAACGGCAACGCAGGCCTGTCGGCCTGGTACCTGTCCATGTACCTGCACAAGGAAGCATGGGGCAGGCTCGGATTCTTCGGCTACGACTTACAGGACCAGTGCGGCGCGACCAACGTGTTCTCGTGCAGGTCGGACGAGGGCGCTCTTGCAGAGTTAAGAGGCCCGAACTACCCGAACTACGCGATGAACGTCGGTCACCAGGGCGGCTATGCAGCTTGCGCTGCAGCACCGCACTTCGCACGTGGCGACGCGTGGGTATCAAGCCCGCTGATCAAGATCTGCTTCGCAGACAAGAGCCTCGCTTTCGACTTCACGGAGCCGAGGAAGGAGTTTGCACGTGGCGCGATCCGCGAGTTTATGCCCGCCGGCGAGAGAACTCTCGTCATCCCGGCAAAGTAAGTGTAAACCTAAATTGGGGTTCTTCGGAACTCCAATTTTTCTATTTTTTTTAGCGACTTTTAAAAATGAAATTAACGGCGTGTATTTCCGGTAAACACTTTATACCTTGAAGCTTAATCCTTTTATTAACAATATTACTTATAATTGAAAAACGAAGGTGGGGAAAAAACATAGGTACATTCGTGAATGACCACTATCGAGCCATTCTCTTTTGGTCGCTGTTAGCTATCTGCTTAGTAGCAGCGGTGGTCGTAAACGTATACATGGGCATCGATGTCGTGTATACACATATTTTCTATATACCGATCATCCTGGCTGGGCTATGGTATGGCCGGAAAGCGATATACGTCGCGCTTTTCCTGGGTATCATACACATCCTTATTAACCTCTTTCTAACCCCTTCGGCTGTATTTGATTCGCTCATCCGTGCGATCATATTCGCACTGGTTGCTATAGTCGTCGGAATGCTATCGGAAGAAAAAGATCGCCTTAATAAACAACTGAACGATTCTAACGGCAGCCTTCTGGATTCAAATAAAAGGCTTTCAAGCATCATCGAATTCTATCCCGACGCCACGCTCGTCATTGATAATTATGGCAAAGTCGTCGCCTGGAACCATGCAATAGAAGTTCTCACCGGTGTCAAGGCAAATGATATAATCGGCAAAAACAACTTCGAATATTCCTTACCATTCTATAGGGAACGTAGGCCAATGCTCATCGATTTGTTGGGCGAAAACCCAGAGAATATCGCTGCGAGCTATATTGATGTCACGTCCAGAAATAATATAATCGAGGCATCCGTAGACAAGGTTAACGTTCGCGGTAAAGACTTGATATTATGGCTATCTGCAACCCGGCTATTCGGGACAGATGGAAGGCCCATGGGGGCGATAGAGTCCATGCGAGACGTGACGAACAACTTCCACACTGAGGAAAAATTAAGAGAGAGTGAGGAAATGTTCCGGGGCCTGGTCGAATCCTCCCACGATCTAATCTATCTAGTGGATAGTAGCCATCGCCTTACATATGTTAATCACTTCGCGCGGGAATCCCAAAGATCCCCGGAAAACGAGCTGGTCGGAAAGAGTATCAGCGTGCTCTTCAAGGGCGGATTCACCGATATAGAGCATAGATCACTGGTCGCCGCCTTCGAATCGGCGGAGCCGCTCGCGTACGATGATAAGGCCCGGCTATTTAATCGGGAATCGTGGGTGCATACACAGCTAGTGCCCTTAAAGACGCGGGACGGTGCCGTGAAGGCCGTCATGGGAGTTTCCCGGGACATCACGGGGCATAAGTCCCTGGAGGGGACGCTGCTCCTGAAAAACAATGAGCTGGAGATCGTTAACACCATCATATCGACGATCAATGGTTCCAAGGATATCAACAGCATGCTGAACGGTACCTTGAATAATCTCCTGAGCCTGCTCAAGATGGACGAGGGCGCCATATACCTGAACGATGAAGAGTCACCCGGGCTGAAGCTCGCGTCACATGTGGTAACGAGCACGGAAGAACGCCTGCCTTCCCCGGTGCAGTGGATCGATACGAGCCACGGCGCCCTGGATAAGTTCTATGCATCAAAAAATGGCTACGTACAGTGTGACGAGGTGTTTGATGGGGTGACCGCCAGTGTTTGCGTACCATTGTTCCTGAAGGCGGAGATCATCGGCATCATGGCGTTTTATTCTGCAGACGGGAGCGACATGCGCGTCGATCCGATGCTCTTCACGGGGATCGTCTCGCAGCTGGCCATTGCCATTGAGAATCACCGTATGTTCGGGCGCATGAGTCATACGAGCACGTACCTGGCCGACATCATTAACGAATCCCCGGACGCCGTGATCACGGTCAATCGAGATGGTAAGATACTGTCCTTCAATAAGAGCGCATCCAGGTTGTTGCATTTTGCACAGGACGAGATACTGGGCAAGAATATCACAGTCATCCTGCCCGGAGACGACCGGCTTGAGCTTGAAGAAAACAGGGGCTTCGTCCGGGACTTCGTGGCAAGCGACGGCACGGGCATACAGCTGAACATCAGCATGTCCCGACTGTATAAGGACGATGCGAAGAGCTCGTACATCATCACGCTGAAAAACTTATCGGAGATCAGCGGGCTCAAGATCATACCCTCCACGGAGAAGGCGCTGGATACCAGGCAACTGTATTATTTCGATCATGGCAGCATGTACCTGGTAGACAAGGCCGTGGTCAAGGACTATATGGACATATTCGCGGACCAGGTGAACCATAACATCCAGGGATTATATGTAACCAGGCAAAATCCCCAGAAAGTACGAGAGCATTACGGCCTGGAGAAAACACCCATCATATGGCTGAACGCAAGCGATGGCGTGGCCGGCGAGAATTGTATCAAGCCCGATAACCTGTCAGGGCTGGGCACCACGCTGAGCAAGTTCATGTCCGAGGTGAACGACGGCTTAATTCTACTGGACGGCACTGAATACTTGATGGCCCGGAACAGTTTTGAGTCCCTGCTGAAGTTCGTGAACTTCCTGAATGACCGTCTCATGCAGAGCCAGTGTCGTATCCTGTTTTGTATCGACGGGATGGCGCTGGACGAGAGACAGCTACATATTCTGTTAAGCGAGATGAATAAGTTCGTCGAAACAGAAGCCAGGGCGGATACGGGCAAATAATATATCACCAATAAAAGAAATGAGGGTATAATGCCGAATGCTAACACGATGGTATGCGATAAATGCTCCGCGGTCATGATAGAGGCCTACCGGGTCACTAAGCTGGCGGACCTTCCGAAAGATGCTAGACCTTGCCAGCAGGCCCGTTATTTTTCGGTGATCGAAACCGGCGAGTTCGGCGAGTGGGCAATGACAGTGGTCACATATATATGTAAAAATTGCGGTAATAAAAAAGTTATTCGGTCATAATTTTGTATAATATGGACCGTTAGCACATGACAGGGCAAGTGTTTTTATCTACATCGTAGCGATTCGCGTTTGCTGGTTATCCTCTGACCGCTATTGGTCGTTGATAGCATGAATAAACCTAAACCGTAAGTAATGACTCATCGGACAGGTAACTATAACGTATAATTCGTGCATAGGATGTTTCGATCGGTGAAACGGATGAAGGATGAAAAGAGGGACTTTAACAAAGAAGCTGCGACCTGGGACGAGCCTCGCCGCGAACGGATGAACAGGGACATCGCCAGTGCCATCCAGTCCGAGATACCGCTTTGCAGGGACATGAATGTGCTAGATTTTGGGTGCGGCACCGGGCTGTTGACCATGTACCTGCAGCCGCAAGTGGCAGCTGTCACCTGTCTAGACAGTTCCCGCGGAATGCTCGACATCCTGGAAAAAAAGATCAGCGCACTGGAGCCCTGTAATGTGAAAACCATGCACCTCGACCTCGATGAGGGCGGCAGGCTCGAAGGGCGCTATGACCTGATCACCAGCAGTATGGCGCTCCATCACGTCAGGAATATCCAGCCGCTCCTGGATCAGTTTTATGCAACGACGGCTAACGGAGGTCACCTCTGCATCGCCGATCTCGACCCGGAAAACGGCCTGTTTCACGCAGGAAACCACACCGGCGTCTTCCACGACGGGTTCGACCGGACGGAGCTACATGAAGCGTTCGGCCGTGCTGGTTATGTCGATGTTCATGACCGGACAGCTACCACGATCCTTAAGCCAGTGCCAGATGGAGCCCGAGAATTTACGATCTTCTTGATGACTGGCAGAAAATAACGCTCTTTTAACTACTTTTTTTATCATGCATCTAAAATCTAAAACTTGCATCCAAAGTCCCTTGAAAATGTAAAATCGTATTATTGGTAAAATGCTAAATGGACTATGCGATGCCATGTCAGCAGGCCCGTTATTTTGACGTGATCGACAGGAGAATTCGGCGAGTGGGCGATGACCGTGGTCACATATGAATGTAAAAATTGTGGTTATAAAAAATTGTAGAATCACGCTAAGCGATCGCTACATGCCATGCTTAAATAGTCCCCTGGTTATGTAATGCATCAGGTAACTTTTTCATCGAAATTTTCACATGTCATATGGTCGTTTGTATCTTTTCTTTTACACCCGTCAAAATTTTTACATTGAGTGCACTTTTTAGTTTCCATGGATTGTCCGTTAATAAGCTGGTTGTATGCTGTTTTTAGTCCGTCGAAGAATCCCATCTTAATTTCTCCTGAGTAATTCTAATGTTATATACTTCGATGTAAAAAATTATAAAATGAAAACGGCCGCTGCTAGTACTGTCGTCCAGCTACCTTCTTCATTTACCTCTGCACTTCCTGCTGTATAATTGATCTTAATGGGATATTCTTTCTTCCATGTGTAGAACATCTCCTGAGCGAGCTCTCCCGCATATTTGCCGGCACATTCATTGCTCTCGCCATAGGAGTGATGCTCGGATAAATAGCCGAAGTCCTCCATGTGGTTCTTTGGTATGGCACATCCGATAGCTGCCGCGATGCGCCTGCTGGGCTCGTTTGACGAATTACGGGACATCACCGTGAAGACGATCTCGCCCGGCACCAGCTCTTTGAGCCCCTCTTTCTTTTCGACGATCTCGCACTTAGGCGGCAGGATCGAGCTTACCGTGACCAGGTTGAATTTCTCGATTCTGGCGTCCCTCAATGCCATCTCGAACGATTCTAGCATCTCTTTATGCCTACCCGTACCGGTCGTAAAAAATACTTTTTTCGGTACTAGCTTTGCCGGACGGCAATCCTGTCCATGTTTTTCAAGCTCTTTGTCCATATTTTTCCCTACTTAGCCGGAAGCAGAATATTTATCAAGCTATATGCTTGACATAGCTATTGCATCAATCTATTACGTAGTAACTTATTTATATATCTTCGCATATGTGTAATTTGATAATCAAAAAGCCGGCAGATTCAGGCTCTCAACTTTTTTCATATAAATTTAAAGTATGAATGTAAATAAACTATTTATACTACATCGCATATGTGTAATTTGATGGTTAATAAAGTAAAGCGCCGCGTATCATGCCTTCCAAAGGCTACCTATTTCAAGCCTAGGGAAATCCCCCTATGCGACTTGAAAATTATAAATTTATCCATTGAAGAGCTAGAGGCGATCCGCCTCTGCGACCTCCTCCAGGTTGACCAAAATGAAGCCGCTGACACGATGGGCATCTCTAGAAAGACGTTCTGGAATGACCTGCAAAAGGCCAGAAATAAGATCGCCGATGCCCTTGTCAACGGCAAGGCGATCGAGATCTCCGGAGGGGAATACGTGAATAGTGGCGAGTGTAATGTAGAATTTCTATGCAAAAATTGCGGCCATATATGGAAATCTCCCTGTAACATAGGGCGGCCGGAATGTTGCCCTGAATGCAAGTCTGCCGGCATTTATCGTAAAGACGGAGACGGAAGGGGAAAGAGGCTCATGGAAAACGGGTATTGCTGCCCAAAAAACGAGCAAGTGAAAAATAATATTAAAAATGGAAGTGAATGAAATGACAACAATAGCTATACCATCTATGACCGACAGCGGTCTTGAATCCGACATCTGCGCACACTTTGGCTCATGTGAATATTTCACCATTGTAAAGGTAGAGGACGGAAAAGTCGAGCAAGTCGGCGCCATTAGCAATGCCTCTCCGGAAGGTGAGCATAACTGCGCAGCTCCCGCTATACTTTTGAAGACTAAAAACGTGGATGCGGTGCTTGTCTCTGGCATCGGGGGCAGGCCTCTCATGTCTCTGGCAGGCCAGGGCATACGCGTATTCGGCGGTGCCTTCGGTCGCGTATCCGATGCACTACAGGATTACAAGGCAGGTACTCTCGAAGAGCTGTCCGATCGGGGCACGTGCAACTGTTCACATCATTAAAGGGGAAAATGCTATGAGCGGCACGACGAAATCTGCATGCGATGCATGCTCCAGTAAAGATTCCTGCTCCAGCGACCCGGAAACCTGCGGTACTGCCGAGCACAACGAGCAGCAGCTAAAGATCAAGAATAATCTTGCGGCGATCAAGAATCGCATCGCCATCGTTAGCGGCAAAGGTGGCGTGGGCAAGAGCACGGTCACGGCCGGCATCGCGCTGGCGCTGGCTAAAAACGGCTACTCGGTCGGTGTCCTTGACGCAGACGTAAGCGGCCCGAACATGCCACACCTGATGGGCATCGAGACAAAGAAAATGGAAGCATGCGGAGACGGCCTGATACCTGTCGAAGCAGCATACGGGATCAAAGTCGTATCCATCGAATCACTGATAGAGTCCAGCGACTCTCCGGTGATCTGGAGAGGACCCATACGCAGCTCCCTCATCAACCAGTTTCTATCAGACGTCCTGTGGGGCGAGTTGGACTTTTTACTGGTCGACCTTCCACCGGGCACCGGCGACGAGCCGCTGAGCATCATGCAGACTATACCGCTTACGGGACTTGTCGTAGTAAGTACGCCGTCCAATCTCTCGATTCTTGACGTAAGCAAGATCGTAAACATGGCTAATATGATGAAAGTCAAGATACTGGGCGTGGTCGAGAACATGGCATTCTATGAGTGTCCGGGCTGCCACATGAAAGTGTTCCCGTTCGGCGAGGGTACTGTACAGCGCTTATGCGAAAAGTACAGTCTCACGCTGCTTGGGAGCATTCCCATCGATGCGACGAACAGTGGCAAGGACGTTATCACACAGAGTGGCGTGTCTTCGATTACGAAAGGTACCAGTGATATTGCAGACCGGATATTGAAAATGATCAAAGGGTGAGCTTATGGCAATCCTCGTGGAAATAAAAGACCTGACTGTGAACTATGACGGCGAAAAAGTCCTCGATAATTTAAATTTAAACATCGAGGAAGGCGAGATGCTCGGGATCATCGGGCGCAGCGGCTCCGGCAAGACCGTATTATTGAATATGCTCAGGGGCGTCGATGAAAGCATACCTGCCACCGGGCACCTGATCTATCATGTTGCTCTTTGCGGTAAGTGCGGCTGGGTCGACGCACCCGGAAAAGTCGGCGGCGTGTGCCCAAAATGCGGCGGGGCGCTTGGGGCAGTCGAATATGATGCGCTTAACGGCTCTAACGATGAAGTAAAACGAAATGTCACACGCAGGATCGCGATCATGATCCAGCGCACGTTCGGCATTTACGGTGACGACACTGTTATTGAGAACGTGTTAAAGGCGCTGGACGATTCAGGCTTCCATGGAGACAGGATCATGCGAGCCGCAGATCTCCTTGATCAGGTTAAGCTCTCCCACAGGATGATGCACATCGCCCGCGACCTTTCGGGCGGCGAAAAGCAACGCGTCGTCCTTGCCCGACAGCTTTCCAAAGAACCGATGATGCTACTGGCGGACGAGCCGACCGGTACCTTAGATCCGAAGACCGCGGCTGTCGTGCATCATAATATCAAGGCATTATCCAAAGACCTGGGTATCACCGTATTGATCACTTCACATTTCCCCGAGGTCATCGAGGAGATGGCCACGCGCGCGATACTGCTCGAAAACGGAAAAATAAAGACAATAGGCGCCCCTCACGACGTCATCAAGGCATTTATCGGCGATGAAAAATCGGTAGAAAAGAAGATCGTTGAAACGGGCAGCCCTATCATACATGTCAAAGAACTCAGTAAAAAGTACTTTTCCGTCGATAGAGGTGTCATCAACGCCGTCACTAACGTCAGCTTTGACATTAAAGAGGGCGAGATCTTCGGGATCATCGGCGTGAGCGGCGCAGGAAAGACCTCCCTGATGAGTATCATGACAGGCAACCTGGAGCCGACGAGCGGCGTCGTCGAGATGCGCGTAGGCGAGGACTGGATCAACATGTGTGAGCCAGGATATTTCGCCCGGGGCAGGGCAAAGCCGTATATCGGCCTGCTTTACCAGGAGTATGATCTGTACCCGCACAGGACTATCATCGATAATATGACCGAATCTATCGGGCTGGAATTCCCCGCCGAGCTGGCGCAAAAAAAGGCGCTACACACGCTAGAAGTGGCCGGTTTCACGCCGGAGCGCAGCGCGGAGATCATAGATAAGTATCCTGGCGAGCTATCCGATGGCGAGCGCCACCGCGTAGCGCTGGCACAAGTACTGATAAGGGAGCCCCATGTGGTCGTGCTCGATGAGCCTACCGGGACAATGGACCCTATCACGAAAAAGTATGTAGTGAACTCTATTCTCTCAGCGCGGGAGGACATCGGCGAGACGTTCATCATCGTATCCCATGACATGGAATTTGTAAAGAGTATCTGCGACCGCGCCGCATACATGAAAGGCGGGAAGATGGTTGCTCTGGGCAAAACTGAAGAAGTGATACCACTGGTCGAGGAACCCCAAAAGCCATGAGGACGACTATACAATTCGGGCCTCAGCACCCGGTGTGGGTGGAACCGATCCGTATGAAATTAACGATGGAAGGCGAGCTTGTCAAGGACGCCGAACTGGAAGTAGGCTATGTGCATAAAGGCCTGGAGAAAAAGTTCCAGTGGGACTACAATAAGGGCGCATACCTGTCGGAGCGCGTGTGTGCGATCTGCACGCAGCATCATTCCACGTGCTATTGCCTGGCGGTCGAGGGCACGATAAATCTGGAGGTGCCCCGCCGCGCTGCCATCATACGTACCATCATGCTGGAACTAGAGAGGCTTCACAGCCATCTTTTAGCCATCGGGCTTACGATGGAATCCATCGGGTTCGAGAACATGTTCATGCTGTGCTTCAGGAACAGGGAACTGGTGCTCGACGTATTTGAGAAGAGCACCGGTAACCGCATACTTCATGGCATCAACGTCGTCGGCGGAGTGATCCGTGATATCGGCCCCGAAATGGCAAAAGATATCTCCGTTTTCTGCGACGCAATGGAAAAGAAGTGCCTGGACTTACAGGACATGATCGTGAAGAGCTACACGATCAAACAGCGTATGCAAGGTGTGGGCATCATGAGCCAGAAGCTGGCCGAAGACCTCTGCGTTGTCGGCCCTGTCGCCCGGGGCAGCAACGTGCCGTACGATCCCAGAGCAACAGCGCCTTATCTATTATATAAGGAGATTAAAGTGACTCCCATCGTTGAGAAGGACGGCGACTGCTGGGCCAGGTCGCTCGTGCGCGTGCGCGAGCTCTTCCAGTCCATCGATATCATTAGAGCGTGCCTGCCGCTGTTGGACTCGGCGCCCCCGGAGATATTCACTAAGCCTACGGCCTTGCCCGAGGGCGAGAGCTTCGCAAGAGTGGAAGCCCCGCGAGGCGAATTATTTTATTATGTCCGCGGCAAGAAGTCAAAAGAGCTGGACCGCGTGAAAATACGCACGTCCACGTATGCGAACGCAGTGGGCATCGTGCCGCTCATCAAGGGCTCTCAGCTTGCCGATGTCGGGCTGATCACCATCACGTTCGACCCATGCATCGGATGCCTTGACAGATGACTTTAATTCTTGTAGTGTGCTCCCGGAATGTGCTATGAGTGGCGCTTTATCGAAGTGATGGATTGTATCAACTATCTTACAGCGAGAGGGAGCATAGGGGCATAAATAACGGGTATATCAGTCATGAATCACTCATCATATGTAACTTATTTATTTTACACCCCTGGTCGTTCGTTTATCACGATAAAATCGTATAACTTTAAAATATCTATAAGCTCGAACTTGCATGAGGTGAAATGATATGACACATCATCATGAAGGAGGCCACGGGCACACTCAAGAGCAACACCACGAGCACCCTCATCCGGGTGGATTCAAGCATCACGGTGAATGTCCGTACTGCAAGACCGGCGGAGTGTCCATGAGCAAGGAGGACGAGATATCCGCGCTTCAGAAGTTCAAGGACGAGATCAGCGAGCAGATAACTTTCGTGGATAAACGGATCGATGAGCTGCGAAGTGGATAACGTTTCTATTGCGCATCTTCCATCTCAACCATCAAAACAATATAGGCGATATTCGAATATAATCTAATAAATTGCTTCTCTAATACATAGTCGCACTGTTGGTAGATGATATGCTCATGCGGGTCCCTGACGATGTCGAAGAGCTCGTGCTCGCCTTTATGGATATGGATAAGAAGAAAGGCCTAATGGGGATCAGCCGCGAGGACCTGGACATGCTCATCATGTCCGAGATGGAGTGCGCGCTGAAGCCGGGGTTTATTGAAAAGAATAATGACTCGACAGCTTTTCCCTACAAAGTGACGGCAAGAGGAAAAGAGATACTGCAAATATTATCGCCTTGTAAAAGAAGCGGCAGATGACCTCAAATTTTTCTAATAAAATCAGTTTGATGATGATCAATTTTCCGCCTCCGGCAGCATGACCACGAACCGGCTTCCCTTACTATGATCCCCTTGCACGCGATCCTCAACCCATACTTTTCCCATGAAAATATGTACGAGCATATTGACCAGTTGCAGGCCAAGCCCTCTACGTTCGGCCTTAAACTTATTCATTTTGCCATCCATGAACAATTTCTTTTTTAATTCATCTGATATGCCCGGCCCGTTGTCTTCGATATCAACTCTAAAATACTTCCGACTGTTTTCTTCGGTTTTAGAAACCACGATGTTTATGGTCAGGGGGCCTTTCGAGTGCTTGATCGCATTCCCCACGATATTGGAGAACACATCCTTCAATAGTGCGTTAGCTATTATCATGTACCCGGTCACATGCTGATAATTGATCTCGACCTTCCTTCCGGGGACGGTGGAAAATTCGGTTATAACTTCAGAAAGAACTTTTCCCAAATCTACCTTTTCATATGAGACTTCTCCGGCTTTCAATCGCTGTAGCTTTTTAACGTTCTCAATGAGCTTAGAGCTGCTTTTTACTAACTCGATGGGCTTTTCTAACAGCTCTTTTTGTTCTCCGACGACGTTCAGGGTATCGAGGGCGATCTCAAGGTATCCCATGATGGCCTGGTCTATATTAGTAATATCGTGGCCCATGATATCCACGTATAGCTCGGCCTGCGCTTTCGACTCTAATAACTCTGTCTCGGCCTGCTTACGCTCGGTGATATCGTTGAATATGACCACGCAACCCTCAATAACTCCCTTATCCATGATCGGGTAAGAAGAATATTCTATCGGAAATGAAATCCCGTCCCGCCGCCAGAACACTTCATCGCTTATACGATAGCTTTGTCCGTATTTCATCGTCCGCGCGCTCGGGCATTCATCTTCAGGATATGGAGAGCCGTCTTTATGACGATAGTGGTATAATTCATGCGTATTCTTCCCGATCACTTCTTCGGGTGCATATCCAAGCATTTTTCCGGCCGACTTGTTCATGAACATACAGCGATCGTCCATGCCTATGCCATAAATGCCTTCTCCGGTAGAATCCAGCAACAATATCACTCTATCTGCCAGTCGTAAGCGCTCATCATCCACCCTCTTACGCTCAGTGATATCCTGTATGATACCATATAGCCACAGGGGTTCGTTCGCCTGACCCATCCTATATTTGTCTGCCACGCTATTTACATACCGTATGGAGCCATCCTGCAGGACGATTCGAAAATCGATATTAAATAGCTTTTCTTCGTGTCGCGACTCCTCCAGGGTCTTGCTGACCAGGTCTTTATCATCCGGATGGACATGAGAGTTCATCCAGTCAAGTGTCGGCTGGAAATCCTGGGGCTGTCGACCGAATATTTTGTAGACCTCGTCCGACCATTGTAGCTGGTCCGTTTTAAGATCCCATGCCCAATTACCGACATGTGCTATACTCTGAGCTCTTGCAAGTATTGCCCTGCTCTTCCTGAGCGCCTTTTCAATATTTTTACGCTGGGCTATTTCGGCGTTCAGTGATTCATTGATAGCATAAAGCTCGCTTGTTCGTTCTTGAACACGTAACTCTAACGAATCGAGTATCTGGCGAAGGTGTTCCTCCGAAACTTTCAACTCGGCATATAAGAAGTCCTTTCTCTCTGCAATCGCTCCAATGATGTATGCAATGAGCAGAAAAAACGCGGCCCTAAAAAACGTGCCATAGACAAACGTACCGCTGACCATATAATTTATTAGAATATAGAACGCGCCCAGAAATAAAGCCAAGTATACGGCTTTTTTATGAAACCAGACACCGGCTAAAATGATCGGGATATAAAAGAGATGCGTATAGATCACATCAATACCCAGGATGATATTAACATTAAATGCAACAAAGAGCATAGCTAGTGTCAATACACCGATAACGATGAGTCTGTATTCCAATTTTATTGCATATATAGATAAATTGAGCTTCATACCTATCCTTGATGATTTATCTACATTAACCCATTATCATATATTTATATATAACATAATATAAATTTTCAAATCAATAAGTACACAATAATGATATAAAGGGATTTTCGTGCTTCATACCAGAGAAAGATTCGCAATTCGTAGGCCAGGTGCGATGATAAACACATTGAACCAGGCATTGTAAAATCGTGTTAATCCCGGAGGAGTAAGTCAGTCACCATCATTGAGCATGCAATAACGTTTTCATTAGCACTTCAGAGAATCGATATTTGGAAATGTGCCCGCAAATACTCGATCCATCCATACTCCGGCAAATTCGCTGCGTCCAGAGAGAAGAGATCACGGTGCATGAAATATATTTGCGGATCGCTTTGGATATGGGTAATTCTCATAATAGCGATATGCTTAAGTGGATTGCTATCGAGGAGTTCGAGCATTACAAATTCTGGAAAAAGTATAGTTCTAGCGATATCACTCCTGATGGTTTTCGTGTGTTAATCTCCTTTTTATTTTTAAGGGTGCTCGGCTTTACTTTTACGTTAAAATTCCTGGCATCCCGGCATGCCCGTGACGTTAAAAAGGAACTCATTGAAGCTATCCCTGATGCTGAAACTATTCTTCGCAAGGATGAGCTCCATAAAGAAGAAATTATTGCACTAACCGGGCTACTCGATGAAGAACGGTTTCATTATATCGGCTCAATTGTTCTGGGTCTTAACGATGCGATCGTGGAGTTCATCGGAATGCTGGCAGGGCTGACGTTCGCGCTCCAGGATAGCAAGCTCATCACAATAACAGGTATTGTGGCAGGGATATCCGCTTCCTTCTCGATGGCTGCATCGGAATATCTCTCCCAAAGATCCGAAGAAAATCCCGATAAAAAGTTAAAACCGCTGACGGCTGCAATTTATACGGGGATCACGTACTTGATTACCGTAGCTCTACTAGTACTTCCGTTTATTGTAATAAAAAGTCCGTATATTGCTTTGCCATTTACGCTGATCACAGCGTTCATCATTATTTTAGGGTTTACCTTTTATTTTTCCGTGGCAAAAAGTTTCAACTTCCGCAGGAGGTTCACAGAAATGATCTTGATCAGCCTTGGTATTGCGACATTATCATTCTTCATCGGGCTCGGGGCACGATTAATACTCCATGTTACGGTTTAAGCATCACTCGATTCCATAGGAACCATGCTATGAGCTAAATACTATGCAATTTCACGATTAAAACAGGTAAACAACATGTCTACACGGATCATCTGCCTTTCTGATAACCTGGCGCCATCCGGCGGCGGATACTGGGCCGAGCACGGCTTATCTTTCTATATCGAATCCGACGGCATGAAGGTATTATATGATACCGGCCAGAGCGGGGACGTGCTGCTCCACAATGCCCTGCTGGCAGGCGTGAACTTGAGCAGCCTTGACTATATCGTGTTAAGCCACGGGCACTATGACCACAGCGGCGGCCTGTTAAAAGTCTTAAAAATGAACGAAGGCGTCCCCCTGGTCGTCCATCCTGCGGCGTTCCAGAAAAAATATGCTCGAAGGGATAGCGGATTAAAAGACATCAGCCTACCCTTTGGCCTGGACGAACTAACAGAGCATTGCCAGCTACAGATTGGATCAGGCTCCGTTGACCTGGGCGGCGGTATCTCCACCACGGGCGAAATACCGAGGATCACGCCGTATGAGATGCCGCAACCGGACTTGATGGTTGAAAAAGACGGATGGTTAATCGCTGATTCCGTAAAGGATGACCAATCGCTAGTGATAAATGTGGACGGGAAACTCGTGCTTTTATGCGGCTGCTGCCACTCGGGCATCGTGAACACAATCGAGTGTGTAAAAAGTAACACTGGTAGGTACCCGGCCGTAATCGCCGGCGGTCTCCACATGGAAAAGGCCGATGAATTCAGGCTCTCGTCCACGGCGGAAGCATTACAGGTAGCGGGAGTAAAAAATGTCCTCACGGGCCATTGCTCCGGCGATGAGATCCGGTCGCGCCTGTCCCACGCCGGTATCTCTGCAGGGCGCCTCGCCGCAGGTATGAGTATCTTATAATAGCCGACTCTCGAATGTGAACTGGCGAATACTTCAATCGGTTAAAAACAACGCTCTGCGTCCTGCTTTCCTTATAAAATTTCAATAATACTTTATAGATTTGGCTATTATCGATGAATGTCAGCAGTTTTATTCGAGGCATACATGATCAAGGGCATACGTAAAAGGTTATCTGAGCCTAACAGACTAATTTTGGTTACCATCATCGCCCTATGCGTACTCATCACGATATATGCGAACCTGGTCATGGGTGTGGATGTCGTTTACACTCATTTTTACTATGTGCCGATCATCCTTGCAGGGCTCTGGTACTATAAAAAGGCGATATATCTTGCGATGTTCTTAGGGCTATGCCATATACTCATCGGGTATATACCGGATGGCACATTTGATCCCGGCACGTTCATCCGGGCCGCAATGTTCATAGTAGTCGCAATTGTTGTCTCCTCGCTCTCCGAGACGAAGAACGAGCTATATGTCAAGGTAAAGGATTCGGAACGTGATCTCAATCTCATTCTAAACAACGTTTACGATGGGATAATCCTGCACGATATCGATGGCAGGATCGTCGACGTCAACGACAGAATGCTTGAAATGTTCAAAGTTGAACGTAAAAATGCCGCCAAATTTTCAATAATAAAGGATTATTCTAGCCCTGAAGATCCCACGAATACGCTGGGGCAAAGATGGGAGAAAGCCATGTCCGGGGATAGCCAGCTTTTTGAATGGATCTGCCGCAGGCCAGGCGATGGCTCTACATTTGACGGCGAAATATTCCTGCGCAAGATCACCTTAAAAAATAAAGATCTCATAATGGCTTCCATCAGGGACATAACACGACGAAAGCGCGCAGAGGAAGAGCGCCTGAAACTGGCAAAAGAGATCGAATCCCTCCTGGAATCCACGGATGAAGGAATATATGGCATAGACATAGACCACCGTTGCACGATCATTAACCGTTCTGCGGCCAGGATGCTCGGGTACGCAACCGACGAAGTGATCGGTAAGAACATGCATGAGCTGATACACTATAAGCAGCCGGACGGCTCGCCATGCCTTCCGGAATGGTGCTGCATCTTCCAGTCCACAAGGACGGGCGCTGGCTGTCGCGTGAGCGATGACAACTTCTGGAGAAAAGACGGGTCGTCATTTCCTGTGGAATACTCGTCATTTCCTATCCTCGATAATGGAGCTATCAATGGCGCAGTCGTTACATTTATCGATATCACCGAGCGAAAGGCGACCGAAAAAGAGATCAGCGACGCCCGAAACCAGGCAGAATTATACGTAGACTTGATGGGGCACGACATTAATAATATGAACCAGATCGGCATAGCATACCTGGAACATGCTTTAGAGGAGCTTACATTAAGCGAGGAGGACAGGGTCCTGATCACCAAGCCCCTTGAAGCATTATATAACAGTTCAAAGCTCATCGATAACGTAAGAAAGCTTCAGGCAATCACGGAAGGTAACATCAATAATAAACCCATAGACGTATCTCGGGTACTTCAAGAAGTGATCACCCAGTACTCACATGTTCCTGGCCGGGAAGTCAATATTACATTTAATCCTGCCTGCGGATGTACTGTTATAGCGGACGAGCTATTAAAAGACGTATTTTACAATATCCTGGGGAATGCTATTAAACACTCGACGGAACACGTGAAGATTGAGGTCAGGCTCGATAGGGTTTCCGAGGCAAACAAAGAATATTGTAGTGTTACGATCGATGATAATGGGCCCGGCATACCCGATGAGCTGAAAAGTAAGATATTTACGCGCTTTCAGAGAGGAAAAACGAAAGCGAGCGGCAGAGGTCTCGGCTTATATCTCGTCAAGACGCTGGTCGAAGAGTTCAAGGGAAAAGTGTGGGTAGAAGACCGGGTGGCTGGTGACCATACGAAAGGCAGCCGGTTCGTGATCATGCTGCCGTCCACGGCACCTTAAATTATGATACGTATGCACCCGAATATTAAATCGCTTGCGCTTAACGGGGTTTATTTTCATTAAAATACAAATAACTTAACTTGAAAATCGTGATTGGCAATGGAAAATCACTGTAATGGGGCATACAGGTATACAAAGTATTTATGCGCTTTTTTCCTAGAGTCTTATGGAGATTATCATGGAAAAGGAAATCCTCGCCGCCATAATGGCTTCAACGTCTGACGTTGACACGATGACCAACGACCGCATAGAAGCGCTCACTAAAGGCCACGGCATGCTGAATATAGCCGCCACGTGCGCAGCCAACACGATCGCAGAAGAAGTGCTCAGGGGCACCAGCATCATGCTTGTCGACCATAACTCGCAGCGCCTGCCCATAGACGACGTGCTGAAAAAAGCCATTGAATCGGCGGAGCTTGCCGGTGCAGACCCGGCGAACGCAGCGTTACTCAGCGCGGTCATGTGCTACTTTGCGGGCACGAACGCTCAGGCGGGCGTGCCGGCCGGCAACAGGAAGCTAGGCGCCATGGCCAGGATCATCGCGGGCGTGGACCGGTGCGGCGTGATCGCCATACCCACGCCGAAGTCCAGCAACCGCATATCAGGCTATGCAGCGGTAAAAGCCCTGTACGACGACATTTTCGATAACAAGGTCTCCCGGATAGACGGCAGCATCCTGCCCATGGGTGTCGGCGGCGGGCCATTATACGGCCATGGCGCACTCGGCGAGGATATCGGGTTCCCGGAGCTGGCGCAGAAAGGCGCAAGGGCAGGCACGCTCGGCATGCTGAAGGCATACGCCAATGTCGGCATTTCGCCCAGCCCGATCATCGCGGCCATTTTCGGCGCCGCCGCGGTGCTGGAGATCGTGCACCCGGACTCGGAAGTCGGCGAGCAATTCGGCGCTTTCATGAAGATCAACAGTGCGTACCTGGCAGGACAAGGGGCAGCGGAGGCCGCTGGATTGCCTAAAAAGTTGCACATCAGAGGGACTGGCGAGGAATATGATACGGCTCGCGTGGTCGGCGACCTGGGCGTCATACTGAAGGATATCGGGGGCCCGTCCGTCGTGGGCATGATCGCCTTTGAAGAGATACTATCCGCCTTCGAGGAATCTCTTACAATAGGTGCCGGTTTCTCCGGCGGGCCGCTGCAGCCACCTCTCGGGCATATGACGGCGGATGCAGTGCTGGCCATGAAGGTATTGATCAGCACTAAAGGCGATGTCGATAAGGCCGCCGATAAGATCAAGGAGATCAAGGATAAGTACTGGCTGGAGCCAGAGTTCGCAAAGATCGCGACCAACACGATATCCAGGAAATGCGAACAGGTCCAGCGCGGCCCCGTGACAAAAGCGATGATACTGGCGACAGATGGGGCGCGCGCGAAAGCGATATACAGAAAGGCCGAATTTACGTATAGCCAGATGAAGGCGGGTAAAGATCTGGTCGAGATCGTACGGGCGCTTGACGATGAAAAAGTGCGCGGCGTAGAAGAAGCCTGTGGCGCCGTGTTCAGCGGCATGATGGGTAAAAAGATCAGCGTCAAGGTCACCGGATATAAAGGCTGTGCGAGAAGGCAGCCCAGCGATTTCCTGGGTAAGTATTGTGGCTTCGACACCGACGCGAGCGTGGAGATCACCGTTGACGGCCAGAAGATCGTACTGGACGGGGTATCGCACAAGGTCATACCCGACGCTGTCATTAACAAGAAAAAGGAGTTACTCGACATTTTACCACTCGCAGCAGTACCAATTACAGAGCTACAGCTCTCGGGCCATACGATCGTGAACATCATCGTACCTGCAGCCGTAGCTGCGGCGATGGGAAAATTAACGCCGAAGGAAGCAGCCCGGAAAGCGGTCGCAGGCGCATATGTCTCGTCTGCGATACCGGGTGGCGTACAGCGGGCTGAAGAGGTCGCCAAGCGCGCTGTCAGGATAGCCTCGGAACTATAGGTGTATAATGCTATTGATGGCAACTGTCGATGACGTGTCGGCCGAGACAGTCCCTTATATCATTGAAAGGGTCATATCGGCCGGCGCGGATAACATGCATGTGGTTAGCGCCATAACCAAGAAAAATCGGATGGAGTACATCGTATTTGTCGATGTGAGCAAGGAAAAGCTGGACGAAGTCTATACGCTGCTGGCGCTTGAGTTCGGCACGATAGGCGTCAAGGCGATCGCATACGAGCACATGATGCTGCCGTTCAGCATCCAGACAAAAGCGATGCGCATAAAATCGGGGGATAAGAGTGTAGAGCGCGATGTCAGGGTAAAGTATGTCGAAAAAGAGGGTTGCATACTCTCATTAAAGGCAGAATACGAAGACTTAAGAGCACTTGCCTTAGCGCTTGAATCTTCCGGAATACGCATGCCCTTTTCGAAGATAAAAGCGATGATTGAAGCGGAGGCCTACCTGAAGATACTCGAGAAAGAGAATATAACTATGACCATTACATAGCCAATTAGGTAATTTTTTAATAATTATTATTTATCTTTTTATGTATATTTCTCACCCGTTCGAATCCTATTCTTAGTCAGATCTCTGTGAGCGGTGATAATTAAGAATAAAGCCATCCTTCACATATATTATATTATGACCAGGATCGCAATTCCCGTCGCATCCGACGAGGGTCTCTCGTCGAAGGTCAACGATCACTTCAGCATGAGCGACCACTATGCGATATTGGACGTGGAAAACGGAAAGGTCGCCAGGGCTAAAGTGATCAGTAATCCTCTGGCAGGCCAGAAAAATGCAGCAGAGCTTCTTGTTAAAAACCGGGTAAATGTCGTGCTGGCCGGCCGCATCGGCTCCTGTGCGATCAAGATATTATTAGACAGTGGCGCCAGGCTTTTCAGCGACGCCGAGGGGACCGTCAAAGACGCCTTTGAAGATTACCAGGCCGGAAAGCTAAGGGAAATACTCACCGCCGGATATACATTATAATTATATCACTGCGAAGCGAAAATTTATTCACCTCCCATAGCATACGGTTATCCTTGTCGAAGGTGTCCAATAACATGCCTTTTCATGTAATGCTTATCCCGACTTTAAATTGTCCCGCCCATTGTGTCTATTGCTGGAGTTCCGAGAAAGGCTCTCCCATAATGACGATCGATACAGTCAAGGAAACCGTCGCATGGCTCAAGGACTTCCGGGATGATGCGGTCACCTTTACGTTCCATGGCGGCGAGCCGCTCATGGCCGGCCCTGAGTTTTATAAAAAGGCTCTGCCCTTTTTAGCGAGTGGATTGGGCGATAGAAAAGTAGCTTTCGCCATGCAGTCCAACCTCTGGCTGATGACCCCGAAAATGGCAAAGATCCTCGCGGAATACGACATACCCATCGGCTCAAGCATCGACGGTCCCGAGGACTTGAACGATTCACAGCGCGGGAAGGGGTATTATAAAAAGACGATGAAAGGCTACAAGATCGCGACGGATAACGGCGTCAACGTCAGGTTCATCTGTACCTTCACCTCCGACTCCGTCAAGAGAAAAGAAGAGATATTCAATTATTTCCTGGATAATGGCTTTACACTAAAGCTGCACCCGGCAATGCCCTCGCTCAGGAATGATAAACCCGAGGAGTGGGCGCTCGACCCGAAAGAGTACGGTGAGCTGCTTGTCTACCTGCTGGACCAATATTTGAAGAACATTGGCCGGATCGACGTGATGAACATCGATACGCTATGTAAGGGTGTCTTTACAAGACGCGGCTCCGTATGCACGTTCGTGGATTGTATGGGCGATACCTTTGCCATCGGGCCAGACGGTAGCATATATCCGTGCTATCGATTTGTGGGCATGGAAAAATATGTCATGGGCAATGTGTACGACCACCCGAGCATGAAAGACCTGGCAGAGTCATATGCCGGGAAACTCATGTTTGAATACAAGGACTATGTGGACAAATCCTGTAAAAAATGCTCCCACATAAAATATTGTAGGGGCGGCTGCCCGTATAATGCCATAGTTCCCAATGACGGAAAGATCAAAGGCGTAGACCCTGACTGTGTCGCCTACAAGAGAATATTCGGCGAGATCACCGACCGGTTCAACAGGGAGATGTTCGGTTCATCGAGCATGGAAAGTACCGCCTTCGGGCTAGAGCCCATGGGCGCGGGCACGCCGGGCATCATGTCCATTATGCTCAAAAAAATATGAATCTTTTTTTTGGCTTATTGTACGAACACTTAATGTACCATCAGTTATAATAAGTAATTAGTGTATAAAGCAAGCGCTGTTATTATATTATGTATGCAATGGACCAACGTCCGTGAAATTGTCGTGTAAAATAGTAATCCCTAATAAAACATGCGCTTGAAAAGACCGAAATTAATATCAAAAAACGAAAACAAATTGTATTCGATATTTATATGTATCTTTATTTATAAAACAAACACGTCGGCGTATTTCCTTTTTTTAAACAAACCATTCTCGAAAGATTTATTAGTCCACAAGCCCTAGTAAAAATAATACTTATAGCGCTAATTATGGATGTCTGTCCCTACACGATTCCATAATTATAAACTAAAAGGAGGATATCAAATGGAAGAATTGTTGGTAGTGAGCCTTGGAACGGCCGCACTAATGGGTGCATGTGCTACCATTGCGGGTGCCGCAGAAGATCTGGAGTCTGATTTTGGCTCTCAGTCTAATGCTAACTCGCAGGTGCAGCTCGCTCCACAGGTAGGCTACATTCACCGTATATACAACAAAGCTATATGCGGCGAACCTGTAGGCTACGGGCTCTTATGTTGCACTGGTGCAGCCATCGCATTTGCGTTGATGACGGCATTTACAACCGTGAACCCAGTCATTGCACTGGCTATCGGTGCCTTAATCGCCGCACTTATGTACGGCGTATACGCAACTACGGCCTATATGGGCAGATTAAGCAGCCAGAAGAGATTCGGCCAGCCCATATACTTGGACATATTATATGACACGACGCCATCTATTATTGCGCACGCATTTATTGCAGCTATGGCGATCGGAACGTTCTCATATCTGATGAACTGGGTACTCGGACAGCCATTCCCATTCCCAATCCTGGCAATGCTCTGGGGTGTAATCGTGGGCGGCATGGGATCCGCAGTGGGCGATGTTCATTACGGTGCTGAGAGACAATATCAGAACAAGCCATTCGGTATGGGCCTCCCGGCATCCAACTCTGGTAAGATCATCCAGAGGGGCGAAGCCGGTCTAAGGAACAGCATCGATATCGCCGGCTATTGTGTGAAGCATGGTGGGCCGTTAACGGGCTTAGGCCTGGGCATCACGGTATTCCTCGACAGCTGGAGAGAGATCTTGTTCACCCAGTACTGGAATGGATGGGGCGCAATGGTCGCAGGTCTGATCCTGGTATTATTATGGGTCATCGCAAACAGAATACTCGAACTCTACGCCAGGAACACGTATGGTCCGTATAAGGCAGCGGAGGACTAAACATGGAACCTATTACGCTATTGATTTTACTGTTCTGCGTAACGCTGGGCGGATTACTTGTCGGTGTGGGCGTCCACTTTGTGCCAGTAGGCGGCGCTCCCGCTGCTATGGCACAGGCGACCGGTATCGGAACCGGGACGACTATGCTGGCATTCGCGTCCGGAGCTCTGGGTCTGATAAGCGCAGGGTTTACGGTGCACGATATGACTTCTGCCACCGGTGCACTGCACTCGGCATACCCCGGATTCGGGACAGCTGTCGCAAATCAAACGCTATTCACCACAACCGGGATTAGCGACAACCTAATGGCAATTATTCTCGTTATGGCTGCAGGTATTGTGGGCGCCATGCTCATGATGGTCATTCTGGCTGTTATGGCAAATGTAATATATGCGTTCGCTATCGCAGTGCCACTTGTGTCGGCGAAGGTCAAGTTCGACCCGATCACCGGCGACAGGCAGGACATCTATGTAACGAAGGGTACTGAGGGACACGGAACTCCAACCGTAGCTGTGGTCAGCGCGCTCATCGGCGGGCTGTTCGGCGGCCTCGGCGGCGCGCTCCTATACCTCGCGCTCGTCTCGAGTGGGTTCACAGTCCCGACGGCAGCTTTCGCTGCGATCGGTGTATTCCTGGTGAACTCGGTCCTTGCCTCGTACAACATCACGGGAACTATCGAAGGTTTCCACGACCCCAAGTTCAAGAGGATACCAAGGGCGATCATCGCCTGCGCAGTAGCTTCCTTTGTGCTCGGGATCTGGGCAATCGCAATAATCTACCTGGGGGCGTAAACAATGTCAGAAGTAAAAGAATATGACATGAACATGCTCGCAGTACTGGGCATCGTGGGCGGCCTCATAGGCATATTCGCCGCGTACCTGCTCAATACACAGCTGAATGTCACATATTTCGCCTTCCTTGGAGCAGCTGGCGCCATACTGGCAACGGTATGGGGCGCGGATGCAGTCAGGAGGATCTGTAAGTACGGTATCGGTACCGGTGTGCCATCCATAGGCATGCTCGCTTTCGGTATGGGCTTACTGACGACTCTGCTCGGCCTCAGGATAGGAGACTATCTAGTGGCGAACCAGGGTAACTCGTACTACCTGTATGCAGGACCTGTCATCGCCTTGATACTATCATTAGTACAGGGTGCGATCATAGGGTTCATAGCAAACAGTGTACTGAAGATGAAGATCCCGACCATGCAGATCGGAATGATCTACATTGCGGGCGCTGCAAGTCTTATCCTTATGGGATTCACGGTGGCTATCACCGGCCAGTTCGCATACTCGGTCATGATCTCAAAGATATTCGCAGACTGGCATCATCGCACCGCTCTTCATGATCGGCGCACTGCCAATGCTGCACCCGTTCAATGCATCTCTCGGACCGGATGAGAACCAGAAGAGGACACTCGTCCTTGCAATCGAGTCTGCATTATTGACCACGATCATCTTCGGCATAGTCTCGATCGCGTTCATGGACATAACCACGTCGCTGATCACACTTGTGCTTGGACTGATCGCATGGGCAATCGCATATCATGACATACTTCCAGAAAGTCAAGGAAAGTGGTGTCCCAATCCTTAGTACGGGCGTACTACCGAAGAAGGAGGCCTAATCCATGGCTGCAATTAAACTATTACCGGAATATGGATTGATATACGATACCGATACGGGTAAAGTAGCTCCCGAAAGCGGCAACATGGTCAAGTATTCCATGGGCTCTGTCAACACGGCCCTGGACAAGATGGACAAATACGCTGACGACCTGATGAACTCGCTGGCTCCAACCGGCAACTTCCTTGAGTCGTGGCCACACAGAGAAAAGTCGCTGTACTATGCTAGTATATTCACTAACATATTCTACGGCTTCATCGTCGGCCTGATCGGAGCTTTCGTCATCGTGTTCTTACACCTTGCGGGGATGATATAAAATGGTCGACAAGAAAGAAGCAGCAAAGGGATGGCCAGTAGTCAAGGGTGAATACGATGTGGGCGATGCAAAGAGCGACGTTGCAGTTGCAACTTGCGGCTCTCACTTCAACCAGTTCCCCATAAAGGCTGGAGCAGGGATCGCCGGTCCGTTCAAGACGGAAAACCTGGGCATCGAAAAGATCGTCGCTAACATCATCTCGAACCCGAACATCAGGTTCGTAGTGGTCTGCGGCTCAGAAGTCAAGGGACATATCGCCGGAGATGCGCTGATGTGCCTGCACAAGTTCGGCTTGAAAGAAGGCAGGATCGTTAACGCAAAGGGCGCAATACCCTTCATCGAGAACCTCGACGACAAGGCCGTCAAGAGGTTCCAGGACCAAGTCACGATGATCGACATGATCGACGTCGAGGACGAAGCCAAGATCACCGCGGCCATCAAGGACGCGATCGCAAAGGACCCGGGAACATTCGCGGGCGAACCGATGCTGATCCAGATCAAGGAGAAGGAAGAAGAAGCGGGCGAAGCTGGAGCCGCGATTAAACCCCTAACGGGAGAGATCGCTTTGATCCAGGCCCGGATCAGAATGATCAAGAACGATGTAAAGGACATCGGCTACTTGAACAAGTTCACGATGGGCTGGTATGCCGGCAAGATGGAAGGTATCGTGATAGGCATTATCCTGTCAGTCATACTTCTTGCACTGCTGTTCCCCGGCGGCATCGACTGGACTAAACTGATGATGAAATAGGAGGAGAAAATATGGCAGAAGCACAAGCAGTTGCAGGTACACAGGCACCGAACGAATTCTGGTTCATACCAGTGATCGACGATTTCTGTTACCGTGCCCAAATAACGGCAAGAAACCAGAAGTTGTCCTCTGCAGTGGGCGCAACCAAGGTACTGGGCTTTTTGATCGGAGCGATCTTCGCCCTCGCCATGGTGCTGGTCCCGTTAAAGCTCTTGGGAGGTATCTAAATGATACCGGCAGCATCAGTTGACCCGATAGAGTTTTCGGCAGTCCAGAAGAGGCTTGACGAAATCGAGAACAAGGTCGAGTTCGTCGACGCAGAGATCCAGCAGTCCGAGGGAAGACATCTGGGCAGAGAAGTAGGCATCCTTTACGGATTCCTCTTTGGAGTATTGATTTACATTGCGTATAGCATAATATTGACCATACTGTAAAGGGAGGAGAATTTAATGTTTAAGTATGATACACCACAAAAGGTATACGAAGTTGGCAGAGCCAAGGTCGGTGGAAACCCGGGTGAATACCCAACCGTGTTAGCGGGTTCCATATTCTATAACAAGGAAAAGATCTTTGCAGACCCGAAGGATGGCGCAAAGGGTATTTTCAACAAGGAAGGAGCAGAGAAGCTGATCAGGGACCAGGAAGAGATGTCGGACACTACCGGCAACAAAGTCTGGGTCCAGATCGTATCAGAGACCGAAGAATCGATGATCAAGTACATCGAATGGTACTCTAACATCGGCAAGGACGCATTCCTGGTCGACTCCACCGTTGCATCGGCAAGGATCGCCGGCGCAAAGAGGGCAGACGAGATGGGAATATCCGACCGCGTTATCTATAACTCGATCAACGCTGCAGTAAAGCAGGAAGAGATAGACGCGATCAAGCCCCTGAAGTTCACCTCCGCCATCATCCTCGGCTTTAACGCCGTCGATATGTCCGTCAAGGGCAGGATGGAGATGTTCACCAAGGGCGGCGCAGGCCAGGGTAAGGGCATGCTGACTCTCGGTACCGAGAAAGGCATCACCAGGCCACTCCTCGATGTAGCCGCAACCCCGCTGGGCTCCGGCTCCGGCGCAACCTACCGGTCCATCTTCGCTGTGAAGTCACAGCTGGGCGAGCCTGTAGGCGGCGGATACCACAACATACCGTCCGCATGGGCATGGCTCAAGAAATTCAAGAAGCTCCCCGGCAAGGAAGGCGCATACATGCCATCCGATATCGGAAGCAACTTGATCGCCATCACCCTGGGCGCGAACTTCTGTCTGTATGGCCCGATCGAGCATGCAGTAGAGGTCTTCCCGGCAGTTGCCATGAACGACATAGTCGTCCAGGAAGCAGCCAAGGATCTCGGCACAGTGTCGCTCGCAGACGCCAACCCGCTGACGAAGTTAGCATAAACATAAACTAGAGTTGGCTTAATAACCAACTCTTCTTTCACTTTTTTATTGATAAAAATTATTTGATTTACTCTTGCTTTGTGATCTCATTAACTAAAAAATAGATATCAATAATTCTATAACATCATTATTTAGAGACTTTATAAAACCATACGGCTAAATTATCGTTATCCGTGACTGTGCTATGCGCCTCACAGTCGGCGGTTAAATACTTGTACTTCGCGAGCTTTATTACTACTCTAAGCACAAAATATATCGTATCAGCATAGAGAAACTTGACGATACTACCGGTGATGCCGATGCAATTAAAGCCACTAAGCAGACTATTAGGCCCGAAGCCACATATCGCGGAAAGCCCTTATCTATCACTTTTACCAAAGACTGGATCCCCAGGCGTGAGTGTAAAAACCGACTTATCCACGACCTCCTATTATGTTGTAGCGTCGGTAGAGATGGGTAACACTACGACAAAGTGTATCCTTACAGCCACTGACCTGGAGACCGGAAAAACATACTTGCTGAACAAGACCGTAAAGATGTCCCGCGACGTGAGGGCGCCCAAAGAAGGCGAAAAAGTATTCGGTAAGACTCTTGATGGTAAGAAGCTCACCCGCGAGTCAGTCGGCGAACTCGTAAAACAAACACTTGAAGAGGCGCACAACGCTGCCGGGATCACGATCAAGGAAGACTTGAATTTCGTCGTGCGATCCACGGGTGTCGTTGCAGGTTTTGATAGCCCCGAAGATGTCGGCTCTTTTATCCTGGCACTAGCGGATGGTTGCATCAAGGCGGGCGTAATGCCGAAGAATATGACCCCCGCGATGAATAAAGAAAACCTGAGTGTGCGGCTCCGCAAACACTCTTATCTTGATAAAGTATTTTTCGACGGCGCAGTTGCAAGCGTCCTGCCGCCTCAGGGCAGCAGCGGCGTGGAAATTGTCGCAAATGAAATGGAAGGCGAACTGGCCACTGCAGGCATCAAAGAGGCTGCCAAGTGGGCCGGCGTGGACTTCAGGAACCCCGTCTGTAGCATCGACTTCGGCACTACGCTGAAAGGCCGCATGACCAATGACGATTTCCCGTATTCCCGCACCATAGGTAACTTTTGTGGTCTGGCGGGCGCAGTGCCCGACGCCATAGTGCGCGGTACCGGCTTAGTCGATAGCCACTTCGGCAGCGTGCTGGACATCACAAAACATGAAAGGCCCGGACTTATCACTGAAATATTGAATAGCAATGCGATCGAGCAGCACGCGAAATGGGCCCATGAGCTAATACAGATCCAGGTAGTGCCCGATGACCGTAAGTGGTATGGCAGCGTGCCTGTAAGCCCGATGGCAGCTCGAAACAACGGCGTCACACTTATAGGGTGCGAAGTGGGCGAAAATGGCAAGGACCTGCCAAAGCTGAAAGAAGTTGGCGCTTCGATCATTAAAAAGCACAATGTAAATACACTACTTGCTACCCTTGACCTGACCAGCGCGATGATCGCGGAGAGGCTCCTCAAGGAGGCTCGCGCGAATAACCTAATAACCGAAAAGACCACCATAGGGATCACGGGCCGCGCAGGTATCACTGGCGATAAGCCTGCATTGATACTACAGAAGGTAACGGAGATGGGCATATTCGCTAACCCGAACGATCATCTGGTATTCTGCGATGATGGCCTCGCGAGGGGCGCGGCCGTAATGGCGCGCTGCATGAACTCTCTGGGCAACCCGAAGAATCCGCTGGGCGGACAGCGTGGCGGTAAATGCATAATGGGCGCTAGATCAAAGCTACAGGATAAAAAATAGGATTGATACTATGGCGTGCTTAAACGACTATAACTACGATATACTATTGTCGCACCAGACATATCAGGAAGCTGAAAAATACATCCGTTCCAAATACTGGGAAACTTACTATGTGGAACCCGGCTATTCCGTGCTGGGGCTGCGGATACTGGGCAGCGAATTCGTGCCAGTGGCCGTGGAAGAGGACACGAATAACCTGATCCTGCCATACACAAAACCATGTTTCGGGACGTTCGTCGTTCGCATCATCAACGTGCCCGAAGAAGTCGCCAGGATCAGGAAAGAGTTTAAGAAAGACCTGACACTGGAGCGTTGGAGAAATACCACTCATTAAGGAGATTTTATATTGCCGACTACTAAGAAATTATCAGTAAAGAAGGCCGTTGTTAAGCAGGCGATCACGAAGAAGGCTGCACCAAAGAAATCTGTCGTTAAGATAGCTGTTTCTAAGAATCCTGCAGTGAAAAAAACAGTTGCTAAGACGGCTGTTCCTAAGAAGGCGGTTGTTAAAACGGTTGTTCCGAAAAAGACAGTTGCTAAGACGGTTGTTCCAAAGAAAGCTGTTGTGAAGAAGGCAGCTTCTAAGAATCCTACAGTGAAGAAGACGGTCGTGAAGACGGTAGTTCCTAAGAAAGCTATCGCAAAGAACGTCGTCGCTAAAAAGTCTATTCCCAAGAAAGCAGCCCCTGCTAAGATCGTTCCTAAAAAGGCAGCTCCTGCGAAGGCTGTAGTAAAGATAGCTGCTCAAAAAAACCCTGCTATGACAATTAAGGGCGAGCGGGTGGAAGAGCTTATTACCGAGCGTAATGTGGAGCTTAAGTCAGTCGAGGAATACCTGGGCATCAAGGACCATAACCGCGAGAAGAAGCCTATCATCCCGGGCGTTTTCGACTTGCTTATCCCGCCTGGCACGCCGCGTAAGATCGTGCTGAAAATGGCTAAGAACTTCAATCTGGAAGTCGTGCGCAGGGACGATATCTATGTGCCCATAGGCGTCAGTGACGTCGAGCGTGATATCCTGGCGTTCAGGGGCGATATGAAAACGGTGAATAAGCTAGAAAAGATCCTTCTTAAAGAATTAGAGGATTACGAAAGAACCGGAAAAGTAGAAGGCTTCAAGGTCATTCCCTGAGCCTTTATATTTGTTTATTTATCCGCCGCCCTCGCAACTCTGGTCGGTGCTGACATCCTTGATCTTGAGCATGTCTTCCATATCTTTGATCTTTTTCTCCACCTCATCAATATTCAAGTTAGCCCTTTCATCCTCATCCGCATTTGTGCTGGCTGCCGTGACCTCGAGGTATCTGGTATCATAGTATAAGTTTGTCTTATCGAGGAGCGCCCATGTCCTGTCGTCCTCTTTTTTCATCCCGACCACTTTGCCGACCGTCCGTGTCGTAATATACTTCACGGTGACGCCGACGATGATCGGCTTACCGTACAAGTCAGTGGCGGTGATGCTTTCGCTCGCTTCCATATAGACCATCTTTAAAACTCATATGGTACGTGAATGTAAATATACTTTAATATCGAAGACATAAAACGAAATCCTTAAAACGACAATTTAATGAGGTTTGACCCTTATACTCTATACGAACGGCATCCGGTGATACCAATGAAAATAACGCTCAAGCGCACGCCCAAGGGCTATACTCAAGACACGCATCGTGTTGTCCCTCCCGAGGAGACGCTGGCTCGGGTAGAAAACCTGCTGACCGGCATCGGCGTAACGCGAGTCGCAGAGATCTCGGGGCTTGACAGGATCGGGATCCCAGTCTATTCGGCGATCCGCCCCGCTTCGGCTAAGGGCGCCATATCGGTTTACGCCGGTAAAGGAGCCACGCCCGTGGAGGCGAAAGTCTCGGTCATGATGGAGGCCATCGAGCGCTATTCTTCAGAATTCCAGAAAGGTGACAGGAAACGTGTCATCAACGGCGCGTACGATGAAGTCTCGAACGGTAAAATGGCAATAGAGCCGCAAAGCCTGATCCTTCCGGGTAAGCTGCTTCCCAATGTGAAGATGGACTGGATCGACGGCTACGACCTCATGCATAACAAAGAAGTAATGCTGCCGTGTAACGCAGTATTCCACCCATATCTTTCATCCGTCAGGATCTTTAGGAGTAATACGAACGGCCTTGCCTCGGGCAATACGCTGGAGGAGGCTATTTTCCACGCGCTCATGGAAGTCGTGGAGCGCGACGCCCTTTCCATAGCCGAGGCCGCAAGGCAGCCAGGTAAAGAGATCGTACTGACTGAAAATGACGGCCTGGCATATGACCTTTATCAAAAGTTCAAGGATGCGAACGTGCTTGTCAAGTTGTGGTACCTGCCGACGGACTCGGGCATACCGACTGTCCTGGCAGCCTCTGATGACACTGAGATGATGGACGCGGCCATGCTGGTCATGGGCGTGGGCACGCATATGGATGCGCGTATCGCCGTTCTCCGGGCGCTGACGGAGGTCGCGCAAAGCCGGGCGACACAGATACAGGGCGCCCGAGAAGACACAGACCGCGAAAAGGTCACGCGCTCCATCGGCTATGAGCGTATGAAGCGGATCAACCGGCACTGGTATGGAGACGACAAGGAAAAAATATCCATGACAGAGCTGCCCGATCTCTCGACCGATTCTCATAAAGGAGACATTGAGAAGGCCGTGAAGATGCTCGAGGGTATCGTCGATGCCGTTATTGTGACGGATCTCACGCGAAAGGACGTCGGTATACCAGTGGTCCGCGTCACGGTCCCGGGGCTGGAAATGTTCGCGATCGACCACGAGCGCATCGGACGTCGATGCGTATCGTCGAAAAAGGGCCTCTGATGATCGTTGTTTACCTGGGCCCCAGCCTGTCCCTGGAAAAAGCCCGTTATATCCTGGATGCGGACTATCGCGCTCCCATAAAACGAGGCGACATCCGGAATGCGATGAAAGACGGGGCTACCATCATCGGCATTATAGACGGCGTATTTTTTACCAGATCACCCGTCGTACACAAGGAAATTTTAGCGGCATTGAAAAAAAAGATCACCGTCGTCGGCGGGTCAAGCATGGGCGCACTCCGCGCGTCGGAGCTCGACGTTTTCGGCATGATCGGGGTCGGCCGCGTGTACGAGTGCTACCGGTCAGGCCGTATCGTCGCTGACGATGAGGTTGCGGTGACTTATAACCCGGTGACCGGAGAGCAGATGTCAGAGCCAATGGTAAACGTAAGATATCAGCTAAAAGCGGCATACGACGAAGGCATTCTCACGAGCGAAGAGCGTTCCGCGCTTTTATCGATGATCGCTAAAATGCATTACCCCGAACGGATATATTCGAATATTGCCGGCCTTGCCGTAGAAAAGCGGATATTAAGCGCCGCCAGCTCGAACGCTCTCTTAGCATATATACAGCGAAAGCCGCTTAACCTGAAGGCTGAGGACGCTATTGCTACTTTAAACAAAATAAAAGAATTATCTAACCCTGTGTCTCCAGGAAATTGATGAACTTTTGTAGTTTTGCAGCTCTTTCCTTTGAAATTCTTTTTGCGACGGTCTCGATGAACGCTTCTTTATGCTCCGGCCGGATGCATGTCAGGCTCTCCTCGCCGTTCTCCGCCAGACATATCAGGTAATCGAGCTCTTCATCGGTTAATTTTTCTAGCCGCTGCTCGAAATCCTCTTTGGACTTTGAATAATGCATCGACAGTGGCGGGAGGATCGACCTGTATTTCCTTCCCGACGATACGCAGGTGCCGCCCTCGCACAGTTCCGGCGCAAGCTTCTTCAATATCTCCCAGTCGTGATCGCTCAGCTCTCTGGACATAATACGCTCATCATAATTCGCCGTGCAAAACGTAAATACCTTTTTCTTGAGACACACGAGGAACCGGAGGCAGCTTGAGCCACGGCGAACCCGGCCGGCGGCCGGGTGAAGGCATAGACAGTCATACTTGTAAAAAGGCTTATATACCAATAACATTTCATACATCACTATCGCATATACATCAGTATCGAATGTATATGGGTGTGAATGCCGGAGGCATGGATGCAGGAAGATATCGAGAGGTGGATGAAGGAGCTAAAAAAGGGCGCAACAAAGTTTTCCATACTGACACTTTTGCGCGACGGCGACATGTATGGCTATGAGCTCAGGCATGAGTTCGAGGCCCGGACCGAGGGTGTCATGACACTGACCGAAAGCAACGCGTATCCGTCGTTGCACGGCATGGAAAGCGAAGAGCTGATCACGAGCTACTGGAAAGAGAGCGGGTCCGGCGTGCCTGCGAGGAAGTATTACCACCTGACTGAAAAAGGCGAGTCATTATTGAATGAGATGATCGTGGAATGGGACAGGTACGTGTATGCGATCAATAAGATCGGGAGGCGATAGGATGGAAATCGGTGAAGATGCTATGAAAATAATAGAAAAAAGGGTGAATAAAACTTTGAATGGTCTCGATGTCCCTGAAAGCGATAAAAACGAGATCAAAAGGGAACTCACCTCTAATTATATCGACGCTTCTACGATGAAAGCACAGGTCCGGGGTGGCTCTTCGGTTGAAGCGGTCGACGTGGCGTCGGCTTTCGAGACCTCTAGCGATCCGGAAGAGATCGCATCGATGTATATGGCGTCATACGTAAAATCCTTGAAAAGGGCCGGGTTATGGTCAAGGCTCGTCTCCTTTGTCATCGATATGGTCATTGCCACATTAATAACAGTGATACTGGCATCGCCGATCATTCTAATGAGGATCTTTTCATCGCCGACACCTGATAAGCCCGGCATACATATGTTCTTCGAGTTGCGTACCCAGCATATGTTCTTCGAGTATTTCTATCTGCTATTTTCCCTCAACATAATCGTAATATTCATATATTTCGTCATATGCGAGGGCTTTTTCGGCTTTACCCCCGGTAAACGGGTCCTGGGATTGAAAGTTCTAAGAGTGGATGGCAGAAAGGCTAGCTACAAGGAAGCGATGCTTCGAACGATCCCCAAATTATTTATCATCGCGATCGCGGCAGATGCCATTCTGATGGTATTGTACAATGGAAAGGATAAGCAGAGAATATTTGACCGGATCGCCGGGACGATCGTCATTCGCAAATAAATGTAATAAGGAGGATTAAAAATGAGAACTTGGTCAAAGACGGATTATTCAGGAAAACAGGGAAACGATTTACTTAGATACTTTAACGTAATTCTCCCGGAGGTGGCATGATGCAAGTGCGGATCGGCGGAGGAGGAAGCGGCACTCCAGTGAGGATGCAGTTTGGAGGAGGCACCATACAGTCGATGATGAATTCCGGAAACTGGATCTATATTGCCGCCATCGCGGTGCTAGTTGTCATCGGGATCGTGCTTATCGCACTTACGATACGGGAATACCAGCGACAGAAAAAGAATAAAAAATAGCCGGGAATCGGTGAAGGCTTGATTAGCGGACGAAAAAGTGAACACCTGACGTATGGAGGATTAAATATGAGGAACTGGTCAAAGACGGTTTATCCCGGTATCCCGGGATATGAATTATTTATGTCCTTTAGCACAGGCACTCCGGAAGTGATTTGATGCCCGGCCCATTCCGCGGCGCGCTTCGCGGTTTAATGCCCGGCGGTAGCGGCTCAGCGCAGTCGGCGATGGATTCCATAAATTGGATCTATATGGCCGTCATCGTAGTGCTAGTTGTCATCGGGATTGTGCTTATCGCGTTTACGATACGGGAATATAGACTATTGAAAAAGAATAAGAAATAACCGGGCATCGGTAATGTCCAATAAAGTGTTGTGAGCTTCGAAAAATGAGGAGGGTAAACGTTTTTATTTGGTATTGGTTTGGGTATTAATTTAGGGTATTATATCGTTTTTGGAGGGTAATCGTTTTTTGGTAATTTGAGGGTAGTGCGGCGGTGTTTTCCACCGCCGCAAGAGTAGCCACCACCTAAGAGGGTGATGGGGAGGGTAATGGATAAGGTGAGGGTTAGATTATGGCGGACATGTTGTCCGTCATATTGTGGTCGTTCCCACAATCTATTCCATCCCTACAAAATTAATTATCGTATAGATGGTTTAATATGTTTTTATTTTTTTTTGTTAATTTTACATTGACCTGTCGCTCATTGTCCAGTAGCGGGCCGACGCTGTACGATACATGTTTTATCGTATTTATGCCGGTGCAGGATATAATTTATCGAAACGTGTGCCGATAAAATATGATTTTTCAAAACATGTTATCCTGTGCATATGATTTTTCAGCACATGTGCTGTCGGAATATACCCGGAGGAGGCGTATCATATGATAAAACGCCTTATGTAACGCATTTTCAGTCATTTCCGTTTATTCCGCGCTGCGTAAATTTATGAGTTCCGCATAGTTTAAGGAGCTTCAAGAGCATAGGCAGTTATGGCATGCCAGACATGCCCGTGAGCTGTGACATATGGATTTCTGGATCAACATCCTGATGATGTTCTGTACGGGTATAGTATCGGGCGTATTCGGGGCCTTGCTGGGCATCGGTGGCGCAACGATCCTCATCCCGGTGCTCACGCTTGTACTGTTGATCCCCATTCATCTCGCCGTCGCCATATCGCTGATCAACAACGTGGCGGTATCACTGACGTCGGCCCTGAAATATAACGAGCAGGGTCTGGTCCATAAGGGGATCGTCCTGGTCATGAATATCGGCTCGATCCTGGGGATCGTCATCGGAACGATCATTGCGACAAGAAGCCCGGCGTCGACCATCGAGCTCCTTTTTGGCTTCTTTTTATTGGCCATGGTGGCCATCGCCTTCATACCCAGAAAAGCGAAAAGTTACGAGAATAATCTGGATAAGGTCCATGAGAAACAAAAGCCAGGCCTCCTGAGTCTCGGTTTTGTCATGGGGTTGCTGGGAGCCCTGCTGGGGGTCGGTGGAGGTACGGTCGCTGTGCCCACATTGAATGATATTTTTCATTTGCCATTCAAGAACTCCATAGCAAACTCGCTTGCCACGATCGTCGTCGCCTCTTCGCTAGGGGCGGTGATATATTTTTACCTGGGCGCCGGCACATTGTTTTCGGCACAGCAGGCGCTGCTCACCGCCGTTGTCATCGTGCCCGGCTCGGTCATCGGAGCACATGCCGGCACACACTTCTCGAAATATATTCCGACAAAGCACATAAAATATATTTTTTATGCATTGCTTCTGTATATAGCCTATAATATGATAAGAAGCGGGGCGGGCTTGTAATGATCGTACTAAAAGTGGGTGGAAGCCTTTTTGAAGAAGCGCCCGCTTTGCTACGGCATATAGCGGTTATGCCGGCGGATGTGCTCATTATTCCCGGCGGCGGAGAGTTCGCGGACGTGGTGCGGCGCATCGACCGCGAGCGAGGCCTGACAGCCGATGCTGCCCACTGGATGGCCATATTGGCCATGGACTTATATGCCTATTATCTTTCAGATAAAACCGGCATTGAGCTATCCAGCTCGCTATCTGCAAAAAAAGGCATACATATCGCGTTGCCCTACGAAATTGTAAAAACGAACGACGAGCTGCCCCATTCCTGGGACGTGACCTCGGATACGATCGCCGCATGGATCGCCCTTAAACTTAGCTGCCCGCTTATAAAAGCTACGGATGTCGATGGTATCATCATAAACGGGGAATTAATGAAATGCGTGAACGCTTCCCGGATACTCGATATCAAGACGTGTGTGGATCAGGCGCTACCGGATTTCCTGATCAGGCATCACATGGACGCAGTGGTAGTAAACGGCAAATATTCCGATCGCGTGAGAAAAGCGATAATGGGCGAGCCCACCACGGGCACGGCCATCATCGGCAAATAACGCAGGAAAGAAAAAATGTTTTAGTCTTCGTCGTCCGCATCATCCGAGTAGTCGATCCCGCCCGCAAGTACCGCGGCGATTGAATCCAGGCCATCTACGCCTTCGGCCACGAAACTGTTCTCGGGGACCTTTGCGAATAATTTGTCGCTGTCGAACGATTTTCCCGAAAGGACCAGCGCACCGGCCTTGCCGACCAGCTCGAACGTCTTATCCATGTCTTCTTTTTCCTCGGCTTTCGCAGCTTCAAGGATCAGATCCTCTACCTTTGACTTGGGATCGTAGTCACCGGATACATAGCTATCCGCCGCTCCGAACACGCCGACCAATGCCGATTGAACCGACTCGACCATCATGTCCTTATCCTCGTCCATGGGCTCCACCTTGGCCAGGACGATCTCTTTCATGTCCTGCACGTTCGACGCAGCCTCTTCCACTGTGATCATCTTTCTTTGCAGCTTACCGGTGATCTTGCAAAGCGCCAGGATGACGTCCTCCTCCATGTCGAGGAACACGATACCCTCTCTTCCCAGTCCTTCTGCCGTCGGGTCGATCTTAAACTTGCTCTCTTTTACCTGGTTGATCCAGTTGTTCCATCTTTCCTGCGAGTAAAACGCTATCATCCTATTTCCTCTGTCTAAAATTACAGATGCATGGACTGATTAAAAACATTTTCGCTCTATATTTCTAACGAATCATACTTCACGGCCGTTATTTCAACTGCTCGCCGATCTTCCGGTCCAGTATATTAATGAACTCCAGCTCTTTGCCTGCCGGTATCGTGGCGCCTGCCGCGACATCGTGCCCACCGCCGACACCGCCTACTTCCGAGGCCGCTTCGCCCAGTGCAACAGCAAGGTTTAAGCCTCTTAAAATAAGATCGTGATTTCCCCGGGCCGAGATCTTGACGCCTTCTTCTACGGTTGCCATGCCGATGATGGGCATCTCGCGGCTCACGCAGTCAAGGCTCGAGCTCATGCCAGCTATGATCCCCACGATGGTATCCCTGATCTCTTTCTTTGCGTTGAAGTACTGCAAATGCTCCATCTTGATGACACCTTTATCCGCCACGAAGTTCAGGCCTGTCACCAGGTTGTGCCTGTGCTGCTCCAGCAGGTCACGGGCATAGTGGAATGCCTCTCCTCGGTCGCCCATGCAGACGGCGAGGCCTGTCTCGGCATAATCGTACCTGGCTGTTGCATTAAGGAGTGTGGAATACTCGGACGCATCGCGCAGCTCGATACCTTGTTGTTCGTGCAGCAGCGTGTATACTTCGCCGACCAGCCGCTGTATCTTATGCGTGGGCATATTACAGGATAAACAGTACTGAAATAGCTTCGACGTGATAGCCTTCTTTTCATACGGCTCGAGGTCTACCCATTTTCTCCAGTTATCTTCCTTCACTTCGACGCCGGCGCTCTGGATGAACGCGACGCATGCTTCCTGCGAGCCGCCAAGCCCCGGTAAGAACGGGTCAGAGCTGTACTGTAATAATTTATATATGGGCCGGGTCTGCCGGCCAAAGAGCTTGAGATCCTTCTCGTATGAGAGGTAGCCGCTATCTTTAGCCAGCTCCAGTATCTCCCGGTTCACACCGACCAGCGCATGCGTGCGCATATCCTGTAGGTCACCGACCGCGCCCACGATAGCGAGCGCCGACAGGTCAACGTTGTCCCCCAGCTTCATCGCGAGAATGAAAGACACGCCCGCACCGCTGATGTCCGTGGAGCCGTTCAGCCCGTACAAATGAGGATTTAAATGATACTCATATTCAACCGGGGCAGGCCTGTGATGGTCCGCGATGACCGCGTTGATGTTCAGCTTTTTGATGGTCTCCAGCCCGCCACTTCCGAGGTCCGTGAAGATCACCAGCCTGTCGCCGCGACTGGCAGCAATGTCCTTTAGCGCTGCTTCATCGAGCTTCTTTAAAAATTTAGTCGTATATGGCTTGCCAAGCCTTTGCAGTGCCGTACACATGATGCCGGCCGCAGTGAGCCCGTCTGCATCTATATGCGACACGACGAGCGCGTCGTCGCTTTTCCTTATCAGGTCGGCGCACTTCTCTGCAGCCTTGCTAAAACGTTCCATCATGAGACAATTCCGGCTATTGATTTAAACGGCTTTTGGTTGCAAGCGCTCCGAAACTAAACACGAATCCATTTTAAAATAACCTCAACTCTTGGCTTTGTTCAGCCTCCGGCGGCCGGGCGACTCTTATTTTACAATGGCGGTACGGCCGATTATCCTGTGAAGGCACGATGTCAGAATAAGTCATAGAAGAATTACTTTCAAATAGCAGGCTAGTAACCGCTTTATATATTCTCATTTAAGATTAAGCGAGATCATTTCGGATTTATTATCTTCAAATAAGTGGATTGCTGAAATTATCCAGGGAATGAACGCCTATGATGAAAGTCGCATATCTCTATGTTTTCGACACGATGGCCGATTGGGAAGCCGGTTACGCGATCGCCGAATTGAACTCGGGCCGATATTTTAAGAACGGCTCGATGAAATATACTGTAAAAACGATTAGCAATAGCATGGAGCCGATCGTTACAATGGGCGGCATGCGCGTTATACCAGATACCACGGTCAATGAGTTTAAGCTTGATGATGCGGGATTATTGATATTGCCCGGCGGCAATACGTGGCTCGAAACGATCCATGACCAGATCCTTGAAAAAGCTAAGGAATGCCTGCATCATGATATCACAGTAGCCGCAATATGTGGTGCAACATTCGGCCTGGCAAGAGCAGGTTTACTGAATGACCGATACCATACCAGCAATGATCTCGACTACCTGATGTCCGTATGTCCGAACTATGCAGGATCAGCATTCTACCGGCCCGAACCCGCAGTATCAGATAGGAAACTTATCACTGCACCGGGAGTAGCGCCGATCGAGTTTGCGTATCAGATCCTTAATAGCCTCGACGTCATTTCGCCTCAAGCACTCGAAGCGTGGTATCAGCTTAACCGGACACATGAAGCTAGGTATTTTTTCGAGCTGATGGTGTCCTTAAAATAAAACAATGGAATAGCCTCCGGCGGCCGGGTGACTAAATATTGTACAAGCAAATTGACTCCATAATTTAAGAATGATAAAAAACCTATGTCACATAGCCGCCGGAGGCGTAATCATAACGTCATCTGTGGCCCTTGGCTCTGTGTCAATAAAATAGTCCCAAACACGCCCGAACAAGTTGTGGTTTAATTTAAAGCCCCGCGAATGCCGGCACGAGGAATATGACGAGGACGGATAGCACCACGCCGCTCACGAAGGATATAACGCTGACTTCACTGCCCGCGTAGCGCACGATGATCGGTAGCGTCGTATCCATCGAAGTGGCACCGCCCGGGGCCACGGCGACGATCTTGCCGAAGTACTTGACCACGAAGGGCACCATGACGATGGAAAGTACCTCGCGGAACACGTTCGTGAGTAAAGCCATCGTGCCGACCTGCGCGCTCACGAGGCTCGTGAGCATGACGCCCGACAGGCTGTACCAGCCGAAGCCGGCACCGATGGCCATCGCGTTAGCCGGCTTGATGCCAAGGACGATGCCGATAGCCAGTGCACCAAGAATGCTGCCCACGGCTATGAAAATCGGTAATCCGATGATCTTTGGGCCCATGCGCTTGATCTCTGACACGACGGACTTATTCTGGCTCATGTCAAGGCCGATGACGAACAATAGCGCACACAGCATGACCGTTAAGATCGGGTCGATGTTGCCCACAAAAACGCCAGGGGCCAGCCCCAGCACGCCTATCAGGATGCCAAAAGCCAGCGCGCACAGTATGATCTTGATCATTTCGACGGTCTCCCGAGGAAGAGCTTTTCAAATATGGCCGCGAACAAGATGCTTCCGGCAATTGCCGCCAGCGCGATGAGCACTGCCTGCACGCCAAAGGCTCCCAGGTTAGAGATCACATCCTTGTTGACCCCTGTCTTGATACCCATGAGCAGGATGAGCGCGAAGACCAGCACGGTCATCAACCTGGATATGTTCTTTTTCAGGGCCTCGGAGAAGTTCTTCTTAATTAAACCGGCCACCACGCCCGCTAGAAGCGAGGCGATGATCAGGCCGATGGAGAGGAGCATGCTGTCGATCATAGATTATGCAAATTTAGATGTGGCTGGTATTATTTAAGCTTAAGGAATAGCTGAGCCAGAGTCATTTTCTTCGATCGCTTTATCGACGATCGTATGGGGGCATTTTCACACCTATCCTTATGTTTTCGGGCACCTACAGGAGTATGCGCCTATAATTATAAAGCGGGCTGGAGCATCCCGATTTGCCAACGAGGGTCAGGAGTTAATTATTTATAGAAGTACATTTCTACTTATATACCACGTTAACATATTTTGGAGGTACTATACTTGGCTAATCAACAGGCTGGAGGCCAGCAAGTTTACATTCTACGGGAAGGCACGTCTACCACAAAAGGGAGAGACGCCCAATCCTATAACATCATGGCCGCGATGGCAGTCGCAGAGGCGGTCCGCTCGACACTGGGCCCCAAAGGCATGGATAAGATGCTCGTGGATGGCATGGGCAACACCACAGTGACGAACGACGGTGTCACGATATTAAAGGAAATGGACATAGAGCACCCGGCGGCCAAGATGGTCGTCGAAGTGGCCAAGACCCAGGATGAAGAAGTGGGCGACGGAACGACAACGGCGGTCATCTTTGCAGGGGAACTGTTAAAGAAGGCAGAGGATCTCATGGGCCAGAAGATCCACCCGACTGTCATAGCAGTCGGCTACAGGCATGCCGCTGCAAAAGCTAACGAGATCCTGAACAAGATCGCGATCACCGTACCGCACGGTGACAAAGCGATGCTGAGGAAGATCGCCTCTACCGCGATGACCGGCAAGAGTGCCGGCGGCATAGGGGAAAAGCTCTCCGCAATTGCCGTGGACGCAGTGCTCGCAGTCGAGGATAACGGCGAATTCGATGTCACTAACATAAAGGTTGAGAAAAAGATCGGCGCAAGCGCACAGGACTCGACGATAGTTAAGGGTATCGCCCTCGACAAGAAGATACTGCATGAGAACATGCCTAAAAAAGTCGAGAACGCGAAAATATTATTGCTTAACGTCGGGCTCGAAGTGAAGAAGACCCAGATCGATGCCGGCATAAAGATCCGGTCGCCGGACCAGATGCAGTCCTTCCTGGACCAGGAAGAGGCATCGCTGCGCAAGAAGGCGGAGCTGGTAAAGAAGAGCGGCGCAACTGTGCTGATCTGCCAGAAATCGATCGATGACCTGATCGGGCACTACCTGGCAAAGTTCGGCATCCTGACAGTCAAGAGCATATCCGAGTCTGACATGAGCAAGATCGCAAAGGCGACCAGCGGCCGTGTCGTCACCAAGCTTGATGACATCGACCCGAAGGATTTCGGATTCGCGGGACTGGTTGAGGAGCGCCATGTCTCGGCTGAGGACTCGATGCTGTTCATCGAGAAGTGTAAGAACCCGAAGGCACTGACGATCTTACTGCGCGGCGGAACGGCGACTGTTGTGGATGAGTACGAGCGCGCGTTGCATGACGCGATCCGCGTGGTCGGAGTGGTAGCAAAGGACAAGAAGATCGTCGCGGGCGGCGGTGCGCCGGAAGTAGAGCTAGGCTTACGCCTGCGCGAATATGCGTCAAAGGTCGGAGGTCGTGAACAGCTCGCTATCGAGGCATTTGCGAGCGCGCTGGACATCATCCCGAGGACTCTTGCGGATAACTCGGGCCTGGACCCGATCGACATGCTTGTTGCGTTAAGAAGCAAGCATGAGGGTAAGGATGGCAAGAACTTCGGCCTGAACGTGTTCACGGGCAAGCCGATGGACATGCTCAAGGCAGGCGTCGTAGAGCCGCTGCGCGTCAAGACGCAGGCCATAGGCTCCGCCGCTGAAGCAGCCACCATGATCCTGAGGATCGATGACGTGATCGCCTCAGGCGGCCCGAGCGAGCAGGACGTGGCAATGGCACGGGCTGCAGCGCAACGCCAGATGGCGGCAGGCCGCGGTGGCATGGGCGGCATGGGAATGATGTAAAGTCCCTTGCTTACCTATTTTTCTTTTTTATTTAGTATTTTAAGTATCAAAAGTTGTTTTTCTTGGTTTTCGCGGGTGCGACGCGCTGCCGAAGGCAGCGCTACTCGGCGTTTTGGGTGCTTCGATGCCGGGGCCGCGCTTGCACCCCGCTTCGCAAGGCTGCTTTGCAGCTTGCTTCGCTCGCAAGCGCTAAGCGACGCGGCCACCAGAGGCCGCGTCCATTACCCCGTCATCTACGCATCGGCCTTCGGCCGACTGACGCCCAAAACGCCTCGCCGACCGCGACATATAGCAATTGGTATGCCTTACTTGAGGCTCAGGGCACAGGAGCGAAGCGGAGGGTTCCCCTATTGAAACCGGCCCTGCAATCGAAGTACCTGAAAAACTGCAACAGGCCGGCCGTCGAACCGTGAAAACGAAGAAAAATTTCTTCCACATCTGCTATCGAACAGAAAATTACAGAATTAAAGTCTCCTTCACAACCTGATATACGGAAAATATTTACATACTACGTAACACTATCATCCATAGACTCAGTCACAGGCTATGTATCAAGCATGCTGAAATATGACTTTCATCTACATTCCAGATATTCCAGGGACGGTACCATTAGCCCTGCCGATGTAATGAAGATCGCTAAAAAGCGAGGGCTGAACGGCATTGCGATAACAGACCACGACACCATCAAAGGCAGTGTCGAGGCTTTGAAAAATAAGATTGAAGGACTTGACGTCATATGCGGTGCAGAAATAAAGACTGACAGGGGAGACGTCATCGGCCTCTTTTTAACCGAAGAGATCACTGCCAGGGATCATCTCGAGGTCATCGAGCAGATTCACGGGCAGGGCGGCGTCGCCATTGTACCGCACCCATTCGACAGCATGCGAGGCTCGGCGTTCTGGCTCAAGGACGAGGATGCTAAAATGATCGATGCCGTAGAGGTGATCAACGCCCGCTGTATCTTTAATAGGTCGAATGCGATGGCTAACACGTATGCGGATACGTATCACCTATCAAAAGTCGGCGGTAGCGACGCGCATTTCGGTGCGGAGATCGCGAATGCCGGCACGCTCGTCCCCGAGGGTGAAGACGTGCGTGAAGCTATCCTGAAAAAACACACAATGGCTTTTGGCCGCTGCTCGACACCACTATTTCACGTCTTCACGACTGCGCTACTGATGGAAAGGCGTGTTGCAAGGCGTAAGCCACCCTTCACCAATGATTAAGCTCTCGAAGTTCGCTATTTTAACACGGAGAGACCGAGTTTCATGGATTTTCACAAATAGTAAAACAACTCTTTGGGTTCTTTGTGTCTTCTAAGGCTTCATTGCGCCTTCTTAATAATTTAGAGTCTTTAAAAAATCAAAAAATTCATATATGAATAGCATTATTTTGAGTGTGTCAGATGCGGTTATGGTCTAGTGGCTATGACATGAGCTTCCCAAGCTCGAAGTCCGGGTTCAATTCCCGGTAGCCGCATAACGAATGTTAGCCGAGAACGATGGGTATTTTTAGTAACTGCTCGGCGATTTTATTTTAAAAATATCATACATGATATTATACTTATTTTGATATATTTTTCATATTTCGGACTATATAATGGCTGTGCACAAATTTTATGGTTATATAAAAAGGGGTCACTGAATTTAAAGAAAAAGTTAAATATTAACATGTTATACCTTATGGGTAAGGATAAACTGTTAAGGGGTTATTAAACAGATATCAAACAGATAGGGATGGGGATGTAAAATGGAATTTGTGGTAAATGAAATAACAAAGAGGTTGCAGCAATATTTAGCGACCGATGTTAAAGGTATCAGGAGGATCGTGCTCCAGGCGTTCGTGAAAATGAAGAACCTCACGGCAGACACGCTGCACAGGATCCTGGTCGAGCGCGACTTCAATATAACATTGAAACAGGTGACAGCAATGCTGGGCGTCATTCATTCAAAGCTCGGCATACTGCATGCGCATAAGAACACCTACGATGCAAAATACGAATACAGCATAAAGGAAAAGTACTGTAACATCGTGGAAAAAGCGTTGACCGCGATTTAAGTTTTCAACGCGCTAAAAAGGTTTATGTGCAAGCGTAGCGATAGACAGCTATCATGAGCCTTCGCTACGTCTATATTATTGCTTTTAGAGGCGACGAGTTCCTCATGGTCCGCCATGCACGGCGAGCCTGGGAGATGCCCGGTGGCAAGATCGATCCCGGTGAGACGCCCGAGGAAGCGGCAGCCAGGGAGTTTCGAGAAGAGACCGGCCATGATATCGAGGGTCTCGAAGTCATCGAACACGAGGACGGCGGACTCGTATACGTCGGTGCCGTCGGAAAAAAGCTTTCCACCGTCCCGAACAAGTCAGAGATCGCCGGCATAGGATTTTTTAAAGAACTACCATCAGAACTATCATTTCCGCTCGTCGAATACCAGCGCATGCTCGACTCCGTCCATAAAAAGCGCCAAGGACACTAACACCAGGCGCACAAGAAATAAAATTGAACCACGGCGACATGACAAACACGGCGATGATTATGGTCACGTCGCTAGAGGTTTATACTGAAACAGGGTTCCTTGTTTTTCACTGTTTTCGCCGTGGTTCAATTTCTCTTCACGGTTTTTTATTCGTGTTCTCTGTGGTTCATTGTCGCTTTTTCTCTGCCTAATGATTAAAACCAGATAATATAAACTACGAATAAGAGGAGGCCTTTTTATCGTATACCATCCGCATGGCGTTTACCCGGCGATGCCTACGCCATTCACGAAAAACGGGGACCTGGATGAACAAGCTCTGAAAGAGCTGGTCACGTATTATGAAAGTACAGGCTTGAACGGGCTGCTGGTCATGGGTACAGCCGGCGAGTTCGCAATGATGAGTGACCAGGAGCGCAGGCGGGCAGCCGAGATCGTCATGGGATCTTCCGAACGATTGGAGATCATCATTAATGTAGGATGGGCATCGACACGGGAATCGGTGAAAATGGCCCGTTTCATAAAAGACATCGGTGCCGACTGTGCTATAGCGGTAGAGCCGTATTTTTACCATCCTACGACCGAGGGGATCGCGAGACATTATCTCGATATCGCAGATCAGGCGGACTTTCCTGTTATGGCATATAATATTCCCTCGTTTGCCGGAAACAGGATACCGGTTGACATACTTGATTTTTTCGAGAAAGATGAGCGGATCGTGGGCATAAAGGATAGCGAAGGCGATGCGGCTAAGCTGCAGGCGTTCATCGAGCGGGCTACGGGCGATTTCTCCATAATGGTTGGTATGGACAGCCTGGTGAGCTTTGGAATATGCCAGGGCGCAAAAGGAATGATGATCGGCGGTGCGGCTATGGCGCCAAAAGTGTGTATGGAAATATACGGGGCGCTCATGGATCGGGACTACAGCCGCGCATTTATTCTCCAGAAACAGCTCAACCATTATGTGGAAGCCATGCAAACAGGCACATTCCCGGCCGGGATCAAGTATGTGCTGAACAGGCAGGGGCTGTCCGGCGGGCATGTGCGTGCGCCACTCGAGGATCTGAATGAAGAGCAAAAGCTGCTGGTACAGGATTATTTAAAAGCTGCAAAACAGGAGTCGGAGCAACGTGAAAAGATCGCACGGTAAGCTGGTTCGTATAAGTGCCCCGGCTGAAGTGTATGATCGATCCGTGAGATTGCCATGGGCATTACTGTGAAGATATCCGGATATTCGGAACAACCGCCGGGAGGCCTGAAATATTGTTTCAGCTTCAAGCCGGGTATGACCGTAAAAGATATTTTTAAAAGCCTTTCCTCTCATATCGGTCCCAATTTCTCGAACGCGGTCTATGATGAAAAGAACGACATAATGAACGAGAAAATGGTGGTATATGTCAATTCTAAGGAGATCCGCACGCTCTGCTATACCGGAACAATACTTCAGGATGGCGATATTATTACAATTATGCCTCCCATGTGAGCGAAATAAGTTTTCAGATACTTCTCTAACGGCGCCAGCTATACAATCAAAACATAAAAACCGGTCATCTGCACTGTGTAAAAATGGTTTTGTCACATACATAACTGCGCTTTACGCAGGGTAGCTTTAAAAAAACCAAACTCCAACTTGATTTGGTTGATGCTATGAAGATTGGCGTTATGCATTGGGCATTTCCACCGGTAGTTGGGGGTGTAGAATCTCATCTTGTTTATTTATGTGAAGAGCTGGCGACAAGGGGCCATGAAATATCTATTCTGACCGCGCCTCATCCTGAGCGTGACGATCAGTCTCTTGACTGGTGCAGGATCACTTCAAACGACCTTATGTCGATTGATTTTCTCATGAACAATTCCGTCGGGCCGGCCAGGTATAAGGCAGTATACAGTATGATGGAGAACTTCATCATGGCTGAGCAGCCGGAGGTCATTCACGCCCATAACTTTCACTATTTCGTGCCGGACCACGCGGAATGCCTTGACGAGCTGTCGCAAAAATACGGCATTCCGACCGTGCTGACCGTGCACAATTACTGGGAGGACGACCTCTGCAGGCATTTATTACGCGATATTAACTGGGATAAGATTGTTGCGGTCAGCTATCACATGAAGAACCCTTGCATCTTCGACGCGAAGGTGCCGGTGGAAAAACTTGAAGTTCACTATCATGGTGTCCGGCTAGACCAGTACAGGGCCAGCGAAGACCCGGAAGCCCTGAAGGCAAAATTCGGCCTTTCAGGCCGAAAAGTCGTCTTCCATCCGGCCAGGGCATGTCGCTCCAAGGGAACGATGCACAGCATCGAGGCAGTGGCCAGCCTGAAGGAAAAATACCCTGACATCTGTCTGATCGTGAGCGGCATAGGCGACTCCGTGGACTTCGAGCGAGAGCGGCCCGCATTTAAATCGGATGTGCAGCAGTTAGTAGAAGACCTGGATATGGTGGATCGCGTGTTCTTCGTAAAAGCTACCGCCGAGGAGATGCCCCAGTATATGAACGCGTCCGACGTCATTCTTTATCCGACGATCATGCCACAGGGCGAGGCGTTCGGCATCGCTCCAGTGGAAGCGATGGCGTGTAATAAGCCGGTGATCGTGACGAACAGCGGCGGCCTGGTGGAAAGCACTTACAATAACATTAATGGGATCGTGGTGGACAGGGATCCCGAGAGGCTTGCCGACGCTCTGGCCTGTAACATCGATCTTCTACTAAGGGACCGTGACCTGGCCGATTACCTTGGCAGTAACGGCCGTGAGCTGGCTGAAGAGCGGTTCGACTCAAAGAAGATGGCATTACGCATGGAGGACCTGTATAATCGCCTTGTGAACGACAGCATGGTGCAGAAGGTCAGCCGCATGACAACGCTGGTTAAACCAAAATCGGGACTAAAAAAAGTGGGAGCCGGAGCTTCAACTAAAATGTCCTGACCGGCCTTTTTTATTTAAGGCATATCATGAACGAGACGATCGTCATAAACGAAGGTACGACCTTTATGGTCACCGATAACGGGGGGAACGTGCTCAGAGGCACTCCCCTTGGGCTTTTCAGGTCAGATACCCGTTATTTAAATCTATACCAGCTGGAGATCAACGGCAAGTCCATGATACCGCTGAGCTTCACGCGTAAAGGCTATATCGCGAACATCTCGCTCACGAACCCTGAACTGGTGAATGAGGAAAAGACGGTCCCCGAGGGCACGCTGCATATCCTTCGCACCATGTTTATCAGCTCGAATTTTTATGAGAAGATGTTCATTAAGAACACCAATAGCTTTCCCGTAAAGATCAAGCTCGAGTTATCCTACGATACGGATTTCAAGGACATTTTCGAGGTCAAGGGCATTAACTACAGCCGCCGCGGCCTGCGTGCCATCATCGAGGGCGAAGACGGAAAGAACGTTATTTTGCGGTACGAGGGCCTGGATAACATCATCCGCAGGACAGAGTTCTACTTTAACCCGGCTCCTGAAATTTTCTGGGATACGGCGCACTTCGAAATGGAGGTCGCTCCCTACGAGACAAAGGAGGTCGACGTGGAAGTAGTGATGACGATGGGCGGCGTGCCGGTGATGAGGCAGGAATATGTCACCGCCAAGAAGGAGATCGAGGAGTCCTACGAGCGCTGGCAGAAGGCACTCACGCAGATCTCGACCGACAGTGACGTGATGAATAATGTGCTCGAGACATGTATACTGGACCTGCGCTCGCTGATCATCAACACGAAGAAAGACTTGCTCGTGCCGGCCGCGGGCATACCGTGGTACGATACGATCTTCGGCCGCGACAGCCTGATCACGTCGTTCCAGACGCTCATGCTGAACCCGGAGCTATCGCAGTCCACGCTCCGGTTCTTAACGATATACCAGGGAAGTAAGGTCGATACGTGGACCGACGAGCAGCCGGGTAAAATATTACACGAGATCCGCGAAGGAGAGCTCGCCAACTTACATCACATCCCGCACACGCCATACTATGGCACCATCGATGCCACGCTGCTGTATCTCATTTTAATGTCCGAGTACTACAAGTGGACTGGCGACGAGAAGCTGCTCTCGGACCTGAAGGCGGGCGCGGAGGCCGCCGTTATGTGGATGGATGAGTATGGCGACATCGACAAGGACGGCTATGTTGAGTACATTCGCATGTCAGAAAAGCTGGGACTGCTCAACCAGGGCTGGAAGGACTCTCACAACTCCATCGTGTTCAGCGACGGCAGGCTTGCCATGCCACCAATTGCACTGTCAGAAGTGCAGGGCTACGCATATGACGCGAAGCAGCGCTTTGCCGAAATGTTCCCGGACACCGACCTCGGTAAGCGCATGGCCGCAGAGAGCGTATCCCTGAAGGAAAACTACAATAATTATTTCTGGCTGCCGAAAAAGGAGTACTTCGCCGAGGCGCTTGACAAGGATAAAAAGCTGGTGGACTCCATCACGTCCAACCCGTGCCACGGGTTCTGGTCCGGCATCATGGAGCCGCTCAAGGCAGAACACATTTCGAAACGGATCTTCCAGGAGGACATGTTCTCCGGCTGGGGCATTCGCACGCTGTCGTCCGGCGAGACCGCCTATGACCCGCAGAGCTATCATAATGGCTCTATATGGCCGCACGATAACTCCATCATCGCCTGGGGGCTGAAAAAATACGGCTATGCGGCGGAGGCGAACCAGATCATCACCTCGCTCATAGATGCGAGCAAGCATTTTGACTATCGGTTACCCGAGCTGTTCTGTGGCTACCCGCGTACGGACAACCAGTCGCCCGTCATCTATCATTCGACGTGCAGCCCTCAGGCCTGGGCATCGGGCAGCATCGTCATGTTCATGCAGACAATGCTTGGCCTCTATCCTGACGCCCCGAACAATGTATTATACGTAAAGCCGACGCTGCCCGACTGGCTTCATCTCGTGACAGTCAAGAACATGATGGTGGGCGGCGAGAAGATCAGCATCGAGTTCAAGCAGGTCGACGGTAAGACGACTTTTGATACGATCAGCAAGACAGGTAAGATACGTGTGGAAGGGCTTTGATTTTTTTTAGTTTTTAATGATTTTAAACCGACATATTTTTTGTAAATACCTTTATACAGCCTTGCCTATATTTGCAATCGGGTATCAACAGTAGAGGGGGGTATACAGATGAGTAGAAAGCTATTTGTAATGCTATCACTGGTAATCTCGATCGTTATGATCCTGCTTACGCCATACGTGGCGAACGCATCGTTATTCTCGTCCATGAGCTTTCCGTCGCTGTCGGATCCATTCACTTTCGGCTCCGACCTTTCAGCATCGGATGAAACGCATGCGCCGGGAACGACTGTAACGAAGGTTGAAAACCTGGGCACACCGTTCGACGACATGTTTGCCGACTCGGCATTAGGATCATCTTTTACGAATTCTTATAGCTCGCCGTTCAGCAGCTGGGACCCGTTCGCTCCGGCATATGGCACTTACCAGTCAACCACGCAAACAGTAACGGGGCCTGACGGGCCGGAGACAATCAAGACCGACATGAGCTACGATCCGACGACAAGGCAAAAGATGACAACGACCTCTTATCTCTAATAAAAGATGGCGTAGATCGATAAAGACTTAGGGGCAATTTCGACCCTGATACGGGGGCTTGCGAGAGATACGTCCTCCTTTGATTTTTTTAACAATTATTTGTATTTATGACTGATTTTATAATGGCACAGCCTGAATTTTGTTTAAGTCTTTTGTTAATGGCACAAAGTTAATATTCAGGTAAAATGTAATGACTTTCGATGCAAGATTTCCTCGTTGACAGCTATGGCAGAAAGGTGACAAGCCTTCGTATATCTCTGACAAACAGGTGCAACCTTAAGTGTATATTCTGCCATAACGAGGGAGAGCAGCACAGCGGTAACGAGATCACCGTGGACGAGGTGGCACAAATTGTACGGGTCGCCGCAAAACACGGGGTCGACAAGGTCAAGTTTTCCGGCGGGGAGCCGCTCATGCGCAAGGACCTCGAGGATATCCTTAGGGCATTACCGCCATTGCGCGACGTTTCCTTACGACGAATGGCACGATGCTTGCGCCCAGGGCGAAAAGCCTGAAGGCGGCAGGCCTGGATCGTGTCAACATCAGCATGGGCTCCAGGAGCTCCGAATGCTACGACATGATCACGTGTACGCAGAGCGGCCAGTTCGACCGCGTGCAGGAAGGCATCAAAGCCGCGATCGAAGCGGAACTCACGCCCGTGAAGATCAACATGGTGTACTTGAAAGGCATCAACGATAGTGAGATCGACCAGATGATCGACTTCGTCCGTAACAAGCCTCTAATTCTTCAGGTAATCGAGCTGATGGACTTCCATGGCGCGTTTAAGTACCATGCGGACATTTCGGCTCTTGAAGACAGGATAAAAGCAATGGCAGACAAGGCCGTCCAGCGAGAAATGCACCGCCGCACCAAATATTTCCTGAGCGGGGCGGAAGTGGAGATCGTCAGGCCAATTGACAATTCAGAGTTCTGCATGCACTGTAACAGGCTAAGAGTCACGTCCGACTGTAAGCTGAAGCCGTGCCTGCTGCGAAATGATAATCTCGTCGACGTCAGGGGACTGACTGACGAGCAGCTAGAAGAAAAGATGCGCTATGCGGTCAGCATACGCGAGCCGTTCTTCAAGCCCGTGGATCTCTCGTCAAAAACGCATGACAACGCTACCAAGACATCCTCAGAATAAGAATTTAGCATTACTTATTTTACCGTTTTATACGCTTTAGGCTGCATCGAGTCAACGTACCATTTATCGACTTTTTCATACATGCCAGTTGCCTCTGCTATACGCACGGCTATCGAATGATAGCACACGCCGCCCTTGATAGACAGGCGAAATAAATAATCTTTGCAGTTGCAAAAGTCGTCCTCTACGACATACTCTCCCTGGCTGCCCTGCACTACGAAGAAATCCCGGTACTTTTTGACTTTGTGGGACCTGACAAGCTCGACGGCCTTTTTACCTCGGGCCCCGAACTCCGTAGTAAGCTTCTTTTCGGTCTCCTCTGTCAGCCCTTTCTCTCGAATTTCCTCAAATATGCCGCTCACTGGCGTTGACCACCTTGATGCCCGGCGGATCCTCAATGAATGTGGAAGGCAGGAACTCGCTCATGCGTTTCGCAAGCGTCTTCATGGCGGGAGCCTCCGTATAATAATGAGGCGCGCACACCAGCGCCACGTCCCCTCGGTGTCGGATCACGTCGTTCTTCAGCTCGGACGATAGTATCACGTCGGCCTTGAAGTACTTTGCTCCGTCCAGCACCTGCCGGAAACCACTGCCGGCCATTGTCACGACGCGGCGGACCACCTTACGGTCGTCACCCACATATTCTACGGAACATCCGAGCCTGTGCGACACGTTATCCGCGAATTCCTTGAGTGTCTGGTCGCGTACCGTGCCCATCCTGCCACCGTGCATGTCCTGAACGTCAATGAGGTCGATGATGCCCGTCAACACATCATTAACGCCGCCGCTGGCGTTATCATAGTTCGTGTGCATCGAATAGAGCGAGATGCCACTGTCAAAGAGTAGTTTCAATTGTAACGCCAGGTCCTCGTCCACCTTATTGACCGGGTCCCAGATCAGCGTGTGATGTGTCACAAGGATCTGTGCTCCCATGTCGATGGCTTTTTTGATGGCGTGTGGCGTCGGGTCCAGCGCTGTAGCAGCTTTTTCAACGTCTGACATACCGCGCACGATCAGGCCGATCTTGCCGTGGTCGAATTCCTCGGCCCCGTCCGGCGGCGCGATTTCCTCTAATTTAGAAACTAATCGGTCAAGCTTCATTCATGCACCTGATAACAGTCAATTCACCACACAGGCCTATAACTGTTTGGTTATCCACCTTTGAAAGCCGAGTGTTTTTCAGGCTGGGCGGTAATGGGTTGGAACCACAGAGACGCAGAGACTGACACAGAGAAAGTTATGGTTACGCCTCCGGCGGCCGGGTGACTATATTTACGCGGGCAAATTGGACTCTTGATCTGAGAATAACGATAAACCAAACATCACATAGCCGCCGGAGGCTTATACAAAAAATATTCTTTGCGCCTTTGCGTTGAGGGCGACTGATTTTACACACCCGGCCTCCGGAGGCGTAACCATAAGTCCGGCGTGGTTTAATATCAATATGTTTTCGTGATCAAACGTCGAGTCGTTTTTCGACTTCTTTGGGATCGTGTTTGAGCGATACCAAGCGGCTTTGCCCGCGCGTGCCTTTACCTGTAGTGCTCATATTGACGAGTTTCAGGCCTTCCAGGCGGTTGACCATCTCGTAGAACGAGGTATAGCCGAGCCCTGTCCTATCCTTGAAGCAGTCATACAGCTCTCCGGATGTCATTTCATCTTTGCCCGACTCCACGATGCACTTCAGCAGGATCTTTTCCTCCTTCTTGAGGTTCTTGAACGTGTAGTTCAGGTGTATATACCGGGAGCCTTCATAGGCTTTTTCGACGTCTTCCGCCGATATGGTTTTGCTGGCACGGCGCTCGGCGTTGAGCCCGGCACGCTTGAGCATGTTGATCCCTACGCGCAGGTCGCCTGCGTCCGAAGTATATTTCGTGACGGCATCGATCAGCTCGTCAGAGATGACCCCCTGCATTAACCCGTAGCGGACCCTGTATCTCAGGATATCCTTGATCTCATCAAGGGAGTACTGGGGGAATACGATCTCCTCCGGTAAAAACACAGACTGCACCTGTGGCGTCAGGTCGCGGGCCATGTCCAGCGTCAAATCGCTTAAGATCGTGATAACGCCGGCTTTTGCGCCCGGCTGCACTTCGTGCATGCGCAGTAATGAATATAAAACCTCGTCAGCCTCTTTGCTTGCCATCAGGTAGTTAAAATCGTCCAGTGCCACGATCAGGACTCGCTTCTTTTCGAAGAGATGTTTGGCTATTTGCGAGAATAATTTCTTGAAGGATATGCCGGATGACGGAGGAGGGTAGCCGAACAGCTTCTTGAATATCTGGGCGAAGATGGCGTACCTGGTCGAGTCCACCTGACAATTAATATACACCGGGACGACCTTCTGGGTGGCGTTCTCGAGCTCCGTGAACACTTTCATTATGGCCGATGTCTTGCCTGTTCCGGGGGCTCCTCGACAGTAGGCGTTAAGCGGCGTGGCGCCTCTGAGCGCGGGGGCTATGCTGAACTGGAGCGAGCGTATCTGTGACTCCCTGTGCAACAGATTTTCCGGCAGGTAGTCCAGCTCAAAGTACTCTTCCCTACTGAAGATGGTCTGGTCCCACAGTAACAGGTCTTTATTCATGATTTCCACTCGATTGATAGAATGTAGTCCAGGTTAATATACTATGTGGAAAGTGATGTGAAAATATTATCTGACCATGGTCAGGAACCGCTCGAGGTCATCTGTAGCATCAGGTACATGCACGCCGCTTTCTTGTTCATCTGACGGCTGCGCGTATAACGGGAATACTTTCAGCACCGCGTGCTTGCAGGCTATTTCACATCGCCCGCATCCCTTGCATATGCTCTCATCTATAAAGGGCTCGCTCTGCCTGTTCGTGCGGATAGCCCTAAAGGGGCAAGCCCGCTCGCAGTTCGTGCAATGAGTACATTCGTCGGCATTTACCACCTTGCATACGCCGAAACCTTTGAAGCTGTCCATGAACGCCCGTGAGCCGTTGCGGGTCTTGAACATTAAACAGCAACATGGGCAGCAGGAACATAGCTCGACCGTTCTTTTTTCATCGACGCCCAGCAACTTCATCTCGTTGCTCGACCAGATGGCGTTATTTACCAGGCCCAGCTGGTTCGCTCGCTCCAGCCTGCCAAGCGCCTCTTCCTTCGTGAGCACGCTCGCGCCCGCGGCATGCCGGATGGTCCGTGCGCCTTCCCCTAAGAACATGCATCCGACGTCTATCGGGTAGTCCTTACAGTTGCGACTTTCCCGGCATATACAGACGTTCAGCCCTGCAATGTAAGAGGCGGATTCGACGAGCCTGCGGGCGGCATCAAAAGGCAAAATGGCCGTTTCACTATACAGCTTCAAGCCCACCGGTATCGTGACCACTTTTAGGTTCCGCCCGCCGACCAGCTTCTCAATGTGCCCGCCAATGACCGGCACCCTGGATAGCCTGATGCAGAAAATACCCGTTTTATAGACAAGGTTCGAAAGCAGTGCCATGGCCTTGTTTGGGTTGCGTTCGCCTGAAGCTGGCATACGGGTAATATATTGGACGATACATGGATAAAAACTTCTTCTAAAGCATATTTAAAATGCAATATATTGTAAAAAAGATTGCAAGTTTTTTGCATATTTCATGATCAGCGCATTCATTAGTCCCTTTTTCTACAGGAGCTTTTTGAGCATCCTGACGAATTCGTCTTTATCGTCGCCGAGGGCGGAAAAGAAGCGAGCGTCGATCACCAGCGCCTTCTCCAGGGCCATTTCATTTAATTTAACGCCCTTATCCGTAACAATAAGTGATTTTGCCCTTTTATCATTCGGGTTATTGACCCTGAGAATATAGCCCTTCTTCTCCAGCGTCCTGAGGACTTCGGAAACCATCATTTTATCCAGCTTGAGAAAATTAGCCAGGTCCATCTGCGTTACACACTTACGCGTCTGTGTCAGCACCGTCAGGCCCATCAGTAGGGTAAACTGAGTATTCGTCAGATCAAAATCGACAAGGCTTTCCCGCATGGTCTTTTGCATCAGGTGCACTACCTGCTTTAGGTAATAAGTAGGGCTTTCCGTAAGCTTATGAACGGCCGGGTAGGATGATCCCCAGTCTATCTCCTTGGCAATATCAGACCAGCATTCCTTGTCAGCTTCGTACTCCATGCAATGACTAATTACCATAACATATTAAAAAGTCTTCTCATTGAGGGCCTGAATCTATATGCTCATTGGATGTATCCTCCTTCGTGATAGCCTCCACTCTTTCCATACTCTTCGGGGTCTCTACATTCCGAAAATTCATGGCCATCCTGATAAAATAAGCAAACTATGGAGTCTCAATACCCAAAGTATATATAATAAGTTCACTTACTAAACGCCAATTGTAAGTGTACTTACTATCTAACTGACGAAGGTATACAATGAGTGACATTAATAACGAACCTCAAAAAGGCGCTCTAGGATCGCTGTACTATGTACTCCTGGTGCTGGCACTGGGAGTATTCATGTCATCGCTGGACATGATCATATTTTCTCCCGCATTACCTACGATCGTAAGCGATCTACATACGTCGTTCGACTGGGTTGCGTGGACGTTGACCATATACCTGCTGTTCTTCGCAGCTATCATGCCGCTCGGAGGAAAACTATCGGACGTATTTGGCAGGAAGCGAGTATATATCGCCGGTATCGCAATGTTTACGCTCGGGTCTTTCCTGAGCAGCCTGTCATGGGACATCTATTCATTGATCGCTTTCAGAGGTGTACAGGCGATCGGCGGCGGTCTTATTCTTCCATCCGCGCTTTCAGCCATGGGTAGCGTCGCACCAAAGAACCAGCAGGGTAAGACAATGGGCGCTTTAATGGCAATGTCGGCGGTGGCCATGGTCATCGGGCCGACCATCGGAGGCTATATCATCGCGCATTTCGGCTGGAGAGCGGTACTATACATCAACATACCGATCGGAATTCTGGCGATCATTCTGGCCCTAAGGTTCAAGGAAAGCTATGGGGAGACCAGTCATCATATTGATGTCGTCGGGTCCTTGTTACTTACGGGCGGCCTTGCCTCAGTATTGCTTGGCATGGTCAGGCTGGAAAACCTGCCATTGACGAACCTAACGGTATTCCCGTTCTTTATCGCGGCCCTCTTACTGGGCGTCCTATTGTTCATATATGAAAAGCGTGTGCCCGAGCCCATACTGGATATAGCGACGATCGCGAGGGGCAACGTGTTTTCGCTTAACCTGGCAGCGCTGCTATCAAGCGTCAGCCTGGGATGTGCCATGATGTATGTGCCCTCGTTTGCACAGATCGTCTTGCACATGAACGTAGAGGACAGCAGCAATATCCTGACGCCGCTCTCGGTATCCCTGTTTTTTGCGGCCATACTGGGAGGCGTGCTCATCGATAAGTTCGGGTCTAAGCCCATCCTGCTGATCGGCATGATGATCACGGTCGTCGGGTTCTTCGGCATGGCTCAATACGTGAACGATTCCCTGAGCCTTGGCATTGCCCTTGCGATTCTCGGGCTAGGCATGGGCGTTGGAATGGGCGCTTTCCAGATCATCATGATGTCGTTCATGCCCAAGTCGGAATTGGGCACTGGTACCGGTATCCTGAACACGTTCAGGAACTCCGGCACTACGGTCGGCTCGATCATCGGCGGTTTTTTCCTCGCCGACGCCACGAGCAAAGTGGTCACATACGGCCAGGCGTTCGGGAACATTTTCTGGATCGCGACTGTTTTATCAATCCTCGCCGCAGTAATGGTCGTATACCTGATCGTGATCGATCGCAAGAGAGTCGATATACCCGTATCAGTGCCTGCATCGCAATAAAATGATATCTTTACAGTTGGCAGATGCCAACTGTAAATCTACATTTTTTCGTAGATTAACAATTTGAATGCTAGAAGAAAAAAGCGATTATAATATAGCGATCCGCTTGCTCCGCTTGTTATGTTATTGAGATGAGTTTTTTCGCGAACGTACGGGAATAGGATATTTCCAGGCACATATGGCTCATTAGCAGTAAATCATAAAAACCATGAAGCGCTTGATTTTATTTATATATCCGGAGATCTTACATGACCATCATGCGCAAGTTCACTATCGCGCCCATTGGCCAGGTAACAAACCATAATACGATCCACATGTCCCCGGACGAGATGCTATCCACGACTTCCACGATCGTCATCGATAAAAAATATGAGGATGGGCTGATGGACCTGGATAAAAACGAACTGATCACCGTACTTTTTTATTTTGATCGGGCGAGGGGCTATAAAATGCGGCTGCACCCGCGCTATGACGAGTCGCACCCCATCACTGGAGTGTTCAACACGCGCACTCAGTACCGGCCCAACCATATTGGCGTGACCGTAGTAAGGTTAAAGTCGGTTGAAGGCAATACGCTCGTGGTCGAAGGGCTGGACGCGGCGGACGGTACGCCCGTGCTTGACATAAAGCCGTATATCCGGACGTTCGACGAGGGGAAAAAGGTCGATGATCCTCGGAAAGACAGAACTTACAAAACTAGTCGATGAAGCATCACTGGTATCGTCATTTATCGATAAGGACTCGCAGACACAGGTCAACGGCTTCGAGCTGACCGTAAAAAAGATCGAGACGTTCGACGGCCCGGGCCGCATCGGCTTTGACAACGCGGATCGCGTGCTTCCTGAATACAAAGAGCTGCCGTGGGGCGAAGATGGCTGGATGTTCTTAGCGAAGGGCGTTTATAAGATCACGTTCAATGAAATTGTTTCCATGCCGAAGGACGTATGCGCGATTGCGCTTCCCCGATCAAGTCTTTTACGTGCAGGCGTGAGCGTTCATACGGCGGTATGGGACGCAGGCTACAGCGGGAGAAGCGAGGCGATGCTGGCCGTATATAACGAAAGCGGATTTTATCTAAAAAAAGATGCCCGTGTCATCCAGCTAATATTCCTTGAGCTCAAATCGGGCCAGGAAGGCTATAGCGGGCGTTACATGAATGAGAACGTTTTGCGCTAGTCCATTTCCTCTAGTTTTTCCGTCACTTCTTCTGCCGAGAACATGTCCTCCAGGCCCTCCACGATTCGCTTATAGCGTACGATGCCCGCCTTATCGATCAGGATCAGCGTGATGAATGCCGTGCCGTTCTCGCCGTCGTAGACGCCGTACTCGTCGATGATCCGATGATCGGGATCGCTGATCACTTTAAATGGAAGCTGCAGGTCGACCGCGAGATTTTTTGCCTCGTCCGGATTGTCGGTGCTGATAGCCACGACCTCTGCGTCCTGCTGCTTGATGGAGCCGTACTCTTGCTTCAATCCTTTCAGCTCGTTGCCGCAGGTGGAGCACCAGTGGCCGCGGTAGAAGAATAGGACTAAGTTGCTCTTGCCGAGATATGCCCCGGTGTCGAATTTCTCTCCTCTGATATCCATGGCCGAGATCATCGGAGCTTTTGTCCCTTCGCGGACTTTTCCCAGCATCGCCCTGTACATGTCTTTCACCATAATATCTATGAAAATACCTTCGTATAAGAATAGTCCGGGGAAAAAGCAGGCGAGGCCGCGAAAGCAAGTGGATGAGGATAAGGCTCCGGGACTCTTATGGATGGACGGAGCCCGATTATGCCCGGAAAGGATGGGACCGGCCCGCTCGGCATGGGGCCATGCGGAAAGAAGAACTGCGCGTGTCGCGAAAATAGCGAACTCGAAAAAAACGAGATTGGCGAAAATAAGAAAGGCCGTGAAAAGCCGGAGCGTCCAAAAAGCCACTAATAGAATTTATTGCTTATATTCGCGCGCTCTCGTACCATTGGCCCTGTACGTTGAGCGCATTCATGACCACAGCGTAAACTCCCACGATGGTATACACGTAGATCACCCAGGGTCTTACAACTATGGAGAGTGCCATATCGATCACACTGCCCCGCCCTTCGATGAAATCAACTAGAGATTCGGCCGCGAAAAGTATCGCGAACGGGGCACAGCACAGGATCACGATCACGGGTGGCACGACACCCGCGTATAGCATGAAGCCCATGAAGCCCATCAGGATCACGCTGAACAGCAGGCCTGCGGTGCTGAGCGCATACATGATGAACGTCCTGACGCTTCGTGCGGTAACCTTACCATCAGCCGAAGATATCTTCAGGTATTTTTTACAAACGCTGATGCCACCCCACGTCCATCGCACTCGCTGGTGCCACCAGTCTCGTACGCTTACGGCAGGCTGCTCGTAGCTCTTGATCGCGTAGTCGATTTTCATGCCGTAATTTTGAAATATCAGCTTCATACCCAGGTCGCAGTCCTCTGTCAGGCTCGACTCGTCGAACCCTCCGATGCGCTCGAGTGCATCCTTTTTTAGGAAAAGATTGGAGCCGTAGACCAGGTGCCGGCCAGTGAACAGCTGTGACAGGTAGCGTGAAAAATTATTGATGACGGCGCACTCGTTGCCGACCATCGTGGTAAACCAGTTATAGTTCACGTTACGGACGATCACCTTGCCTCCGAGGCAGGTGAGCCACGGGTTCGCCGCGAACTCTCCCGCGACACGTAGCAGCGCATCCTTTGCGATGATATGATCCGCATCATATATCCCGATGATAGCGCCTTTCGCTTCATGCAGGCAATTGTTGATGGCGCCCGCCTTGGACCCCCCGTGCCCGTTATCGTTCGGGACGACCTTGACGTTCGGGTAACGCGCCGCCAGCTGTTTTGCGAGCAATGGCGTCGAGTCATGACATCTGGGCGGCACTTCATGCGCGATGATCAGCTCGATCTTATCCTGAGGGTAGTCGGCAGCCATGATGCTGTCCACACAGGCGACCATTGTGCGCTCTTCGTTGAGCGCGGGAATGATTATTGTTAAAGGTAATATCTCGCTGTCTTTTAGCTCGGGCATCTCGCTTGAGCGGCATTGCCTGACAAACCGGACCGTAAAGTAGGCGGTCACGATGACGATCACGATTAAAAGAACATACGAGGCGTCTGGTATCCACTGCTGCACGAACACCCGGTTTACCAGGGATGCCAGGAATATGGCGGAGTATACGATGCTGCCCGCGGCTGCGCCCATAGCGAGCAATATTAGTAGGACCAGGGCGAACACCAGTTTGTTTTTCGCGCTCACAACGGTATCTTAACGACCTAACTATTATTTAATGATTAGCGCACTAGCGCACGATAAGATATTTACCGTTGCAGCTATATGGCATATACGGTATACAGCCTGCGTTAGCGAGCAGTCTGTCCTGATGTGTCTGCGCCAGGATCAGCAGGGTAACCACTAATTGGGCAATATACAAGTATTTCAAGCATAAAAGCGACAATTGATATGTCAAAAAATCCAATCATTATTCATCAGGGGTAAACGAAATTGGCTGAGGGGAGTGTCGAGGGGCAAGAAGAAAAGGTGATGAACGCTGTTTTAGCCATCGCTAAAAGCATCTCCCGAAGCTGCGAGGGCGGACTGGTCATCATCGCCGACCGTGACGATATCACCGGCTTATATGAGACGCACTACCCGCAGATCTCTTCGACCTCATTATTGACGGAACAGGGCATGAACGTGGTCGTTGAAAAACTGGCGACGATCGACGGCGCGGTCATCATCACGCCCCGAGGGGAACTGGTCGCATTCGGCGCCCGAGTGGTCAAGTCCACAACGCTGCCCGGCTACGGCACACGACACGCGGCAGCCGCGGGTATTACCGAGAGCCTGCCAAATGCGACCGCAGTGCTCATATCCGAAGAGTCGAGCTGGATCAAGGTATTCCAGCAGGGCAGCATTGTCATCGAGATGGACTCCTCTGAAATAAACCCGAACGTGATGGACAAGGTAGTCTCGTTCCTGACCAGGAACGATATGGCGCTGATCGTCGCGGCAGGACTGTCGCTGGCCATCCAGGTCCCATACATGTATATTTTCTTCGTTGGCGGCTGCTACCTGATCGTAAAAGCCATCTTCGACGTCGTCTCCTCTGTGCTAACGGGCACCTCAGAAAAAGATAAGGTATAGCCGAAGATACGAAGACAACGAAGCCACTATTTTTCACCACAAAGACACAAATGGCATGGAGTTTCACAAAGATTGTTTTTGTATAAGCCTCCGGCGGCCATGAGAATTAACAATGGCAGTGCTGATACCTAACGCTACACTGTAGCTACAAAAATCTAATGTAGATTAAAAACAAATAATTGTTTTTATTATTCATAAGTCTCTAAGGGCCGATGAATACGCCTTTTTTATCTGAATAACTTAAAGGTTATCTTCTTGTTCGCGATAAATGTCCATATGAACCCGACGAGGGTGGCTATGACGTTCGCGGCGAAGATCCATATGCTGGTACTGCTGTCGAATACATACTCGACTAACAAGTACATGACCGTCTCCTGTATGGCAAGGCCGATGACCGCGACCAGGGCGAACGAGACAAATTGAAAGTGTACCTTCTTGTACGTGTTCTGGAATGTGAAACGCCTGTTCAGGAAAAAGTTGACGATCGTGCCCACTGAGTACGATATGACCTTTGCGAAAGGATAGAATAAGCCGATAAAGTCTATCAAAGCATAGAACACAGTCCAGTCAGCCAGTGTCCCTACGACCCCTACGGCCAGGTATTTTACAAGTTTCAGGTAATCATGGTATATACCAGAGAGCGTATTATCTACTTTTAATAAAAGATCCATCCTTACACCTTACTTGATCATTTCCGCGAAATTTTTAAGCATCCGTAAACCGAGGGCGCCACTCTTCTCGGGGTGGAACTGCGTGCCAACGACGTTGTCATTCGCGACCACAGCGGTGAACTCGCCGCCATATTCTGTCGAGGCTACGGTATGCTCACACACATCCGCCCTATAGGAATGGACGAAATAAACAAATGAGCTTTCCGGTATATCACACAGCAGCGGGTGCTGTTTCGTGATCGATAGCGAATTCCAGCCCATGTGAGGCACCTTGGAGACGCCAGTAAACCTTGAGACACTGCCTTTTACCAGGCCCAGGCCTTTGTGCATGCCGCCCTCATCGCTTTCTTCAAAGAGCATTTGCATGCCAAGGCATATCCCCAGGAGTGGCGTACCTTCTTTCACTCGCTCCAGAATGACATCCTTCAGGGGTGCGATCTTTTCCATGCCGCTCTCGAACGCGCCCACGCCAGGAAGCACGATGGCATCAGCCTTTTCTATATCGGAAGGCTCTTTTGTGACCATCGCGCCCACGCCGACGTACTCTAAGCCTTTCTCCACGCTTCGCAGGTTACCCACGCCGTAGTCGATGATCGCGATCATTTCACTCCTTCCGCTGGAACTTCACCAGCGGGCAAATGTCGATACATTTGCCGCATGCCGTACAGTTCTCGCCGACCATTATTCTGTGGCTCTCCTTGGTTATAGCATTTATGGGGCAGGCACCGATGCATACGCCACATCCGACGCACAACATGCCGCGGCGCACGGACTTTTCCGCTCTCGATATCAATTCGGCCACGCTGTCCTTGTCTTTTGACCTGGCGACCACCGTGCCGGTAGCGTACACCTGCACGCTTTCGCCATTGCTGGATACGAATAACGCGCCGTCGATGCTCTTCACGTCCCCCAGCGGGCGAACGTAGTCGTTGACCTGCTCCAGGTCTAATGGCTTATCGAAGTTACCCTCGGCGGTGGCGGTGCCATCCTTGCACGGCCGGTATCCGGCGACGGAAACAAAATTGAGCGTGTCGATCTTTCCGACGGGTTTCTCGATCTTGATGCCCAGCGTGTCACGCAGCGTTTCCCATTGCTTCGGTAGTTTTCGCCAGCGCCAGAATCCATATTTTACATACTCCGGCGGGTATCCCACCTTTTTACCATACTCGATCAGGAATGTTTCCCAGCGATTCCACAGATCCGGGTAATACTGCTTCACGAACTCGTAGTCCGCCAGGCTGGCGCTAGGGCATAGCCAGCAGCCGATCCTGTCAAAGCCCCGCTCATATAGCGGGTTATACGGCGCGTGCTCTCTGAACAGGTACAGCCAGATGTGCAGTGCCGTCCAGTTCTGTATGGGGGAAGCGCTGACCTGGTTACCGACCCACGGGTTACGCCAGATCCGCTGGCTCTTCGCCCTGACCTCGGACTCGTAGCGGCGCTGGCCGATGAACGTCAGGCAGCCGTCCGCGTAATTACCATCGATTAAATTCGTAATTGGACCGAGCTTGCAGACCTTACAGCACCAGCGCGCCTCGACCGAGGGAGCGCCGAAACTGGGTGCCGCGTCCCAGAAAGACTCGGCTTGCGCAGTCTTGAGCTTGAGCCCGTACTTCTCCACGACTTCGTCGACGTTCTGAGTCGTTTCGGGGAACTCCAGGCCGGTGTTAATGTAAAGCACATCAAAGTCCGGCACGGTCTTTATGACTAATAAAAGCGTAGCCAGGCTGTCCTTGCCCCCTGAATAGGAGATCGTAACGGGCAAAGGATGCTCGGCCATGGCCCGCCTGATGAACCCCATCGCTTCGCCTTCGATGCTCGTCAGGTACTCGCCGTTCGCCTCGACCGCATCGGCCCACGTCTGACCGCCTTTCAGTACGGGCGAATCATCGTAGCCGTTCCATCTGGTCTTTACCGCTACGCCGCGAGTGCGTTGCTTCATGTCCGCCCCCGTCATCTTTGCCCTGCCAACCCCGATAGGCCTGCCTTCCAGTAAAATGACGACTTCGTCGTCGATCTTTATATTCTCGTCGCAATCGACCACGCCCGGGCCGAGCAGGTTGGAGCTGCCTAGCAGCGCCTTTTCGGCGCCTTTGTCGGCGATCACGTAGCCTTTTTTAATGTCCATCTGCTTTGCAGCAAAGGCCCGGGGCATGAACATCCAGCTCAGCCTGTATGGATCAAAACGGATGGCACCGAACATGCGACCGTCCACGAAGATCTCGTCCAGCCTGTCCTCGTAAGGGGCTTTGTTCAATACGACGACTTTATCCGCAGGAATAAGCCCGCCGGGGCCGAAACCGTCCTCTATGGCGCTATTGATCAGATCGACGTCGAACTTGAACGCCGGGCGTATGTCGCCGGGCGGCGTACAGTCCACGTATCTCGTGGCAGCGCCGCATCGGGTACATTTCTTACCCAGTACGGGCACATTGCACGAGTCGCACCAAAAAAGGGTCAACTTCCCCAGATAAACATGGCTCATTGTGGAGACTGGTGTGTACAAAATATATGAACTTTTACTTTTTCAGTATCACAGATATCGATTAGCCGCATACGCCAGAGCCATCCAGCATCTGTCCGATTAACCATTTAATATTACTCCGGCTGGTCCTATATCCTATGAGATATCCGATATCAAAAATATCGACGGTGGTCAATGCGACCACTGTTACCGCTGCCAGGCTCGATATTAGCGCGATCTGCTTCACCTTGTATCACAAGAAAAATAATATTCCGACTCACTCGGTTTTGTGCACTATATGTTAAAGTATTTATTATTACTAGATTACATATAAATAATGGCAATCGCTTGTTTGTATTATATATCTGAATAAACGCTGATCGCAATGGCTAAAGATATTGTTGTCGGCGAGATCGATAATAACGATAATAATCGAGCATTGAGGGATATTGGGTGGGTAGTATATGGCAAATTTACTAGGGATGATCGTGACATGGGTCACGTTTCCGGGCGTTATTCTTCACGAGTGGAGCCACAAATTTTTCTGTGATATCGCGGGTATACCCGTATATGAGGTTAAGTATTTCCGCCTGGGAAACCCGGCCGGATATGTGAAGCACGGGGAAATTACCCGCTACAGGGATGCGTTTTTAACGACGATCGCGCCTTTCATCATAAATACCATTTTTGCGTTGATCATGTTCATCATCCCGGCGTTAAATTTAAACGGCATACTTAACCTAGTATTTATCTGGCTTGGCATATCGTTCGCCATGCATGCATTTCCAAGCGACGGGGATGCAAAGAGTTTATGGGCATATTCAGCACGCGTATGGAAAGGCAATCTGGTCGCATTGATCGGCTTCCCGATTGTCGGTGTCATTTTCATCGCAAACCTGCTCAGGATCTTCTGGTTTGATCTCATATACGCTGGTTTCCTCTTCGGCATCACGCTAGGCGTTGTAGGCTTTGTATTCTCCGGGATCTCAGTGGCCGACATCGGGCCTCAGGCTTCTGACATCACACACACTTATACGGTTCCTACAGGCAGCGCCACATTGAAAATAACTCCGATGCCGTCAACACAGAATATCCCAGGCAAGGAGGCGGCTGCAAAAGACTGGCTCTCGATTGCGCAAGACGCAATGAAGAGTAAAAATGCCAACGCAGTTCTCATCTCAGTTAATGGTAATAGCTATGTTGAGGGAGATGGAGCACAGATAAACGGCAAATCTCACAGCTGGCGTTATACGTTTGCCTCGAAAGCAAGTGGTCAGGTCTATGACGTATATGTCCAGGATGGCACATTAGGAAAAGTAAACCAGAAAGCGCTTAGCGATTCGAGCATCGAGGGCATACTTTACAAGTACGGCGATCCTACTATCCAGTCCTGGAACCTGGATAGCACTGATGTCGCGACCATCTCTAATGATAAGTTCAAGGAAATGACCGGAAAGGATGCGCCTGCAAGTGTAGCTTACCGGCTAGAGATAAACACTGCGGGAAAATTGACATGGACCATTTATAACTATGACTCTACATCCCGCGTGATCGCAAATATCGACGTGGACCCGAGTACGGGAGCGATAGGACACACTTTTATGCCATCCAGCACATAGGGATGGCAATATTTTTTTTATTTTTCATTTTTTCCGGCAATTGAATATCAAAAAGACCGGCGTGTTCATCATTTCATAATACCGGCGCGGATGCTTTTCCTTTAATATCTGCAAAGGCTCTGGCTCGACTAGGCTCTCAATGGTAAAGCCCGCCCCGGTCAGCGCGTTAAAATAGTCCTCCACCGTGTGGTGATAGCAAATACAATGGTTCACGGTGCAAAATTTCGCCCACGGCGGTACGTATTTTCTAACCTTGTGGTTGAAATACCTCAGCCCGAACGTAGCATACTTATCCACGTTCTTATAATCGGCCAGTGGATATGTGGCTGTATAAAACGGGTGTACCACGCTCAATAAAAATGTCCCGTCATTTTTCAATAGACTGTTGACCTGCCTGAAGGCTGCCATGATATCCTTCACATAATGCATGGTCGTCGATGAGAAGACCATGTCGAATTGCCTGTTAAAAATATTGAGGTCCGAGATAGAGCCGTGTACCAGGTCCATGTCAACGTTTTCGTTTTTTGCCTTCTCCTGCACCAGATCCAGGCACTTTCCCGAGATGTCCAGCCCGGTGATCTTTGCGCCCTTACGTGCCAGCGCGAGCGCGTACTCGCCGCTGCCGCAGCCCAGGTCCAGCACGAGCTTTCCACTCACGTCACCCATCAGATCCATGATGGCCGGCATCTCTACCATTTTCACGTAGGAGAACTCGTCGGAAATGAACCTGCTGTAGCCGCACGCCATCTCATCCCACGTATCGCGGATCTTTTCCTCCATCTCTCGATCAGGGCTCATTAATATGTTGAATGCACCGGTAAGATTAATCTTTACTGCTGTCGTTTCGCGTAACATATGAAACTGGGGCGAGAAGACAACGGCAAGCATATAGAGCTTTCTTTACGCGACTCACTGGAGGTACACCTGCCGGAGAGCCAGGTTTCCGGCTATATGTGGCAATTCGCGGAGAAAAGCTGTCCCTGCCTAAGGCTGGTCGACAGCATATATGTCGAGAAAGGCCCTGCGCGGTTTAACGGCCTCGGCGAGCGTTTATGGTTCTTTTCTACGAAAGAGCCCGGCGAGTGCGACCTTATCTTCAGCCTGGTGCGGCCATGGTCGAAGCCATCGCCCGAGTATGATCTCGTGATAACGGTAACTGAATAATAGGTTAATGCTCTCTCCTGAAGGGGTTATATATCATGATCGACCATAACCATGCCGCTATACGATGATTATATAAAAAAGAAAAATTGTCGGAAAACGTAAATTATATATAGAAGTGTAAGCTCATAATACTTCACGATTCAAAATCTTTAATTAAAGGAGGTTTAAGTTTTGGCACAGCAAACATCCGGTGGACAACCGATCATAATTTTAAAGGAAGGCTCCTCAAGAACAAGGGGCCGTGACGCCCAGGGCATGAATCTTATGGCCGCTAGGGCAGTGGCTGAAGCAGTTCGCACGACGCTCGGTCCGAAAGGCATGGACAAGATGCTCGTCGACTCGCTCGGCGATGTCGTCATAACTAACGATGGTGTAACGATCCTTAAGGAAATGGATATCGAGCACCCGGCAGCAAAGATGATCGTGGAGATCGCAAAGACCCAGGACGACGAAGTCGGCGATGGCACCACGACGGCTGTCGTATTAGCCGGTGAATTACTCAAGAGGTCCGAGGCATTACTGGACCAGGACGTACACCCGACCGTTATCGCATCCGGCTACAGGCAGGCTGCGGCTAAGGCAAGGGAGATCCTGGACACGTTAGCATACCCCGTGGGTGTCAAGGACGAAGCCCTTCTCAAGCAGTTCGCGATCACCGCAATGACTGGCAAGGGCGCAGAGGCAGTGGGCGAGAAGCTCGCGGGCCTTATTGTGAAAGCCATCAAGGCAGTCGTGGACGAGAACGGTAAAGTTGACGTTGAGGACATCAAGGTGGAAAAGAAGGTCGGAGGCACTATCGGCGACTCTGAGTTGATCGAGGGCCTCGTGATCGATAAGGAAAGGATCCACCCGAACATGCCGAAGACTGTCAAGAACGCTAAGATCGCATTAATCGACACCCCGCTCGAGATCGAGAAGACCGAGATCGATGCAAAGATCGAGATCACCAGCCCGGACCAGCTCCAGAGCTTCCTGGACCAGGAAGAAAAGATGCTCAAGACCATGGTTGACAAGATCAAGGCAACCGGCGCTAACGTCGTATTCTGCCAGAAGGGCGTGGACGACCTCGTTCAGCACTACCTGGCGAAGAGCGGCATCATGGCAGCACGCCGTGTCAAGGAATCCGACCTGAAGAAGCTGGCGAAGGCGACCGGCGCAAAGGTCAGCACCAGCGTCGATGAGCTGTCGAAAGACGATCTCGGCATCGCAGGCCTCGTCGAAGAGCGCAAGGTCGGCGACGAGAACATGATCTTCGTTGAGAAGTGCAAGGAACCGAAGGCAGTATCCATAATACTCCGCGGCGGAACAGAGCACGTGGTTGATGAGTTGGACCGTGCAGTGCACGATGCGCTGCGTGTAGTCGGCGTCGTCGTCGAGGACAAGAAGTACGTCGCAGGCGGAGGCTCCACTGAGATCGAGCTAGCCTTACGGTTAAAGGACTTCGCGTCCACCGTCGGCGGCAGGGAACAGCTGGCTATCGAGGCCTTCGCGGACTCGATGGAAGTCATCCCGAGGACCTTAGCGGAGAACGCAGGCCTTGACCCGATCGACACTCTGGTTAATTTAAGGAGCAAGCATGAGTCCGGCAAGGGCGACTCAAAGAACTTCGGCATCAACGTGTTCACCGGCGAATCCGTGGACATGAAGAAGCTCGGAGTTGTTGAGCCCTTACGTGTCAAGACCCAGGCCATCAGCGGTGCCTCCGAGGCAGCCGTCATGATCCTGAGAATTGACGATGTCATCGCCGCAAGCAAGCTGTCCGGCGGCGCCGGCGGCCCTGGCGGAATGCCGGGCGGCATGGACATGGGCGACATGGGAATGTAAACAACATTCCCCGCTTTTTCTTTTTTAATTTTTCATTCTTCTTAAAAAATACCGTTAAGTATACGCTTAAGCTCTATCATATATGGTATACATGCGGCTACAAATCGCTGTCATCGTCACATTATTGACCCTGCTGATCGCCACGGATATCGCTTATGGGGCAAGTGTCATCGACATAGGCGTACCCTCATCATATGCGCTGTCAGCACAGGCACAGGCCATAGACAACGGTAGCAATGCCGTCGGCGTGAGCGGGAGTGTCACGATAACTCACAGTGGTGGCAATACCAATATAACCGTGCAGACGCTTGCAGCCGATAACACCAGCTTATCATACCTGAACGATTCTTCTAGCGGCATACTTTACAGGAACCATACCATGTACCTGCCTATAAGCTATGACGGGCAATTGGCCGGCATTCTGGTGCTCGCCACCGATAATATGACCTATAGCGATGGGCAGTTCCTGGGACCTGTCACCGGGGTCGAGCTTGACACGGCCGACCTGAGCTCCGGGGATAGGTCTAACGCCTCTGCATCGGCCACTATTTATCTGAATAATATGCCCGATGCTGCGACTTACCACATTGCCATCATCAAGAACGATACCGTATCAAAGGCGGTCATGGCCGGAGGCGCCCAGGGCCAGGACGTCGGTCTCATGCTATCGATCTCGGGCTTTCGGGCCGGGGATACGAATTCAATCGGCAACGTGATCGTGCGGATGAAGATCGACGGCACCGATCCGAACGTTGCGATCTATCATGTTACGAGCGGTGCAGAAAAACTGGACACGCACGCTGTCACGAATGCCAATGGCACAATCACGGCAGAAGCGATGGCGAACGGTGCAGGCATTTACGTGCTTACCGGAAAAAATTTTAAGAGCCCATACCCTCCGGGCCCCGGGATGCTGGACATTCTCATATTTGCGATAATCATCGCTGTGCTCGTCGTAGCGCTACTATTCGTATATAGAAATCTGAGGAGAGAGCAAAGGAAAAATAAAAAATGATCACAGGATCTTAAAACTTTTTGCCTCTGACCCTGTCGATATCGAACACGGCTGTCTTGGCGACGTGCATGACCGCGAAAGTGCCCGCTTGAATGGGATCTGTAACGACAAGATCCGCATAGTCGGGTACGCTGCCGGCCATGTTCAGGGATATTACCGGTATGCCTTCGTCGTGCAGCTTTTTAACCTCTTCCGAGATCGTCCCGCCCATAATAGAGCCCGCTAATACCAGGATCTGGGCCCTGTGCAGCCTTTTTACCCCGGCTACTGCATCGGCTAGAGTATCCTCCCCCACCAGGGGTATGGTATCGACACTGATGCGCTCTCCGCGTATGTTGTGCCGGTCCGCTTCGTTGATCGCGCCCACGGCGACCTGCGCCACCTGCGCACCGCCTCCGATGATAATGACACGTGCGCCGTAGATCCTGTCCAGGGGCGGGTGTAGCGTGACCTGCTGTATAAGCGTTAGTTTTTCAAGTGCAGTGACAAGATCGTCGATATCCTTGACATTCTCGATCTCCACGTAGACAGTGGAGAGCCCCTCGTTCTGGCCCTTATCGAAAATGAACTGCTGTGTATAGATGATATTGCCGCCGTGCTTGGCGATCATGCCGGCGATGTCCCTCAGCACGCCCGGCTTATCCTTGCAGATCATGTTCAGTGCAGTCTTGCCCGCCATCTGGGCGCTGCGCGAATAGATCAGGTCATACTCGTTGACGTAATTATCGACGTACAGGACCTTCTCTGTCTTAACTACCTTTAATTCCCAGCCTTCCTTATCATAAACGTCAAGCGTCCAGCCTTTATCGTTGGACTCCACATCTTCCAGCATGTCAGTGAGCTGTGAGGACGGCAGCACGATCGTATGCGAAGCCGTCTCGCAGATGAGCACTAAATGCTTGATGCTCGGGTTATACAGGAACTCGTTCGGGATGGCGAAATAATAGTGGCCGTCCTTACATTTGCTGTACCGCAACACGATCGAGTATTGCCCGTCCACTCTGTAGACGTGCTGTAGGCCTGCTATAGAATATTCCTTCAGCTCCGCGTTCTCCTCGATCTGCTCGATGACGGTCTCCATCGCCTGCTTCATCTCAGGCGAATTATAGCGATAACCCATTTTCCTCTCCTGCCCGTAAGCATATGTCCGTCGACGACATGAATTTTTTCCTGAGCGACTCGAACGATACAGGCGGCTTTATGATGCCGCGCTCGGTGATTATGGCCGTTACGTTCTCCATGGGCGTCTCGTCGAATGCCGGGTTCAGGGCGGGGACGTCCTTCGGCGCGATCTGCGCGCCGTTCCAGTTCCTCAGCTCTTCGGGATCGCGCTCCTCTATGATCACGGCATGCTCGCGATGCGAGAAATCGAACGTGGAGGAGGGCGCCGCGACATAAAATGGAATGCCATGTTCTTTTGCCAGCACGGATAATGAATAGGTGCCGATCTTGTTATAAACGGCGTCCTCGATGATGCGGTCGGCGCCGACGATGACCTTATCGACCATGCCTTTTCGCATGACATAGCCGGCCATGCTGTCCGTGATCAGCGTGACCGGGATCTTATCTTCCATTAATTCCCAGCACGTGATACGGCTGCCCTGGTTCAGCGGCCTGGTCTCGCAGGCGATCACGCTGATATTTTTTCCGTTCGAGACAGCGGAGCGGATCACGCCCAGCGCCGTCCCCCAGTCCACGCACGCGAGCCTGCCCGCATTGCAATGCGTCAGGACGCGGTCGCCATCCTTTAAGAGGTCCGCGCCGAAGGCGCCTATGGCCTTACACTGCGCCACGTCCTCGTCAGCTAGGGTGTTCGCCTCTTTGATCGCCAGCTGTTTTATTTCCTCGATGTCCCTTCCGCATATGCATTTGCCGAAGACGCGCTCCACTCCCCAGGATAGGTTTACAGCTGTCGGCCTGACCTTTTTCAGGCTTTCCGCGCCATCCCTCAGGATCTCCACGAATACATCGAGGTCGCTCGCCTTGATGTTATGGGCGAGAAGAGCCACGCCAAATCCCCCGGCGGCGCCGAGCGCTGGAGCCCCACGGACCCTTAGCGCTAAGATCGCGTCATGCAGCGTGCTCATGTCATAAATGTCAAGTAATACGGACTTAGAGGGCAGCGCTGCCTGGTCAATTGCAGTGATACAGCACTTCTCGTCATCCCAAAAGATCGTTCGCATCACATTTACACTACAACGAACAAAAGAAAAAGCTGTTGGTTTACACAAGGCACGAAGTTTAAAGAAGACACTATCCAAAAAGTAGAGAAAGGCCACAAAAACGTTTCTCATGAAGCTCACGAACAATACGAAGACTTTTTACCTCCTGCGGCCATGTGCGGCCATATTATTTTCAATACGGGCTCTCATTTTCTTTAATATTCTTCACACTAACCGTTTGTATATGAGCGACAAGCCATTGCAGAAGATCCGGGAAAAGTTCGAGTGGTACCGGATGACGCTGCCGAAGCGGGAGAAAGAAGCTTTCGACCGGATACTTGAAAAGTCCGAGGGAAATGAACTGTCGATCGCGGCTCTTCCGGGAGACCGGACGGCGGCGGTCCTGATGAACTGGATGATCGATGCGGAAGAACGAATAAGGTACCTGGAAAATAAGTGAAAGTTCTGCTTGAAGTTCTTGTTATCCCCCACATGCTAAACTGACTTTCATTTGCGTGGCATCGTCGGTATGGGCGGAGGTGTCATTACATATGACGCGTTATCAGGGATCGTCATATGGTTAGGTGTCGGATCCAATAATTCCAATATGTCGGATGTTGAGCCTGTGGCATAAGCGATACCGGTCACTAATAAGCCTAATGCTATGAGAATTAGCACTATCGTCCTCATCTTCATCTTCGCTTTTCTCCGGTGATTATTTTATACTGCTTATTATATTAGGCTTTGTTATTATGCACTATGTTCTATCATGTTCGCTGAACAACTCTTCGTTCTTATGTCGGTGGCTGGCGAGTCCGAAGTGTATGTGCCGGATTTTTAGCTGCAACCGCATTCGTAGCTAAAGCAATTTATTTACCCTCCACAGCCAAATATTATATCGATGGCTATGAGCGGAGATCCATTTTCAGGCGGCAGGTCGAGCCGCAGAAGATTCTTGAAATTATTAGGCGCAGCGGGCGGCATGGTCGCGCTAAGCTCGGCGACCTGGGGCTGCATATCCAGCTCCTCCACGGACGCCTCGCCGAGGCCCACGGGGAACATCACCTACACCGTCAAAAGCCAGGTGCAGGGAAAGTTCGCGACGTTCCAGCCGCTGTCGGCTACGGTCAATCCGTCTCTCGGCTCCTATAGCGCCTCTGACCTGTCAAAGGTGGCGAATGTCGATAATATGGGCATGGACGATGCCGGAAAACAGGCATTATCGCAGAACTTATTTTATATGCGCCCTTCGACGGACGCGCAGATCTATGACGTTTACAAATCGCTCAAAGAATCCGGCCAGCCGGCCTTTGTCACCACCGATTCAGTCCTCCACACATATCATATCTTATTCGATTATTCACTCCGCATCTTAGAAGTCGATAAGTTCAGCCCTGCGCTGATCGACCTGACAGAGCACATGTTCAGCGAGTCCGTCACCCAGATGAACGCCGCCCCTGCGGCGCTGGCGACGCCTGCGATGAAGAACGTTGCTTTCTTCGGCGTCGCACTAACGCTGCTTGGTGAAAGCCCGGATGTCCCGCAAAAAGCCAAAGACCTGGTCAGTAGCGAACTCGCGCTGATCAATGGCCATGCCGGAGCCGCAAATTCTCCCATCTTCGGCTATGAGGAAGACTACAGCCAGTACGTGCCCAGGGGCCATTACACGCGCAACGACACGTTAAAGAAATACTTCATGGCCATGATGTGGTTCGGACGCATGTCCTTCCGTATCCAGACACAGGATGCGGACACGAATAAGGAGCAGACGCGCATGGCCATCATGATCACGCTCGCCCTGAAGAATGTATTCGACGAGTGGAAGAGCATTTATGAGCCCACGGTCTTCTACGTGGGCGAGGCGGACGACCTGACGGTATTCGACTATAACCAGCTCATCATAGACGTGTACGGGGATAAGATGGCACTCTCCGATCTTGCGGATGATACAAAGCTGATGGATTTCATCGGCCGCGCCGCGAAGCTGAGATCGCCGAAAATACAATCGACCGGCGCAGAAAAACTCGACGAGACCAAAGGGTTCCGGTTCATGGGCCAGCGCTTCATTCCCGACTCATACATGTTCCAGGAATTAGTGTACGACAAAGTCAGCACGCTGAGCAATCCGAGGTTTTTCCCCATGGGCCTGGACGTGATGTCCGTGCTCGGCTCGGCCCGGGCTTATGAGCTGCTGGATAAAGTGTACGACCAGACGCAATACGATAACTATGCGAAGCAGATGGAATTTTTAAAGGCGCAATTCGCCGCTTTTAAGGATGACACGTGGACGCAGAACCTCTACTGGTGCTGGCTTTATTGTTTAATGGCGCTCCTGAATGAAAAGGGCGACGGATACCCGTCATTCATGAAGAGCACTGGCATGGACCGACAAAGAATTAAGCACATCGCTCGGCAGCTGGACAGAGCTGCGACACGATACGATCCTCTACGCGAAGCAGAGCTACGCGACACTGGGCATGGCAATGCCTCCTCAGACGAAGCCGCATGGCTACGTGGAGCCAAACCCTGAATTATATGGAAGGCTCGCATCGCTTGTCTCCATGACGCAGGACGGACTGAAGTCCCGGGGCCTGCTGCTGGACGAATTCAAGGAAAAGCTGACGAGCCTGAACTCTCTGCTCGTGTCGCTCAAGGCCATTTCCGAAAAAGAGCTGACGAACGCGTCGCTCTCCGATGACGACTACTCGCTGATCGAGAACGTCGGCGGGACACTCGAGGGCATCACTACGTTCTCGAGCGCGGTGGCCGACGAGATCGAGAGCGATACCGACCAGCGAATGGCTGTGGTCGCAGACGTTCACACGGACCTGAACTCGAACCAGGTGCTTGAAGAGGGTGTCGGGAACCCGGAGCATATCTTTGTCATTGTATCCATTAATGGTAGCCTGGCACTGACGAAAGGTGCGGCATTCTCCTACTACGAGTTCAAGCAGCCGGTATCAGATCGATTGACCGATGAGGCATGGCAGAAAATGCTTACTGATAATAAGGCGCCTGAAGCGCCGTCATGGACGAAGAGCTTCACGGCATAAAGATCTGCACATGTCTTTTTTTTATTAATTCTGTTTATTGTTTGTGAGAGAAGCCTCATATATTGAATTCGCATTGATGATTTTTGAATATTCATTTCGGATAAGGCTCATTGCGGGGTATTTATGCGTATAAAGGCATTCGGACTATTCATCATGATCATCGCATGTATCCTGCTACTTTTTTCCATCTTACTATTTGCGCATCCCGCAGGGCTGCCTAACGAATACCGGATCTTCACTGAAAACAACGGAATTTCTTTGACTGGCCATCAGGTGGCCGACGGGACTGACACGCTGATCGATAATGGCAACGGGACTGTATCCATACTGCTTTATCCCATATCTAATATCACTGGAAAAAAGGTCCTTTACCAGATCGATAACGTATCTGTCATCCGGGGGTATAACTATACGACTGATGGAAAAAAGGTGATAAATGCGATCGAGTTAATGTCGACCGAGCCTTCAGTCGCCGGAATTATCACTCCCCAGCAAAACGGCAATGGTGTGATCAATATTGCAGCCCGGATAGGCTCGGACTATTACGAGGTGAACGGCTATGTCCGACATCCGCTGGAAATCAAGCCCGCACTAGAGTCAAATGAGTCATCAGTGTACTCATTATCTACTCATATTGGTGAATCTGGAAATGGATCCGCAGGCATCGTATCAAAGCTTGTACCATTCAAAGCAGGGAACGAGACCGTATACGCGCAAGGCTATGAACAACATGTCGCCGGTCCAGCAATGACATGGGTGCGTACCTATGGCAACGGCAGCATCGGCACGATCATTAAAACAGATGACGGCGGTTACTTGCTCGCCGGGGAAAAAGAGATACAGGTGACCGGCTCTGCCGGGGCTGCTCAAAAGGAATACCGGGCATGGCTTGGAAAAGTTGATGCCGTGGGCAAATTACAGTGGGAACGTTTCTATAATGGCAGCAGTATCCGGGCATTATTGGAGCATGATGGCAATTACGTCGCGACCGGCGATATCGGTGGGAATTTGTGGCTGCTCGAAACGGATATGTCGGGACATATATTGATCGATCATACATACAATAATTCTTCCAATGCGCTCGCAGGGACATCTATCGCCCCAATAGGCGACGAGGGCTGCATGATCACGGGAAACTTGAATTACCCGAACGCTTTTGTTGCCAGGGCCGACGACAATCTATCCATTATCTGGGACAAGGACCTTTCCAGGTACGGGATCATTTTTGGAAATGATATCATATGCACGAAAGACGGTAACTTCGTCGTGTGTGGCGGAGAAGAAGGCAATATCGCTAAAATCGACGCCGCCGGTAACGTATTGTGGAACACGACGCTCGGCGAGGATGTAGGCCTGGTCCCGGTCTCACTGTGCCCGGCTAGCGATGGTGGTTTCATGGCCGCATATCTCGAAGTTAAGTCCTCATGGTGGCCGCAGGGCATCACCGTATCGAAGTTATCGTCTGACGGGACGATTATGTGGAGTAAGACATTTTACGGTGCCGGATCGGCAGATGTAAGCGCAATGACTCCGTCAGGCGATGGCGGCTACCTGATATCGGGATATTCGAGCGGCTTTGCAAGCGGCGTCTATGTCCTGAAGATCGATGATGCCGGCAATGCGCTCTGGAGTGCATTATACGATCGTGGCGCTGCCGGTCCTATTGTATTGTCAGACGATGGAGGGTACATAATGGCTGCGTCCTCCGGCCCAATGCATATAGCCTCAATCTCACAGATCGAGCTTGTAAGGCTCAGCGGCATTATCAGAAAGTGAGATGCGATAAAAAAGCTCTTTTTTATTATCGGGATCATTCCTCAATGTAAAAAATGGAAATATCTTGAACCGAGTTTCTGATATGATCTATGGATAGTAGTCAAAGTACACGGTATAGTTGAACGGGCCGCTATATGGCAGACTAGGATAATCATACGTGACCTTGATCGAAACGTTGCCCGCATCCATGCTCGGGGCGTTCGGGACGGTGACCGGTAGCGACGGCGAGATCGCAACGATCTTGAAACCTGGTGTATTACTTACAACATTTGTCACGTTCAGCGTGCCGTTATTGCCATTATAATATTGTTCCACCATATTCAACTGGGTATTTTTAAGGCTCTTTCCGGCGTACTGGTCGAGTAATAAAACTTTAGACGTCGTGATAATGCCCGTGGACGTATGGGTCGATATTATCTGAGTCTCATTCACGACTGTCAGGGTATTGATCTGATCTTTGTGACCCCCTTGAAGCATTAGGAGAATAGCCCCTATGATAATGACAGCTATTAATAGAACAATGATTGCAAGAATGATATTGAATTTGTTTTTCATAGGCTTATTTTCTGGCCTGGCCGTAGGCTGGTCTTTTGATCCGGGTGTCATATAGATCTCAACTTTTAGAGAGTAAAAGTATTCACTATTATTTAAAATTTGAGCTATGATGTAAAATTACCATGACCTTGAGCATTGTCGTATACTGGCAAAAAAATGTGCGTCTCCCCGATACGAAAACTTTTATATAAGTTTTGCTGCAATGTAATAAAGGGTTAACATGGAAGGGGATATGAAGGATATTGTGCTCTCCCGGTTAGAGAGTAGGCTGAAAGATAAGGATAAGGAGATCCACGCACTCAAGGAGCGTGTCCTCCAGTCCGAATCCGCAGACCAGGACACTGTCAAGGCACTCGCGGAACGCCTCGATAAAGTCGAGGTGGATGTCCATGAGGTGAAGATCACACTATCCGAGGTCATGAAAAAGGTGGGCGCTCTTGAATCTACGATGGAAACCCTGCTAATGTCAGTTAACACTGGCAGTGAGGAGCCCTCCGAGGTGCCAACCGACATGTCCATGCCCGGTGGGCCGCAGCTCGGGAGCAACGACTTCGGTGATTTCGCGGCATCGCTGCCTGACCAAAAGGATATTGTAGATGACGGCCACTCTAAGGGCGATAGCGACGAGCATGATGATGACAATGTACTCCGCTTCTTCCATCAAAGTAAAAACTCTTGAACGCGCAGATCGTCATGTATTAAAAAGAGATCGGCCATGCATATCAAAGAGATCGAGCTGAGCAACTTTAAGTCGTTCGGCAAAAAGGCTAAGATACCTTTCTTCGACGACTTTACTACAATTTCCGGGCCAAACGGCTCGGGAAAGAGCAACGTCATTGATAGTATACTCTTTTGCCTCGGGCTTTCAAATTCACGGTCCATGCGAGCCGATAAGCTCACTGATTTAATTTATAACGCGGATGGCAAGAACTCCGGCATCGCCGAGGTCACGATCCGTTTCGATAATTCCGACCGCGAGCTGCCGATCGACCAGGACGAGATCACGGTCACGAGGCGCATCAAGTCCAGCGACAGCGGCTATTATAGCTATTATTATTTTAACGATAAAGCCTGCTCCCTGCAGGACATGCACGACCAGTTAGCAAAAGCGAAGATCTCGCCGGACAGCTACAACGTGGTCATGCAGGGCGACGTCACGCGCATCATCGAGGTTAGCGATGTCGAGCGCCGTAAGATCATCGATGAGATCGCCGGTACTGCGGAGTTCGATGATAAAACGGACAAAGCGCTCGCCGAGCTGGAGATCGTGCGCGAGCGCATCGATCGTGTCACGATCATCGTCGTAGAAGTGGAAGCCCAGCTGAATAAGCTGAAGGCCGAGCGCGACCAGGCGCTGCTATACCAGTCATACCGAGACGAGAAGATCAAGAACGAAGGCTATTTACTTTTATCGGAATTGAACGAGGCGCGCCAGCTCCTGGATTCATTGCTCGAGGATATCAGGGATAAGACGGATAAGCGCGCGGCCATCGCCAAAGAAGTGGAAGCGAAGAGCGCTCATGTGCAGAAGCTCAAGGACGAGATCAAGGCGCTCAACCTGACGATAACGGAAAAGGGCGAGGGCGAGCAGATCCGCATCCGCCGTGACATCGAGGAAGCGAAGGCGGGCATCAAAGGCTGTAATAATATCATAGACTTCTCGAAATCCGAGATCACGAACAGGGACTCGGAAAAGCAGAAGCTGTTCCTCGATGTCGAGACAGAGCGGGGCAAAATCGAGGATTTTAACGTAAAGATCGCCGAGGAAGAGAAGCGTAAGATCAGCCTGGCAAAAGAGTTTGACTTCCAGAAGTCTGCAGCCGCAGATGTGGAGAAAAAGATCTCCGCTATCGATGCCAGGTTCGAGGGCGTGAGATCGCGCCTATCTGAGGTCCGGAACTCGCTGGAGACATCCCGTAACCTGCGCAACGAAAAGCTCAGGGAAAAAGACAGGGTACTCGACGCCGCTCGCCGTAAGCAAGACGAGGAGCAGGACGCGGAGAATGAGATCACCTCCAGCCATAGCCGCATCGAGGAGGCCCGCGTCGAAAGCAAGAACATGGACAACGACATTGCGGAGTTCCAGCGCAGGGCTACGGCACTGGTCACGGATATATCGGACCTGGAGAGCGCCAGGGCTCGCGCAAAGCAGGACCAGAACGGCATTGAGGAAAAGTTACGCCGTCTCCAGGAAGAGTTCGCAAAGACTGAAGCGCGCGTCCGCGCGTACGAAGACCTCGACGGATATAGCGAGGCCGTCGGCACGATCATTTCTGCCAGGAATAGCCACGAGCTACCGGGCATTTACGGCACCATCGCCGAACTGGGTAAAGTCGACGAGGAGTATGCGACTGCCCTCGAGGTGTCCGCAGGCAACCGGCTGCAGAACATCATCGTGGACACGGACGAGGATGCGGCACGGTGTATTTACTTTTTAAAGGGCCAGCACAGGGGAACGGCCACATTTTTGCCGCTGAACAAGATGCGCCAGCGCCTCCAGCTGCGAGATATGCGCGGCGAGCCTGGCGTGGTCGGGTATGCGATCAACCTGGTGGATTACGACCGGCGGTTTGACCCGGCGTTCTGGTACGTGTTCGGCGACACGCTCGTCGTGGACACGCTGGAGACGGCCCGCAGGCTGATCGGCACGGGCCGGATGGTCACGCTCGAAGGCGACCTTGTGGAAAAGAGCGGCGCCATGACCGGCGGATACCGCAACAAGTCCAAGCTGAAATTCAAGGCGTCGGAAGAAGAGCGTGTCAAGGTGCTGGCGGAACAGATCACCGTGCTCGAGTCGAATCGCGACGATGTGCTCAAAAAACTCGAGACACTTGAAGGCCACATCTACCAGCTAAAGAAAGACCGCTCCGACCTGGAGAACCAGGCGACCCGGCTCACCGCCCGAAAAGAAGAGATCACCGGACGTGTCGTCCGGCTTGAAGCGGTCATCAAAGAGAAGGAGGCCGCGATCACTGCACTCAGGGAGGACCGCGGAAAGCTTCGCGACCAGATGGTGCAGGCGGAGACCGACATCGCGAAGGCAGACTCCGTTATCGCCACTGTAGGAGCTGAAGCCGCTAAGCTGGAAGAAGAGCTCAAGGGCTCTGAAGTGCCGGCTCTTAACGACGAGATGTCCCGCATCGAGGACGAGATAAAGCGGCTTGACGGCCGCATGAGGGATACGGACGCTGCTATCACGCAATTCAAGCTGGAACAGAACTTCGTAACCGCGCGGATAGCCGAAAGCCAGAAGCGCAGCAAGGAAATAGATGAAAATATCGCTTCGCTGCGCGAGAAGATCTCCCAAAATGAGGCGCAGGTCGTGGAGTTCAACAAGACGATCGTGCTGCTGACCAGGCGCGAGAAGGAGATCGAGTCCGAGCTCACCGGCCTTAAGAAGCAGCGCGACGAGATGTCCGAGGCGATGTCGAAGGCAGACCATGACCTGTATGATTCCCGCCGTTCACTGGAGCGCATTACCGGCATGTTGAACTCTCTCGAAATTAATCGGGACGAAAGCCTGGAGCGCCTCAAGAGGATGGAGCAGACCGTACAGGAGCGCGGCGTCAAGCCGTCCGATGAAGTGCCTCCGGCGGATAAAGTAAAAGCTACAATATCGTTGCTCGAGAAAAAGATGCAGGCGCTGGAGCCGGTCAACATGCTCGCGATCACCGAGTACGACAACGTGCAGGCCCGGCTGACCGATCTGACGGGCAAGCGCGACACGCTACACAAGGAGCGCGAAGGCCTGATCGAGAAGATCGAGCACTACAAGACGCTGAAAAAAGAGACGTTCCTGGCCACGTTCAACGCCATTAACGAGAATTTCAAGTCGATCTTCGCGGACCTTTCGGATGGTTTCGGCGAGCTTCTCCTGGATAACGCAGAGGACCCGTTCCAGGGCGGGTTGACCATTAAAGCACAGCCACACGGCAAATCACTACAACGGCTGGAGGCCATGTCGGGAGGCGAAAAGAGTTTGACGGCACTGGCGTTCGTCTTCGCCATCCAGCGCCACAGGCCGGCACCTTTCTACGTGTTCGACGAGATCGACATGTTCCTGGACGGCGCGAACGCCGAACGCGTGGCCCATATGATCAAGAATCTTTCCGCTAACGCGCAATTCATCGTGGTCTCGCTAAGAAAACCCATGATCGAGTCCGCCAACCGGACCATCGGCATCGCCATGCAGGAGAACAACATCTCCAGCTTTACCGGGGTGAAGCTCCATGGAAACTGAGATACAGTCGCAGCCTAAGGAAGAGTCCATCGAGATCTTGCTGGAGCTGGCCAAGAATGGCGAGATCGACCCATGGAATATAGACATCATCGACATCACCGATAAATTTTTAAAACGGATCTCCGACCCCGACCTTCGTGCTTCCGGGCGCACGCTACTTTATGCTTCTATCCTGTTGCGCATGAAATCCGACATACTCGTGAACGCGCCTCCTCCTGAGGAAGAGTTCTACGACGAGCCCTATGAGGTGAACCAGGAAGATTACCCGCTGCTGGAGCCGCGACTTAGAAATGTGGCTGCCCGGCCGGTGACGCTGCAGGAACTGATCAACGAGCTGCAGCGCGCAGTTGCCACGAAGGACCTGGCGCATATGCGTAAGAGCATAAAGCTCGAGAGGCCGCCCAGGAAGACGCTGGAAGAAGTGCTGAGCCTGGCACACGACGAGGACATCGAGCGCAGTATCCTGGACATGACCGCTACACTGGACACAGAGTTCGCATACCGCGACTTCGTCATGTTCAACGAGCTGGTAAAGGATCAGACGCCCCACGGGATCGTTGAGATTTACCTACCCTTGCTGTTTCTCGCCACGAGGAAGTATATCACTCTGACGCAGGAAGTCATCTTCGAGGATATTTTCATAAGGAGGTCGGCGAAACTTGGATGAAAAAGGCATGATCGAGGCGGCGTTGTTCGCGGCCGGCAGGCCGGTGAGCGAGCAGCAGCTAAAAGGCCTGATCAACCGGTCCGGTACGTTCTTGAATTCTCTGGTCGACAGCATTGCGGAAGAGTACAGGCTGCGCAATTCACCAATAGAGATCGTGCGAATAGAAGACAAGGTCGTAATGCAGCTGAAGACCGAGTTCGCAGACCGCGTGTCGGGCATGGCACAGGGCGAAATGAAGCCTTCGATGTTGCGGACCCTTTCCATCATCGCATACTATCAGCCTATCCAGCAGGCGGACCTGATCTCGGTCAGGGGGCAGGCAGCGTACGAGCACGTGGCGGCGCTGCTCGAAAAGAACCTGATCGAGAAAAAGCGAGTCGGGCGATCCTTCGAGCTGACGACGACAGAGCACTTCTGCGATTATTTCGGCCTCACCCAGGGGGATGTGGACTCCATCAAAGACCAGATCAAGAACAAGGCGAAGTTCAAGAAGCAGTCACTATCAAAGTGGATAGAGACCAAAGTCCCCGAAGCCGATGCCTTTAAAGCCGTAAAAAAATTAGTGCCGCAGAGCAACTAAATCTAATTTTAGTCTGATAATCTATTTACCTTTTGCATACGATTACAGTAGTATATTATAGTGGAGGCCATTTCGTGATAATTGAGGAGTTAAAGCGCCCATATAGCGATGAAAAGTTCGAGATCGTGGAAAAGAAGGGGTTAGGGCACCCGGACACGATCTGCGATGGCATATCGGACGCCGTCTCAAGGGGCCTGTCTAATTATTACCTGAGTCATTGCGGGAGCATCCTGCATCACAACGTGGATAAAGTCCTCCTCATCGGCGGCCATTCTGAGCCTAAGTTCGGCAGTGGAGACATAATACGGCCGATGGCCATTGTCATTGGCGGCAGGGCGACCGATGAATTCGACGGGAAAAAGATACCGGTCCATGACATCGCCAGGGACTGCACGGCGAAGTACCTCAAATCCACGATCAAGAACATCGAAGATCACTTCACGATCGAGCCCAGGCTCGGCACGGGCTCAGCCGAGCTGAAAAGCCTGACGGGCCGCATCGTCGCGAACGACACTTCTATCGGCGTCGGATACGCACCTCTCAGTCTCCTGGAGGATAATGTCATGAAAGTCGAGCCGCTCATGCGCTCCATCAAAGGTGTGGGCGAGGACGTAAAGATCATGGGCCTCAGGACGGGCGACCGCGCCACGTTCACGCTGGCAGCGGCCATCGTATCGAAATTCGTGAGCGACCGCGCAGCATATGATCGCACGAAGTTCCAGATATCGGAAAAATCCTCGAAGCTCGTGGCGAGAGGCTGGAAGAACGCACAAGTCGCCGTGAACGCGGCGGATAAGGGCGATAATATTTTCCTGACGGTCACTGGCACGTCCGCCGAAATGGGCGATGACGGCGAGACCGGAAGAGGTAACAGGGCTAACGGCCTCATCACTCCCGGCAGGCCCATGACCCTGGAAGCGCAGGCGGGCAAGAATCCCGTCAACCATGTCGGTAAGATCTACAACATCATTGCCACCAGGGCAGCCTCCGAGATCGCCGGCATGGATGGTGTCGACGAAGCATATGTATATCTCGTGAGCAAGATCGGCGCCCCGCTTAACCAGCCGCAGGTCAAGGCCGTGAAAATATATGGAAAAGCGCCTGACAATAAGATCGAAGAAGCTGTCGACTACTGGCTGGAGCACATACCTGACGTCACAGAAGAATTCGTCCATGGAAAAGACGCAAAGTGATCTTAACGGCCATAGTCGCCGGTGATCGCTATTTTTTCACCGCATTTCGGGCATTTTTTATCTGGCGGGACATTGTATTTTAAAATGCTGAACCCGTACCGCTCTATCAACAGCTCTCCACATTTCGGGCAGTACGTGCTCTCCCATTTATGTCCGATCACATTTCCAAGATACACGTAATTTATACCCTCTGTTTTGGCAATGTCATGCGCTCTCTCAAGTGACTTCAAGGGCGTGGAGTCGACACTGTCCATGCGATACATCGGGTGAAAGCGGGTAAAATGTATCGGCGTATCCGGGCCCAGGTTTTCAAAGCACCATTTCGAGAGCGCTGTGATCTCTTCAACCGAATCGTTCATGCCGGGTATGATCAGATTGATCACTTCAACGTGCATGCCCATCTCGCTGGCGATCTTTGTCGATGCGAGGACCGGCTCAAGTTTGGAGCCGCAGACTTTTTTATAGAACTGATCGCTAAACCCTTTGATATCGACTCTATATGCATCGAGCAGCCCTTTCATCAGCTCCATATGCTCCGGTGTCGCATAGCCGTTAGTAACATATATGGTCTTCAGGCCTTTCTCGTGGCACAATTTTGCCGTATCGAGAGCAAACTCGAGCCAGATGGACGGTTCGTTATACGTCCAGGACAAGCTTTTACATAGCGTATTGACTGCGTTTTCTACTGCATGCTCCGGAGTAATGTCAAAGTGGTACACTTCCTCTATGTCCACCTGGGAAATACCCCAGTTCTGGCAATGCTCACATTTAAAGTTACAGCCTACGGAGCCTATGGAATATGAATGGCTTCCCGGATAGAAATGATATAGAGGCTTTTTTTCTATGGGATCGCTGGCCTCGGAAGTTACGGTGCCGTAGATCATGGTGAATATCTTGCCATCCACGTTTTTACGGGTCCGGCAATGGCCGAGCCCTCCGGGCTGGATCACGCATCGATACGAACAGACATTACATTTCGCTTTGCCGTCTTTCAGCGGCTGCCAAAGGATCCCATCTTTCAACATATAGCAGGTATTCGCATGGTCTCAGGCGAAACTCATTCCTCCCTGTAAAATTATTCGTTCGGACGTATTATAATTTATGGGTTTAAAAAATCCAAATTAAACCCCCAAAAAATCGATGCCTTTATATACTAACAATATAAATCAAGGTGTAGCTGTAACGGTTACTCATACAATCATTTTACTAACAAAAATGACCTATGCTAACGCTTAAGGCTCAACGGTATCAAAAAGTGCGGTAACACGAAAAAATATTTGTAGTCATAAGAGCTTAATTCACAAGGTCGGATGGTCAGAGGATGAAAAAGACTCTCAATCTATTGCTTATTTGCGTTATTCTATTCAGTTTATTTGCCGTTTCTAATGCATATGCAGACGGCACACCCTTTAGCGCGATGGGTCAGGTGACCGATAGGTACGGTAATGGTGTACCCGGCGCCACAGTGACCATGGTCGATAACAACTATAAACAGGTTGGGAAGACCAAGACCGATGCGAACGGCGACTTCGAGTTCGTGAGCGTGTCGGTCGAAACGAACCTTGTAAAAGTGCTCACCACCTACACTGACGACAGTGGAAAAACCTATACGATCCCTCCCGAATGGAGCAACTGGTTTACGGCATCAGGTTCCGTATTCGTTAATTCAACTTACACGAAGTTCCCGGACTATCCTCCACCTTCTTATGGCTACGTATCCGGCGCGATCCAGACAGATACGGGCAGTGGCGCCAGGACACTGGACGGTGTCGTGTATGTCACCGACGGAGAAGTAACATATTATAAACAGGCTTCGAAGACTCAGGGCTCAGCCGGATTTACGTTTTACCTGAAGCCCGGCACATATACGATTTATGCCCAGCATGAAGAAAATAACATGATATATGAGTCGCAGCGAAAGCAGATCACAGTGACGGGCAACTTTCCCGATCAGGTGACGCCGACCATTATCGTCTGTCCCATAAATACGCCCGCGGCGAATCCAGACCCGGCGACTCTTGCTACAGATAATCATTATAATAAAGTGAACGGTACTGTGGAGACTAAGGATGGTAAGCCATATCAGGGCGCTACCGTCACTCTTTACCAGCAAACTGATAACGGATCTTCATACTTGCCAAAGAGCGGGGCAGTCACCACGACAAACGCTCAAGGATATTTCGAGTTTGACTCCGTCGGAGTAACGACCGACGACGGCACGCAGGATATCCAGACTAGAAAGAACATCTATGTCCAGATCGATTATAAGGACAGCGGTGATTCGCTCCAGACGATAAAGAGCGATACCAGACAGCTGTATTATCCTAATATGTTCATCGGCGTATCCGGCATGGAAGAGACCGCCCGTAACGTCATGTTCGGGGACAAGAACGGTGTCATCTATTTACCGTACGCCAAGAGCGGATGGGTTAGTTTGACGTCCGATCCGACAGGCGCAGCCGTCTACGTGGATGGCCAGCCGCTGGCAGGGCCTGACGGCAAGCAGCTAACGACGCCATGCACGGCCTACATAGATGCGGGCCCGCATACGATCAAGCTGTCCCTGGAAGGCTACGTGGATAAATCGGGCACCATAGATATGGTGGCTAACACGCAGCACCAGCCGGAATTCATGTCACTGGAACGGCCAGTCGTGCCACCGATCGTTACGCTGATCGTCGCAATCATCATAGTGCTCATCGTATTGGTACTCATCATATTGCTGCTAGCATCGAGAAGACAGATGTTGCTAGCTCCCTTTGCGGGCATCATCGCTTCTTTCAAGAAAGCCGGATCCGACCGCAAGGCATCTAAGGAAGTCGCCAGGGCTCATAAAGCAGAGCTCGGGGCACAACGCAAGCTGGATCACCAGCACGCACTATCTGACCGGCTTGAGCGGGCAAAGGAAGAAGTCTATAGTCTCGAAGGGCAGATCGAGTCGCGTGTACGTCGCGAGCCACGCCGTGAGCCGGCAAGGCGAGAGCCAGTGTCCAGGCGAGAGGCGCCGAAACATGAGTACGTCGAGCGGGATTACGTAGACCGTGGCTCAGAGCGCAGCCCGGACCCGGCGGAGTACGTGACTTCAACGCCGAAGAAGCGCGATACCAAGAAGCTCTTCGACATAAAGGGCATCACGAACAGCGTACCCAAAAAGGCAAAGCCTTACAATATGAAGGAACAGCCCGAGGAAAGAAGCCCGGTCGTGTTCGCGAACGACATCTACAAGAAGCCCGCAAGCGATGTCGAGCGCCTGCCACAGGAGCAGGCTCGCATGCCGAAGAAAGAGTACAATGACTCTTTACCGGCGCGTGACGACAGGATGCGTATCCCGAAAACAGCGCCGCAGCGCGACGGTACGAGTGCCGTGAGGGACCGCGAAAAGGTGCTCCGCTACATTAAGGACCACCCTGAAGGCGTCTCATTCATACAGATGAGCAATGACCTGGAGATCATCCCGAACAATCTTACCTACATCACCAAAGAACTCGTGATCAACGATGACATTGAAAAGATAAAGGGATTGTATTACTACAAGGCACGCGGCTCGCAGGCCGACGACACCACATCGTCCGTAGTCGTTTGGAGACTTGATGGCGATAAGTAAGTGGACGTGATATCGTGGAATCTAATAATGACAATAATGATATGCTGACTGACGAAAACGGCATGGACGTCCATGGCGGTCAGCCCGGCTACGGGTTTTCCGAAACAGGAAACCCTATGAAGAAAAGAAGTAACGACGCAATACCCATCGGCCTAAAAATCGGCTCGACGCGTACAGTGCTCGTGATGCCAAACTATGAGGGCAGCCTTGACATCGTACGCACGCTCACGTGCGTGGCAAAATACAGGGATTTATTTTCCGGTAAGCTAGCCACTAAGTTCGGCGATGAGGCTGCGGAAGAGTACGCGGATTCAGTCTATTTCATGTTCCGCGCCGGCCTGCCTCAGGACGACGACAGCGTGAAGCTGGCGGCACAGTTCATCGAGTACCTCGTGTACAAGTATAACATTCCTGAGAACAGCTACGTAACGCTGGCTCACCCCGCCGTCGAGAACGACCGCGGCCGTAAAAATCTAAAAGAGATCATATCGGGAATGTCCATCGGCAGAGCGGGCAGGCAAGCCTGGTCCGAGGCGTTCTGCGGTGCGATCCCGGCATTCGAAGGGCTTGAGGCGATCAAGAAGACTTTCCTGAGCATCAACATGGGCTCGACCACGCTCGAGATGAGCGTTTTCAGGAACGGCGAGCCGGTGCACACCGTCACACTGGGTACCATCAGCGGTAACATCGTGGACAGGAAAATACGCCTGGGCGTCCAGAATGAGACCCAGGGTATCGTGAACATCGACCTGAACACGGCCCGTAAATATAAGGAAGAGTTCGCGAACTTCATCGAGTACAAGCCCGTGTACGACTCCGTTCACATTCATGATAAAGGCCAGTACGGCTTCAAGATCGAGAAGAGCATCATGAAGCCCGTCGAGGAATACGTGAACAACGTGGTCGAAGCTGTGATGGAAAACTTCTTCCCCCAGCTGGCACAGGAGCACTATCAGACATACAAGCGTGTCCTGGCAGAGCCGATCATCCTGACTGGCGGCATGGCGTGCATACCTGGCCTTAAGGACAGGCTGCAGGAATTGCTCTCAGATGAACTAGAACAGAAAGTTTCGGTCATATCCAGCGACCGCCCGGACCTGGCACCCGCCATAGGCGCTTACAGGATATCCGAGTACACGCTGAATTACCGGGACTGATCTTTTTTTATTTTTCTTATTTAACCAACCGCTTTTATCATATTCGGTAGCTTTATCTTATATAACTACAAATATGATATTAGTGGGGTGTTATCAGGTTCAATAAGTGGGCAATAGCTATCGGCTTGTTAGGTACTGCTATTCTCAGCATAATATTCTATTATAGCGGCGGCAGGCTCTCAAGCTCCGCAGAATTGGTCTTCGGCTTGTTCGTACTGACACTAGGCTGTGCGTTCATCCTGGGGATGCTAACTCGCGGCAGAAGCTATATCTAAAAAATAGTTTCAAGGAGCATATTCTTCTATCTTTAAGTGGCTCTGCGGCTACTTATGCATGAGAAGTGACTCTATGCCAAGCCTTCATTTAGCCAGGGTAGCCGCTCGATTCGATGGCTACCGCAGCGCGCTGGATAAAAAACAAAGGGATTCTTTTGACTATCTTGTCTACGAGCTTGCAGGCCGTCGCGAAGAGACGCTCGTGTCCCATCCGGACCACACCGAAGCCATGCTCATGAACATCCTAATGGAGATGGAAATACGGCTCCAAAAACTCGAATCTAGCAACAGGACCACGGCGAACACGTTGAAAAAATAACTACGGCGGCACTGCGAAAGAAAAAAAAGAAATGAGAGGAGACTGGCTCTTCTGTTCACCTGCTCATCGACATGGCGCTCATGGGCAACATGCCCATCTGCTCTATCATCGTCATTATCGACGAGGGGATCTTGTCCATCACATAGATCATACCGTTGTTGGTCTGGACAGCCTTGGTGATAGTGGCGTCGTCCAACATCATCCTGCCATCCATCATCCTGACCGTCATCGTCTTCCCGTTCATCAGGGTTAGCGTCTTGCCGTCGGTCATCTCGCTGGGCATGACCATGCCGCTCACCATGTGGCCTTTGACAAATTCTGTGGCCGTCTGCCGGTCATTCAACTTTTCCATCATGCTGTTCCGCATGTCCTGGCTCGTGGCCTTCAGGGCCGCGCCCGATGCGACGAACAACGTATATTTCCCTTCGGGCTTCGTCATGCCCTCCAATCCCGCTGTTTTCATTATCGACGCCGCCATGCTGGTGTCTTTCGTGTCCATCATAGCGGCCATCATGTCCTTGTTGGACTGCTCAATGGACATCATCGTGCTGTATTGCATCCCGCACTGCATACGGCCGGGCATCATTGTCGGCGATGCCATGGGCATGCTACGCATCTGCGCCAGCGCCGGGGCCGCGAAGGACAGAACTATCGCAGAGAGTGTCAGCACTGCTACAATCTTTCTCAGTTCATCCATCCATATCACCGAACTTAGAGATGCCTGGCGGATTTAATATGTTTATCAACATCTTTTTTATTCCACGGTCACATGATACGATGTTAATGTCGTCAGAAAATTAGCTTTATAATTAGGTTGGGGGTATATAGTCAGTTAGACGTTTTTAGGCTTTTTCTTATAAACTAAGCAAATAATGATCACTTATCAGTCGCAGGCAGCATGACCTCGAACCTAGCTCCTAGCCATTCTTCTATTCTTTTCTAACCCGTGATGTTCTCCGAAAGATGGCTTAATAAACATAGATTCTTAATGTTACATAAGCGCGCTGTATAAGTGGGCAGTAGCACAGGGGCGTAAAAAATATCTGATGTTGCACACAACACTAATTAAATAGTTATTGACGCATGCCGTTCGAGCCATTTACTCAACAGAGGCTTATACTAAAATATCTTTGTGAAAATCCGTGCACTTCATGTCCACGTGGTGAAAAATGTGCCTTTGTGCGCTTCGTGTTTTAGCCGGTGGGGTGGGAGATGTCGTAGATGTTCATCACGCGTGCGAAGCTGTTCACTTCTTCGGGGCTGAGGTCGTCGCGTATGCGCACGAGGCGCGGGAAGCGGAGGGCGTAGCCGCTGGAATAGAACGGGCTTTTCTGTATCTCCTGGAACTTGACCTCGACGATGATCTCTGGGCGCACATCGGCGATGCGGTCGTGCTCGACGGTGATCAGCGGCGTGAGCTTTTCATTGATCTCAACGAGCTGCTCGTCGGTGAAGCCGCTGGCCACTTTCCCCATGACTACGTACTGATCGGTGTCTTCATCGTAGGCAGCCACCTCGAATGAGGTGAGTAAGCCTGCCTTGCGGCCATGTCCCCACTCAGCGGACACGATGGCCAGGTCAAGCGTGTCGAGGACTTCCTTGATCTTCACCATCTTTTTACCGCGGACGCCAGGTGTATATGTGGCGCTGAGGTCCTTAGCCATGAGCCCTTCGTTGCCGTTCTTGACGGATAGCTGGAAAAAGTCCTTTGCTGCAGCAGCATCGCTTGTGATCAGCTTCTCCGCGGGCCTGCATTCCCCGTTAAGGTGCGATACGGTCTCCTCTAGTATTTTCCTGCGCTCGGTGAACGGTAAGTCTATGGTAGTCCGGCCGTTTATGTAGAGCACGTCGAATGGCCTCAAGTTGAGTGGAAACAGCTTTTGCGTCTCCTCCACCTTATGGATGCGCCTGAGGCGCGTGAGAACGTTCTGGAACGGTATCGGGCGGTTCGTAGTAGCGTCGATGGCGATGCACTCGCAATCCAGGATCGCGGATTCTGCCTTGACGCTCAGCTTCACGTACTCGATGATCTCGGGCAGTGCATCCGTGAGGTTCTCCAGTCGCCTGGAAAATAGCTTGACCTCGTTACCGAGTTTGTGTACCTGCAGGCGGGCGCCATCATATTTGGTCTCAAAGTCCGCGGTACCTCCCATCACCTGCAGCGCCTCTTCCACGCTCGACACGTTCTGCGCCAGCATGGGCTTGACCGGTCGCATGGGCCTGATGCTTATCTTTTTCAGGCCTTCCTCGCCCTCTTGTCGGGCGATCTTCGCCGTCTCGCCTATGTCCGTGATGAGCATGTCCGAGCGCCTGACCAGCTCGGGGCTTACCTTGAATGCCTGCGCTATGGCATCCTCCATCAGCGCTTCCTTGGCTCCTGATACGACATACTCGATGGCAAGGCTGATGATGTAGCTTGCCTCTTTCGGGGTAGCGCGGTGCAGTAAGCCCATAAGGATCTTTTGCTTCTTGGACGAGGATCCTGCCCCCGAAGTTTTTGCGATCTCAGCGAACGTGTCGTACAGGTCTTTTACCGAGATGTCCTCGGGCTCGAAGAAAGTCTTCTGCCGCCGCTTCAGGAACATTTCCTCCGCCGTGATCCCCAGGTGTCCGGTCTTCTTATAGCTCTCGATGACCTGGTCTTCGCTGTGGTATGTGATGCCTGAAATGATCTTGATGACCGCCTGGCTGGCGATACCGATCTTCCTCTCGTCCCACGAGGGGAACACACGGCCCACTAAAAACGTCACGACGATCGGCAGCTCGTCCGCCGGCACGTTCACGATGAACGCCGCGATGATCGAGGTTTTCTCAAGCCTGCTCTGTGTCTTTTTGAGGCTTTCGAAAACGTCTACCAGCTCTTTGAATAACATCCCGGTCACTGCAAACATAATGCGCCTTTTCAGGCATATAGTTTTTTAGGAGACGAATTAGTTCAAGCAATGTGACAATTCTATCAGGATATTTTAAGAGTAAGCGCTATTCAGGCTTTTGCTTAGCTTTATATAGTTGATTTACTAACTAAAATGGGTGTTGTTCATAGCTGAAAAGAATCGATCGTCATCTTCACAGCAGTCAGAGGCGGTAACGCAGCCTCATGTTGTGGAAGAGGTGACGCTCAAAAGGGATCTGGGAGTTTTCGGATCTTTCTCCATCGGCTTTGCCGACGTGGGCGCAGACATCTATGTTGCGCTCGGCCTGGTCCTGTTCTTTGCAATGGGTGTAGCTCCACTGGCTCTTGCTGTTGCGGCATTAGGATACATATTTACAGCGCTTAGCTACGCCGAGCTGGCCTCTGCCATTCCAATGGCTGGCGGCGCTTCAATCTTCGCGAGAGAGGCGTTCAACGATTTCTGGTCGTTCATAGCGGGCTGGGGCCTTCTGCTGGATTACACGATCGATATTGCCCTGTTCGGCTGGATCACGATGGGTTATTTAGGCAGCTTCTGCCAGAACCTGCAGCAGATCGGGATACCATATATCGGTGTGTTATCGGGCATCAATAGCTTGAATGTCATAGGGGCTAATGGCGTGCCAAATTACACATATCAGGCGATCGCCACGATCCTTTTATGTGTTCTGCTGCTTTGTCTCAATCTCATTGGCATCCGCGAGTCGGCGAACTTCAATATTGTTTTAACGATCATGAGCATTTTGAGTGAGATCGCGCTGCTGGCCGTGGGCTTCGCACTCGTATGGGATTATCCCACGTTCATGCATAACATCACGCAGCTGGGCTCAACCGGCGTCGGCGGTGTATCATGGCAGAACTTCGGCTGGGGTATCACCGTGGCCATGGTCTCCTTTATCGGGCTGGAATCGATCTCACAATCGGCGGAAGAGACCAAGCGGCCGGATAAGACCATCCCCAAAGCTACGTTCGCCTTGATCATAGCAGTGCTTCTCGCCGGACTATTGCTCTGCGTCCTTGCGGTAGGCCTTCCGCATATGTCACCGTTAACGATCGGTACGAATTACCAGAACGATCCGGTGGCCGGCGTGGCGAAGGGCATTGGCATGAGCCTATCAGCGACTAACCCGCTAGTCGTGTTCCTGCCATTATGGGTAGGGTTCATGGGCTTCCTCATGCTGTTCATGTCCACGAACACAGGCGTGATCGGCGCCTCCAGGGTCACGTATTCCATGGCGCGGAACAGGATCATGCCCGCATGGTTCAGCCACATACATCCCAAGTTCCGGGTACCGTCCAGGACTATTGTAGTATTCACGCTGGCGTCGATCGGTTTCGTGCTGTTCGTATGGGTGATGGGTACGTACAAGATCTCGAGCGAGGATCCGACGATCATTTTAGGGGATCTGTATAATTACGGCGCGCTCGTGTCGTTCATGCTGGTCAACCTTGCGCTCGTGAAATTACGAAATACCAGGCCTGACCTGTACAGGCCTTACAAGTCTCCGTTCAAATTCCACATCAACTGGAAGGGCAGGAGGAACGAGATCCCGATATTACCGTTGCTGGGCTTCGTCGTATGCTTCTCAGTATGGGTGCTGGTCCTCAGCCTGCACCAGATCGGTAAGATCGTGGGCACGCTGTGGTTTATCATCGGCATAGCGATGTATATCTATTACCGGCACAGAATGAAAATGCATTGGAAGAATTCTTTACCAGGCACGCAGGTGACACACCCGGACATAGCGCACAACCTGCACCCGGAGATCGCGGAAGAACTTAGATTACGATATAAATCTCAATGAGGGTATGTAGAAATGTCAACGGTTAAGGTTACAAGTGGTACGAACGTTGCCGAGATGGCAGAGCCAGCCACATATCGGAATATAATGGTGCCTCTGTCTCGGCCGGAGACTGTAGAGAGCCTCGTAGGCCTGGCCTGCGACCTTCTCGCAAAAGATGGTACGATGAGGTTTGTCACGATTCACGAGGTACCGCCTCAGCTGCCGCCAGGCGCCCTTGAAAAAACGGATAAGGAAAAGAAACAGCTGATCAAGGCTGCTGAATTTGCGAAGAAGCGCGGCATCAATGCGATCACCGAAGTGGTCAACGCCAGGCTGGCTGCCGATGCAATATCCGAGCTTGCGAGCAACTACAAGACGGACCTGATCCTGATGGGCTCGAGCCAGCGCACGGTCCCACAGAAAGTCCTATTCGGCAATGTCATAGACAACGTGCTACATTCGTCTCCCTGCGACGTGATCATTTTCAGCTATACGAGCGAGACGCGCTCCATTAATTACAGTAAAATACTGGTGCCGACAGCAGGATACAAGCACTCGCAGCGTGCCATGCAGATAGCCGTCTCTCTTGAAAAGAAGTTCGGCGGGCGTATCACGACGATTTTCGTGGGCCGTGAGTCGGAGTCGAACGTGGCGGAGGATATCATGCAGAAGGTAAAAACCTATGCAGGTATATTCGGCATTCCGGTCGACGTCATGTTCCAGCTGGGCAATGTGACTGAAAAGGTCGTCGATACTGCCAAAAAGGGCGATTTCACGCTGATCATCATAGGCTCCACGGAGCGCCCGCACTACTATAAGGTGCTACTGGGCAGCGTAGCCGACGAGATCGTCAACAAGGCGCCATGCAACGTACTGGTCGTCCGCACAAAAGGCCGCTAAGTTTTAAAGAAAACACTATCCACTAAGCTAAACAAGCTTTGTGTCTTCTCAGGCTTCATAGTGTCTTCTCTAAACTTGGAGATTTAAAAATAGGGCGTTTTTATGATATAAACCACTTAGCAGGCTTGCGAGACCATATAACCCTTATATATTCGGACCCATATACTTCAATGGATGGATCAGCAATGGAAGCAGAAAAATCGCTAAAGATCGCCAGGAAGCGTTTCCAGAACGGGAATTACCTGCTGTCAGCGAAAAAATATGGCGCAGCCCGTAAAGAGCTGGAAGTCGCGCTATCGCTTTATGAAAAAACCGATGCGGATAAAGAGCAGGCCGAGACATTGAACAACATCGGCATCACGCTGGTAAAGGAAGGCAAGGCCGACGAAGCGAAGGGATATTTCGAGCGTTCTTATGAACTGAAAAAAGGCTTTGAGAACGCGAAGGAGTCCCAGTTCAACACGCTGTATAATATCCTGGGCGTAGGAGCCTCCCTGGGGGCAGACGAGTTCGAAAGATACTTCAAGTCCATGAAAGCGCTTGGCACCGAGCTTGGAGGAGAATACGCGGATATTGTCTCGAAAGAGCAGGCCGTTTACGACCGCTTCACTGAACTACAAGAAAAGGAGCACCGCCGACAGGAAGAGGAAGAGCTGGCAAAAACATCGTCTTCCGGCGCGCTAGATCACCTGATCCGGCTGGGAAAGCCCTGCGTCATCAAGGTCAAATTCGAGCTACATGAATTTTCCCTCTCGTCCGGCGAATATTCGTACATGAGCGGCAGCAAGCCCGTTAAGCTTTCCGGAATAAAGCCGATCGTACCGGCTACCGGAGATCCGGTCTCCGCCGGAGAAATGGAATTTGACGCCACATACGAAAGCGCCCGTAAGCTGATAGACGGGATAAAAACGCCTAATATGGATCCCATGGATATACCTCTGATCGAGGAATCCTTCGAGCATATGAAGCGGTTCATGGAAGCAGTAGCCCTGGTGCGCGAGGACATCAATTACTGTTTGAACAAGCGTGCCTATTCCGTCATATCCGTATCCCTGAAGAACGGCTTCGGCGACATGATCGAGGTCTACCATGCGGAGCCCGCGTCACCCGCTGTCCCCACCGTGTTGACGTCCGAGGACGCCATGCTGATCAGCCTGATGCTTTCTTCAGATAGCCAGAAGCTGTACAAGATGCTGCTGCTGAACGCAAAACGGCTACTGTCGGAGGAAAATTACGCCCTTTGCGTCATCGACGCCATTTCAGGCTTCGAGTCATTCCTCGACCTGTTACTGAAAAAAGCACTGACTGAAACGGATGCAAATTCCTACCTCGCCATCAGTGAGCCAGACCTGGGCGACCGGCTATCTTACCTGAAGAAGCTGGTCAGCGGTGTCCAGGGACAGGACGGTTCGCTGGAGCCATACTTAGGCGACGTGGGTAAAGACCTTGACAGCGCACTAAAATGTTATGCTGTGATCATGTCAAATAGCGATCGGGGTATTATGTCCTATGAAGCCGGAAAAACACTGAAATCGATAAACAGGGCCATTTACAACCTTAAGTCGCTATATGATATCTAACTACCAGCTACATTTCTATTTTTCTCGCACCCGATATCCTTAGATAGATCGCCGGCCGCCCAATATATAAAAATGATCTTTGTTAATATCCATGCTCTTCGAGTATACGTGTCACCCTTTGGTGCGGACGACCAGTACGTTGCATGGTGCCCTGGTAACGATCTCGTCAGCGGTGCTTCCCAATAAAACGGTATAATAGCTAGGCCGCTCCGTGGAGCCGATGATGATCAGCGAGTAGCCGCCTTCTTTTGCCTCTTGCCCGATAGTCTCCACAACGTTACCTGTGCGGAATACCGTTTCACAGGTCACGCCGAATTTTTCCGCATGGGCCTTCGCCTGCTTGAGGATGATGTTCGCCTTCTCGGAGTCAGACTCCTGGCCTACGTACATTGAAGTGATCCTGCCGCCGAACTTTTTCTCGAACTGGATCGCAATGTCAAGCGCTCGCTGCGCGTGCTTATATCCCGAAGTCGGCACCAGTATCCTTTCATAGCCGATGGGTTGCATGTTGCTCGAATAGCTGAAAACCACCGCTTCGCATGGCGCCTCTTTCAATATGCGGTCCACCACGTTGCCAAAGAGCACTTTTTCAGGCACGGTACGCTGGCTGGAGCCCATGATGATCAGGTCACATTTATAACGCTTTAAAAGATCAAGGATCGCTTCGTGCGTATCCCGGGACGAGACGATCTCTAGCTTGGGAGTGACACCTCTCTTCTGCGCGTATTCGGACGCCTTTGTCAGAAGGTCCCGTGCGCTAGCTTTTTTCGTATCCGCGTACTCATACGGCAGCTGCTGTGGTATCTCGATGACGTTCAAAAAACGTATGGTGCCGCCTTTCGCCAGGAGGTCACAGCCGATGTTCACCAGGCTTTCGATTGTTTCCGGCCTCGAGATCGGCACAAGTATATTCTTGTGCATGATCTCCTCTGCCATATTCCCCCTATTCATGGAGGTTGTAAGAATCGGCAGCAGTTTTTTTATCTTCAAGACCCCGATGACCATGAAGAGCAGCGATGGCAAAAGCATGATCCAGTTGCCGTTAAAAACGAGTAAAGCCATCATATAGACCCCGAGCGCCAGAATGGCTACCGATAGCAGCATGTCGAGTGCCATAACTGAAAAGCCGACTTTTCCCAGCCTTGCTGGAGCTGTATCGCTTATTTTATCATTAGATTTGTTAGCCGACCGCATCGAGACCTCTATTTCAATGATGTATCCCTTCTTTGCTTTAATGATTCCGCTATCTCCGGGTGTAGCTGGTGGGCGACCTCGGGGTGTGTCACGAGCGTTCCCGGGATCGGCTTCTTCCAGTCCAGCTTCTGGCTTCGCCTGTACGCTAAATACATGATGATGCCTACGATGAACCAAGCTGTGCCAACGATCTTACCGATCTGGTGCAGGTTAAGAACGAGCAGCCACACGAATAAACACACAATGAATCCGAACACTGGCATTATGGGGACGATCGTCGCTTTTTTTCTAATGTTCAATGTAATGGCAAAAGGCGACTTATATGGGCGATATAGATCAGGCCGCTTATTTCTCAGCTTTATAAGTGCCAGGTTGACTAGCATGAACGATACGAGTGCACCATAATTATACAGATCCCCTAAAATGATCGTCGGGTCTTCGCTCGAGATCCGGTATGTACCCATGATCCATACGAATACGATAAAGCTGATCGAAGCTAACGTAAACACGACGATCGTACGGCTGGGCACCCTGAAGCGGGGATGTAACTTGCTAAACCACGTGGGCATGATCTTGTATCTCGACATGGAGTACGTGACCCGTGAAGCGCCGATCACGCCCGTATTCGTGGACATTAACAACATCAGGACCCCGAGCAAACCAACCCACAAAGGCAGCAGGACGATCAGCGGATTTGCAGCGCTAAGTCCCATACCGATACCCTTGGCTACACCCGTCACAGGGTCGTTTTGAAATGTCGTGCCGATCGTCGTCGGAGACATGCCCGGAAGGCCGACCGCGAGCGTGCATAATAATAGCCCGGCGAGGATCACCGCAATGATCAACGCGAATGTCGCTTTGGGGATGGTCTTATCCGGCCGTTTGGTCTCTTCCGCCGCCTGCGAGATCGATTCCAGCCCAATGAAGGATACCATGGCCACGGTGATGCCCCACCCAAAGTTTGACCAGGAGACCCCGGTGCCTAGCTGTGTGATATTATGCAAGAACGTCGGGGCGCTCCAGACAAGCGCGAAGCCGATGATCAGCAGAAAAATTTCGCTGATGATGCTCATGATGGAGAGAGCAATGTTTAAGTTTGCAGATTCTCGAATTCCGATGTAGTTCAACGCCGTAAGAGCTACGGAGAGAATGATCGTGGCGACAGCCTGGTATGTATAATTGGGCACGCCGCCGTGGATCACGTTAAAGCTATTCAGGCCGCTCAAAGCGCCGATATACGGTATCCCGGCCTGGCCGAGGTTCTGGCAGAAGCTGCCTAAATAACCCATCGTGATCCAGCCAAACAAGGCAATATCGATCGTGTAATCAAGCAACAGGCCCCACCCGGCGATAAAAGCCCAGAAGTCGTTGAATGCCTCTCTCGCAAATATTGACGCTCCACCGGCTTTGGGCACTGCGGATGCCAGCTCTGCGTAGCTTAGCGCGGTGAATAAATACCCTAGCGCGGCTACAGCGAGCGCCAGCGGGGCGACACCGGCGGCGAAGAACAGGACGAGCCCCAGCGCAACGTATATGTCTGCGCCCACGTCGGCAAAGCCGATGGAGAAAGAGCCGAACACGCCTAGATCTCTTTTTAGCGTGACCTCCTCGATTTCAGGAGCGGGAGGTATTGGAGTTGATCTTATACTTTCATCAGGCTGCCCGGAGATAATGAACACCATTATTAAAAGATTAATTATTATATTTATATTTTAATAAATGTAAAACTACCGGGCGTTCCTTTTTCCATATTATGCACACGCATAGCTTTTTTCACAGTATGCACGAGTATGACTTTTACATTATTTCCCATCAAGCATCGTGAGATCATTATACTGGGGCTAATTGCCTGGCCGATCCCACATCTCCCCACGGCATACAGGGTGCATCCTTATGCTCCATATTGTCTTTTATGCATTCTTTGGCGATTGCCTTGAGCAGGATTTATATTTTATTAATTTATATAATATATGGTTACTATGAAGAAGGTCAAGATATACTCTCAACCCACATGCTCCGATTGCAATAACGCTAAGGCATACCTGAAGAGTAAAGGTGTTAAGTATGAGGATATCGATGTCGCAAAAAACAAGAAAGCACTTGAAGAGATGTCCCGGAAGTACGGTATCCGCATCACGCCCGTCATCGTGATCGACGACCACGTGATGGTCGGCTTCAACATGCTCAAGATCGACCGCTATTTATCGGAATCTTGATATTCTTGCGATAACACCTATCTATGATGGCTTTATTAGACGTGATTATCGTAGGCGCAGGCCCGGCAGGCGTCACTGCTGCTATCTATGCGAAGCGAAAAGGGCTCTCAGTCGAGATCATATCCGATTCGGTCGGGGGCCAGGTGTCGAAGACCGGCCAGATCGAGAATTATCCCGGATATGAGCAGATCAGCGGATTACAGCTGACAAAAGAAATGAAGGGGCAGATCGACAGGCTGGACATTAACGTGAACGTCAGTCGCGCCTCAAAAGTGGAACGTATAGACAGCCATTTTCGTATTACTATGGAAAGTGGACACACACTCGAGTCCCATGCCGTCATCATCGCATCGGGCGCCCACTGGAAGGAGATGAACGTCCCGGGCGAAGCAGAATATCATAATAAAGGCGTCAGCTATTGCACCACGTGCGATGCTCCGCTATACGCCGGAATGAATGTGGTAGTGGTAGGAGGCGCAAACTCGGCCGCAGAGTCGGTCATCGACCTGATGCACATTGCCAGCAAGATCTACATGGTCGTACGCAGCAGGCTGAAAGCGGACCAGATCATCATAGATCGTATCAAGGCGAGCCCCAAGGTTGAGCTCTTCGAGGGCTGGGCTGTAGAGCGCGTCAGCGGCACGGACTTCGTGGAGTCCATCGATATCGTCTCGAATTCGGGCGAGCGAAAGCGGCTGAACGTGGGAGGCGTCTTCGTGGAGATTGGGCTGCTGCCGAATACAAGCATAGTCAAAGGCCTGGTACAGCTGAATGAGCGCAACGAGATCGTCATCACCGAGGATTGCAAGACCAGCGTCGAAGGCATGTTCGCCTGCGGTGATGCTACCAACATACCGCAAAAACAGATCGTCATAGCCGCCGGCGAAGGCGCAAAAGCGGCAATGTCCGCCTTCGAATACCTGTCAAGACACGAAGATAAATCGTTCACATAATTTTTCTATTACCAGAAATTGCCTTTGTAATATTTTGTGGCAGTACAGCCGAGGCAGCGGTTTGAGGTATAGTAATCGCATTTTGAGCAGTCGAGGCCGCATGGCGTAAGGTCACCCTTTTTTGTGTTCAGTCTTACGGGCATGATCAGGTCATTCACGGTGGTGATGACGATGCCCAGGTCCACGTCCATGACTGATGGGTGGCTGCGTACATGCTTATCGACGATCGCCTCTATCGTGGAGATATCTTCTGCAATAAAAAAGAGGCAGAGATTTTCTTTGCCAGAGACCACGAGGCCGTTCATGAAATAAGGGCACTCCTTGAATCTTTTAATGATCTCGACGGAATTTTTAGCGGTCACGTCGACCTTTGCAAGCTTCAGGCCGACTTTCGAGAGGTTCATGCCCACCAGGCTGGAGATGACGCCGGACTGCTTCAGCTTATTGATACGCGCACCCACGGTCGGCTGAGAAAGGCCGACTTGCTCGGCGATATCTATCTGGGAGATATCCGGGTGTGTCTCGAATAGAGCGGCTATTTTTTTGTCCTTTTCGTCAAGTTCTAATCTATCCATCCTGAAAGCCTCAAGCACGCGAAGTTTTAATTTATAGAGTTTTTATGGTAATAGCTTATTTTTTATGCATAGTATTTAAGTTATTCAGCCAATATTACTAAACTCACTTAGAAGTTATAAAAAATTATGGTACTAATGCATTATTATACTTTTGATATCGATGCACATGCTTATCCATTAAGATAAAAAATCCCGTATACGATTTAACGTTTCTAATCAAAAATGATATATATGTATAGCGTACTTGTATGCTACGAAACCTTTGATTTTGGGGCCATAGGGTAGCTTGGTCCATCCTTCAAGACTGGGGGTCTTGAGACCGGCGTTCAAATCGCCGTGGCCCCACCATATTCTCAAAGGTAAAGAGTCGTTTTTATTAATTTTGTTGTTTGAAGCTAAACTGGGCTAATCGCTCATGATATCAGCATTGAGGTCGAAAGGCATAATACATTGAATGCTGCAACAAATTGCCTTGCTGGTCAACGAGACAAAAACCTTACTAAATTATATACTAATTTTCACCCCGACGTGGCTGTGACATCGCAAGCGGGATACACTCTATAGATTACTATTTATTGGTGAAGTGTGATTAGATATCGCAGCAAGTTTTCAAGCTCATGATAGATCGGTATGTCCTGCCAGAGATCGTCGGCCCTGATGTCGACCTTTTTCGACCGGCGCTACTATTTATAAAGCTTATAAACCGCCTGTGAAATGCTCTAGCGGGCTGAAGTCAGCTGATAACATCCTTGTTATACACATGGATTTGCTGGCCCAATCAATTAAAATATAATATATGATATATATTATAACAACAGGACGAATCTGAAGGTGATACACTGAACAGGCCAAATACTCAAGGTGGCAGAGGAAGGCCCTCCGGGTCGGAAGGCGAAGTCGTCACGAGGGTAAGGACCCCGAACAAGAACGAGCGCGAAGTGCTGGGCACCGTTATCAGCATGCTGGGCTCGAACCGCGTGACCGTAAAATGCATGGATGGAGTGACAAGGATGTGCCGCATACGCGGTAAGATGAAGAAGCGCGTCTGGATACGCGAAGGCGACGTAGTCATCGTAGTCCCCTGGGAGATACAGAACGAGAAGGCTGACGTTATCTGGCGATACACCGGCCCACAGGTGAACTGGCTCCAGAGAAAAGGATACTTGAACGAGCCCTGAGCTTATTCGCATCATTCTCAAAGAATGATGTTTCACTAGCATTTCATCGTATCCATCTCTAGAGGTGGATACCCTCGATATGAGGACGTCTATCCCGTCTAATTCTTTTATTGACTCTCTTTTTTATTAAGAAGATGTTTTAATCACACGTCAATAATTACATTCTGTAAAAAGTATGGTCCTATTGAGTGTGTGACTATGAGTATGCAAATCGACGTGACAGATCCGATCACGCGTGCCTTCCTTGAAAATATCAACGCTTCAAAAGGCCCGCAGATCTACGAATTATCTCCTGAGGAGGCCCGCAGGGTCCTCTCCAAAGTCCAGGAAGTCAGCGTAAGGGAAATGCCCGCGATCATTGAGGATCGGGACGTACCGGGCGGTCCCAGGGGCCGGGTACCGATCCGTATCATGCGTCCGAAAGGGAGTACAGGCATATTGCCCGCTGTGTTATACTTTCATGGCGGCGGATGGGTGATGGGTGGCAGGGATACTCACGACCGGCTTAGCCGCGAGATCGCGAACAAGGCCAACGTTGCGGTCATTTTCGTCCAATATACACCATCGCCGGAAGCGAAATACCCGGTCCCCATCGAAGAATCGTATATTGCGCTCGAATATGTGGCGAAGAACGCGAAGTCCCTTAACATCGACCCGTCCAGGCTCGCGGTGGCGGGCGACAGCGTGGGCGGGAACATGGCAGCTGTGATCTCAATGCTGGCAAAACAGAGGAAAGGGCCGCATATTGCTTTCCAGGCACTCCTGTATCCTGTTACGGACGCAGGATTCGACACGCCATCATATAAAAAATACGCCACGGGCTACTGGCTGTCCCTGGAGGCGATGAAATGGTTCTGGGACCAGTACCTGCCTAACAAAGATGCCAGAAAACAGCCGACTGCGTCCCCGCTGAAGGCATCGGTCGAACAGCTCAAGGGCTTGCCGCCCGCGCTGGTGATCACCGATGAGTTCGACGTGCTCCGGGACGAGGGTGAAGCATACGCGCATAAGCTGGCCGAAGCTGGTGTGAACGTGACTGCCGTACGGTTCCTGAATACGGTACACGACTTCATGATGCTAAACGCCCTTGCGAATTCTCCCGCGTCCAGAAGCGCGACCGAGCTGGCGTCAATGGTGCTAAAAAATGCCCTGAGAGAGCCTGCTCTGATCGTGAGATAAAACATATAAGCTTTCGTACAGAGTCATGTAATACGATGTGTCCCTGTCCGTTATGCGGCGCTCCCGTTAATGATAAAGAAACTTGCAGGAACAGGTACTTCGGAGAGGTGCTATCTCGGGAATACTCAAGTCCCGATTCCTATGGCACCGTCCACCTGCTGACCGTTGATTGCTATGCTTTACAGCATTCGGAGGACCACAGCCCGCGCTCGAACGCGCTACACTTGCTGCGCCTCTGCTGGCTGCTTTTTTCGAAAGGGGATCCGCACATCAGGCAGAACGATAAGGGCCCTATACCTTTTATAATGGAGAAATATTATAGGGAATTCCCGGAACTGAAAGCGCCTCCGGTCGGCAAGAGAGGATCGCTGACCGTGCTGGATGTCTATAATGCAAAAAATGTCGAAGATCACAAAAAGCTCTCATACGCCTGGGGAATATCCGTTTGGGGAGCTTATGAAACGCATCATGCATGGGTCGGGCAAATGCTCGCGAACGCAGGGGTCAAGGTTGACTTCTGAAGGCACACAGTATTTTCACGGAGCTTTCTTAGTTACATTTATGGTCGATCGCCACAATCTCAGCCACTATATGAAGCGCGTATGTGTCTTTTGCGGCTCGAGCCCCGGCGCGAGGCGGGAATATATCGATGCGGCCGAACAGCTTGGAAATAAACTGGCCGAGCGAAAGATCGGGCTCGTCTACGGGGGCGGGAAGGTGGGGCTGATGGGATACACAGCGAATGCGGTCGTACATGCGGGCGGCGAAGTCATAGGGGTCATACCTAAAGGGCTCGTAAAAAAAGAGGTCGCCTTTACGGGGTTGGGTGATTTACGGGTAGTCGATACGATGCATGAGCGCAAGGCGCTGATGGCTCAATTATCTGACGGCTTTATCGCGATGCCCGGCGGGCTGGGCACACTGGAAGAATTCTTCGAGGCGCTGACCTGGGCGCAGCTGGGTATGCACGGAAAGCCATGCGGTTTCCTGAACGTCTGTCACTATTATGATAATGTCTTAGGTTTTCTCGATCATGCTGTTGATGAGCAATTCCTGGACCGGGATCATCGCAACATGATACTTGTAGACGAAAACCCGGATGCTTTGCTGGATAAGTTAGCTGCTTACAGGCCGCCGACGGCCGACAAAGCGGCCTGGGCGCTACAGCTAATGTGCGTGCATTCGAAGCCGGAATAAAACGATACAAGCCGATCAATAAGCCTACGTTTAACCCGATTTTCAAAGTCGATCGTCATCAACTCTCTTTTCCCAATATTTTATATGGGTAAAATAGTATAAAAACGAACGCTCGTTAGTTTTATATATTTAGGCCATGCTATTGGTATATGCGAACGAACGTTCGTTTTATGCGTTCGTTCGGAGATGAGTCAAATGCAAAATGAACCCGTAACGGCACTGTTCCAGCAGGATGAGCTAAATACCAAAGAGCGGATACTCGACGCCGCCATTGACCTGGTATCAAGGAAGGGATTCGACGCCATGTCCATACGCGAGATCGCGAGAGAAGTTGGGATCAGGGAAAGCTCGATCTATAATCATTTTAAGAGCAAGGACGAAATACTGGATACGATCATCGAATATTTCATAACGGAGCTTTCTCGCAGCTACCCGGGCGAAGTGCCGATGGAAACCTTACTTGCTCAGTATGGGGCGAAAGGGTTCATGAATGTGGCCAGCAGGGCTTACCTTCAAAGGCTTAACCGGCCCAGGATAGCCAAAATCTGGCGGATCATCTCCATCGAGCTTTCCCATAACACTAAGATCCGCGTCTTCTTTAAGAAAGTCATGGTGGAAACCCCCGTTATGTCATGGGAACAGACATTCCGCATGATGATGGATCTCGGTTATATACGGGAGTCCGATACCAATGTGCTAGCTCGGGAGTTTTTCTATTATTGCGTCTATCTTTTATTCGACTACTTCGTCATCAGCTTCAATGACTCGACGTACTGCAATTTCACGGAAGGCATGCTGCATGACCTATCGGGGCACATCGAGTTCATGTTCGATAAGATCGAGATAAAGGGGGCCCAGTAATGGAGGCTATAACTTATTCGCTACGCAACGGCATGAATGACTCCGAGCAATACTATGCGGATGTCGCAACATTCACCGATGAAGTGTTGAAGACGGGCGAAAGCCTTCACAGGCTCATCGAAAACCTCCAGGCATACGTTAAGGATCATAATATTGAGGCTGTGCGCTCGAAGGAAGAGTATTTGTTTGAATTATTGACACTGGGCACGCTGTGGCGAGTTTATTGTGATGATGCTCACGACATGCCGGGGCTGCCCGCAAAAATACTCATCGAGCTGGCTGACCTGCGCAGGCAGGGCGGCAACGTCAAGCGTGCCGCTGACTTCATGAAGGGCATTATCGCCACGGCTTTCATCTCACCGGTAGACCGCCAGTGGTACCCCAGGCCGACCCTCGACCATCTGGAAAAGCTTTTACAGTGGATGGCGGCGACCGGCGAGTTCCCCCAGGAAATGAAGCGCCTGCATGTGTGGCGCGAGTTCTGGTGCTGTACGCCGGACGGGGCGAGTAGCGAGATCGGGCAGGCAATCTCATTCGCGGAGTGGTTCGAGCCGGCAAGCGAAGCGGCATTGGGCAAGTATACGCCGAACGTTGAAAAGTTCCTGAACGAGTCGCAGTCGAGCCACAGGTGGAAGGAGGATGTCATTTTCAGCGGGCGCCGCCGGGTGGAATATCACCTCAACATGGTCGGAGCAGAGATCATGAACCGGGCTTTCCGGGATTCGTTCCTGGCTGCAAAACGAAAAGCCGTTGTGCTGCCAGCTTGTATGCGATACCACCCGAAACCAGTCTGCAAAGCCGTTTCAAACGGGCTTTCCTGTGAGTGCACAGGTTGCACTCCTCAGTGCCGCGTAAACCAATTAACAAAAATGGGCAAGAAGTTCGGTTTCGAAGTTTTCCTCGTGCCCCATGAGTCTTCTGTATTCTCCGGGGATGCGGGAAGACAGCTGATCGGCGAGGGCGCCGGCATCGTAGGGATCGCATGCGTGTCCAACCTGGTCGCCGGGGGATGGAAGGCAAAAGCACTGGGCATGCCTCCGCAATGTGTGCTACTCGACCATTGTGGGTGCAGGAAGCACTGGCACGAAAAGGGCATATCCACGGACATCAATATGAAACAATTGAGGCATGTACTGAATCTGGAAAAAACAGTTGAGGTGTCGATATGAAAGTGATCGCCGTCATGGGCAGCCCGAAAGGTAAAGGCTCTGGATATAAAGTAGTAAAAAAGATTGAGGAGAAGATGAAAACATTGGGGGACACGGAGTTCGAGTACCTGTTCCTCAAGGATGCTAACATACAGCTTTGCAAAGGCTGCTTTACCTGCATCGGCAAAGGCGAGGACAAATGCCCGTTAAAGGATGATCTTGCCTTCATCGAGAAAAAATTACTAGAGGCCGACGGCATCATACTTTCGTCGCCCGTCTACGTGCTTAACGTAAGCTGGCTCATGAAGAATTTCATCGACCGCTTTGCCTATACGAATCACCGGCCGAGGTTCTTCCGCCAGAAGGTACTCACAATCGTGAACACCGGCGGCATAGGCCAGAAGGAGGCACTCTCATCCATCAAGTACGCGCTGGGAGGCGCGCGCATCGTCCACGAGCTGGGCGTTGCGACCCCACCATGGCCAGAAAAAGAAAGGGCTGTCGAGAAGAAGGAACGCGCCATCTCGGATGCCGCGGATAAATTTTACACGGCATGCCTTGATAAGAGCCTGCCTTCCCCCAGTTTATATGAATACATGGGGTTCACGATATTGAAACACATCTCAGCCGAGATCCCGGATTACCTGGCCGCAGACCTGAAATTCTATACCGGCAAGGAATATTATTACGACGTAAAGATCAGCCCGCTGAAAAAGCTTGCAGCGGGGACGATGTTCCGTTTCGCCATGTTAATGATGAAGGACATGGGCCCTGGTAACGTGAAGTGGCCAAGGAACGAAATAAAAGAGGAATAATATGTTTGACAAAACCTATGGGAATCTAAAAATGGGTATCGAAGGTGCCGGGCCTAAGATCATGTTACCAGCGATCGTCGTTTTTGCGGTGACGGCCTGGATCAGCTACACCTATGGCTTAACGATACCCATGTCCAGCGAGATATTGACTATTATCGGCTTAGTGCTGCTTGTACCCGGTCTAATTATATGGATATGGTCGATGATCGCATTTCTTCCCGCATACTTCGGTGACAGGCTGGCTACGGGCGGGCCTTACGCAGTCATGCTGAACCCGGTATACAGTAGCTGGATCGTGCTCGTGATCCCCGGCATCGCGCTGCTCACAGGCTGGTGGTTGTTGCTTTTAACATCAGTGGTCATGTACGTCGCAATGCTGATGTCAGTTCATTCGGAAGATGATTACCTACGGCAGAGATTCGGCAAAAAATACGAGGAATATCGGCAACGCGTCATGCTGAAATTCCTTTAAGGCTCGAACTTTCTATACCTCGACGGTATGATAAGACTGGCCGGAATTTGCGATATTTCACGGGTCCGGCGGAGTGGGGATCACGGACCACGTCTCTTCCGGAGCTCCGTCATGGCTTTATCCGGGAGCTCGAGCGAGATGGCGTGATCGTCACACATCTCGTGACAGCAATAGCATTTAATGCATATCTCGTAGTCAATGGAAGGCTTTTTATCGACAGCGGTAATGGCTTTCACCGGACAGCTCTGCATGCACTTCATGCAGCTGATGCACCGGTCCTCCAATATGCGTGGCATTATGGCCGAGGCGAACGCTTGCAGTCTGCTATTATCGGTACGTGGGGTATAGTATGTGGACGGGCACTTGTAGTCCTTGATGATCAGGTTTTCCAGAGGTTCGCCCACGATGGTTATGTCGCCGTAGTCATCTCTAAGATATCCTCTTTCCACTGCAGCACTGATAGTCGAGACTCTCCGGGGGTCTATCGACATGAGCCTGGCGGTCGCCACGTCTATGGCGCTATAGTCGCCGCTTGCCAGCACAGCGCCGATCTTCCGTGGCGTGCCGCTGTGAGGGCCGTCACCCTCCATGCCCATGATCGCATCCATGATCTGGAGCCGGGGCTTCACCACATCGTTCAGCTCGACCATCGCGCGGCCGAAATCATCCGAAGTCTGGAACTTCGCATGATACAATGGCTTCTCCAGGCCTGGAATGACTCCGAACATGTTCTTCGCCGCCCCGCTAAAAAAGGTCAGCGCGTGTGTCTTTGCCTTCGATACAATGACAACGGCATCCGCCTCGAGCGCCGGCTTGATGATGGAAAACCGCTTCATAAGATTGCCCTCAGGTGCTAATACCACATCATAGCCCGTATCATAATTCAGGGGAATGCACAGCTCTTCAGATACTTTATCGTACCCCGAAGCGGCATAGGACATTTTTAGGACGCTTTCGGTATATGCCAGGCCGGAGCCGGGGCTGTCGCCCATTACGACGGAACAGCCGTGCTCTTTCAGTAAACGGGCGACGGCATAGACCGCATCGGGGTGCGTCGATATACATGTTTCCGGAGCAGCGCCCAGGAGTAAGTTGAACTTCAAAAATACTTTTTGGCCTGGAGATATGAACTGCCCGAGCCCGCCCAGGAGATCGATCGATCTCTTTACTGCTTCATATACGCGCGCTCTGCCGTAGTCTTCACATCGCACCACGGATACTGTTTTTACATTTTCAGCCATAATTGTCATCTCTACAGACAACATGTCACTGACAAGTTGTCAATATTCTCCTTAGTCAGTCAGCGTATATAACCTTATTCCAGTGGCTACTTTAAAATTTGATCCTGAAGCTGCCCTTCGGTGCGTTCAAGGCTTTTTCTATCAAGTCTCCGGCTACCTTTGCCTTAACGCCGAGTTTTTTCTTATTCTTGACATGCCGGACATTTTTGTTCATACGGTCGATGAGGAGCACGATGAGCTCGGTCGTCTCCTCTGGATATTCAACCTCAAAAAAGCCATCGAGAATGCCCTGTTTCACGATCTGCGTTACCAGCGGCGAGATGGTCGTTTCAATGTAGCCCCGGAAGCGCTCGTGCTTCGCGACCTTTTCCTCCAGGTTCATGTATTGCGAAAATTTTCTCCTCTGGTCGCTTATCGTGAAGAGTGTATCTATAATGCGCTGGAACTTTTGCAGAGCATTCATACTATCGTCATTCGCAATACTTTTCAAGAACTCCACATAGCGTTCTATATAGCGGTCGATGACTGCGTTGAGGATCTCGTCCTTCGACTTAAAATAATAATAAAAAGTCCCCTGTGCTACGCCGACCTTTCTGATGATGTCGCTGGCGCTGGTGTGCTCATACCCCTTCTCGGAGAATAGCTGCTCTGCTGCATCCATCAGCTCGTTCCTGCGCACTTCAGGTTCTTTCGTGATCCTCATTATCTCTCCGTACTGACTGACAATGTGTCAATATGGATAGAAATATGTATCGGTAAAAAAGTAATCGTCGAATTAGCCCGGTATTTTACGTGCGCTGATCTTTTTGTTATGTATATCCATTGCAGCTTCCCTGGCCTTCTTTTCCATATCTGCCAGCGGCATGCCTTGCTTATTCAGCTCCGTTAAGTAGTCCCTGATCTCTACGGTGGTGACCTGTATGCCTTTTTTCATTAGCTCATCGTGTAAATTGAACGCCAGGTGGTAGATCTCGCCATTGCTCGCCATGATCAATATATTATATATTAATTGCTTATAATTATTTCATTTCCTTTACAACCTACCGGATGGGGCATGAAACGATACTGGAACACTAAAGTAGCCATTAAAGGCCTTATGTAGTGGTACTGCGTATTGCAAGATGGATTCTATGGCAGCAGGTGATCATATCTTCAAGACAAGGATTTCTGGAAAAGCCGGGGTGATCTTCGATCTTGTGAAGCCCGAACTCCCCATATCTGCGGGCATATGCGTCGTCGCCGGCCAGATCATTGCTTCAGGGACTTTTCCTACGGTCTTCGTGGGGCTAATGGGCTTTCTTACAGGATTCTTTATTTCCGGCGCCGCCATGATCTCGAACGATTATTTCGACATCGAGGTTGACAGGATCAATAGTCCAAAAAGGCCTCTCCCGTCGGGCCGTGTCACGGTACTTGAAGTGGTCATGCTTACCTGCCTATTTTCCATTGCAGGCTTCATATGCGCAGCACTGCTCGGTCTTCCCATCTTTATTTTAGCCTTGATCTTGTGGGTCGTGAGTATTCTGTATAACTGGCGATTTAAGGAATCCGGCCTGCCAGGCCATCTGATGGTAGCCTTCTGTGTTGCCTCGACATTCGTCATGGGCGGTATTACTGTCGGCGGGTTGATGGACGGCATGATATGGGCTTTCGGCGCCATGGCTTTTCTATTCGACCTTGGCGAGGAAATCGCGAATAGTGCTATGGACATGGAAGGCGACGGCAAGCGATCGGCCCGGACTTTTGCGAGGTCTTACGGCAGAGAAAACGCCCTGCGCACTGCGACACTCCTTTTCGTATCGATCGTCGTCTTAAGCTGCTTCATATTTATGGCCGGATTGCTCAGCATGATCTATCTTGTCATCTTTGTGCCACTGGACATCGCTTTATTATACCTTGCACTGAAACTCCTTAAAAGCAAGACCATTGACGAGGGGCATGTGAAAACACGCCAGCTCTACCTCACGATGACGCTTTTTATTATAGCGTTCATCGCTATCAGTATTCTATGATTACTACCTACCGGTCGGTAGCTTTAAATACTTTAATGATATTATATGGATTTGTAACCTACCTACCGGTCGGATGCAAATTCACACCGGTAGATGGACAATGCTGAAGGATTGGTTAACATGGCCGTAACAAATAAAAAAGTCAACATAGTGCCGCTCGATGAGGCGGGAGAAAAGACGACTAAAGAAAAGATCTTCGAAGTATCCCTTGATCTCTTCGCCCAAAAAGGGTTCGACGCGGTCTCCATGAGGGAGATCGCGGAAGCCGTAGGCATTAAAAAGGCGTCACTGTACAGCCATTTTTCCAGCAAGGACGAGCTGCTGGAAAAGCTATTCGAGTACCCGATGACCCGGCTAACGAATATCGGGCCCCAGGGCGCAGATTCGGAACATATGATCACGTCGATGGGCGTAGAGGGTTTCATGACAATGGCGAGTGGTGTCTTCAATCAATGGATCGCAGTCCCGGAGATGGATAAGATATGGCGGGTCATCTGTATCGAGATGTACCACAGCGAGCCCATGAGAATGTTCTATGAAAAATTCATCGGCGAAGCCATCGCTTTCTGGAAATCCAACTTCAGCATCATGCTCAAGCATAAGCTCATCAAGCCTTCCGATCCGGATGTCCTTGCGCAGGAATACTTATCATTCTATATATGCGCGTTCATGGACTACTTTATCGTGCACTATGGCACATCAGGCTCGTTCCTGAAGGCAGAAGGAAAACGGCTCGACGACCACATGGCCTTCCTGGTCAAATCGATTAAAAACTGATGGGGTGACAGATATGGAAAACAATGACGATCTCAATCGCATGATCAATGAGCTCATCAAGGGCATATTCAGTGACGCGCTGGGTGTATCGATGAGAGACCCCGCGATGGCGGCATTCTTTATCAAGACTGCAATAAATCAGAAAAAGGCGGCCTCAGTAAGGCAGCATAACGAAGAGCAAGGCATCCACGTGCCGCCGGTCATGATCCTCAGCGTCACCAACAAGTGTAACTTGCATTGTGCGGGCTGCTACTCACGGCTCGTCCCGAGAGAGCAAAAGCCGGAGCTGGATGAGGCCGGGCTAAGAAACGTCCTGCGGCAGGCGAACGAGTTGGGCATCTCCATTGTATTATTAGTGGGTGGCGAACCACTGACGAAGCCGGAGATCTTTAATGTCACGAAGGACTTTCCGAACATGGTCTTCACGCTATTTACGAACGGCACGCTCATCGACGATGCCGTGATGCAGCAGTTCAAGACGCAAAAGCATGTAATTCCCATACTCAGCATGGAAGGAGACAGCGGGATTACCGATCTGCGCAGGGGCCATGGAATATATGAGCGGCTGATCAAAGACATGGCAAAGCTGAACGAACGGGGAATATTTTTTGGCTCATCGCTCACAGTCACGAAGTCGAACTACGACGCGGTGACCGGTGAAAACTTCATAAAAAACATGCGGGAGAATGGCTGTAAGGCGTTCATCTTTGTCGAATTCACGCCGGTAACAAAAGAAAGCGAGGAATGGGTCGTCACACACGAGCAGCGGGAAGCCATACTGACAAAAATGGCCTCATACAGGGCCAGCCAGCCTGGCGTCTACATCGGGTTCCCGGGCGATGAGAAAGCATTCGGCGGATGCCTGTCTTCGGGAAGGGGCTTCATCCATGTCAGCGCCTCGGGCAGCCTTGAGCCTTGCCCATTCGCCCCGTACTCCGATTGCAACATCATCGACATGTCGCTGAAGGAAGCCCTTGACTCTAAATTTCTCAAGGCGTTACGGGAGAACCGCGACCAGCTCATGGAATCGGACGGCGGATGCGCCCTATGGAAGAAGCCTGAATGGGTGCGTTCATTACTGGTACCGGGTGTTAAAGAATGAGCGTATTAGAAGGAATAAAATCAAAGTACCGGGACTACCGTCTGGGCAAGATGGACAGGCTGGCGACGGAGCTGAACGCCCGGGAAGGCCGTGTCCAGGCCGCGGCTACATCGCCAGGGGTCACTCTCCCGAATAAGCTCAAGATATCATTGAAAACGATGCCCACACAGCTCGCGATCGCAAAGGGTGTGGAGCGAGCTATTACATCGGTCAGTCATAATCCGGCCTCGCCAAAGGAAACGATCGATCCGGATGCATTGAAGGAATTCGAGGCATATACGCGATCATTGGGTATTGCGAAGCTCGGTTACACGGAGCTGCCACGAGAATTAATCTTCAGCGGAAGGTCCGTGGCTTATTCACATGCCATAGTGCTGATCATGGAGATCCCCAAAGCGCCCGTCGACGCGGCCCCCAGCCCGGAGACACAGGCGATTGGCATTATCACCTACCGCCAGATGGGCGATATCACGAACCGGCTAACCGAATACTTACGGAGTAAAGGGTATGCTGCAGAAGCAGGCCATCCGGCGATCGGCCCGGCGCTCTATCCTCCACTGGCAATCAAGGCCGGTCTGGGCAATGGGGGAAGGCATGGTCTTTTAATTACACCGGAGTTCGGCCCCAGACAGCGTATTTCGGCAATTTTCACGAGCATCGGGAATTTGCCTGCTACGGACAGCAGCGAGCACGCATGGACAAGGAGCTTCTGCGCCACCTGTGGCAACTGTATCCGAAAGTGTCCGGGCAAGGCAATCTATAAGAAGCCGATCGCGCACGAGAACGGCAGGCTGAGCCACATCGACGGAGATCAGTGCATCAGCTGCACGCTGTGCATGAAAGAGTGCTCGTTCAACAAGCAGAGCTATACGAAGATTAAAGATGCTTACCTGAAGAAGGCTTCAGCCCTTTGAACTTTTTTCGTCATCGCCAGAGATTAACCGACTGCCCATAGAACTTTTCAATCTGTCTACCTACCGGCCGGTAGATTTATATACTTTAATAGTCTATTGTTCTTTACCGGTCGGTAGGTAGATAAATACGAACGACCGTTAAAGGCATGATATACATGGCTGGACATAACGAGAAAATAACAGCATCGGGCGAAGTGACGACGAAGGAACGGATACTGAACGTCGCCATCGACCTGTTCGCCGTAAAGGGTTTCGACGCTGTATCGCTACGCGAGATCGCGGACGCGGCGGGCGTTCGAAAGGCATCGCTGTACTACTACTTCACCACCAAGAATGAGATCCTCGAGAAGATCCTGGAATATGTCCTGGAGAGCTGGAATCAAAGCAAGGTGGGGAAATGGTCGGATAGCGACGATGCTGAAGCGCAGCTTGTCTCGATGGGGCTGGACGGGTTCATGGCCATGGCCATCGGCGTGTCTGGGAGCTGGTTGGAGGATCCTCGCATGGAGAAGATCATGAGGATCTCTTTCATCGAGCTTTACCATAACGCTCAGATAAAAAATTTCATGCTGATGTTCTTCGGCGCCGGGCCGGAGTTCTTCGAGTCGAGTTTCACCATACTGATGAAGCATAAGCTCATCAAGCCTGCGGACCCGAAGGTCCTGACCGATGAATATATGTCGTTCTACATGATGGCGCTCGTGGACCATTTCCTACTACGGTACGGGAGCACGACGAAATCGTTTGTCGAGGAGTACGGCGCCCGTATCGAAAGGCATAACGAGTTCTTTAAGAACGCGATAAGTCTGTGAAGCGCCCTGAATGGAAAATAGCATAACTGTAAGTGAAATTGGAGGCATTTAAATGAATGCATTAATGATCGTAGGATTAGTCGTCGTCGGCATCATAGTGATCGTAGCGGCGGTAGGAACTGCCATGGGTCTCCTCTTCTGCGGGGACGTCATGAGCCTTACGGACATGAGCAGCCAGATCCTGAAACCGGCCGGAGCGCCGGTCGGTAAAGCGCTTGTCGTATATAACCCTGGTGTCTCGGGCGCTGCAAAGAACGCCGCAGCTACAATAGCCGGCGACCTGCAGTCAAAAGGATATACGGTTAATCTGGCTGGCATAAAGAGTACGGCCGCAGCCAACACGTCGGGCTATGATGTGATCGTCGCAGGCGGGCCAATGTATTTCGGGAGAGTGAGCAACTCGGTCGATGCATACCTGACCACGCTAAAACCACAAAAGAATGTAGAGCTAGGCGTATTCGCGACGACTGGCGCGCCGCAGTTTAATGATGGGGATATCGCGTCATTCGGGAAACAGGTCGCTTCCGATCTGGGCAATAGCACAATCAATAAACCGGCTGCCACAAAAACGATCCGGTCGGGTGATGCCGGTAACATTGACTGCTCTGAATTCGTATCTGCAGTGCTGTAATAGGGAAGATCGACATGAGCATGCTATACGCCTATAAGCCGCAAAAGGATCGGGTACTGTATTCGGTCAGCCATATCCTGCTAATGGCAGGAGTGACGCCGAACATGATCACTGCGGCAGGCCTGCTCATGTCGGTGATCGCAGGGCTGATCGCAATATCAGGCCACCCGTATGCGGGTATTTTCCTTTTTATTGCGGGCGCATGCCTGGACGCGGTCGACGGCTCTTTCGCGAGGGCCTGCGGGCTCTGCAGTGAATTCGGCAAGTATTTTGACAGTGTTTGTGATCGGCTATCTGAGCTGGTATTTATCATGTGTGTGGTCATCGGAGGCGCTCCGGTTTCAGCATTCGCGGTCCTGGTAGGCTCATTAGTCCTGATGACCACGAGAATCTACAATCACAGGAAAGGCCTCGACTCGAACGCAGCCATGTTCGGCCGGCCGGAAAGGCTGACACTTCTGGTCGCCGGCCTGCTGGCCCCGGCCCCATATAACACGGTGTTATTTATGGTCGCCTGCTTACTATGTCTAGTCTCGTCTGCGCAAGCCCTGGCTTCCGGCACGAGAACGGGAAAATTCATCGAAGGGAGTCATTAGCATGACATGGATAGAAATCTCAGTATCTACAGGCTCACGGGTCCAGTTCCTGGATATTACCGGGCGAGTCACAGAATATCTATCAAAAAGCGGTGTCCGGAACGGCGTCTGCCGCATATACATGCCTCATACGACGGCCGGCCTGACCATTAACGAGAACGCCGATCCGGATGTGACCAGGGATATGATCAACGGCCTCGAAAAGCTAGTGCCCCTGGCAGGTAATTATCTTCATGCAGAAGGCAATTCCGATGCTCATATCAAAGCGTCTCTCATGGGATTTTCCTTAATGGTCCCGGTGATCGAAGGCAGGTTGGCGCTGGGCACATGGCAGGGCATATATTTCTGTGAATTCGATGGCCCCCGGCAGCGTAAGTTGCTTATCGGCATTGATGGTGATCGAGTTTAAAAAAGATAACAATCGTTAGCTTTATATACTCATAGCTTCTATTATTTTTTGTTAAGCTAACATAAGTTAGCTTTATAGTGGTAAAGCATGACTATATCACGAAAAACAGGCAGGCCCGTAAAGATACCAGGCGAGAAAAGCACGAAGGAAAAGATCTTCGACGCTGCTCTTGACCTATTCGCCGAAAGGGGATACGACGGCGTATCCATAAGGGATATCGCCGCCGCCGTGGGCATAAAGGAAAGCTCGATCTACAAGCATTATTCGAGCAAGGCAGAGATACTTGACAGGATCGTCGACTATCCTCTGGCGAGGATAGGGATCGTCGGGCATCCCGGAGTCGATATCGAAAAGCTGATCGTCACGATGGGGATCGAGGACTTCATGGCAACGGCCAGCGATATGTTCACGAGCTGGATGGAAGACCCCTATATGGTAAAAATATGCAGGGTCATCTTCGTCGAGTCATACCATAACGAGCAAATCAAAAAATGCCATTTGAAGATCTCACTCGCAGCCCAATCATTCTGGAAATTGAACTTCGAGATCATGCTGAAGCATAAGCTTATCAAGCCTTATGACCTGGAGATGCTGGTCCCGGAATTCCTATCGTTTTTCTGGGTCTATTATATGGACTATTTCCTTTTTTGCTATAACAATACTTCGAACTCCTTTCCACGTGGGTATAAAGAACATTTCGATCGCCATGTGGCGTTCATAGTGAATTCGATAAAACCGTGTGACATTATGGATAAGGAGAAATCTGCATGAGCCTGTTTTATGCATATAAACCGGAAAAGGACCGGATCTTGCATTCTGTCAGCCAGATTCTTCTGAAGGCAGGATTGACGCCGAATATGGTTACGGTGGCAGGCTTGTTCATATGCACGATAGCCGGGCTGCTCGCCATGTTTGGCCATCTATATGTGGGTATTTTACTTTTCATCTTCGGCGCCTGTCTGGATGCCGTGGACGGCTCGTTCGCGAGGGCCTGCGGGCTCTGCACCGAGTTTGGCCGGTATTTCGACAGCATCTGCGACCGTCTTTCCGAGCTGGTATTTGTCCTGGGCGCGATCCTCGGAGGCGCCCCTGCCACTGCTCTTGTAGTGGTCGGAGGCTCATATGTGCTGCTAGTCACAAGGATTTACAACCACAGGAAAGGCCTGAGATCGGACGCCGCCATGTTTGGCCGACCCGAGAGGCTGACGCTCCTGATTGTCGGTCTATTATGCCTGGCCCCATATAATACTCTGTTATTTATAACGGCCGGCTTGCTGTGCCTCATCTCATCGGCACAGGTCCTGGTTTCCGGCATAGGAGTAAAAAAACACGTTGATGGTAGCCATTAATTTAAAATTTATTTTTCCTGCTTAGTGGCTGAAACCAGGTAAGCTCTTGCTTTGCCATTATGTCCACGCGTATCAAAAAGTGCATCCTTAATGTATTCAATTTTAAACCAAGGTGTAAACGATTGCTCGATTTCAAGCTTAGATACTCGACGCGGGCCCCATTCACCCGGCTCTTTATCCGAGAAGCACATCATAAAATATTTCCCGCCGTCTTTTATCACTCTGTGCACCTGTTTCACGTATATGGGCCGCTCTTCGTCGCTCATTACATGGAACAAGCCTGAATCGATCACTGTATCGAATTCAGCTGCATTCAGATACTCGTCCAGCTTCAACGCATTACCCACAATAAAATCGACCTTTAAATCGCGTTCGGCCGCTTTAGCCCGTGCCTGGCCGATAGCGTCCTTGGCCAGGTCGACGCCCGTGACAGTGCAGCTATTTTTCGCCAGCATGATCGCGTTCTCTCCGGTACCGCACCCGGCATCCAGCACGCGGGCTGGCTTGATCTCCCCGTTCTCGACGAGCGTAACGAACGCAGGCTGAGGGTAACCCACGTCCCATGGCGGGGTATCACGATACATTTCATCCCAGTTATACAATTTCAAGCCTCACGACTATATAAATTATATAATAACCTACATATTATATGCATCCGTCGAGTAAAATCTCGCCCGGATGGATACAGTGAAAAATAGAAAAGAGAAAATCCAGGATGAGCTAGCTCATCCTAGGTCGACTTCTTTCTCGGGTTTTTGATCTTGATGACCGGCTCTTTTTGAGTCTTATTGAGGGTCGCAAGCTCTTCGGCCAGCCACGGCAGGAATGTGCCCACATCCGTGACTACACCGATCGCCTGTGCGGTGCCGCGGTCCATCAATTTGGTCACCGTGGACGGATTGATATCCACGCAGATCGTTCGCACGCTCGAAGGCAACAGGTTACCCACCGCGATTGAGTGTAGCATCGTGGCCATCATGAGCACGATATCAGCATCCTTCACGGTATCGCGCATCATGTCCTGCGCGATCATCGTATCCTGTATGACGTCGGGCAGCGGCCCATCATCCCTGATGGAGCCCGCGAGCACGTAGGGTACGTTATTTTTAATGCATTCGTACATGATACCGCCTGTGAGGACTCCTTTTTCCACTGCAGCCTTGATAGAGCCCGCTCTAGTGACCTCACTGATCGCATACAGGTGGTGCTTATGCCCTTCCGGCGCGATCTCGACCGTGTTCAGGTCCATGCCCAGTGACGTGCCATACAGGTTATACTCGATATCGTGTACGGCCAGCGCGTTGCCCGCCAGTAGCGCATCCACGTATCCATTCCGGATCAATTCGGCCAGCGCCTGGCCTCCGCCCGTATGCACAATGGCAGGACCGCCGACGATGACGATCTTACCGCCGCGGGCCTTGACCTCTAATATCTCTTCCGCTATTTGTTTGATCAATGATTGAGAAGGCCTCTCGGACGATACCTGACCGCCCATGAACTCGAAGATCGTGTGGCCCCTCGGCCTCTCTGGCGGCACAATGCGTATGCCCTTATTGCCGACCACGATCTTGTCACCCTTTTTAATATGGCCAAGTGTGACGCAGGAAGCAATATTATCTTTCACGACGATCATAGCATCCATTTTCTGGTCGCGTACCGGCAGCCATTCGCCATTGACCTTAACGTAGGTCGAATGATTAGTGGTCGAATAAAAATTCTTCGGCACGACCTTATCCTTCGGCGATTCATGGAACACAGCGTCCTCTGCCTCAGGGATCATTGCGCCCAGGCGGTGAAGCTCGCCGATAATGCTATCGACATGTTTCTGGTTCCTGCCTTTGACCATTATCCGTGCATAGCTCGTGTCAGTCTTGTTCTTGCCGATGTTGAACTCGATGACGTCGAACTCGCCGTTCATGTCCATGACTTTGTCGAAGACTCTGGGTAGCAGGAAGGAGTCGATGATATGACCCTTCAGCTCTATCTCCCGCATCGCTTCCATAAATATACACCAATGTTATACGATTTTCCGTTTATTTTCAGGTAATATATGGCCGCTATACTATGTATATTGTGCTACAGAACATGCCAGCCGGTTTACTAAGGAGCGGTATCCTATGAAAAAGGGTGGACGAGCATATAAAATATGCTCAGGTCAGACTACTTGCCAGTAATGGCAGCAGTATAAGAATGTACAATCCCGCGTGCAGCAGCGCAGAGCTTAATAAGCTCCCGGTCTTCAGTGTCGCCCTTCCCCAGTAGAAGCCTACCATTGCGCCGATAAGCACGAAGAACACGATCATCATTGGACTGCTTTTAATCAAGGCAAGTAATACCATAGCCTCGAAGATGCCGAAAACAATAGCCTGGAATATGTTGCCAGACGACTCGCCCAGGATCGGGACGACCTTTGATAAAAGCAGGCCGCGGAACCACAGCTCCTCGTAGAAGCCGCAGGCGATCCCGAACACCAGGACGACTCCTATAAGTTCCTCTAACCTGCCCAGGGATATGCCGCTGGACAGGAGGAACGCACCGACAATGGCAAAGAGAAGACACAGGATAAAGCCGACGATTCCCATTATGATGCCTTTTGAGTCGCCGACTTTGACGAAGATCTTATCGAGCGGGATACTCTCGATGTATATGAGTGCAGCGATGATGATCAGGGACACGATCGCGTTAAAGCCGCCCACGATCAGGACCCATGAAACGTTGCCGAAGCTGTTCGTATCTGCTATGATATATGTAGTCAATAACCTCCATAGCAGCGTGACGACGGAAAGCCCGAGGAATATATACATGATATATTCATACTTTTTTAGCCCTGCGATGACATCCGTTCTCGCCAGGTATGCCAGCACCAGGAAGATCAGGAACAACAGTTCCGTCATGATCATGGCAGCTTTATTTTCTGATAAAGCCGAGCCCAGCTGGAGGGCCGCATAAACGACGGCCATCAATATGGTGATCACTAGCTCGGTTTTAACTTTTGTGCTGCCCAATGTGAGGCTATCCCTCAGGGCGAACTTTTTACCGTCATTTTTTGGCCTTCTTACCCCTTTTTTATGATCGCTCATATGCACACCTAAACGTTATCAATTATCATAAGACTTACGCCGAAAATCGGCCGATGTAAATCAGTTTTTAAAAAAAGGAAAAAGCCCTTATTCAGGGCTTTCCGCATCCTTTATTTCCAGACTTCGTCGGTCCTGACCTTTGCAGTCAACTCGACCGGCAGGACGAATATTTTTCCGTCCCCGAACTTCCCCGTCCGTCCTGCTGCGCGAACTATGGCGATGATCGTATCGACTTGATCATCTTTTACCACGAGCTCGAGCTTTACTTTCGGGAGTGTATCGACCTCGATTTTCTTTCCTCTGTATTCAAGGGTAATACCTTTCTGTTCACCTCTACCCTTGACCTCGATTATGGTCATGGCGATAAACCCCTTATCTTCCAGGGCCTTTTTTACTGCGTCCAGCCTCTCCGGCCTTATTATAGCTTGTACCATCTTCATGTGATCACCTCAGCTAAATGCCCTCTCCCCATGCTGGGAGATGTCCAGGCCGACATATTCCTCTTCCTCTTTCACCGTCATGCCGATCGTCTTATCGAGTATCACGATCAGGATGAGCGTCACAACGAATGAGTATGAGACCGACGCGCACACTGCTATGACCTGGTGGATGAACTGGGTCGTGTTACCGTATAACAGGCCAGTATAGCTGCTCTGGACTGCCGCGTCCGCAAAGATACCCGTTGCGAGCGCTCCCCATAATCCACCCATGCCATGTACGGACCAGCAATCGCAACTCTCGTCGATGCCCTTCTTGATCCGGAACAGCATCGCATAGTAACATACACACGAGGCTACGACGCCGATCACGATGGCCGCCAACGGGCCAACGAAGCCCGATGCCGGCGTGATCGCGACCAGGCCGGCTACTGCGCCGCTCGCGAAGCTAAGTGATGCGGGCCTACCCGTCCTCCAGCTAAGGAACATCCACGTCAGTGCTGCCGCTGCAGTTGCCGTGTTCGTGACAACGAATGCGCTCGCTGCAAGGCCATTTGCCGCCACTGCGCTGCCCGAGTTGAACCCGAACCAGCCGAACCACAGGAATACGGCACCTAATAGCGCCAATGGTATGTTGCTGGGCTCCATCAGGTCCTTTCCGAACCCGACACGCTTGCGGATCACGAGTGCGATCGCCAGCGCGGAGAATCCCGAGCTGATGTGCACGACCGTTCCGCCTGCAAAGTCGATGGCACCGAGGGTCTGCAGCCAGCCGCCTCCCCACACCCAGTGGGCGAGCGGGTCATACACAAGCGTAGTCCAGAGCAATCCAAATATTATGAACGATGAGATCTTGACCCTTTCCGCGAATACCGATGTCACGATCGCCAGAGTCACTGTAGCGAACACAAGCTGGAATATCATGTATGCCAGCGCTGGCACCGTTAGCGTTACACCTGCGATGACAGCTGCATTTTGCCCTACATTGTTAAGCCCGAGGAAGCTCAGGTTGCCTATCAACCCAAAGCTGTCGATGCTCGGAGCAAAAGCCAGGCTGTACCCGAAGAGGACCCACTGGACGCTGACCAGTGCGAACGCTATCAGTGACAGAGTAATCATCGAAACAATATTCTTCCGGCGTATTAGACCACCGTAAAAGAACCCTACGCCGGGCGTCATTATCATGACCAATGCCGTCGAGGCTAGAAGCCATGCCGTATCTCCTGAATCAATTGGCATTCAATCACCTATATATTTATTTATAATTAATCGTGTACAGCCCTATCCTCGAATGGCGATCGTTTCTTCGGCTGACTCAAGGGTTGCATATGATGATGTCGTCACCAGGCAGGATATTCCTACGATGACATGACCATACGCTTTTGGGTTATACACAATGTATCACCGTAGGATATGTAATTCCTATAACCTGTATATATATGTTACTAAAAGTTATGCATCATAATAGTTCATAAAATGTATGATTTGTTAATATTCCATCGATTATAGCCTTATTTAGAAAATAAAAATCAATTATTCTGTTAAAAGAGTATCAGATGCATAAATGTTATTAAAAATCATAAAAGTCGGCTATATTCACTTGATTTCAAAATATTATATATTATCATTAAGAATAGAAACGCATGGGAGCACGGCAGTTATGCCGATTCCCATGCTATTCACCCGGGTTAATGCTTATCTCCACTCTTCGTCTGTCCGCACTTTAGCCATTCTTTCTACGGGCAAGACGAATATCTTCCCATCGCCGACCTTACCGGTACGCCCGTTTTCCCGGACGATCGCTATGATCTTATCTACGTCCTCGTCTTTTACCACGAGCTCGAGCTTGACCTTCGGGATGGTATCGACCTCGACTTTCTTTCCTCTATATTCAAGGGTGATGCCTTTCTGTTCTCCTCTGCCCCGCAGCTCGATTATGCTCATGGCGATAAAGCCCTTCTCAGTAAGGGCCTTTTTTACGATCTCCAGCTTTTCCGGCCGGATAATTGCTTGTACCATTTTCATATGATTACCCCAATCCTATGCCCGCTCTCCATGCTGAGAGATATCCAGGCCGACGTACTCTTCTTCCTCTTTGACTCTCAGGCCGATCGTCACGTCTACTGCCTTAGCAAGAATAAATGTGACGATGAACGCATATAAGACTGATGCACAGATGGCCACAAGCTGGACCTCGAACTGATGCAGGTTTCCCGCTAACAATCCGGAATGCGTGCTGATATTGACCGCAACGGTCGCGAAGATACCAGCTGCCATGACTCCCCACAATCCGCCTACGCCATGGATAGACCAGCAATCGCAGCTCTCATCCCAGCCTCTTTTGATCCTGAACAGCAGAGCAGCGTAGCAAACTAGTGAAGCCACGACACCGATCACGATGGCTGCAAACGGGTCAACATAGCCTGCCGCCGGCGTGATCGCCGCGAGGCCGGCTATTGCGCCGCTCGCGATGCCAAGGGATGCAGGCCTGCCGTCTTTCCAGCTAAGGATCATCCACGTCAGGGCGCCAGCCGCCGCTGCCGTATTCGTGACTACGAAAGCGTTTACCGCAAGCTCGTTTGCCGCAAGGGCGCTGCCGGCGTTGAACCCGAACCAGCCGAACCAGAGCATTGCGGCGCCGAGCAGCGCCATCGGGATGTTGCTTGGCTCCATGAGATCTCTGCCGAACCCGACACGCTTACCTATGACCATCAGGATCGCGAGCGCCGAGAACCCTGCGGTGATATGGACAACCGCGCCGCCCGCAAAATCAATGGCGCCTAGCTGTGCGAGCCAGCCGCCGCCCCATATCCAGTGAGCGATCGGGTCATATACCAGCGTGCTCCAGAGGAGCCCGAAGATGATAAAGGATGAAAGCTTGACCCTTTCCGCAAATACTGATGTCAGAATGGCCAGCGTGACCGTCGCAAACACCAGCTGGAACATCATAAAAGCCATTGAGGGTATTGTTGTATTCGCCATGGCCGCATAGCCCACGTTTTTGAGGCCGACAAAATCCAGGTTGCCGATAATGCCATGTACGTCAGGGCCGAATGCGAGGCTGTACCCCACTAGTATCCACTGTATGCTGATCAGCGCGAACGAGACGAACGACAGTGCGATCATCGATATAACATTCTTTCTTCGGACAAGCCCTCCATAGAAGAACCCTACGCCGGGGGTCATTAACATGACCAATGCCGTTGAAGCAAGAACCCAGGCTGTATCTGCACCATTTATAGGCATATTATCACCATACTGATCATCGTTACCATATTTTCACCCGATTTTATCCCTGATAATTGAAATCCCGGAGTAGTTTTTGTATGACACCATCATTGCCATTGCCCCTGGGCAACACCCCCGGGCAATAGCCTAAGCCCCGACTCGACTGCCGCACGTACTTTGAGCCATAAACCGGGTATCATTAATACCAGGAATAACTATAGGATTTCCTATTCCTATATGTGATATATAATTCTTACTAATTCATACATATCATAATAATTCATAATAAGTATGATTATTTATGATTTGGGTTATTTATGACCCTTTATTTTTATAGCGATTAAAATAAGCATAAATATGTTTAACGGGCTGAAATTTTTTTTATTATACTGTAAAAATCAATATTTTGCCTTATTTGGTAATAGATAATAATTTGGCCTGTTTTATGCATTGTGCGCGCCCCGCTCATAAAAAGATCATCATATTCATAAAAATAGAAAATATGGCTTTCATACATGTAATTTTTCAAAATTATAAACATTCATAATTATTCATATAATCACTGATATATTATGCACATGGCACATATATTCATACGAAATACCTTGTTAAGCCATACTTAGGAAAACTATATGTATATGAATAAGGCAATATTCTTCCTGATGAAGTCTCCTATCAGAGTAACTATTTCGTTCGACGAGAAGACATACCAGTGCTTCGAGAACCTTAAGAACGAGATGGAAGTGTCGCAGAGCGAGCTGATCAGGCGGGCCATCAAGTTCTACTACGATAATAAGGGTGAAACGGACCTCTCGAACAACGAGAAAGCCGCCGAATACAAGGAAATGCTCGGAGACGGCGAGCACGTCATACTGGACGTCGACCACTGGCTACTGTTCCTGAAGACCGTCGAGTCCTCTACTAACCAGTCGGACTTCTGGGGCACGCACCGCGAGATCGCGAGGTCACACGCCGAGCAGCTTGCCAAGAAGATCACCACGCCCGAGGCGATGCTGAGGCGGCTGGAGACGTGCAACCTGTATAAGATCAGTCGGTCCAACGGCTCCCCGAACGAGTATACGCTGCTGACCGGATCTGGCACACAGCGCAGGTTTGTACGGGAATTCCTGGAAGAGACGTTTGCGGGCATGGGTTTCAGCGCGAACATCAAGGAAGACTACTCCAAGCTGCGCGTGACGCTGAACGAGAACAAGTCAACGGATGATAAGAAAACCGCATAACTTTTTTAAAGGCGAAGAGGAAAAAAGATATCGCCAGGCGATCATAATTATATGAACATGGATCTCCGAAAGCTTGCATTCCTTTGTCTGATCACGTTATTCTTATTATGTGCCGGCTGTGTAGATAGCACGGACAACCGTGTAGACCAGCCCGATGCGACCACCATGGTGCAGGTCACCACGCCAGTTTCGAGCCCGACACCGTCGGCCGTCAATAGCGATATTATCGTCGGCACCTGGCAATTTACCAGCAGGAACGGCTTGAATACCGTCGTCCTGGTATTCTTTGAGGATGGTACGCTCACCCGGCATGATTACCCGGATGGTGCCGACTATCGCGGGACCTGGAAGCAGGATTCCCCGAACGAATATTCTATCGCTTATCAGGACCCGACGCCGACCGAGATGACCGATAAGCTGACCTATAATCCGGGCATGAAGCGGCTTTACCGGGATACTCTGGAATTTTTTGTAAAGACGGGCGATGGATAGTTATTATCTGAAAAAGACCAAAAGGATAAAGTCTTATAACTTCCCTTTTAATCTCTGGGATAGGATAGGCCAGGCTTATTTTGGCAGCCGGCATGGATTTGTTAAGGGATCATTTAAAGGGCCCAAGTTTATTGTGTCTTTATTGCTCCTTCAAGCTTGCCTGCGCCATCGACGCGGCCTCTACCGGGCGTAAACGATCGATGTGAGAATAATGACGATAACCAATGCAATGTTCGGCCTTATGGTGGCCAAAAAGCCTTCGACCGGCAGGCCGGCTGGACGGGATAATGGTAATGCGAAACATCCGTTCGGGATGCATCCGATAAGGCTATTGACGATGATCGGCCTGATCGTCGTGATCCTGTGCATTGCGCTCCTGGCGGCCAGGTCGCTGAACATAGGCGGTACCGGCAGTGCTTCGACGCTGCCCGGGGACAGCGTACAGCCTACAACGATCCCGGACCAGGGCTATCTGACTGCTGGAACGTCTCCGACACCTACGCCGACCACTGGTCCCGCCTCATCTACTCAGCCAGGCGGCACAGCCACCATTAGTGTCTCTATCACGCCTACTCCCATTGTGACATCGACCGCTACGGCGTCACCCACGGCTACGATAACACCCACGCCGACGGTCACCCCTACTCCCACTCCGACTTTTACGCCTACGCCTACGCCTGCGCCGACCGTCACTCCTACCCCGACGCCTACGGCGACTCCGGTCATAGCCGACGCGCCCTTCTACGAGAGTATCACGCCAATCAAGGATTCCGACCGTGGAAAGATAGGGGACGTCGATCGGAGCTATCAGTCTGGCTCCGGGCCTCTATATCTGGACATTGCTAACTCTTACCTTGGCTCTCCTTACGCATACCCCGGCGACACGTTCGGCATGAAGCTACGGCTATACAACCAGGGCTCGGCTCTGAATACCGTCGCTACGACAACGTTAATCGTCTCCAAGGACATGGGAAGCCCTATCGGTTTTGTCCCTGTGATCAACCAGCAGTTCAACACGCCTATCGTGACAGATGCCAACTCTGCTGTATACAAGAATGTGAGCATACCTATTCCAGATACGCCAGGATACTATAAGATTAATATCGGGTTTAATATGAACGGGAATATGATGGCAACGGCAACTACGCACTTGACCATCCTCTAACAGTCTTTTTATGGTCGCACCCGGCCTTATCGCCGGGTCACCGGCGCCTGTTTCAGTTTTAAATCTTCCATTATTCTTTCTTTCGTATTTTTTACTCGATAATCGAGAGGATTATTTTTATTCTGCCCTGATGAAACTATCATGTCATAAATGACGTTCCAGGTGGCAGAGTGCATGGTGAGTAAGTCGTATGTATATGTGGTTAAAACTGATGAACGGGCGTCGGGCGTATCTAAGCTTCTAAAACAATTCGAAATGGGCCTCATGTCCGGAAAAAAAGTCGCGATAAAGGCGAACTATAATAGCGCGGACCCGTTCCCCGCATCGACGCACCTCGACACGCTATCGGCCATTGTCATCGATCTTAAACGGAGGGAAGCTAACGTAGTCATGGGTGAACGGAGTGGTATGGGGGTCACTGTTGACGTACTCGATACAATGGGCGTAACGAAACTGGCCGATAAGCTCGGTTTCGAGGTCGTCGTGCTCGATGATCTACAGGAAGGCCAATGGATAGTCCGGAACATTCCCGGCAGCCACTGGAAGCGCGGATTTCTATTCCCGAAGATCTTCAGCGAGGCCGACGCCATCATCGGGACGTGCTGCCTGAAGACTCACCGGTTCGGCGGCCATTTCACCATGTCGCTGAAAAATAGCGTGGGAATGGTGGCCAAGATCGATACGGAGGGCGTTTATAACTATATGTACGAGCTCCACAGCTCCCTGAGCCAGCGGCTGATGATCGCCGAGATCAACGCGGCGTACAACCCTGCTCTTGTCATCATGGATGCTATCGAAGGATTCTCGCACGGAGGGCCGGAGGCAGGCACTATGATCGGGCCAGGGGTCATGATGGCCAGCAGCGACCGGGTAGCCCTGGATGCCTGCGGCGTAGCTATTCTCAGGATGTATGGTACCACACCGGAAGTCTCGCGGGGCACTATTTTCGAGCAGGAGCAAATCGCCCGGGCGGTGGAGCTTGGACTGGGTGCTTCGGGGCCCGAGCAGATCGAGGTCGTAGCTGTAAATAAGAGCGCAGAAAAGATGTGCGATGGGATCCGCACCGAGCTACAGCGCAAGAGCGAGCCCGGAATGAAGGAATACCGGATCCATATCTAAAAAATAAGCTTGGCATATGGCATTATCGTCAGGCCAGCATCCTTTCCAGCTCTGCCTCAAGCGAGCGTGTATCTGGCGTTTTGACCTTATGCTCCGGCTTTATTTCTTTGCCCAGCGCCTTCGCCTCGATGATCTCCCTCAGCGTGAGAGAATAATTCTCACGGTAAGACCCATAGTCAAAGCCGAATGACATTTTTTCAATAAGCCTCATGCCCTTTTCCACGAGTTCATCGTCCACTTCCTCGTTCATGATCTCGATTTTTTCAAAAGGCTTGATTTGCTGCTGGTATAGCAGGCCTTTGATCATGAAACCTTTCTCGTGTGGCACCATCATGCCGATCTGCTCTGCCGAGCGCGTCACCCAGCTCACGATGGCCGCCTTACCGCTGTTCTCCATTGCCTTCCTGAGCAGTGCGAACGGCTTACCGGCACCAGTTATCCTGGACTCAGTGCCTAGATAGTATGGCTTATCTAGCGCGATGATCGGTACCTCTTCCTTATCGCAGAAACCCAGGACCTTCAGGGATTTAGACATTACAGGCTTTAACTCCTCAAGCTCTTCGTCAGTGAACTGGATCAGCGTGTCGCCGATCTGATAGCCCTTTCTTATGTCGCCCATGTGGAGTTCTTTTCCATCGATGTCGCAGACTTTTTTATAACGTACCCGGCCACCGTCGTCTGCGTGCACCAGATGAAATGAAACTCTCAGCTCGTCGCTCGCGGAATACATACGCACAGGTATCATGATCGTGCCGAAGGCTAAACTACCGGACCATATGGCTTGCATAAAACACCCGACCGTTCATGCGGTTTCGGCCTCGGCTCTTCAGGGGTGTGAACGAGGCATCGGCGATTGATATGTATGGGCACGAGGGGTATTTCTTTATTGTGGACAACCGATGATGATCTGAAAAAAAGATACGGCCCTAATATGGGGGCCGTTAATCCGCCTTTATGGAAAAATGAAATAGCATTCAGCCGATCACAATATACCTGACACTTTGTATAAGGTCCATGGATGTGGCGCTGCGGCCCGGTATGTTGGTGACGATCAACGGCTGCATCACATCCGTAAAGCTGGCTGAGTAGATCTTTTTCCCGTCTGGTGTTATCGCACTAAAAGTGGTTATTGCTCCAGTGTTTATCCCGGCCTTGACCGTGTTAGTGGAAGTATCTACCGGGATCGTATAGCCGATCACGCCCAGGCCAGGCTCGTCGCCGACACTGACATACGCCATATTACCGGTGGGGGCGATCACGACATTATCGGTGCCGGATGCGACAGTAAACGGTAAGGTCAGAGTTTTTCGGGCCAGAGTCACCGTGTTGAGGGCGATGAGCTTATTCGTCTGGCCGGTCATGTAGATCTGTTTGCTGTCGGGCGTGATGGCCATGCCGCCAGGCATGAAATCGCCGATCCTGGTCTTCATGAGGGCGCCGGTCGCGACGCTGATCGAATAAAGATAGCCGTTACCGTTGGCTACGAACGCGTACTTTCCGTCCGGCGTGATCGCGATCTTTCCCAGCGTGCCGCCCAGGTACTTTTTCGTGACGGCATTAGTGTCCGTATTTATAATGTACATGTAACCACCGCCATCCACGTACGCCTGTTTTCCGTCCGGAGTGATCGCGACGTACCCGAGGTTCGGCCCTAAAAATATTTGACTATACACATATGTGGTCGTATTGATCACGTAAAGATAGCCATTATTATTGGGCACGTACGCTTTTTTACCATCGGGCCGGACGGCTACTCCTGCTCCTCCGATGTTAATAGTCTTCACGATCGCGCTGGCACCGAGGTCGAGCACATAGACGTGTGATTCGCCCGCGACGAAAGCCTTCTTATGGTCAGGCGTTTCGGCGAGCTGAAACGTATTATCCAGGCCATTGACGATCTTCGTGACGGCATCGGACTTCGTATTGATCACATATAGCTGATCTGGCGCATACACGTAGGCGTTATACGGGGCATTTCCAAAATTTGCCGTGACAGAGGCGGTTTTTATAGATATCGTGGCTTTTGACGGCGTGCTGTTAACGTAATTCTGGGGCGTGGATTCCACGACGCTGTAAACGCCTGCTGCCAGGCCCGAGAACGTGTAATGTCCGTTTGTGTTCGTCGTCGTCTTGACCGGTGCGGGCTGAACGCCGGTAGTGACAACCTTTGAGATCGTCACCGCTATGCCGGCCATGCCCGGATCGTTCGTATCTTTAATGCCGTTCCTGTTCTGATCCTGGAACACGTACCCGCTGACCGTATACCCGGCCGCGTTCACGGTCGCCGGTATGATACATACCAGCAATAGCAAGACCATTATAGAAATGCCTAATGAGCAACTGATTTTCATACTATCGTATACCCTCCGAACTGTTCACTAGCTTTAATGTAAATTCTATATTAAACCATTAAGTCTCATGACTCTGTCCGGTAAGGGCTTTATCCAAATTTTTGACGTAATTTTGTTAAAAAAACAAATATATTCGTTTATGAGCCTGCCAATCTTTACTTATAAAAATCTAACTATCGAAACATCTGATATCCGTCAATAAAAAATACTAGTAAAAATGAGATAAGCTAAAATTTAGTTTTCATACCGTTACTTTTAACTGATTTTACTGCATTTTCATCTCAGGCGGATATCAGGCTATGGAAGAACTTACTATCAGAAACAAGTACCGTGTAGTGGACGGAAACAATTTTAATTGTTCTCAGTGCGGCGTTTGTTGCTCTCTCTATTCGCTGGTGGACGTGCATATTACGGACATTTTCAGGATATCGGAACATCTTGGTATGACTCCGACGTCATTTTTTAATGAACATTGCAAGCTCATCAAGAATGACGAGGACACCTGGACTTTTTGCATGGACATCAAAGACGGCTGTAAATTTCAGAAGGACAAGAAGTGCTCCATCTACGAGGTCAGGCCTGATTTTTGCGCTTTTTATCCCAACAGTCACACCTGCTTCAACCTGTCCCAGGTGCAGAGATCTGAAATGACTGCTAATCCCGGCTGTGCCGTGCACCAGCTAGCAGACGACCTGATCTTCGTACCCGACATCGAGCGAATGGTGGACAGCCGCATCTTTTACATGATAAAAGAATCGTACCTGGCCATGTATGGAGGGACGTTCGACGAAAACAAAGCCAGGGCCTTCCACGAGAGCGGCATTGCACGGGTAAAAAATAAAGCGATCCATGAGATCTTTCATAAACAGATGCTGAACGAAGTGAAGAAGCACGTGCCTATCGATGAAAAGACAAATGAGCCCATATTGACAGCTGATGAAGTTACGGAGATATATAATAAAAAACGGACAAAATAATGGGCGAAGGTTCCTCTTGCGAGGATAGAGATTCGCCACATTATATCACTGATTGATAACTAGAGATTTTTATCGCGATACGACACGATGGTCGCCTCAGTGATACTTACCATCGAGCCACTTAACGCCCGCGAGAGTCGCCAGATCCTTATCAAGCGCGATCAAGTCCTCTCGGTCGAGCGCATGCACGTCAGCCTTACCGACGATCCTTGCCACGTTTGCCATCTCCGTCGTTGATACCGTGATGAAGTTCGCCAGCCTCGCAGCACCATTTTCGACGTCTAGCTGTCCCGTTAGAGTGGCGTTGTGGGTTGTCACGCCGGTCGGGCAAAGGCCCGTATGGCACATGCGATACTGCTCGCAGCCAAGCGCGATGAGTGCCGCAGTAGCGATATATACAGCGTCCGCCCCGAGTGCCAGGCACTTAGTGAAGTCTGCAGAGTTCCTGAGGCCGCCGCCGGCGATGAGCGCGATGTCCTTCCGTGCGCCGATGTCTTCCAGGTATTTTACCGCTCTCGGCAACGCTGCAATGATGGGCAGCCCAGTGTTCTCCCGAACGAAGTACTCGGTCCCGCCCGTGCCCCCGCCAAACCCGTCCATGGCCACATAATCGACCTCTGCCTCGACCAGGATCTCGAGATCCTTCTCTACATTACCGCACCCGATCTTGGCACCGATCGGCACGCCGGTCTCCTCACGCAGCCAACGGACTTTTTCAATGATCTGCGATGGTGTCTCCATGTCGAAGTGATGCGCAGGCGCGAAGGCTGAATCCGCCCCCTTCAAGCCTCGTATTACCATGAGGTCGGGCGATATCTTCGCTTTGGGGAGGTAGCTGCCTTTGCCTGGATAAGCGCCCTGTCCAAAGCGTATCTCTATGGCAGCAACCTGTCTTATTCGTTCCATGTCGACCTCTGCCTGGTCCGTTGTATACTGGCCGATTAGACAATGGGGCGCAGCCGCAAGCTCCTCGTCCAGTATTCCGCCCTCACCGGAGTTATAGGCAATGTTTAGCCTGGCAGCCGTGCGGGATATAGCCAGCTTCGAGTTTACCGAAGTGGAGCCCAGGCTCATGCCCGATATCAGGATCGGCGACGTAACAGTCAAGGGCTTCCTGGCTTTTCTGCCTATGACAGTCGCCGTATTGACCTTCACGTCTCTTTCCACGGGCATCCGGTAGACTTGCGCCGGGACGAATTGTAGATCGTTAAAAGAGAACGGGAGCTTTTTCGGGGACCCCATTGAGCATATGATACTGGTCCCGGTGGCAGCGACCTGTCGAATGTCCAGGATCTTTTGATAGTTCGAATACTCCTCGCCCGGCCGGATATCCCTCATCTTTAAGCCGCCGACACTCACTTTATCACAATAGTATAACTCTGAAAGGGCGTACTTTGCATAAACGGTACACCCCACACATAGGCAGCCGCTCGCGTGTATCGAGCAGCCACTCTTTCCTCGTGCACAATATAATGTTTCTTTACCACAGTCCTGCGGAAAGCTCGGGCAGCCAGGGCAGAAGCAAAGCTTTGCATTTTCCTCAGTATCAGGAACGATCATCAGCAATAGATGGATGAGATTGCCCTTAAAGCATATGGGAATAAATGTCATTGGCCTGTAAAAAAGATAAAATGAAACTGCTCTCATTGAGACCGTTTTTATCGGCCTCCAATAAGAATCGCCTAAAATATATACCTGACAGAACAATATTAAATCAGATAATAATCATATGGTGCGGGTACGGTAAGTCGGACACACGTCTTTTCGCGACATGCTATACAGTGCGCCAGGTGTAATAAGCCATTGTAGTAGGAAAAGATTCGTCAATCAATCGTAAAGTGCTTTTAGGGAGTAATATTGTGGCTAAATACCGTTGTACCGTGTGTAATCACATCTATGATGAGCGCGTCGAAGGAACAAAGTTCGCGGATCTGCCCGATAGCTGGAAATGCCCCATATGCGGGTCCCCTAAAAGCGTGTTCGTACTTCTTAGTGAAGAAACGATTCCCGAAGGCAAGCAAGTCGATATGACTGTCTCCGATGTCCTGGTCGCACAGATGGTCGAGTGGGGCGTGAGGCACGTTTTCGGTATACCCGGCACGTCCAGCCTGGGAGTTGTGGATGCGATCCGAAAACATCCGGAAATCCAATACATCCAGGTGCGTCATGAACAAACGGCTGCTTTTATGGCTTCAGCATATGGTAAACTTACGGGTAATATCGCTGCCTGCCTGACCATCGCGGGGCCGGGCGCGACAAACCTCGCTACCGGTCTCTACGACGCCAAGCTGGATGCATCGCCCGTGCTGGCGCTGACGGGTCTGGTCAAAAGACAGCAGATCGGGCCGGGCTCCTTCCAGGAGATCGACCAGCATTCATTTTTCGAGCCGATCTGCGTATTCAATAAGATCCTCATGTCGGAGGACCAGACGACGATGTTGACCACGCTCGCCATCAAGCATGCGCTCGCAGAACGGGGCGTCGCCCACCTGAGCGTGCCGAACGATGTCCAGCAGCTTCCGCTCAGCACTGAGATCCTGCCGATGAAGGGAAGGATTCCGAATATGGCGATCGGCCCGACGAAAAGCATGATAAAAAAAGCGGCCGAGCATATCGATAACTCGAAGAGGCCGGTCATCATCTCCGGCTTCGGCGCGATCAAGCAAGGAGAAAAGCTGCGCATGCTCGCGGAAAAAATATCGGCGCCCATCGTCACCACCTTCCGGGGCAAGGGCGTGATCGACGAGGACGATGAGATCTACGCGGGAAGCCATGGCACGATCGGGTCGACCGCGGCCTCAGAGCTAGTCAGGAAATCGGACCTGCTGATCGTTATAGGCTCCTCGTTTTCGGAGATGACCCAGATCCCGGATAAGCCCATCGTACAGGTAGATATCAACCCGCTGCACCTGGCGAAAGCACATGGCATCCTCAGTGGGCTATGTGGAAATAGCTGCGTCGTGATCTCCGCAACTTCTGGAAGAGGTAAAGGAAAGAAAAGATGTGGCGTACCGGGCGGAGATCAAGCAGCTGAAGAAAGAGTGGATGGAGCTGCTGGCTGCCGAAGCGGACTCGGATGTAAGCCCGATACGGCCTCAGTATATCATTAAAGAGCTCAACGAAAAATTGCCCTCGAACGCGATCATATCGCTCGACATAGGCGAGAACGCGTGGTGGTTCGGTAGGAATTTCTTTATGAAAAAGACCCAGAGAATGGTCATGTCGGGCTACCTCGCCTCCATGGGGTTCGGCCTGCCAGGGGCGCTGGCAGCCGCTGTTGCGTACGACGACCGGGACATCATCTGCATCACTGGAGATGGCGGCTTTTCCATGGTAATGGCAGACTTTCTCACCGCCGTGAAATACGATCTTCCCGTTAAAGTCTTTCTTTTCAACAATGGTCAGCTGGGGATGATCATGCAGGAGCAAAAAATGGAGAAATACCCGAACTGGAATACGGAGCTCCACAATTGCGACTATGCCGAATACGCGAATATTTGTGGTGGCGTAGGGATAAAGGTCAGCGAGGCAAAAGAGCTGCCCGGAGCGATCGATAAAGCCCTGGCGACAAAGAAACCGGTCATTGTCGACATCGTCACGGACCCGAGAAGATTCGTGTGATGAGTAGATCGAAAGCATGTGTCACCGCATTCAGAATAGACCTATGATTTGTCCTCTTTTCACAACACACAAGTAGAAAGGTTAATACGAATGATGACTTGAAGGTAGACTCGTATAAATCATGGATAAGACCTGAAATATTAAGGAATGGATATCATTGACTTCATTTAATGACTATAAATTAAGCGACCCTGTGAAAAGGTCGCTGAGTAAGATGGGTTTCACGGAACCCACGCCGATACAGGAGAAGGTTTTACCACTAGCACTAAGAGGCCGCGACATCGTTGGGCAGGCTCCGACGGGCACGGGAAAGACCGTAGCTTTCGGCATACCCATCGTAGAGCGATGCGAAGCCCCTTCGAAAGGGATCGAAGCGGTGGTCATAGCCCCGACGAGAGAACTGGCTGTCCAGGTTTCCGAAGAGCTGAACAAGATCGGAGAGTTCAAGGGCATACACTCGATCCCGATCTATGGCGGCGAGGACATACACCGGCAGATCCACGGGCTAAAAAGCGATCCGCAAGTTGTCGTGGGCACGCCGGGCAGACTGATCGACCATATCGTGAGGGTCAACACGATGACCCTCGAGAACGTAAAGATCATCGTGCTGGATGAGGCCGATAAGCTGCTGGAGATGGGCTTTCTGGAGGAGACCAAAGTCATACTCAGAAACGCACCGCCTGATTGCCAGATCATGCTTTTCTCCGCAACGATGCCAGAGCCTATACTGGAATTAACCAATGTGTTCCAGAAAAATCCGGCCATGATCGGCCTAAAGGGCGAAAAAGTCAGTGTTCCGACGATCGCGCAATATTACATAGAACTTGAGGAAAAACAAAAGTTCGACATGCTGATCCGGATACTGATGATCCAGTCTCCCGACATCGCAATCATTTTCGGAAGGACGAAAAAGAGGGTCTCGGAGCTTTATGAGGCGCTGACCAGGCGAGGCTATTCAGTCCGGGGCCTGCACGGCGACCTCGAGCAGCCCGAGCGCGACAGCATCATGCGACAATTCAAAGACGGCGCCATACAGATCTTAGTATCGACCGACGTCGCATCCAGAGGGCTCGACATCGGGGGCGTCACGCACATCTATAACATCGATGTGCCAGAAGACCCCGAAAGCTATGTACATCGGATCGGCAGGACCGGGCGCATGGGCAAGAGCGGCATCGCGGTCACCTTCGTCATCCCGGCGGAAAAGAGAGTCCTAAAGAATATGGAACGGTATGCCGGACAAAAGATCGTGCAGATGGCACTCCCGACAGAAGCCGATGCGATCGCAGGACAGCGACGTATGGTCGAAGAAAAGGTACTCGACGCCATCAAATCATTTAAAGGCCAGAAGTACAGGGATATGGCCAATAAGCTCTTGAAAAACAACGATCCGGCGACTGTTTTATCCGCAGCTTTAAGCCTGACAATTAGAGAGCCTGACTTCAGGCCGACAGAGCTAACGGACGTGCCCGCAGGAAAAGCCAAGAGCGAAGAAAAGCTGACCAAAGAGCGAAGTAAGGTCAAGAAAGACCGTACCCGTGGACATAAGTACGTACGTAGATAATTTTTCATCTATTTTTTTTTAACAATTATCCGCGGTCGTCGAGGCGTTTCGGGTAAAGAATATCCAATATTCACACGCGGTTCGACGCCCTGCCTGTTGGCAGGGCTGCTGCGGTTTTTCGGGTGCTTCGATGTCCGGGCCGGTCTTGCACCCTCGCCTGACGTTCGCTTCGCTCCGTCAGGCTCCGCAAGCCCTAAGCAGCGTGCCGACATGACGGCACGCTCATTACCCGGCCATCTTCGCATCCCTTCGCTCGCTTCGCTCGCTCCGGGCAAACCCGAAAAACCTTCGCCTCACGCGATAATTTTAGTGGTATGCTAGGTAATGGTAAATCTAGTTCTAATAAACGATTATACATAACTGAATATGTCGACGGCGCGCAATATATCGACCTATCGACTAGACAAATTTTAACTTGGCTTTAATACATAAAAATCTGATAGAGCACATTATACAACAAATTATTTTCACTTCGATTATGATTTGGGCGCGGGTTATCCGATTGAAAAATGAAATTTAGCATACTAATTTTGCGGTCGTCGAGGCGTTTCGGGTCTGCCCGGAGCGAGCGAAGCGAGCGAAGGGATGCGAAGATGGCAGGGTAATGGACGTGGCCTTTTATGGCCACGTCGCTTAGGGCTTGCGGAGGCCGAAAGCGCGAAGCGCCTTTCGGCCGAGGGTGCGAGCCCGGCCCTGACATCGAAGCACCCGAAACACCGAGTAGCCTGGCCATCAGGCCAGGCGTCGACCCGCGTGGATCATAAAAACAAAGTCCATCATTATTTATAAATTGAAGGTGCTCCGGTTGGGATTCGAACCCAAGTCGACGGAGTGAGAGTCCGTCATGATTGGCCGGTCTACACTACCGGAGCATGATGCTAAAAGACAACCTTACAAGTCTATTCATCATATTTATAGGTTACGGGCAGCTGTGAACTAACGGCAAATGTCTGGACTGTTGCCGTATTATCCCAGCCGGACCGTTGCCTTAATACACTTCAGATTGTTGCCTTATTGCACTTTATAGATATGATATGTATTCCCGTAGTCCCCGGTCCAGTTTAGGACACATGGCAGGTTCTGGTCAAAATATGACTGATTCACGTAGTAGGTCAACGAATTCAACTCTGAGGGGCCGATCATGACATAATCGATGTTGCTATTCTTTAGAAGCTGATGCGTAAGGTCAGGATCATCCGCATTGTAAATCGCGTCCACCATATTGGTGCGCGCACTGAAGTCCAGCCCATGTGTGTACAGCCATCCGCCATAGCCTAAAAATGACTTGCGCCCGGCCAGCGTCATCACCGGGTCCGTGACCGAGTCGCTCGTCAAAAATACCGCGTCCTTCGGCGTGTTATTCATGATCCAGTCGCCTACATATATGTCCTCCGTGTTAAATTCGCCATACGGGTGGCCGATGATGAATACGGAGACCAGCGCTCCGGTCAGTACTGTCAGAATGAAGAATACGATGAAGACGGGCTTGCCGATCTTCGGCAGATCGTTCACGTAAAGCAGCGTCGAGGCCATCACCAGCACCGAGGGCATGAGCCAGAAGCTGAAGTATTTGTGGTTATCATAGATCCAGGGCTGGGTCACGAAAATACTGGCAAAAATAAATATCGCCACGAACGGCAGGTAAAATTTCAGGTTCTTCTTGCTCAGCAGGAATAATCCTGCGATCAGCAGCAGTAATTCGAAGCCCATATTCCCGATCCAGAATGCGGGGATGTCGAAGACTGACGAGGCCATCCATCCGATCTGGACGCGGAAGAACGAGCTGCTCACCTGCTCGGATATCCAGAGCGCCTGGGGTAGTGCGAATATGATGGCAGGCGCCATGAAGTAATACCACTTTTTTTCCTTAAAGAATAAAAACAACAGCGTACCCGAGATCATGATGCATATGTACGAGTACGTATGGAACATCGGGAGAAGGCCCGTGACCATGCCCGCAAACAATAAGCTGTTCCTTCGCTGCTTTTCATCGCCCAGTTTTTCCGCGAGCAGTGAATACATGACCAGTATCACCAGCATCCCGGCGGCAAAGCCAATGAGAGCCGTGCGCTGCGCCAGCACGATGACGATAAAGTTGGTGAACACATAATTTAGCGACCAGTTCGTGGTATAGTTCAGGTCGCTGTTCACGATAAAATCCCCTATGCTCATGCCCGATGACTGCCAGTCCTGCACCGCCGCCAGGAACCCGAGGCCACCGCTCAGCACGATGAGCACGACGGCCAGCGCTCCGCCCATGCGCCTTCCGGTAAAGCGCGTGCCGAGGAAATACAGCATCGACAGCAATGCCGATAAAAGCAGCCAGCCAGGCAGCACCATACACCACTCCAGCCCGAGGCCGAGATAATCCAGCGCCGCGGAATAAAAGTCGATGAGGAACGTATAATGCAGCGGCTGGCCGGCCATCATCGGGTACGTGGGCGGGAAGTTGAACCCTTGCGAAAATGAAGACGTCACGGATGAGTGGAACGCCGTATCACCATACAGGGGGTACGCGACATAGTATTCGCCATTGAAATAAAGCAGCAGGCCCATGAACATGAATATAAAGCTAATACAACAGATAGCTGCGATGGCTGGAATATGCGCTCTCTCTAAATGCGGGAGGCCGGGCCGTAAAATAATGATGATCCCCAGCATGATGAGCGAGGATACTATGATACCCACTTCCAGGCTGGACGTGAGAAGTGACGGTATGAGGCACAGCCAGGCGGCCATGATGATGCCCGCGACGATGGCCGCTGCGGCCTGCTCCAGGTCGTTGAGCGGAAGCTTCAGCGCACGTACTACCGCCCATCCAGCCACGACTGTCAGGGCCATGAACAATAAGCCAAGTATGCCGAACAGGTACACGGCTCAAAATATACACACTTCGGTGATATATCTTTTCGTACGCTCGTGACTGCTCCCACAGCTAAAGCATGTGGGCTTCAATGGCTCTTAGCCAACAGACTGCAATCCCAGTCTGAGAATATTTATAGCAGCGTTCTTATCCCTGTCCATGGTTAAGTAGCAGCTAGGACATTCGTATGTGCGGTCTTTTAGTTCCATGTCAATTAAGGTTCCGCATCTTGAGCACATCTTAGTGGTGTTTGCTGGGTTGACTATCACTACCGTTGTACCGGCGCTTTCAGCCTTGTACTTAGTTGCGAGGAATAACATGTTCCAGCTAGCATCGCTGATGCTCTTAGCAAGACGATGATTTTTGACCATTCCCTTTATGTTGAGGTCTTCGAAAGCTATCAATCCGTACCTTTTTAACCAATATACGACTTAGCTGATGAACGAAGTCATACCTCTTGTTAGCAATACGGTCATGTATTCTGCGAACAACCTTTCTAACTTTAGCTCTCTCAGGCGTTCCCTTCTCTTGTGTAGAGAGTTTGCGCTGAGCCTTAGTTAACAATGTTTCTTCATTGCGGAAGAACCTTGGGTTCGCAATGGTGTTACCATCCGATAGGACGGCGAACGAGGTTAAGCCCATATCGATACCCACGGCAGGAATGTTGTTCTTCGAAGATATGATATGGTACTCGCTCTCGGTTGTCAGGCAAGCATACCACTTGTTGTTATGCCTTCTAATACAAACACGCTTAACATCGCCATCTATCTCACGATGTTTGACCATGTATACGTTGCCAATCTTGCCGAGGTACAACATGTTATCGGTTAGCTTGAAGCCCATCTGAGGATACGTGAAACTATCATACCATCCATAGCCCTTGAACCTTGGATAACCGGGATTCTCACCGTTCTTAACACGACGGAAAAAGTGCTTGAAAGCAAGGTCTACACGTTCCTGAACCTCCTGTAATGTTTGCGAGAATACCTCCTTTAGTTCTGGGGTATCCTTCTTCCACTCCGGCAAAAGGTTGTTCAGACCGTACTTGGATAACGTTACATGGTTGACGTCATAGGCGTTCTTCTTGGTCTCTAAGGTCTTGTTGTATGCGTATCTGCATAACTCAAGCGTACGTTCCATATGCCTCTTCTGAGGCTTAGTTGGGTACAACCTGAACTTATACGTCTTACGCATAACAGGTGTTATATTAGTATTTGCTTAAATTATTTACTATTATATAACAATGGATTCGAGGGGCGGATTCATCCCACGGCTAAAACCAGTGGGCTTCTCCGGCCCACGGCCCATTATCGTAAAGCCATGCGTATATTATTAATGTAGTAAACTATATCTTTAATAAATTGGTAGTAGGTCTTGACTATGCGCAGCATTGTGGATATATTAAAATACGCTCTCGTCCTGCTGATGTTCGTCCTGTTCATCTATTCTTCATACCTCATGCCGGCGTGGTCTTTCAGCGTTCCCACCTCGACTAGCTCGTACCAGTTCCCCGAGGTCAAGGCCAATGCTGACCCCTGGTATGACCGGGTGGTAACGGCAGGAGAGATGCAATCCACAAGCTGGATCCTGAATAATACGAATAAGAGCGATAAGTTCGTGACGGACATATTCGGCGCCGAGATGATCATGGGCATGACCACCCGCGTCTCGACGACGGGCGGCGACTGGGCTAACGCGCCGGACCCCGTCAAGATGATGAGCGACACGAATGAGATATACGTGACGGATAATTCCTCGACAGCCCACGACCTGGCCGAGGGACAGCACGCAGATTATGTATTCTCCCCAACCCGCTATACGTTCTCGGGATTCGGCTGGGTAGCTGTCAACCAGACTAAGTTCGGCGATCAGCAGTATTTCCAGCTGGAATACCAGAACCCGAGCGTAAGCATATACAAGGTGTTACAATGACGGATCGAACCGTTGACGATTTTATCGCGCTATTGCGAAAGAACTGGGTCCTGATAGCGCTAGTCCTCATTCTCGCTGTCGCCCTCTGGTACCGTATGGGCATTATCGAGAGCTACATCATACCGACGTACGGCAACACGATGTACCACGTCGGCATCGAGCGTGAGACCGTAGATACGGGATTTTACCCGGATACGGAGTTGTCGTACGGCGGCGGGTTCCCTAACTTTTACGTGCCTGCGTACCGCCTGCTGATCGCCTCCATGTCCGTGGCCACCGGCATCGACCCGATGATCATGTCGGGGCTGATGACGATCGTGCTAGCCTTATTCATCCTGCTGGCGATCTACGTCCTGACGTACCAGCTGAGCAAAAGCAAGTATGTAGCTCTGTTCTCCGCATTTTTCTTCATCATGTCGCCGGAGCTGACGATATTCACCATGAGAGCACTGCCGGAACTGCTTGGCCTGTTGATGATACCGCTTACCATCTACTTCATGATGAAAAACCATTGGGTCTTCGCGATCATCGGCTCGATCGTCACGGCGCTGACCCACCAGATGACCCTGGCCGTGCTGGTCGGTGTCATCGGCATGTACGCCGTACTACAGCTCATCTGGACCGGATGGCTGTACTACCGCTCACGAACGGATAAGCAGGTAGCTTTCATGGAAAAGCTGAAGTACACGGTCATGTGCTTCATCACTGCGTTCGCCGCCTGCGTAACGTATGGTATCTGGCAGATGTACTCGCTCGGCACCCTGAGCCTCATGGGTACCGCACAGCTCAAGAACCACGAAGGGAATACGGTCGACGTTCCGCTGTTCCTGAGGACGGGCATATTCGTGCTCATCTTCTTTGCCCTCGGTCTCGTCTATCTTTACAGTCATGTAAAAGCGCCAAATGCGAAGAAAAGCGAAGATGGCGTGATGATCACGGCAGATTCAGCGCTCCTGATCTTCGCCTGGATCATCACGACGCTGATCCTCACGTTCAACGACCACATAAACCCCATCATCCAGCTCATCAATACCTATACGGGTAGCATCGTGACAATCCCTACCATATCTGTCTTCCCGATCTTTATGGACCGGTTCTTCACGTTCTTCGTCATGATGGCCGTCATCGTGGCTGGCTATGGCATGTACGCCGTCCTATCAGCGATCGACCTGGACATCATTAAGGAGAAACAGGAATGAAACGCGAGTACTGGCTGGCCCTTGCTATCGCGGGCTTTCTCACGATGCTTCCGCTCAGCTGGCTGGCACTCGCGCTTTTATTATTCGTGCCGGGACTGGCGGTCTTTTTACTACTGAAAGAAAAATTCGACCTGGTCGAGCTGATCGCCTGCTCTTTCACACTTTCGATAATGCTGTTCCCTCTAGCCACGGTGATCGGAGGGGTCTTCGCCATGCATCTCGGCCCGCTGCTGCTCGGCCTTATGACCATAGGCATTGCGCTATACAAATACAGCAAGGGCGCGACCATCGAGATCGAGCGGAAAGGCTGGCGCGTGCTCGCGATCGCGCTCCTCATCCTCATCATAGTATTATATATCACACTGAAGACCTTCGCGGTGACCGATGCAGGCCTCATCGTCGGCACGACACATGCGTCCGACCTGAATTTCCATCTTTCCATAGCACAGCACTACATATTGTCGCCCCAGATACCGCCGCAGGACCCGTACCTGCCGGGCTACAACATTGTCTATAACTGGCTGATGCACGTGGAACTCGGGGAGCTGGGTATCCTGACGGGCGTCGACTTGTTCGTCATCCTCAAGATCATCGTCCCGATCGTCTCCGCACTGATCTTCCTGGATGCATACCTGCTGGCCCGCCTGATATTCAAGTCCGACTGGCAAGCGCTTGTCGCGTCGCTGCTATACGTGGCCGCATCCGGCCTTTCATGGGCGTACCTGGCTTTCCAGTACTTCATCCAGAATAACCAGTACCCCGACGTGTTCAAGATCCTCGTATACGAGTGGCCGGGCGTCATGACGCTAAAATATGACCCGACGGTGCTGTACTTCTTTTTACCGCAGACGCAGACCTTCGGCCTCATGGCCATGGCCTTCGGGTTTTACATGTACATCCTCACGGTGCGGACGAAGTCAGTGCTCTACGGCATCGTCACCGGTCTCGTGCTGGCCGCGTTGTTATTATTCCATATCATAACGGCGTTCCCGGTATTGCTGGCGCTGGGCATCTTCTTCATATATTTATTATACAAAGAGCACAGGCTTTCCACGCTGGTCGCAGCTATACCTTTGGCCATCGCGGGCATTGCCGGTATTTTCCAGCTTTCGCTGTTCGAGGCGGGCCTGGGCTCTCAGGTCGTGTTGGGCCATAACCCCGACGTGCTGCTCACACTGCTTTTCTCGCTGGGCCTGCTCATACCGTTCGCCTTATATGGCATGTATCTATGCCGGGATAATGACGAGGCCTGGCTGCTCATCATTTTCGCCGCGCTGAACATTCTATTGGTCAACCTGGTCGAGCTGCCTGCCACCGATAACACGTACCGGTTTTTTGTATTTCTCGCACTGCCGCTGTCGCTGTTCGCCGGGCTGGTGATCGCAAGATGGCTTTCCTCAAAAAAGATAGTTCTTATTGCCATCGCTGCGCTCGTCGTGCTGCTAATGGTGCCGTCTACGGCGATCATCGTCGGCTTTTACGATCAGGCGTTGTATACGCATGCGACCTCCGCCGAGTATGACGCTTTAGTATGGATCAAGGCTAATACGCCTACCAACTCGGTCATTTTTGAGACGCCCGGACCTTTCCCGCGGGTGCCCGTCGTCACCGGACGAGAATCGGCGTATGCGGGCGAAATATATACGATACAGTACCACAATGTGGACAGGCAGGCGGAGATGTACGGCCTGATGAGCATCACGGACTCGTCGACTCTATACCAATCGCTAGCCACTGACCGCGTGAACTACGTGTTCGTCGGGTCCAGCGAGTCCAGGCAGCCATTCACGGCAGCCCTGGCCGACGCGTCCTATTTCACGCCAGTCTATGATAAAAATGATGTGATCGTCTATCAGGTGGCAGGCGTGACGCCACCGCAAGAGGTACAAAATATGGATATAAGCTTCCTGAACTGGCTCTCGTTCGCTGCAGCGTTCCTGTATTTATTGTTCATCCCCGGGTTAAACGTGATCCGGACGATGGGATGGGATGGCCGCTATACCGTGATCGAGCGCATACTCATGGCGTTCGGCATCAGTGTCTCGATACTCGTTATTGTGTCGACGCTACTGGCCCTGCCGTTCAGCATAGGACTAAATTTTTATACGTTAGTGATACTTGAGACGCTTGTGATCGTCGCCACTTCGAAAGAAGTGGTCACGCCGGTCCTTAAATTGGTGAAGAAATAGGACAGCAATGCCGCTCATCGAGTTATTGAAAAAACAAGGCTATCATATCATCGGAGAACACAGCGCCATAAAGCCATGCCTGTGGCTGGGCCGGTCCGTAAAAGGCCAGGGCTCATGCTACAAGGCACAATTCTATGGCATCACGTCGCACCGCTGCATGCAGATGACGCCATGTGTCGCCTGTAACCAGCGATGCCTGCATTGCTGGCGCCCTGTGGAAGAGCCGTTCACCGTCACAAAATGGGACTCCCCGGAATCCATCCTGGAAGGCTGCATTAAGGAGCAGCAGCGTTTTATCTCCGGATACGGCGGCACGCCCGAATCTAACAAGACAAGCTGGAAAGAAGCCTTTACGCCGAAGCACGCTGCGATCTCGCTCGTGGGCGAGCCGACTCTCTACCCGTTCCTGAACGAGTTCGTAGAGCTGTGCCACCAGCGTGACATGTCTACTTTTATCGTGACCAACGGCACCCGGCCCGATGTGCTGGAGAAGATCTCCCCCAGCCAGCTATACATGTCCCTTGATGCGCCAGACCACGATACGTACATGAAAGCATGCAACCCGGTCGTGGACCTATGGGACCGCGTGAACGAGTCGCTCGAAATACTGGGCTCAAGGGAAAACCGCCGTGCTCTCAGGCTTACGCTCGTGAAGGGCGTGAACATGATCGACCCGGAGGGCTATGGAGCGCTCATCAAGAAGGCTAAACCGGACTATGTGGAAGTCAAAGCCTATATGCACCTGGGCTACAGCCGCAACAGGCTGCCACGGGAGGCAATGCCCCGTCACGAGGAAGTGCTTGCGTTCGCGGATAAAGTCGCGGAAGCGTGCGGATACCGGAGAGCCATGGACGTCGAGCTGAGCAGGGTCGCACTTTTAAGTAAAAACGGCCTCGTAAAGCCGCTAAGCTGAATATCTTTTTATTCCATCCTGCCATCATGCCTTAACCGTATATTTTTCTGATCGCCGCTTTTTTTCATGCATTTTATCGCACGGTCGTTAATTTATATCGTAATATAATTATAAATAAACCCTTAATTTTATAACAATAATACAGGGGATGATCTAGTTTGAAAATTGTGCATATACTATTAGCGATGACGCTAGCGGTCCTCGTTCTTGGCCCTTTCGGCGGGATAGCGCTGGCGCAGCATGGCAATCCAAGGTTCCCGGTTAACGTGACGCTGGGGCCGGTGTCGCCTCCTCCGGGCGCTTCTTTCACGCCTAAGTACCCGAATGAGTTCAAGGCGACTCCGCCGCCCGGCCTTAATGCGACCGTGTCGCCAAAGGTCACGGCAAAGCCGACCGCGAAGGTGAAACATAAGATGTCTAAGCCATCGGTCACACCGACGCCGACCAAGGTAAAACATAAGACGTATAAGCCTTCGGCATCCGTAAATCCTACGACCGTCAGGCACCCGATGTATGATGCGGCATACAGGCCTACGACAAATATAAAGCCAAGTACATATCCTGTCGTTCCGACAGTATCCATAAAGCCAAGAGTGCACACGTAAGTCAGGTATGTAGTTTCAGGGGCGGCATCGATCCGGCCCCTTCCTCTCTTTCACTCGTCCGCAACTCTAATGCTGTAACGATGGAATCATTCTATGAGCTTAATATGCAGCATATGAAAGAGATTTGCGATCACATCCGCGACCGCTTTGAGGCTATGGACAGCGCCCGTGAAAGTACGCTGGCCACGACGCGGAAGATCACCCGGAACTCGGGGGATTCGATAAAAGCAATACACCGGGAAGAATGGGATCAGGCGGAACGCCTGATGCAGGAGACAAAGGACCTGGTCGAAGGCTTAAAAGTAACGCTCCTGGACATTCCGGAGATCTACTATTCGGGCTACGTGGAGAACGCTCAGACAGAGTTCGCGGAGGTATCGATCCTGTATGCAGTGTTGCACGACAGTCCGGTGCCCACGCCGCAGGAGCTTAACATAGAGAATGCGGCTTACTTGAATGGTGTAGGTGACGCCACCGGTGAGCTAAGGCGCCATATCCTGGACATGATCCGTAAGGGCAGGCCTGAAGACGGAGAAAAATACCTGGATATCATGGATGAGTACTACACGCAGATGATGTCCTTCGATTATCCGGATGCCATCATGCACGGCCTTCGAAAGAAGACCGACGTGGCACGCTCGCTCATCGAGCGCACCCGCGGAGATCTGACGAACGCGCTCCAAGATAAAAGGCCTAGAGACGTCTATGAAAGAGTTCGAGAAGAACTTCATAGCCCGTCACTAACACTCGTATTCACCACAGAGCGCACAGGGATATCGAGCAACGGTGGCCCAGCGAACACTGTGGATGTTTTTGTTTAAGCCTTAGGCAGCCAGGTGTTGCGCTTATTTTGTGCGTGTTTGAGACTAGATATTAAACACAGAGGCACAGTTGATTTTATTGTTTAGCCTCCGGCGGCTAGGTGATTTATTGTTTTTATTAATAGTATTCAAGGATTCAATATGTTAGTATAACATATTGTCAATCGGCCGCCCGAGGCGTAACCATAAAATCAACTGTGTCTCTGTGTTTCTGTGTTTAGCATTGAGTCACTCGGCCGCCGGAGGCATATACTAAAACGGTCGCCATAGCCCATAAGCTGAAGTATGCGATGCGCTATCACGCCAAATCTATATATATTCTAGCGCTGTCTGTTATGAAAAGTGATTAACGTGGGAGAGAGCATCTTTTCAAGGTATGACCGTCAAGTGTGGGTCCTGGCGGCTGGCTCTCTGATCAATTCGTTCGGCACGTCCATCGCATATCCATTCGTTTCCCTGTACTTATACGAGTTCATGCACGTCTCCATGACCCAGATCGGCCTGGCGCTCATGGTGGCCATTGCCGTCGGCGGGCTGACGCAGGTCGCATCAGGGGAATTGTGCGATAAGTTCGGCCGTAAGCTCATGATGAACGCAGGCCTCTTCCTGCAGGCGATCGCGTTTCTCCTGCTCGCGATAGCCATCATGACGCATCGGGACTTCTCCGATTTTCTTATATTGATGGTACTAAAAGAAATAGCGGGGGGCATATATCGGAACGTTCCCCAGGTCATGATCATCGATGTCGTCGGTCCCGGCGAGCGCATGGAAGGATTCAGTCTGCTGCGGATCGGCGGTAATCTTGGCTTCGCGCTCGGGCCGATCTTCGGCGGCCTGCTCGCATCATACTCGTACTCGGACATGTTCTTCCTGACCGCCCTTACCAGCGCCGCTTACATGGTCATATCCATCTACATGCTACGTGACACGATGCCTTCCGCAGCGGAGAAGGCTGCGGGCTCTCACCATGGTTCGATATGGCAGGATAGAACGTTCATCATATATTGCATCATAAGCGCGTTGATTTCGTTAGTATATGCTCAGATGCAGACGACATTCAGCACATACTCGGGGAGCTTCGCCCATCTTCCTCCCTCGGAGATAGGCTTGCTTTTCTCGCTGAACGGCTTTATGGTGGTCTTTTTCCAGCTCCCGATAGCGCATTACCTCGAGCGGTTCAAGCTGACTACGTCATTAGCGGTCGGCTCGACGCTCTACGCCATCGGCTTCGGCATGGTCGGCCTGTGCACAAGCTTCTGGACCCTTTTCCTGAGCATGTTCATCATCACCGTAGGCGAGCTGATCACGTCTCCGTCCTCGACGAACATGATCGCCCAGATGACACACCCGGACGACAGGGGACGCTACATGAACGTGTCCGGCTTCATCAGCAGCGGCGGGAACGCACTGGGGCCTTACGCCGGCGGCCTGCTCATGGACGCCTATGCCGGTAATATCGAGATCATGTGGGCCGTCATGGGCGGGATCGTGCTAAGCACCGTCATCGGGTTCCTCTATATGCGAATACGGATGGACTCCCGTATGGACGAGCCCATGGCAAGAAGCAACCATACACATTCCGGCTGACCACACTAATTTCTCTAAGTCACGGTTTCAACACGAAGACACGGGGAGCACGAAGTAGCACAAAGGTGTTTTTGTATATGCCCCCGGCGGCTGTGCAACTCTATTATTATTGTATAAGCCTCCGGCGGCCGGGTGATGTGGACACTGAGAAGGTCACGGGACCTTTGGTACGCGAAGGACACGTTGTTGGTGTTCGGGACTCAATTAGTAACTTTGTGGATTAAAAAAATAAAATACTGGATTTCGGATATACAATATTTAGTAAATCTGGCACGGTATCCCTGTGATCACCCTTACGATGTGGCCGGACTGATCATAGATCACCGATTTGTTGGAGAGCGTGGGCGGCGTATAGCGCGTCGCGTACCAGTTCTGAATGTCGCTATTGTCGATAGCGGCAGGAGATGCAGCGGAACTCCCTTCCAAAAGCGCCGGTAGTGATATGTTACGTTTTATTGCTTCCGTGTCCACTGCCAGCGTTGCGGTGGGGCTTTCATAACTGCCTTTCTTATACTGGAATGTGTAAGAATCATACTTCACGTTGCTTATCTCGTAATGGCCACTTGCATCTGAAGTGCTCGAATACTGGGCCCCGGAAGGACTCTGCAGCTGCACGATCGCTCCGGGCACCAGGGTACCATTAATGTACGCCACTGTACCCGAGACCGTCGCGTATCCTGGCGTTTGCGAAGTCGTGCATGCCGGCGTCTCCTGCTGTACTGGCGTCGTAGCTTCTATAGGCGATTCCCCGAGTTCCGGCGCTATTGGTGACGATCCCACAGGAGCTATCATTGGTGTCGTCGGATATGAGGAATACCCATATGATGGCCCATAATACCCGTATCCACATGTTTGTGCATTCGTCACTGAAGCGATCATAGATGAGGCGCATAGAGCAACGACTAATAGAACAATTGTCGTATATTTTATATGATTAAGCATGATCAGACCCTGAATAACGATTAAAATGCGCACACAAAATGGTTTTTCAATTTTTAGCGTTAATAATTGAAGTTTGGGCAAAATTATGATAACGGAAAGCTTAGGCGGTATCTTTACTTAGTGAATGCACCTGGGCCCATGAATTTTACCGGGATTTCGCTATGGTAAAAAATGTACCGTCTATTAGCGGTCAGTTCCTGTGTATCATGTTGATGTAAATTATTAAACCCGTATATGCTGGCTCTTTTTATTGAATTGCCGCCTCTCATAAATAGCAAACTATATACAATACAAGTCGCGTATACAGGTTTATCTATCGATAAATGACCAAAGGAGTGTATTATGTCAGAGTTCCCGTGTAATAAACCGGTACTGGTGACCTGCGGCCTCCCCTATGCGAACGGGGCTGCACACATAGGCCACCTTAGAACGTATGTGCCTGCAGACATGTTCGTGAGGACTCTGAAGATGATGGGCCAGGATACCACCTTCGTCTGCGGATCCGACACCCATGGCACGCCTATCATCGTGAATGCGGAAGAGCAGGGCATTACGCCCCAGGAGCTCATTAAAAAGTATCACCTTTACTTTAAGGACGTCTTCAAGAAGTTCGAGGTCGACTTCAGCTGGTATGGCAGCACGGATGACCCGGAGAACCATAACCGGACGCAGTCCATCGTGCTGGATTTGCAGAAGAACGGCTATATTTATCCGAAGAACATCAGCGTGGCTTTCTGCCCCAAATGTAAGCGCGGCTTACCGGACAGGTACGTCGAAGGCACGTGTCCGTATTGTGGCTCGGTGGCAAGAGGAGACGAGTGCGATTTCGGCTGCCAGAGACACCTGGAGCCGGGCGAGATCAAGGACCCGAAATGCCGCGTCTGCGGCACAAATGCCGAGATGAAGACCCAGGAGCACTTCTTCTTCAAGCTGACGGACTTCGGTCCTTTTCTTACGGAATACCTGAACGGCTTACACGCTACGCCAAACGTGAATTACGCCAAGGAATGGGCGAAAGAGCTCCATGACTGGTGTATTACCCGCAACATGGAATGGGGCGTCAAGTACCCTGGCCACGACGACCTCGTCGTTTATGTCTGGGTCGATGCGCCCATCGGCTACATCGCCTTCACCGAGGAGTACATGAACTCCATCGGCAAGGACTGGAAGACCATATGGAAGGGCGATTCTCGCATCATTCACTTCATCGGCGGGGATATCATCTACCATCACTGTATCTTCTGGCCGTCCATGCTTAAAGGGGCGGGATATACACTGCCGTACGGCGTGGTCGCCTCCGGCATGATCAAGGTGAACGACAAGAAGTTCTCCAAGAGCCGCGGCTACATCGTGTGGGTAGAGGACGATTACCTGGCACACGGGTTCCACCCGGACCTGCTGCGCTATTACATTTTAAGCTACACGTCTCACACAAAGGACATCAACTTCTCCTGGAAGGAGTTCCAGACGAAGGTGAACAAAGAGCTGGTCGGCAGCTACGGCAATTTCGTGAACCGCATACTGACGTTCATCGCCTCAAAAAACATAGCTATTAAAGGCTCGCTTGAGCCTGACGTCGAAAAGGCCATCAAGACTGCGCTGGATGTACAGAAAGCGGAGATCGGGAACTATGAGTTCAAGAAAATACTGGACTCGGTCATAACGCTCGCCGACTTCGGGAACACCTACTTCCAGTCCCATGAGCCATGGAAGCTCATCAAGGAGGACCCGGCTAAGTGCGAGAATGTGCTGTATAATTGCGTGCAGCTCGTTAAGGCGCTTGCCATCCTGTCATGGCCGTCCATGCCCGAAAAGGCCGAAGAAGTCTGGGGAATGCTAGGATACGATACGAAAACGCTAGCATCAACTTTAGTGGACGAAGTGCTGACGCCGTTTGATCCCGCCATGAAGATGGGCAAACCGGTCATACTGTTCACGAAGCTGGAGGACAAGAAGATCGCGGAGATGGAGAAGATCCTGAACATGCGTGTAGACCTGGCCGAAGCAAAAATGTCGGGAAAAAAGGTAGAAGAAGTCCCGTCCGGCCTCATCTCGATCGATGATTTCGCGAAGATGGAATTGCGAGTGGGCAAAGTCCTTAGCAGCGAGCGCATCAAGGGCAGCAAGAAACTCCTGAAGAATATCATCGATCTTGGCGAGGAAAAGCCCAGGCAGATCGTGTCAGGCATAGCCGAGCAGTATACACCCGAAGAGATGGTCGGAAAGACCGTCATCGTCATCGCGAACCTGAAGCCCGCTAAGATCATGGGCGTCGAGTCCAACGGCATGGTGCTGGCGGCAGACTCCAACGGCGCGACGCTTCTGACGCCTGAAAAGCCCAGCGAGCCCGGCACGAAAGTGCACTGAGGGCCGCTTTTCTATCTTTTTAGCAACATTCTGCGTAGCAAGACCGCGGATACAACCAGTATTGTTTCCGGTAAGCTCTTTTTTTAGTAGTCTTTACAGGCTTTTCCATCCATAAGCTTCCTGGGCTATCTTTTTTTGATAAATCGATTAAGGGGTCGATGTTGTGGTATATTTAAATATATTAAATATTATATTAATAGTTGGTGAATGTTGAGATATGGACCCTTATGCTCATTATGCGCTTGAATTCGTAGTGATACTAGTCGGTATCACGCTTATTCATAAATACATCTTCAATCATAAAAGAACGTTCGACAGCGGCTCATTTTACCTGAGCATCATGGGTGCCGTATATATCTGGATCGTCGTGGTCTCGATGCACACGTTCGGCATCGCGCTCGGATTTATCATGGGCATCATCGGGGGCGCCCTTGCCGTGATGATGCTGGATACCACGGCCGGCTTTCTATACAGGTCCGGGTATTAGCGCGTCTTTCTTATTATGAGCATGGACAGCCCCATCCCGCCGATCGCCGCCAGCGCTAAGAACCCCGGGGTTGGTACCGGGGCATTCTGTGTTGCAGCCGCTGTGGGTGTCGAGGTTGGGGTCGGCACTTGCGTGGGTGTCGGAGTTGCCGGATTTATAAATGCATAATCCGGTATGGCCACGTTTGCCGTCACTGTGCCGGCGCCTGGTGCGACATTGATGATCCTGTAATAAATGTGCCCGTCTTTTTCGCCCGTGACGTTATAATCGCCGACCGGTACGTACGTGAAAGTGTACATGCCTATTGCTGCAGTCCTGCCGTCGTTGGTCAGCTGCGGGTTATCAGACGCCTTCAATTTCCCCGTATTATTCTGTCCGTCCCAGTGCCAGAGCGTGACGGTCGCGTCAGGTATACCGTTCCTGTTCTGGTCCGTCACGATGCCCGACACCGTGCCCCAGCCCACGACTCTTACGGTGCAAGTGTCCGTGAGGTCTTCGCCGTACATGATATGAGAAGTGGCCGTAATGTTCACGATGCCCACGGTATTGTTGGCTATGAGTAAGATCTTAGCCTGCCCGTTAGCGTCACTCGGCCTTGTCCTGTTGTAAGGATCAAGCGTAGCGACCGTATCGTTGTCCGATGTGAAGGTGATCGCTATGTTCGCCATTTTGTAAGGCTGTCCGTTTAGATAAAGCTGCGCGGTGATCACGGACATATGGATATCCGCCATCTGATCGTAAACCGAATAGTTAATGTCGTCCGCAAGTGAAAGCGAGCCGCCGGAGGTAACCATGACGACGGGTGAATCGTATTGCTGTGCATGTGCGGCTAACGCTGTCAGCGACAGCATGAATAGTAGAGATACGGCAATAGCGTAGGCTTTCAGGGACATAGCATGACTCATAGACTATGCGTGCCTATATATTTTGTCGTCTTCGGGAAAGCTGGCTATTTGCAGGATACATTTTTTATATGTTTAATTTTATATATTGTTTTTAATTACTATGCAAACATCAGGAGCATAAGCTCCGTGGAGACGATGAGATCATGATGAAAGCGGAACAGCAAGGCCCTGACCTATTCAAGCAGATTAACCACCCGAAAGACCTGAACAACATGACCGACCTGGAAAAGAAGCACATGCCGAGGATCGAGTGCCCGGACAGTGTCGAAGCGAACAAGCCATTCGATGTGACCGTAAACATCGGCGTCGGCCTCGATCATCCAAGCGAGCTCGCGCATTTCATCGAATGGGTCGAGCTTTCAAGGGGAAGCTGCAACATCAGCCGCGCCTACCTGTCGCCGAAAAACTCGTATCCACGGGTGACGTTCAGGATCGCGCTGGACAATAGCACCACGCTCGTAGCCCGCGAAAGCTGCAACCTGCACGGCATATGGGAAAACAAGAAAGAGATCACTGTGAAGTAGTGATTCAATAGTTTTTTACTTTTTATTCGCCCATGATCTGGACGACCATTTGCCGGTCCCGCGGCCTGTTATCGAAATCGACGAAGACGATCTGCTGCCAGGTGCCGAGCATCAGGCACTTGTTTTCAAATGGCACGACGAGGCTCGGGCCAACCATAGAAGCCTTCACATGTGAATTGCCATTTCCGTCTCCCCATCTGGCATCATGGTCGTAATGCTCTCCCTTTGGCGCTAGCTTATCCATCGCCCGGGGGAAGTCTTTCATCAGGCCTGGCTCATACTCGATCGTCGTCACTGAAGCCGTGCTTCCGGGTACAAACACAGTGACAATACCATCATTGATGCCGGACGCCGACAGCACGTCCTGTACCCGTGCCGTGACATCGATCATATCGCCATCACCCTGCGTGCTAAAAGACAGCGTTTTTATGAAGATCGTCATAGAGACCATAATAATTTGTTGATATGATTGATAAAAGTCTATCTCTAGCACACAGTGAGTGGTCAAGATCCCGGGCACAGTTCATTTTTAACATTCGAATCATCGAAACAAATACAATTATAAGTGTTCATATAAGTGATACATCACACAGTGACACTGTAACATGCCAGCCTTAGATTTTAATCAAGAATCTGGCGTGTCATAGCCTGAGAGGCATACGTATGGACATGATATTAAAATCGGGCATCATCGCGGGCTTAATCGGCGCCTCGATCACACTGATGAACCTTATCATATTAATGATCGGGATGAAAGAGCAGAGCACGATATTTCTCCTAATATTGTTATTAGCGAATGTACTGGCGTTCGTCGTGGCCGGCCTGGTCGCGGGCATGCTGATCTTTCCCTACGCTCCGGGGAAGACGGAATCACTTAAGACCGGCCTGATCGCAGGTATCGTTGTAGCCTACGTCCCTATTGTGATCATCTGTATTTTTGTATTCTTAAATACGTTCATTGCGGTTATCTTCTCGACCCATCCGGTCGATGTCATGTCCGCGTTACTCGGCGGTTTAGCGCTCATATTCTGCATGATCGCCCAGGCAGCGCTGTCCGGGCTGGTCTCGCTGGGATATACGAGCTATACGGGGCGTAGGAAACGAAGCGACACGGCTGCCACGGACGAGGATAGTGGGCTGGAAGACCTCAAAACATTGTACGACGATCTCTGGAAAGACGCCAGGACGCTGGCGAAGGATATGTACCGCAGCATACAGCTATATCTGCTCGCCGGCGTTTTTACGCTGATCTACGGCTTCGTGATCTTAGCATATGCGCTAGTCAGCTGGCAGCGTATCTATTCGGGCAGCACTGAAATCGCGGACTATGCCGCGGCGATAGGCGAGACGATCGGCGGAGTGATCCAGATCATCGTCGGCCCTCTGTTGATACGCTGGTACTTTAAGCTTAAATCGCGGTATGCGAGCCTGGCTACAATGGAAAAGGGAGAGTAAGCGATGCCCAGGAGCAAAGCTCCCCCGCCTTCTAAGGCAGCCGAGCGGCTGATGGAATACATGGAAATCGCCCGTTCCATGCAGGCACAGCGAGGCAAAGCGCTGTGGTATGACTTCTACCGCAGGGCAGGCAACCCATACCAGACAGACCGCACCATCGAATATCTCCTTGAAAATGGCCTGATCTCGGGAAATAAAGAGGATGGCTACTTGATGACACAGAAGGGCGAGACCTGGTATGACATCCTGAAAAAACACCGCGACCTCGTCGGCGTCCTGACCCGGGAGCTGAGTGGCGACCGGCGGAAAGAATGGTAATCACTGTTTTTTGATGTATAACTAAACCCCCCTTTAGTTCTAGAATCACGGGGATATACTCCGAAGCGCACATATCGACATGTGAAAAAAGGTGAGTGTTTTGGACGTTATAAAAAATTTGAATCAACTTAAAGTGATACCAATAATTCTTGGAATCATTATCGGTCTGCTCCTGAGCATCGTGTCGGGTTTGACATATGTATACGTATTCCACGAGAGCAGCTCGACATTTTATCTGTTTGCTGTCCTGGCTTTGTTAGGTGGTCCGCTCATCGGGGGACTTATCGCCGCATTGATCACGAAAGAACACAAGTTTACGGCTTTACTGATTTCCGGCTTTGCCATATTTGCGATATTACTGATACTCTCGATTTTATCTTATCTCCTATTTCCGTTATTTTCTTATGAAAGCGTACAGCTACCTGCTTCCTGCATTAATAATGCTTCCAGTTCCAGTTCTCATATGCCTTCCGGCCTGAATTACTCGATACCGGGCGTAGGCACCGGAAAGCTCCTAACTAACGATAATACTTCCGCCGTTGTCGTTATGAGCGACTATGATCATATACCCTATCCCAGTACGGTATATCTGGTTAACAAAAGCAGCAATAAGGTCATTCAGAGTTTGAATTTTGACAATGATATCATAGCCGCTGCCATCGATCAGGGCACGCTAAATCTGTTCAACGACAAAATCGGATGTTATATCAACACTGAGAATGGCGAATTTGTAAATACCATCGTCAGGCTGGATAATTATCGAGGACTCTTTACGTCCGATAATCATACGTATATGCAAACGACCTTCGAAACCTCCGTCCTTAACGCCGACGGGAGTGTCGACCTTCATCGTCAGATGTACATGAATTGTACGGCATTAGGCTATTTTATATCCGGCTCGACGGGCCAAATTATTCAATAGGGTGGATGGAAAATGTATGCATTACAAAGCCTGCCGGAAGAACCGGTAATATCAATCAGCGGGCTTACGAAAACGTATAGGGGCGTCAAGGCTCTGAGCTCGCTCGATCTCAAGGTGCCTAAGAATTCAATTTTCGGATTTCTGGGCCCGAATGGAGCGGGCAAGACGACGACGATCAAGCTGATACTCGGGCTGACAAAGCCCACAGGGGGCAGCTGTTCGGTGTTCGGCATGGACGCAACACAGAAAAGTACCGCAATTCGCCGAAGGATCGGTTACCTGGCACAGGACCCGAGATATTACGAGTATATGACCGCCAGGGAAACGCTGAAATTCGTGGCTAAATTTTTCTATGAGGGTCCCGAGCGGATGATCGATGAGCGGGTAGAAGAATGTCTACAGCTGGTCGGCCTCGGGGACAAGTCGGACAGGACCATTGATGGTTTTTCGGGCGGCGAAAGACAGCGATTGGGCATCGCGCAGGTGCAGGTCAATTCCCCCGATCTGATGATCCTCGACGAGCCCGCGGCGTCCCTCGATCCCATGGGGAGGCACGACGTGCTCGAGATACTGGAGCGCCTCCGGGGTAAGACCACTGTTTTTTATTCGACCCATATACTCGAGGACGTACAGCGTGTGAGCGATACCGTGGCGATCATCAATAATGGCCGGCTCATCGCCCAGGCGCCGATCGAGAAATTATTACACGGCGACCGGGTGACCTATCACATCGTCGCCAGGGGCGACGAGCTTACCATCAGGCAAATGCTATCCAGTCAGCCCTGGGTGTCGTCTGTTTTATCCATGCCGATGAACGGCGTAACAAAATATGAGGTGGTAGTGACCGACGATAGTATCGCTGACGATCAGCTGTTGGAGCAGGTCATGAACTGCAGCAACGTGAAAGTAAAGGAATTCGGGCTTAAAAAGTATAGCCTGGAAGAGATCTTCGTGCAGATCATGGAGGAAGAAAACCATGTCCGCTAATGAATTCGTCCTTGTAAAGGAAAAAGGCTGGTCGGCTGGCTTTTTAAACATGCTCGACAAAGAGAACGCCCGGTGGTGGGGACGACGGAACTGGATCGTACAGCTGGTCCTATGGTTCTTACTGCTGAACATGCCAGTGCTCTTTATCTTGTTTGTAAACCCCTATCTCCCCAGTAGCCATGGCATCACATATACGGTTGAAATGAATGCCCAATTAGGATCGCAGGTGTTTTTTGCCATCTCGGCATTATACCTTCCTTTCGGCATCAGCATCCTGACCCACGATTCGGTCATTAAGGAACGCGAACAGGGTACCATGGCCTGGATCCTTTCCAAGCCCATATCCCGAAAATCATTTATCCTGTCCAAAATAGTGGCTAATATCGCAGGCGTGATGATATTAATGGTAGTGGTGCAGGGTATTATCACTTATGGGATCATATCGGCTTATAACGGGAACTTTATTAATGCAGTGAACTTTTTCGGAGCGCTCGGCATCATCGCAATGTTAAGCCTGTTCTTCCTGAGCATGGTCTCAATGATAGGCACAATGACCAGGTCAAGGTATGCCGTGCTTGGGGCGGCGGTCACCTTCATCATACTTGGCATGGCAGCCGCACAGGTGCTGCCCGATATCTCCACGTATCTGACATGGAAGCTTTCTGAGACGGCACGCGACTTTGCCATGAACGGATCGCTGACGGCGAATAAGATCACGCAGCTCGTCTCGACCGGTGTATGGATCGTGATCTTTTTTGTGATATCACTGGTCCAGATAGGGCGGATCGAGGTATAACGGTCGCATTTTTACGAGACATGCCCATGAACATACTGGCCGGCGACATTATAGAGAACTGCCGGCCGATATGTTGTGCAAGATAGGAGCCTAACGCAAAGACACAAGAGCGTTCTTGTATAAGCCTCATGCGGACTGGCGAGGCAAAAATTTTATTTTTATTTTTTCGACGATCATCACATCATCCAGAGCTTGGTCGTGACAGACAGTACACTCAGTCTCCGATCCTGGAAAGAATTGTAGTGACCGCGTTTTTTAGCCTGCTCGTGAGCTTGTTGAATTCTTCAGGCGACCTGTAGCCGAAATACCAGATCAATGCCAGGACCAAAAACAGCATAAACACTTTTATCAAATATGCGGCCAGGTCCACAGAAACTCCAAGAAACGTCGGGATTGACGCGCCCCAGTATACTGACACGAATACGTCATAGGCTCGAGAAAACAGGGCGCTGGCGAAGACAAAACCGATCGACATATAAATGGACTTTGATAAATAGAACAAAGACGCGATAACAACGCCAGTTAAGAAATAATCGGCAAGATACTGTGGGGCAAAAAGCCATGCTAAATGGGGGAAGATCGACACGATCATGCAAATAAACGCTGCGATAATAATACCTGCTGTCCCGCCATAATTTTTGGAGATCGTTCGCTGGAAATAACCCTGGATTAACACCACTGATCCGATACTCTCCGCCAATAATGGGATCATTAAAAGAGCGGCCACTGAAAGCCTATCGGACCTAAAACCGATAGCCATGAATCCCCTAAATAGATAAGTCTCTGATAATGTAGTCGCCAGGCTGAGGGCGATGACCACGAATGCGCCGATGATCAAGCCGCTCGCGAAATAGTTCATTGCCTGTCTACTGATCTTCAGCTGCAGCTCATCGAATAATGTCTCATACCAGCTTTTATTTGTTACAAGAAGACATGCCAGCACTAACAGCATGCCTCCATCAAATAAAAAATTTATAGCATCATACAACGGGTACCTCCCCGTGTCGTATATCTGCCAGAATATCCACCATGGCCTTAGATAGCCGGAGATGACCACCGATTTAAATACATAAAAAATAAAAAAGAAGACCAGCACAGCGATGAAGGCCAGGCCTGTCTTTAACGCAGGTTTCCATTTGTCCATTGGTCTATTTTCCTGTTCTTCATCGACTGTCGGCTCGTCTGCCATCACTCGAAGATAAGCGCTTATTATTTAAATCATTATCTTCATCAGCCTCAAATATAAATCGTCTGTCGTACACAATGGCATGACACCGGGCTGATCTCGAATCATTCAACTCAGTATTGGATATCTTAAATCAGCTTGGCAGTAACGTGGCCGTTTGTATCGATATCCACTATGGCGGCGTTCCCGAGCGTCGCGGGCCCCGGATTTATGACCAGCGTATTGCCCAGCATGGATACGCTTCGGTCCTCGTGAATATGCCCGCAGACGATAGCCTTAAAGTTAGGGGCCAGCTCAGCGACCGAGGTGCTGCCTACGTGAGCCCCGTTCGGGATCGTGTCCCCGTGGCCTTTCGGGGGCGCATGTGATATAAGAATGGCCGTACCAGAGATGCCTTTTATTAATCGGTCCAGTTTTTTCCTGATCTCTTCCTCCGAGTGCTCGAAGGGGGTATTAAAGGGCGTGGGGTTTGAGCCGCCGAATCCGACGAACGTGATGCCTTTAAGGGTCATTTTCTTTTCGTGCAGGTTGACGTCCTCACTTTCCAGGAGGTCCACCATGTCCTGCGGATCACAGTTACCGGGAACCGCAAGGACTGGCTTCGGCAACATTCTCAAGATCTTCTCCGCGTTCTCGGTCGGCCCGAACTCCGTCAGGTCACCGGCGAGCAGCGTCCCATCGACAGTGCCGGCTTTTTTCAATATCTCCGGTACTTTCGTGTAATCGTTATGGAAGTCCGTGACAGCGAGAAATCTCATACATTAAAAAAGAAGCTCTAAAAAGAAAAACCTAACGTTCGAGTTCAGGCTCTGTCCCATTCCTCGCCCTGTCCAGTGCCAGCTCCATTTCCCGGAGCACTCCCATCATAGTATAGCATTCCGTCGGGTTGAGCAGCGCGCGGCCGAAGATGCGCCTGATCATCATCATGGTCTTCTCTTTTTTATGCTTCGGGTAGCCTGCGTTATCCAGCAACGCCCCGAAATGGTCGTAATAGATGCTCATCAGCCCTTCGTCCGCCATCGCGATGTTGCCGCCCTTGAAATCGGACAGCTCGTACAGCATGATGCCGACCGCCTGCGCCAGGTTTATGATGGGGTAATCGGACGACGTCGGGATATACGCTACGATATCGCACCGCTCCACGATCTCATTTACCAGCCCCCAGTCCTCGCGGCCGAAGACCAGCGCAATGACGCCGGATCTTTCTTCCACCAGTGCCCGCAATTCTTTAGGATTAAAATATGGCATGCGAACATGCGAATCCTGCCGCAGCCCTATCTTACCGCTCGTCGCCACGACGGCACTGGCTCCTTTTATGGCGTCCTCAAAAGTGTCGACGATCCTGGCCCGCTCAAGAATATCCTGGGCATGCATGGCCATTGCTTTTGCAAAATCGCTCAGCTCGCACGGACGTACAAGGACCAGGTCCTCGAAGCCAAAGTTCTTCATGACACGGCATACTGAGCCCACGTTACCCTCATAGATGGGCTCCACGAGTACGATGCGGAACCGCAAGCTTTTTTCGCCCATTATTTCTTCAGGCTCTCCTTGATCTTGCTAACCACGACGATGTCCGAGATGCGGGTCTCCGGGTAATTACCGGTCTCGTCCTTTTCGACGGCTTTGACCATGTCCCATATCGTCAAGAGCCCGACGCTGACACCGGTGAGCGCCTCCATCTCCACGCCCGTCTTTCCCGTAGACCGCACTTCCACGGTTGCGGTGATCGTGTCTTCGCCCATGGAAAAGTCAGCGTCGATGCCGGTAATGGGGATCTGATGGCAAAGCGGTATGGTGTCCCAGGTCCGCTTTACAGCCTGTATCGCCGCGATGCGGGCCGTAGCCAGGACGTTTCCCTTCTTCACGTCACCGGTCCTGATCAGATCCATGGTATTTTTAGTCAGGCGGATGGTGCCGCGGGCTTTCGCTATCCGGAGCACATCCTCCTTGGCCCCCACGTCTACCATCTTGACTTTATCGCCTTCCATATGGGTAAAATCATTAGCGCGCATGTGAAACTCCGACTACGAAGACATGTACTTAAAGCTTTAATATTTTATCGACTTTACAGGGTCGAAGTATACTAAGCCATTATAACTGCTTTTTATTGGTATGTGACAATAATGCATTGTATATCAGTATTAAAGGCTCCTAATTGGCGTTATTTTCACTAAATCTGCTAGCAATATTAAACTCTATGCTTTCACTTTAGGTTTATGGGGATGTAACTTATGAGTAAGATAAAGAAATTTTTAACGATCTGTACAGCGAGTGTAGCTTCGGCTCTTGTGGCGCTGCCTTCACATGCATGTTTCAGTCCTTTCGGCCTTGGATTTGGCGGCCTTGGCTGTGGCCTAGGTTTCGGTGGCCTTGGATTAGGCTGCGGATTCCCGTTTGGTCTCGGTTTTGGCGGCCTCGGGTTCAGCTCATTTAGCAGCCTTGCATTCAGCTCATTTAGCAGCTTCGGCCTCGGGTTCAATCCCTTCTTCTGGTAAAAGGGATCTTAACCCTTATTTTTATTCGGATTTTGTATAAAGGTCTTTTTTTAGAATACCGTTAACAATATTAGGTCGCCGGGCCACCGGAGGCATATACTAATACATCATTGCGTTGAAGGCCGCTGATTTTATAAACCAGGCCGGTACTTTTTTATCGCGTAGGGCACGTTGTTCAGGACATCGGATGCGATGAGCCCGAATCCCTTTTCCGCAAACGCCATATCGCCCGCCACGCCGCACACGAATGCAGCCGCGCAGGATGCGCTGAAGCCGTCGTTCTTACAATAAAAAGCGCCTACGACTCCTGCCAGCACGTCCCCCACGCCACCCACGGACATGCCGGGATTCCCCGTACTGTTTATCTTAACCCGGTCGCCGTCGCTCACGACCGCCGGGCTTCCCTTCCATAGCGTGACGAGATCCTTCTCCATGGCAAAGCGCTTCACAGCCTGAGGCGCTCGCTCGCTCTTGCGGTCAATGTCCTCGCCGCCCATACGCTTGAATTCTTTAACGTTCGGCGTGATAATGCCGTGCAGCGGCATGTAGGGCTGTAGCGCATCCGCGTCGATCACTACGCGATCGCATAATGCCAGTATCTTTTCGATGGCTGCGAGCGTCTCCGGCTCATGGCCCGTGCCCATGCCGATCACGACAACGTGGTGGCGCTTGATCAGTGGTTCCAGCTTCTTAACATCCTCTTCTAACAGTATCTCCCCGTCGCTCGTAGGCCACACGATCATGTCGGGGGAGAACGATGCAATGATGTTGGCCGCCCTCTGTGGCGCGGCGACGCTGACGATCTCGGCGCCCGACCTGTATGCGGCGAGAGCGGCTAACGCCGGCGCGCCACTGTATGGGCCTCCTCCGATGATAAGAACACGGCCGCCGCCGCCCTTTTCCTCGAAGTCGCCCCTTGTTTTCAGCCCCATCAGCTCGCCGGGGCCGATATGAGTGACCGCTTTTTGGGGTATGCCGATGTCCTCTGTTTCCACGTTATATGCTTCCAGCCCTTTTTTCGGCGCATGAAATGTTATAACCAGGTCCGCTCGTACGCAGTCGTGACAATCGCCGGTCCACGCGTCCAGCCCGCTCGGGATGTCGATGGAAACCTTATGCGCTCGACTGTTATTTATCAAATGGATCGCTGTCCTGACCGGTTCCCGGGGCTCGCCCCTGGCGCCCGTGCCGAGGATAGCATCCACGATGACATCGCATGAATCGAACAGCCCCGGGGATAGGCGCGCCGCATTCTCTATCTCGAGAATAGAGATGCCCATGGTGTGGGCGATCTCCATATTTATCGCCGCTGCGCCATGTTTTACCATGGAGGATTTACCCAACAGCAGGACAAGCACGCTGTAGCCTGCCTGCGCCAGCAGCCTTGCGACGACAAAGCCGTCACCCCCATTGTTACCGGTGCCACAGACCACGAGCACTGTACATTGTTTGTATAGCGCGATGATCGACTCGGCGACCTTGCGGCCGGCGTTCTCCATCAGCTCCCCGTAGCTCACGCCGAAATAATCGGCATTTGCCTCCAGCGCTCGCATCTCCTCGACAGTGATGATCCTCTTCACATCGATTACCCCGGTCATACCCATGTCTATTAGTAAGCTAATGTGCTAAAAATAATTATCCGAACTGGTTATCATACCTATTTTTCGATACTCGGTTCGTTGAGCTTTCTCACACACCTAAAAACGACCAGTTTTTCGAAGGGGACCTTATCTTCGCTGACCAGCTCGACAGAGAACCCTCGCTTTTCGTATAACTTCTTCACTTCGCCGATGCCCGTCAACGAAGAAAACACCGTGAGCACGCGGCCACCGGGCAACAAAACCCTGTCAATATCCTCCAGGAACCGCTCGATCTCCCTGCGCCCGGTGATACCGCCATTGAACGCCCTGTCCAGCCACGAGTGAAGCCTTTCGTCATCCGCGGTCGGTAAATAGGGTGGGTTGAAGATAACGAGGTTGAACCGGCCTCTTATGCCGGAAAAAAGATCTGTCCTGACCACGTTCACTCCATTCAGCCTGGCGTTCTTGCACGCATATGGGTTGATATCCGTGGCTATGATCTTCGTTATATCATTAACAAAAAGCGAAACAATGCCGCTGCCCGTACCGACTTCAAGCACCCTGTCCTCGGGCCCGGCCTCCTTCATGGCGGCTTCGACCAGTAAATAAGAGTCTTCGCCCGGATCATAGACTTCATCCAGCAGCTTGAATTCTTTACCTTTATAGATCCGTATTTCCATTTTCTTTCAACTCGTAAACACGGTTGGCAAGGTCGGCGAACTCCTGGGGCGATACCTGTTCGGCACGCCTGCCCATGAGGTCCTGCGGCAATTGCGCGACGATCTCTTTCATGTTCTTGATCCCCATGATATGCGCGCCATTCACCAGCGCGTTACTCAGCCGCTTGCGGCGCTGAGTGAAAGCCGCGGTCACCAGCCGCATGAACAACTCATTATCCTTAAGCTGGTACGATGCCGGCCTCGGAGTCAGTTTCACTACTGAGGACTCGACTTCCGGGGGCGGGTTGAACGCGTGGGGGGACACGCGCAAGAGTATCTCTACGTCGGCATAGTGCTGCACGTGCACGGAAAGCCTGGAATAGTCTTCCTCGCCGACCTTTGCGACCATTCGCTGCGCAAACTCGCGCTGGTACATGAGGATCCCGAACTTAAATGGGCTCTCCAGCAGCCTGAAGGTGATGTCCGAAGATATGGAGTACGGCAGGTTAGCGACCACTTTGTCGAATTTCGGAAGATCGACCTTGAGCGCGTTACCCTTGATGATCGTGACATTGGTGCCAGTAAATTTTTCTTCGAGCATGGCGACTAGCGCGGTGTCAAGCTCTACAGAATAGACGTGATGGGCCTTCTTAGAAAGCTCCCTCGTTAAATTGCCAGGGCCCGCCCCGATCTCCAGGATGTCCTCATCCTGATGAATATCGGCAAACGACACGATCTTTCTCAGGATCGCGTCGTCCGTTAAAAAGTGCTGGTCCTTACGCTTATCGGGAATGATATCCATTACTTCGCGAACATCCTGTACTTTATGTTCTGGTCCTGGATCTCTTGCTCGATACGCTTGGCCATGAGCTTTTCGGGGTGGTGCAGGCCTTTGATGCGCGTCTCGATATCCGCGAAACTCTTGAACTTGCCCTTCTTGCGCTCGTCGATGACCGCCCACATCATCTTCTTGCCGATACCCGGCAGTAGCTCTAGCATGTGGAGCCTTGTGGTTATGGGCTGCGCAGTGTTGTAGAATTCCACATACCTGGCCTCGTTTTCCTTTACGATCTTCTCGATCATATAGGGCAGCTCGATCTTCGCGCTATGGGTCAATTCCTCATACGAGAGCCGGCGCTCCACGTGCTTCACCACATCGCGCTCGCCCTTGCCTACGAACACCTTACTCTCTATCTCTACCCGGGCGTTCTCTTTAACGCTAAGCTCCAGGAGTATATAATAATCCGCGCCCAAGGCCTGCGCTACTGGTTGCCGCAGGTGAATAGGTCGCGTGTCCTCCCCATGCCCTGTAGGCAGGAAATCGATAATATACGCGTATTGTTCTTTAATGTCTGTCGTATGAGTCATCGCCTTCAAGGTTCACCCCTCATACAATATAACACGTATTAATAAAAAAAGTATTGCTTAGAGTATAGCTTAGATATGCTTAGCTACAATATCCAGTATACCCTTAAGCTCAGCTTCGGTCAGAGTAAATCTTTCCTTAGCGTAGATAGACCTGAGCTCGTCTTTCGAGCGCGGGCACAGGTTAGCTATCCTGACAGCAATGTCTATCTTCATCTTCTCTAAGGTAAGAAGCTCATTGACCATGGTACGGGATTCCTGGGCTCCCAGCTTGGAGAACTTGTTGGCGTGCTCGACTGCGCGCTTCTGCTCGTATCGCAGCTCGATGCCTGCCTTTTCCCTCTCTTCTTTAATCTGGTTGAGGGTCTCCTTTACTTCGGGGAGTGTGAGTAGTTCCTCGCTTATTACCTTCTTTATGATCATCTAAGACACCGCTTCACTGAGTCGCCGTAGCGTCCGTCTGTGGCCTGAGGTGCTGGGGACGAACGATGAGCATCTTTAACATGTCGCCATCGTACATATCCAGTAAGTAAGCTCTGCCTCTCTGGCCGGTGACCGTGGCAGTCTTGCCATGGTAGCGGCGGTTCGGCATGCCCTTGTGGACACTCGAGTCTACTATGATATGGACCTTCTGACCTACTTCAAATTCCTGGATGGCGCGGCTTACCGGGGAGAAGCCCCTTGCCCTTAACGCCTTTGTGAACTTGTACCTGGTTTTCTTTCTTTCACCATGTGATCTTGCCATGATATTCCTCCTTCGACGTTCATGACGTCCAACTCTTTGACGCGGGCCTGCTGACCAAGCAATTCTGACAGGGACGGCTTTGTACGGCCACTGTCGCTCGAGACCAGCTCTTTAACATATAGCCCGCCCTCGCAGCGGACGGTTATAATGAAATACTTTTCAGCTTCGTTATGGTCATCGAGAGTGATCTCGAAAACTTTTCGCTTTCGCTCTAAATCCGCTCTCCTTTGCATAACCCTTTCGGGCGTTTGCTGAAGAATTTCAGAGTTAGATAAAGCTGCTAACGAAGATTTAAGCGTTTCTATTGAAATATCCTCATTGTATATAACTTTAAGCCTGTAAACCTTATTAGGCTTCGCGGCTTTGACATCTTCAACCGCGCTTTTGTCGACGTACACGAGGTCTGACACGGCGACTTTATCCTTTGCATATGTGTTTATCTTTTCCTTTAAGTCTTTCAGGTCGACCCAGCGTATCTTCGGGTTGATGACTTCCATGACGAACGGCCTACCGTCACCGAGCATCCTGCCGTCTATGTCTTCGCGCCCGCCGCCATGCAGTACGCCGTCGTCGGCCTCAAAGGCTTTTTTGACCTCTTCGTGGATCTGCTCCTCGACCGACGTCGGATAAAGCTTGCCCTTTCCTTCACAGTGACCGCATACCTTGCCATCCCATGTCGTGCCCTTACCGTGGCACTCGCGGCATGGCCAGCGCGTCTGCGGTATGTCGCGCACGAACTTATTGTAGCGGCCGCCGAAGAAGAGCGAGTTGACCCGCAGGACGACTTTGTCCGTCGCCAGATCTATCATGAAGTTCACGTCCGGGCGCTTGAAATCGACGTCCTTGCCCGTCTTGAGGGAGATCGCTTTCCCGACCTCGCGGTTCAGCTCCGATTTCAGTAGCTCCGCGTTCGCCACGGCGCACTCAGCCTGGAGCACTTCTTCCTTTTCGGAGTATATGGGCGGCACTTTCGTGCCCACCAGCAGCGTGTCGTACTCGATGCTTTGCACCATTTCCACGCATCGGTCCGCCCATTTCTGAATGTTTGAGGTATCCTGGAACAGCCCGCGGCAGAGCCAGCATTCCTCGTCTTTTTCCGATTCGATGCCGATGATCTTGCGTGCTTGCGCGAACGTCGGCGCCAGCAGTTTCTGCGTCTCTTTATCGTCGTCCGCTGAAGCCTGCATCGATATAGCAGTCTTGATCGCCACTCCGCGTTGCGCGTTCGTCAATCCTGTAGATAATTTACCGAACTGCCGGCCCATGCAGCTGTCGCAGATCGGGCCCTCCTTAAGGATGCACTTTGCCGTTTCTATGATCGTCATTGTCGGAGTCCATGATGCACTAATATCTTTTAAACCTTTCTTGAAATAATTTTAAATTATTAATGTGTAACATTTAAATATTTAATTAACATTTAATTATTTGTTGATGTAAATGGAAACGATCGAATCAAATTCAAGTAAAATCTCGAGTCAGAATCAGATCACGCTGCCGGTCGATGTCAGAAAGAAGCTGGGGGTCAAACCCGGCGATAAAGTTGTATTTATCGAGGAGAATGACAGGATCGTGGTCAGGAGCCTGAAAGACCTGATATATGAGGTAGTGGAAGGTTTTAAAGATCTGGATAAGACGGATAAGGAATTCAGGAAAGGATTCGATCGAATGTTCAGGGAAGGTATAGAGTAATGGACATTTGCCTCGATACTAATGTCTTTAGCAGCGACCCTGATTTTCTGATATGGATGGATAAAAATAATATAAAAGGCTATCTTTCAGCGCATGCTTTTATGGAACTTTCATACTATGAGATGAGAAGAGTCGGCGGATCGATGATCAATCTTATGAATATGATATATGGGATGAATATGGAGATCGTCCCATTCGACAAGACTTTGGTCCTTATCGCAGCTAAAAACGCACTGTCAAAGTACGACCTTTCGAATAATGCAGTCGATTATGCCATCGGTGCCTATGCATATAAGTGTAAGATACCCTTCATTACCAATAACAAGAAACATTTTAAATGGCTACAAGAGGTTTATACACCTGCCGAATTCATGCAAAAAAATTAATCCTTTTTATACAAATTATCTCCGCCCGTTATTTCTTATCTTTGATTAATCAGAATTATCTGATTTTTAAGAAAAATATAAATAATCAAAGAGATCATATACTTACTTACTATGGGTAAGAAAGATGATGCCTCGTGCTGCGACGTTGAACTTCAAACCGTATACCGTATTGAGTCCATGGTCGCCGTAGACGAGCGCGGCCAGATGGTGCTCCCGAAGACGATCAGGGATAAAATGGACATCAAAGCCGGCGAGAAGCTGGCGCTGGTGACCTGCGAGAGGAACGGCAAGGTCTGCTGCGCGTACCTGATCAAGAACGAGCAGCTCGGCGAGCTAATCAAGGGTATCATACCAAAATAGGTGGAAGTCATGTCAACGGAAACTGTTCAAAAAACGATCGCTACTGTCAGCAGTGAGCTGATGCTCTCGGACCATCTGGACCATTTCCTGGCCAGGATCGGCTACAAGCGCGGCGACCACCGCGTAAATCCGGGACTTTATGCGATAGGAAAGCCGATGCCGGATTCTCCTGTCTTCGTGACAGCCAATTATAGCTTAAGCTTCGACGCACTACGATCGAATTTAACCGGAATCGACTGCTACGTCCTGGTGCTGGACACTAAGGGCATTAACGTATGGTGTGCAGCAGGAAAGGGCACATTCGGCACGGACGAATTGATCAACCGCATTAAGGCCACGGATCTTGAAAATGTTGTCAGCCACCGAAAGGTCATCTTGCCCCAGCTGGGCGCTGCCGGCGTATCCGCTTTCACGGTGAAAAAGGAATGTGGCTGGCAGGTGGAATATGGGCCCGTGAAGGCCGCGGACCTGCAGGAATTTATGAAGACGCATGAGGCGACGTCCGAGATGCGCACAGTACGGTTCGGCCTCTGGGACCGCATCGTTCTCATACCAATCGAAGTGGTCAGCTTTCTGCTCCTCACCATCTTCGTCACGGTCATATTGTACTTCGCAATGGGCCTGGCGGCGGCGCTTGCAGTGCTAGCGGCCGTATTCGCGGGCACGGCGCTATTCCCGGCACTACTGCCCTATATACCGGTAAAGGACTTCAGCGCAAAGGGGCTGATCCTCGGCTTGGTCATCGCGTTGCCGTTCGCTTACCTCATGCTTACGAAGACCGGTCCTATGTGGCCGAATGCTCTCGCTGCGCTCGGCTATCTGCTGGCCATGCCGCCTGTGACCGCATATCTGGCGCTGAACTTTACCGGCGCCTCGACATTCACGTCCCGCACGGGCGTGCGTAAAGAGATCTACCGGTACATACCGCCGATGGCCGTAATGTTCGTGGTCGGCGTGCTGATCTTCGTCGGGCTCTTTGTCGCCCACTTCATGAAGGTGATCTAAATGTTCAATTCATATCGAGAAAATACGCTAAAATATGACCCGGAGGAATGCATAAACTGTGGCATGTGCAGTAAGGTATGCCCTCATGGTGTCTTCGCGCCCGGAAAGGATGCTGCAATACTAGCGAACAAGGAAGCCTGCATGGAATGCGGCGCTTGCTTCCTGAATTGCCCGACCGTGGCGATCGAGGTCGAAAGCGGCGTAGGGTGCGCGGCAGCCATGATCCATGCGGCGCTCACCGGCGGCCCGGAAACATGTGGCGACGACGGATGCTGTGGCGGTGCAGAAGAAAAACAAAACTAGCTGATGGATGACATGACTGATAACGCGCAATCTCATAAGCTACCCGCGGGCGATAAGCCCTCGGATCAATTCTCGAACCCTGTGCTCCAGAACATTTACGCCCGCCGCTCGACCAGGAACTACAAGCCAGACCCGGTGCCTGACGATGTCCTGCTCGAGCTCATCAAGGCGGGCATTTATGCCCCGACAGCCCGCAACCAGCAGGCATGGCGCTTTGTCGTCGTCACCAATAAAGGTGAGATAGACAAATATGCGGGCCGGGTAAAGCTATTATGGCAAAAATACATACCCTTAAAACTGGCGGCAATTCTTGGGATCGGCGGAAAGGAACTTTCGAATTTTGCCAAAATGTTAAAATCGCCCGCCTTACATCTTTTCCATCATGCACCGGCACTCGTCTTTATTTTTGCGCCAAAAGGCCGGCTGATTGCTGAAGACTGCTCCTGTGCGGCAGAGAACATGATGCTAGCCGCAAGATCGCTGGGCGTCGGAAGCTGCTGGATAGGCTTTGCCGGGGTGCTGGGTACGGATAAAAAGACACTGAGTGAGCTGAAGGTCCCGAAAGGGTACCGGCTCATGGCTACGGTCGTGTTCGGATACCCGAAGAATGAAGCTACTAAAGCCCCTGCGCGAAACGAGGATGTCATAATAAGATGGATAGAATGAATTTTTTGCCTGATAACTTCTTAGGGTATAAAAAAGATTAACAATGTGGCCTCTTCAGGCCACGTTAATTATTAAATGATACTGTGTTTCATTCCCGAATTTTTCCCACGGGCGTTCATATATCGCGTTGAATTCCTGCGCTCCAGTGCCAGTGGCTTCTAACTTCCATTCATGTACGCCGCCTGCTCCCGGCATGTTTCCGCCGCTGATATACGTGCTATTCAGGACCGTAACGCCGGGCGTCGTTGTCGCGTTCCATGAGTATCCGGTCGTGGGGTTCTCATCTAGCCTGACCGTGAAGACAGTGCCTTTATCCAGGCTTAACATCGTTGCATTGCCCGACATGCCTATGACGATACTGCCGCTTGATGTGCTATTGTTACTATTACTACTCGTGGCCTGTAACGTGCTCAGAGCATAACCCGCGGTCAGGCCTGCGCAGACAGCAATTGCAAGAATAAAGATGGTTTTTATATTCATAACGTTCATAATTCCACGATATAGCATGCGCATGCAGGTCATATATAGCTTGCATAGGCTACAAGTTTATCCGTAGCCAAATCACCTCATTTTTTAAAAGACTTCACAAAAACCTGTATTGCGCACTTTGCGTTTAGCCGCCGGCCGGTATAATCCGTACACTTTATGGTTGGCGGCCGCGATGGATTGCGGGTAACGTTTTAATTTGGCCGGGTTTATATGAAAATGGTTGTGTGAGGCGTGAAGAGTACACAAGTTTCAATCGTGCATAGCAGCGACCCGATCGCGGGCACAAAAAAGGCGCTGGACATGATCGGCGCAGATAAAATACTTGATCGCTATGATCGCATTCTCATCAAGCCAAACTACGTGAACGCCAGCTTGCCGTCTACGGGGGTGACTACGGACCCGCGCGTAGTCCGCGCAATTGTCGAATACCTGCTCGAGCATGGATGGGGCACAAGCGAGTTCGCCGTGGGCGAAGGCGGCATGGTGAGCTACAATACGCTGGATACCTTCAAGAAAGTCGGGCTGACCGAGCAGCTTCAAGGTCTCGGCGTCAAGCTTATCGACCTGAACGCGGAGTCTCACACGGAAGTCGAGGTACCTGGGGGCAGATCACTAAAAAAGGTGACCGTAGCGAAATCCTTCACGGATTATGACTGTATCCTGTCCGTGCCTAAGCTCAAGGTACATTGCTGGTCCTTGTCAACGCTGTCGATGAAAAACATGATGGGGGGCATCCTGCCGAAGGGGATCATGCACGACGACCTGGCGCAAAAGATCGTGGACCTGAATCGTGCGTTCGGCCCTGAACTAACGGTGATCGACGGCATCGTCGGGTGCCAGGGGCACGAGCTAGCCTGCGATCCCATAAACTCCGAGGTGATCATCGCCGGCGAGGACTTCGTGGCCACAGACGCCGTAGGCTCCTTCCTGATGGGGCTGTGCCCCGAAGAGATACCATATCTGCAGCTGGCAAAAAAGGCCGGCCTGGGCGAGAACGACATGGATAAGATCGAATATGTCGGCGAGCAGATCGGCAGGATCAGGAAAAAGTACCGCATGTGATGAGGCATAAGCGATAGCTGTCCTATGCGAAGCCTTTATACATCATGTTTATCAATGTTAGCGGGCAAATATTGAATGAATAGCCAGGTGTTATCATGGAAGTTGTTTATTTCTACGACCAGAAGTTCAAGCAAGACGTCGACACGCTACTAGAGGATGAGTTTTTCAAGAGGCTTGGCGCGTCGGTCCGCGATGCAAAGCTGATCGGGACCCCCCGCAAAGAAGGCTTCTATCTCTACATTAAAGCCGATAACCCGGAAAAGATGAAGACCGCCGAGTCGAAGATCGTCGAGTCGAAGATCGCACTAGCGAAGCTGGCAGGCGACGAAGAGAAGCAGATCATCGACGCCATCCACGAGGAAGAGGACGCTGCGGCATCTGGCATGGGCGCCATCTTCGGGTAAGACACGAAGATAAAAAAAGACACAATTTTTTATAGCTGAAGGGGGCTTAGCCCCCTCGCAGACCCCTAAAATCAACATTGCCTCGCATTGCTCGGCAAACTAATATTCACTATTTTATAGCGATAATGTACGCTTCATGCTTTTCCGGCTTGATCACTTCTAATATCTGTAATCCAAGATCTTCAAGCATCTCGACCATGGGCTCGGGGCCGTGCTTATTGTCGCCTAGCTTGACCACCTGCATCACCCGGCCGCCAGGCTTTAAAATCGGCAGGAACCTGGATAATATCTCGATCGATTTCGACGGCTCTACTGTCATATCATTGAGAATAACGTCAAACGGTCCGCCGAGCGCGGATACGTCCATGGTGAACGCATCCCCGAATATCACTTTGACATTCGGATATTCTCTCTCGGCCTTCTCCAGCGATTCCTTAAATTCCAGGCTGAACTCGATACCGACGAGCCTGCCGGCGATCGGCGAAGCGTACATTAAGAACCCACCCGCACTGGAGCCTATATCTAATATCGAATCGCCCTCATGTATCAAGCCCGTGGCATCCTGTATCCCTTTTAGCTTGAAATATCCCTGCGGCTCATCCTCGCCCTCGATGGTGACCTTCTGCCCGTAATTTACCTTATGGGACGGCTTCACCTGGACTATTCCGTCGACCCTAACGGAGCCTCGTTCGATCAGATGCTTTCCTCTAGTCCTGGAGGATACCAGCTTTTCCGACACAAGATATTCGTCCAGCCTCATCGCTCATAGAATGCCATGCATTATATATGCAATTTTTGGAGCCGAAAGTATGGCCGACGGATAGTGGTGCAAATGATTGAAAATAAGTCGAATATCTTCCTGTTTCGCCTCGATTTTTTTATTACTTTTTTAGCTCGTAAGCACTAAATATATATGTCATGCCGGAGTATTATGTCTAGATATATAAAACGGCTTTATGTAAGCCGTATTTGCTTATCCGTAAATTTATAAGAAGGTACTGAAAAGCCAGTTAAAGTCATTATAATTTTTTGGGTATTCACACAGTGAGGTATTGGAAATAATGTCTAATGAGATACCAGAACAGAGCCAGACCTATGACGCCTCGAGCATACAGGTGTTAGAAGGCCTTGAGGCAGTACGAAAAAGGCCCAGCATGTACATCGGCTCCACAGATTATCGGGGCCTGCACCACCTGGTGTACGAAGTAGTCGACAACAGCATCGACGAGGCGCTGGCTGGCTACTGTAAGAACATAGAAGTAACTATCAACAGGGACGGCAGCGTGACCGTTACGGATGACGGCAGAGGCATACCAGTGGAGATGCTCGCGAAATACAAGCGCCCTGCGCTTGAGATCGTAATGACCAAGCTCCACGCCGGCGGTAAATTCGATAACCGCACCTACAAGGTATCCGGCGGATTACACGGAGTCGGCGTATCCGTAGTGAATGGGCTGTCGGAATGGCTGGACATCTATGTCAGTCGCAATAATAAAACCTATTACCAGCGCTATGAGAAGGGCAAGCCAGTCACCGAAGTGACCGAGCAGGGCGAGTCCACCCACACCGGCACCAAGACCACCTTCCTGCCGGACAAGAGCATTTTCGAGACTGTCGACTTCCATTACGATATACTCTCCACCCGTCTCAGGGAACTGGCGTTCCTGAATAAGGGCATCAAGATCATTTTATTGGACGAGAGGACCGGCACCCGCGACGAGTTCCACTATGAGGGCGGGATCATCCAGTTCGTGCAATATTTAAACGAGGGCAAGACGGCGGTCAACGAAAAGGTCATCTACTTCGAGAAGCAGAAGGAAACGACCGACGTCGAGATCGCCATGCAGTACAACGATGGCTACAGCGAGGCCATCATGGCATTTGCGAATAACATCCATACGACCGAGGGCGGCACGCATTTAAGCGGATTACGCTCGGCGTTAACGAGATGCTTTAACGACTACGCGAAGAAGAACAACCTGTTCAAGGGCGACATGCAGTTTGCGGGCGAGGACATCCGTGAAGGGCTCACCGCCATTATCAGTGTCAAGCTGACCAACCCGCAGTTCGAGGGCCAGACGAAAACGAAATTGGGTAACAGCGAAGTACAGGGCATCGTTTCCTCGCTGGTCGGCGAAGGGCTTGACGACTACCTGGAAGAAAACCCTGCGGAAGCCAGAAAGATCATTGAAAAGGCCCTTCAGGCGTTTCAGGCCAGGGAAGCCGCCCGTAAGGCGAGAGAATTAACAAGACGGAAATCTGCGCTGGAGAACACGACCCTGCCCGGCAAGCTGGCAGACTGCTCAGAGCGCGATCCTTCAAAGTGCGAGATATACATCGTAGAAGGAGACTCTGCAGGCGGCTCCGCTAAGCAGGGCAGGAACCGGATGTTCCAGGCGATCCTGCCGCTGAGGGGTAAGATCCTCAACGTCGAAAAGGCCAGGCTCAACAAGATACTCACGAGCGAGGAAATACGAGCGCTGATCACCGCGCTCGGCACCGGTGTCGGAGAAGACTTTGTCGTGGACAAGGCAAGGTATCACAAGATCATCCTGATGACCGATGCGGATGTGGACGGAGCGCACATACGGACGCTGCTCCTGACGTTCTTCTTCCGTTACATGCAGCCGCTGATCGCTGCAGGTTTCGTATATATCGCCCAGCCGCCACTCTTCAGGGCGAAGAAAGGGAAAGAAGAGATATACGCGTATAATGAAAGCGCACTGGCCGAGGTCCTCGAAAAAATGGGGAAGACCGGAGTGACCGTGAACCGATACAAGGGTCTCGGTGAAATGAATCCCGAGCAGCTGTGGTCGACCACTATGGATCCCGAGAGAAGGACCGTCCTACAGGTGACAATGGAAGACGCGGTAGAGGCTGACAGGACGTTCACGCTACTGATGGGCGATAAAGTCGAACCCAGGCGCGACTTCATCATAAGCAATGCGAAGTTCGTAAGGAACCTGGATGTCTGATCATATGGCAACGGAAAATAAATCCCAGGAAAAAGTATTACCGATAAAAATCGAAGATGAGATGAGGAAGTCCTACATCGATTACGCGATGAGCGTCATCGTCGGCAGGGCTCTTCCCGACGTCCGAGACGGCCTCAAGCCCGTGCATCGCAGGGTCCTGTACGGCATGTACGAGCTGAGTAACACATACGATAAGCCGTATAAGAAATCTGCGAGAGTAGTGGGCGACGTCATGGGTAAATACCACCCTCACGGCGACTCGGCCATCTACGATACCATGGTAAGGATGGTACAGGAATTCTCGCTGCGCTATCCATTGATCGATGGCCAGGGTAACTTCGGCAGCGTGGACGGCGATGGTGCTGCGGCCATGCGTTACACTGAAGTGAGGATGGACCGGATAGCGGATGAAATGCTCGACGACCTGGATAAGGAGACCGTCAACTTCGTCCCTAATTTCGATGAATCCTTAAAGGAGCCGTCCGTTTTACCAGCTAAGCTGCCAAACCTGCTGATAAACGGCTCTTCGGGCATAGCCGTCGGCATGGCGACCAACATTCCGCCACATAATATCACAGAGATCATCAACGGAGCTATCGCACTGATAGATAATCCGGAGATCGTTCCCACTGAGCTGCTTAAATTCATTACCGGCCCGGATTTCCCGACCGGCGCTTTTATCTATGGCAGGGAAGGCATCAAAGAAGCCTATCTCACGGGAAGAGGCTCAATACGGATACGAGCAAAAGCCGAGATCACGGAAGAGGGCGGCAGGAACGTCATCATTGTTACCGAGATCCCATATATGGTCAACAAGGCCAAGCTCATTGAGAACATGGCCGACCTTGTACGCGATAAAAAGCTTGAGGGCATATCCGACTTGCGTGATGAGTCCGACAGGGACGGCATGCGCATCGTCATCGAGCTCAAGAAGGGCACGAACGCTAATGTTCTATTAAACCAGCTCTACAAGCACACGCAGATGGAAACGACCTTCGGTGTCAACAACCTGGCGCTGGTGGATAACCAGCCGAGGACGCTGAGCCTGAAAGAAACGCTGGAATATTACATCAAGCACAGGCAGGAAGTCGTCACCAGGCGCAGCGAGTTCGAGCTGAAAAAGGCACAAGCCAGGGAACATATTCTGGCCGGCCTGCTGATCGCCCTTGAAAATATCGACGATTTCGTCGCAATACTGAGAAGATCGGCCAGCGCGGATGAAGCAAAAGCCGTGTTCATGTCCAAGTACGGCTTATCCGAGGAACAGTCTAAGGCTATTCTCGACATGAGGCTACGCGGATTGACCGGCCTGGAGCGGAAGAAGATCGAGGACGAACAAGCCGAGCTGATCAAGTTCATCAAGTACCTGACAGAAGTGCTCGCGAGCCCGAAGATCGTGCTGGATATCATAAAGAAGGAGTTATTCGAGCTCAGAGAGAAATACGGTGACGAGCGCAGGACGATCATCATGGAGTCCGAGGGCGAGATCCTGGATGAAGACCTCATCCCGAGGGAGAACGTCGTCGTAACAATATCTAACACCGGATATATCAAGCGCCAGCCCGTGGACACCTACCGTACACAAAGACGCGGCGGCATGGGCGTCATGGGCATGGAGACTAAGGAAGAAGACTTCGTCGTTGACTTATTCGTGTCTTCCACGCACGACAACATCATGTTCTTCACGAACAAAGGCCGCGTATATTCGCTGAAAGTCTACGAGATCCCGGCGGCTGCGACCCGCCAGGCGAGAGGGAAAGCTATCGTGAACATGCTTAACCTGCAGCCGGGCGAGCTGGTCAACGCCATGATACCCATAAAGGAGTTCGACGATCAGCACTTCCTGGTCATGTGCACCCGCGAGGGCACGATCAAGAAGAGCGTGCTGTCTGCCTTCCATAACATCAGGTCCACCGGTATCATCGCTATCGGCCTGTCCGAGAATGACGAGCTCATATCGGTGAAGATGACCAACGGCGAGCAGGAAGTCCTGATCGCGACCAGGCATGGCAAGAGCAACAGGTTCTCGGAAAAAGAAGTCCGCGAGACCGGTCGGCAGTCCCAGGGCGTCATCGGCATACGCCTGACGGAAGGCGACAAGGTTGTGGGCATGGAGATCGTGAGCCCGGACTCGTCCATACTGACGATCTGTGAGAACGGCTTCGGCAAGCGCACCCCGATCGCAGACTATACGCCCCACCACAGAGGCGGCCAGGGCATGATCAACATCAAGACGACGCTGCGTAACGGCGGTGTGGTCTCCTCTGTCTCAGTGACGGCCGAGGATGAGATGCTCATCGTGACTAAGGACGGCATCATGATACGCATGAAGATCTCAGATATCAACGAGATCGGCAGGAACACGCAGGGTGTCCGACTGATCAAGCTGAAGTCCGAGAACGATGCGGTCGTAGCGGTCGCGAAGCTAGTCTCCGAGAAGCTAGAAGAAGAAATTTAACGACAGGCGCCAAACGCCTGTCTTCTTGTTTTAACCAGAAACTTATTGAATGTAACTAATTGTCTTATGAATAAGTTCATAAATCGATGGCTGTGCCTCATTCTAGTAAAGCTTAAATAAGGGCAGCGCACATAAACAAGGCTACTATCGACGCATGTTTTATATATCCGAGATCGGAACCGAGTTGAAACTTGATGATATCGTCCAACAGAACACGGAATCCCCCACGGGGTGAGTATTGCCCGAATGGCGAGCCCGAACACATTCCATCGGGATGCGCCATCTCAGGGATCATGAATAAGAAGGGCAAAAGGATTGACGGTAAAAAGATCATCAAGTCTATAACTCTCATGCACGACCGGTCCAATGGACTCGGAGGCGGCTTCGCCGCATATGGCATTTATCCTGATCATAAGGACCATTACGCTTTTCATATCATGTTCGATGACGAGGAGAGCAAGCAGCGCCTGGAGGAATATATGGCGCAGCGCTTCGTGATCGAAAAGGACGAGAAGATCCCAACGATGAAGGTTGACGTGATCAAGAACGCTCCACTCATGTGGCGTTACTTTGTTAGCGTTGACGAATCTAAACGTAAAGAGACCCCTGAAGAGGACTACGTTGTAGAGCAGGTCATGGAAATAAATTCCAAGTTCGCAGGAGCGTTCATATCCTCCAGCGGCAAGAACATGGGTGCCTTCAAAGGCGTGGGCTACCCTGAGGATATCGCGAAGTTCTTCAAGCTCGAGGACTACCAGGCATATCTGTGGACTGCACACGGCAGGTTCCCCACGAACACGCCAGGCTGGTGGGGCGGCGCACACCCGATCGCGCTATTAGATTGGTCAGTCGTGCACAACGGTGAGATCTCATCCTACGGTATCAATAAACGCTACTTAGAGATGTTCGGCTACAAGCTGGAATTATTGACCGATACAGAGGTCATCGCATACTTATTCGATCTATTAGTCAGAAGGCACAAGCTACCCCTGGAGATCGCGACAAAAGCGCTGGCTCCGCCGTTCTGGAAGGACATCGACCGGATGGCCCCGGACCAGCGAAAAGCCTATGAGGCTATACGCATGGTCTACGGAAGCGCACTTATGAACGGCCCCTTCTCGATCTTAGTAGGTTGCAACAAGGGCATGATCGGCCTGAATGACCGTATCAAGCTTAGGCCCATGATCGCCGCGACAAAAGGCGACAACGTCTATATGTCATCCGAAGAGGCTGGCATCAGGATCATCGAGCCCGACCCCGAAGTGGTCTGGGCGCCGAAGGCCGGCACGCCGGTCATCAGCTTACTGGAGGAGGACGCAATATGATCTCACAAGTACCTCCCGAATTCATGGTCGATATCAACGACAAAAAATGCGTCCGCTGCAAGCGCTGCACAAAGGAGTGCGGCTTCAGCGCGCTCACTTATAGCAAGGAGTTCGACTGCATCCTGTCGGATGATTCCAAATGCGTCGCCTGCCAGAGATGCACGACGTTCTGTCCTAAGCTCGCAATCCGCATCGAGAACAACCCCCTTGTTTACAAACATAACGATAATTTCACCGACTACCATCGCAAGAACATACTGAAACAGGCGGAGACGGGCGGCATACTGCTAACGGCCATGGGCTGCGACAAGCCATATCAGATCCTCTGGGACCACATACTCATCGATGCCTGTCAGGTCACGAACCCTTCCATTGATCCGCTAAGGGAACCTATGGAATTGCGGACATACCTGGGCAAGAAGCCGGACCGCCTGGAATTCGAGTCGGTCAACGGTAAAATAGAGCTCAAGACCACGCTGGCCCCTAACTTCAAGCTGGATGTCCCCGTCATATTCGGCGCAATGTCCTACGGCGCGGTCAGCTATAACGTACACAAGTCACTCATGCTGGCTGCGGAAAGGAGCGGCACGCTCATGAACACGGGCGAAGGCGGCTTGCACAGGGACTTTTACAAGCATAAAGACCATGTGATCGTACAGGTCGCGTCGGGCCGGTTCGGCGTACACCAGGAATACTTGAACGCCGGTGCCGTCATAGAGATCAAGATCGGACAGGGTGCAAAGCCGGGCATCGGCGGACACCTGCCGGGTGAAAAGGTGGATGCGGAAGTATCTAAGACGCGTATGGTGCCACAGGGATCCGACCTGCTTTCGCCTGCGCCTCATCATGATATATACTCCATCGAGGACCTTTCCCAATTAATATATTCGCTGAAAGAGGCGACCGAGTACAAGAAACCGGTATCGGTCAAGGTCGCAGCGGTGCACAATATCGCGGCAATATGCAGCGGCATCGTGCGAGCCGGTGCCGACATAGTGACGATCGACGGATTCAGGGGCGGCACAGGCGCAGCTCCGACAATGATCCGTGACAACATCGGCATTCCTATCGAGCTGGCACTGGCGGCGGTCGACGACCGGCTTCGCCAGGAAGGCATACGGAACCAGGCCTCCATCGTGTGCGGAGGCGGCATCAGGCAGAGTTCCGATGTGGTGAAGGCAATAGCGCTCGGTGCGGACGCGGTCATGATAGGCACTTCGGCGCTGGTGGCGCTGGGCTGCAGGATCTGCCAGAAGTGCAATACCGGCAACTGCTCGTGGGGTATCGCTACGCAAAAGCCGATCCTGACCGCGAGGCTGGATCCGGAAGAGGGTGCGCAGAGGCTTACGAATTTATTGAACGGGTGGAGCCATGAGACACAGGAGTTCCTGGGCGCGCTGGGCATCAACTCGATCGAGAGCCTGCGCGGCAACCGAGAACGTCTTCGCGGCATAGGCCTGGATGAGAAGACGATGGAGATCCTGGGTATCAAGCCGGCGGGGAGATAATCATGATCCAGATCGACGCAACAGACATGCCATATAAGACGCTCAACGCGAAGGTACGCGAGCTGGCGGCAGCCGGCGAGGAAGCCATAGAGCTCGATAACGTTTGCGGCCAGAAGTTCATCGGTGACGGGCTGAAAGGCCATGTCAAGATCGACATCAAGGGCATCCCGGGGAACGATATGGCTGTCTTCATGGACGGCCCCGAGATCACCGTGCACGGTAACGGCCAGGACGGCATCGGCAACACGATGAACGCCGGCAAGGTCGTCATACATGGCAACGCGGGCGACGTGATCGGCTACGCCATGCGTGGTGGTAAGATCTTCGTCAAGGGCGATGTGGGCTACCGCGTAGGCATCCATATGAAGGCGTATGCCGAAAATATACCAATAATCGTCATCGGCGGAGGCGCCAGCGACTTCTTCGGAGAATACATGGCAGGCGGCATCATGATCGTGCTCGGCATCGGTAAGGACGGCCAGTTCCTGGGCGATTACCTGGGCTCCGGCATGCATGGCGGCGTGATCTATATCCGCGGTGACGTGGATGAACATCTGCTCGGACGCGACGTCATAAAGTCAACGCCGGATGTGCAAGACAATGTCACGCTGACTAAGCTCGTCGGCGAGTACTGCACGCTCTTCGGCTGTGACTTCGACGAGATCATGCGTAAGCCATTCATTAAGCTAACGCCAAGGTCGCACAGGCCATACGGAAACTTGTACGCCAAATAACAGTCGCCTTTTTTTCTTAGCTATCTCATATTATAAGTTCTGTATAGCCACTTTCCGGTTTTTATTGCCCATATAGCTATAAATTTTTATCCGAAATTAACGACCATGGTTTTAGGCAAGCTAATAGCCGTGATCTTAGCGATCATAGTGTTCGTCGTGGCATGGCGGTTACTTGACGTCTTCCTGGGGGTCACCTTCGGTGTCGCACTCTGGGGGATCAAGGTACTGTTATTCCTGGCGCTGCTCTACGTCGTATACAGGGTGTTCCTCACACATCGCCCCGCGGGAACATTACGATAATAAACAGATACGGCTCTCAGGACAAGGTCGTGAAGACGATATCAACGTTCTTTTAGGTTCCGCCCTGGATAGCCTGACTACTATTTTGACAGCTATGATCAATAATTTTTATTTGTTCGCCAGTGATCGGGATAATATAGTCCTCGATTGATTCCCTTCGTGCCTTCCTTTCTTCCATAACAATAAAATAGCTCTTATGATATAATTGTAGTAAAAGGGCTGGGGATGTAAGGTGTTAGAACCTAAGATATATTCTAGTAATGGCCTGGAAGCCTGTCGGCTTCTGGGGGCCGATGGCAGTGAATTCTTTTATGAAGGCCGTGTCGATTATGACTCGGACCAGGTGTTCAAGGATAGCCAGGGAAGGGCATATTACCTGGTCACGACCGATCTGGGCAAGGGCATGGTCTATTATGTTGAAGTAGAGCCGAAAGGCACGCCGATACCGATCATAAAAAAAGGCAATTTACCGGAAAAGGAGATCTCGGACCTCGTGGTCTCGTCTCCACGTGAAAATAAGGAGTTGCCCCCAAAAGAAGTATTTTCAAGGCCGATCGAGCCAAAGTCTCATGAAGCACCCAGGACAGCTCCCGTATTTCCCGTCGATAAGCCAGTAGATGGCTTCGGGGTACCCATCGAACAGCCTGCCGGGGAAGACGCGGAAGAAAAAATAGCCCCGCCTTCGGAAGAAGAGCACGAGCATGCAGTAGAGGCGATGGAGTCTATCAAACATAAAAAGAAGAGGCCTGTACTTAAGATCGCACTGGCCCTGGCCGCGATCGCCATTATATTGCTGGCCATCGCAGGAGGCTTATACTTATACAAGCCGGACTGGGTAAAAAGTCATATGCCATTCCTGGCAACTCCCACGCCCAGCCCGACGATCACGCCGACGATCACGGTGACGCCTACGAGTACGGCTACGCCGACGCCGCAGCCAACAGCGCCGTATGAAAACCTCTATGCGATCGGCGCAGCGATCCATGCTACCAATGATTCGGTAGCACAGTTTGCAAATAACCACACAGGGACGAATACGGGCAGCCTGAACAACAACATGACCCGAACCCTCGACGTGTTCGACTATGTGAACGCGAACTGGGTGAATGCTACGACAAATGCGACACCCGATGATGCAAGCCTCATCGTAAGCAGGCTTTCAGGCAACGACCGCGATTACAGCATCGCCATGGCAGCGATAGCGGAGTCCCTGGGGGAAAAATCACGGGTCGTGGAAGCGTTCAACGATGATAACGTGACATATTACCCGGAGATACTGGTCGCGTCCGGCAGTAGCGATTACACGAGTGCTACGCAGTACATAAAATCGCGCTACGTCTCGACCGACACTTTCGGCCACACTGATGGTACGCAGTACTGGCTTAGCCTGGCAATGGGAAAGACGGCAGGGCTTAGCGTGAACGCCTCATATGCATATGCCGTAGACTCGTCTAGCGGAGTCAGCCCTCTAAAATAAACGCGTTTGCCTTCAGATAATCATAGATTATCTGAGGCTCTTCTTTCATTCATTTTTCGAATAGCCTATTGACGATGTGTTAGAATTTAACAGGGAGTTGTCGTCGATTAAAATTCTTCTATTATGTTTTTATGTTAAGAGTTTTAATTAGAATTATTAATCTATTTTACGATAGTATCGCGTGATATTCGTCGCTTGCAAATTGTCGGGTTGGAAGCACTAAACCACTAAAATCCACAGAACCACGAAATCTTTTTTAGATTTTCACTAATGCGCTATCGCACTAGCTCTAACGCACGATGCGCAGGCTCACTGTCAAAGCCCTAAAACACGAGTGCGCAGTTTTAATGCTCTATGGCACTAACGCACTGTTTTTAAAACTGAAAAGTAACTCTCGAAGGGAACACGAGCGTCACTAACATGAAACTCAAAAGAGGAAGGCGAACATACAATACATTTTTGAGCTTCGGATTTTGTGATGTTCGTTTCTTAGTGATTTGTTTTCAGTTTTAGAAACTGTGCCTTAGTGCCATAGAGCATTAAAACAGCGATTTAGAGCTATTAGAGTATTGACTGTGAGCCTGCGCATAGTGATTTAGGGCTAGTGTTTTAGTGCGTTTGTGAAACTGAAAAAATTTTGTGTTTCTGTGGATTTTAGTGGTTTTGTGATTCCAACCAGACCGATTGCGCAGCGATTATCATTGAAAAACATTCAAACTAAATTGTAACATTCTTCCAAAATATTTTTTAGAATTATGATCGAAAATTGTGGACATGTAAAAAAGAATTAAGGATCAGGGCGTGAGCCTGACCCTGTCTCTCGGGAATAATACCGCTTCGCGAATGTTGTTCAGGCCGAGCATAGTCTGGAGCAGTCTTTCTGCACCAAGGCCCCAGCCTGCATGTGGAGGCATGCCATACTTGAACGAGTCCAGGTAAAACGTAAAGCTCTCCGGGTTCAGGTTCTTCTTCTCCATCTGTTTCACTAAAACATCGTAGCGGTGCTCGCGCTGTGCGCCCGACGAGAGCTCCATTAGCGGGTGCATCAGGTCAAAGGCCTTGCATACTGACGGGTCCTCGTCACAGGGCTGTGAGTAGAATGCCCTGATATTCGTCGGCCAGTCAACAATAAAGTAATGCTCGCCCATTGCCCTGCCGACCGCGTGCTCCGCTTCCGAGGACAGGTCGTCCCCGAGCTCTATGCCCGCACATTTCTCATCGCGCTGCGCGATCTCGATGGCTTCCTTATACGGGAGCCTGCGGAACGGCGTTTTCGGCACCTGAAGGTCTATGTTCAGCGTTTTTAGCTGAGCCTGGCAATTATCCTTTACATACTGGTACACATACGCGATCGTATCCTCGAGTAGCTTCATCGCGTCCTCGTGGGTGGCAAACGACAGCTCTACGTCGATCGAAGTAGCTTCGTTGAGATGTTTACGGGTCGCGTGCTCCTCCGCCCTGAAGATCGGGCCGATCTCATATACGCGGTCCATGCCGCCCGCCATCATCATCTGTTTGTATAGCTGAGGGCTCTGGTTGAGGAACGCCTCGCGGTCAAAGTAAGATATCGGGAACAGCTCCGTTCCGCCTTCCGTGGCCGTGGCAACGATCTTCGGGGACGCGATCTCCAGGCATCCCTGCGACGATAAATAATCGCGGACAGCCTTGATCATGTTCGCCCTGATATAGAATATCGCCGTCGTAGACGGGCTTCGCATGTCCATGAATCGTGAATCCAGCCTGGTATCCAGATCTGCGGGCACTTTACCAGTCGGGTCCAGCGGCAGCGGCGAATCCGCCCTTGACAGTACCTCGATGGCAGACGGTATAAGCTCATAGCCGTTTGGGGCCTTTGCTTCCGCCTTTACTGTGCCAGTGACCGAGACTACAGACTCGCGGCTTACGTCGCGGGCCGTATCTACGATCTCCTTTGCCACTTTTTTCTTAGGCATGGTGACCTGTATCAGGCCTTCCCTGTCCCTGACGATCAGGAACGATATGCCCCCGAAGTCGCGGATCTCGTGCACCCAGCCGTTAACCGTAACGGTGGCGCCATTCATTTCCGGTGTGATATCGCGGGAGTAGTGAGTCCTTTTCATTATTCGAACCTCTTTGTAACGGATCTTGCGTGCGCTTCAAAGCCTTCTATATTGGCCAGCGCTGTGATCGTATCCTTAATGCTTTCCAGGCCTTCCTTATCTATTATCTGGACGCTGGTCGTTTTTATAAACTGCATAGTGTTCATCCCGGAAAAGACCTTCGCGTAGCCGCCCGTCGGCAATACGTGATTTGCGCCGCTTGCGTAATCGCCGGCTGCTACGGGGGCATATTCGCCCACGTATATCGTGCCGGCGTTCTTGATGCTGTTAAGCACGGTCAGCGGGTCCCTGACCATGACTTCGGCGTGCTCAGGCGCAATATGATTTAGAATTTTAACGGCATCCTCTGTCGAGTCGACCACATAGATACTCATGCCCGCTTTCTCGATAATGCTCTTACGAGCTGCGTCCTTAGTCTGTATCTCGATCTCCATCTGGACTGCCTCGGCCAGCAGCTCTGAGGCCGTCAGCAGTACAGACATGGTATTCACGTCATGCTCGGCCTGCGCGATCATATCCGCAGCAATGAACTCCGGGCTCGCCGTGTCATCCGCTATGACGACGATCTCGCTGGGCCCTGCAGGCATGTCGATCTCCGCGGCGCCACGGACGTACATCTTGGCCGCGGTCACGTATATGTTACCCGGCCCGACGATCTTCTCGACCTTTGGCACGGCCTGTGTGCCATATGCCATGGCCGCGATGGCCTGTACTCCGCCGATCTTGAAGATACGGTCAGCGCCCGCCATATCCAGCGCTGTCAGCGTTAACGGATGCACGGTCCCGTCTTTCCTGGGTGGCGTACAGGCGATGACATCCTCGACGCCCGCGACCTTAGCTGGCACAACCAGCATGAGTGCGGATGAGGGATATGATCCCTGGCCTCCGGGAACATACGCTCCTATTCGGGAAAGCGGCGTATATTTCTGCCCGAGCCTGATCCCGGGCGATATCTCGGTGAGCCACATGTCGCCCTGTGGTAGCTGCAATGAATGGAAAGCCTGGATGTTCTCCATGGCAGCCTCAAGATGCCCGATGGTCTCGTAGTCGATGAGCTCGACCGCACTGGACAGCTCATCCTCGCTCACTTCAAAGTCGTTCAGCTCGACGCCGTCGAATTGTTTTGTATATTTACGCACGGCTGAGTCGCCGTTCTCTTTGACGTCGTCTGCTACCTTCCTTACGCTGTCCATGACAGACTCGATGCTGGTCCTCCTCTTGAAGATCTCATCGATGGCAGGGTCGTCGACACTTGAAATCTGCCTGATCATCCGCTTCCCTCAATCAAAATTTCTGGTTCCATATACATAGCTAGAAGCACATTAAACTTTCTCATATGGAAGTACACGAGGACTTAGCATTTTCATCTTCCCGTGCTCTAGATACCACAAACTATTTTCTATTGTAGCAATTAAAAAAGAAATATCTTTTGAAGGCATTTCATGATCAAGGGTATTCGTGTAGGGGCGAGAAGCAGCGCATCTTCGGGCATTAAGATCCGTGAGGCTACCGATCTCGACCTCAGGGACATGTTCAGGCTCGAGCGCATGTGCTTCGAGATCGAAGCGTTCTCCATCCAGCAATTGCGTTATCTCATAAACACCGGCACTTCCATTGCGCTTGTGGCAGAGTGCGACGGGCATTTCGCCGGCTTTACAATAGGGCTTACGAACCGTAACCGCTCGGGAAAATACGGGCGAGTGTATACTCTGGATGTGGACGAAGTATTCCGGAGGCGCGGCGTAGCCCAGACGCTAATGGACGCGTTGATGCAGGGCTTCGAGGACGCAAGTTGCAGCCGATGCTTCCTGGAAGTCAAGATAGACAACGATAAGGCGATCGCGCTCTACGAAAAGATGGGATTTGAAAAATTACACCTGATCATTAATTATTATTCGATAGGGATACATGCGCAGAAGATGAGGAAGATGCTGCATCCCCGGCTGTCTTTCTGAGTGCTATTTTAAACGCTATCAAGGCGCATGTCAGGTTCAACGCGACCAGTATTGCCGATATAAGCCACGAGCCCGATCCGATGAGCTGATGTATGTCATAAATGTCAGTGCCCGCATCATAATTAAGCGCATATATCGACGTGCGCAAAGTAAGAAACCAGGTTAGAGGCGCGTAGCCTGTAAATAGCGAAATGAACGCGAATAGTGTGGTCACGACCATGCCTGCCGCCTCTACGAGTACTCCCCCGTCTATGCCGGATATTTCAGAGTGGACTGTAAAGGCATCAGTACCCATCGTATTCACATAAATCTCGTACACGTGACCGCCTAATGCGTCTACGATGCATGCGTGCGCCGATTCATGTACGATGCCATAGACGATGTTGGCCGCCCAGATGATGAATATAAAACATGCTATTTTTATTGCTATCCTCGTTAGGGCTACATTAGACACGTTTTTTAGCTGCATTCATCGTATAGCTAGCCATGTCCATATAAATCCTTTTTCGTGTTATCGAAATATTATTTACCCATAGATATTAAAACGATGATCTTTACGATCGTCCTGCCATCAATATACATAATATTTCACCCTTTCTTGACTACCCTGGCATATGAAGACATTCGACATAGCCGCCGATTCGCATATTTCTCTCAATAATTCCACGAATCTATAATGTGGCTCACGTGTAGCCTGCGCTAAATAGCGATTGGAATTGTGCCATTATTTTTATTCACGGGCGTCCATACCAGCTATGAGAACATTATTTATATTATCCAGATATTACTCCAGTAAGAATGTGGTATTATCCATGCCTAAGATCAGTGTCGATATCCCCCAGGAGTTGCTAGACGACATGATGGCGCACGTCGGCAGGGACAAAAAATTCGTCACCCAGTCGGACGCCATACGTGCGGCCTTACGCAAGATGCTTGACTCTCTGGATGAGATCGATGCGAGACACGGCAGGATCCGGAAGGATAAGCAATGAGATCAATAGCGCTTTTATCTAGCGGCCTCGATTCCGCGGTCGCTTTCAAGATGACATATGATATCACGGGTGTCGAGCTTGCGATCACCTTCGACTATGGACAGCGGGCCGTTAAAAAAGAAGTGGAGCGCGCAAAAGCTATCTGCGATCGTTACCACGTACGGCATGAAATAATAAAACTGCCCTGGCTTAAGGCGATCACGGCCACTGCGCTGGTGAACAAAAAGGCAGCCGTTCCCACGCCAGCAGCGGCGGACCTGGATGACATCAAGGGCAAGGCCCTGGAGACCGCACACCTGGTCTGGGTGCCTAACAGGAACGGCGCGTTTATCAACATAGCGTCAGCATATGCCGACGCGCTCAAAATCGACCAGATCGTATGTGGCTTTAACGCGGAGGAGGGAGCCACGTTCCCGGACAACACGCCGGCGTTCGTAGAGGCGATCAACAAGAGCCTCCACTATTCCACGGAGAATCACGTCAAGGTGATAGCTCCTGTCATAGCTCTCGATAAAGAGCAGATCATACGCAAAGGCATCGAGATCGGCGCGCCGCTCGACCTCAGCTGGAGCTGTTATTATTCAAAAGAAACGCCCTGCGGCACATGCGAGAGCTGCATGCGCCGCGCTCGCGCATTTAAAAAATCCGGGATCACAGACCCGTCCCTGAGGAGATAAGACCATGAAATGTATCATTCCCGATCATCAGATCGATTATAATGGCAGCCAGATCAATTCGCTATGGGCCTACATGCTGTTCGAGGCGCAGGACGACACCATCGTATGTTTCAGGGGCAAGTGCAGCATTTTACTTGACCATATGATAGACATGGAGGATCGCATCAAAGCGGAGAAGATCATCTCGCCCGACATGATCCACTTCATCATAGAGCACTTCGACTCGACTTCGCTACAGCTAGCGTACACGCGCCAGCGCCTGTTTTCCTGTATCGCGGAAGAGGCGCTAAAAGACCTCGGCTTTATTGTGGAGCGGCACGGTGACGATCTTTTTTATCAGGGTGGCAAGCTTTCGATATCAATTGCCTCAACCAGCCCCGTGAGCATGAAGATCCATTTCGGCATCAACGTGGTCTCCGGGGAGTACATGAGCCTGGAAAAGATGGGCATAGCGGACGCGGACGCGCTGATGCGCCAGATCGGCGAGCGCTACCTACATGAGTTCGAGGACATGGAACGCGACGTGCGAAAATCGAAGCCTCTGGAGGTGTATGGGACATGAAATCACCGATCCGTGAGATTTTCACCAGCGTACAGGGCGAAGGCCCTTACGTGGGATACCGCCAGATATTCGTGCGATTCCCGAAATGTAACCTGGACTGTGTCTACTGCGACACGCCTAAGGACTGGGGCCCGAGCAACAAATGCCTGGTGCAGTCGGTAGAAGGGTCGGACAATTTCATCAAGTTCGACAACCCTCTATCGGACGAGCAGGTGCTCGAATTGATCAAGCTCCACGAACGTATCCACTCGGTATCGCTGACCGGCGGCGAGCCGCTGCTCTATGCAAAATTCATCAAAGGGCTGAAGTCGTCTAAGTTCCCCCTGTATCTAGAGTCGAACATGACACTGCCCGAGGGTGCGAAAGAGGTAAAAGACGTGGTACGCTACGTTTCCGGCGACTTCAAGCTGCAGGACCAGTGTAACTTCAAGAACCAGTACGATAAGTTCTTCAACGATACGGCCCGGTCGTTCAGTATCCTTAGAAAAACAAGCTTCAGAGATTGTTTCTGCAAGATCATCCTGACGGGCGATACGAATAAAGAGGATATGCTACATGCCATTACGCAGATCAAGGACTGTATCACTACGTTAATATTACAGCCCGTAACGCCGGTGGGAGACGTCAAGCCGGTCACATCTGCCAGCGCGTTGGAACTGCAGATCGCGGCCATGGACCTGTTCGAGGATGTCAGGGTCATACCGCAAACGCATAAGATATGGGGGAGTTTATGAAGCTAGGTGTCATCGAATACATAGACAGTGCACACTTCATACCGGGGCACGAGACGTGCGGGAACATGCACGGGCACACCTATAAGGTGGAGTTCATCATCGAAGGCGAGAAAAAAGAGTCCGGTATGGTAATGGATTTCTACGATATGAAATCCATCCTGCGTAAGGTGCTCAGCGAGTATGACCACCGGTGCCTGAACGATATCGTGGAATACCCGAGCGTGGAAAACATCTGCGAATCCGTTTACAACAAACTACGCGACAAGATCGACATGCCATTCACCCTCCGCATCTGGGAAGGCAGAGGCAAATGGTGCGAACTGGGCACAACAAGCTAAACGTGGTTTGCAACACGGCGGTTGGTCAGGCTAAAGCCTCCGGCGGCCGTGTAATGCTTTTTTTATATTTTTTAAAACCCGACATCAAGTATTATGCCATTTCATCATTTCAGGCATATTTATCTATGTATAAATATATTATAATGATGAAGTATACGGATGGCGTCTGAGGCGATTTCTCTCGATTCCTTGATCGCATCGGTCAAGGATAACACGATCACGATGATGGAGCTTGCCGGCCGCTCTATCGCAGATTCGGTCCGTTCGCTGGACGATCACGATCTGGATCTGGCGAACAAGATCCTCGAATCGGATGCTGCGATCGATCACCTGGAGAGCGATATTGAGTCGGCATGCGTTGATATACTGGCGGGTAACTTGAGCGGTAAGCGGCTGCGGTTTGTCGCTGCTACGTATAAGATCGTCAGCGACCTGGAGCGCATAGGCGATTATTCGGTCGGGATCGCTAATGTGACGCTGGCTGTAGCCAATAAGCCGGTCACCCGCGACTCGCTAGAGATCACCAGGATGGCAGCGATGGCGGAATGCATGCTCAAGGCATGCGAGAACGCCTATAAAGGCAGGGCGCCATTAAAGATCGAGCGAATATTCGGGGACGACCTCAATATCGACGATCTCTACAACGATATTTTCGTCAAGGCCCTCGCCTCCGCTTTAGAGGAGCCCGGGACGATCACGAATCTCATCTACCTCACGATCGCTGCCAGGGCGCTGGAACGTATAGGGGATCACATCACGAACATCGCAGAACGGCTGGAATTCATAGAGACCGGCGAGCTTAAGCGCCGCGACATCCCCATGCGCGTGCCTCAGTATCCCGGGGAATAATGCATGGCGATCAAAGCGGTCATATCGGACATCTATACCACGCTGATCGACATAAAGACGGATGAGGGCAACGAGGACGTGTACCGGCGCCTTGCGTCATACCTGAAATACCAGGGCGTCTATCTCTCTTCCGATGAATTAAAATGGTTCTTTTTTGAAAAGAAGGCAATGCAAAAAAAGGCAAGTACCGAGGAATATCCGGAAGTCGATTACCGGGGGGTCTGGCAGGATATATTGCGCGAAAACTTGTACCGGCCCTATAAAGAGATCGAGGGTTCAACGATGGTCCAGGACGTCATCAGGCTGCATCGCTCACTGAGCGTGGAGAAGATCAAGCTTTACCGTGGCGTGTTCGGGACGCTGGATCGCCTAAAACAGCGCTACCGGCTCGGCATCGTGTCCGACTCGCAGCCCGACCATGCCTACCCCGAATTACAGATGCTGGGCATCCATGGCTTTTTTAACGCCATTATCGTGTCGGCGGAATATGGTTATCGTAAGCCTGACGTACGCCTCTTCGCGGAATGTCTCAAGCAGCTCGGCGTAATGCCGGACGAATCCGTTTACCTGGGTAACGATACCTTCCGGGACGTGAAGGGCGCGAAGGACGCAGGCATGAAAGCCGTATTGATCATGACAAAATACGGTCAAAAATCGGGCAACGCCACGCCAGATTTTATCATCGATAAGATCGAGCAGATCGATGACGTGCTCAAGGGGATGGATGAAAAATGACGCAGGTACACGGCGATGCGGGAAGGCTATACGAGTACATTAAAGGGCCGTTCGAGCGAATGGTCCGTTTGCATAGAACGACGGATCTATACGTGACAAGGCTCAGCGGCTCACATACGGTATATCTCATCAGGGATAGTCGCAGCCATAAACGGTTCGTTCTCAAGTCATTCCATACTCCCGGGCTGCCCTCTTCGATCGCCGATAAGCGCATGAATAAAGAATTTGGGCGCTTGAAAAAGTTCCAAAGCCTCGGCATTGATGAAAGCTGGTTCAAGGTGGTGAAGCCGCTTGGAAAGAGTGACTCTGGGCTGTTCTTTGTAGAGAAATACGTGAGCGGCGAGTCGATGGGGGCAAGTATCCGGCAGTCTTTCGAGAAAAGCGACGATCAAGAACTATATGATAAGCTCACTATCTTCGCTGGATACCTGGCGCTGGTCCATAAAAAAACAAGGCGTTCGAGCCATGTGAGAATGTCATACGTGCGTAAGGAATTACACGAGCATGCGAAGCAGTCCTATGCGGCAGGCGCGATAAGCCGTCGCGAATTAGGGCAAACAAAGCTGCTTATCGACCGCGCCTGCTCTTATTCGTTCATCCGGGATGCCCACAGGTGCCTGGCACACGGGGATGCGAACCCGTCGAATTTTTTATTTGAGGACGGCCGAATGTACGTCATAGATGTGGAACGTTCCGGCTACAGGGACCCGGTATATGACCTTGGCACTATGGCCGGGGAGCTATTCCATTATGCCATGCTGTATGCCGGAAACCCATACAAGGCCGATCCGTTCATTGGCCATATGTACTGGGTATATTCGGGCAACTTCACGGACCAGTACGCAAAATTCCTGAAGATCACGAAGCGAAACCCGCTGTACATGGCAAACTCGCTTTTGCGAATATCGAGGAATACCGGGCTCACCGACATACACCGGAAAAGGCTCGCCTATCACGCTTCCCAGTGCCTGAAAAGCCTAAAAGAATTCAACCACTAAGCGGCGTACAACGGCTATTGAACAATGAACTAATGATAAGGACTGCTAAGGCAAGGACACTGTATATGATAATTCTCCCTGCAAAAAAGTTTATACTCACAGGTATTAATTGTAGCATAGTGAATCTTTATGCCAGGACTATTAAGCAGGCTTACCGCCACCATCAAGGCGAAGATCAGCAAGATCCTCGACGCGTTCGAGGACCCCAGAGAGACACTGGATTACTCTTATAAGCGACAGCTTGAATTGCAGACGGACGTTAAAAAAGGCGTTGCTAATGTCATTACTTCTAAAAAACGCCTGGAACTGCAAAAGAGCAAGCTTGAGGCGAACGTTGCGACACTCAATGATCAGGCTCGCGAAGCGGTCGCCGCGGGGAGGGATGACCTGGCGTCCATCGCATTGCAGCGAAAAATGGACATGATGGGCCAGATAGACTCTCTAACCACGCAGATCGCCGACCTCGACAGGCAGGAACAAAAGCTCATCGACACGTCCCGTAAATTAGACACAAAGATCGAGCTTTTCCGCACGGAAAAGGAGACCATCAAGGCACAATATTCTGCGGCGGAAGCGAAAGTCAAGATCACCGAAGCCACCACGGGCATCGGCGAGGAAATGGCGGACGTAGGCTATGCGGTAGAGCGTGCAAAGGATAAGACGGACGAGATGACGGCGCGTAGCGAAGCACTGGACGAGATGGTCGCACAGGGCACGCTTGACGACGTAATGGGCAGCCAGGACAAGGTAAGCCAGGAGCTGACCAAGATCAAGAACGACTCTGCCATCAAGCAAGAGCTGGAGACGCTGAAGCAGGAGGTCAAGAAATGATCATACGCATTTTGAACGAGAACCAGTATGTCGTGCCTTCCCTGTATTACGACGATATCAATAAGATCGACAACGAGATCGTAAAGGATATCGCGAAGGGCGACAAGGCGGCGTTCAAGAAAAATTACGCCGAGCTATTATCCCTAATACGGAAAAACGGCGTGCCTTTGGACGTGAAGACATTAAAGGAATCGGACTTGATCATACCGCCGGCAGACCTGACGTTCGAGGAAGCTAAAAAGATCTTTATCGGGCAGGGCCTGGTGCCTGACTAAGAACGAATTCCCATAATGGGAATTCTCTTTATATCTCTTCATTATTTTTATCTTTTTTGAATACTACTTACTGTCGTCTTGATCTAACTTAGCATATACGCATCTATTTTAATATTAATGCAAAATGAGTTTAACATCTTTTGCATATTCGATAGATTTTTGTCTAATCAAGCGGTTCTATTATTAGCCATTAATTATAATGTTGGAATTTCACGGGGGAAAACCATTGAGGCTTGTATCATTCGTAGCACTAACCGCTATATCGATCGTCTTCATCGTTAGCGTGATCGCTGTAGCAAACGCTTCGGCCGTTCAGGATTATTCATATTTTAAGTCCCATACCATCATGGGTAGCCCTGACGGTGTACTGCACAATTATCAGGTACGGTTCGTCGTGCATAGCGGCGATGGTACTGATTATGGCCAGGATGTCTATCTAGGGGGGCGTTCACAAAGCTGGCCAAATGATATACGATTCACAGACAATGCCGGCAACCTACTAAGCTACTGGATCGAGTCATTTAACGCCAGCGATGCCATTATCTGGGTAAATGTGGATGATATCCCTGCTTCGCCAGCAGCGGCGACGATTGACATTTATTATGGCAAGCAGGACGATAAGGGTGCGAGCAATGGGGATGTCACTTTTACTTTCTTCGACGACTTCAATAATAGTGTAATTGATAACGCCAAATGGGGTAGTCCTTCAAATACGACCACCGTTAGTGAAAATGGTGGTGTGCTCAGGATCATAGCAGGCAATTTTTCACCAGGATATCTCCCGACACTAAATGACTTTAGCGATTGTGTGATCGAGGAGAGGGTTCGAGCAGTACAATCCGAGGGCACCCATAAGGTGTATCATATTCTCCTTATGGCTCGTGTCAATGGCGATAGCTATGTACAGGCCGCTTTACGTGGTATGCCTGATGATGATCTGTATATTTATGACGGATCGTTCGAGGCCGGGCCGGTCCCATTTGAAAACCTCGCGGCTGGCACAGGGCAATGGCATAGATTTACGTTCACCTTATCCGGCGATTATGTGACAGCACACGTGTTAAACGAGGCTACCGGTGCATCAAAAACGGTTAGCGGCACGACCACTGCGATTGCACCCGGTAAGATCGCGGTCGAGACGCATGAAACGGGTATAACAAATGAGGTTGACTATATATTCGTTCGAAAGTACACGCCAAACACGCCCATTAACGGTGGCTGGGGTGTTGAGACCGTCACTCAAACGCCTATCCCACAATGGCTGACGATCATCATCGCCATTTTTGTTATCATAATTGCCATTATATTGTTGGTCGCATTAGGCTTGATATTCGGTTATGTACTGGGCAAACATCATAAATAATCATCAAAAAGTGATTAAAATGGAATGCCCCATATGGGGTACCAGTAATCGACGCTCTCTACAGGCAGCTCCTCCGATACCTGGAGGCGCAGCCTGTACTCGAGCTGGAAATCTCTTTCTTTATTTTGCAGTGGAGCGAACGGGTAGAAATTGGCGCGCCTGTAATTATAGATCCAGTATGCCGGCTCCGCCTTCCTTATTGAAACGGAATACGGCGCACACGATCCGATCGCCGAAGCCGCCATCGATGAGCAGCTGGCTGGCCATGTAGACGTTTGCGATGGCATCGTCAGGCGTAAAGCTATCGATCGAGACCCACGTGAAACCGTACTCATCTTTTTTCACATCATAAAGGGCATGGAACGCGTTATTCTTCAGGATATCTATGATCTCTTCCCTGACGGTCTCAAATGCTTTCGTCTCGATTGTCTTAAAACAAACACCTGCCTTCCCTGTGGGATCCAGCCCAAAGCGCTCCATGTCGACGCTGGCCGGGCGAAGCTTGAACAGATCGTCTATCTTAGGCGGCTCCGCCTTCTTCGTGCGGAAGATCGAGTCCAGAACACCCATCGCATCAAGTCCTTCACTGGTAATTCATTTCGCGTTCCATCCGCTCCAGCTGCCTGATGCGCTTATCGAGGCTCGGATGGGTCGAGAGCAGCTCCATGATGCTCTTTCCTGCCAGCGCAGGCACGATGAAAAATTGATTCAATCCCTGCTCGCTCCGCAGGTCTTGCTTCGGGATACGCTCCATCTGGCCGCTGATCTTTATGAGCGCGCTGATCAATGTTGACGGCTTATGCGTGATGAGCGCCGAGCCCCGGTCCGCTGCGAGTTCCCTGTACCTTGACAGCGCTCTGATCAGGAGCAGGCTTACGATGTACACGACCACAGACAGCACAAAAACAACGATGAGGCCGCCTGCGTTTCTTCTCTGGTCCTGCCTGCCGTACATGCCGCCATACATGGATGACGATATCAGATAATATGCCACAGTCGAGAGGAAGCTTGCAATGGTAATGACGGCGACATCCCTGTTCTTCACGTGGCTCATCTCATGCGCCAGCACCGCATAGATCTCATCAGCATTAAGCCTGCTCATCAGGCCCTGCGTGACAGCGACGGCCGAATGCCTCTGGCTCCTGCCCGTGGCGAACGCATTTGGGACGTCCGTGGGCACGATAGCCACCCGCGGCTTATGCAACCCGGTATCGGCACAGATTTTATCAATGATCGCATGCAATTCCGGCGCCTGCTGCGGCGTCACAGTCTTAGCGCCGCTGCTCGCCAGCACGATCTTATCCGAGAGAAAATATTGAATGCCCATCATCACTGCGGCGATGGCAGCGAGCGACCAGAAGTCGATGCCAAGCCAGTGCAGCACCGTTAAAAAGGCAAGATAAACGGCTCCAAGAATGACCATCGTGAGGAACATCCTGAAGCTCAAGCTGAGGTCGATGGGCCACTTTATTGTCATCGATGAATTCTTCCTGCCGCAAATGTATAGGCATTTTGCCTATTTAATAAGGAAAAACACAACCGCGATCATCGCATATAACGCTATGAGCTGGACACCCTCAAGCCAGTTAGACTCCCCGTCCGCCGATATCATGTTCGCGATCACCACAGCCGCAATAACGGCCACGACCTCGAACTCATTGAAAACCAGGTCCATGGGTTTGCCTATCAGCCAGCCGATGAACACCAGTGCCGGCGCAATAAGCAGCGCGAGCTGCGTGCTCGAGCCCGTAGCGATGTTCAGGCTTAAGTCCATCTTATTTTTTAGGGCCATAACAATGGCCGTGCTGTGCTCCGCCGCGTTGCCGATGATGGCGACGATGATGACACCGATGAAAAGCTCTGTCAATCCTAATGATTTGCTCATTGGCTCCAGAGCACTCACCAGCAACTCGCTCTCCATGGCAATTACCGCTGTGCACAGCAGGAGGACGATGATCGCCTTATTTCGGGACCAGATAGGTTTGCACTCCTCCGGGTCTTCCGCGCAGTCATATAGCTTTTTGTGCGTCCGCAGGGAAAAGACAAGGCTGCACACGTACGTGATGATCAGGATCGCCGAGATGCCCAGGCTCAGCTCTTCCACTGTAGTGGTGTCAGGCATGTACAAGTATACTAGCGCGGGCAATATCAGGCCGACAGCGGCCAGCATTAGCATGGTCGAGTTGACGCCTTGCACCTTGGAGTTGAAAGTCTGTTTTTCGCGGTGCAGGCCGCCGAAGAACATGCTGCACCCCACGACGAGCAGCATGTTACCGATGATGCCACCGGTGATCGAAGCCTTTACCACGCTGAACAGGCCCGCCTGCAGCGCGAAGATGCTGATGATCAGTTCTGTCGCGTTCCCGAACGTGGCATTGAGCAATCCGCCTATGCCGGCGCCCACATACTTCGACAGCTCTTCCGTGGCCTTGCCCATGAACCCGGCAAGCGGCACGATGGCCAGTGCGGACGAGAAAAATACGAGCAGGCTATCAGCATGCATCAATTCCAGCGCTACGCTGATCGGTATGAAGATGAGAAGCGCGCTCAGGATGCGGTCGAAGCTCAGCTTGAACATGTACGGATATTACCACAATGGCGCATATATATTTTACCCGCGCCAGCGGATTCCCGGCCGCCCGGCAGCTCTTCCGGGCTCATCTATGGATAAAAGGGCTTACACAACATGCCTTTATATGTATCAGGGTTTTCGCGACGACCATGTGGATGCCCGATCAAGTGGTCATCCAGCACGTCCTTTTCATACAGAAGTAATTAAACGCGCCATAATGGGTGTAAAACCTTAAAATAACGCGAATAACGATTTAATCTCCACATATCGATAGTTCGTCGGGGTGGATTTATTGGACTTATTAACGCTTAAGAAGCCTCTGGCGGCGTTGCTGATCGTGTCCATGGTCATGGCCGTGATAGCGGCCTCTCTGGTCGCGCTCAACGCTAACGGGCAATACCCGTATGGGCAACAATATGGCCAAGGACAGCTAGGGACAGCGCCTATCGCAGTGCCCGGGATCAGTATCCCCGGAATTGTGCAGGGCAGCAACAACCTGGCACTTTCTGTCAGTATCGCTTCTCAGGATCAAAATAAAATATACTTCCTTGTGAACGCGCTTGCGGTCATCGATCAAACATCGCAGACCGCTACTGTGTACCAGCTTAGCACAGCGCTTCCGGGAGTCATGGATACGCACACGAATGATATACAGATCGATTTCACTAACCTGAACTCGGTCATGGGATCGCCGCAACAGGCTAGCGTGGACGACTTGAATCGTATCATGCGCCCATCCGTAAACTCAATCCTGGTCAACGTGGTGGCGACATACGCCCAGTCCAGTAGCGGGCAGTCGACCTTCCAGATCCAGGACATGTCCATGATCCTGCCGGATGGCACGCAGAACACGTTCAACTTACAGCAGCCTATCTCCGCGGTCTATGACCAGTCCTCTTCGAGGCTATATACCGTCGGGTTCCCGCAGCTGTACGATGTGATGAATACATACATCACAAATGAGCAGAACAACTACTACACGACGGTCATCTACAATATCGTGCAGGCCTCGCCGATCTACGTGTCGCCCGTGGTCTATTACCCGAGCATAGTGCCAATCGTTTTCCCGGCTATATGGCCGATCTATTACCCGGTGCCTGTGCCTGTACCGTTCCCGACAACGAAGCCGAGCATAACGCCGAAGCCGTCGAAGAATCCATCGGTGTCGCCGAGTGGTAAGCCTACGGTCTCTCCGTCGATGAAGCCTACAGTTTCTCCAACGATGAAGCCGACTGTGTCGCCGACCATGAAGCCTACAGTTTCTCCAACGATGAAGCCTACAGTTTCTCCAACGATGAAGCCGACTGTGTCGCCGACCATGAAGCCTACGGTAAAGCCTACGGCGTCTGGGATACCATCGTTCAAGCCTACGATATCCGCGAAGCCTACGGTAAAGCCTACGGCGTCTGGGATACCATCGTTCAAGCCTACGATATCCGCGAAGCCTACGGTAAAGCCTACGGCGTCCGGGATACCATCGTTCAAGCCTACGGTAAAACCTACCGCATTTAATCCTTCGCTGAAGCCTAAGATAACCGCTTTACCTACGGCGAAGCCTACTCTTGGCGGCGGCGGTCAGGTGCCTACGGCATATAAGCCAGTGGTCAAGCCTACCATGACCGGCGGGGGCTATGTCCCGACTACCTATAAACCTGTGGTAAATCCCACAAGCAAACCTGTTGGAACGGTTAAGCCAATAGGTATGGGTCGTCATGGCGCAGAGGCTGCTGAGTTCGGCTAATCGCACGACTTTGCAATAAGAGTCGAACAGGTATTATCACCGGTGCACAGGGATAGCGCCGTGCACCGGTTATTTTTCTCCATTTTTTAGTACGGACGTTATTTTCGAATCATAAAAAAGTTTAAACACTAAGCTTCATATTATGCCTTGAATGATCAACCCGGATTTTAAGGGCGGCCTGATACCTGTGATCGCCCAGGACGCTATCACGAGGGACGTGCTCATGTTCGCATACATGAACGAGGAGGCCTTTCGGCTTACGGTCGACACCGGCCTGGCACATTACTTTAGCCGCAGCCGGCAAAAGCTCTGGAAAAAGGGCGAAGAGTCGGGCCACGTACAGCACGTGAAAGAAATACGCATAGACTGCGATCGGGATTGCCTGCTACTGCTCGTAGAGCAGAAAATCGCCGCATGTCACACGGGATATGTATCTTGCTTCTACCAGGACATCGCAGGCACCATCGTTGGTCAGAAAGCCTTCGACCCGGAAACCGTATATAAAAAATAAGCGCGATTTTCGAACCAATCATTTATAACATTCATTTCCAAATATATAGGTGTAAATATGATGAGATTAGTCCCCGATACGAGCGTTATCATTGACGGCCGTATCACACGAAATATCGAGTCAGGCGAGTTCAAGGGCGCCGAGATCATCGTCCCAGAAGCAGTGATCTCAGAGCTCGAGTCTCAGGCAAATAACGGCAGAGAGATCGGCTTTAACGGCCTTGAGGAGCTACGAAAGCTCCAGGAGATGTCACAGGCAGGGACTATCCATCTGGAATACGTCGGCTCGAGGCCGACACTGAGCCAGGTCAGGCTCGCCTCTTCCGGCGAGATCGATTCCATGATCAGGGATACGGCCGTCGAGCACGACGCGACCTTTGTAACGAGCGATAAGGTGCAGGCTTTGATCGCCCAGGCTAAGGGCATTTACGTACTCTATCTGAAGCCCGAGCACGGAAAGCTGAAGCCGCTGACCATCATGGAATATTTCACGGACGATACGATGTCCGTGCACCTCAAGGCCGAAGTGGAGCCCATGGCAAAAAGAGGCTCTATCGGGAAGATGAAACTGGTGACCGTCGGCGAACAAAAGCTGACGGATAAGGAACTGCTCGACATGGCCCACGAGATCCTGGAGCGTGCCAAACAGGACCCGAACGGCTTCATAGAGATGGAGCGGAATGGCGCGACCGTCGTACAGCTGGGCTCGCTCCGTATCGCGATCGCAGTGCCTCCTTTTTCCGACGGCGTCGAGATCACGGCGGTGCGCCCCATCGCACATATGAGCCTGGAAGACTACCGGTTCAGCGACCTGTTCAAGCAGCGCCTCATAGAGAAACGCCGCGGAATACTCATCTCAGGTCCGCCAGGGGCGGGTAAGTCGACCTTCGCGCAGGCCTGTGCGGACTTTTTATTCGCTCATAATGTCATCATCAAGACGATGGAATCTCCGCGGGACCTGCAGCTGCCTCCTGCGATCACGCAGTATGCGCCGCTGGACGGCAAGATGGAGAACACGGCGGACGTGCTTCTCCTGGTCAGGCCCGACTATACGATCTATGATGAGTTGCGTAAGACGCCGGACTTCGAGGTATTTGCGGACATGCGCCTGGCTGGCGTGGGCATGATCGGCGTGGTGCACGCGACACGAGGCATTGACGCCATCCAGCGCTTTATCGGCCGCGTCGAATTAGGGGTCATCCCGCAGGTCGTCGACACGGTCGTTTTCATCGACCGCGGCATGGTCGAAAAAGTATACGACATCGAGTTCACGGTCAAAGTGCCAAAGGGCATGACCGAGTCCGATCTTGCCAGGCCTATCATTTATATCAAGGACCTGGAGACCGGCAAGCCGGAATACGAGATATACACATTCGGGGAACAGATCGTGGTAATGCCGGTCGGCGTTGCCGAGAAAAAGCGGAAGCCGTCTGCGTCAGATAAGGTGGTGACACAGAAGGTCCAGAAAGAGGTTTCAAAATACGCCCGGGGCCCGGTACAGGTCGAGATGATCGGCGATAATAATGTCATCGTGCGCGTGAAAGACAAGGACATAGCGGCGGTCGTGGGCCGGTCTGGCAAGACGGTCAATATGATCGAGCGCGCGACCGGTATGCACATCGATGTCAGGCCTTATGAAGAGGAACCCGTACCGGAGCGCATGGCCACGCTGGACCAGGAAGGGACGACGTCTCCCGGACAGGCTGTAAAAGAGAATGCGATAGCGCTAACGATCGAGGAGGCCAAGAAACACGTGATCATCGACCTTGGCAAGGATAATGCCGGGCAAACAGTCGAGATAACGGCAGACGGCGAATACCTGTTCACCGCCACAGTCGGCAGGACCGGCGCCATAAAAATACCAAGAGGCTCCAGCCTCGTCGACCGTATCCTTACCGCGCAAAGCGAAGGCGCAAGCATCGAGGCCTACCTGGTCTGATCCCCGGGCCCGATCTTTTTTTTGTTTTAGGTTAACTATAAATAACGGTAATGACTATAGGTCAAACGATGACTATAAGTCATAAAATGGATATGAGTCATATGGCAACAGCCAGGAGAAAGGAAAAGGAAAAGGAGCTTAGACGCAGCGAGATCATCGATGCGGCGGAAGAGCTGTTTTTTTCGAAAGGCTACGATGGGGTCTCAATGGACGACGTGGCGAAAAGAACAGAGCTTGCGAAAGGAACGATCTACATCTATTTCACGAATAAGGACTCGCTCTTCTTTGCGGTCGTACTACGAGGCGCGCTGATCCTGAATGCCATGATCGAGGAAGGCGTAAAAAAGGCAAAAACAGGCGCGGATAAGCTGTACTCTACAGGCGTATCGCATTATAAATTTTATAAAGAATATCCCGACTATTTCAAGCTGATGTCCTATTCGCAATCCCCGTGTTTCACTCGTGATATGCCCGTAGAGACCGCAGGCCTCGGCGGGGAAAGTATCGAGATCATGTGCGAATGTGTCAGGATAGGCCAGGCGGACGGCAGCATAAGGGCAGACATAGACCCGCTGAAAACCGCATGGTTCCTGATATTCTCTTCGGAGAGCATCATCAAGCACACTGCAGAAATGAAGGAAGTGATGGAAGCTCAGGGCATATCCCAGGATGACTTCGTCGCATATTCGCTGGACTTGATGGGTAGCGGTGTCACTGGCAAAAAATGGAGGAAGCTAAAATGAAGATCATTATCTTGAGCGGCAGCCCTAAAGGCGAGTACAGTAACACGATACATTACGTGAAATATCTCATGAAACACAGGCCCGGCCATATGTACAAGATCATCGAGGCCGGGCGGGACATCAAGAAGATCGAAAAAGACCAGGGCATGCTTGATGACATGATCGGTGAAATAAAAGAAGCGGATGGTATACTATGGTCATTCCCGCTTTATCACTACTCAGTCCCGTCCCAGTTGATGAGATTTATCGAACTCGTTTCCGAAAGAAAGGCCGAGGGGGCTTTCTATGGTAAGTATGCGACCGCGCTCTCGACCTCGGTGCACTTTTACGACCATCTCGCCCATAGATATGTGAATGCCATATCAGAGGATATGGGGATGAATTACGTGGAAGGCTTTTCAGCCGAAATGAGCGACATCATGAAGCCCGAATGGCGCAGGCAGCTGCTGCTGTTTTTCGATCATTTTATCACGATGGTCGAACAACGGGCACCTATCGATAAAAAATATGCCCCGCTATCGGGCCATATGAGGGAGTACATGACCTGTGAAGTGAAAGCGCCAGTAAAAGTCGGTGATAAAAAGTTCGTCCTGATCACGGATGCAAAAAATGAAGACGCGAACCTTGGCCATATGATCGAGGTTTTCAAAAAATCCATCGCAGGCAGCGTCGACGTGGTGAACCTGAACGAGCTGAACATCGGAGGAGGATGCCTTGGCTGTATACGATGTGGCGATCAGAACGTTTGCGTCTACAAGGACGACCTGAGAGGCTTATATTATGATAAGATCGCGGGCGCGGATGCCATCGTTTTTGCCGGAACGATCCGGGGACGAAGCCTGTCCTCCACCTGGAAATTATTCTGGGACCGAAGCTTCGTGAATGGCCACTGCCCTCTGGTCACCGGCGTGCAATATGGCTTTATGATATCGGGCCCGCTGAGACAGCTTCCGGATATGCGGGAAGAGATCGAGTCGCGGGTACAAATGAGCGGCAATAACCTGGCAGGCATTGTCACGGACGAGTGCGATGATCCCGAAAAGATCACCGCTCTCATAGGACAGCTTGCGGCGGACATGGCCTGGGGTATGAAGTCGGATTATCGCCCGCCTCCCACATACCTGGGCGTGGGCGGCCACCTGGTCTTACGAGATCTTGTATATGGTCTTGGCTGGATATTCAGGGCTGATGAAAGGTACTACAAAAAGCATGGGCTCCTCGACTATCCGCAAAAACACTACAGACAACGCCTTCAGAGCTTTGTCATGAAGTCGTTGATGCGCATAAAAGGGGTCAGGAAACAGGTCTACATGAGGGCAAAGGAAGAGGGCGCCAGAGAATACCAAAAAGTCATTGAAATTCATTAATACATAGTCTAGAGGTTTAGAAATGAAAACATTGATAATCTGCGAATCCGTGCACCACGGTAACACGAAAAAGATCGCCGACGCGATGGCGGTCGTGCTGAATGCTGAAGTAAAGAAAACGGGCGAGGTAGATGTCGGAAAGATTGGCGAGTACGACCTGATCGGCTTCGGATCCGGTATCTATATGGGCAAGATGCATAAAAACCTGCTCAAGCTGATCGATAATTTGCCTAATGCAGGAAAGAAGGCATTCGTCTTCTCGACGGCCGGTGGCGAAAACGAGAACATGAAATACCATAATGTGCTAAAGGGTAAGCTCGCCTCGAAGGGGTTCAAAGTGGTAGACGAATTCGCCTGCCGGGGCTTTGACACATTCGGGCCACTGTTTCTCATCGGAGGACTTAATAAGGGCAAGCCTGACGAGAAAGACCTGGAGAGTGCCAGAGAGTTCGCTCTACGACTAAAGGGGTCGCAGTGAGCTGTTCAGCTCCTTTACGATCATATTACTTTCGGAACGCTTGCAAACAAGTCTTTTATCCCGTTATACATAACTATAAGCCGGCAATAGAAAAACAACATATTGCCTTGAGTTGAGAGAATGAGCTTAAAATTCGCAAAGATCACGGATGAAAATATTGAAGACCTGATGAGCGTATGCGGCAACATGCCGGGGATGGATAAGAACCCCTATTTCAGGGAGGGCCGGCAGGCACGTCGAGAGTGGCTGGCGGAAACTATCAAAAAGTTTGGCACCGCGGGCATGCTCGCATATGGTGCTGACGGGAAAGCTAAAGGATTCGTCGAATGCGTGCCCGCATCGATACACCCGCTGGGAGTCTTCTCTCCCGACGTAAAACGCACGGCTGTCATTGACTGTGCCTGGTATGCCGGGGGTAACACTCAATCGCCGGATGGCGAGCCAGCCGGCGTTGCCATAAGGAAAGCGATCCTGGACGAGATGCTGCGCACGAAGTTCTTTGACAAAATGCTTGGTAAGAAGTGCCGCTATGTGGACGTGCTGACATTAAAGAACGCCCCAATTATGCAGTATGACTTTTACAACGAATATGGGTTCAAGGATGCCGTCGAGCTTCAGGGCAGTGCTACCGTCCGTTACCTGCTCCGGTATCCGGTCATGGGTGACGAGATCGAGAGACGCGTCGAGCAGGTCAGCTTCGAGAACGGCGAGAAAAATACTCTAGTACTGGGCACATACCGGCAGTGCCACATGCCCTATTTGATCGTCGGGAAGATCAAAAAAGCGGTTGAAGGCATAGAAGGCCTCAACGTGAAAGTAGTAGATTACTGGGAAGCCGGTGTGCCGGCGCTCTGCGAGTCTTCACTGAACGGGAAGCCCGCCTTTGACGGTCCCGTATTCTTCATGGATGACGAGAGCATACGCGAGGCTGTTAAATCAAAATTGATCTAAGGTCATAAAGAGCCCCATTAAAAAAGTTGTAGACTTATAAGGGTTAAATGCAAAAATGAGAGTATAAAAATGCTCTCATTTTACCAAATGAGAGCATAAAAATGCTCTCGTTTTACCTTATGATCGGCCGCTCAGCCGGCCCGGAGATCCACATATAGAGCGGGTACAGCATGTAGATAGCAGCTAGCCCTACAAGAATGTAGATCAGCTTCGTCAAAATGCTTGTCCCGACGGTCCCGAATATTGCCTCGACTACGTTTACGCCGAACGCGACCAGCAGCCAGTTAAGGCCGCCAATTATCAATAATACTGCGGCTATTATCATTAAAGGGTCTCTTTTAGTATCCATGTAACCACCATGAATTAAATTAATAGCTTGATATTTATATATTATTAAATATAATATTACGCAAATCTATAATAAACCGATTTTTATATATGTGCATGGCGTGTCAGGCATTTGAAATGCCGGGCTTTTGTTTATGATGTAAGAGTCTATTCCGGATATTAAATGCGCCTTGAAAGCTCTTCATTCGTAGAGTTTATATATCAGGATAGACAAGTAGGATTCGCACTTTTTGGGCGAGTGGCCTAGCCAGGACATAGCGCCGGCCTCCTAGCATTCAACTGAATGGGAGTAAGCCGGATACCGTGGGTTCAAATCCCACCTCGCCCGCTAAGATTTTAAAACTATTGTTTTTTCATACTGATAATTTTACATAGATTTGGATATTTTTTTCTTTGTTTTCGCGGGTGCGACGTATCATAAGAATTTGTTTTTCTTTGTTTTCGCGGGTGCGACGTATCATAAGAATTTGTTTTTCTTTGTTTTCGCGGGTGCGACGTATCATAAGAATTTGTTTTTCTTTGTTTTCGTGGGTGCGACGTATCATAAGATTTGTTTTTCTTTGTTTTCGCGGGTGCGACGTATTATAAGAATTTGTTTTTCTTTGTTTTCGCGGGTGCGACGCTCGCTCACTTTGTTCGCTCGCTACTCGTCGTTTTGGGTGCTTCGATGCCGGGGTCGCGCTCGCACCCTCGGCCAAAGCTTCGCTTCGCTCGCTTTGGCCTCCGCAAGCGCTAAGCGACGCGGCCACTAGAGGCCGCGTCCATTACCCCGTCATCTTCGCATCGGCCTTCGGCCGACTGATGCCCAAAACGCCTCGCCGACCGCGATGTGTTACTTTTGTTAGGTGTGTTGACAATAATCAATTGGTTAACCCACCTGCCACCCCCTCAGGCCACCCGTTGATATAATGTTATGAAGTCATATGCTAACTGTTTTTCAATCCATAAATATACAGATTGGCATAAGCCGCCTATCCAATTACAGATAATCTATTTGGGCATTAACTCCATTCATTCCTGTGTATATGTCGTTTTTTAAGTGTAGATATGTTTTATATTCGTCTTTATTAACCTCCAGATGGTGATCATCGTTGCAGGACATCGCGGCAAGTATACAGGGCGGGCATAACGGGATCGAGATTATAGACGTTGTCTTCGCGTTCTCTAACGTCAAGCTCGTCAGGGAACTGGTGGAGGACAACCTGAAACAGCTTGAGGCCGCAGATGTGAGCAAAGGTCAGACAGAAGGGCTGAAACAGATGATCATACAAAAACAGCGGACAATGCTAAAAGACCTCGGCAGCGTGGAGGCCACGCTTGAGTCCATCATCGATGCACATACGGCTCCCGGGATCAATGTACGGGAGATGGGAAAAGTCCAGCTCAATCCTGATCAGACCAAAGCATTCGTCAGCGCGATCGTCTTCTCGATCAACCACATGGCCAAATTCATACCATCGGCAGCGGTGGGGGGCGGAAGCACAGGGATACCCGAGTCCATGATATAGATCACGAAGTTCACGCAGAGACTTCAAAGATTTCATATTCTAAACATGGAAAGCTTTAAACCGCTTTATGCATATTTCGATTCATGACAGGGTGCATACAGTGCGGCGTTTGCTGTAAAAAGTATGGCATGAGGCTTGAGGCGTCACCGCTCGACATAGCGAAATGGCGGCAGGGAGAACGAAACGATATCCTGCGCCACGTAGGGATCTGCACTGAGAACGGAGAGATCTCCCATGGCAACCTGTGGGTCGGGGACGATGGCGAACGGCTAAAAGAATGCCCTTTTCTTACCTTTGAAAATGAAAAATACTTCTGCGGAATACAGGACGTAAAGCCCGAAGTATGCACGTGGCATTACTGCGAAAAATACTATTAGCAGGACTATAATGACCTGGCTTTCATTGCACTGACGATGTTCTTTACCCCGAGCAGGTATGCCGCCGTGTACAGGTCTTTATGGTACTCCTGCGAAGTCGCATACACGTTCCCGAACGCACGTTTCATGGTTTCCTTCAAGCTTGCAGTGACGCGGTCACCGCCCCAGCTATAGCCCTCTTTCCCCTGGGCCCACTCAAAGTGGCTCACGACCACGCCTCCGCCATTAGCCAGCACGTCCGGAACTACGATAATATTCCTGGCGCCCAGCATCTGGCTTGCCTTCATGCCTACAGGGCCGTTAGCCAGGCAAAGTACCGCACGTGCAGAGATCCTGTCGGCATTCTTCTCCATGATCTGGTCCTCCTTTGCCGCAGGCACAAGGACGTCGACGTTTAATTCTAAAAGCTCATCGTTCGTTATGTCCTTTGCCCCACTAAAGCCTATGACGGAGCCCGTTTTATCCTTATGTTTCCTGAGGGCATCGATATTCAAGCCTCTCTCATCATATGCCCCACCCTTTGAGTCGCTCACGGCAACGATCTTTTTACCTTTTTTATAGAGGATCTGCGCCAGGCTGCCACCCACGTTACCGAAGCCCTGCACGGCGAACTGTTTACACTTACAGCCATACGTACGCTCCACTTCCTCCATGACAAAAATCCCTCCCCAGGCAACGGCCGTCTTTCTGCCTCTGCTTCCGCCTAGCTCCAATGGTTTGCCCGTGAACGCTTCGGGGACATGGTGGCCGGCCATATGCTCGTACTCATCAAGCATCCAGCCCATCGCTTCCGAGGATATGTTCATGTCAGGGGCCGGGATATCGACTTGCGGGCCGATCACCGGATAAATGGCCCGGATATAGCCTCTACAGACACGCTCCATCTCAGATTTTGATAGCTTCGCATCGTCAGCCACGATGCCTCCCTTGGACCCGCCATAGGGCAGCCCTAAAAGCGCAGACTTTACGGACATGAGCATGGAGAGCGCTGTGACCTCGGATTCCGTGACACCGATCCCGAGCCGTATACCACCTTTATAGGGACCCAGGGCGTCCACATGCTGCGCACGAATAGCCTTGATCATTGAGATCTCGCCGTTATCCAGATAGATGGGATAATTGACCACAAGCATCCGTTTTTCATGGGAAAGGACCATTCGGTACTTCTGCGCGATCCCTGCGGTATCACACGAAGAGCCGATAAGGCTCAACGTATTAGATAAAAAATCATCGCTATTCATAATGATCGGCTGTCAGCTATACGTTTATATATCAGTTAAAATATAAAAATTATTCTTACGCCAATCCTCAATTTTATGGTCTTGAATAATCGCTCTTACGGATACATGAACGACTCTATTTGTAATATGACAATATTTGATATATAATAAAGCAATTTATAATTATGCGCATAAAGTATTTGCAGTGCGTCCGATGCGGCCAAACCTATCCGAAAGACGAGATACGATACCGGTGCGATTGCGGCGACAGCCTGGAGATAGTCTATGATTACAGTACTCTACATGTCACATGGGATGAGCTGCGAAAGCGCACGTTTTGCCACTGGCGCTACAGGGAATTTTATCCGGACCTGAAAAAGAGCGTCATCATTACCATGGGCGAAGGCGGCACTCCGCTGGTACGATCGCGCAACATCTTTAGGGGAGACGTCAGGTTCAAGCTGGAAAGCATCAACCCGACGTGCTCATTTAAAGACCGAGGGTCCACCATAGAGATCTCACAGGCATATGCCTATGGTGCACATGAGATCGTATGCGCGTCCACAGGTAACATGGGGGCAAGCGTGGCAGCGTATTGTGCACGCGGAGGTATCCGATGCACCATATACGTGCCACACGATACTCCACACATCAAGAGGCTACAGATGGAAGGGCATGGCGCAGCGATAAAAACGGTAAAAGGCGATTACACTCTTGCCGCCACCACAGCAAAAAGACAGTTCGAAGAAAACGGCATCTACCTGGCGGGCGACTATCCGTACAGGGGCGAAGGCGAAAAGTCCGTAGGGTTAGAGATCATGGACCAGATACGAGGCGATATTGACGTTATCGCCTGTCCCATCGGTAACGGTACGCTGCTGCACGGGATATGGAAAGGCTTAAAAGAGATGAAAATGGCCGGCCTGATACACCGATTACCGAAGATACTTGGCGTACAGGCGGAGGGCTGCAATACGGTGGTCAAAGCGTTTGAGAAAGGCACAGAAAACATAGAGCCCATCATCCCGCAGACACTCATGGACGCCGTAGCATGTGGCGATCCTCTGGACGGCAGCTGGGCGCTTCGGGCGCTAAAGGAATCTGGCGGCACAGGCATCACAGTATCCGATAACGAGGCAGGGTGCGCTCGTGACATGCTGGCTAAAAAAGAGGGGATCTTCGCCGAGCTTTCGGGGGCAGCCAGTACGGCCGGGTTGCTAAAAGCTATCGATCAGGGGTTAATTAAAAAAGATGCACGTGTTGTGGCACTTGTGACCGGCCATGGATTGAAAGAGCCCGAAACGTTCACGTGTAGTGTAGACAGGTGATCTCAACCCATGGTCTTTTTTATCCTCAATAATAGATCGCGATTAGCATCATTAACGTGGATATTATCACGTATAAAACTCCGGGTATAAAATGAGCCCAAAAATCCGGACGAATATTGTCTGATAAATCCAGTTTGGACAAGTCTTCTTCAGAGAAAAAAGATCCCGGGTCGCCATGTAGAAAAGCTTCGTATATACGGAAATAGCCAAAATCGAAAAATGAGCTTAGCCCGATCAAAACAACATTTGAAATCCCCTGAATTGTCATATTAAATTGAACATCCATTATGCCTAGAATAGCAAAAAGGATGGCAAAATGCACTATTGGCATGGCGAATAAAATGATCCATCCTGACATTAAACGCTTAACGTTATGGATTTTTCCTTTCCAGGCATTGTACGTGTCCCATGGTTTATATGCTTCATGGGCACGCTCTATACTCAAAGCAAAATAAATTGCGAAGAATAATGTAAACAGATCTTGTGCTTCGGTGAGGGCCATATTCTACATAATTTTTCATCTATATTATCTTAGAACATATCCAAGCTTAGAACATTTTTAAAAAAGAAAGTTGATTGATTGCCCGGGAGGCGTCATTAGCCAGGTGCGATAGATTTCCGGGCCCGTGTAACGTGCTAAATGAGCCGGAAGCGTCCAAATGAACGTCTACGGCTTGAACTTTTTATATGCCAGATAACATATGATGATCAGCACCAGGAGGATGACCGCGTATAGCAGGATGTTACCTTCAATGCTGAACCCCAGGAAACCGCCACCGTGCTCCTCATGCTCCGTGATGCTGGAGATTGCGTTCTCCAGCCCTAGATAATTTGGTAACACAAAGACGGCCACGCTGAAGATCAGCGTGATGACGATCAGGGTGCCGAAGATCACATTACCCTTCCTTAGCTTTGGCTCCTGCGCAAGAGGCGCTTCATGCAGCATATCAGGACGGACCTTTTTAAGGTATGCGACCACATAACCGGTCACGAGCGCCTCGATGATCGCCATGACCATGTTCACGCCCGCGATGATGACCAGGCTATTCAACAGGGTAATAGTGCTTACGGTCACGCCCTGTATGCCGGACATCATGATGATGGAGATCATGACGAGGTTACCGACGAACAGGCCTAATAGCGTCGCTATGCCTGCCTTCGAGAACGTATCCAGGTTGAGCCGCCTGAGTGCCCGGTAGACAAAATAGCCCACCAGCACTTCCGACATGTTAATGATGACATTCGCGCCGACCAGGCCCCAGCCGCCATGGCCAATGGCCGCTGAAAAGATGTTCACGATGAGCACGATCACGCCGCCGACTGCCGGGCCCACCAGAATGCCTATCAGGGGCGTTAAATTCATGTGAACGCCGCCGATCAGGGGAAGCGGTATGGGGATCTCCACCTGGAAGATCGCAAACGCTGCGGCTGTGCAAAGGCTGGCGATGGTAATCGTTTTATTATCTATCTTTTTTACTTTGCGAAGCCAGATCACGCAGACTGCTATCAAGATGATCGCTATGATCCACCACGAGGCCGCCCAAAAGATGGTGAAAGCGCCTTCCGGAAGATGAATGTGAGCCATTAATACTCCTTATTATTTACAGTGATATAATGTTTGGTCGTGCACCAAATTATGCCTTTTGCCTTAATGCTTTATCGATCGACGTAGCCAGTGCTTCCAGGGTGATCGGCCTATCGCCTAATGCAATACCGGTATCCCTCAGGACATTTTCGTATAGCTGCACGACCTTGGGCTGTTTGAGGCCGGCCGATTCCAGCAGCTCTTTATTATAAAAAATGTCGCCTGGCTTTCCTTCTGCTATGATGCTGCCATCCTTCACGACGCAGACGCGGTCGCTGATGCGTGCCGCCAGGTCCAGGTCATGGGTGGCTATGACCACGCTGATGCCGTGCTTATTCTTCAGGTCCAGGATGATATGCTCGATCATTTCGGTATGGTACGGGTCAAGGTCCGACGTGGGCTCATCCATGGCGATGACGCGGGGCTTCATAGCCAGCACGCCAGCCATGCAGATCAACCGCTTCTGCCCGCCGCTCAGGTAGTTGGGCATCCTGTCAGCAAGGCTTTCCGCCCCTACCATCTTTAAGGCATCGATGGCGGCTTCGCTTGCTTCCTTTACGGTCATGCCCATGTTGATGGGGCCGAACATCACGTCGTCCAGCACCGTGGGCGCGAAAAGCTGATCGTCGGAACGCTGGAATGTGACCCCCACGACCCGCCAGATATCGGGAGAGCCGGCCTCGAGCTTTTTACCCATTACTGTGATAGTTCCGCTCGACGGCTGCAGCAGCCCGTTCAAGTGCTCTATGAGTGTCGACTTTCCCGAGCCGTTCGGGCCACATAGCGCCACGACTTCCTTCTGCAGCACGCGGAAACACATGTTGTGAATGCCCACGCTACCGTCCTGGTAGACATGGCACGCGCAGTCCACGTGTATCAACTCGCTGCCGTCATGCACGCAATACGGGCGCTGTTCCTGTATAGTTTTCAACTGTTCCAATCTAATACGCCTCTATAGGGGTAGCTTTACGAACCATAATGTGTAGATCATCAGCAATACTGAAGCCAGCATGAACGCATACTCGAGCGGGCGGATGTCCGGGATACGTGTAGCGGCCATATACTTTCCTTTAAAGCCTCTTGCTTCCATGGCTTTATTCACTCGTTCCGCCCTGTCATACGACCTGATCAGCGTCAGCGCGAAAACTTCGGCGAACATCGTGCCTTGCTTCTGAGCGCTCTTTATTAAGCCGCCGCCCCGGGAGCGAAGCGCCTTGAGCATGCTGTCGACCATTTTCAGCGTGATAAAAATAAAGCGGTACGACATGAGGAAGATCTGGTCGATGGGCGACGGGAATACTTTGTAGATCATGGCCGAGAAATAATTGTACTTCGTAGTCATGAGGAAAAATAGGGAATATGTGACAGAGGCCAATGCCTTCAGAAGCAGCATGACGACCATGAAAAGCCCGCTGTACGTGAGCGTCAGCGGCCCGAATGAGAAAATCGCCACGCCGGGCTGAGTCCAGACGAGCACCAGCACCAGGGACAGAACGAAGAGCAGCGGCAGCGCATACCATGCGAATAGCTTTCGGACGGGTAGTTGGGCCATCCAGTACACTGCCACAATCGCCAGGTAGAGCACGGAAATGGCAAGCAGGCTCTTCGACATGGTGATGAAAACGATGATGACGACCAGCATGATGGCTTTAGTCCAGGGGCTGGCTTTACTGAAGATCGTATTGCCCTTCTCGCTGTAATACGTGATCAGGTCGAGGTCGGGTATGTGGCTTGATAATTCACTCATGTTAATTCACGCTTAATTGTCCTTCGGGCAGCAGCAGCATGTGTCGTGTGTAATGCGGCCGCAGATACCCACATTCGGGTGGCCTAGCGAGTTGCAGATCTTATCCACCACGTTCTTCGATACATGGCCCTCGAGCTTCGTGGCCTCGGCACACGACTCTTCCGCCGTTAGCCCGTAATGGGATAACATCAGTTCCAGTATGCGGTGGCGCCTGACGAGGAATTGTGCGTATTCCGTACCGCGAGAGGTCAGCCGTATCCCCTTATATGGGGCATGAACGATGAGCCCCGTGGAAGACATCTCGTTGATAGTCTTCGTTATCGTTGACGGATCGCAGTGGAAATGCTCGGAAATATCGGTCGTATGGACAGTATCCCCCTGCTCCAGAATGAATTTTAAGTATTCGCTCTTCCTCGGGCTGAGCTCCAGCCCGTCGATATCCTTCATGATTAAAATTAGTTGTGCTCAGCATAAATAATTTTGGGTATGCCCCAAATTATTTTTAAATAATATTGTTCAATGAAAACTGATAAAAAATTTCGTGGTTCTGTGGATTTTTGAGTTTTAGTGCTTCCAACCAGACCGATTGCGCGACGATCGAACAAACCAACTATGATCAAAAAAGGCGAACACTATAATTACAACAAAAATTAACAGAACTACAGTCCAAAAAACATACAAGAACCAAAAAATAAAAAGACGGTTTTATTTGCAATTGCACTTTTCCTTCGGCTGCCCACAGGCGGAACACGTGTCTTTCTTTGATCCCGTAGCACTGCTCATGCCGGATTTTGCACTCTTTTCCCTGTCCATTAAAATCACCATTTTCTGCGTAAAACCACTCACTATAAAAATTATCATGCATACATTGGCGATTCAATCAACCTGGCTCAAGTCGTCTCACATTTTCGTTGCGCACACTCCGGCCAAAACGCGGCACAATCCCGTACTTCGCTCCATTTCAAGCCTCTGACGGTGACGATTATATATCATGTAAGACATATAAGAAAGCGATATGGCAAAGGCTGATATTCCCGAGAATCTGCATAAGGACGTCAAAAAGTTCGCGCTGGAGCACGACCTGACGCTGAAGGACGCATATGCACTACTCGTTAAATATGCGCTCGACCAGCGCTTCGATAAATATACTTTAAAAAAGATGCTGAACGAGAAAGTCGGGTCAGACGATATCATCGTCGGCTCTTGAACACCGGCCGGCTACTCTTTTGACGTGAAGATCGACGTCCCCGCACTTTTTACCGCGATACCATAAACGACATAAGCAATAGCGATGGCGATCGCACCGCTGATCGCCCACGACACATAGAGATACAGGCCCGTTAGCTGTACACCAGCGAATGTCGTGGCCACACCATAGGCGATCACCGGCGAGAGGATAAAAAATGCCGCGACCATGCAAATGACCGTGTTCAGCAGCGACCACTCTGCCCTGACCATCCGCATCCTGGCGCTTTCGCGGAAATCGGCTCCTTTCACGCCCGAGAAGAGCGAGACCATGGCGACCGCGCCGATCAGGATAAAAGCCTCCCAGATGCCGGTGGCGGCCATTCGGGCCGACGGGGAGAAGAGGAAAAATCCGGCAATGGCACATAACAGTGCTATCAGCATGCTCAGCATCCCGGTGAAAACAAATTTGCCCCGGATAAAATTTTTCGGTGTCAGTGGCGAGCTCGAAAGGACCCAGAGGCCCGCGCCTTCCGATCCCGCAGCGCCCGTACCCAGGGTGGCGGCCAGGATCGCCCCGGGCGCGAGCGCCAGGTAGAGATATAGGAACGAGCCCAATCCGCCGATGCCCGAGGCGCCACTGCCGGTGAGCATGGGCATGAAGGTCATCACGATGAAAACAATGGGCGTGATGAATACATACATCAGCTCCGTACGGCGCGTATAGGAGCGGAAGTCTTTCTTTACGATGGCAATTTCTGCGGCCGAAAGCCCGAACCCTTTTTTCACGATGGCAGATACCGCCGCCGAAAGGCCGAGCCGGCCCGGCAAGCCTGACTTTGGCGCATCAGTGCCCCTGGATACGCTGATCGCCGCCGGTTCCCACATGCCATACCGGGAATTTAGCCCGGCCGCCACAAAGAACAGTGCCATAATAAATACGGCGGTAGCAGGCAACAGCGCTGCCACGACAAGCCACTGGCCATGATAGATCGAATATAGTATGATGCCCGGCCAGACATAGGGGATGAACCATGCGGTCAGCTGGCCGCTGGAGATGGACGCGATCAGCGCCGGGAAATTGGACTGCGTAAGCAGGAAATACGCAACGTAGATCACCGTGATAAATAATAGCGTGGCGAAGAAGCGGACCCAGACTGCCGCCCTTCCGGCTGCCTTCATGACCGCCCCTGACATGCCCTGCTGTAATGTCTTGAGTATCTCAGTCGTGGCACTTGTCATGAACATACATGCAAACAGTGCCACCGCCGTTAACAGTGCGATCGGCAGCAGGCCTATTAGCGAGGACATGGCGACGATCAGGCATATGAGGAAACCCGTAATGTACAGTGGCGTGCCGATCATCCCGGTGATCACCGATGCCATCGTGTGCTCTCCCCAGCTGACCGGGAACCAGTAGACAGGCTGGGTCGATGCTTTTACTCCTGCACGCTGGAACTGGTATAGCTGTGTTAATATCAGGCTGTAGAGGATGCACATAACTGGTAGAGTAAAGAAGAAGCTTACCACACTATCGTATAGCTGCTTCGTAGTGGCAGTGTCACCCATGCTTGATAGTGTAAAGCCCGCCACGAGGCCGATGGCAGCGCCTGCCAGGCAGATGGCCGCTAGCATGAGATATGATCCCCATCTTTTCTCCCTGTACTTCATTAACCGGTTCTTTTTGAGCAGCCTGTCCGCTTTTATATAGACACTCACGAGCCGGGAGACGTTCTTCCACTTCATTTCATCAGCGCCTCGACCACGGGCTTTACGTCACCCGTTCCGGTGAGCTTCAGGAAAATATCCTCGAGCTGAGAATCCGGCAGCGATGCGCTTCTTCTCAGCTCGTCCATGGTCCCCAGCGCCAGAAGCTTTCCATGGTACATGATCGCGATGCGGGTACATATCGCCTGCGCGATCTCCAGGACATGCGTCGAGACGATGACCGTCACGCCTTGAGAGGCCATTTCATGGATCAGGTCCTTCATGATACGGGCCGACTTCGGGTCCAGGCCCCTTGTAGGCTCATCCAGTAATAATATATCCGGCTTGTGCATGAGTGCCGAGATGATGGCCACCTTTTGTTTCATGCCGTCCGAATAAGAGCTTATTATGTCTCCTTCCCGGCCCTCCAGGTCAAATGCCTCTAAAAACTCGTGTATCCGCGCCTTTTTTATTTCCGGCGCCATGCCGTACAGGTCACCCGTTAAATCCAGGAACTCGAGCGCCGTGAGGTATTCGTATATGCGCGGTGCCTCCGGCACATAGCCGATCCTGCTCTTTACGGCTACGGGGTCGGCCGAAGGATCCAGGCCCAGTACAGATACCGAGCCCGCATCCGGCCTGATCAGCCCGAGGATCATCTTGATCGTGGTCGATTTTCCGGAGCCGTTGGGGCCCAGCAAGCCTATGATCTCTCCTTTTTTGACCTCTATGTTCAGGCCGTCCACTGCCGCCAGGTCATTATACCGCTTGACGACGCTTTCGAGCTTCAATGCCGGCGTTGTGGTCATATCCATAAAAATACCCAGTCTCCAGATTAGTATGCTAGTGTCTTAAAACTATCCGGATATACATAAAGGCCATGGTTATCTCGCTTTCGATAAATAATACAAACTCGAAAAAACTAGCCAGATAAAACCATGATAAAAAAGTTTGAAAACGGTTAAAAGGCTTACGCCTTTAGTTCTTTCTTCTTGGGCCTGAGTCCGGTGTAGCCGCACTTTCTGCATCTGGTTGCTTTGATCGCGTTGCGCGCATTGCACTTTCTGCAGATCTGAACGTTTAGCTTTCTTGCCTCAGCCTCTGGGAATTTTGCCATGATAAGTACCTCGTAAATATGTAACTTTTAAGCGATGCTCTTTCTAAGAGTCCTGGAAGCATATAACGCTTTTGGTTAATCGCAGTAATAAAGATGGCATCAGGAGTATTTTTTAAAGCCACTTATTATAGACTCAGTATCTTCAAAATATTGAGAGGAGCTTAGAAGTTAAAGTATTGTCTAAAAACCGCAAATGAGTCCTTTTTTAACGGCCAGTATTCTCCGATCATGGATCATAGGAATGCTGTTACCCGTGCTCCATCGGTACTAATTTATTACACTCATATTTTTGGTGATTTTTGCTTTTATTCTAATGTAATATGCCCCTATAATCGATACCATAAAATTCAAATGGGATAACAACACTAGACTTTTAAACATATAATGTATAAGCACTAATTACTATTAGACAGGATGTACTCCAAACATGAAGGCTGTAATACTAGCGGCTGGGGAAGGTAGCCGCCTGAAACCATTCACTGCGACCAGGCCAAAGGTGATGATACCGGTTGGTAACAAGCCCATCCTGGAATACGTGATCAACGCGCTGCAGACGAGTGGCATCATCGATATCGTCATGATCGTCGGCTACAAGCGCGAAAAGATCATGGACTACTTCCAGGACGGCCACAAGTGGGGCGTCAACATCACGTACCTTGAGCAGTTCCAGCAGCTTGGGACCGCACATGCGCTGAAGCAGGCCTCCCATATCATTAAGGATCACTTTTTAGTCATCAACGGCGACACGGTCATCGACGCTTCCGCCATCAAGGAAGTAATGAAGGCCAGCACGGGCGACGCGTCTATGCTGACAGTGACCGTGGATAAAGCCTATAAATACGGGGTCGTGAACACGCAGAATGATCTCGTGAAGGGGATACTTGAGAAGCCTCAAAGGGAAGTCTCCGGCAACACCGTCAATGCGGGCGTCTATTGTTTCTCGCCGCGGATATTCGGCTTTTTGGACTCCATGGAGATATCGGAGCGCGGCGAATACGAGATCACGGACGCCATCAGGGCCATGATCAGCGAGGGCTATTCGGTACGGGCCGTTCACACGAACGCAACCTGGATGGACGCCCTTTACCTGTGGAACTTGATCGACTTGAACGTGGCGACTCTTTCCAGGTGCAAGGCCGAGATCAAAGGCACGGTCGAGGAAGGTGCCATTATCAAAGGCAACGTGACCGTGGGCGAGAACACGACGATCATGTCAGGCTCGTACATCATCGGGCCCGTCGCGATCGGCGATAACTGCGAGATCGGGCCTAGCGCGGTCATCCTGCCCGGCACGAGCATTGGCAGCAACTGCACGGTAGAGCCGTTCGTGCGCATATCGAACAGCATTTTGATGAACAATGTAAAGATCGCCTCCTTTAGCCACATCGCCAGCTCGATCATCGGCGAAGGCTGCAGCATCGGCTCGAGCTTTATCGCGGAAGCCGAGGAGACGAGGGTCGAGATGGACAACATCCTGATGAAGGCTCACATGGGCGCACTCATCGGTGATAACACAGATACGGGCGGCCGGGTCCTGGTCAAGCCGGGCCGTATCGTGGGCGTAAGGTGCAAGATAGGCGCCGGCGCTGTCGTCAACTCGAACATTGCGGACAATATGAAAATTTTATAAATAACAGGTGATGAAATATGTGCGGAATCGTGGGGTATATTGGCAACGGCGATACTTCGGACGTATTGATAGACTCACTGGGCAGGCTGGAATACCGGGGTTACGACTCCGCCGGCGTTGCTTTAGTGTGCGAAGGCGAGCTTAAAGTCATCAAGTCATTCGGGCGGATACAATTTTTAAAGGAAAAAATGCCGGTGCTTATCGCGTCGGCGGGCATCGGCCATACTCGGTGGGCAACGCATGGAAAGCCCTCGGAGATCAACGCACACCCGCACCAGGACTGCACCGGCAGGATCGCCGTCGTGCATAACGGCATCATCGAAAACTATAGAGAACTAAAGGAAATGCTCGTCGCAAAAGGGCATATATTCATCTCAGGAAACGGACACGGAAGTCGTCTCCCATCTGCTGGAGGAAAACTATGCGGGCAGTATGCAGCGCGCATTACAGGAGACGATCAAGCAATTGAAAGGCTCCTTTGCCTTCGCGATCATCAACAGGGACGAGCCGGACACCATCTTTGCGGCTAAGAAAGATAGCCCGCTGGTCATCGGCGTCGGAAACGGACAATGTTTTCTGGCATCCGATGTCACCGCGTTCTTAAAATACACTAACAAAGCCATCTTTTTAGAGGACGGCGACATGGCCGTGCTTTCGAAAGACAGTATAAAGCTGATGGACTTTGAGGGCTATCCGATCTCTCGAGGCATCCAGACCATCGAGTGGGACCTGGATTCCGCAGAAAAGGCCGGGTACGAGCACTTTATGCTCAAGGAGATCCACGAGCAGCCCCAATCGCTGAAAGCCGCCATATCTGGCCGGCTGAACGAGCTGACCGGCGACGTGACGCTGAACGAAGTGTCGCTCACGGAAGAAGCGATCCGGGACCTGAGACGGATCATCATCATCGCCTGCGGCACGTCATACCATGCAGGACTACTTGGCAAGTACGCCATTGAATCGCTCACCGAGATCCCGGTCAGCATAGAGATCGGCTCAGAGATCCGATACTCGTCCACCCACATGGACAAGAACACGCTCATCATCGCCTTATCCCAGTCCGGCGAGACGGCCGATACACGGGCGGCCGTGAAGGACGCGATGCGGAAAAGCGCACATGTGATCGCGATCACCAACGTGGTCGGCAGCACGATCTCCCGCGAGGCGAACGACACTATCTACATGATGGCAGGCCCGGAGATCGGCGTCGCGGCCACTAAGACCTTCACAGCGCAGGTCGTGGCCATGTACATGCTGGCAATCTTCCTCGGCCGAAAAGCCGGCACGCTCAACGCGGACAAGTCCAGGGGCATCATCACCGCTCTGAAAGGGCTGCCGCAAAAGGCGCAACAAGTGCTGGACCTGGACCAGACCGTGGCAAAGGTGGCCGAGATATTCAGCAGCTCCGACACGTTCTTCCTGGTCGGCAGGCACTTTAACTACCCGATCGCGCTCGAAGGCGCCCTCAAGATCAAGGAGATCTCCTACGTGTTCTCCGATGGCTTTGCCGCGGGCGAGCTCAAGCACGGCCCGCTGGCACTGATCACGACAAACGTGCCCGTCGTCGCCATCGCCACGGACTGCCCGACATACGATAAGGTGGTCAGTAACATCAGGGAGATCAAGGCGAGAGACGCATCCGTCATCGCCATCGCCAGTGAAAGCAACACCGGGATCGACCAGCTGGCCGACATCGTGATAAGGATACCCGACGCCTCCGAGTATATTTCGCCCATTATGTCGGCGATCGTACTCCAGCTGTTCTCGTACTATTGCGCGCTGAACCGGGGATGCCCCATCGACAAGCCACGCAACCTCGCAAAATCCGTCACCGTCGAATAGATACACAGCCATGGCCATGGCGATGGTTAAACCACGGTGGCCGGGTGACTTATTGCTAACCACGGAGGCACAGAGGACACAGAGTGTTTATTTCCGGCGGCCTGCTGATGCGAATTTTTTATGATCTTTTTGGGCACAGAAGAAGGGCTATATGTGATGAGATGCTCTGAAAAAATAACGAGCATTTGTAGAATAAGCATTATATTATAATAAAGACAAAGATGCTATACAAGCGATCATGGAGTAAAAACTTATGGGACTTTTCGGCTCATCAGGTATACGCGGTGTCGTGAATGAACAAATGACGCCGGAGCTCGTGCTCAAGGCGGGTAAAGCGCTTGGATCTGTTAAGGGACGGGTCGTCATAGGCCGAGATCCGAGGACTTCCGGGCAGATGATGGAGAACGCTTTTATCGCCGGATTGCTCGCATCGGGCGCCCATGCCGTGCGCATCGGCGTTGTCTCCACGCCGACGCTTGCCTATGCTGCGAGGGACTATGATTGTGGTGTCATGGTGACCGCATCACACAACCCGCCCGAGTACAACGGGCTCAAGTTCTGGAACCCGGACGGCATGGCGTTTTCACTGCAGCAGCAGGACGAGCTGGAAACACTCATCGAAAAAGGCGTAAAAGGCGCCGACTGGAAAGCCATGGGTAGCGACATACAGCGCCAGGACGCCATCGCAAATCACATTCATGCAATTATTAAAAACGTAAAGCCTTGCAGCCTTAACGTCGTTATAGACTGCGGCTGCGGGGCGGGCTCGACGATCACACCGTACGTGCTGCGAGACATGGGCTGTCATGTGATCTCGCTGAATGCACAGCCGGACGGATTCTTCCCGGCCCGAATGCCTGAGCCGGTCGAGGAAAATCTGAGCCATCTTAAAGAAGCGGTGAAGGCTTACGGGGCCGATCTCGGGATCGCCCACGATGGCGACGCGGACCGGATGGTCGCAGTGGACGACCTGGGGCGCTACGTTTCTGGCGACGCGCTCCTCGCGTATTTCTGCGGGTTTGAGGTCAAGAGCGCGCTTGTCTGCCCCGTGGACGTGTCGATGACCGTGGACCGCGTGGCTGCGGGAGCCCGGATATACCGGACCAGGATCGGCGACGCGTTCGTCTCGGAGGAAGCCCGTCACGTAAACGCAGAGTTCGGAGGGGAGACCAGCGGCACCTGGATATTCCCCAGGATATCATACTGCCCCGACGGCATCTACGCGGCGGCAAGGCTTGTGGAACTGGTCAGCCAGCACGGAAAACTTTCAGAAGCCATCGACCGGCTGCCTAAATACCCACTGAAGCGTGGCGGGATCAAATTCACGCTGGGCATGGATAAAGGGGCGATCATGCGGCACATTAAATCACTTCTGGAAGGCACCGGCTATACGGACCTGAACGAGCTGGACGGGTTACGCGTGAGTTACTCTGACGGCTGGTTCCTGATACGGCTTTCGGGCACAGAGCCTAAGATACGGATCACGGCAGAGGCAGAGAATAGCGAAGCGATGGAGCGGCTTTATGCGAAAGCCATAGAGATCGTACAGCGGGGGATCGAGTCATGCAAGCAGTGATACTGGCAGCAGGCGAAGGCACGCGGATGCGGCCACTGACACAGAACAAGCCCAAAGTCATGCTGCCCATCGCGAACAAGCCCATGCTTGAGCATATCATCGACGCGGTCAGGGACGCCGGCATCGAGGATATACTCCTCATCGTCGGCTATAGGAAAGAATCGATCACGGACTACTTTGGGGACGGCTCGAGATTCGGAGTCCATATCACCTATACCACGCAGGGCCAGCAGATGGGCACAGGCCATGCGTTCGGCATGGCCTCAGGATTCTGTAAAGGGCATTTTATCGCACTGAATGGCGACGTGCTGGTGAGCAGCAGCCACATTCGGAAGGTCATGGCCAGGAACGAGGATGCGGTCATCACAGTCAAGGCGGTGGAGCATCCGCAGTCCTATGGCGTGATCGAGGCCGAAGGCCCGCGAGTCACGAGGATCGTGGAAAAGTCCTCGGACCCGCCGACCAACCTGGCCAACGCGGGTGTTTACCTGTTCAATACATCCATCTTCAACGCCATCTTCAAGACACAGCTCTCCCCGCGCGGAGAGATAGAAATAACCGACTCCATTCAATTCTTGATCGATAAGGGCAGCCCCGTGGGCTACGAGATCATGGAAGAGCCGTGGCTGGACGTTGGCAGGCCCTGGGAACTCTTGACTGCGAACGAGCTCAACCTGAAGACTCTCAAAGGCCACATCGAGGGTGAGGTGGAGCCCAATGCGACGCTAAAGGGCGAGGTCAGCGTCGGCAAAGGCACAGTCGTCAGAAACGGCGCCTATATCGTCGGGCCCGTCGTGATCGGCGAATATTGTGACATCGGCCCTAACTGCTTTATCCGGTCCTCGACGAGCATCGGGAACCATGTGCACATCGGGAATGCGGTGGAAGTGAAGAACTCCATCATCATGGACCATACCAAGATAGGGCACCTGACTTATCTGGGCGACAGTGTGATCGGCTCGCGATGTAACTTCGGAGCAGGGACTAAGGTCGCGAACCTGCGGCTGGATGAGAAGAGCATCCCGGTGATACTCAAAGGGCAGCGCGTGGACAGCGGGCGCCGCAAACTCGGGTGCATCATGGGCGACGACGTGCATACCGGCATCGGTGTGCTGATCAACGTAGGCACCGTGATCGAGGCGGGCGCAAACATAGGCCCCGGCGAGCTAGTAAAAGGCGAAGTTAAAAAGAAATGATCCTGGTATTGACAGGATATTATATTTTTTTATTGTGAGCTTTTTTGAGAACTTTATTCATGAAAACGATTTATTGAAAAATTATATTTGAAAATATCAAAAAATAACATAAAAACCAACTAAATACCAATGTTAACACTATAATTAAAAATTAAGCCATATATAGTATAAATATGGCAAAAATACCAAAACAGTTATTAACAACGAGATTGTTTCTGGTATAATAGTGCTTACTGGTTAATTGTGGGGGTTGATGGTTGTGATGACAAATGGAAATAGTAGAAATAATAAACCACCAACAAAATTTGAAGATAAAAGGCACTGTTAGCGACCTTATATCCTCTGTCAATGATAGCATTGAAGGTTCGATAAAACGGTCCGTGAACCGGCCGTTCGTTATTGTGGGAATACCCGCGTTCAACGAAGAGGTCGCGATCGGCAGCATGGTCTTGAGGGCCAGGAAATATGCCGATAAGGTGATCGTCATAGACGATGGCTCCATCGATAAGACCACGGATGTAGCAATGACAGCCGGAGCCCACGTGGTCTCAAAACGGAACAATGGCGGCAAGGGTGCCGCGATAAAAGACGCCTTCGAATATGCTAAAAAAGTGAAAGCCGACATTTTGGTGCTGATCGACGGAGACGGGCAGCATAACCCGGATGAGATCCCTGCGCTGCTGGCGCCAATCATCAATGGCGACGCGGACATAGTGAACGGTTCCAGGTTCTTGAATAATCAAAAGAATCATGTGCCGGCGTACCGGCGTGTGGGACAGGAAGTCCTGACGCTCGCGACGAACTTCGGGACTAAGATGCATATTACGGATTCACAGAACGGGTTCAGGGCGTTCTCAAAGAAGTCTTTTGAATGCTTTTCGTTCAAGCAGAACGGCATGGCCATCGAAAGCGAAATGCTCATGGATGCGTCGAAGGCCAAAATGAGGATATCGGAAGTGCCGATTGACGTCAGGTATGATGTAAATGGCTCGACGTACAACCCTATCATGCACGGGATCAGCGTACTCGGTCGCGTGATCACAATAGTCTCAGAAAGACGGCCGCTGATATTTTTCTGCGTCCCCGGTGCAGTTCTCCTGTTCGTCGGCTTGATGGCAACTTTTGAGATGTTCGACATCTTCAACATCACCAGGAATATCTCCGTCTATTACGCGATGGTCTCTTCGTCATGCGTTATTTTGGGTGTGACGAGCATATTCACGGGATTCATACTGAACGCGATACAGGGAATCAAGTGAGGCCAGACCAGTGTGGAATATTGATGGAGATCCTACGGGAAAGTGATTCAGAAAATACCATAAAACAGGTATATTTTTCAATTTCGAGCCCCTGAGCTGTCCCGGGGAACCATTGTCACCCGAGAAAATGGCATATGTATCGATCTAAAGATATTGGAAACAGGTAACAAATTACTACCAGGGTGCAAATGATGAAAGTACTACTTATCCGTGCGAGGGCAGCTGATTCTGCAATATTCAAAGTTGCGGAAAGCCTTTCTAAAAATGGGTTCGACGTGGAATTATTGGTCTGGGACCGTAAAAATAATTTAGAAACGCAAAATGGACAAAACTATAAGATCAAGAAATTTAGCCTAAAATCGCCATATGACACATGGATGGTATATTTCTTCATCCCTATCTGGTGGTTATTTGAATTCTATTACATATTGACATCAAAGGCAGATATAGTCCATGCTTGTGACATAGATACGTTATTGCCGGCTGTATTCGCAAAATATGTAAAAAAATACAAATTTTTCTATACGATCTATGATTTTTATGCTAATTCCATTCCACATGCGAAGCCTTATTTTTTAACCGATGCGGCGAGGAATATCATCGGGAACGTCGAGAAGGCCGGCATCGGGCACGCGGATATACTATTCCTGGTCGACGAATGCAGGCTGGAGGAGGTAAAAGGCGCCAGCATCAAGCATGTGGTCTACATATATAATTCACCGCCGGATTGTAATATCCAGCCGCTGAAATCAGATGGTAAAAGGTTTACGATATTTTATGCAGGCCCCTACCATAGGACACGGGGCCTTGAATTCGTCATAGATGCCATAAAGGATATAGATAATGTATACCTGGAGATGGCTGGTCTCGTCATGAATGATCTTAAGCTCACGGAAGAAAGCAAGAAAAAAGTCATACTGACAGGATGGATCCCATCCTATGATGATCTGCTCAAAAAGACATTGATAGCTGACCTGCTATTCCGTTTTGAGGATCCCATTCTGCCAAGAAGTAAATACGCGAGCCCAAATAAGCTATTTGAGTCGATGCTGTGTAGCAAGCCCATAATGGTGAACTCGGAGATCGGCGCGAGCAAGATCGTAGAGGAAGAAAAATGCGGCATTACAGTCCGATACGGCGACGTCCAGGCTATTAAAGAATCGATCATCCGGCTTCGGGATGATCCCGGGCTCCAGCACGAGATGGGGCGGAACGGCAGGAAAGCATACGAAACCAAGTACTCCTGGGCCATCATGGAAAAACGATTGATAGACGCGTATAACGGTATTTTCAGCTAGGGCGATATATTGACTAATAAAATAGGGATCCTCACATTCGCTGTTACAAAAGCCGGCATTGTACCCCTGTCTAATTTGATATCGATCTTTAGGCCTACGAATGATGTCTACTTGATCACCGACAATGACGGTTACGAGCATTTTAAGGATGCTGACAGAGTTAATGCCTTCAATATACAGCATAAAAGCTATTCGAATGGCATTATCAACATGCTGAATTATCTGTACATGCAGCTTCTAATAAGCTATAGGATTTTAAAGGATATCAGGCAAGTAAACACATGGATCTTCTTTTTTAATAGCGAGACCATGGTCATCCCTCTCATAACCTTAAAATTATTAAGAAAAAAAGTAATTCTATCCCTGCCAAGCTCCACAGAAAAAATTCACTCATATACAAACCAGAGCCAGCATTTTTTCCTGAAGACCCTGTCAAGGATCTCCCATCGTCTGGCGGATACGATCGTCGTTTACTCTCCGAGCTTAATCGCGGAATGGAACCTATCCCCATATCGATATAAAATACGCATCGCGCACGAGCATATAATAAATTTTAACGAGTTCAAGCAAGAGCGTAGGATCGGGGATAGGACTAATCTGATCGGATATGTTGGCCGATTAGATAGAGAAAAAGGCATCATGAATCTCGTCAGCGCAATGCCGGCGATCATGAGCCACGATCCTGATATCAAACTATTAATAATCGGCGACGGTAACCTGAAAGAATCTGTCCGCGACTTTATCGTCGAGAATCACATGGAACATTGCGTAAAATTAGCCGGATGGGTCAGTCATGACGAATTACCCGCCTATCTGAATTCTATGAAGCTACTCGTGATACCTTCATACACGGAAGGCCTGCCGAACACGATGCTCGAAGCCATGGCCTGCGGGACGCCGGTCTTAGCGAACCCTGTCGGCTCGATCCCCGATTTCATCACAGATGGGCAAAATGGTTTCATCATGAAGGATAATTCTTTTAATAGCATCGCACAATCTATTAAACATATATTTGCTCGTAGCGACCTGGAAAACATCGGGATCAATGGGCGAAAAATGGTCGAGAACGAGTTCGTATTCGAGGCGACCGTTAAACAATATATGGATGCTTTAATGATCAGATGAGTGTGAAGGTAACGAAGATTTATCAGGTACGAATAATGATAAAAAATACTTCGATCAGCCCAAACGTGATAAAGGTAATAGCCATATTGTGCTTCCTGCTAGTTGATATTGGGCTTATCTATGCGCATGATGCGCCGGCGACAGGATACGAATCTTCCATATATGCATCGACACCGATGATCCTGTGGGTATCTATCATTATTGCCATGATCTGCGGAGTTTCAATCATCGTATATTCCGTCTACAGGAACCTCGAAAATAGAATGACGTGGATCATCGGGGTATTACTGGTCGCATTCTTTTACGTAATTGCCATATCGGTCTACCAGATACGGGGATATTACGCGTGGGTCATCAACGGGGATCCGGCCACCCACATCCTGTTCGTTAAAGAGATACTCGACACAGGGCACTCGCCCGACTCTCTGATCTATCCCATCATGCATATCTACTCAGCAGAGTTCGCCAAGTTAACGAATATTGACCTGATCACGATGGAAAAATTACTACCCCTATTTTTCCTGCTGATCTTTATCCTTTTTGTTTATATCCTGGCCAGGTCCGTTTTTGCGGTTAAGGGACAGGCTATCCTCGCCATGCTGGTGAGCTTCATATTTCTCCCGGGCACGACAAGTTTTTACCCCAATCTTCTTGCAAATTGCTTATTCCCATTTTTCTTATTTATGCTGGTCAAATTATTCGGTAAAAATAAGCTGAACTGGATCCTTTTATTACTCATAGCCGTATTTTTGTACCCCATTTTTCACATACTCCCCACATTCATTGTCACGATCATGCTCGTGACATTCTTGTTAGCCGCACTCGCGTACAAACTGTTCAATAAAAAGTATAAAACGGGGCTGTATATCTACGGCCTTTTACTGATTGTGCTGGCCATGTGGTCGACTGTATGGATAACTTCATTTGGCGTCTGGGATTTCACGATAGCAAGCACATACAAGCTAATCACCTGGGGCGGCACATCATACGCATCAAGCCTGAGCAGCCAGGTGACCCAGGCGCAAAGCAGCGGCTATAATGTGCTAAACTATATCCTTGAACAGGAGGGGGTCTTCATCGTATTTGTACTGATTGCGATGTTGATCTTACCGCTCGCGTGGAAGGACTTACGTGCAAAAAGAACCGATATCCTACTATTGTTCTACCCGTCGATTTTAACGATCGGCGCTTGCACCGTCCTGATGTATTTTATACATATTGGTTTCGGCCCGTTGAGGCTATTATTTTATATTATCGTAATATGCGCGCTATTCGTGGGATTCGCATTTTTTAAGCTACTGGATAAAGTACAAAAATACCGGTCGAAAGCCTTGCACTATTTCGCAATAGGGGCGATCATTGTCACTATCGTCATATTATTTATTAACGGGCTATCGGTGCTCTACCCATCCCCGTATACGTTCCAACAAAACTATCAGACTACGAAAGAAGAAGTATCTGGCATGACCATGCTTCTTGACCACAGGAACTTAAACTTCGACATCGTAAATACGAATCTGGCGTACTGGAGGTTCGCCCAGATCATATTGTCACCGGGGGAGATACAAGCTGAAAATATCCCTGAGTCGGTGCCGTCTACCTATTCACAAGCCACGCCCTATCATTTCGGCTACGACAATCAAACGACGTTCGCTGCTTCTTATACGGATAACGCCTACCTGCTTGTCACACAGCGGGACCGGACAGTCTATACTGATATTTTTCCCGCCATGGCGAAAAACAGGTTTACCGCAGCCGACTTCAATCAGTTGTCGGGCGACCTGAGCTTATACAGGATATACACGAACGGGGAGTTTGATTCTTACTATGTTTCGCACGAATGATCATGACCACGATAAAACGGATGTCCAGATCATGGAAAAAACATCCGGCACGGATGATAACGTAGCGGTCCATCCGCAGAAAGGACGTGTCGCTATCGTCGCTAACGCGATAAAAAATACCTCGCCAGTTCAACTAGTAGCGTTCGTCAGGTATGTCACTAGGGGCTATGTGCTCCGGCTAAAAATAAACAAATGCGGTAAATTTTTACAAGCATGTAAAAACATCCGGATCTTGCGAAATAATTGCATTATCGAGGTCGGAGACCTTGTCAAGATATTTTCCGGCGTAAAGATGAGCGTCTATGGGACCGATCATCTGGCGATGCTAAAAATAGGTAGCAACGTATCGATCGGCGACCGTACGGAGATCCATTGCGGAAAAGAGATATTCATCGGCGATAACTGCCTGATCGCCTGGGATGTCGTGATCATGGACCGGGATTACCATAGGTTCAACAGCCAGGAGCCGGTTTACAAGGCAGTCCACATCGAGGATCACGTGTGGATCGGATGCAGGGCAATAATCCTGAAAGGTGTGCACATCGGCAGAGGCTCGGTAGTTGCTGCCGGCAGCGTGGTGACCTGCGACGTCCCGGAAAATACGCTTGTGGCAGGAAACCCGGCGAAAATCGTAAAGACTGGTATCTACTGGGCCCCGTAGGGGGTCGCGCACAAGAGGTCAGGCTTTACGGTTTTTCAGCACTTTCGCGGGAACGCCCCCGACCACACTGTATGGCGGCACGTTCTTCGTGACAACTGCACCTGCGGCAATGATCGACCCTTTGCCTATCGTGACTCCTGGCAGGATGATGACTCGTGCTCCGATCCAGACATCATCTTCGATGATCACCTTCGAATACGTAAATCCCTGTCGATCCATCGGTATATCGACGTTATCGTGATTATGGTCACGCGTGTACACAAGCACTTCCGGCCCCATCATCACGTCATTGCCAATGATCAATTCACCACCTTTTACGTTCATCAAACTCGCACGTGGCCCTATACCCGAGTTCGAACCGATCTCTAAAGCTTTACCTGTGCCAAAAAAAGCCATTCGTTCAACATTTATATTATCGCCGCATTTTACAAAGATATTTTTACACAAAATACCCCTCACAGACCTGCCCAGGGGGAAATAGGGCAGATTTGGAAGATACCGGCCAATACTATAGTACAGGATCAAAGCGATAATTCGCATAAGTCCCCTCATAAAAGTCACGACCATATTCTTAACTCTCGATAATCATTCCCCTACGCTAAAAATCTTTTGCTGTATACTTATTCGTTAAATTTGATTTAGCGATTATATATGTTATATTAGGTTTATATTGGATGAGCACTAATTCGGTAGATGATTGTATGGTCCGTAAATATTACCCCCAGATCGACATTATTAAAGGAATCGCGATCATATCGGTCATTTTATTACACACATTTCCGGAAAGGTATCTTGTATCGGGTTTTGCACAATTTTATATCTGGCAAGCCGTACCGATATTCTTTGTAGTCATGGGTTTAACTCTGGCGATATCTTCCGATACAAGTATTAACAAAATAACCAATTTATATTCTAAGAAATATTTTCTCAGTAGATTTAATCGCATAATAATGCCATTTTTATTGGTATTCATAGTATCGTTTATCATAGGCATTATATCGGGTAAACTACAAATCAGCCCGCTATGGGTTATAGGACTGCTACCCTTATCCGGTCCCGGAAATTATTTCATCACATTAATGTTTGAATTCATCGTCATATCTCCATTTATCATTTACATATATAGAAAGAGGCCGGCTACGACAATTATTTCATTATTTCTCCTGGACATGATCTTTGAATTAGCCGCACCCCATATATCGATGTTTAGCGGTATGTCATATCTTTATAGTGCTTGTATACTCAGATATTTCTGGGCAATAGGCCTTGGTCTATTGATAGCACCTGATTTTATGAAAAACGAACATGTCAATCTGATCCAGAGTAAATATTGGTATGTTCTCCTGTTAATTCCATTAGCTATAGTATATCTGGCATTAGGCTCGTATTATCGTCAGCCTATACCTATTTTTAACGATGCATGGAGAACTCAAAACATTATTTCATTTTCATATACAATATTAATAACAACAATTATCATAAATATAAAACCAATAAACAGTATTATTTATAGGGCTCTATCCTACCTGGGAAAAGCCTCGTACCACATATTTTTAGTACAAATATTATTTTTCGGAGCAGGATTATCATTAACACGATTTGTAAATGATCATAATTTATTACTGATGGGCGGAATAGCTGTTATTTTCAATCTGGTCGCAACCCTGTCCATAGGGCTGATATTCTATCGCTATGAGCCGTTAATATCCGCTTTTCTGGCGGATAGGACAGGGATTAAAGCAAAATGATCTGTTAACGGACTGATGCGGGCTCAGAAGAAAGGTTTTATTTATGTATGGCTTAAGGCATTAACGGATTGATGGCTGAATATTTTAGTATTAATCCAAATGAGGTTATAATTTGGAAAAGCAGGCTGAGATGAAATCCGAAATTATCGAATATAAAAATTTTACAAAGCGGATCGGCCTCATCGGGATAACGAATCTTATTATCGGATTCAGCGGGTTCATCCTGCTTCCCATATTGACAAAGTCACTGACGGCTGATAATTATGGCATATGGATACAGGCCAGCGTCACTATTACCCTGATACCGGCATTTGTCTCACTGGGATTACCCTATGCCATGGTCCGCTACATGGCGTCTGAAAAAGATAAAAAAACGATCAAAGAAAATTTTTACTCGATCATATTTACCGTGATGACGGTGAGCCTCATAACGTCAGCGTTGATGTTTATTTTATCCGGGCCCATCGCTAAATTGCTGTTTGGCGGTAATGTCTTTATCGCTCAAATGCTGGCTTGTATCACATTTTTCGTATGTATGAATAACATCGTTGTCAATTACTTTAGGACCTTTCATCAAATTACCAAATACAGCGTCATGAACTTTTTAATGACATATGTCGGCGTGATCATCGTCTCCGCACTCTTACTGTCGGGCTATGGCCTAAAAGAAGCGATCATCGGCTTATTTGCATCGCAGGTCCTGGTATTTTTAGTCATGTCCCTGTATATTTTTCGAGACATCGGTTTTACCATCCCGAAGTTTACAAATATGAGTGAATATTTATCTTTTGGCCTGCCCACTGTATTTGGCAATATCTCCTTCTGGATCATCGATGTCAGTGATCGATATCTCATAGGGATACTGCTTGGGGCGGCTTATGTCGGATATTATTCTCCGGGGTATACGCTCGGCGGTATCATTAACATGATGTCGGCGCCGATCTTTTTAATGCTTCCATCCACGCTATCCAGGTATTATGATGCTAATGATATGGCAAACGTTAAAAAAATTCTAAGTTATTCTATGAAATATTTCCTCATCATTGCCATACCTGCAGCGATCGGCCTATCGCTTTTATCCAGGCCAATACTCATGATATTAACAACGAAGGATATCGCCCAAAATGGCTATCTTATAACACCATTTATCGTGATCAGCATGCTGCTGTATGGTATACGGACAATTAATTCACAGATCCTGGTGATGGAGAAAAAAACAAAGATAATAGGGTTCGTCTGGTCTTTAGCAGCCATCATTAATTTGATACTGAATTTAATTATCATCCCTCGTATGGGCCTGATCGGGGCGGCTATCACGACACTGATCGCATATTCCGTCACATTTGTATTGATCGAGTTCTATTCGAATAAATACATAAAGCTCGACAGAGATTGGAAACTATTATCGAAAATCGGCGCCGCATCAGCTGTAATGGCCCTGGCGATCATCGCGTGGCAACCGACCGGCATTATCAATGTCATCCTGGCCATATCGCTTTGCACCGTTCTATATTTTGCAGCCCTATTCCTGTTAAATACATTTAAGGAAAACGAGATCAGGTTTTTCAAGGAACTGGCATTTAAAATACGATCGTGAAGCATGGTTCATTAAAGCTTGAAACTAAACGAGATATTAACCATATCCGGATAATCCTGTGTTCAGGTATATATGAAAAAAATCGCCGGCTTTTGAAATGGCTCGTTAAAAGCCGGCATAGCTTTTTCGCTTATTTAATCCTACCTATGGATTATCATTTAGCCTGATCAACTTATATGACAAAACGGCATCTTCCTCTATGTCCACTAAAGCAGTGCCGCCAACGACTTTTTCAATCATGTACGGAGGGATGCCTGTCCCCGGGCGTTTCCAGGTAACGTCATCGGCATCTATAAGCTTGCCTTTTGGTATGGGCCTCCTGGCGACCAGGCTTCTCCTGGCAAAATTTCTCGATATTTCCTCCGAACTAAGATAATTTTTGTCCCGGCTGCCAATGATCTTCTCGATAAAAGCAGCCCTATCCATGAATTTTTTCAGATCTTCGTGATCCATGGCATGATAATGATCGTTGCCGGGTAATTTTTTGTTCCACGTGTAGTGTTTTTCGATGATCTTAGCATTTAAGAACCATGATACTTCCATGACCTCATTCATGTGGTCAGGCAGCGTATGGTCGGAATAGCCGATCACATAGTCGCTGAATAACTGATTCATGTTTTCTATCATGCCAAGGTTGGCATTTTCATAGCTCGTCGGGTAATTCAATACGCAGTGCAGGAGCGCTAACTCATTGTTACCTTCAGACTTTATCCACTCGATCGCCTGCCATATCTCGGATATGGTCGACGCTCCCGTTGATAACAGGATCGGCTTACCCTTCTTTGAAATATACTCTAAAAACGGCTTATTCGTAATATCGGCGGACGCGATTTTATATGCGGGCATAAGCGGCTCCAGGAAATCGGCGCTCTCTATGTCGAAGGGCGTAGCTAAAAAATCTACTTTGTAATGCTTTGCATAATCGGCAAGCTCTTCGAACTCAGTTTTCCAGAAACTATCGTGCTTCTTAAAAAGCTCATGCTGAGACTTTGTGGGCTCTTTTGTGGTGTCCCAGTATGCGGGAGAAGCCTTCGATGCAAGGGTATCCGCCTTATATGCCTGGAATTTTATTGCATCGCAGCCTGCCTGATGCACTTCTTCGATCATCATCTTGGCCTTCTCCATGCTGCCCTCATGGTTAACGCCCACTTCCGCGATGATGTATGGCCGAGAAAAGCCATCCTTACTGATGATCTTATTACCTATCTTAATGGTCCTCATATTTCCACCCCTTGTATTCCACAAGCATTTCGTTAATTACTTTATTAATCCCGTTTCTTATTATTCTAGAAGCATCAATTTGCGACAAATACATTTTACCCCTGAGATTCTCGTTATTCGTGATCTCGTTTATGGCGCCGATCATGTTTTCGTCATTGATCGTACAAGCTATCCCTAAATATTTGATACCTTTATGATATCGGGAGAAAAGGTGCATCGTTTCTCGATCGTTCTGAGCGATACTTATCGTGGGTATTCCCATCGACGTCAGCTCATAAATGGTTCTCCCGTTAGAGGTTATCGCCAGGTCCGCCCGTTTCATCACGGCCGGCATATTATTGACTTTTTGGAGAAGCTCTATGTTGTGATTTTTAAATCCCGATAACAACCTATCCAGCTCTTCCTTGTGGCCGAATCCCGCGCCGATCACGACTATTATTTTTTCCAGCGTCGTCAGCCGGAATATCTCCGGAGCGCGGCTTATGACCCTGCAGGTCATGTTGCTCGGATCTACGCCCCCGAAAGTAACGATCAATGTTTGCGGCTTATCCTTCAGCTTTATCGGGTCGTGCAGCATGAAATTCTCGTTCAAGCACTCGTACTCATAGCCGAACTTACGGTTTTTCATGGGGCGGGAGTACTCATACAGTGCATTGAATACCATATGAGCCTCATCCGCGCCTTCTCCCAGGTCTTCAAAATTTACGATGAATGAATGAAGCTTTTTTTGTCCCGCTACAAATTCTCTTGTTGTATCCAGTATGTCATTGATAATTATATCGGGCTTGACCTTTCCCAGCTCGTCATATATTGATCTTTCATCGGAAATGATAATGTTGTACCCCTTATCCTTAATAAGCTCCAGGGCGGAGCTATCGCTATCCCAGGACAAGAAAGTAATGTCATGGCCTAAAAGACGGTCCGCAAGAGTGATCGTCCGGTATATATGACCTAAACCCACGGATTTATTCCCGTTAACGATGAATATGATCTTTAGCTTGTTAAGAACAGTTTCGGCAAAGAGCCAATCTAACGGGCAGTCGATGTCCAGGCCCTCTACCTCGTCTAGCAAGTAGACGCCGATCCGGTTGCCAAACCGGGAATCTTTTTGGACAAAAGATCGTTTTGCGACCAGGAATGCGCCCGTTTCTTTATACATTTTAGGCAGCCACTGCCTGTTCAGCCGCTTCTTATAGTCCGGCACGACGCCCGTCTCGTCATCTTTCCAGTACAGGTGTGTCGCATCTATCATTGGGATCAGCGTATCCAGGCTGTCATTAAGCAATTTATCTATGGCAGCATCTAAAGTCTCAGGCTTTAATAACGGCGAAGTGGGCTGAAGAGTAACGACGACATCGTATTTTTTCTGTAATTTAGCTTCCATATAATTCGTGGCATCGTAAATCACAGGGTCTAGTGTTATATCATCAGTTGCTAGCTCCTGAGGACGATCTCTTACGTGAACTGAAAAATTTGAAGCATATTCAAGAATGTCGTTGCTATCGGAAGAAATTACGACATCATTGATATATTTACTTTTTAAGACATTGTTAATCTGGTAATAGATCAGCGGCTTACCATTCAGCAACCTTAGATTTTTTCTTGGTATACCTTTTGAGCCACCTCTTGCGGGTATAACTGCTAGCATATCCATATTATCACCTAAACCTGATTTTGATTTACTATCTGTAGATCCGCCATTTTTTTTATGAGATTCGCGATCCTGACAGAGGCTTGCCCATCCTGTATATATGCCTGGTCATATACGAATGAAGTGGAATTTTTTATCGTATTTTCTCTGAATACCTGGTCCGAGATCAGCTGCTTTAAAACAGGCTTTAGCATATCCTCCTTCGTAACGTATAGCGCACCGCTATCACGGTAAAACTCCGCGCCATTCGTTGAAAAAAGGTTCACAATGATGACCGGCCTTCCCATCGCCATCGATTCCAGGGCGACAGTCGAGCTAACGGTCAATATGGTATTACTGGAATTTACCAGCTCATAGATGTTTGATTTACATATGATCGGGGCGGTGGGTAAATTTTCGACGATCTCCCGATAATCATTTTCGTTTTCGGTTGGCGTATGTATCTTAATGACCAGCTGGCTGCCGGGTATTGAGGATACGGCATCCGACAACCGATATGACGAATTGGTTTCTCTGTTCTCGGGACCATGTTTTCATCTCTACAAAATATTGGGTGACAAGTAATATGATGATCTTATCCGCCGGTATTTTTAGCTCATCCCTTATTTTTTTATTCGAATCAGTGTTCTTGTAATTATAGACCTTATCGAATTTCGGGCTTCCAGTCACGTTGATACAATCTTCCTTTATCCCTTCCCGGACGAACATGGCCTTGACCGCGTCGCTGAAGACAGCGATCTCCGAGCAGCCGCCGTGGCCATAAAGTGATCGGACGACTTTAAAATCATTTTGTAGTAAAAATACGAGCGTCTCGTATAGTGACCTGCATTTTGTTGTCAAAGCATGCTTTTTTTGTTTCCAGGTATATCTGCGATCGCCCAAAAATTTGATCATCCTGCGCGGGATTGTCGTAGCGTCGCGTACATAATCAAGAGCAGTGCTGTTTTTGTTTACTGTCAGCCTATCGACCAGCACTCCATCCTGTACCAGTAAAGTGGGAATGTTCATCGATTTTGCGCATTCGATCAACAGTCCCTCCCTAGTGCCATTATCATTTCCAAAAATAACGATGTCGGGGTCTTCTTTTAACAGCATCTCATTAAATGTATACTTAGATATCCGGGAAATTGTACTAAACGGAACATCTAATCCTTTGAGCGTTTTTTCAATTTCCGCTGGCTTGTTCCACCTCTCGACATTAATTATAGAAACATTGTAGCCGGTCAATTGATCGATGACCTGCTTGAACATCATTATTTGAGCGATGCTGCTCACGACGAATAATATTTTCTTTTGATTAATTGCTGTAGGAATCATATAAATCAATTATATGGCTGCAAACGGTCACTTATCGTAAACAATCATTTATTATATATACTTGTCACTCTCCCGGGCTATAACTTGGACATATGCCTGAGGTGCGAGGCGGTTCATGTCATCGTTATCAGCACGGCACTGGCGGCCGGCACATCAAGCTCGTAGTAGTCATCCGTATGATGCACCATTTCAATATCGTCCGGAGACCAGGTACCGTCGCTCATGACCCGGCTTCCGCCGAACGTAATATTGCTGCTCGAATCAAGCGATTCGCCGGTCAGCCTCATCGCGGTAGCGCTCGTATACGGCTTTTCAGCCGTGATGCGGGCGGTAATGTTCCGGCTTGCGTCCATATTAATGAGCACGATACGGACCTTTCCATCATCGCCTAGCGTGGCATACGTTCTTAAAACATCACTCGTGCCCGAGTCGACCGGGATGATTCGCCCTTGCCCGGCATAATGAAAGAGCAGCATACCGTAGTAGATCGAGTTCGCCTGATAACGTCCTCCATTAGTCGAAATCGGCGAATAGCTAGTGGCCTGGGAGCTATTTAGCAGCGAGCCATGGAAATTGGCACCGGCTGCGCCATTTTCCGCCAGCCGGAAGAGGTAGTCGGCACTCCACAGAGAGGATGAAAGGTTAATATCATACCCGTTGGAGCCGGACTCGTCAAAGCGTAGCGGCACATTATGTTTATCGGCGATAGCCATGCTTGTCTCGATCACCGACTCTTCCGTCGTCATCGTCGTGGTCCCCAGGAGCGGGAGGGCGGCGTAATAATGAAGCGTGGCTAGTGATGTATCGTCGGCTTCATCATTCATGAAGTCGGTATACCAGTTGAGATGATAATTAAAGCCGGGGGGCCAGTATCCCATCTCCTCCGGTCCCGCCAGCGGGGCGTTCGGCACTTTTTCGCGGATCGCCGACTTATAGCCATCATATTCTTTAATATAATCCCCGTAGGTATAATTCGCTGGCCGCTCCAGGATATTAAAGTTCGGGTTTTTGTCTTGATAGAAGCTTGGCTCATTCCCGATCGCGAACGCCAGTAACGGGTCTCCGTTCGTCGCGGACGCCTCTGTAGCATATGCCGCCTCGTCGGCTGCCATTCCCGGATCATAATGGGCTAAGTTCATACCCAAAATGACTTTCCAGCCGACATCGTGAGCAAAGGAAAAAAGGCTGTCCAGGTCACCAGGTTTTATGACCGCGACGGCACGTGGCGTGACGCCGGAAAAGTTCTCGCCTGTGCGCGACCAGTAAGTGCCCTCGCCCCAGTTCCCACCGAACCGCAGCACACCTGAGCCTAGATTTTTAACCATGTTCATTAAGACTGTATTATTAACACTGAATTGACCCTGTGCGACCGTAGGCGACTCATAGCTTAATCCAAGGAAATCCTCGGGGATCCGATACCCCGGTGCCGCGGTATCAACGCTGATATTGACCGTCGTTGCCACGTATGGCTGCGCTGGCATGTTTGTCGAGACCCGCCACGCCTCTGCCTGGTAGTCCTGCTGCATCTGCGAAGCCGTTTCGGCGCCATTCGCTATCCGCTCCCAGTAAATATTTCCGGTCATCCCATGACCTGCAGCGTTGATCACGTCACTGAGCTGGAAGGTGCACGCGGTCAGCCCTATCGGATCGTGTTTTTCGTTATTGGTGTACACGACCTTGCCGTCGACCATCACCACATATTGTGTCGTGTTATAGGAAACGGCGACGAAGTGATTTTTACCGTCGCAGACGAAGCTACCAGGAGCTTTTTTATTATCCAGGCTGAACGCAGTAATATTTCCTGTACTATTCTGGAAATAACAATAGACAAAGCCGCCGGTGCTCGTGCCGAACCAGTAGCCGCCCTGCTTTGCATAATACCGCTTACAAAGGAACGTGTTGAAGATAAATGATTTATTGCTCTTGATAACGGCCTCGAACGTGCCGGCGGTAATGTTCAGGGAATCGCTCGACGGGACGTTCACCCAGTAGTGGTTCCCGTTAAAATACCTGTAGACGGCGCCGTTATCATTCCCGAGAGTCGTCATGTTATTCACGCCGTTATTTCCCAGGCCGCTCTGGTCGACAATGCGGTTACCACTATCGCTCGTCCAGTTGTATAGCCCTACGACCCGGGAGGCGTTGATGGTCACGGTAGCACTAACCGGGCCGCGTATCGTCGCGCCGCCGGGGGAGGTCAGCTTCACTGTGAAATCTTTCGGGGTCGTATACCACCCGTCCGCTGTGACGGGGATCACGATGTCTTTTTGATTATCGGACTGCTTGAATTCTAGCGTGCCCGATGTCGCCGTATAATCCACGCCAGCTAATGCAGTGCCATCCATCGTCGTATACGTGATGTTACATGGCGACGTCCCGGTCTTAACGATGGTGATGCTCAAGTTTTTATAGATCTCTTCCGTGAGGTATGAGGTGCTCTTAAATTGCAGGGTATCCGCGCTGCCGCTATTCTCATGCAGGCATCCCGCGAGCGCGGAAGCCGATAACAGTACCAGCGTAATTATAATGACTTTCAATATCCTCATCCGAGTGCCTCTTTCGCCAGCCGATTGTCACATTGGCCAGGCGTTCATATCTAATCCGATTTTTCATAGTTTCTAGGCCATATATAGTTGTTTGTCCTCTCCAGGAATTTATTCGTGGCATAATACACTAGAACAAAAGCAGAAAATCGCCTGAAGTTTTTAATTTGGCGACCTCTGGGCAAAGTGGGCTTCAACAACAAGCATTTATAATATGAAAAATAAGTTGCCTATCGTTATGCTTACTAAAAGCCAGAAGCTCGTGTTCATATTTGCGGCGTGGGCGCTTCTGGCGCTTACGGCGCTGACGCTGTTCCATATGCTCAGCTATGAATATTTCTTCATCCTTTGCCTCATCGGCTTTCCCATCATCGTCATGGCGATCGGCCCGTATACGGTCAAGCCGGCGTGGAGGTCACGGGCAAATATCGTCGTCGTACTGGGCGCGATCGCGTTCGCAGCCCTTATGGTCGTCGAAATGCTAGATATCGTCGGGATACGGCTTTTTTCCTGATGGTGCACATGATCTCGCGAGGTCCCGTTGTGATACCATGCCGAGCATAATACACTTTCTATCGTGGGCAAGGGGCCGTATACCGGCCTTATGCGTTGTGGTCGCGATGCTGCTCATCCTGGCTGCCGTGGTCCCTGCTGGCGCACAGGTAGCCCACGAGGACCCGGGAAAAGCGCTGCCCAGTAAATCAATGAGTTCGAATGGCCAAATTTCCATGCTGCTAGGCCATACGCTGGTCTATCTTGATAATGTCTCATCCGGCGTTCAGGCTTCTAATTTTACTCGGGCGTGGGATGCCTACTTTCAGTTCAACCTGACCGCAGTCAAGCTGGAAAATATGATATGGCAGCTCAACCAGTCGGACCCCGAATACGATGCGATAAGCGGTGAGCTCAACTCGACCAACGCGGAACTCGCGGCATTTATCATCAGCTCCAACAGCTATAATAATACGAGGCTACAGTACGGCCAGGCCGTCGCCGACAGCGACATCGTCAACGTAAGCCTATACAGGGTGCTGATCAACGACCGCTATACACGGACCATAAATTCCTACACGTATATCAGTTCGAATATTTCGGCCCTCTCGCCGCAGCTTAAGGACAAGAACATAGACACCCGGCCGATGCAGGACTCTCTGAATAACTTTAACAACTACATCGAATGGCTAAACGAGGACTATGGCAGCCTTGGCATTGGCGTGAACGGATCGACCCTTTTTTGCGGGGCGAACCAGAGCGTTGCGTCTATCGGAGACGATGTAAGGCTCTCCACGTATCTTATCGATAGCCAGGGCCAGCCTATTAACAATTCCAGCATAAATTTTTATATCGATAACCGGCTACTCGGCTCGAATACGACAAATGATAAGGGCCGTAGCTTCATTGATTATTTCGTGCCTGCTACGGTAGAGCAGGATAATCTACACATTCAGGCCGAGTATATGCCCGCAGGCGGAGCGATGCCCGGCGTCTATAGCAACCCTGTCCTGTTACATGTCAATGACCTGTATACGTCAATATCAATGCACTTAGACAATGATGAAGCCTACTATGGGGATACGGTAGCCGTCTCCGGCCAGCTAAGCCCCCTGTACGGGATATACTCCGGCGGGAGGACCATAAGCATACTGTTCGGAGACATGCCCGCCGGGGCTACCGTTACCGACGATAACGGCTCGTATGAATACGATCTTCACATCGCGCCCGAAACGCTCGCCGGTACTTTCATGATCAACGCAATATACCAGCAAAGTCCCGACGACATTCTCCTGGGCTCGGTCTCCGATGAAGCATCGCTCAACATCACTACGCAGAACACTAATATGACACTTAGCTGCCCTGTATTCGTCAATCTGGGGGACGAGGCGGCGTTCAACGGGACACTGTTCTCCGCGAACGGAAAACCTGTGTCCGGGGCAAATGTCTCTATGTATCTCGACGATCAGATATTAGCCAACGGGACAACGGATGACAATGGCACTTACTTGATCTCGGCAGCGATACCGTACAACGCGACGGCAGGCATTCACGAAGTTTTTACGACATTTAATCCCGACATCGGTGTGTCACTCAATGGGTCGTCCAGCCGCTTTGCGGAGATCCGCTTTAATGATACGGGCAAAAAGATCGACGTGCAGGGCGTGCCGCTCGTATTATTTGCCGATGATCGCCTTAATTTGACGGGCACGTTATTTTCCGGGGCGGGAGCGCCCATTACGAATAGATCGCTTGACATAAAGGTCGCGGGATTCAACGCGACCATGGCCGTTACCGATGACGCAGGAAACTTTAACACATCCATCGTAGCCACGAGTGACATGCTCACGGCACTGTCCAGGGTCACGATATCCGACGGGGAATCCTCTTCCGTTTTATATGACCGACAGGTGCTCCTGATACCCTTTGATCTGTGGAAAGTGGTCGGCGCCTTCGTCATCCTGGCCGCATTCATATCCGGCGCCTTCGTGATTGTCCGCAGGCCAGGGGCCCGGGGGCAGTCCAGAGCATTAAACTCAGAGCCCGATCGGCCCGATATGGCTGCCAGCCAGAGCCTGAGGCCCGATTTCGATATCAATGTTGAGCTATCGTTGATCAAAGCGGCCATGGATAAAAATGACGCCCGGACCGCGCTCATACTGATCTATGCCGCTGCCAGAAAAGCGGTAGCGCTGACCGGCGTCGAGGTGACCGATGCGATGACCGAGGACAGCTTTTACGATAAGGCCGCCGCAGCTTTTCCTCGCGTAGCGCCTCCCCTCAGGTACATATTGAATTCATACCAGTCCGCGATCGACGCCCATCGCGTGTTTTCGATATCGGAGCTTGAAATGGCGGTCAAATGCCTGGTATATATAAATCGAGAGCTTACGGCGTCGCAGGAGGCCTGAAATGAAAACACGCACGCTGCTTCTCGCGGGCCTGGCGATCCTGATAATCCTGCTCTTCCTGGGGAGATTTTATTTCTCCGAAGCGGACTACAATCTGCAGAACACTGACTGGAACGGGCTCAGCCACCTTGCGTCGGCGACGCACGTAACGCCACTCTATAGTACCGCAAGCCTGGCCGGGCCGGGCAGTGGCAAGACCTTGATGATCGTAAATCCCACAAAAAATTTTACCATGGCAGAATCCACACAGATCCTGGCATTCATGCACAGCGGCGGAAAGGTGGTCGTCGCGGATGATTTCGGAAACGCCGACAGCCTGTTAAATGAAATCGGCTCGCCGATCACGATCGATCCCGTCCTGCTGTGCCAGTATGAAAATTATTATGTCAACCAGACCTTCCCGATCATTACTAATATCTCAGCGCCATATGCGCAGAACGTCCGGCAGCTTGTGCTGAACCATCCCGCGTCGCTCAACGTTACCGGTAATGTCGATGTCCTGGCCTCCTCGTCGGATCGATCATGGCTGGACTATAACGGTAACCTATCACTGGATAGCAACGAGCAGATGGGGATCTATCCCGTTGCCGCCCGGACCACCTATGCCGGAGGAGAACTTATCGTGATCAGCGATCCCGATATCTTTATCAACAGCATGCTGGACAAAGGCGATAATGCCGCATTTATGTCCGACGTTTTCACCGGCCAGGTCCTGGCGGACGTCTCGCACGGGATGGATGTCACGCCGGTGGGCTCGGTCTATTACGTAGTCATGCTTAACTGGTGGGCACAGGCGCTGGTCGTGGTTTTGGTCTTATGCGGCCTGTTCGGTTTTATGGCACGTAAGGAACTATTTACCTTCATTAGCGTGAGGAGACGAAAGAGGTGATCTGCTATGGAATTGAGAGATAACGCGTACGCAGCGCTCGTAGCCATGATCGTGCTAACAATGCTGGGGATCTTTACCGGGGGCGTTATCTTCTTCGCTGCGACCGCCGTGCTGGCGCTCGTATTCGCGGTTGACTACTGCCGGGTCAAGCTCATGGCGGGACAAGTAAAGCGCGAGCTGATCATCATCAAGAGCCTTCCCGAGAGTATCGTCTCGCCCGGCTCTGCCGTGATCCTGTCAATCAAGCTGATGTTCTCGCGAGGACTGCCGCTCACGCTGCTGGTCTCACAACCGATGGACGATACGATCGCATCAGAGCCTCTCGAAGAAAAGGTACGGCTATCCCGCCACATGATCAAGGAATCTTTCCTGAAGCTCACGCCCACGAAATACGGCGATCTTACCCTGGGGCCGCTAAAGCTGACGGTAATGTCCTTGCTTTTCCGATATTCGCTTTTCCTTGGCACCGAGGAAACACTCCGGGTACGACCGGACATAATTCAGTATGCCAGCGGGATGGATGAAATATTAAAGGAATACGAGCACCAGCGTGAGGTTCCGACGTTCTTGCTGATCGACACGGACTCCTCGATGGAGGCCGGAGAAGCGCCCTCGAGCCTGGACCGCGCCATCGACCTGGGTTCACGGCTCGCCAGCGGGATATATGCCGATAACAAGAACCTGGTCCTGCTCTGCTTTTCCCGGTCCGGTATCGCCAGGATCGTCGCGAACGGCGAAGGGCAGGCAGAGGTTTTCCGGGATGCGCTCGCGAACATCAAGCCCGACTCCAGCCAAAGAACCGGAAATCGCCCGGCATCGCGATCGCTAGAGGAGCTTTACCAGGAAGGCGTGATCTTCGATAGCGTATCGGGACATGCCACGCTTGGGCCGATACTGGAAAAAACACTGACCGAATATGCCGCGAAGATCGATGACGACGGCTTTTCATGCGCGGTACGCCAGGCGATCCAGGCTGCGGATGCACGATGCAATATGATCGTGATCACCAACCTATCGATGGGCCTGGCCAGCCTGTTGAACGGCGTACGCCTCGCAGCCTTTCATGAGTGCGCCATATCCGTCATGCTGACGCCTCGCATGTGGCCCGAGGACGACAGGCTCATGGATACGGAAAAGCGCTATCACGAACACGCGGAGATCGAGGAAGCTATCGTAAAGCTCAGGGCATGCTCGATCAAAGTGCACAAATACAGCCCCGAGACTGATACGGCTTAGAAGCGCGAATTGTGTAAAATACGACAGGAGATGCAACATTGAAGAACGCTCAAACGGCAAAGACAAAACACGTAGATAACAATAAGATGTACTCGTTCAAGCGCAGCATAGCGTGGGCATCGATGATACTGGCCATCTTTGGCTACATGGTCCTCGGCTTCTGGATATTTACCAATGACGGCTCTACCATGTCCATGCTCATGTTCATAGCCGGTGTGAGCATCATCGTGATCGCCGTACTGCTTTACATTTTTTCACCGTCGCGCTACCTCCGGGAAGAGATCGCGGATGCATTATCCGTGTCGAGCCTGATCTCGCTCAACCGGGTGCTCTCGGCGCTGCTCATCGAGGCTCGCGGCGTATACCTCGAGGCCGGCCCGAAAGGTGTCGTCACGGTCTTCCTACCGCTCTCGAACCAGGATGCCGATGCGATCGCTAAGATCGTGCCGGAATCGGGCGTCATGAACTTATCCGGCCCGATAAAGGGCATAACGCTCCAGCCTCCCGGATTCGCATTGTACGCGTACGCGCAGAAGATCGGGGCGGTCTTCACGCCGGAGACCCTGGACAGCGGGATCAAGGATGTACTGGAGAACGGCCTGGAACTGGCATCGAAGGTGAGTGTCAAGCACGACGCAAATAGCTACTCCGTCTCGATGTCGGACCTGGTGAACCGGGGCCTGTGCGAGACGATCCGACGGGAAGACCCTGCGATTTGCGCGCGGATGGGCTGCCCGGTCTGCAGTTGTGTGGCCTGTATGGTCGCGGAAGGCACAGGTCGAAAGGTGCAGATAGGAAAAATAAGCGTTGTCGGTAAAAACCTAAATGTCACGTATGAGCTAATCTAGGCCGGGTTATCGATAATGGCTTGAGGGCCAAGCAATGTACTAGTAAAAAGTATCTGTAAACTGAACACTTTCATAACTAAAAAAGAACTGGTAATAGAATTATTCAATGAACTATGCTATGTTGATTATTGTTTATCGTTTGGTTTGTTGTCTGTCCATACGGTAGCACAAAGACACTAAGATTTTTTAGTGTTAACACTAAAATCTCAAAAGCTCTAGAGCACTGTTAAAGTGTGAAAATACAAAAGCACAATTAAATGACTAAATGCTCTAAAACTCGGTTTAAGAAACTAAGGAAGTTCCACTAAAGCTCGAACGGCACAAGTTTAAGAATCAAATGTGTGTCGGATATGTGGTGGTTTTTGCTCTATTGTCTGGTTTCATTATATCGTAAATTAGAAATAGTATTACTTATTTACATATAATTGCAATTAATATTTGAGAGTGATGTGTATGGATTTGAGTGGTGAAAAGAGATATGAAAAGTTGCCTCAACAAGTTGAGGATGCTGCGAGATCTGCTGTGGATTCAGCATACCGAGTTCACGTGAAGACTGGACAGGGACTTCTGGAAAGAACGTACGAGCGATTCATGGAAATAGAGTTAAAGAACAAAGGCTGCATGGTAAAAAGGCAGGTAAAATTGCCAATCACATACGATGGCATAGAATACGACGAATTTTACACTATAGACATGCTCGTAGATGACTGTCTTGTCATCGAATTAAAGGCGGTCGAAAATATTTTGCCGGTACACAAATACCAGCTAATAACCTACCTTAAGCTAAGTGGATTAAGACTGGGACTACTAATAAATTTCAACACGTCAAACATCGGAGATGGAATCAGCAGAGTAATAATCTAAACTAAAACAAAAAGCACAACAAAAGTAATCATACGACATTAGCTTCTTAAACTTGTGCTGTTCGAGTTTTAGAGGCACTTCCTTTGTTTCTTAGACCGAGCTTTGGAGAGTTTATCCATTTAATAGAGATTTTGAGATTTTCATGCTTTAACTGTGCTCTAGAGCTTTAGGATTTTAGTGTTAATACTAAAAAATCTTAGTGTCTTCGTGCTACCGTATGGATAGACAACAAACCAATAACGGATATGTGTCTTCGTGCTACCGTATGGACAGACAACAAACCAATAATGGATATTCAATACAGCGGATGAATGATTAAAAAAGATAACTTGCGCAAGATCAGTTATCAACAAATCCCTTTGACCACTAAAGCTAAGTACAAAAAGTTAGGTATTAAGTTTGGTATTTAATAATAAATATGGACAAAATAAACGTCATTGTGTCTGCAAACATATAGCCAATGACGGATAAAGGTTCGGAGATCATTATGAACAATTCGCGTTTCTTCATAATTCGGGAACTGGCGAAATTTTTCATTAACTTCTTGGGGGCGTACCTGCGATATTGCCGGCACTATACATGCACGTGAAATACCATGATTAATCGAGGAAATTGGCTGCTCCGCGGATTACAAATTAAAAAATATCCAGTATAGCTGATCATGCGATAAAACGAGTCAAATTGTGACCAAGAGGTGAAGATCATTAGGGACATTAGCCAATATAAGATCAGTGTCATCCTGCTATCCTATAACAGCAGCCATGACCTTAAGGAATGCATCCCATCAGTCCTGAAACAGAACTGGCCGAATGTCGAGATCATCGTAGTCGATAACGCGTCCACCGACGGGACACCCTCGTTCATTCGATCGACATACCCGGAGATCACGCTCATCGAGACGGGATCCAACTGCGGCTATGCCGGCGGTAATAACATCGGGGCGAATTACGCCGACGGCGACATCGTCATCGTGGCAAATCCCGATACGCTGATGAATCCCAGATGGCTTCTGGAATTAATAAAGCCTTTCTACTATGACCCATCGCTCAAGGCGACCACGTCGAAGATCATGGTCTACGGCCAGGAGCGGATCAATACGTGCGCAAACCTGTCGCATTTCACCGGCGTGACCTTTTGTCGCGGACTGAACGAAGCGCCCTCGGGCTTCTCGGCACAGGAAGAGGTAGGCGCCGTCTCAGGGTGCTCTTTCGCCATCCGAGGCTCTGCCTTCAGGGAGCTGGGCTATTTCGATCCTGATTTTTTCCTCTACCTGGAGGACACGGACCTGTCCTGGCGGCTGCGCCTGGCAGGCTATCGGATCAAGTACGCGCCTTCTTCAGTCCTGCATCATAAGTTCAAGCTTACCGTGTCGCCTCAGAAGGTGTTCTACCTGGAGAGAAACCGGTACAGGATGCTTCTTAAAAGCTATGGGCTGAAATCATTATTGATCATATCCCCCTCGCTCTTACTGACGGAGGCGATCACATGGGGTTATGCGATCATCAATGGCCGCACCCATATTATAGGCAAGCTGCGCGCATATCTCTGGGCCGCACGTAGCCTTGGTAAGATCATGGTTAAAAGGCGCGAAGTGCAAAAAAGCAGGAAAGTGGGCGACGGTGAGCTCATACGGCTGCTGGAATGGAGAATACCGTTCGAGCAGATGATCAATAACAGGCTCATAGTGGGCGTCGCCGATGCGATCTTTAATAATTTTTACCGCGTAAATTACGCGGTGCTCGAAAGGCTCACAAAATCAAATAACGTGATACCCACCCCACAATAGATGGTGTGTATGCTTTGGGGATCTTACTACGGGGTTTTGTAAAAACGGACCATACAGTGTATGGAGGGTCCCCGATCATGATCTATAATATGTAATAGAAAAAAACTTATTGATCTTGTTGTGAGGCTTCGCAGTCACAGCAGCGCGATTCCTGGCAAAACTTGTCCTGGTCGTACACACACCAGCTACCCTTGTGATTGACCTGGGGCAGTGTTCTCGCCTCGTTCATGCGCTCGCGTATTGACTTAACCGGACGGCTATTTATGTTGAACTTGCCAAAATTTTCCTGCGTGACATCAGAGCCGAAATTTTCTCGAACCAATCCACCACTCATAATAACCCACCACGTTTTCCTTTTAGTTGTAAAAGAAATTATTGTTTATCGGGTTTATAACCTTTTCTCTCTTAGGCAATAAATAAGAAAAGAATTACTAAGTTGCGATAATAACTTCTGGCAGGTTTGAAAATTTCGAACAATTTGTTCCATGTCGGCGTACATCAACGGCATGTAGCAGAAGCGGCCAGTAGACAAGCGCTCCGGCGATCGGATAACTGACGTTATTTGTATAAGCTTCTAACTTTGGAGCCCGTCTTCATTGCGCTTAAACTCTCGATAGAGCAAATTTCCATAATAGGCGCAGCCGAGACAGGCAATGATTAAAAAAGTGGAGTGTAATAACCGTCCCTGGATGCTGCCGCCAATGAGCGAGATCAATATCTTAGGTATATGGTCGATATCCACCATTGCCCCTAAGATCCCACAAAGGAGGAAGGTAAAAAGTGCATTGTAACGTGTATATTGATTTTCAATAAAGCCTTTAACAAACACGCGAAGCCGTGAGCGTATTATCGTTCCGGTCTTCGTGCGCACAAAGTATCCATGATAGGCGACCCATGCTAGCAAAAACATGGTCAATCCAAAGATTGCCGTAACGATAAAAAAAATGATGTTGAATAATAAAATGTAATAATCGTAGTTTTGGTGGGGCATCGATACTGGCTCCTCGTGAATTTCCATATCGTATTAACGCAATGACTATAAATGTACTTCTGTATAGCCATAGGTCTCAATCACAGACATCAGTGCTAGCGCACGACAAAGTAGTTATATTTAGATTTGTAAGCTGTTCAGGCTATGATATTCTTCGGCCACCTCGGCATCACGATCGCGTTTGTCCTGGTCGTCTTTTATTTTTTAAAGGAAAAGGTGGACTACCGCTTTGTCATCGTAGGTTCGGTCTTGCCGGATATCATCGATAAGCCGCTGGGACAGATCATACTTTACTCTGTTTTCCAGAACGGCCGGATCATAAGCCATACGCTATTATTCGTTGCCGTGCTTACGCTAATCGGCATCTATGTGGAGAAACGCTACAAATCTACGGCGGTCGAGTTCCTGGCATTAGGCGCCATGATGCACCTGGTGCTGGACCAGATGTGGTTTACGCCGCGGACACTGTTCTGGCCATTGCTGGGATGGTCGTTCCCGACGGTGGACCTGAGTGACTATAGCGGCTTCTTGATGAACGAGCTGACGAATAAGCCGAGCGTTTACCTGCCAGAGATCATCGGCTTTATCATATGTGCGGCGTTCGTGTGGTATAATAAGCTGTATAAGGTCGAGAACCTGAAGCAGTTCGTGCTGAAAGGGACGCTGAGCGGGAGCCGTGTATTCCCGGAGCTTCGGCCGGTAAACGACTAAATGCGATTTCCGTTGAAAATGAAGATCGATAATCTATTCAATATTTCCCCACGATTAAATCGGTGCCCATATTTTGGTTAACTTTACGCCAAACACTGTTCTATTCTTTCGTAAACAATTTAACCTAGCTTACTAATCCATAACGCTCTTGTATTATAATATTACAACAAGATTCCGTGCACGCCCAACTTTACGGTCATTACGGATCGATTCTAGCACATGTATAGAAAACCTTTATGATAAATAGAGGTACATAAAATTATTCTGTTTAATTAAAGGCATATAAATGAGTACTATCCAAACCATCGTAAAAAATGGTCTCGTATTACTAATTGCTCAAATAATTAGCCTGGTACTCGGGATTTTTTATATAATATATACAACTCGATATTTAGGGGCGGCAGGCTATGGTATTCTTAGTTTTGCCATAGCTTTTACCAGCATCTTCAACATATTGACCGACATCGGCTGTAACACCTTGATCGTCCGTGATATCTCAAGGAATAAATCACTGGTCGGTAAGTACATCGGCAATATTTTAATGATCGAGGCTGTCCTATCAATAATAACTTTTTGCGGAATCCTATTAGGTATCAATTGGATGGGTTATCCCACTTTAACGATCATGGTTGTCCTGGTTCTAGGTATCTCGGTGAGCTTATCGTCCTTTATCGATATGTTCAACGCAGTTTTCCAGGCTTACGAAAAGATGGAATACCAGTCAATCAGCACGATCATCAATAGCATCCTAATGTTAGTCGGGACGTTAGTCTCTATTTATCTACACTTTGGCATCATAGCCTTCGCTTCAACCTATCTAATGGCCAATTTAATAACGCTGAGCTTTTGCTCTCTCGTCTTTTTATGGAAATTCCCTATCCCAAAGCTCGAGGTCGACACCAGGTTCTGGCGAGACATACTCAAAGAGTCGCTGCCATTCGGGCTAAGCTCGTTGTTCATCACCGCCTATTACTGGGCTGATACGATATTGCTCTCGATCTTAGTGCCAAACTCAAATGAAGTCATTGGCTGGTATAATGCGCCATATAAGCTTGTGCTTATCCTGGGCAACATCCCGATCATATATATGATGGTCATGTTCCCCATAATGTCAAAGCGTTTTAAGATATCCGAGGACTCTCTGAAGTTTATACTCGAACGATCCGTCAAATATACGCTCTGCATCAGTATCCCTACGATTATCGCGACCACTCTTCTGGCAAATGAGATCATCCTTGATATTTTTGGACAAGGCTTTGCTCCGGCTGCACTCTTATTGCAGATTCAGATCTGGTCGTTTCTCTTCGCTTCTCTGGGCGCAGTTTTTGGTAATTTCTTAAACTCGATAAATAAGCAGTCAACACTAATGAAAATCACGGGATGCGGCATGGTCTTCAACATTGCATTGAACTTTTTCCTGATACCGGTCTTCAGCGCTACCGGCGCGAGCATCATATCCGATCTTACAAGGTTACTTATCATAAGTGTTGAGATATATGTACTTTACAGGCTCGGATTCATTAGTCACGGTGGCAAATTCATTAATGATGCTGTCAAGGTGATGGTTTCAAGCCTAGTCATGGGTGTCTTTATTTTTATATTCAGGGACGCGGGCATTATTATGCTCATTATTCCATCAACAGCCATATATATCCTGACACTATACGTAATAAAGTACTTCGATAATAATGATCTGACCTTAGTGAAAGAGATCCTTCAGAGTGTTAATAATGGAATTAAATAAAAACGTGACATTATCCTTATCTGAAATGCAATTGGATACTGCAGACCAGATCTATAAGCCGCCCGCCGGGCCCTCGATTTATAATTATACGGATGGTAAAAAGGCCGAGAATTATATCTATCGCTCGGTCTGTGGCTCAAAAGATATATCCAGCGACTCCGATGAGCTGATGAAGCGTGTGAAAAATTGGGCTTCCTACTATCATCTCGGTGCCGGTAGGTCGAATATTTTAAAAATATTAAACTTACCGCCTCATAGTAAGGTATTAGAGCTAGGCTGTGGCTGCGGGGCGATTACGAGATACCTCGGGGAGCATTTTGATACGGTGCACGGCGTAGAGGGTAGCGAATTTCGTTCAAAGATCACCAGAGAGAGATGCCGGGATCTCAATAATGTCAACGTTTATAACGCGGATATTAAGAGTGTAAAATTCGATGAAAAATACGACGTCGCAACGTTGATAGGTGTTTTAGAGTATGCGCCATCATATTTTAACAATATGATTTCAAAGCAGGACTCTTGCCTGGAGCTTTTAGCCAAGGCTAAAGCCGCCCTTAAAGATGACGGTATTCTCATCATCGCGATCGAGAACCGGATCGGTTTAAAATACTGGAGCGGGTCACGAGAAGATCACACGGGAAAATTATTTGATGGCATTAATGGGTACCCAGGCAATAAAAAAATAATAACATTTTCCAAAAAGGAGATGTCTGACCTTTTAAGAAATGCCGGATTTTCGAAGCTCGCATTTTATTATTGTTTTCCGGACTACAAGTTTGCATCGACGATCTTGAGCGATGTCGAAGATCATGATAGCCACTTCCTTCATAACTGGATAGATACGCCTTTTATATCCTATGATCAACCGCGAAAATATTTATTCAACGAAAGCCAGGCGATTAAATCGCTATCCGAATCGGGGATGCTGAAGGAGTTCGCCAATTCGTTTCTGGTCGTTGCGTATAACGATGGTTATTCTCTTCCGGACCCGGACTGGGTGGTTAAAAAAATTTCAATAAGCCGAAAGAAGGAGTTCAGGATCATAACCACCTTAAAGGCAAACCCTTGCCTCCAGGTAGAAAAAGTACGACTGGACGGATCCCGTAATATAATAAAAACCTCGAGTAAAGGCATAACTTTTACACATCGAGTTGAAGACTCCGAATGGTTAAAAGGCGATCTATTAAATTATGACATTTATAAAGTATTACATAATAAAAACGAATTGAACGCTATAATAAAATTATATTACAATGAACTTTCGAATAAATATTCTACAGGATTACAAGATAGTGAAGGGTATCTAATATTACGCGGGAATGCAGTCGATGCGATCTCGAAGAACGCCTTAAAGCTGGATGATACAATAAATTTTATCGACGAAGAATGGGACATGGAAAAAGTCACGATCGACTATGTCATGTATCGTTGTATTAAAAATATGACATATTCGCAACTTTTTACCAATGGACAGGTTCTTAATACATATAAACATACATATAATACTCTCAAGGAATTTTTCCCGCAATATAATTATCAAAGACATTACAATAATACAAAACAAGACCGGATTTTCATGGATACTGTACATGAAGTATGCATCCATAATAATTATCTATCGACCCGGTTATTTAATAATTCCGTATTCCGTAAATGTATCAGCGAGATCTATATAAATCCATATTTTTTTTCGCTAACAAAATGTATACATTTAATACACACACTATAACTTCAATTTTCAAATCACCGGCTTTATCATATGCGTAGCGTTCGTGTTGTACCATAAGCTGTATAAGGTCGAGAACCTGAAGCTGTTCATGCTGAAATGGATACTGGTTGGAAACATGGTGACGTCGGAGCCTCAGCCGGTAAGCGACTAATGAAGATTTTTCGGGGAATTGGGATATCGATAATTTATTCGATAATTCCCTATAATTAACTATATTATTTGACAGCTTAATTATTTTTCATCCTATCACCGAAACAAATAAGTCTTACTAAGCAATGTTTTATACAGGTGAGTGTTGTGGACGGGGGTTGTGTGGCTTATGTTATCTGATGATATAGCAATAGCTAATGAGCATCAGCCACGGGTAAAAACTAAAAATGAGCTTACTGGTACACATCTTTTTACGGGGAAAGCTCTCGAGAGTCCCCTGGCCAGAGCGATCAATAAGCATTTGATCATCGTCGCGATACCTGCCTTAAACGAAGAGGTGGCCATCGGTAGCATGGTCCTCCGTTCGCGTAAATATGCCGATAAAGTCGTGGTCATCGACGACGGCTCCAAAGACAGGACGGCCGAGATCGCAAGGATGGCGGGCGCCGAAGTGATCCTTCACATGAACAATGGAGGAAAAGGGGCTGCCATCAAAGATGCTTTCATCTATGCAAAAAAGATGAACGCGGATATCTTAGTTCTTATTGACGGGGACGGCCAGCATAATCCGGACGAGATCCCCGTTTTGTTAGCGCCGATCCTGAAAGGCGAAGCTGATATGGTAAACGGCTCGAGGTTCCTGGTCAATAGCGGGAACCATGTGCCGGCGTACAGGCGTTTCGGGCAGGAAGTCCTGACGATGGCGACGAATGCGGGAACGCAGATGAACATCACGGATACGCAGAATGGTTTCCGGGCGTTCTCGAGGAAGACCTTTAACTGCTTCTCCTTCGACCAGAGTGGAATGGCCATTGAAAGCGAAATGCTCATGGATGCGGCCAAGGCGGAGATGAGGATAAAAGAAGTGCCCATCGATGTGAGATACGATGTTGCCAATGCATCGACATATAATCCTTTTAAACATGGGATCGTCGTACTTGGACGTATCATATCGATAATATCCGAGAGAAGACCGTTGATGTTTTTCTGTGTACCAGGAGCTGCATTACTATTCATTGGCATGATCGCTACGTTCCTGACTTTTAGCAGTTTCAACGCAACGCACGTCATATCCCTATATTATGCAATGACCGGGGCTCTCTGCGTTACAATAGGCATCTTCAGCTCATTCACCGGACTAATATTAAATGCGATACAGACAACATCGATCAGGGCTCATTAGCGATTTTAAGTGGTATAATGAAAAATGCTTTAAGTATTGATTTCGAGGATTGCCTATGCAATGAATTTTTACTGGAACATATCCCGAAAGATTTCAATAAAAATATAATCGAAGATCAGGTACTAGAAGCGACAGATCGTATTTTAAAATTATTGAACAAGTATGACACTAAAGTGACATTTTTTGTCCTGGGAAGACTGGCCGAAAAGTATCCTGATTATATTAAAATGCTTCACGAAAACGGGCATGAGATCGGATCGCATACATACTCACATACAACGCTATACAAGCTCGGAAGACAAAATTTCGAAGAGGAAATAAATCTTTCCACCGCCATAATAAAATCCATCACTGGCGAGCAACCCTTGGGGTTCAGGGCTCCGAGTTTCTCTTTAAATCAATCGACAATCTGGGCGATGGAAGTCATTGAAAAACATGGTTATCTATATGATTCCAGCATTTTTCCTATAAGGATGTTGTTATATGGTGTACCAAATGCACCTATTACTCCATATCGGCCGAGTAAAAATGATATAACTAAAAATGATCCCGATGGTAAAATCATTGAATTTCCATTGTCCATAATAAAATTTATTACAAATGTTCCAATATCCGGCGGTTTCTATCTACGTACGCATCCAAAATGGTTTCTAAAATATTCGATCAATAATATAACCAGAGACCGACCGGCTAATATTTATATACACCCATGGGAAACATATCCCGATACGCCTCGATTGAGGTTACCATTACATTCTAGATTTGAAGCTTATCATGGTATAGGATCATCGTATAATAAACTTGAAATGTTACTAGAAAAGCATGAGTTTGCTCCGTTAAGAGATGTGCTTAACATTTAAATAATACGTTAAACTTATTATTATCTTAAGTTTACAGGGAAGGGTAGATATGGAAGAGCCAGAGGAAATAAACCAGCGCGAACTAATGGATTATTGCGGATATAAAGGCTTTAGAGGTAAAATAAAATACTATCTTCGTTATGTCTTTAACTGGGTCTTTCAAACATTAGCTAAAATATCTCCTCATCCCGGGCTGTCCGTCAAGCTCCAAAAAGCCAGGGGCGTTAAGGTGGGAAAACATGTTTACATCGGCCCCGGGGTCAATATTGATGATCTATATCCAGGCCTGATCACAATTGAGGATTATGTTAGTATCGGCATGAGATCAATGATTTTTGCCCATTCTAATCCGACTTGCTCACTCGAGATAAAGACGAATTATTATCCCCGGATCGTAAAGCCCACGACCATTAAAAAGGGCGCATGGATCGCTCCCGGCACAATTATCCTAGCGGGGACGACGATCGGAGAAAATAGTGTTGTTGCTGCAGGTAGCATTGTCATTAAAGACGTCGAGCCATATACGGTTGTTGGCGGAAATCCCGCAAAAATGTTAAAAAGGTTAGATAATAAGAATACAACTGATAAAGATGGAAAATAATACATTTTAATAAAAATGATCATTATGACTAAAAAAATAGCAATCATCGGATCACGAGGCATTCCTGCAAAATATGGCGGTTTTGAGACCTTTACTGAAAAGCTTAGTGTTAGGCTCGTGAAACGTGGGTATGACATTTATGTAAGCTGTGAAGAGGGGGAAATAACTAAATATGGTGGTGTAAAACTACTATATTTCCCAACAAGACCTTTTAATCGTATGGTTTATGAGATCCTCTATGATATGTATTTTTTAGTAAGGACAATTAGGTTTTGCGATTGTGTTTATGTGCTTGGGATAGGATCTGCACCTTTGTTCTTTATATCTAAATTATATAGGAAAAAAATCATTGTTAATCCAGATGGCCTTGAATGGAAAAGAAATAAATTTAAAAGATGGCAGAAGGCAATATTATATTTTGAATGGCTTTGTGCAATAACATTTGCAGACATAATTGTTGCGGATTCAGTGTCAATAAAGGATCATATTAACCAGCTAAGGAAAAAAGATGTATATTTTATTGCATATGGTGTCGATGTGCCTAAAATTCGGTCCTGGGATGTAACCGAATTGAATACGATTATAAAAGATGATAATAGACTTGTAAATTTAAAAACTAATAGTTATTATCTTATTATCGCTAGACTAGAGCCAGAAAATAATATACACTTGATGGTTGAGGGTTTCCTAAAATCAAATACTAATAAAAAGTTGATCATCGTAGGAAGTTTTCAGAATGATCGATACAAGACTGATGTTACTAATATTATTAATAACTACAATGGCCAAGATCGCATAATTTTCACAGGTTCAATCTATAAGCTAAATTTGTTGAATATGTTAAGACAAAATTGTTTTGCCTATATGCATGGCCATTCCGTAGGTGGTACAAACCCGTCTTTGTTAGAGATGATGATCACTAAAGCGATAATTATCGCATACGATAATGAGTTCAATAGAGAAGTGGGGGATCAAAGTCTTCTATATTTTAAATTTGGACAAGACCTATCCAATATCATTAATAAACTTGAAGAAAATGTTAACGAATATGTTCATTTAAAAAATGATGCTTACATACGGGTGAAAGATCGTTATTCCTGGGATAAGATAGTACAAGCGTATAGCAAGCTATTCGATAAAATATTTACTACGAAGAAGTAATTCATAGATGGAGCAATTTATGAGAATTTTATTTACAAATTATTCTGAGACCACAATGCTAGGCGGCATTAATAAAACTGTAATATATAATGAGTATAACTAGGGATGTCATTAATGTCAACTATACCTATTGTTTCAATAATAATACCAACATTCAACTCTGAAAAAACGTTAGAAAATTGTTTGATCAGTATAAAACATCAAACATATACTAATGTTGAAATATTAATAGTTGATGGCGGATCAAACGATGAAACAATTAATATAGCAAAAAAATATACTCAAAATATTTTTATTTTAAATGGAAAAGAAAGGTCTCCATCTATCAATTTTGGTGTAAAAAAATCCATTGGAAAATATATCTATAGAGTAGATTCAGATGTAACATTAGCCAATAAACTAATTGAAGAGGCCGTTAATAAGTGTGATCTAGAAAAATATGATGCTATTTCAATAATGTGGTCGCCTGATCCAACTATTAGTTTTTGGGCAAAAGTAAGAAAATTAGAAAAAGATTGTTATAAATTTGACCTTAATCATAATGCTGCAAGATTTATTCGAAGAGATATTTTTTTAAAACTATCAGGCTTTAATGAAGAAATGGTGGCTGGGGAAGACTATGATCTACAAAATCGATTGATTAAAAATAATTATAAGATTGGCTTTATCAAATCAGAAGAACTCCATCTAGGAGAACCTAAATCTATTATTGATATAATGAAAAAGCAATATTATTATGGTAAAACACTTAACTCGTTTTTAAAATCAAATAAGCTCGAAGGCTTTATACAAGTTTCACCATTTAGAGGTTCATTATTTAAAAATTGGAAAAATTTTGTTATACACCCTATTTTGACCATAGGTTTCTTTATTTATGAATTCACCATATATATTTCAGCGCTATTCGGATTTATAGTAAGTTATACAAAAAATCTCTGAGGTAAATAAAGATGAAAATATTGATGATAAATTACTCGGAAATTACTGCTCCAGGGGGTGTTCATAAGACTATACGTGAACTCGCAAAAAATTTAACGATAAAAGGGCATGAAGTTATTGTTATACAATCCAATCCTCAAAAATTACCTCATGAGGAGATATATGATGGATATAAAATCATTAGAATAAAATCTGATATTGGTAAATTTTTTTTAGGGATTAATCCTGAAATATATATCTATTTAAAAAAACATCTATCAGAAATTGCTCCTGACATTATTCATATACATGGATATCATTCATTATATTCGCTTGAAATAATTAATATATTAAAAAATAGAAATTATCCGATTGTTTTTTCACCCTACCTAGATACTGCAAGAAGTACATTTACTGGTAAGTATCTATGGAATTTATATAATCTATTATTTGGTAAACGTCTATTTAAATATGTGAATTATGTCGTAGCATCTTCAAATTTTGAAAGTCAAGCTCTAACTTCAATTTTTAATTTGGCTTCAAATAAATTATCAGTAATTCCTCTAGGTGTAGATTCTATTGATCTAACGAGACATAACATCAGCATAAACTCCAAAATTATTTTATTATACTCTGGATATCTTATCGATAGAAAAAATGTAAGTTCTATAATAAAAAGTTTACATGAGCTTATTTATACTTACAATTATGACAATGTGACTCTTAAAATTAACGGAACAGGTCCGGATAAAGAAAATTTAGTAAAATTAGCAAATATATTAAAAGTTAATGATCACATATCTTGGAGTAATTTTATACCCAGTAATGATTTTATTAAAACACTTAGTGAATCTAACATATTCTTGTTATTATCAAAATCAGAAGCATTTGGTATAACAATTGCTGAAGCATTATCTACCGGGACTCCATGTATTGTCACAAAAGTTACAGCACTAGAAGAGTTTATTAATGAGCCAGGTTGTTATGCTGTTGAATATCCTCCGGATCCTAAGGAAGTTGCTAGATTAATAATAGATATATTAAATAATAACGCAAAAGTTGGCCCTTTAAGTAATAGAATCAGAGTTTGGGAAAAAGTTATAAATGATTATGAACAGCTTTATTTAAAGTTATTAGAAATTGGTAATGTAAATGAACATACTTAATCCATTACAAATAAACGATTGGAATATTAAAAAATTCTTAATAACTATACTCTCAATACAATTGATGGTATGGGGCCTATTAGGCTTAACTGTAATGGGTATTCAGGTTAATGTATTATCTCAGATTATTCTATTTGTTTATATAACTTTTATTCCGGGGTTTCTAATATTAAGAATTTTAAAACTTCATAATCTTGGAAATATAAAAACAATATTATTTGTAATTGGTATAAGCTTATTTTTTATCATGCTAATGGGATTATTGATAGACTATTTTTTTCCAATTATTGGTATATATCATCCTATTTCACTTTATATATTGATGCCAATACTCAGTGTTTTGACGTTAATTTTATCTGTATTGAGCTATTTTAGAGATGCTGAGTTTAACAATCCAAGTTATATAGACATAAAATCTCTTTTTTCTAATACTTTTCTTTTTTTATTTATAATAATTATTTTAAGTATAATTAGCACCTATATAATGAACACATATAGTAATAATATCTTGCAGATGATACTTCTTGCACTAATCGCTCTGATACCGATAATGGTAATATTAAACTGGATTCCCGAGAAGTATCATTCATTCACAGTATTTGCTATATCTCTATCTCTACTTTTTCATACTTCATTAATCTCTAATTATATTTGGGGCATGGATATAAACCATGAACTATTTGTTTCAAATATAGTTATACAAAATTCTTATTGGGATCCATCCACTTTTACTAATGTTAATTCAATGTTAAGTATAACCATATTGGCCCCAATCTACTCATTAGTTGTAAATTTGAGTTTAGTTTGGGTTTTTAAAATAATATATCCATTTATTTTTGCATTCGTGCCTTTAGGACTCTTTTACGCATTTCAACGACAAGTTAATTCGAAAATTGCCTTCTTATCCGTGTTTTTTTTCGTTTCATTTTTTATTTTTTACGCAGGGATGCCAGGACTCGCAAGACAAGAAATTGCAGAACTATTTTTGGTATTATTAATTATACTAATAACTGATCGTAATATGACAATATCTAATTTATCATTTTTATCGATATTATTTGGATTTGGTATTATCATATCACATTACGGTACAGCATATATATTAATCTTAATTATCCTTCTAGGCCTTGTACTACGTCTAATTATCTCCTTATTGACTAATTTTAATTATTCAAAGAAATTTGTTATATTAAATAATTTATTCCCTATTGTATTGATTATTTTTACAATTATCTGGTTTATATATACATCGAGCTCAGCAAATCTTACAACTGGCGTATCTATCGGAAATACTATCGTAAACTCAATAAGCGATTTATTTAATCCTTCTCATTCTCAAGCATTAACAATTGCTATGGGAAAATTACCAATATTTCAATCATTTGAAAGATATATGGATCTAGCATGTCAATTTTTTATTCTTATTGGTATACTATCAATAACGTTTAAATTACGCGAGACAAAATTAGATATTGAATTCTATCTTTTGTCAATAGCTGCCCTCATTATTGATATTTTTGGATTTATCGTACCATCTTTTGCTAATCAATTAAATAGCGATAGATTGTATCAAATAACATTATTCTTTTTAGCACCATTTCTTTTACTTGGTATAATCAACGTATATGAATTAGTATTGAAATTATTACGTATTTACCATAAATTTGATATAAACAAGTTTCTAATTATTATATCAGTATTTTTGGCTATATATATTCTATTTAATTCTGCGTTTATTTATCAATTATTTGATCAACCTAAAATGGGTAGATTTGCATTAGATAATACTGCCGATTGGGTATACCTTAATAACAATGAACTTACCTCTATGATCTGGTTAAATAATTATATTAATATAAATACACCAGTTTATTCTGATTTTTATAAATTAGAATTATTATATGGTATAATAGGTAATAAAGACAATATATTAACTCTTACTAAAACTGATATAACTACCAATAATATGGGGGGTGATTATTATATTTATGTGGGAACTTATTTTACAAAAACTAATGATATACTTGTATTAGATAATAGTAGTTATGTCTATCTCCATGGGAATTATTTTGATAACAATTCCATGAAGATATATGACATTAAAAACGCTTGGATATATCTTAAACAATAATATTATTAAATAAAACATATTTTATACCTTCTATAGAACCTTTTATGTATGACATAGTCTCAAAAATATCTCTATGTACAATAAGTGTTACAAAAAAAGTCAATGGAATTCTTATGAATAACAAACACAAAATAAATAATATTTTTTGTAATATATTTGCGTGTTGTTTTATTATAATAAATATATTCTTACCGTAATAATAATAAGCTTTTCTATTTTTTTCCTTTTTATAAGAACCGATTTTATGCCATATTTTTGCTTTATATGCATAAATTGATTTATAACCTGCTTTACTTCCTCGTATGCACCAATCTATATCTTCCCAATATGTAAACATATCAGAATTTAGATATCCAATTTTTTTTATCATATCAGTTTTTACTAGCACACAAGAACCTTCTATATAATCAACTTCTTGATTTTGGTCAAATTGTCCATTATCAATTTGATTAATTCCTATGTGGTTTGATACCCCACGCCATATTGACACTTTTCCCCCAGCAAAATTGATTACATCATTTCGGCATTTATAATTATAATAATATACTTTAGGGCCTATAAAACCATTTTTTGAACTAGTAATTGCAACATTAATAAGCTCATCTAACAATTTACGATCCACTATTGTATCATTATTTAATAACAATACATAGTCAGCGCCTTTATCAATTGCTAGTCTAATCCCAACATTATTGCCTTCAGCATATCCTAAATTCCTTTTATTTTCTATAATTTCAATATTTGGATATTGTTTATTTATTATTTCTGAAGAACTATCTGTTGATCCATTATCTACTATAATTAATTCATAATTTGTATATGTTATCAATTTAATAGATCGAATACATTCTAAAGTATCGTTAATTCCATTCCAATTTAATATAACAACGATAACTCTTGGATAATTTTTTATTTCCATATGATTAATCCCTGTTATTCGCTAAGTGTAAATTAATCTCAATTTTACTTAATACAATAATAAGCTATAAAATTAACTACGTTTGTAAGTTCGAAATTTTAATATAATAGTTGTTTTATATAACTCACTGATTGTAATGTATGAAATAATAAAAAAAATTTATAATAAAATATATAATACTAATGAAGTAGGGTTACTTTATTACCGGGTGTTACTATAGGGGAAGGTGCAGTAATTGTGTCAGATGCTGTGGTAACAAAAAATATTGCACCTTGGACGATAGTTGTAGGAGTTCCAGCAAAATTTATTAAAAATAAGCCAATTGTAAAATATACATTAGACACAAAAAATAAAGCATATTTTCAATAAAATTTATATTAATTATTTCTATCTTTTCACCATATCTTAGGTTTAAAAATATCCTTATTTTTAATTGGATTACGGTTTTTTAAGATATATGGTATCTTTTTTAATAGATCTATTAATGCTCTCAACCAAGTTAAAGGACTTTTTATTTCAATAATACTCGTGGTGAACGAATAAGCCATAAATATAATTGTATGCCCCACTGCAATACTCAATGGATAATACGTCCATTTATACAAGAGCCAATTTCTTGTTCCATAATAAAATCCTTTTTTACTTATTCTCTGGGTTGATGATACCTTATGATATGCTATCAAATTTGGACAGTATTTTATTGTATGACCAGAATTTACTATCTTAGCACCTAATGCATATTCATTGTGGTATATGAAATATTCTTGGGGGTATCCTCCCAACATGTCTACTACATTTTTTCTTATTATTGCGCTACATCCTACAAATACTGTGGTATAAAACTCTTTTGTATGTAATTCGTTATTAGAATTATTATAGCCATAGACCCAGAAACCCCAATCTTTTTTAGTATAATAATTTAAAACTCTACCTGCAATACAGGCTAGATTAGTTTCCTCTTTAAATATTTTTATTGCATTTTCGATCCAGTCTTTTTGGAGACTTGCATCGTTATCCATTATAACTATAAATTCTCCAACCGAATTTGCAAATCCTAGATTGTATGTCTCACATGCACCGTATAGCGAATTAGGCATGATAATTAATTTTATTGATGGAAATTCATCTTCAACCATCTCAATAGAACCATCGATTGAATGATTATCGACAATGATTATTTCAATATTTTTATAGGTTTGATCTATAATCGATTGTATACACTCTTTTAAATCATCTTTTCTATTCCAATTTACTATTACAACTGAAACTAAAGAGTTATTTTCCATAATAACGACTCTATAAATCTAATATATTAATATAATCAATTACACTTCTTATACATCCATCCATATTTAAGTATTTAAATTCGCCGAATCTTCCAATACTATCTATATTATTTTCTTTCAAATAATTTTTAATGATTACTAGATTATTATTATAGTCCAGGTCATTAATAACGTATGCATATTTTGTTCTTTTTACATTCGTATGACAAACCTTAGATTTATCGATAATCCCAAGGGAATCTAATTGATTTACTATATTGTAAAGTATTTCTTCGTCGCTTTTATTCCATATTTCACTATCGATATGCGTTGTTATTTCTGATAGCACAGATGAGCTATTCGCTGGTGCCGCATATGGTGAATAATTGGATGGGAAACAGATTCGGTGTGTAATGATCGCCGGATCCGGAATATACAGCCAAGAATATTGGCTGATATTTTTTTCTTTAATGCCAATTAGAACTGTAATAAGCGAATTATATTTTAAATTATTAGCTGCTTTAAGGATTTCTTCCGGTGCGCATAGTGCTTGTATCAGATCCGGAAGTGGAATCGTTGAAATAATCTTATTGTAGACTCGTGCAGAATTTTTATCATCTGATATAGTCCACTTATCTCCTTGCTTCATTATTCTCTTAACATTAAATTTTGTTGTTATATGGAGCTTTATTTCTTTTTCCAGGTTTTCAATAATTGATTGTATTCCACCGACTTTGGGATAGTAATAATAAAGCTGATGCGTATATCCTTCGGTAGTAATGCCTAATGATGATTTAATAATGTCTTCAACCGGTGGATTTGGTATTCTTTCAACCCAGTCAAGGCCCATATTTTCCAAAGGAAACTTCCATATTTTTTCATTATAAGGTATTAGATATTTATCAGCAATACCCCTGCCAAAAGTATAATAGCACCATGATTTTAAATTTAACGGGGTATCGAATTTCTTATTTGATTTATCAATTAAGTTTTGGATAAAAAAGTGTAAACATTCGTAATTATCTTCTTTACTAAGATCAGATAATCCATTCTCGAATGGGTATTTTACATAAGACTGTTTATACAAAATTTTTGTATTTCTCTTATGTTGTACTTTGTTATCGCCTAACAAAGCAAGCATAAACTCCAGGACTTCTTTATCTTTGGTAAAAACTATGTGAGAACCGCCATAGTCAAAAATAAAATCATTATCTGTTGAGGTCCTCATCAGACCTCCGCATTCGTTTTCTTTCTCAAGGATATCAAAATCAATTCCTTTTTTATGTAAAAAATGACCTAAAATTAAACCGGTCAACCCTCCCCCTAATATTGCTATCTTCATTACACACCCTTCTTATATTTTATCATCAATTATATCTAGATTATTCATATATTCTATTATTTTTTCACTATGAAAATGATATGGGACGTCTTTTCGTGATGAGTCTGTAATATTTCTGAATTGTGTTTATTTACTAATTCCTTTATCGTCGTTGTCGTTTGTGGCAGGTCCCATTCATAGTCATGAAATGCGACAAGTCCTCTCGATGATAATTTAGCCCAAATTAAATAGAAGTCATTCTCCACATATTCCGGACTATGGTTTCCATCAATAAACCCGAAACATAGGTGATTGCATGGAATTTCAATATTCTTAGAGTCTCCTTTAAGACAATGTATATTCTTACATTTCTTAGTAACATCTGAGAATATCTCCCACTGAGATTTTCCTTGATAGCCCTTTAAAGCATTAAGGTATAAATTAGCCATTGTGTTTCCATCAGTGTTTTTTGTCCAATCGAAAGTTGCATCAAATATATCTATTACATACAATTTTTTTGAACTTCCACTTTTCTCCAGAAACTTAGCTATCTTATAGGCACCCCCACCAAGAAATGTGCCTATCTCTACCATATCACCCTCTACTTCTAAAAGCTGGTAACGTTTAATAAAATCCAGTATAACCTCATAACCTACCCAGTCAGATCCTCTCATAGGGGGTCTGAAACCATATTTAATACTGAATTGAATCTCATAGGCTTTATACCGTAATGTTTGAAAATATCTTCTAATAAAATTGGGAATCAATTTTGTTATTATGTTATCTTCATACTGTTCCGACTGTTGTTCCATAATCAATCCTCACTAATCTTTTGTAACGGATTAAGATTTTTACTTAATAGATATATAAAATAACTGAGTGTAATAAAGATTTCACTGGCTAAAACTGACATTGCCATCCCATCTGCACCCCATCTAGGCGCTAATATAATAGCAAGTAAAATATTTATACAGCCTGCCATAAAAACAAAGGTAAAAATGGCTTTCTCAAGCTTAAATGGAAACGCTAATTGAACGCCTAATACATTACTAATTGCAATAAGGAACGGCAAAGCTGATAATATACGTATGACCATTATCGATGGTTCATATTCAGATCCTAAAAGAATTTGGACTATATATGGGGCACCTATAAACAGCATTATAGAGAGTATCAGCCCTAAGCCGCCTAACACGGCAAGCATTTTTCGTCCCCATTGCAGTGTAAGAGCTTTTGATATTGATGCTAACCTACTAAACTTTGGATAAGCTGCTTGAGAAATTGGGCCGAGAAGACCTGAAGCTGCGTTCACAATTTTTTCTGCGACACTATAATACCCGACAACAGCATTATTTGTTAAAAGCCCTAATATAAATGCATTTCCAGCCGTATATAAACTAATTGATGCTGTAGATATAAAAAGCATCCATCCTTCTCGTAGTGTTTCCAAAATGCTCCCTTTTGAAGGAAGGATTAGCTGCAATTTAAACATAATGAATGCTATACTAACTCCAATTATTCCAGAGAAAATAGAACCTATGCTTATTATCCCTGCATAGAGTATATAGTCTTCCGGTCGATGCACAATCGTGAATACACCGACCAGAATTAAAATCTGCATTAGAAGATTTATCAATGAAATTGCTACCATCTTTTCCATACCCTGAAATAGCCAGGTGGGGAAAAGCACATTGCCTATAACGATACCATACAATATGAGAAATAGAATAAAGGTCTCATGAAATTTTGGAATAATAATAACAGCTAATAGAAGCACAATAAGGCCCATGAATCCAAGAAGCGCTTTGGTTGCCCAAACATTAAAGGCAGTACTGCTTATTGCTAAGATGTTTTCTCGCTGCAAAGAGATCTTTCTTGTAGCAGAGTAAGTAAACCCGTAATCTACAAATATAGTGAAATATGCAATTAAACCCTGCCCAAAGGCTACCAGGCCATATCCTGAAGGATTTAGAACTCGTACGAGATATGGAATCATAATCAGTGGAAGAATATAGCTGGCAAATTGAATAATATACAATGATGCAGCATTTTTAGCAATTGTACTGCGTAAACCAACATCAAGCATATGAGTCATCTTTCGCCAAAGTAGGGATATTGTTTTGTTCATCATCAAAGCACTCCATTCAAAGGCTCCACAAAAAGAACAAAATGATGCCAATACTTTTATTGTAACTATATCCTGTATCAATTGAATTATAATAACCAGACTTGCTATAATATTTTATTAACACAGGCATCATGCGAATCCAACATTATACTAATATATACATATAGTTATTGCAATATCATTTATTAATTAATATAATATATACTGTTTTCCTATCTCTAATTTTTTCATATCACGCAATTATGTTTAGTACAACCAGTCTGATTATAGCTGAACCTATTATAGCTTTAATCATCATAAACAATAAAATGCCTTCAATTATTAATCATAAAATTATATAATATTTTGTGTAATATTTACTAATAGTCGCGTGCCATTCCTATAGATCCACTCGGCTCCATATCTATAGTTATATTTGCTCCATAGTTTCTCAAATTGAGCAAATATTAATACTAATAATATTATGGATATTACATACATAAAAATGGATTCCTTAGGTAATACTATATTTGGTAAACATTTTAAAAAAAACATTAATACTAATATTATGATAATCATATTTAGATAGAATAATGTAAATGCTATTTTGCCCATTCTCTCAAACGGTTTCAATACTATTAAATATTCATTTGATCTATCTACATATCGTACTAAAACTGAAAAAATAATGTACATCAAACTACAAATTATTAAAATCACTGGTAACTCATATCGTTGTGTAGATAAATCTCCTACGATTGTATACCCTTTTAAATAAAGTATTACACTATAAATTAATAATAAACTGGGTATTATAACTAAAAATTTTGGACTAAATAATTGCTGATACTGTTTGTCGAGTAAATTAAATAAAATTCTTCCAAATTGAAAATATATTAACATGGGGAATACCGTAATTGAAATGTTAATTAATATAGCATTATTGCTAAAACATATACCCGTTACAACAATAAGAAATGCCAATCCGATCAATGAAAATATTTTGGTTATAAGATTATTTGGAATTAAACATCCAACGATGTATCCTAATGCTATAACCTGAAATACTCCAAAATATATAGCAAAATGATATATCGATGGCGATATCATACTTCCTACAAACAAAGCTATAGCATCAATCGTAATTAGCATCAATGCCCTATAGAATATTTCTAAAAATATTAACTTATTTTCAATATTTATTTTAACTCTAGCTGAGATTAGCAAATCATAACTTGTACCAGCAATAATAATAAAAAATGGTGCGGCAAGCGATCCTAGGTAATTATATTTAATATACGCAGGAAATAATAGATAAACATGGGCCACTAACATGCAAAAAATTGCAATGCCTCTCGCAATATCAATAGAGTGGTATCTAATCCGTTCAAAATCTTTATCTTTCGGTATAAAAATTAGATTTTTTATTTTATCCGATCTTACTATTTCCATAATATAATCCTAAAGTATTATAATTGATATATCGTTAATATGGCTTTATAACTTATAGATTATGGTTTGTTATAGACAAGATCTCAATAATAAAAAATGACTAAAAGACGACAAAAAATCAATTGTCATACCTATTCAAATTTATTAAAAATGACTCAAAGCATTTCGAAAACAAGTATGAAATAGCCATATTAATAGTATATAAATTTTGGAAAAAGGTGATAAGCAATATAATAATTATTATATTGCTTATCAACAACCAATAGCTGATTTATACTTTTGTATATATTATGTACCTAGATTCACGGTGTTTGATGTGGCTTGTGCTTGTCCGAAGAAGCTTAGGCCTTGGGCTTCGTTTGCCATGCTGTAGCCTAGCCAGAAGTCACCAGCATTGGTTGGGTGTGAAGCTGAACGTCCATGTGTACGTTTCTCCTGGTTGAACTGTCGTGGTCTGGGGCTATCTTGAACATCTGGTACCACATGTCCGCGGTGTCACCATTTATTCCCATGTTAGCTGTGTTACCATACATAGCCAACCTGATCATACTGGATTCGTCCCAGGGGGTTGTTCCTGTGTTTTCGAAAGTGACAGTGCCAGTGTATGTTTGACCGACAGCCACTGTTGCGGGGATTGTCTCAGACACAAACTGCGCATCCAACATGCCTGATGTCACGGTGTTTGATGTGGCTTGTGCTTGTCCGAAGAAGCTTAGGCCTTGGGCTTCGTTTGCCATGCTGTAGCCTAGCCAGAAGTCACCAGCATTGGTTGGTGTGAAGCTGAACGTCCATGTGTACGTTTCTCCTGGTTGAACTGTCGTGGTTGGGGCTATCTTGAACATCTGGTACCACATGTCCGCGGTGTCACCATTTATTCCCATGTTAGCTGTGTTACCATAGATAGCCAACCTGATCATACTGGATTCGTCCCAGGGGGTTGTTCCTGTGTTTTCGAAAGTGACAGTGCCAGTGTATGTTTGACCGACAGCCACTGTTGCGGGGATTGTCTCAGACACAAACTGCGCATCCAACATGCCCTGATGTCACGGTGTTTGATGTGGCTTGTGCTTGTCCGAAGAAGCTTAGGCCTTGGGCTTCGTTTGCCATGCTGTAGCCTAGCCAGAAGTCACCAGCATTGGTTGGTGTGAAGCTGAACGTCCATGTGTACGTTTCTCCTGGTTGAACTGTCGTGGTTGGGGCTATCTTGAACATCTGGTACCACATGTCCGCGGTGTCACCATTTATTCCCATGTTAGCTGTGTTACCATACATGCCAACCTGATCATACTGGATTCGTCCCAGGGGGTTGTTCCTGTGTTCTTGAAAGTGACAGTGCCAGTGTATGTTTGACCGACAGCCACTGTTGCGGGGATTGTCTCAGACACAAACTGCGCATCCAACATGCCTGATGTCACGGTGTTTGATGTGGCTTGTGCTTGTCCGAAGAAGCTTAGGCCTTGGGCTTCGTTTGCCATGCTGTAGCCTAGCCAGAAGTCACCAGCATTGGTTGGTGTGAAGCTGAACGTCCATGTGTACGTTTCTCCTGGTTGAACTGTCGTGGTTGGGGCTATCTTGAACATCTGGTACCACATGTCCGCGGTGTCACCATTTATTCCCATGTTAGCTGTGTTACCATACAGTGCTAGCCGAATTTTGTTCGCATCATTCCATGGGGCTGTGCCTGTGTTTTCGAAAGTGACAGTGCCAGTGTATGTTTGACCGACAGCAACTGTTGCGGGAATAGTCTCAGACACAAACTGCGCATCCGTTACTAAAGGCGCCCCAACCGTGATGCTCTTACTAACAGAGTCTCCGAACGCCTGATCTCCATTCGCCATCTGGTACTCAACATTATAACTACCCTCTTTCGGGGCCGTTATCGTGAAGTAGAACGTAAATTGGTCCCCATGCTTCACTGCGATACCATCTGGTATGGCAAACTGATAATCTCCGAACTGGCTGGCATCGCTCGTTCCTGCCAGCTGTATATTATCGTCTGCAGTCCACGGCATGCTGCCGGTATTAGCTATGGTCACCGACACAACATACGATTCACCGGCATTCATCGTTGCCGGGATCGTATCCCTTACATACTGTGCACCGGTCGTAAGCGTACTCAGCGACGATGGTACAGGCGCCATGATACTGCCGGACAGTGCCTCGTTCAATGCTGCTCCCGCGTCCACATCGCCCCATCCCGTATCATTATTCGGGAAGTTAGTGACGACCCGGTTCGCGGAGCCTTCAATCGCGTACTTAACCTGCAGCGGCGTCAGTTTCGGGTTAGCCTGCAATAGCAGGGCCGCGATGCCGCTTACCTGGGCAGTCGATACGCTCGTGCCGTCCAGGGCCATATATTGGTCAGTTAGGCTTGGTACCGGATACGCTAACAAACTAACGGGGGTGCCCGTTACATTATAAACAACAACCACGTTCCCTATGGCAGCTATATCCGGCTTTGTCTGGCCATCCACTGTCGGACCGCGGGAACTCCATACGTCGACGACATTATTAATATCCACTGAGCCTACCGTGATCGCGTCCGTGGCATCCGACGGGCACTTTATCGTGCCAAGACCGCCTTCTCCTGCATTGCCGGCCGAACATACAACGACGAGTCCGTCATTAACAGCATCTGTGACCGCCTGGTCCATTGCGTCATCATGATCCGCGAGACTCAGAGACATGGATACCACGTTTGCGTGGTTCTGCACCGCCCAGTCGAGCGCTGCGATCATATCGCTGTATGTGAAGGAGCCGCTCGAGTCGATGACCTTGGCGGACATGATATTCGCTCCATAGGCTATTCCTTTGTACTGGCCTTCGTAGGTTGGGTCCGTGCTTGCAATTATGCCGGCCATTGCCGTACCATGGCCATAGTCATCATAAGGCGTTTGTGAATCGTTAAGGAAATCCTTCCATGCGACCAGCTTCGTTCCCAGTTCTGGGAATGCCGCGGTGTCAACGCCGGAGTCTATGATGCAGACCTTAATGCCGGTGCCATCGAACCCATTGCTCCATACTGGCGTTACATTATCAAGAACTGCCACTTTGTCCATCGTTTGATAACCATTAAGTTCCGATGGTGCGACCAGGTCTGCATTTATGTACTCATCGGGTACGATACTCGCGATATCCGACCTGGATTGGAGTGCGCTCAACTGGCTATCGGTCAGACTGAGGGCCACCGCGTTGATGATATTATAGTTATACTTGACAGTTCCAGGTAACGTTTTTACGTCGTGCTGCTGTGCGTACTGGAAGACCTTATGTGAAAAACCAGAGACAGAAACTTGATTTGAGGTTAACAGCTTGCTAGGTGTATCCTTGAAAGTTACGATATAGGTGTGTTGTGCACTCGAACCTGTACTTACGCTATCCGCGCTGGAATATGCTATCGGTACAAATACGATCAACATAACAAAAATACATAATATTATGCCCAAATTCTTTATTTTAAACGTTCTCTTACCCCCTAAAGATTAGGAAACCACGATGAATTTTTAGTAGAATTATTGGTCTACCTAAAATATTCATTTTAAATATACGCTTAGTGTTTAAATAATTATTCTATATGCCGTTATATGATAAGCTTTTAAATAAAATATATTTTTTATATAAGTATAAAAAATATGTTTAAAATGAAACTAATTAGCATTTTTTCACGACTTATCTATTATCTATCGAGGTTTCCGTTATGGCTTTCCTGCTCTTCTAGTGCCGGGGGCCCATCTAAAATCTACGTGATTTATATGTTATATCCATTGCTAAATAATCCCAAATATACCAACTAAAAATTGAACAAATTATATCAACTAGAAAATTATTTTTATAAATGCATAAAAATTTTATCGACCCATGATTTTACAAGGAGTGATAGTGTGTGGCCGTTCGGGGAGATAATATCGACAGGTACAGCAAGTTATCCACTCTGGCGGATCGTCTTCTTCGAATTATGTCACGGCATCCTATCGCTACTTGCTGCATTATTGGTTTCCTCTCCGGTAGTCTACTTGATCTTGACCACCTACCGCTCTGGTTCTTCCATCTCAAGTATCCGGTCCTCCTATATATTGGGGGGCCGTCTCCGCTTGGACAAGGCCGTAATCTACATGGTCTTGCTCTCCTTGGGGGCGGGCTTATGTGCGCATACGCTGGAGGATCTGTACTTCAGCTGGTTCTAGAAAAACTGATCATTACCATTAAGTCATATCTATATACAAAAAATTCAGTTGAGCAAGAATAGCTCTACTACGACGATCAATGATATAAAAATTGTTTAGTTTTTGCAGGTGTCGTTTGTCCTATTTTTCTTGTACCATTCGATGGTCTTTTTTAGTCCTTGTTCGAATGTAGTCCTGGATTTGAAGCCGAATTCTTTTTCTGCTCTGGATACGTCGAGTTTTCTCTTGGGCTGTCCGTCCGGCTTTGACGTGTCCCAGACTATTTCTCCGTTGAATCCGGTTAGTTTTGCTATTGTGTGTACGAGGTCTTTGATGGATATTTCGAAGGAGGATCCGATGTTTACGGGTTCGCTCTTGTTGTATTTTTCGGTGGCCAGTACGATGCCTTCGGCGCAGTCTTCGACGTACAGGAATTCTCTGGTGGCTTTGCCTGTGCCCCATACGATGATATTGTCATCTTTGTGATCGACGGCGTCGACGCATTTTTTGATCAGTGCGGGTATCACGTGCGAGCTGCAGGGGTTGAAATTATCGCCGGGACCGTAGAGGTTTACGGGCATGAGGAATATCGAGTTGAATTTGTATTCCTGTCTGTAGGCTTGCGATTGTACCAGGAGCATCTTTTTTGCCAGTCCGTAAGGCGCGTTCGTCTCTTCGGGATAGCCGTTCCACAGGTCTTCTTCTTTAAAGGGTATTGGGGTGAATTTGGGGTAGCAGCAGATGGTGCCCATGGCCACGAACTTTTCCAGGCCGCGCTGTCTGCCGATCTCCATCATTTGTGCGCCCATCATCAGGTTATCGTAAAAGAATTGTCCGGGATGTTCGCTGTTCGCGCCGATCCCGCCGACCACGGCTGCCAGGTGGATCACGATGTTCGGATCCGCGTCCCTGTAAAGCTTTTTCACCGCTTCCATATCGACGAGGTCATAGTCCTTGCTCCTCGGCACAAAAATGTCACTGCACCCCTCACTCTTAAGCTTTTTCACGACATTTTTTCCAAGGAAACCGGCCCCGCCTGTCACAACAGCTCTTTTCCCTTCAAAGAACGACATATCCAAACTTTCCACCATATTAGTCTGAGATACATTTCAAAAAGAAGTATATAGCTATTTCGTAATATTGGGGGATTTACAAGATCTAAGATAACCCATATATATTTTCACAGCTGCTTTTTATCCGGTTGTAACGCAGTATTAAAGATTAACTTTATGCCCGATGATCCACATTAGCTCTTGAACCATAAATCTGCGAAAGAAAATATGTAATGGGGGTGGAAAGGCCTTGTTAGACTATATCAATTGTATCAAATACATGCTGATCCACAAATACTTTGTTTTTCTCGAATGCTGTAAGTGGGGCATACCTGTTCGCGGGCTCCTCCATGACCTTAGTAAATTCAGGCCAAGCGAATTCTTCTCCTATACGGAATACTATTATTATAAGAATGGAAAAAGACGTCGCCCCGCCGGAAGCTTTACCAATGCGGATACCCTTGACTTAAAGTTTGAATACGCCTGGCTTTTGCATCAAAATAGAAACAAGCATCACTGGCAATTCTGGATCATTCCGGAACTCGCTGGAAATAAAATAACGCCTATGGATGAGGCATCTGCGAAAGAGATGCTTTGCGATTGGATCGGTGCCGGCAGGGCAAAAGGCGATCTCGACATCTTATCCTGGTATGAGAATAACAAAGATCAAATGTTATTACATGAGGACACGAGGCGCTGGATAGAATCACAATTACGATACAGACGCACGTAACATACTTGCAATTTACGAAATTTCATCCATGCCGTTACAGTAAACTAATGTAAAAGCCCGATTATTGCTTCAGGTTGTCCTTCCTGAACTTTGTGCCTTAATACGGGAAATTATAAACTATTGTATTCTAATCTAACCTTATGCAATCTCAGCATGTCCTTTTAACCGGCGGCTTAGGACAAGTCGGCTCATATATCTGCGAAGCCCTCGTTAAAAAAGGCCATATAGTGACCATCCTGGACAATATATCCTCAACCTCAAACCCATATCCGCCGGAAGCTAATTTCGTCAAGGGCGATATCCGTGACAGCGGATTGGTGAACATGCTCGCACATCAGGCGGATGTCGTGATCCACTGCGCCGCCCAGATATCGATCTCTCGATCGATGGAGGACCCGCTTTTCGACGCGGAGAACAACGTCGTCGGTACCTTGAACTTGCTAAACGCCGCTCGCAAGGCTGATATTAAGCGTTTTGTTTATTTCAGCTCAGCAGCAGTCTACGGCGATCCCGTACATCTGCCGGTCGACGAAGTACATCCGCAAAACCCCATGTCTCCATATGGTGTAAGTAAATTGTCGGGCGAGAAATACGCCTTGATGTTCAGCAAGGCCTATGGCTTACGGACGACCGCTATCCGTCCGTTTAACATTTATAGCCCGCGCCAGGACCCGTCGAACCCGTACAGCGGCGTGATCTCAAAATTCATCGATAACGTAAGCAAAGGGATGCCGCCGGTCATCTTCGGCGACGGCACTGCTACGCGTGACTTTGTATCAGTACATGATGTTGTGGATCTGGTCATGCTCATGCTGGAAAAAGATCAGTCCGTAGGCAAGGTCTTTAATTGTGGGACGGGGAACGTTACGACGGTCAATGAGCTTGCGCGCACAATCATCGATTTATATGGTGAGGATCTCGAGCCCAAATACGAGCCGGAAAGGCCCGGCGATATCAAGTATAGCTACGCCGACATATCACTGGCTAAAAATATCCTGGGATACACCCCAAAGATCGACCTTCATGCCGGATTGCAAGAGCTCAGGGCATTGCACGTCCAGGGCTAGATAGCCTGCACTTTTATCTATTTTTCGCTTTTTAAGCAACGCCTTTTATTATATCCACTTATTATACAAATAATATTATTATATTAATCATTATACACTTACTATCAATCAATCAATCAATCATTGACCATTCCCATGGCGGTGTATCATATTGACCCTTACCTATCGGCCAGACGGCGCAATCCGGCGGCTCGTAAAAACCACAGTGATCGTCATCGTCGTCCTATCTATCCTATGTATATCCACAAATACTGCAGCTGCAGCCAGGTCCGGTAACCATCATACTCCTGGCTGGGTTTCCCGGCTGACCAGTACGAACTTTTACGATAATTACAAATCGGGTGCCGATGTCCCGGCCCAGCCTACTGTACGCCCGGTTCCTGCCACACCGCCTGCGATGCCCCCGGTCACGAACTCAACCCCCCCGACTACGCCGACTCCGGTGCCTCCGCAAGCACCGGCTCCGGTCCCTCCGGCCGCTAATCCTCCCCCGGCGGCCAACAATTATCCGAGTAGCATTGAATCCATCTATGGCACGCCGACTCCGGATCCCGCTAAAAGCCATGTAACGCCGACCGCAGTCAAGCATGATAATGTTACCACAAATAAGACCGTCGCATGGGCGATCTCTGGCATATCGACTATGGCTGATCTGCCTCTGGTAAATGGTGCCGGTTCCGGTGCCGCAGCCTCTCATTCCGTGAGCAATGCTGTTCCCCTGAAAAATGGGTTCTCGGACCTGATGATCATGGTGAATATATTGATCCCGATCCTTGCGATCGGCGTGATCCTGTATGATCAGTCTCGGGCAAAGTAAAAACAATTTTTTTTAGATATTACTGCCATTCTAATATAGGATGAACCGACGGGCCGGCTATTTTTCTCTTCTTTTCAAACTCCTGAATATTCCTTACTTACCCGGTCCTATAGCGAAAATATATATCTTTATGGCGAGATAGGACGATGGTATGCCGTCTTAATTTTAGGAGCCATAGCCGTTGTCACCGGTAATTTCGTTAAAACGCCGTATCATTATCATCTGTATTTTACTGCTTTTAGTTTACGTTCCCTCGGCGGCAGCGTTACAGGCTAATTATACTGCCAGGGAAAACCCCGGGAATGTCACGGCCACGAACGGCCAGATAGACTATAAGACGCTCGCGGTCATGGCTGACCTGTACAGGGGGATCGGGAAGATCGGCCTTGACCTTAACCAGTCGGATTTTTATGCCGCCAATATTGACTACCAGGCTTTTCGTGCGCTCTACGAGAGCAACAAGAATGTCATCCCGCATCTCTTCGACTCAGACGCCGATGCCCTGTCCGCCCTCAATTCGACCGACCTGACCGTGGACGATATCAGGGCATACCTTGTGGCGATCAAGGATTATAACGATACATACTGGGCTTACCAAAATTATACGGCGAGCGGAGACCAGGCAAACGCGACCGTCTCCAGTAAGGACCTGGGTGTGGAATATGTCCGGTTGAGCGACGCATATGACGCGCTACAGGTGAGCTCCGCCACGTCCATGGAGCGACTGGACGGCTCGAACCAGGCGAGTGTTAATGCGAGCATGCTTCAGCCTTTCATGGATGCCACGAGCAACCTGATGTCCCAGATCTCGATTAAAAATCGTATAGTTCACGCCGCTTCTAGCAATTATACCGTCACACTCACGTCGGCGACAAACCATGCGCATATCGGCGATGTGGTCGTTTTTACGGTAAAACTGCAGGGCCCCGGCGACCGCGCTGTCCAGGGTGCGAATATCGGGCTATACATAAATGGCGGGCAAGTCACATCCGGCACGACCGATCTCCTCGGCGAATGCGAGCTATCCTATGCCGTGCCCGAGGGGATCAGGCAGGACAGCATCAGCGCAATCGCCGAATATGCTCCGCCAGGGGCCCAGGAGCTTCTAGCGATCAGCGATATATTACATCTGGACATCTCAGATGAAGGTTCCATCCTCACGCTGTACCTATCGCCCGACAGGGCTACGTTCGGCGATGAGGTAAATGCTAGCGGCAGGCTTACCTCAGATCGGGGTCTATCCGGGACGGATTATCCGGTGGACCTATACATGAACGGCATGTATATCGGCCAAACGATCACTGGTGAAGGCGGTGCTTACGATCTTAGCTTTACCATTGCCGATACGATGCCCGGCAGTTACGTGAACATGACTGCGAGGTATGAGCAGGCGAGCGGAAGTGTCCTTCTCGGCTCAGCTTCTTCAGTCGTTATGCTCGATGTCCTTCCCCAGCGAAGCTCGATCGCGCTCGATGATCCGGGTAAAAATTTCACGGCCGGTGATCCATTGTCTCTAAACGGCTCGATCGTCTCAGAAAATGAGATTAAAGTCCCTGATGCGAAAGTTCTCGTATATCTTGACGGCAGCAGCATCGGTAATGGTACAACCGATAATGACGGTAACTATGTCATCCAGGCAACGATCCCGTATGACAGCACTCCGGGAAATCATAGCCTCTATGCCGTATATATGCCCGACGGAGGGTCTCTCGAGGGTTCGTCGAGTGACCGATATGCTATAAATGTGGGTACCATCAAGCCCGTCTTGGCCGTCAATGGCACTCCGCTAGTTTTATTTATGGGTGATATGCTGAATATGACCGGATCACTGCATACGGTTTCCGGGATCCCGATGCGCGGCCAGCCGGTTACCATACGGGTATCCGACTCTATCGGGGGAACAGTGATCACTGACGAGAATGGCAATTTCAATTATACTCGCGAAGTTAATGGTTATGATCCCGAGGGCTTTTTCGATATTTCCGTCTCCTCCCCTTCCTATGCGGGTCCCATATCAACCATCTCAGGCCATGTGCTGATCTTACCGGTCGATAAGATATTGACGATCATCTCGCTCGTATCAATGCTCGTACTGTTCTTCGTCATCGTCATGCTGGCGAAGTCGGGCATGACTTTTGATAAGCTGATACGCCTTGCTTCAGGTCGCACAAAGCCGGAGACCGATGCCGTGCCAGAATATTTGCCCGATCCATCCTTGCTGCGAGTCAATAAACAGGTGTCTGCCGAGCCACCGCAGATACCGGGCAGTATTAGTGAGTTGATCCAGGCAGGCAGCTTCTCGGATGCCTCGATCGCGATGTATGATACTGCCAGGGCTATGGCCGCAAGCAAGGGGGTAAAGGTGCGGGACTCGGATACGCACCTGGAGTTCTATCGCTCGGCCATCGCGTCGTATCCGTCGATCGCCGGTTCCCTGCAGACGATAGTCCATACATATGAGCGCTTGAGGTACGGGCACAAGGATGCGAGCGCCGGAGAGCTGCAAAAAGCCTTTAGCAGCCTTAAGGACGTCCAGGCGGCATTCAAGGGCGAGACAAAGGGGCGTAAAATATGAAAAAAGTCACGATGTTCGTCGTCGTTGTCGCATTCGTCATCCTGGCGCTGTTGGCCGGCCGTTTCTACCTGACCCAGCAAGACCTGGGCTTATCTAACCCATACTGGGATGGATTATCTCAACTGGGTGGCGACGCCAGGCCTTTATATGATATGAACGCACTGGCTGGCCTGGGTGAGAATGACACTTTGCTCGTGATCAGCCCGACATCGAATTTCACGGCGTTGGAATCGTCCAGTGTATCTTCTTTCATGGGACGAGGGGGGAGCGTCGTGGTCATGGATGATTACGGCGACTCGAACTCGCTCTTAGAGGTGATCGACTCGCCTATCCAGCTAAACCAGGTGCCACTATGCCAGGATGTTGATTTTTATCTGCGGCCTTCATTTCCGGTCATAAAAAATATCGAGCCTTCGGACCTGACGAGGAACGTTTCTTCCCTGGTCTGCGACCACCCGGTTTCGCTCAACGTAACAGGTAATGTTTCGGTCATCGCATCCACGTCAGATCTCGGGTGGCTGGACTATAATGATAACGGCCTGATGGATAAGGATGAGCCTTCGGGCAGCTATACGGTGGCTGCGGAGGTGAGCTATGGCAGGGGCATGCTCACAGTCATCGGGGACCCGGATATACTCATTAACAGCATGCAGGATAGGGGCGATAACAAGGTCCTGGCATCGAACATCCTGTCTTCGGGTACGGTATACGTGGATGCGGCACACGGGCAATCGATACCGTTCCTGGCGCAGGCATACTACCTGATCAAATATGACCTGATCGCGCAATTCATCTGTGTGCTGGCCATCGTCCTGCTAGCCTTTATTTACTATCGTCGCAATGACGTCGTAAATATATTATATAAACATAAGGAAACTAGCGAAGAGCCGGTGGACGCCAAAGCTGTGATCATTGAAAGCATGATGAAAACGCCGTTGAGGAAAGAGCAGATCGAGGAGCTAAAAAGAAAATTGTAAACAGCTTATTTTTTTAGTGAGATCTCCTTATCGATCGTTTCGGCCATCCCTTCTTCAAAGCTGAACCTTGGCTTCCAGCCCAGGCTGCTGATCTTTGATATATCCGCGATCATCCTTGGTATCTCCACTTTTCCTGTGCGGATCCTGCTTTCATCGCTTACGATTGCTATCTCAGGGTTGATCAGGTCACGGATCGTTTCTACGACTGACTTTATTGCGATCTCTTTTCCGGTACCTATATTGTATATACCTGTACCCCTGTCACCTATCGCGAGGAATCCTCCTACGCAGTCTTTTATGTATAAAAAATCACGCGTAGGGTCTACATTGCCCACGTTGATCTGTTTATTGCGTATCGCCTGTGCGATCACGCCCGGGATTAAAAAGCTCTCATCCTGTCCGGAGCCGAATATATTGAAAGGCCTGATGATGGCGTATCCCATGCCATATGCGTTCCCGTAAGCTTGTACGATCATCTCTGATGCGATCTTGCTCGCCGCATACGGCTCACGCGGCACGACCGGGTGTTTTTCATCAACCGGTACATACTGTGGAACTCCATAGACGTGAGCGCTGCTAATGTAAATGAATTTTTTCACATGTGCGCGACGAGCTTCTTCCAGGAGATTCAACGTGCCGACGGTATTGGTGTTGATAGCCAGAATGGGGTTCTCTATGGACTTTACGACATTCGAAATAGCCGCCAGGTGAAATACAACATTGATATTGTCACATATCCCCTTGATTGATCCGGGATCAGTGATATCACCTTTAATCCACCTGATCTTTCCCTCTTTACCGCCGCTAACCGATAACGCTGATACGTGCGCGCCAACGTTCATGAGCGCATCTGTCAGATAGCCGCCTATGAACCCGCTGGCGCCTGTCACCAGGACGCTTTTACCTTTCCATGACATGCATGGTCACTTACTCTTCTTTGCGATGGATTTTGTTCCTGCAGCTTTGTTCACCATGATCTCTCTACCGATCCTGTCGATGTCGCTTTCGACCATCATGTGTACAAGCTCTTTGAACGATACTTTGGGCTGCCAGTCGAGCTCCTTTCGTGCTTTCGATGCGTCTCCCAGGAGTAAGTTCACTTCGGCAGGTCTCATGAACTTAGGATCTATCTTCACGTATTTTTCCCAGTCCAGGCCTGCAGATTCGAATGCGATCTCGCAAAATTCTTTGACCGTATGTGTCTCTCCTGTCGCGACGACGTAATCCTCCGGGTTGTTGCGTTGAAGCATCTTCCACATGGCCTCGACATAGTCTCCGGCAAATCCCCAGTCGCGCTTTGCGTCGAGATTGCCGAGCCGTAGTTCTTTATTAAGGCCATGATATATCCGGGCCACTCCGTCGGCGATCTTTCTAGTCACGAACTCTATGCCGCGGCGCGGTGACTCATGATTGAATAGGATGCCACTGCAGGCGAACATGTTGTAGCTTTCGCGATAGTTGATCGTGATCCAGTGTCCGTACAGCTTGGCCACTGCATATGGGCTTCTGGGGTAGAACGGAGTGCTTTCGCTTTGCGGCATTTGCTGTACCTTGCCGAACATTTCGCTGGAAGACGCCTGATAGTACCTGACGTTCAGCCCGTTGATCCTGATCGCCTCCAGCAGCCTTGTGACGCCTAGCGCGGTCACATCACCCGTATATAGGGGTTGTGACCAGGAGGAGCCGACGAATGATTGTGCCGCCAGATTATAGATCTCATCCGGCTCGCAGTGCTTGATAACGTTCACGAGTGAGCCCTGGTCTGTCATATCGCCGGGGACCAGCTCGATTTTATCCATTATTTGGTCAATTCGGCTTGTATTAGTGGAACTCGTCCTGCGTGCGAGCCCGTATACCGTGTATCCCTTTCCGAGTAAGAGCTCTGCAAGATATGAGCCGTCTTGCCCGGTAATGCCGGTGATAAGCGCTTTTCGCGTCATGAATATCGCTATAATAAACACCCGTTATCATGGATAAACATTTTGCAAAATCCATGCCAATCTTTCTTCTATTTTTCTTATAACTTTGATCGGCTTTTTCGATGATGGTTTGTTTATTATGTGAATCATTTGCATACCATTGCTCAGAAGGCTCACTTAGATAAAAAAACAAAGAAAGTGTTCTGAGGCTCACTGGATGTGCACAAGTCAAATAGAGCTAATAAGATCACTAAAAAAATTCTGAGCTTCAATTATAAAAATAAATAAAAGCTCTTATTTCTTCTTAATGAGGAACATGTATGCTGCTACGACACCAATGATCGTCCCGCATGATATTGCTATGATCGCCAGTATCCATGGACTGCTCTGGCTATCACCGGTCGTCGATGTCGATGTGGCAGACGCGGGCGACCCATTAGCTACATTGGTCGTATCCCCGGTAGGGGTGGTAGTGTTAGTCGTGTTCCCGGTTGCATTTGTCAAGTTGCCCGATATTGTCGACCCTTGCGATGCCACCGCGGTCGCATTCGCGGACGGCGTCGGTGTGGTCGCTGGGGTCGCAGTCGCTGGTGCAGCGACACCCAGGTATATCATGGCGACTAACTGACCGTTTTCCTTAAGCGTGTATACCGCAGATCGCAAACCTGATGTTGGGATGCTGGCTGTATAAGTGCCATCGCTGCCAGCTGACAGCGTCTGGGAAGCCCTGACGGACATTGTTACCGAAGACGGGGAGCCGTTCGCTATGCCTGATACACCGATGTTATACGTTCCCGCAGGGACGCTTCTCGAATATGAACCCACATGGCTGTTAGTGTCCACACCACATGGTATATTCATGTTTATGGGTGCGATTGATAACGCGCCGGAAACTGTGAGTGTATCCACCGGGCTAACGGTGATGCTCATGGAATTTCCGGGGGGTATATATAATCCCCCCATTGATTCTTCATAATGATATTTACCATCGTTCCATATTTTCGTGCCCACACCGATGCTCGCAGACACTTCAAGGGTTACCTGGGAGTTCGGCGTGACCTTTCCTGAATAGGATAGAGTATCACCTGGTGAGCCGGAGATCACTTTGGGGCTCTGGGCAAAAGCAACATTTGAATAGCATGGTAACAATAAGGCACATGCTATCAAGACAGTAAACGCAGACATAAATAAATTCGTTTTTGCAGTCATAGTAATTGTCTCTGGTCAAATATGAACTTGTCCTGATAAAAATAAAATGATAAATAATGGAGATATAGCCCCATTATTTACCTTTTCTCAGCATCTCGTAGTAGACTATGATTAAGCCTGCGATGACTGCCGGTATAAAGACCATGAGCAGGAGCATGAACGTGCTGATGCCTGATCCGCTGCTCGGTGTCGGTGTCGGTGTCGTTGCCACTGGTGTCGGTGTCGGTGTCGGTACCGGTGTCGGTAGCGCTTTCGAGACTGCTAATAGCATGAATGGCACGGTATTGGTCGAAGACAGAGACACATGGAATGCAGTCGCATCGAACGTCATCATGCCATCGCTGTCCGGGCCTGCGATATTAGCCTTGAGCACGGAATCGCTGTCTGTCTGCAAGAAGTAGTAGCTGTCGTTAGATCCGACGCCATTCAGAGTTGCTTTTGGCACCTTTATTGTGACCTTGAATGAGCCATCCTTGATGTTCCAGCCGCTACACTTTGTGAAATCAACCTGAGCGATCATCATCTCCGGATGTATGAAGTCCGGTAGCAATGATGCATCCGGTGTATCGAGGCCGATATCCATCCTGTATTCCGATGTCGGGATCGAGCCTATATTGGCGTCTACATACACCCATTCAATACCGTTCAGTGTCGAGATGTTATATTCGGCGTGCGCCCTGATATCGCTATAGCTGTACGCAGTGACATTACCGATGACGATCCCATTGCTATTCAAGATATTGAATGCTTTCGGGAATACATCAGCCGGTGGGGCTGAGTAACCGCCTCCATTGCCTCCGCCTCCATTGCCTCCGCCTCCGTTGCCACCTGTATCAATCGGTTCAGGGGTTGGCACACCAGGTGGGAGATCCTGGCTCAGGGCAATGCCTGTCGATATGACTAATAGTGATAATAAGACGATACCAATTGTTATCAACCTTATATTTATTATTTTTCTCATTTTAACACCAACCCAAATCAAATCTCAACCCAGTATCCAAATCCCGGGTCCAGTTCTGTCAATTTTCCCTGTTTATACTTGGTTATCTCAGTCGTATAATATGCCCATGGGCTCGCTACATTTGTACTGTTATAGCCCCAGGTGATCCTGGCCGAACTATAAACATTCCACGGCTGGCGCGCATCCATTGTGGGATTTCCCACAAGGTTCCAGCCTGAATTCAATGTTACGCCACTACTTGCTGGCATATTTCCTGTGACCGTGAATGTAATTGGATTGTAACACTCCACCCAATAACCCTGACGTTCATTTACAGCTGTCAATTTTCCCTGTTTATACTTAGACGTCTGAGTCGTATAATATGCCCAGGGACTTGATTTATTAGAACTGTTATATTCCCAGACAATCATTATGTCGCTCATAACGGTTGGCCCGAAGAATGCAGTTAAATTATTATCCTGGGGTACGATGGGTATAGAGATCAGGTTCCAGCCCTTGGTAAGCTTATAGGTCCACATACCGCCCATGTTGAAAGTGGTCTGGTTAATAGCAGCTATTAGACCGGTATTACGATCGATCACTGCAGTCAGGACGATATACTTGCCCTGTGGCATCGTGCTCTTCGTGTTCACGACTACCGGGACGTCTGCTGTTAATGTGGTCGTCGTTATGCCTAGCGAGACACTTGATCCGTTCAGCTCATTCATCATAATGTCTTTCATCTTTGACATGTTCGTAAAGTCATCCTTATTCAGAATCATATCAGTCGCTAAACCTTGTAGATGTATCGAACTGTCATCCTTAACCGTTGCTTTCTCTGTCAGGCCAAAGATCTTAAGATCGACTTCAGAGCTACCTGGCACGTTAGCTATATCTGCTGAATAGTTCGCTTCGGGTATCATGGCTGTGACATACGTATATGTATCCGTAGATTCCGTCACCGGCATGTTCTCATTGAACGTTAATGAGTCTCCAGGCTTTATTGAGGGCTTGATCTGGTCGACAGTCATGTCACTCTTTGCGACGATAATAGGTGTTTCAGCGACGATATACGTTATATCCGGGTGGTTATTATCGATGACCATCAATAAATAATAGCCCTGACTTAAGCTACCATCGCTTAATAGGCTAAAGCCTGATTCGATCGAAGGTATATCTCCTGTATTATTTACTGTCATATCTACGCTTTTGACGCTCGAATTCTTGATGTCCGCGAGCGTTAGCAATTTTGCAGAATCTTGAATGGTCTTTGAATTGGTAAAATCGATCTTACCCGTTACTTTTGTCAAGTTCAGCAGTTCGACAGTCAACGTTGAACCCGTCGCATAATCAGCCGGGTTTCCATAAAATGTTGCCGTCACGATATTCTTACCGCTTGTTTCGCTGTAAACATGAGTTGTATTATACGGTATCGTCAGGCTGTGTGGCGACGAGTTAGCGATTTCATATGTCGTCCCGAACCCTAAGTAGCTCAGGAACGGTATATCGGAAAGTATCTTGTTGATGGTGCTGCCATTAGTAATGCCAGAGCCACTATAATCAAATGACATATCCGGTACACGTATTGTATTTCCGCCACCGAGAATGATCCAGTTTCCGTCTGCCAGCGAATTGTCCGGTTCCAAAACCGCGAGGCTTGGGCCGCCGGAACTATTCGTGATCGTTAAAAACGGGGCTTCTGCCGGCATCATAGCAAAAGTGGCCACGTCCATCAATGAAAATAATAATATAGTTACAAATGCCGCCCTTATACAGACCTTCTTATCCCAGAGCAAGCTCCCCACTCCACAATAGTTATCGCTTAACTTCCTATATAAATGTTATGAAATATTTGGAAAATACAACATAAAACCCGCAAATATACAAACATTCTTTCCATATGCACAAAATTATTTTTTAAAATGCTTACGAAGGAAGATCGACACCCTCTGGTATATTGCGACGCTAATTTTCATGCCCCGGATCCTGCGAGCCTTAAAGCCTTTATACTATGATAGGCTTGACTATTTATCATGCTGACGAAAAACTACAGGCTTGTCTATACTTTCGGCGCCTGGATGTTCGCCGTGCTGGCACTGCTGATACTATTCCAGAGCCTGAGCCCTGAGTACTTTTTCGTCCTCTGCCTCATCGGTTTCCTGATCATCGTCGAGCTCTCGGGCCCTTTTACGGTCAGGCCGAAGTGGCGCAGGCGAGTAAATATCGTTATCATCGTCGGCGTACTCATCTTCGCCCTTGTCGTAGCCGGGAAAGTGCTCGACATACTGGGCATGAAGCTTTTCTGATCCTTCCCGGAGCGAAAGTATTTATTATCGGATGCCTAAGCGACAACTATATTTTATTATGACGTGAAGGCCCTTAATACTAGGGAGCCGGCGTGTCATTCGCCTGTATAGCTGGGGTATAAGATGGTGGCATACGAAAAAATAGAAACTGATGAGATGACGACTTTTAGGTCCATGTTCGAACGTGTCATGGACGAGGTAAAAAAAGTAGTCGTGGGCAAGGATGACTTGATCGAAGATATCTTTATCGCGCTACTCGCGGAGGGTAACGTGCTGCTCGAAGGCGTCCCCGGCGTAGCGAAGACCACCATCGCGAAGGCGTTCGCGTCAGCTATAGGCCTTGACTACAAGCGCATACAGTTCGTGCCAGACATCATGCCATCGGATGTAGTCGGCAGCTCGATCTATAACCCTAAAGAGATGAACTTTAATGTCCATAAGGGCCCGGTCTTCACTAATATATTACTAGTGGATGAGATCAACAGGGCGTCCCCAAAGATCCAATCCTCACTATTAGAGGCGATGGAGGAAAAGCAGGTATCCATCGAGGGCGCCACCTATCCGCTGCCCAGCCCGTTCATGGTCATCACGACGCAAAACCCTATTGATATCATGGGCACGTTCCCATTGCCGGAGGCCCAGATCGATCGTTTCATGTTCAAGCTCAACGTGGAGTATCCGAGCTCGGAGGAGGAACTGAGTCTACTGAAGTCCCGAAATGTCAGCACCAGGCCCGAAGCGTCGAAGGTGCTATCACTGGACGACCTGATGTGGATGACCACAGTTGTCAAGAGCATCCGGGCGGACGATAAGGTTCTCGAGTACATCCGCGACCTGATCATCGCGTCTCGCAATCACGAGAAGCTCCTGTTGGGAGCCAGCCCGCGAGCTTCCATATCCCTTCTCAAGGCATCCAAGGCTGTAGCAGCGACGAGGGGTCGGGACTATGTGATCCCTGACGATGTGAAATACCTGGTGCCCCGGGTGCTGGACCACCGTCTCATCGTCAAGCCCGAGTATGAGCTGGAGAATGTTTTACCCGGGGACGTCGTGAGCGATCTGCTGGCGACTGTTAAAGTCCCGACCTGACAGCCATGTATCTGAAGGATAGCGCGATCGCGACGGGCGGGGCGATGCTCCTGTTATTGGTTTTCGGCTATGCGACCGGAGGCGTTGTTTTTTATTCGGCTGCAGCCGTTTTGCTGGTGCTCCTGGCCGCGGATTACGCCCGCATGTGGTCGATGCGCCTGGCAGTGCGCAAGATCTCTGTCCTTAGAAGCCTCACGGGCCAAAGCTTACAGCCCGGCATGTCCACGACCCTGACGTCGCGGCTCAAGTACCACGGGGCTCTTCCCGTACATCTGAGCATTTCCCAGCCCCATGGCTTTTCGAGCAGCCCGGATACCGGCACGCCTCGGCTGAACCTGGCACGGGGGTCCGTTGCTACGGTGCAGGCGAGCATTACCCTGTCAAAACTTGGCGTTTTCCCGATCGGTCCGCTGCGGGTGATCATCGAATCGTGGCTATTCGGTGACATGATCGCAATACCGGACCGGGACATGTTGTCAGTGACCGTTAAGATGGGCACGTCGATTGTCAGGCCGAGCACAGCGCTCAGGAGTAACTCAAACTACTCAGATATTTTTGAGAACGTCAGCAAGCGTACCGGGGGTAGCGACTTTTCAGGCGTGAGGCGCTACGTCGCGGGCGACAACGTCAAGAACATCGACTGGGCCATGTCGGGCAGGTCCGGCGCCCTCGTCGTACGCCAGTATGAAGAAGACCATACGTCGCCCGTATGTTTTATTATCGACGTGGATAAGTCCATGGGTACGGGCGAGAAGACTGAGCTGGATTCCGCCGTCGGGCTGGTCGGGATGCTGACCGACAGGCTGCGTATAGATAATGAGATCGTGGGCCTGGTATGTTTTTCACGCAAAGAAATAATAAGCTATCTTCCTATGGGCATGAGCCGCGATCATGTGGCGAACATGAAAAATATGCTCTCCACCATAAAGCCAGTCGCTTCCTCGAACGTCAGCGTTGCACAGTCTTTATCGGCGCAGGAGCTTCGCTATGTCGGGCGCGTTTTCGACGATGACGGCGTTTTAAGCACAGTCCTCGGGGAGACTTTCAAAGGCTATATGGCGAATGTGAAACAGGACGGGTTCTCTCGGGCAGTCCTGAAGGTTTCGCAGTCCACCACAATGGCTTGCCATATCGTAGTGATCACAAACCTATCAATGGGCCTGACCAGTCTTCTTAACGGGTTACGCATGGCGAGCTATTACGGGCACACCGTATCCGTGGTGCTTACGCCACACGTCTGGCACCAGGAAAAAGAACTTATCGATATAGGGCACTATTATGAAGAATATACTGCTCTTAAGGATACAATCCAGAAGCTAAAGGGGATCTCGATTAAGGTGATCGATCTGTCCTCCACGGAAAAGCCGGAGGACATTATATACGCCTCCCGTATCAAGAGCCGGCTGACCGGCATCAGGGGCTGATACACTGGTAAAACTTGATCAAACAAAATCTGCGGCTGCAATTCTTGCGATCATAGGCACGGCAGTTCTCGTAGCCTGGCTTTTTATAAATGACGACTCGACTACGTCAATGCTGCTGCTGCTATCGGGGATCGGCGTGATAGTGATTGCCACATTGATATTTTTCTTCTCTCCGTCCAGATACCTGAGGACTGACGTCAGTGGCTCGATGGCCATATCCGATACGCTTTCTATCAACAAGATACTCTCTTCGCTGCTGGTGACCTCCCGCGGCGTTCATATTCCTTCCGGCCAGGCCGGAGCTCCGAAGCTATTCCTGCCACTTTCCAGTTCATTAAGTACAGACCAGTTATCGTCAATGACGCCGGGCAAATCTGTATTTGAAATATCGGGCGATGCCAAGGGCATTATACTTTTACCGCCGGGCCGGGGCCTTTTCGCTTATGCGAAAAGTATCGGGGCGACCTTCACGGAAGAAGGCCTGGAGAACGAGATCAAGGATGTTATGGAAAACGGGCTAGAGCTGATCGATAAGGTGAGCGTGCGCCGTGAGAGCGGACGTATGATCGTGAGCATGCGGGGGCTTGTGAACTCCGGCATGTGCGGTGCGATCAGAAGAGAAGATCAGGGCATATGCGCCAGGACATCCTGCCCTATCTGTAGTCTCACTGCTTGTATGATTGCCGAAGGTCTTAATAAACGGGTCATGGTCGAAAGTGTTAAGATAGAAGGCGGAACACACACTATTACTTTCGAGGTTATCTGAGGGTTTATGGCAAAAAATAACGATTCACAGGCTGATAACGGGCCTGACCAGTATACTACTGTAGGCAACCCCATAAAGTATGCAGGGATAGATCTTGTACTGATCATTATATTCGCGCTCGTCTCAGTGATGTTAATTTACGTTCCTGTACTGAACCAGACAATACTTCGCTCAGTATTCGGCATGGTCATGATCTTATTTATACCGGGCTATGCTCTTATCGCAGCTTTATTTCCAGGTAAGTCGGATATAGACGGGATAGAGCGCATAGCGCTTTCTTTCGGGCTAAGCATCGCAGTAGTTCCTTTAATAGGGCTTGGCCTTAACTTCACGCCATGGGGTATTCGCCTCGACCCGATTGTGATATGCCTGATGTTTTTCACCATGATGTGTGTTGTAGCGACGATCATACGCAGGTACTCGTTACCGGAGAAGGATCGCTTTATGGTCGACTTTGGGAAAGCATACGTAGAAGTAAAGGCAGCGATTTTTTCAGACAAGACCAGCCTGGATAAATCGCTCACGGCCATACTTATCATTTGCATCGTCCTATCGATTGCAGTGACAGCATATGTGATCGCCGTACCAAAGCAAGGTGAAAAATTTACGGAGTTCTATATACTTGGGTCGAATGGGAAAGCCGATAATTATCCGACAAAGTTCTTCACGGGAGATACTAAACCGGTCATTGTAGGTATAGCGAATCACGAGTATCGCGATGTACCTTATGATCTCGTAATTTCGCTGAACGACAGTGTCCGCAATAACCAGTTATATGCGGAGCATATCACCGTCAACGATAATCAGACATGGGAGAAACTCATTAATATTACCCCGGATAGGACTGGCACTAATATGGAACTGGAATTTTTACTCTATACCGATGGAAATATGACAGCTCCATACCGTGAGTGCCACCTCTGGATCAATGTGACCTCAAAGACAAATATTTCGACCACGATCGGTGCGATATGACCTTTCGCATTTTTTTATTTATCGCGAAATGATCTCCGTCCAATAGGTCGCATATCACCTATATTTACGATCGCATCGAGTATAATTTAAATGATATCATAATTAAATTAATCATAATTATAATTATGATTTATTAATTTTATAAATCGCTCGATTTTAATCATTAACGATTCATAATGATCATATATTATAATTCACTTTGTTTTTTATAAAAATATAATTTAGACATAAAATAAATTTCTCCATATAAATAATTCGTACTTAATCATATTTATACGATTTTTAATAAAATATAGAAAAATCATCAATAACCCTTACTGTATATAGCAAAGGTTTAAGAATTGATCGGTCGTACTTTAGTTAACCAAATTTGAAACATTTGATAGCGGGGGCATAGTTATCAGTGGCAGCATTAGTATAGAAAAAGATTATCGAGTTATCGATATAAACACCATACACGTCGGCTCAAATCACCTACGTAAAGAGCCATATCACGTTAGGTGTTTAAAAAATACGATATCGGACGTGGGCTTATTACAGCCAATTCTCGTGCGAAAAGCCAATGAAGCTTTTGTAGTCATCGATGGTGCCAGGCGGTTACAGGCCCTAAAAGAGCTTGGTATCCATGAGCTGATCGTCGGTCGCGACGTGGTCGAAGACGTCGAGGAAACGGACGCGGATGCAAAATTCAAGCAGATCATCGCGAACATCCAGCGTGAAGATGTAAACGATATTGAGCTTGGTCGTGCATTTGTCACACTCAAGGAACAATATGGCTACCATTATAAAGAGACTGCCGAGATCGTTGGTAAAACGGCACATTACGTGACGTCCAAGGTCGGCCTGGTCACTCGCCTGATACCTGAACTACAGGATCAAGTAGAGAAAGACTGGTCAGAGGCGAAATGTATCCAGGATACATTTTTAAACGACGATCGGCAGGATGCTCAGCCCTATGTGATGAACATAAAAGTCATAGAAGATATTGCCCGCCTATCGCCGGAATTGCAGCGGCCGGCATTTGACACGATAAAGTCTGGAGCGCTAGACAAAGAAGACGCGCTTCGATTGTTACGCTCGATCAAGCGTGATTCGGATGTGATCATGCTTGCGGATGAAGTCAAAGATGTGCTAAAGTCATACTCCAAAGATCCTAAAGATGAACCATCGCACAAAGAACTTTACAATTACATAAAAAAGCTGAATAACGATATCGATGTGCTAGCCAGTAAGATCAAGGCAGGCGATAAGGGCCAGCAAAAACAGGTGGTCATAGAGCTCGAATCTTTAATGGCAAAGCTTAACTTATTATATGATACTATCAAAAATGAAATCTCGTCAAATGAACCGACGGTAGCATCATCTGTTTAATGGGGGGAATAATGGATAAGATACTGAAACAGAGCGGACATAGTGAACAAATTTCCTTAAATGATTCGTTCATACATGAAACCTGCAAGATCTATGGCTCTAGTACCATAGGTAAGAACTGCACGTTTTTAGAATTTGTATTATTGGGATACCCGAGTAATAAGATATTAGCCGATATGCGCTCGAGCGGATTAAGCCTGGAAGAGCTTCCGTTCATTGGCGTGAAGATCGGGGATAATGCCGTCATAAGGTCAAGCTCTGTCGTCTATTCGGACGTCCGGATAGGCAATGATCTACGCACGGGGCATAATATCATGGTCAGAGAATCCACCACGGTCGGCGATGGCGTACTGATCGGCACGAACTCGGTCATCGATGGCAGCACGACTGTCGGAAACCACGTGAGCATACAGAGCAACGTGTATATCCCTACAAATACGATCATCGAGGATAATGTGTTCCTGGGCCCATGCGTATCGCTCGCAAACGATAAGTACCCGATCAGAGTAAAATATGACCTGAGAGGGCCTATCTTACGAAAGGGTGCCTCGGTGGGCGCAAACGCTACGATATTGCCCGGAATAGAGATCGGCGAAGGAGCAATGGTGGCTGCAGGGTCAGTCGTCACAAAAAATGTCCCGGCATGGAAGCTAGCGATAGGCGCTCCCGCCAGGATAAAGGAATTGCCGGAAGGACTTGTAACACTTAACAGGATATGATACCATGATACCTATAGCAAAACCACTTGTGGGCGAAGAAGAGCTCGCGGCCGTCCTCAATGTCATGAGATCGGGGATGATCGCAGAAGGCCCTCGCGTAAAAGAATTCGAGGACGCTTTCAAGGCCTATATCGGTACCGAACACGCGATCGCGGTAAATTCTGGCACCGCCGCATTACATGTGGCGCTTTTAGCAAAAGGTATCGGGCCGGGCGACGAAGTGATCACAACGCCTTTCACGTTCATCGCGTCTTCCAATTCCGTACTTTTCACCGGGGCTAAGCCCGTATTCGCGGACATAGAGCCGGATACGTTCAACATCGATCCGGAGGACATCAAGAATAAGCTGACCCCTCGCACGAAGGCGATCATTCCGGTCGACCTGTACGGGCATCCGGCCGAAATGAAAGCGATCATGGATATCGCTGCCGACCGGGGACTTGCCGTCATCGAAGACGCCTGCCAGGCGCACGGAGCAATGTACCACGGTAAAAAGGTCGGCTCATTCGACACTGGCTGCTTTAGCTTTTATCCGACAAAAAACATGACGACCGGCGAAGGCGGTATCATCACATGTGACGATGCGAAACTCGCAGAGCGGGCTCGTATGATCAAGTCTCATGGCTCAAAAGTAAGGTATTACCATGAGATGCTGGGCTATAACCTCAGGATGACCGATATGGGAGCGGCCATTGGTCTGGTACAGCTTAAGAAGGTCGATGGTTTCAATGAAACGCGAATTCGCAATGCAGGTTTACTAAGTGAAAAGCTTAAGGGGATCAAAGGGCTGGTGACCCCTGCCGTAAAAGATAGCTGTAGACACGTTTTCCACCAGTATACGATACGTATTACCGAAGACTTCGGAATGTCCAGGGAAAGCGTCATCGAGAAGCTAAACCAGGCGGGCATTGGCAATAACATCTTCTATCCATTGCCTATCCATCAACAGCCATATTATAAAGAATTAGGATATAATGAATCACATATAATTGCAGAAAAAATAGCGAAACAAGTAATATCGCTTCCGGTACATCCATCCGTCACGCCGGAAGATATCGATACCATAGCAAAAACATTTAAGGGGCTTTAAAAATGTATAGGGGGTTTTTACATGAGATTAGGAGTTATAGGGGCTGGTGCGATGGGGCAAAACCACATTCGCACGTACAGCCAGATGAATAATGTAGAGCTGATCGGCATCGCCGATATAGATAAAACCAGGATAGAATCGCTTTCACACCAGTATAACACGCAGGGATTTACCGACTATCATGATCTTCTCAAAGAAGATCTTGATGCTGTAAGCATTGTCGTGCCTACGACGATGCATACGCGCGTGGCGCTCGATGCAATAAACTCAGGCACGAACTTGCTGGTAGAAAAGCCGATCGCAGATACTGTCGAGAATGCCGAGATGATCGTCAAGGCAGCCAGTGCGGAAGGTTTACAGCTCATGGTCGGGCATATCGAACGGTTCAACCCGGCTGTCATCAAGATGAAAGAGCTCATCGACAGCGGCGAGCTGGGCAAGATCGTATGTATAAACACACGTAGGGTGGGCCCGTATAACCCGAGGATCAGGGATGTGGGCGTCATTCTGGACATAGGCGTGCATGATATCGATATCATTTCTTATCTTTATAATTCTAAGGCGACCGAGGTGTATGCAATAGCGGGGGCAGACATCCACTCGCAGGAAGACCATGCGTCCATAATCCTGCGGTTTGAGGACAGCAAGGCCGGCGTCGTGGAGACAAACTGGCTGACGCCCCATAAGACTAGAACGTTCACGGTCATCGGTACGGAAGGCGTGGGATATGGCGACTATATCGACCAGACCGTTTTCATACACGATAAAGAATGGATCAAAGAAGCTAAGGTCGAGAAGAAAGAGCCTCTACGGAACGAGCTTGAGCATTTCGTTAAATGCTGCGAGAGCAACTCATGTACGCAGTCGAGCGGCGTTGACGGGATCAATGCGCTAAATCTAGCGCTTGCTTCCATCGAGTCATATAAAAATAAGTCCGTTGTAAAGATCGCGCCCAACGGTTCTTACTCGCATATGCAAAAAGCAGATAGGGCCATTGCGCCGGTTTGATGGAGGCTATTTCATGAGCATGGAAGTAACAAACGGAGTATCCGCTTCATTGAACGTCAGCGAGGCTTATAAGGAAAAGCAGGGAAAGACCGTAGCGATCATATACGATCGTTTGAACTATCTGACCTTAGGCACCATTATCGCTCTGGCGAAAAATTATGCTGATAAGATATATATCGTCAATGTCAGCGATCCGCGTATCTCATATATCGCAATGTCTCTTGGCGCCGAGATCATCAGCGCTTTCGGTGACGATAAGGAGTCCATACTGAATAAAGTCCGTCTGGACAATTTTGAAGGGACGTTCGTCCTGATGTATGGCGACGGGTCGCACAGCCCGGACAGGATCCCGATGCTGCTGGATCAGATAAATAACGGGTACGATGTAGCGGTTGACTCGAGCTCTACGCATAGCTCCTCGCCTATGCATGAGAATGTTTTGTATCTGAATAATAAGAAACTAAAGAATAACTTTTCAGGTTTCATCGCCTGCTCGGCCAGGTGCCTCGATCAGATCTACCTGGACTCACAATCGTTCAACGGCACGATGGGACCGGCAAAACAGATATACGGCTATGCAAAGACCAAGGGGCTTCATATCAAACAGCTTGACACGGATGATGCAAAGATCGAGATGTTAAGCCTCTACAGGATCGGTGTTGTCGTCCCGGCATATAACGAGGAGCGACTGATCGGTCAGACGATCCTCAGCGTGCCATGGTACATCAGTAAGATCTACGTGATCGACGATTGCAGCAAGGATCATACGCCCGACGTCATTAACAGCATCAAGGACCCGAGAGTCGTTAACATCAGGCACGAAGTTAACAAAGGAGTCGGCGCAGCGATCATAACGGGATATAAACGCTCGCTCGAGGACGAAATGGACATGGTGGCCATCATGGCCGGCGATAACCAGATGGACCCGGATCAATTACCCAGGCTTTTAATGCCCATCGTGGACGGCAAAGCCGATTATACCAAGGGCAACCGCCTGATGTCCAAAAACCTGCGCAAGGGCATGAGCTCCTGGCGCTCAACGGGAAATTTCATGCTGACGATGATCACGAAGATCGGGAGCGGCTACTGGCAGATCACCGACCCGCAGAACGGATATACGGCTATATCGCGGCAGGCGCTGGAGGCGATAGACCTGGACTCGGTCTATACCTATTATGGATACTGCAACGATATGCTGATCAAACTGAACGCGTTCGGTATGCGCACGATGGACGTGGTCATGCCGGCCAGGTACGGCGAAGAAAAATCGCACATCAAGTACAGCCGGTATATCGTGAAAGTGGCGCCAATGATCTTCAGAGGCTTCCTCTGGAGGCTGAAGACCAAGTACATCATGCTCGACTTCAACCCGCTGGTGTTGTTCTATCTCGCCAGCATGATCATGATACCCGCAGGGTTTGTCCTGAGCCTGTGGCTGCTGATAGATCATTTACTGGGATATGTGATACCATCGAACTACTCGATCTTCTCGATATTTTTACTATTGATCGGGGTTCAGTTCCTCCTGTTCGCCATGATGCTGGATATGCAGGATAATAAAACTCGCAATATTTGAGATTAATAGAGAAAAACTAAAAAAGATATGTGAAAACATGATTAAAATAACCGGAGAATGCAGCACGCCAGACTGGAATGAGTTTCTCGACCATTGCCAGGAAGCCAGTATTTATCATACGCCTCAATGGAAAAAATTCATCGATGAAACATTTAACTATAAACCCCATTACATATTCGCAAAAGACAGTAATGGTATTGTCGTCGGTATGCTGCCATTATATTATGTGAAAAGCATATTAACAGGAAAACGGCTGTCATCGACCCCATTTTCCCATGTGTGTGGGTACATCGGCAAGCCTGAAGCCGCCGGCGAAGTAATGAATGAGGCAATACGGCTTTATGGCTCATTGAATCCCGACTACATTGAGGTAAAAAACCAGGTCGATATGAGCTCGTTCCAGCGTGTGAATTCGTTTTCCACATATGTTCTAGAGCTTTCCTCAGACATCGAGGCCACCTGGAAAAAGCTCGATAAGGGAAGTGTCAGATGGGCGATAAAAAAGTCTGAGAAAAGCGGCATAAAAGTGGATTTGGCAAAAGAGCCAGAGGCGATAAAAAAATATTACGAGCTAAACGTTCTCACCAAGAGAGAGCTTGGCGTTCCCGGCCATACGTTAAAGTTCTTTGAGAATATGTTCAAATACCTGGGCGATTTCCTGCGGCTGTACCTTGTGGAGTATGAAGGCGAGCGCATCGCGGGCGGGATCTTCGAGCTCTATAAAGATACCGTTTTTTACGGGTATGGCGCGGCAGATTCCCGGCACGTCAAGTTATACCCGTATAACGCGTTCATCTGGGAAAGCATAAAGGACGCCACGAAGGCGGGATACAAGCATTTTGATTTCGGCCGCACGTCATATGACAACGAGGGCTTAACCGGTTTTAAGAGGCGATGGGGGACGACGGAAACGAAACTATGCTATAGTTATTATCCGCATACGCCCAATCTGTTATCCAATAACCGGCGTTCCCGGAAATATCAGCTATATACCGGAGTGATCCGAAATCTCCCCGTGCCGGCCTATAAGAAAATGTGCGACTATACGTTTGAGCACTTCGGGTGATATCATGAGGATCGTCGTAGATGTAAACCATCCAGCACATGTGCATTTCCTGAAGAATTTTTCAAGGATAATGAAACAAAAAGGGCATGACGTGCTCATCACGGCAACGGAAAAAGAGGTATCTCTGCAGCTCCTGGACAATTATCATTTTGATTATGTCAACCTCGGGAATAACGGGAATTCTGTGATAAAAAAACTGCTGAACATACCCGTGATGGATGTAAAAATGTACCTCGCGGCCAGAAAGTTCAAGCCGGACATCTTCATAGGCCTCGGCTCGATACGGGCGTCACACGCCTCTTTCCTCCTCAGGAAAAAGTTCATCAGCGTCGAGGATACGGAATGTAGCTTTGAGCAAATTTTATTGTACTTACCGTTTACGTCCATCGTATTTACCCCCACGTGGTTTAAGCGAGACCTCGGAAAAAAGCAGTTTAAGCTGGATGCTTTCAAAGAGCTGGCATATCTTCACCCGAATTACTTTACCCCGTCACCGCTGGTCTTAGAGAAACTCGGGCTAAAGGAAAACGAGCGGTTCATCGTCGTACGGTTCATTTCCTGGAACGCCAGCCACGATATCGGGCAGGCAGGCATTAAGGATAAGATCGGCTTCGTTAAAACCCTCGAGCAGTATGGTAAAGTCTTCATCAGCTCCGAAGGCCGGCTGGAAAAAGAACTGGAGCAATACCAGATAAAAATACCGCCGGAACTGTTCCACGACCTGCTGTACTATGCCACGCTTTATATTGGCGAGGGCGGATCGACGGCAAGCGAATCCGCGCTTCTTGGCACCCATGCTGTGCTCATCGACCCGGAAGCAAAACAATGTGGTAACTTCTATGACTTACACTCATATGACCTGTTATGGTTCGTGGAAAACGCATCCGACGGCCTGGACATAGCCAAAAGGCTCCTGGGGGATGAGGACCTACGGCAGAAAGGGAAAGCAAAATTAGCCAATTTGCTGAAAGATAAGATCGACCTGACCAGGTTTCTCGTATGGTTCGTCGAAAATTATCCGGAAAGCTATGATGAGATCAAGCGTAATCCGGGGAAACAGCAGGATTTTAAATAGGTGAAACATGAAACCGGATTTCTCGCTCTCAGTTACAATAGATATAGAAGACTGGTACCATATCCCCTCGGTCACAGGATCGCCTTTCTCAAAATACAAGGACCTCGATGAATTCTATCGTGAATGGAAGGATAAGAGATACGATTACCTGTCGGAGCCGACGCGGAAAGTTCTCGGGATGCTAAACGAGTATGGCATCAAAGCGACGTTTTTCGTCGTAGCGGACGTCGTACGACATTATCCCGGGCTCGTGGAGTCCATCGTGAAAGAAGGACACGAGATCGCGTGCCACGGCATGGATCATGCGTGTATCATAGACCCCGGGACGAAAAAACCCATCCTCTCGCAGAAGCTATTCGAGGATCAGACCTCGGAAGCTAAAGCCATCCTGGAAAATATATCGCACAACAAGGTCATCGGCTATCGCGCGCCAAATGCGTACATAGCAGGCTGGATGATCGACTCGCTGGAAAACATCGGGTTCGAATACGACTCATCGGTGTGCGTGAACTCTCTATACAATAAATCCGACTCGACGCTGGCCGGCATCGGGACCTCGGGGTATTACCCGAAAGTCCACAGCCTGCTCCCGTCCGAAAACGGAGAGGTCCGAAAGATCCGGGAATACCCGTGGCCATACTTTAAGATGGGGCCGGTAAAGTTCCCGACGGCCGGCGGCCCTATGCTGAGATTTTTAGGCGACCGGTACATCAGGCTCGGCATAGACCAGAGCTTAAAAAATTGCCATACCGTGTTATATTTCCATTCCATCGACTTAACCGATGAAAAATTCCCGGCTGTATACTCGGCTCAGCGTCCTTTTTACTGGGCCATCAAAGGAAGTATCGTCGAAAAACGAGTTAGGAATCTGCTAAATCATTATAAAAATAACACGATGATGCTTCGAGAAAGAAAAGATTATATTCATGGTCAATCATGATAAATTGGGGTATTTACAATGTATATCTGTGGAATCGGAAGGACAAAATTCGGTACGCTCCCGCAATCGCTGCCAGAGCTCATCTATGAAGCCATGCACGCTGCAATCAGAGACAGCAAGGTCAATATCACTGATATCGACGCAATTTTTGTCTCGAATTTTTTGGGGGGTCCGCTTAACAGCCAGCTACACCTTAACTCTCTGGTCGCTTCGCTTTTACCCGGCATGAATATACCCATCATCAGGGTAGAAACGGCTTGCGCTTCATCAAGCATCGCCTTAAACCAGGCGATGTGCGCCCTGAATCACCTGAACAATGTCATGGTCATCGGCGCCGAAAAGATGACGGCAAAAGGGGCCCTCGGGCAGGCAGAATCCATCGCGATGGCGGCGGACAGGTTCTGCGACCAGCTGAACGGCCTGATATTTCCGGGTAATTATGCATTAATCGCGCAGCAATACATGCGTAAATATAACATTTCACACGATATACTGGAGCAAGTTTCCTTCATGAACCACCGGAACTCGAAGCTGAACCCGCTGGCGCATTTCTACTATAAGGACGTCACCATGGACATGATCAGGAGCTCGCCCGTGGTCGCGACGCCGCTAAACCTCTTCGACTGTAGCCCTGTATCCGACGGTGCGGCAGCCGTCATTCTATCCAGGGATAAAAAAAGCAGCAGGGATGTGAAGGTGTTAAGCTCTAAATTCTATACGGATACCATATCGATCACGGAGCGGGACAGCCTGACCTCCTTCAAAGCGGCAAAGATCGCCGCACATAAGGCGTATGAACAAGCGCGGCTGACGCCAAAGGACATCGACCTGCTGGAAGTCCACGACTGTTTCACGATCAGCGAGCTGATCGCTCTTGAAGACCTGGGCATATGCGGGCCGGGAGAAGCGTCAAAACTGATATCGGACGGCTATATATCCCGCGAGGGTAAACTGCCGGTCAATACCGACGGCGGCCTCAAGGCGAATGGCCACCCCATAGGCGCCACCGGGCTCGCTCAGATATATGAAGTCGCGACCCAGCTCAGGGGCGAAGCCGGTTCGAGACAGATCGATGGCGTCAAGACGGGCATGACCCATAACATCGGCGGCATCGGCGGCACCGCCGCAGTCACGATCCTGGGGGGGAACTGAATGTCGAACTACTGTACGGCGTGCAATAAATACTGGAGCTATCCGGTGAAAAAATGCATCTTCTGCGATGGCGATACCGTCGAGCTCAAAGAAAAAAATTACAAGGTTATCGGATATACTCAGATCAACGTGCCTTCGGCGGGTAACGAGAAGGTCCCATATTATGATTATTTGCTGGAGGATGTACACGGTTGCAAGATTCTCAAGAAATCATTTGAAAAACATGAGATCGGCGACTCGTTCGCTTTAGAGGACAGTCAGAGCAAGAGCGTCGTCTTCGGCATCGTTGGCACGGGATCGATGGGTGCGGGCATTGCGGAGTACATGCTGAGCAACCAGTACCCGACCATACTTAAGACTCGGTCTAACGGGTCCGGCGAAAAAGCCGTCTCGAAAATATCGGGGAAGCTCTCAAAGAACAACACCGACGAACAGGTGAAAATTTTCCTCAATAACCTAAAAGTCACGAATTCGTATGGCGACCTCAAAGATTGCGACGTCGTCATCGAAGCGTCCAGGGAAGACATCGGCGTCAAAGTGGACATATTTAAAGAACTATCGAAAGTCTGTAAACCGGGGACGATTTTTGCCTCCAACACATCATCGCTCTCAATCGATGAGATCGCCGCGGCGACGGACCGGCCGGACAGGACCATCGGCATGCACTTTTTTAACCCTGTCTCAAAAATGGACCTGATAGAGGTCATCTGCGGCGAAAAGACTTCCGCGGAGACCATCGATCGAGTTGTCTCCCTGAGTAAAGAGCTGAATAAAAAGCCCGTGGTGATGAAAAACAGTCCCGGCTTCATCGTTAACCGGCTCCTGCTCCCGCAGCTGAACAGCGCCGTACGCATGATGGAAGATGGCATAGCCACTAAAGAGGACATCGACCAGGCCATGAAACTGGGCTTGAATCACCCGATGGGACCCTTCGCGCTCGCAGACCTCATCGGGATCGACGTTTGCATATTGATCCTGGAGAGGCTGCATACGAGCCTTGGAAATGAATACTATAAGCCTGCACGGACACTGTATGACCTGCAAAGCAGCGGCAAGCTCGGCATTAAGTCCGGACAGGGCTTCTATACATATAGGCGGTGATCATGATGATATCCCAGAGAGACAATGTCGCGTTCGGCGAGGCAGTCGAGTTCAGCGGCAGGAACAAATTCGTGTATGGCATCATATTCTTTAAAAACTGGTGCCTTGAGCGTATGGCGTCGAGCTTCCCAATACCGAGCTGGCGCGTGCGATTGCACAGGATGCGCGGTATCAAGATCGGCAAGAACGTCTATATCGGGTATGACGTGATCTTCGACCGGATCCACCCCGAACAGATCACCATCGATGACTATGTGGAGATCGGCGACCGCTGTATCATCAGCGCACATTCCCGGGGCACACTGCTATTGCGGGACCTGTACCCGCGATCGGTCCAGCCCGTGAAGATAGGGAAAGGGGCCTGGATCGCGCCGGGATGTATCATACTGCAAGGTGTGGAAATCGGTGAAAAATCGGTGATCGGCACCGGAGCGGTGGTGACTAAAAGCGTTCCTGCCAATAGCCTGGCCGTCGGAGTGCCCGCCAAGGTAATAAAAACAATCGGATGATATAGATGATCTTTGATAACAAGGATTTTACCTTGCATACCTACGGTAAATTATGCGAAGCGATCGTCCGCTCTAATTATAAAGCTTTGACTTTTCGCGACTATCTGCGAGAAAAGCCGTCGAGCGGCGGCATCATCATTTTGAGACATGATATCGACGAGAACGCCCGCTTTGCGCTGGACCTGGCTAAAGTAGAACATGATCATGGCTTGAAAGCATCATACTATTTCAGGAATCGGGAAAAAGTCTTCGTCCCCCGGATAATGGATGAAATTATATCCTATGGCCATGAGATCGGCTACCATTATGAAACTCTCGACCAGTGTAACGGTAATGTGGAGCTGGCGATTAAAAAATTTGCCGAGGACCTCGAATACTTTAGAAAACGGTATGACGTGAAAACCGTTTGCATGCATGGTAACCCGATGTCGAAGTACGATAATCGGGACATATGGAAAAAATGTAGCCTGGCCGACTTTAACTTAATGGGGGAGCCATATCTTTCGCTTGACTATAAGGATTTCATGTATTTCTCCGACAGCGGCAGGTCCTGGTCCCAGGAAAAATATAAAATTAAGGATACGATCAAGGACAGGACTGTTCTCTCGGTGAAAAATACGTTCGAGCTGATAAGCTTGATCGACCAGTCCTACCCGGCGAACATCTGTGTTTTAACCCATCCCGAACGCTGGAACAGTAATGCTAAGGACTACCTGGCAAGATATGCGAAAGACACGACGTTTAAAGCCGGAAAAAAAGTGATCGTGCTGGCGCGAGGATCTCGACGGTGAAAACCGATCCGGTCACAACCAGGCGATTTTTTAAAAAATATGTTGTGTTTAATGTTGTTTGGTTTGTCGTCTGTCCATACGGACAGACTACAAAACACATGTAAAACCAAGAGGTCACAACACAAAAAGAGATTAACAATATAACAAAAACGACATATTCAACAAAGCAAAAAAATAAGATCAATTTGTTTTAATGATCCTGGCGCTGTCAGGGCCGCAGGAGGCGAGCAGGTCAATGATCGACATGTTCGGCATGAACGGGTCGCGTATCTGCTTATATTCGGGATGTTTATATTCCTGGAACGTCACCTTGATGCCCGCTTCATTAAACCGGTCCATCTCGAGGTAGGTCTTGCCTGAAATGCCCGATAAATACTCTGTCGCGCCGACTTGTTTGCATATGTCGAGGTTCAGGTCGCTTTTTTTACTGTCTACCTTTAGCTCCGAAGCCATGATCACCTGCGGTTTCAGGTCCAGTATCTTTAAAACTTCTCGAATAATGAACACATTCAGGTCGCAGAGATTATTCCAGTCTCCCTTATAAACGCCTTCCAGGAGCTGTGTATAGTCCTTAAGGTACGGTGAATTTTTATAGATTCGCGTGATAGCTCTCAGCGACGTCTCTTTCCATTTCTGGCTATTATCGATCTCGACGTCCTTGATCAGCAGGTTACTGCTGCCTTTTTTCACCGGCACCGTCAGCCACATCCACCCTGCGGGAGAATCCGGCTGCCGGATCTTATTACGGTTGGTAAAGCCGTCCTTCTCGTACTGGACGGAATCGAGTATGACGTATATGTCTGCCATCGATATTTTATTGAACAAGCCTATCCAGGGCATATAGTTCGGCTGGTGAATCGTGACCTTCATGTATATCGCTCCATAATTCATCCTATAGCTTAAACCTTATACACTCGAAGATCTCCGCGTATCTGACGTCGACGTCCACGCCCCGTGTCAGCATGTGTGCCCTGGTATATTCTTCGGTAAAATAACTTTTGGATGCCTGCGAGGTGTATTGCCTGAGCGCGCAGATCTTTTTCTCCACGTGCTCTTCGTTCAGCTCGACGAAAATATTCGAAATAAAGTTCAGGTTATTCCAGGGCTGCTCCATGCCGATGATCGAGGAAGTTTTCTTGAACGCCCGAAGTGCCTCGTTATATATCACCTGATGGTCCTGGTGCGTATCGAACGACGACGGAGAGATCACCATGTCCGGCGATATATCCTTATTGATCCGGATTAAATCGTCCAGTATCTCCTGCCTGAGCCTCGGGAACTCCCTGACCTCATAGTCTAGCAGGATATTATTGCTTTTTTGTATGCCAAGGCGGCGTGTCGCTTCAATGCACTCTTTTTTTAAGATGTCGCGGGGATAACAGTCCGAGACCGATTTTTCACAGCTTGAAAATGCGACGTAATATACTTCTTTTCCCTCTTCGACGAATTTTGCGATGGTTCCACCTGAGGAGATCTCTCCATCATCCGTATGCGGGGATAATACCAGGATCCTTTTGATTGTCATATGAGCCCCCAATAACAAAGACTTGATAACATTAGGCTATAACATGAAATATAATTTACCATCTATGGTCGGAATTACAAATATCCATCCATGACGCTCGAATTGTAAACCCGGTTATATCTGGTCAAATTATTATATACACCCGTGCTCAGATCGTAATAATCGATCGCAGCTGCCGGCGCCGGGTCATAAGTGTCATTATCCATCGTGAACAGTTCTAATGGCCTTTTCTTCAGTTCTCCGTTCCTGATGACGAATATATCCGAGCTATTGTTTGTGCTGCGCCTCATCAGCGTATTATTGTAATAGTCCACTTCCGCCGTATGGCTCTTGTTTCCCTGATCAAGCTGGGCCTGGTAGAACCTTGTTAAAATATAGTCTCCCATGACGAACCCATTACTATTATTATACATATTGTCGGCGCCGGTGACCTCCCCAAAGGACAGGTAATCCGTATAAAACGTCCGCTTGATCAGCGGGTTATCGGTTGCAACGAAATCATTCGATATGGCGAGGAATACCAGTAAGGCAAATACAATCACTACTAAGACCTTTATGTTTCTTCCGGCCTTATTATACAAGGCCAGGAACCCTATCGCTGAGATCAATCCCATGAACAGCGACGAATACTCGTCAAAACGGCCAATATCGAAGTTTGCCGCAAGCTTATTGATCAATAGCAAGGGGCCCGGGAACGCTAACGGGATCAGCAGTAGTGCCATGATACTGAAGATCTTTAGCTTAGCCGATGCTTTTGTCCTTAGCGTGATCAATACTCCGATGATGATAAAAAGCAGGAAGACCGAGAATTGAAGATAATTAAATAGCTCGTTCAGAGGCATGGTTAAGGCCGTTTTCGTCAGGAAACCCGTTGGCGCCTGCGAAACGATCGATAAATATAGCTGTTCGAACATGACCTGGCCGTTCACTACCCAGTATATCAGCCATATTGCTATGGATAAGAGTAAAAAGTTAAACGTGATCAGATAGTCCTTCTTATCCATCGCGAACAATCTCTGTAAGGCGAAAATGAGTATGAAGATCGATACGACGAAAACTATCGAAACGGTATGGAACATGGTTATCGTCAGGATCAGGAACAAGGCCACTAAATACTTGCGGGAATCATTTCGGCCCAGGAGTAAGATCACCACGAGTATCATGAAAACTGGCACGATGCTGCGCGGGATCGAGTACATGCCGTAGAAAATATATGTCGGAAAAACCGAGAGGAATAATGACGCCAGCATCGAGGTCCGCTTTGAGCCCGTCAGCTTATGCGCGATCACGTAGATGCCCGGTATGCCGGCGCACGCAAGGATGATGCCACAGTTGATGCACATGATCTTGTACATGGGGACTTGAAGCCCCGAGATCAAATACGTGGACGCGGTGAAGATATGCCATTGCGGGAAGGGCTGGTATAAGTCAAATATCGGGGTGACATGACCGAATATCACCAAGGTTTGGGCGATCCATGAGTGGGCGATGATATCCGTCTGGCCGATAAAAAAATAATAATTTAGAGTGGTGCCCCATACGATATCCAAATAAGTAATTATTATCTGGACTAGCATGGTTAGCTGTCTGCCGGGAGTGGGCTCAAACAGCAGGATCTCGCACAATATCGCCAGCACCATCAGGACGATGATAAAATAATACTCCACGATCCTTATGTTAAATGAGTACAGTGTAACGACTGAGGCGACGAATGCTATAAAAAAGACGATCAATAACAATTTGTATAATGGATAAGAATCGCTTTTTGTTATAATGTCAAATGCACTTTTTTCATTGGTCGGCGGAGCCATCTTCACCAAATATGCAGTCATGGACTATATATCGTTTATGATGTAAGCGTTTTTTAATTATAGCCAATCGCATTGGTCATTATTTAGACTTATTATAGATCAATATTAGCACGACGGCCAATATCATCGGCCCGACCAGGTACAAGCCGAGTAAGAGCATACTGTACATTTTCAGTACTATAGTTCCTGCTATCCCTGCGATGCCGAGCAACAGGATAACATAAGGCAGCACGACCCCTACACGCTCGAAATTGAGCCTGAATCGTTTGCTGTGTTCCCAATATACCACGATGGCCACTAAGGACATGCTGCCGCCAAGAAGGATAAATATCGTCGATAACGATAAGGTGACAGGGGCGAAAGCCCACCAGAAAGGCTTCGTTACATCTATCCCGGTCTCCGCTGTCGGTTGAGCAATGCTCGGGTTATTGCTGGCATTCTTGCCGGATAACACGGAATATGCCCCTTGTCCTCCGGTTCCCGGCCCTAGCGAAAATCCAGTATTGCTCGAGACGTTATCGGTTGATAATGCCATCGCCCCAGGTAAGATCGCGATAACCATGATAAATAATATAAGAGCCGTTATAATCGAAATCCGGGACATAATTTTCTCAACAACCTCCTTATAACATTATACTATATATGCATTCTATTTTGACCGTATGCTTTCGTAGATATAATAATCCGCATTTATATGTTGCCACAATCGACAGGCTACGTAACCCTTGTATGATTATCACCTCCCCAATAACGTTTTTATGATAGTAATACATATTACGAGACACGGATCGAACAGCATTTATATACTTCGATCTCGATGGCTGGGGAACAATAATGGGGGACGAAAGCTCTATAGGTTTTATAAAAAAAGTCGGGATAGCCCGGGCGGTATCAAAAGAAAAAGGCGTTTATTATCTTGTTACATTCATGGTCAAAGGCTTTTATAATGAGATCATAGTCTCTTTAAACCACCTATACTCGCGTTCATATGCAAAGCTGTTCGATAAGCCCCTGATACATGTCATCGGCGATAGCCATTCCTGGGCATTTAAACGAAATAGCATGTTCATCATTCACAACATCGGCCCGGCCACCGCTTACAACCTGGTCAACGAGCATAGCACGATCAACTCGCACAAGAAGCTGTTCGACGTCATCGAAGGGATTAATAAAAAGAGGGATATCGTCGTCACGGTCTTCGGAGAGATCGACTGCAGGGTCCATATTTATAACCAGTATAAAAAGAGCGACGGAAAAGCTAGCATAAATGAATTGATCGATAGGACGGTCTCCAATTATGGCCAGGTCTTGAAACAACTAACGGAGAAAAACGTAAATTTTTGCGTTTACGGTGTATTACCGGCATCAGAACATGTGTTAAGGTACCCTCCGTATGCCACAGTGGAGATGCGTGAAGAGCAATTTAAGGAGTTCAACGACCGGTATCCCTATCTAGCGTCGCTTGAAATACGACGTGGAATAAATTATGAATTTAATAAAAGATTGAAGAATTTTTGTGAAGTAAATGGATACAAATATATTAATATTTATATGCAGGTAGCTGATGAAAACGGGGTCATACAAAAAGAGTATGCGGCAGATGAGATTCATGTGAATGGCAAAATTATGCCGTATATTAAATTATGGTTTGAACAAAATTATCACATTACATTGTAATATTTGAATAAAATGTAAGTAATATGAGGTCGGACCACAAATATTAAGTATCGTCTAAAGCCAATTATGGTTATCGAATAATAGTTTGGTCATTAATCGCCTGTTATGTGATTAATTGTTCAACTGTTAATTAATACACAGACAATTTGGTAAACTGTGCCTGGGGGAATACATAGGAGATTACTAATTTGCTCGGAAATACTGTTCGTCCGGCTAATATCGCTACGGCATACAATGTAATATTAATATTTGTATTATTACTCTCGGGTATAACGTTACTGTCTGCGGGTGCTTCTGCAGCTCATCCGTCTGTGTTCTATAGTGATATTACTCAGGCTCCCGGCTATGGGGGTCAATATCAGGCTGGTATTCTCTCGGTAGCGCAGTCGGCAGAATCGTATAATTTTGCCAGTAGCACCGATACTGGAACCAGCGCACAGTATGCGGCCTGTCTTGGCCTTGCCTATCAGATCACAAAAGATGATCAGTATAAGGCAGCTGCAATTAGTGCAATCACGAATATCCGTTACTCCAAGCCTACGGCGGGGACGGAATATATGTATGGCTATTATACGATGTGGTACGCCATAGCATATGATAATATACAGCCATTGCTTACGCCCGCTCAAGATGCTACCGCGCAGAGTCAGCTAGGTAGCCTTACGGATGCCACATATCAAGCCACGAAACTGGAAGGCCCGACTTATCAAAACTGGGAAGATTTCCAGGGCAGGATGTACCCTGGCATTGCAGTCGCAGGTATGGCTTTGAATGGTTATGTCAGCCCCTATGCATCAAGTGTTAGCGATTGGCAAAATTGTGGCGTACACGACCTCTTCGTACATGACGATGTACATAATTTGCCGGCGTTAGCAGACGTTGAGCTGGACAATAGTGGTATGCCGATCATGGGCGGTTATAAAGAGTACGATATCTCGTCTATGGTGCTATACGCTTACGCATACAACCACTTCTATAGCGCTGATATTCTTTCACAATACCCACAGTTCAAGGGCTATATGATGTCAGATCTGATGACGACCATGCCTAACGGATACAGGAGCGACTATAATGTTCTTGGTCCTGAGACCGCATCATATACGCCGATCTTTTACGGCTTACTTTCAAGTTCGGACAGAAGTTCGATGCAATGGTACAATAATCTCGTACTAAAAAATGACGGGTCGTCGCCAATGTTACCGTATACCGAGCAGGAATCGCCTTCGGTTACGGGGGGTACAGAAGCAACCATATTAGAGTTCTTGTCTGTCAACGACAAGATGGCTAATAACCCTGTTACACCGCCTTTGAATTCACAATCCAACACGGCATCGATCCTGAGTCCTATTAACATGTATCAGGTATTCCGTACCTCGTGGGCTGAGGACTCATCATGGATGAGCATGGTCACATACAACCAGCACACGAATAATACGGGTAGCAACCGTAACATGGGTCACGATGACCAGCTAAGTGTAGAAATATATAACCTTGGCGATAAAGTATTAGCCGATGTCGGCGAACCAAAATACAGTGATTCCGCTAATATGTATGGCCAGATAGCGTCAAGCCACAATAGCCTGCTCATCGATACAGGAGTTTCTAACGGAATCGGCAGTACTGCTAATGGGCCTGTTAAAGGAGATGCCAGCGGATTTTACACGCAGTGCACCATAAACCAAATCGTACAAACCCCGTGGGTGCAAAGCATGAGCGCCTCGATGCCCATACATCAGCTGGAAAGCGGCGCACTGTCGACCACTATCCCTTATACACGGACTGTTTTCTTCGATCCGGACCTCGAGATCGTAATGGACAGGGCTAACGATACGAGCGCTACTCATAATTACGTGACCGCGTGGCACCCTGCAACCTTTAGTGTCAACCCGTCCAGCGGAAGCAGTGTCGGGACCGCGGAAACTGACCCTGAAAATCAACTCCAATGCCTACAGCTGGACTTCGTTAGGCGCGGAAACTGATACTAATACCGGAATAACTACTAATCAGATCGATTGGAGTTCGACAAGCCCGTATGGTAAGAATATCGTCACCACGCTATACGTCGCGCCCGCTAACAATGTTGTACTTAATAAACAGATCTCACGGTTAGCGTCCACTGTGGGTACTGCCGGTGAGGTATATGCGCCGGTTGTAATGTTCCATAACCCGACGAGTAAGAGTTTGTACAGCGTGGCCGTCATCCATACTGCGAACAGCGCGGATGCGGCTTATACATACACGGCTCCTGCCGTGACCGGTGTCGGGAACGCTGTAAAGATCGTGAATGGCGCGAACACTAAGTATGCTTATACCGGTGTCGGGCTTTCGTCATTCGATGGCATGACCACCGATGCGGATTCGCTCTATTATTGGGCTAATTCGTCAATGAAAGAGTATACGATAATGAATGGAGCGACCCTTTCCAACGGTAACGTACTAATGAGCAGCACCGGCAAGCTGGCATATTTGTCCATGCAGGAGTTCGGTACGACTGCAACGATGGCTGTAAATGTGACATCGGCCATCAGTGTAACGGTCGCCATGAACAGTCCGACGCTAGGTATGTCGATGGACGGTTCGGCATTCACTCATTATACGACTAGCGGCAACAATACGATCGTAACGCTGCAACCGGGCCAGCACACATATGCCCTGTTGAACGCGCCATATACGCCGACGCCAACGCCATCGCCTACGGTTACGCCGACGCCAACACCAACTACGATACCGCCGACTCCGACTGTGACGCTACGCCGACTGCTACGCCTAAGCCTTCAGTTACGCCGACTGCTACGCCTAAGCCTTCAGTTACGCCGACTGCTACGCCTAAGCCTTCAGTTACGCCGACTGCTACGCCTAAGCCTTCAGTTACGCCGACTGCTACGCCTAAGCCTTCAGTTACGCCGACTGCTACGCCGACCGTGACTGTGACCCCAACTCCATCGCCCAATGCAGTGCTGGTTTCAAGCACGATCCCGACTGCCATGAGGGCGGGCACATCGTACAACGTCTCTGTGACCATGAAGAATACAGGCAACATGCCGTGGAGTGAGGCAAACCAGATACGCCTGGGAAGCGGACAGGACACTTATCTATTCGGAAGTAATGAGCTCTATATTGCGTCGGGTGTGACTGTGCCGGTGGGCGGCAAGTACACCTGGAACTTTGTTATGACAGCACCGACAACACTGGGCACGTATTATCCGGCGTACAGGATGATATGGGAGGGCCATGTGATGTTTGGCGATGCGATCCATAATCCAGTCGTCGTCTCGAATACTGCAGATACACAGACATATACCTATAACTATGATCTAGTATCGGGATGGAACCTGATATCGATACCTCTGGATGTGCAGGATAATAGTATCCAGGATATATTCCCAGATGATGTGAAGAGTGGTTTAGTGGATATTTGGGGCTGGAATGAATCGGAACAAAACTGGGTATATTACTCGTCCGGATCCGAACGATTACTTCTACCAGTACTATCCGGCCATAACTAATCTTGAGACTGGTAGAGGCATATTGGGTAGAAATGAACCAATCCGTATCCTTCACGATTCAAGGAACTGTACCGGACAGTGCACCAAATAGCCCTGTGAATTTAGTATCAGGATGGAATCTAGTGGGATCTACCGGGTTTAGCTCTAATGCTCCTGCTTCATTATATCCGAACGCATTAGATTCGTGGAGCTGGGATGCATCCGTACAGAATTGGGTGTACTACAGTTCTGACCCGAACGATTACTTCTACCAGTATTATCCGAGTATTACTGACGTTCAAACTGGTCAGGGATATTGGGTGGAAATACCATAATAATGGAGGTATCATACTTTGAATTTTTTTAAAACTACCCTATCGATAATATTAATAATATTACTTATTGGAACTTTGTCTGGAATAGCAATGGCTAGTACAGCGCCTGTTTTTCCAACAGTTAAACCACCGGCAAGTACCGGCGGCGGGGGTGGCGGTGGCAGTAGTGGTGGCAGCAGCGGCCCCTCATTCACGCCTTTCGTGGCTCCCTTGCTATCCAGCGACGGCTCCACCATCGGCAGCCTCACGGGAAAGACCGCATACAGCGTCGACCTGCTGGCAAGCAATAACACCACCATTAATGGTAAGAACTATACGTTGACAATGGTCGCGGAGTTGACACAGAAACCAGGAGATGATACCAGGCTGGACATTATCTTTGAGAGCCCCGATCATTCCGGCTTACCTAAAGGTATGAACGGCATCTCCTTACTTGGCATGATGAACATCTCGAAGCATGTCAGCAGCGGCTGGAATTTGAAGCCGGAGACGGTCAAGTTGACGTTCACCGTTCCAGGCACGCCGGGCAGCGATGCCAATACGACCTATTACCTGGTCCGATATGATGGGTCAGGATATTATGTTCAAAATGTCGCGCTGAAGAGCAGTGATGCAGGCACCATGACGTTCGAAGTGAGCCCGGGCACGGATACCGGCCTATTCACCCTCGTCACGGTGGGTGCGATAGTTCCGACACCTACACCTACGCCTGTGCAGAATTCGACGATGACGCAGGCTCCTGCATCGTCACTGGCCAATAATACCACTTCATCCGATGGCTCATCGGTCGGCGTCCTGGGTATCGGCATATATGTCATCATAGGGGTCCTCGCTGTGGCGCTAGCGGCTCTCGCAGGCATATTATACATGCTGTATATCAAGCGTTAAACTGCAATAAAAAACGCTTTTTTATTTTTATGGCTTCCATGCAGAGGCGACCATACGCATATCCCTTCTTAGACTAGCACTTTTTCTCATACTGGCTAACTTAAAACAAAAGCGCTCATAAGGCGATTTTAACTAATTTGCATATTATTGTAACAACACGAAAAAATATATAACAAATGGCATGTTACAAGCAAATATACTCTGATCGACCGTTTTACAAGAAATAATGTAGCGTGCCGATCTTGAAGTAAAGACCAAAAACGGAACCGATAGCATGCACGGAAAAACGATAACAAGTACTCTAGTTCTCAGACTGCCGATCGATAACCCTGGGTTTCAGATTAATGCCCGGGTGCAGAGTGAAACGTCAGTTCTTATGCAAAGCCAAACCTCCGATCTTAATACTCAAAGAGGGGATGATTGGGATTAAAAAACTATTACTTATCTTAATAACGCTTACAGTATTTTTATTCGCGGTCGCAAATGTAAGTGCCGCGACGACGCACCCGTTCGTATTCTATTCAAACATTAACCAGGCTCCCGGCTACGGGGGCCCATATCAGGCCGACATCATCTCGGTAGCGCAGAGCGCCGAGTCATATAATTTTGCTTCGGCCAGCCCTAGCAACGCTATGGAAAGCGCAGAATACGCGGCATGTCTGGCTTTAGCCTATCAGATAACAAAGGATCCTCAATATGAAGCTCCCGCGATAAGCGCTATAACCAATATTAATTATCCTACGCCCACTGCTGGAACCGAGTACATGTACGGTTATTATACGATGTGGTATGCCATAGCGTATGATAATATACAGCCGGCATTGAGCGCTAGCCAGGACGCCACTGCGCAAAGCAAATTAGGCGCCCTTACGGATGCTACGTATCAAGCCACTAAAATAGAAGGCCCGACATACATGAACTGGGAAGATTTCCAGGGAAGGATGTACCCGGCGATTGCCGTCGCAGGCCTGGCGTTAACTGGATATAACAGCCCGTATGCATCGAATGTGACACAATGGCAGAACGCCGGTGTCCATGATCTCTTCGTACATGATGATATCCATAATCTGCCGCCACTGGCCCATTATGAGCTGGACAACAGTGGTATGCCGATCATGGGTGGGTACAAAGAATATGATATATCACAGATGGTCCTGTACGCATATGCCTATAATCACGTCACTGGTGCCAACATCCTGCAGCAATATCCACAATTCAAGGGATATATCCTGTCGGACCTGATGACCACCATGCCCAACGGCTATAGAAGTGACTATAACGTACTGGGCCCGGAAACCCCGTCATATACGCCTATCTTCTACGGATTATTAAATGGCACTAACCTGGGCAATATGGCATGGTACAACAATCTCGTATTAAAGAACGATGGGGCAAAACCACTGTTACCTCTCACAGAGCAAGAGAGCCCGACTGTCACGGGAGGGGTTGAAGGAGACATTCTATACTTCCTATCGACAAACAGCAACCTTAATCCTACTCCCATCGCTCCGGCAAATCGATCGAGCATTAATCCGGTCAATATGTACCAGGTGCTCAGCACCTCTTCCGACGAGAATAGCTCCTGGATGAGCATGGTCACCTACAACCAGTACACGAATAACACGGGCAGCAACCGTAACATGCAGCACGATGACCAGCTCAGCGTAGAGATCTACAATCTGGGTGATAAGGTACTTGCAGATACCGGCGAGCCTAAATACACCGATAATAACGACATGTACGGTATGTTTGGCGCAAACCATAACGCCCTGCTCCTGGATGACACCGGAACTGCTAATGGCATCGGTACTGTCGCGAATGGGCCATATAAGGGCGATGCGAGCGGATTCTATTCACTATCAAGTGTGACCAGGACCATTCAGACCCCATGGATGCAGGGGCTAAGCGCATCAATGCCGATACACGAACTAGAGGACGGTACGACATTTTCCACACCTATACAATATAGCAGGACAGTGTTAATGGATTCGGACCTCGAAGTAGTCATGGATAGGCCAAATGATCCAACCGCTGCCCACATATACGTGACATCGTGGCACCCGGCGACCTTCAATGTCGTCGCATCGACCAGCTCCAGCAGCCTCGGACATGCAAATATGAACCTATACATAAATGGCGCGGCATACAACTGGAACTCTCTGGCAGCTGCTACCGACGTTAATACCGGGATCACCACGAACCGCATAGACTGGGAAGCAATAAATCCCTATGGCAGGGACATCACGACCACATTATATACCGCTCCGGCGAACGATGTGGTAGTAAACAAACAGGATACACGACTTGCAAGCACTGTAGGGGCAGCTGGCGAGGTCTATGCACCCAATATAATGTTCCATAACCCATCTGCTAAGAGCCTTTACAGTGTGGCGGTTATACACACGGCAAATAGCACGGATACGCTATCCACATACACATCTCCGGCAGTGACTGGGACCGGTAATGCAGTGAAAGTAGTGAATGGGGCGACTACCAGCACAGCGTATACTGGAACTGGTGCAAGCGCCTTTGACATCTATAGTACTAATGCCGAGAGTATGATTAGTCGTGTAAGTGGTGTAGATAAAGAATACACTATGATCAACGGCTCGTACTTAACGTCTTCAGGCAGTCCTGTAGTGTCAAGCACGAATGGGTTAAGCTACCTGACAATGCAGCAGAATGGCAATACTGCCCTTACTACGATGGCAGCAGCCCCGACTACTGTCACTATATACAACGCCTGTCAGGTAACTGGTATAGTACAGAATGGAGCATCCTATGGAAGCTATACGACCAATTCGACGGCAACAGTTTTGACTGTGCAGGCTGGTACCAATTCGTATACCTTGTACACTGGCTCATTACCACCTACGGTGACTCCGACGGTTACGCCTACGTTGACTCCAACACCTAAGCCTACGGTTACGACTACGCCTACGCCTAAGCCATCGGCGACTGTGACGCCTACGCCGACGTTGACGCCGACGCCGAAGCCATCGGTTACGGTGACTCCGACTGTTGCGCCTACGTTGACTCCAACGCCTAAGCCTACGGTTACGCCTACGCCTACGCCTAAGCCATCGGCGACTGTGACGCCTACGCCGACGTTGACTCCGACTCCGACGCCAAAGCCACCGGCCACATCCCCGCCTTCTGCGACCCCAACACCGTCGCCTAATGCATTACTGGTCTCCAGTACAATACCTGCCACAATGACAACCGGTGCTGCTTACAATGTCTCGGTGACGATGAAAAACACCGGTAACATGCCCTGGAACGAGAACTCTCAGGTCAGGCTGGGTACGGCAGTGGATGCTGATATGTTCGGCGCGTATCGGTACTTAATTGCCTCGGGTGTGACAGTGCCCGCGGGCGGCCAGTATACGTGGAACTTCACCATGACCGCTCCGACGACGACCGGCTCATACTATCCGGCTTACCGGATGGTGTGGGAGGACCATGTATGGTTCGGCGACGCGACGACTCAGCGTGTAACAGTGGTCAGCGGACCTGTAACGACTCCGACTATTACGCCGACTCCGACGCCGGTACCGACGTCCACTCCGACACCTAAACCGACGTTGACTCCGACACCGGTACCGACGTCCACTCCGACGCCTAAGCCGACGTTGACTCCGACTCCGACGCCAATACCTATCCCAAATGCGGCTATCGTAAAAAATACGATCCCGATAAATATGGTATCAGGCGAACTTTATAGCGCCACCATCACCGTGAACAATACCGGCACATCGTCCTGGAGCGCGAATGGCGGCTATGTACTGCTCGGATCGGGCAATGCTAGCAAGTTTGGCTCGTCACTGTATAACATGACGCCAGGCATCACTGTGCTACCCGGACAAAATTATACGTGGAACCTTACTATGAAAGCTCCTTCCGCAACGGGTAATTACACTACCATCTACCGGATGGCTATGAATAATAACACGGCGTTCGGCGGAACTTTAGGCATCAACCTGACCGTTGTCCAGGCCGTGCCCAATGCGGGGTTTGTCTCGGACACAATTCCCTCGACCATGAGCGCAGGCCAATCTTACAACGTCTCCGTGACCATGAAGAACACCGGTAACATGGCATGGTCCAGGGCCTCGAAGATCGAGCTCAGTGATGGTTCTGCAGATACCGCTCTATTCAGCGGCACTATGTTTACCATCCCTTCGGGCACGGTCGTGCCGGTCGGCGGACAATATACGTGGAACTTTACCATGACAGCGCCATCTGCGAAAGGAACGTATAATCCTGTATACATGATGGTGTGGCAATGGCATTCCTGGTTCGGCGATGCGGTAAGCAATACAATCTCTGTAGTCTAGATATGGCAGATGCCGGGGTGGATCCCCGGCACCTTTTTATTTTTATTAAGTTTCCAGGCAGTTATCTGTATTTATTACTTTATTTGTTATCTTCAATATCAAATACACTTAAACTTTATTATTCAGATAAACCATGAGTTTACGCCCAAAGACGTTTTGAGGAAGCTTAAACGGCTGTACAAAAGATATATTAAAAGACGTTGAAGAAACTATGAAACTTATTGGTAATATAAATATTAGAAAATAAACTATTGATATAATGAGATAGAATCCCTCGTTGACTTGATAGAACTCACGCTGTTTTGTCTAGCATTCGTCAAGTCGCCAGAATTTTATATATCATTTAAGTAAAACAAGATAGTCGCTCTTATAACTGATGAAGAAAAACTCAGATGTAATAAAATATACTAGAAAACTGGTGGGCCCGCTACGATTTGAACGTAGGGCCTCTCGGTTATCAGCCGAGTGCTTGTCGCTGCCTTTTAAGCAGTTCCGACCTGGCTAAGCTACGGACCCAATTATTATTGAACCCATATGCGATTTTCATGTATAATATTTTACCAAGCGGCAGGTTATCAGACTTAAACTCCCTCGATTTGTAACAGATTGCTCAATCGTACTCAGAAGAATACAGTCAATCACCACATTTGACGTTTGATGAGATTAAGATACACCCATTCGGCTATCTTGCCTCTATAGTCTCTCCGGTAGACTGTAAAATATAATTCCAGTTCGGGGTTGAACTTGGACTGGAACATGCAGAGGCGACGCATGTTCGCGCCCATGATCTCGAACGTCTTATACCCATCTTTTTTCGCCATTTTTATCAATTCCCAGGTCGAATACTCTTGATTCCCATGGGATCCTTTCTCAATAGTCGCCCCACCCTGCCATAAACGGTAGCGGTCGCCATACGCACACGAAACCTCCACATCCACGATCGTACCATTCTTTTTAAGCATATGAATGCCTACGTTATCGGGGAAGGTGGAAAGTACGTCAATCATATATGCCTGCTCGAGAAGCGGGAAATTCAGGTGTTGCTCACGATAGCGCTCTTCCATTAAGTGATAGTAATTATCTACATTATCCACTTTTTCAATCTTTAGGTCCATCCTGCTCAATGATATGATGCCTTCTCTACTGTCCTTCCCGAAGCCTTTCCAGATCTCGTCAAGAGACTTCCTAAGATCTATGACATACGTATATTCCAGCGCAATGTCATAGCCACTCCACCTGAAAGGCCTCATATCCATGAAACCTTCGGCCGCCGATATCGACAGGTATATCGGATTAATCTTTTTCATCTCAGAATTAAGCTCTTCAACCACCAGATTATTATAGCTCTCTTTCTTGTGCTGTTTCATGTCTTTATAGATGGGCGCCATAGCAAATCCGAGGTTGCGCACACCCGTGCTCGGCGGAGGAGAGAAGACCATTGTCATGCCGAAAATTTTTTGAATGTACAACGGTAGGACGCAAACCAATTTTCGGCCCTTATATATCCCGTAGGTCCGGAGACTGGTCTTTGAGTGCTTCTCGATGATCTTCAGGAAGTCCCATTTCAAGAACAGCGAACCATGCGGGCTTTCATCGATGAACTTGTCCCAGACGGCTTTATCGTTAATAATTTCTATTGGCATGCGATTTCCTTCTATCCCGGTTATATTAGAACCATCTACGCTTGATAAAATTAACGTACATCATCTCGGCGAAACTACCGATCATATCTTTCTTGGCTATCGAAAAGCCGTATTCAAGTGATGCATTGAACTTCGACTTAAACAGGCAGAGCCGTTTGATGTTCGCCCCCTGGATCTCTAGAGTGCCCAGGCCTTCGGCTTTCATTCTCTTAATATAGTCCCAGGCAATGAACTCATTACTATGCAACTTCCTGTCCAGGTTCACCCACCCGAGCCAGAAGGCGATCCGGCCATTATACTGGTAATGCGCTATCAGGTCTACGATATTATCATCGAGGTATAAAAAGTTCATCTTTACATTTTCAGGGAACGTAGAGAGCACATCCATCAGGTACTCCTTACTAGATATAGACATGTTCAAGCCTTGTTGCTTAAACCGATCTTCCAGGATACTATAAAACTCGTCGATATTGTCCGTCGGACGGATCGAGAGATTTAAATTTTCCGTACTGCGAATCTCGCGCTTTAGATCCGTGTCGAAATCATCCCAAATTTTCTCCAGAGGTTGTTTTAAGTCGATCACGTACGAATAGTACATCTGTACATCGTACCTATTCCATTTGAATGGTCTTACGTCAACGAACCCATTCACAGTAGCGATATTAACGACATTCGGATGCAGTTTTTTAATCTCCACCTCTACCTCATCGATAACACTGTTTATGTAGGTTTCCTTGCGGCGTTGTTTTAATTTATCATAGGCGGGGCTCATGACGAATCCAAGGTACGGCACGGCCAAACTGGGCGGCGGAGAAAAGACCATTTTTAAACCCATGAAGTTTCTGATAAATATAGGGAATAGACATATCAGCTCCTCTCCTCTGTAAACACCGTATGGGTACAGGGTATATTTAGAGTGCTTTTCCATTATCTTAAGGAAATCCCATTTATGGAATAGCGTCCCATAAGGGCTACTATTTATAAACTTATCCCACTGATCCTTATTGTCCATCAATTTAACGGCCATATGCTTCCCCCCACCTGAATATATTTTCCCCACTAGTGATCCAGGCGTTCTTTTCTTTACTATAACTTAACAACCTATTATATATCTTTACCCATCTATCCCTGAATGATACCCCGAATGCGTCATTATGTCATAGCAGCGTCAGGACACCCCGCATCGTTCGGTGACATCCACAAGACGCTTCGCGAGCGCTCAAGCCTCACCGAAGTTCCTGGCCTGAGTTTTTGCGCTACCGTATGGACAGACAATGAACCAACCAGCAAGAACTAGTTGTTTACATTAAAAACGGAAATTTGATACTTCTGTATTTTTTAGATGATGTTTTACTGATTAAAGCGACTCATGTACAGCCTATGGAACAATGGGCTGTAGATTAGTGGAATAGAAAAGAAACTATCATCTAAAAAACGCAAAAGAGTCGGAAATTTTTACTCTATATGCCAATGGCCAATAATATAAGTTATAAATGGGTACTGCACTATATTAAACGAATATGTGGCGCCATAGGCGCAGGTGATCCGATGCCATTCGGGATACGACACATGTACCGGAAGCTTATCATATATTGTGTGATGCTGGCAGCCCTGCTGCTGCTAACGCTGTCCCTGGCATTTTTGGGTACACCATGGCAGTCGATCGCGCTGGTATGGCTTGGACTCGCTTTATTCATGATTTTATCCTATGCGGCCTTTAATCGAGTGGCCATATGGCTGCGAAGGGGAAAGGCGACTGACAACACACCGCTAATTCAAGCCGTAGAAAGCATGTGTAAAAAGCTGAATCTGCAAATTCCGAAGATCGTGCTAGTTGAGGACCCGGTGCCCGACGTGTTCGCCGGAGGCGCGAGCGATAGGTACGCCCTTTTATTCGTCACGTCCGGTTTGTTGACAGAATTTAAGGATGGGGAAATCGAAGCGGTCATCCTGCCGGAAATAGAGGCGATCGCAGAGATGGGTGGGTTATTTTATAATCTGGCCGTGAGGGTTTCGTCATGGGTTTTTGGTTTAGACCACTTCGTTAATTTTTCAAAAAAACATATCCCTCCTGTAAAAACGCAGGATCCGGGTAATGATCGTCTGGCGATCAAGCCGGCACAGGTATCGGATGTGCCGGGGGTTGTCAGGTTGCTGATCGCGTGCGATATGTATAGTCTTCTATATCTACATGAATTGAACCGGATGGCAATGCGATCATCGCCATTTTTCCTGGTGGCGTTCCAGGATGACAGGCTTGCTGGATTTGCCATTGGTAAGGCATACCGCACGATGTTTCATCCAATCGGTCATTTATATAAGATCGCCGTGGATGAGCAATGCAGGCAAAAGGGCTTAGGGTGTCACTTGCTAGGCTCCTTCATTGAGGCAACGCAGCGTGCAGGCTGTGACCGCTGCTATATCGAGGTGAGGGAGAATAACAAGAAGGCGATATCTCTCTATCAAAAGTATGATTTTAATAAGATAGGGCTCCTACCGGCATATTACCCCGACGGTACAAATTGTATGATAATGGTAAAAATGATGATATAACCTGGGAGCGGGGTAGCCAGCCATGTTAAGAAACGATCTTTTTCATGAAGCCTAGATAGGCGTTGCCGGATATCATACCGTATCCCCACTCAGATAGCCGACCTACCGTATCCTTTTTTCTCACGTGGTAGTACGGGACCAATGTGGGGTTGAACTTGGACTTGAACTGGTTCAGGCGCTTCATGTCCGCTCCCCAGTTTTCATAACGTTTGTATCCCGATTCTTTGGCCATCTTGATCAGCTCCCAGTTCAGGTACTCGTTCGACTTGATCTCGCGCTGCATCACTGCGTCTCCTTCCCATCCCATACATAGATCCTTATACTCACAGTTAACATTCGCCCCGATGACCTCGTTGTCTCTGTAGAGCGAATAGAGCTTTATGTTCTGGGGAAACGCCTTGATGAGCTCTTTCAAGTACTCCGGGCTCTGCCGCTGGAAGAACGTGTTATTGCTGCCATGCCCATCGAGATCAGTGGCCATCGTGCGATAAAACGAATCTATGTCGGTCGTCTGCTTAATGCGCAGGTCATATGGCTCGCAGTCCTTGATGTTCTTCCGGCACTCTTTCTCAAAGCCATCCCAAATCGTTTCGAGCGGTTTTTGTAAGTCGATGATATATGTATACCTTAGCTCGACGTCATAGCCGTCCCAGAGAAGCGGCCTGATATCGTACATCTCGGGGACAAAGGTAATCGAAGTAAAGTTCGGAGAGACATGCTTGAGCTCGTTGTTCAGGTCTGACCAGGCCATGTCCAGGTAGCTTTCTTTCTTACGCTGCTTCAATCCCGGGTACGATTCGCCCATCACCATGCCCATGTATGGGATGTACGCGAGCGAGCCCTGGGGCGGCGAATATATCATTTTTACGCCCTTAGTTTTTTTATAGAACAACGGCATGACGCCAATCAGCTCGTCCCCTTTGAAAAAGCCATATGTACGCAACTCCTGACCGGTATGCCTCTCAACGATCTTCAACAAGTCCCACTTATGGAAGAGCATACCGTAAGGGCTGGTGTCCACGAATTTATCCCACAGGCTTTTGTCTTTTATGATTTCAGCAGTCATATTTACACCTAAATATTGAGATATCTTCAGGGTCGCAATTTTGATAAGCTCTTTAGCCCGTTTAAGCCAAATTCAAGTGCCTTAAATATTGTGTCCTTTCTTTCCACATATAGGCACGGCACTAGTGTGGGATTGAATTTAGACTTAAAGTCGTTCAGCCGGCGCGCTTCCGTCCCAAAATTTTCGAATTGCCTGCAGCCATGGGCCTTAGCATACTTGATGAATTCCCAATAAAAAAACTCGTTAGCACTTATATTCCTTTGAGGTGTTACATTTCCCATCCAGGAGATATAATGATCCTTATAGATGATATTGGCTTTTATCCCTATCCTATCCTCACCGTTATACATAAAGTACATCTTGATACTCTCAGGAAATGCATCCATCAGGTCCCTGATATATTGCGGTGTTGATAGATTATAGAAGTTTGCGCCCTGGCCCTGTAGGCACTGGTTCATGACGTCAAAAAATGTCTCAACATCGCGTGTTTCTTTCATAAATAGTTCGTTCTTAGCGGTCTCGCGAATGTTCTTTTTACAATCTCTATCGAACCCTTCCCATACTTGTTCGATCGGCCGGTCCAGGTCGATGATATACGTGTACACCAGGTCCAGGTCATATCCGTTATCATAGAATGGCCTTACGTCGACATAACCCGGTGTAAGGCCTATGGATGTATTGTTTACCTTCTGGCTTTTGAGAGCGCGGTCTATGTCGGATACCATCCGCTCCATCCGCTCCTCCTTTTCACACTGCGCAAGGCTACTGAACGAGCTGGACATGGCAAAGCCGGCATAGAGCATGTTCGTCCTCAGGATCGGCGTGGGAGAACTAGCATGTTTTATGGGGCCTTTTCGAAAGAGGAAGAAAGGTATGATGCCGGTCAGCTCGTCGCGCTCATATATGCCATAGCACTGCAGCTTATATCCCGTGTGACGGGAAATGATCTGCAAGAGTTCCCACCGGTGAAAGAGCGTACCATTCGGGCTGGCATCCACGAACTCATCCCATACTTTTTTATCGGCTATCAGCTCAGCGACCATGCTCTACCCTCACACCCTCTTCATTTTTTTCATCAGGCCGATTGCGCCACCGTATCCGATTTCCGCGATCCTGTATCTCACACTTTTTTTCACCAGATAGATATAGGGTACCGGGTCCAGGTTGAACTGGGACTTGAACGGGTTCAAACGTTTCTCATCCGCTCCACAATTCTCGAACCATGTGTAACCCTCCGCCTTCGCCTCCTTGATAACTTCCCACGTCATGTATTCAGTTATGTTCAAGCCCTCCATCACTCCCCCGCACATCCAGAACACATACATGTTTTTATTGACACTGGTGACCATGGCCCCGACCGGCGTGTCCTCGTGGATGAGCAAACGCATTTTAAAATCCTGGGGGAACGCCGAGATAAGCTCTTTTATGTAAGATGGGTCCTGGATGTGATAGAACGTCTCGCCCTGGCCTTTTAGACGGTCTCTCATCAGCGAAAAAAAGGCATCCGTATCATTCGATGGCCTCAGGGTCACCGTTTGCTGCGTTCTTTCAATCCCTTTCTTGACTCTATGCTCCAAATCTATCCAGATCTTTTCCAGGGGCGGCTTTAGATCCAGGATATATGTGAAATGCACTTCCAGCTCGAAGCCACAATGAATGAACGACCTCATGTCGACGTGTCCAGGGTACAGGGCAATGGATACATAATCGACGGAAAGCTCATTCAGCAAATGTGCCGTTTCTTCCGCCAGATACCGCCAGTATCCCTCCTTATCACAGGCATTCAGGTCGTCGTAATCGGCACATACGGCATAGCCCATATACGTGATGTTGGCAATTTTCGTGGACGGGGGGCTACAAGCTTCTTTAAAGCCCTTTCGCATTTTAATGAATAGTGGAATAGCGCCGATAAGCACATTGTCACGATATATCCCATATGGATATGCCTTGTACTCTGTGTATTTCGCAATGGTATTCAATGCATCCCACCGATGGAATGGGGTGCTTGAAGGGCTTTCACGAATGAATTGATCCCATTCCGTACCGTCCCTGACCTGTATTATTGACAATCGATCACCTGACCAGCAATTTTGTTATAGAAGATATATATGGCATATCCGTAACGGAGTTCATTCCCCATTCTGCCATACTACGTAGTGCATTTCGCCTCTCAAGGTACAGGGTCAATTCAAGCGAAGGGTTGAACTTCGCTTTGAAGCTAGTAAGCCGCTTTATATCCGAGCCCCATATATCAAATTTTTTATATCCGTTCTCTTTCGCTTTTTTAATGCGCTCCCATAAAAAATATTCGTTCGGCTGGATATCCTTTTGTATCGCGGGGCTGCCCATCCAGGCGATAGAGCGATCCCGATAATCGCAGTTCACGTAGGCGCTTATAATATCTTCCCCATAGTAGAGGAAATGCATGTTCACATTCTTGGGAAATGCATCCATTATTTCTCTAAGGTATCGGGAGTCTTGCCGGTTGAAATACGTCATGCCCTCGTCTTTCAGGTGTGTCCCCATAAGCTTGATAAACGTATCTGCTTCGTTGACCTGTTTACATATCAGGTTATACTTATTACAATTTCTGATCTGAATTCTACAGTTACCATCGAATCCCATCAGGATCTCATCCTCGGACGGATTGAGATCAATGATATAGGTATATTGTACATCTACGCCGTATCCTTTGGCCATGAAAGGCCGGGCATCGATTATGCCAGGTGCCAGGGCGATGGATGTATAGCTGGGCGAAAACTTCTTGATCGCGCCTTCGATCTCTTTGGCTACGTCACACCAGGCGCGTCCTTTCTCATGTTCTTTCATGCGGCCAAAACCGGCCCCCATGATCGGGCCCAGGTAAGGGACGTACAGCAGTGAACCCTGAGGTGGCGAATAAATAAGGCTCATGCCAAGATGCTTCCGGTGGAAAAACGGAAACAGGCAAACAAGCTCGTCTTTCCGGTAAACTCCCAGGTGATAAAGCTTAAATCCCGAGTATTTTTCCATGATCGCGAGGAAGTCCCATCGATGAAAAAGCAAGCTGTGCGGGCTCTCATCCACGAAACGGTCCCATGTAGCCTTATCATTAATAATCTCGATTGGCATGTGATTTCCCGGCCCTGACGGTCTTATAATCATCTTCTCTTTATGAAATTTCGGGAGGCGTTCTCTGCAAAACCACCGATCATATCCTTCTTGCTGATCGAAAAGCCATATTCGAGTGACGCATTGAACTTTAACTTAAACAGGCAGAGTCGCTTGACATTCTCGCCCTGGATCTCCAGCGTGTCCAGGCCTTCAGCTTTCTTGGTCTTGATGTAGTCCCATGCGATGAATTCGTTACTGTGCAAGTTTTTATCCAGGTTCACCCATCCGATCCAGAAGACGAACCGGCCCTTGTACTGATAGTATGCGACGATGTCCACGATCTTATCGTCACTATATAAAAAGTTCAGCTTCATGTTCTCCGGGAAGGCAGTAAGTATTTCCTTCAGATACTCTTTGCTCACGATGGGCAGGTTCAGGTGCTGCTGCTTATATCGCTTGTGCATGATACGGTAGAACTCGTCAACATCATTCGTGGGCCGAATTGTTAGGTTCTGCTTTTCTGTATTGCGAATCTCGCATTTCGGATCCTTATCGAAATCTTCCCAGATCTTCTCGAGCGGCTGCTTCAGGTCGATAGCATATGAGTAATACATCTGTACATCATACCCGTTCCACTTGAACGGCCTTACGTCGATGAACCCGTTCACCGTCGAGATGTTGACGACGTTGGGGTGAAATTTCTTTATCTCCACCTCTAATTCGTCTGTCACATCGTTCACGTAGGTCTCCTTTCTGCGCTGCTTGAGCTTATCATAGGTTGAACCCATGACAAAACCCAGGGATGGCACGGCCATGTTTGGGGGAGGAGAAAAGACCATTTTGAGGCCCATCAAGTTTTTTATATAGAAAGGAAACAGGCATATCAGTTCTTCACCTCGGTAGACACCATACGGGTACAGGGTATAGCCTGAATATTTTTCAATGATCTTCAAAAAATCCCACTTATGGAAGAGCGTCCCGTAGGGACTATTTTCTACATGTCTATCCCATATTTCCTTATCTTCCATTAGTTTAACGACCATGCGTATCCCACCACTGGTAAATATTTTCTCCACTTGTGATCCAAGCGTTCTTATCTTTACTATAGTTTAATATCCTTTTATATATCTTTACCCAGTTATCTCTGAACGACACACCGAATGCATCGTTATGCCACAGCAACGTCAGGACACCCCCATAACGTTCAGTGACATCTACGAGCTGCTTTGCCAGGGACCAGGCCTCGTCCAGAGTCCTTGCCTGGTCGAAGAGCGAGCTATCCATGATCGCCATAGGTATCTCCAGTATGTCAAGGCTGCGCATATTGCCCGGGTCACAGGGCCTGTAGGGATGACACATGCCATTCCGGAAACCGACGATGTTGTTATAGCCCACCGTGGTGTCATACTTGAACCCTGAGGCGGACAGCAGCTCCCAGGTCCTGGGGACATTGAAGCGTAGGTAGTGGTTTCGGTAGCCGATAGTCTTTCGGCCGAAGACTTTTTCGAGTCGCGCCTTTTCCCGCTTTAACGCTTCAAGGTCATCATAGGCGTAGTAGCCGCCGTGCAGGCCGACCTCCCACCCGCGATCCGCGATCATGCCTAGCTCGCCGTCCAGGTCTTCGATGTGGTACCTGAACCGTTTTACGTCCCGATCCGTGGCCATGAAGTAGAACGATGAGACTGCCCCGAACTTTTCCTCAATATCCATGATCTGCTTAAAGTTCCGGTACGGGCTCGCCTTTTTTCCCCGGGCTCTCCAGAAGATGTCCCGGGCGAGCCCTTTTGCATTCAGGCTTTTTGAATGGCATGCCGCCTCCAGGGCTGCATGTGTGATGGGCGGGTAAATATCGTCCACATCGTGGGTGAGGCAGACAGCGAACTTTTTATTGTCAGGGTATTCAACGGCCATGCCGCGATCTACCAGGTATTTAGAAACACGAGGTTCGAGAGCATCGAGTACGGCCTTCTCGTCCGGCCTGTCCCTGTTAAGCTCACTGCGCCCATACTCGCTTTTGAGTATAAAAGTATCTGTTAGCGCCCCCTCTCCTTGTAGCTGATCGATCAAACTTCATTGCCCCCGTTCTATTCCCTATTAAGCCTATGCTATTAAATGTTTACTATCCCTGACGGTTTTACCATCGACGTATTGATCAATTATTCAATTACTGTTTTTGGTGACGAATCCTTTCTGAAGCTTATCCAGCCCCATCGTACGACAAAGAATAATATCACCGCATCAACGATCAGGAAAGTGCCTATCAAGGCATAGCCGACGCCCATGATGCCGAACCAGGTGATGAACGCATACGATAGGCCAACTAGCAGGACCATGATTAGCAGGTTAAGCAGGATAAGCGCTTTTAGTTGCATGCGTATGTAGAGCACTGGCTGGAACAATGAATAGCCGGCATAGACGATGCTCGAGAGTGACACCAGCCTTAAGAGGTTGATCGCATCCGGGCTCACGTAGCTGCCGCCGAAACATCCAAGTATATTTGCCCCGAAGATCCAGAATATCACGATACCGGGCACCAGCAGCAGGATCATAGCCGTCCCCGACTTCATAAGGTTCTTCCTGATACTCTCCCCATACACTCCTTCTACGAAGAAAGAGAGTCCTAATGCGATCGGCACCTGGAGCAGAAAGTTACCAACCGTGTAAGCGATATAGTAAACGCCGGCCGCCGCCGGGCCCTGTAAGTCCAGAACGATGAGTGGCAGCACCAGGAACGATGCAGAGTACAGTATGTTCGCGATGTAGTTGCCAAACGAGAACTTGAATGACTTTTTAATGAATACCCCGTCGATCTGGGGCTTGAACGGTACGAACTTCGACAAAAAGATAAAGACGATAATGTACGTGACGATATAACTGGCAAAGTTAGCGCCGATAATTCCTAACGCGCCCATAAATGCTAACGGTATGACTGCAATGATCCTGGTGGTAAGCATCAGGTTCTGGATGAACGAGTACTTGGCGTCGCGGAGGGCAATAAACGTGCTAGACGTTATCAACGCGATCGAGCTGATCATGGTAAAGAGTATGAATACTACTGCATACAATGGCTGACGGATAAAGGCCAGGTCTGGCGAAAGATAATTGACGAAGACTATGTAGAGCGCCGAGAGAGTCAGTGAAGCGCCCGTCGTCACGAATAGGCAAGTGTAAAACGCCTTGGACCTATCGTAGGACTTCAGGAACCGAACCAGCGAGATATCGAATCCGAACGTGGAGAAGCTGATAATGAGTGATGAGCCCGATATGAGCGCCGTGGCGAGGCCGACCTGATTGACCTCGTAAAGCCTTGCTGCGATGACCCAGAATATCAAGCCTGAAGTCACCATCAGGCCTTTGTTAATGAGCATAAAGAACGAATTCTTGTAAAGCGGATCATCCGATAACCGCTTCAGGCTCTTCATATTCATATGCGCAGCTATACCCATTGTAATCACGAATAGTAATCGGTCGTAATATTTAACTCTTATTAATATTCAATTAGAGCGTGACTAAATGATGCCATATTTTTAAAAAATACTGAATATTTGTTCCCGCCAATGATTATAATGGCAGAGATAGAACGTTATGATCGTCTATAGCTCACATGAGCGAATAAATGTGGTCGCCTGGCTTCAGTGTAAGTGAAACCGAATTATCGTTAGTGCTGTATGCTGAATATGCCGTTCCATCCGCTTCCACGCTCGTTACCTTGTCGGGCATCGTAATTGTGACCACATAACTACCTGACGCATTTATCTCTGCCATAGTACCCTGGCCCTGTTGCATGGTCAGGAAGTCAAGCATGCCCGAACTCTTTATGATGCCGCCATTCATCGAAAGAGCCGTACCGTGTATTAGTGTGATCTCCTTTTCTGTGGTGTTCGTTCTCATATAAACGGTATTGGCATCTGTCGTGTACCCGTCGAACTTACTGACGCCACTACCGGTATACGCGTACCGGGTCTCGTCGTCTTTTACAATCTTAACGGCGTTGCCGGTTCCGGTCACCGCCGGGGACGAGAATTCATAGTTCGCATCGGTCGTATTTCTCGTCGATATTATCGTTACTCGATATAGGTCCTTACTACTTCTATCCTTGAACTGTATGACCGGTGAATAAACCTCGGACTGGCCCATGTTACCTGCGAATCTCGAGTAGTACTTGTTGACGATCACGTCGGCTGCGGGCGCAGTGTAAAGCGTTGTGGAAACACTGGTGCCATAAGGATTAATGGCGCTCCAGTCCAGCCGGCCGGTCACCGTGCCGGTATCCACGTCCCCGGCGGCGGTCTGCGCAAGCCAATTGTAAGTCTTTCCGGTATTACCGATATTAAGAGTCAGGTTAGCGTTGCCGATGTGATCACTAGTGGTCGCGATCGTATTAAATGTGGCCGGCCGCCAGGTGGTGCGGAAGATCCATGGCTCGGTACTATCGCTCGCCCGGTCCACGATCACCTCGCAATCCTTGGGGAATAATAGCTGGCGCGTGTACTGAATGGTGGATGAGATCGGGCCCACGCCCTCCAGCTGGCTGATGGGCATCGAGGTGTTTATGGCATCCATCCATGGCGTCGTGACCGTATCCGTGATGGTGACATTGGTCACTATTCCGGCAGCATCGCCCTTATATGGAGACCGTGCCTGGCTCCCCGCCCAAGATGAAAGGTTAAAAGCCTGGCGTGGGTTTTCTACGGCAAGCGTGTTGTGGAACTCCCCGTACTGTCCGTACATAATACCAGGGTCGCTTTCCGAAGATTCAAGGTATTTCGGCTCGCCGCCATCTCCCAGCACGAGGTCGCCTTTGTTGTATATCTCTACGCTCAGCTGGTCGTCGTGGCTATTGATACGGTTGCTATTGGTGTTGACTGTGTGATTGTTAAATGTGACCAGTGACATCCAGTCGGCGAGCTGGCAGTAGTCGCTCCTGAATACCTGGAACATCGCCACGGGATCAAGCCGCGTAGTCGTCGTCGATGGCGACGGATTGTCCGGATATGGGTAATCGAACAAGTAATAGAACATGTCCACATTGCCAACCACGCTCACGCTTTCACCTTCCGTTAGAGGGAGCAGGTTCCGGGAGCTCGGGCTGATCGGGCTGGGATTATTCGCCGCGACCAGGTCGCCGTAATACTGTAGATGACTTCTCTCGCTCGTATTAAGCAGGCCGTAAATCGCAGGAATATAGGCCGGCGCTTCCGCGCTCAGCGTGCAGTAGTCATTCCGATACCCGTTGGGGAAAGTGATCCACGTGTCGGCCATAAACCATCGCTCTGCGAGCGGGTAATCCTGGACATAGTCCCTGCCGTAGTAGTGGTCATAGGCATAGGCATAGTACAGCTGCTGGTCCATCGTATATTCCTTGTAGCCTCCCGCAAGCTGAAAACCGGAGACGTCTATCTCGTTCCCTGCCAGCGACTGGTTGTACGAGTGCAGGTCGTCCTTTACCCAGAGGTACTGGCTGCCGCACTTCAGCCAGGCCGATACGTTACTATCGTAGGGGCTGTCATATCCCCGCAAAGCCATTCCCGCAACAGCGATGCCCGGGTATATCCGCCCCTGGAAATCATCCCAGACGGCATAGTTCGGGCTGATGATAGACTCAAAGTACGTCTTGTTCGCGAGCCCGCCTAGCCGGTCACGTGCGATCGTATCATCATCCTGGGAAAGGGCTGGCTGTATCCAGTCATACGCCAGGGAATACCAGAGCGTAGCGTAGCCATAGTCATACTGTGAGCCGTCCTGAGAATCAGGGTACTTCAGGTTCACCAGAGCGTTTCTCGCCGGTTGGATATACTTACTATTCTTGGTGATCTGATACGCCAGTCCCATATAAGCTGCGTAAATTGACGAATAGACGAAACCGTCAGGATCTGTCGTAAAGTCGTAATTCAGCTCGCTGTCGGCGAAGTCGGTAATGCTCCGGTCATAATCGCTTGAGCCCCCATTATAGTTGGGCAATTCATTGATATTATTAAAAAGCACGAAAGGATGCGTGGGCGAAACCTGTCCGCCGATCGAAGGCACATTCGTGGGCGTCGTCGTGGGATTTGACGACGGGGTAAGACTCACTGAAACTGTCGTGGGTGTCACCGTGGGTGTCGTCGTGGGATTTGGCGACGTGGTAAGACACATGGAAAATGTCGTGGCCAATATAACTGTGATAATGAGTATTACGGATAGCTTTTTTTCCATGAATATCCTCGTAAAATAATATACTATTCAATTCTACCGGGTGATTCTTTGCCAATATACAATATTAATGGTGTATATATGCTCTTCTGATAGTTGAAATATTATCGCACTTAATGGCGATATAAAAAATATCGTGTTGTTGATCGATTTTTTTACATAGGTTCAAATCGCAGTGACTCGCCAATTATTAAAAATTATTAACTATGGCGACGGCTTGGGCCTGACCGTGGGTAATGGCCTGCGCGTCGGAGACGGCCTTGGCGTTGCACACGGCTTCACCGTCGGCTGAACCGTTGGCTGGGCTGTCACGTAAGCCGGGTTCGGATTGACGTTGATATCAGATGACTTCACAGCCTCAGGATAGGTGATCACATAGCCGTATTGTGTCTGTTGTATCCCGTTGTCCGGAACTACTGTCGCCGCTGGCGTAGGTGTAAGAACAACGATCGGCATTGGCGTTACCGTCGCCTGCTCGATGATCGCGTTATTCCCCTGAACGCTAAACGCTAGCGTAATAAAAGCCATGACAGATATTGTTCCAATAACTGCTGTCGATACGATCGTTACGAATTTGATAATGATAGCCCCCGTATGTCCCCATATCATAATTAGTCATTAAATATATAAATGTTATCAGGCCAATCGCCTGCCGGCCTATCGGGATGTGCTATATGCTCGCACATATCTTGATATTGGCGACACTTTTATTCATTAACTAAGTTCTTGCACATGATGATCGCATGCTGCCCTTTCTTATAATAGTCCTCAAATACAGCCCGCCGGACAAATCCTGCCTTTTCGTATAGCCGGATAGCCTCGTCGTTATGCTGCCACACTTCCAGGCAGCACTGCCAGCAACCGCATTCTTTCGTCCCGTCGATGAAGGTCGAGGTAAGCCCCATGCCGATCCCCTTTCCCCGGTACTGCCCGTAGACGGCTATCGCATCGATATGCCCATATATCCCGCTGGCGCCATTTTTTATATGCCCGACAATAAACCCCGCGGGAACACCGTCGTATTCCGCAATGATCGAGATGGCCGTAGGTTTTTCATACAGGTGTGCCAGCTTATGCAACGGAATAAATCCGGTGGAGTCGCAGAACGCGTTCGTGCCTCCCCTGTATATCTGCAAGAAGTCGCCGTCGGTCGCTTTCCTGAACGTGACATGGTCATTCATGGGGGTGTATAACTTATGACCTTTGCTCATATATTTCGAGCTGAGTGACCGCTCGTATATGCCAGACAAAGGCATTAAAATAAGGCTGATCATTGCCATATCAAATGTGCGATATGGCTGGATCGACGCCAGCTCACTGATCGCTATCTCTCCCTGCTCAATTTCACTTAGCTTGCCCGTAGCGCCCGATGTGATAATAATGAAACTTTTTCTTTTACTGGCGCCATATACATATACGTCAGGCAATTCCTTATGAACGATGGCGATAGGCGGGAACGGAATATGCCGCTCGCTGCAATATTGCCTGACCATATCCTCGATCGGGGCGGGCACGTTACTCCTGCTGGCGCCCATCAAGGCCATTATCAGATTATCCGAGCACAAGTATCCGACTAATATGATCAGTGCTAACAATACGATAATAAGCGCTATGGACATCGGGCTTAAACCGAGGAGCATAAAAAAAATATAAAGCATTACGGCCGTTACGATCAAAATGACGGCCACATTTATTTTTGCGGTCCCCAGTACGACCATAGCTAGAGCCTATACTATGCGATGATCGTTTTTATCGCCGCGGCCGATGCCTTTATAAACGAACCCCTTGGCAATGTACGTGTCCGGGTCTATTATATTGCGGCCGTCGACGATGACGGGGTGGTCTCTACCGGTCAGGCGCTTTACCGCCTCAGGCTGAAGGGTCTTATACTCCTTATGCCCTGCGAATACGGCGATCACATCAGCGTTCGACATGACTTCCTTTTCATCGTGCAAGACTGGCACTCCCGGATAATTCAGGACATGGGGGTCATGGACCCCGACATTGGCCCCGGCCTTAAGTAACAGGTCTCTATAGACCTCCGAAGGCGTATTCCTGGCATCGTCCGAGTCATTGATGAATGCCCATCCCAGGATAGCTACTTTGGACCCTGATATGTCCTTATGCAGCCTGCCCAGTGCATTGAGGGTCAGATTGTACATGTGCTCCGGCATGAAGTCGTTTATGTTGCGCGCAAGCACGAACAGCGAGTCCTTACCGTTAGGGTAGTCAAGCTCACGGCCCGAGACTTTCACGCCTCTTTCCAGGTGATAAGTGTCCTTTGTGAGGCAGTGTCCTCCGACACCTGCGCCCGGCCACAGGATCGCACGGGTAATGCCGTCGCCTTTCAGGCTGTCGATGCCCGCTCTAACATCATAGAAATTGATGCCCATGGCTTCCGAGTATAACGCGAGCTCGTTTGCCGCTGCGATCTGCAAGTCCCTGAACGTGTTCTCGGCGGTCTTAGTCACTTCGGCTGCCCTGGCGGACATGGGGATGATCTTGCCTTTTGTAAGCACCGGCGAATAAAGCTCGATAGCCCGCTGTGTGCTGACCTGGTCTATGCCGCCTACGATGCGGTCGTGTTCCCTGATGTTGCGTAACAGCCGCCCGACCATCACGCGCTCCGGGGCATGTGCCAGCGCAAAGTCTTCGCCGGCTTTCATCCCGGACTCTTTCTCAAGGATCTCTCTGGCGATACCGTCCGTGGTGCCCGGGGTGATCGTCGACTCCAGTACGACAAGCGCGCCCTCCGTAATGTACCTGCCCGCTTCCTTCAGCCCGTCGAACAATGCGCCGAAATCCGGCAGCAGATCCTTCGGGTCTTTAAAGGGGGTCTGGATAGACAGCGTGACCGCATCCATCTCGGAGATGGTGGAAAAGTCCGATGTACATTTGAACTTTCCCTCGCCGACGACTTTCTTGATCAGGTCTTCAAGCCCGGGCTCCTCGCCTTTCAGTGGGCTTTCCCCGCGGTTGAGCATGTCGATCTTGTAGCCTGAAGTTTTCGAATCGCGCTGGAATCCGACCGCAAGGTCTAGCGTGGGCGAGTCTGCGAACAATGCGGCCGCAGGTATGCCCACGTAGCCCATGCCGATGACTCCGACCTTCCTGATCCTGCCCTTACGCTTGATGATGCCCTTCAGCTTTTCACTATCAATATCAAAATTCATTTTTTCTTCCATAACAACCTTCGAAATGGATCTCATATTTCGTCACCATTACGTAACTTGAATAACACTTAATAACCTTTCGAATATAGCCCGGCCGATCGTAACATTTTACTATGGGCGACAATAGATTGTATTTTAATATATTAATATTTATTGTTAAATCATTGTTCTGCCATATCCTTATTATTCTGCCGTTTGATCTTTTATTGCCTTCCCATGATAAATAAGATACTATGTTGTTAAATATTGTCCCCGGACCATCTAAATATTATGCTCTTAACAATTAATATAAATATTGATACAAAATCTTTTTTAAAATCTTAAATGTCTCAAAAAACACGAGTATCATTCTGATCTATCGATCATGAGGTTAAAAAGATACTTTTTAATTTTTATATTCTTAGAATATTCTTTAAGCGCTTCATGATAAAAATTTCCATTCCGGATATAGTAATAATTTATTAGAAAGATCTCGATGAATTCCTGCTTTGCGTTACTTAGCTATCATATGGTATAAAATCCGATTTTAATGTAAATTATATAATAAATAAATAAATAAATTATTGGTTATATACTAATACTCACGTGTTAAATGGGCTTCTAATCATGGGGTAAGCCATCTATCCCCATCCGGAGATATCCTCAGACCATGAAAGCCGTAGTGCTAGCCGCAGGGGAGGGAAGCAGGCTCAAGCCGTTCACAGCGGTGAGGCCTAAATGTATGTTACCGGTCGGTAACAAGCCTATCCTGGAGTACGTGGTCAGTGCGCTGAGAGATAGCGGCATCATCGACATTGTCATGGTCGTCGGCTACAAGCGCGAAAAGATCATGGACTACTTCCAGGACGGCCATGTCCGCGGAGTGGATATCACATATGTGGAACAGTTCCCCCAGCTTGGAACGGCACATGCACTGATACAGGCTTCCGGCATGATCAATGACCAGTTCCTGGTAGTGAACGGCGATACTGTGGTCAGTGCCTCTGATATCAGGGAGATCATGCGCTCAAGATCGTGCGAAGCCGCCATGCTCACAATACATGCCGATCCTGCCAAGAAATACGGGGTCGTGGCAACGCACAACGGGCTCGTGAAGAGCATTGTGGAGAAGCCCAAATATGAAGAGTCCGGCAACATCGTGAACGCCGGCGTCTATCGATTTTCCCGGGGGATATTCGATTTTTTAAAGGACCTTGAGATATCCGAGCGCGGCGAGTACGAGATCACGGATGCGATCAGGCGCATGATGGCCGAAGGCCATACTGTAAAAGCCATCCATTCGAAAGCCATCTGGCAGGACGTTCTGTACCCCTGGGATCTTCTGGACTTGAATGCTGTCACTATGAAACGACAGAAGCAGGAACTGAAGGGCATTGTAGAACCCGGTGCCTATGTCACCGGGCCGGTCAAGCTCGGGGCCAGCTCCATCGTACGTTCAGGGTCATATATCACCGGGCCGGCATGCATCGGAGATGATTGTGATCTCGGGCCTAATGCGGTGATACTACCGAACACTAGTATCGGGAACAACTGCACGATCGAGCCGTTCACCATGATCTCGAATAGTATCGTGATGAACGATGTGAAGATCTCCGCATTCAGCCACATCTCCGGCTCCATTATCGGCGAAGGTGCCTATATCGGCCCGGGCTTTATCGCCGAGTCCGGCGATGCGAGGATGGAGGCCGACGGGGCGCTGACCGAGACTAACATCGGCGCCATCATTGGCGATAACACGGACATTGCGGGGCGCGTGCTGACGAAACCCGGCTACGTGATAGGCTCCAGATGTACGATCGGCCCGGGTGCGGTGGTCTGCACGAACATTCGCGATCATACGAGGGTCCTTTAGGAGTAAATATGTGCGGAATAGTCGGATATGTCGGAAATGGCAACACGACGAACGTGCTGCTGGACTCGCTGGAGAGCCTTGAATACAGGGGCTACGATTCGGCGGGTATCGCATTGATATGTAACGATTCACTCCAGGTCATCAAGTCCTATGGCCGTATCATGAACCTGAAGCAGAAGGTGTCGCCTGCACTTTACGCAACTGTGGGCATAGGGCATACCCGGTGGGCCACGCATGGAAAGCCATCGGAGACCAACGCACACCCACACCAGGACTGCACGGGGACATTTGCGGTCGTACATAATGGGATCATAGAAAATTACGAATCACTAAAACAAGCACTTGTGGATAAAGGCCATCGCTTTATATCGGAAACTGATACGGAGGTGGTGGCTCACCTGCTTGAAGATAACTACGCAGGAGATCCTCTTCGGGCGCTCCAGCTTACGGTCAAAGTGCTGGAAGGCTCTTTCGCGCTAGCGGTCATCTGCAAGGATACGCCAGATATGATCTACGCAGCGAAGAAGGACAGCCCCATGGTCATCGGCCTTGGCGACGGGCAGCACTTCTTAGCCTCGGACGTAACTGCGTTCCTCAGGTATACGAAGAACGCCATGTTCATCGAGGACGGCGACATGGCGATCATATCGAGCACCGGCGTCCGGCTGATGGATTTCGAAGGCCGCCCCATATCCCGCGAGGTCAGGATCATCGAGTGGGAGCTCGAGTCAGCAGAAAAGGCAGGCTACGAGCATTTTATGCTCAAAGAGATCCACGAGCAGCCCCGCTCGCTCAGGGATGCGATCGCCGGCCGCCTGAACGAGCTGACCGGCGAGGTGTACTTGAACGAGATCACGCTGACAAAGGCGGATCTCTGTGGCATCAGCCGCATGATCATCGTGGCCTGCGGCACTTCATACCATGCCGGGCTCCTGGGAAAGTATGCCATCGAGTCGATCGCCGGCCTGCCGGTCAGCGTGGAGATCGGATCGGAGTTCCGCTACAGTTCTGCGCAACTGGGCCCGGATACGCTTATCGTTGCCATATCCCAGTCCGGCGAGACGGCGGATACGATCGCGGCCGTCAAGGATGCCGCGAAAAAAGGCGCTAAGCTGATCGCGATCACCAATGTCGTCGGTAGCACGATATCCCGGGAATCCAGGAACGCTATCTATATGCGAACCGGGCCTGAGATCGGCGTTGCAGCGACCAAGACTTTCACGGCAGAGCTCGCGATCATGTATATCCTGGCGATCTACATGGGCAACGCCCGCGGCACATTGAATGCCGACCGCGCAAAAAAACTCATCTCCGACCTTAAGGCGCTGCCTCAGTATGCCCAGGGAGCGCTTGATACTGAAGAATACATCATGAACCTGTCAAGGACTTTTCCCAACGCCAGCTCTTTCTTCTTTGTCGGCCGGAATATGAACTATCCGATCGCACTCGAGGGCGCCCTTAAATTGAAGGAGATATCATACGTGTTTTCAGAGGGTTTCGCCGCCGGAGAGCTGAAGCATGGCCCGCTGGCGCTGATCACCGCCACTACGCCGGTCATAGCCATCGCGACCAGGCAGCCGACGTACGACAAGATGATCAGCAATATCAAAGAGATAAAGGCGAGGGACGCTTCGGTGATCGCCATAGCAAGCGAAAGTGACGACTCGATCGTGAAACTCGTGGACGTTGTCATTCGTGTGCCGGACTGCAGCGAGTATATAGCGCCTGTACTATCGGCCATCGTACTGCAGCTTCTCGCATATTATGTCGCAGTGTTCCGCGGATGCCCGATCGATAAGCCAAGGAACCTGGCCAAATCGGTTACTGTGGAATAAAAAAGACTTTTTTAATTTTTTAATGTCTTATGTGTTTTTAGGATGTTTGTTATTCTTGCTTGGATTGTTGTAATCAGTCTGGTTGGAAGCACGAAAGCACTAAAATCCACTGAACCACAAAACGTTTTAGCTTTTCACTAATGCGCTAAGAACACTAGCTCTAAAGCACGATGCGCAGGCTCACAGTCAAAGCTCTAAAACACTAATCCACAGTTTTAATGCTCAATTGGCTCTAATGCACGGTTTTTAAAACTGAAAAGTCGTCACTAACTACACGACCCCACTAACTTGAAGCCCTATTTTGGCTCATTTATCTCTAAAACCGAAAGTTATCGACATGATAGTGGACGACTGCCGCATACTCGAATTCAAAGCCATCGAAGAAATCAAACAAGTACACAAAGCCCAACTCCTGACATACCTGAGACTAAGTGGAAAAAGGCTTGGCCTACTCATCAAATTCTACATCTCACACATAGGGGACGGAATAACACGAATGATCAACTAACAAAAAATGCCTACCACATTTGAGCTTCAAGTCAGTGAGGTCGTGTCCTTAGTGACACCCTTTCAGTTTTAAAAACTGTGCCTTCGTATAAAATGGTGCATTAAAACCGAGCATTCGTGACACTCGAGAATTGAATGTGAGCCTGCGCATCGTGCTTTAGAGCTAGTGGTTTTTGAGCATTAGTGAAAATCTAAAAAAAAATTTGTGTTTCTGTGGGATTTAGTGGTTTAGTGCTTCCAACCCAACTAATTGCACGACGATACGCAGGCAGTATAACATTCATCCACAAAACCTAACCGATATAAAATCATCATACCAATAACGTACAAGAATCGAAAAATTTTCAAATTAATACATTTGCTTTATCGGCCTCATGTGCCGGCATACGGTGACTTTCACACCACTCATTTATCAGGGCGACGATCTTTTGGCTTGCTCCCCTGCCAAACAGGTCCTTCTGCTTTTCCAGGCACTGTGGCCCGTTGATCGCATCCAGGATCTTCTCGCGGTCGGCCCCTACGAGGACGTTCCAGCCGCCCTCCAGCGTTTCGACCCATTCCGTGTTCTCCCGCAACGTGACACAGGGCACACCTAGCATATATGCTTCCTTTTGTACGCCCCCGGAGTCCGTCACGATCTTCTCCGCGCCATCCATCAGGCTCAGCATGTCCAGGTAACTTAAAGGTTCGACGATGTTAATATTATGGGGTAACGTGGCAAGCAAACCATAATCTTTGAGATATTTCACCGTCCGGGGATGTGCCGGGAATATGACCTCTTTCCCCGATGCGCCCAGCGCTTGCATGATGCCAGTAAGGTTCCGCCTGCTATCCGTATTTGAAGGTCGGTGTACCGTAGATACTAGGTATTTACCCCTATGACAGCCCAGGCTCGCCGCGACACTCTTTCGCTGGCTTGCTATATCCCGGTTATATTCGATGGCGTCCGCCATCACGTCGCCTACCTGGTATACGCCTTCCGTTAAGCCTTCTTTTTTTAGGTTCTCGATAGCAGCCTTTGTGGGGCAGAAGAGCTGGCTTGAGACATGGTCAGTCATTACGCGATTTATCTCCTCTGGCATACGCCGGTCGAAGCTACGGAGCCCCGCCTCGACATGGGCGATGGCTATCTGGAGCTTGGCTGCGGCCAATGCTCCGGCGAGCGTAGAGTTCGTGTCCCCGTACAGCAAAACCACGTCCGGCTTTTCTTTTATTAGTACCTCTTCCAGCTTCTCCAGGATATCCGCAGTCTGCTTTCCCTGGGCGTTTGAGCCTACGCCAAGGTTATAGTCTGGGGCCGGTATGTGCAGCTCTGAAAAAAAGACGTCCGACATGTTATGATCATAGTGCTGTCCCGTGTGCACCAGGACCTCTTCACAGTCCTTTCTCAACTCCCTGGAAACGGGCGCGCACTTGATGAACTGGGGCCTGGCCCCGACTACTGTGACGACTTTTATTTCAATCACTCCTTAGTTAGACGATCGATCATTATATAATATAATTTAATGAATATTTAATATATAAATATTTATACTAATATTAATATTTTTGACATGAACTAATGGACTAAATTTTAAATACAAATTTATTATATATTTATTTTTATTCAGTACAAATATTCCTTAATAAGGAAAAATGGGCTTAGTTTAAACGTAATTTACAAAAGGTCATATTAAATACATAACGTTTATATTATATTAAATATATTTATTTATTGGTGTTTTAATGAAAGTAGGAATATTTATCTCCACACCTGCGCAAGTACATTTTTATAAAAATATTATAAAAAAATTAGAAAGCGACGGTAATCAGGTATTCGTGCTCGCTCGAGGCTACGGAGAGACAATCGACCTCTTGAACGAGCTGAACATCCCATACTTTCCATTCTCAAACGTCCCGATCTCAAAGTCGGGCAAGATCTTATCGGTGCCCGGCGACGTCCTCAGGGCTTACCGGTACCTGAACGCTAAAAGAGTGGATGCGGTCACCGGCTATGGTATCTATAACACATTGACCGCCAGGCTGCTCGGGGTCACGGACGTCATCTTTAACGACTCTGAGCCCATGGCTAACTCTCTCTCCTACGACATACAGGTCAAGCTGTGCGTGCTGCTCACGAACGCCATTATATCTCCCTCCTCCTTCCGGCAGAGCCTTGGAAGGAAACACATAAAGGTCGACAGCTATAAGGAAATGGCATATTTACATCCAAACTATTACCGGCCCGATGACAGCATCTACGAGCTGCTGGGTATCCCGAGATCGCAGGACTATATCCTGCTGCGGTTTAATGCGTTCGACGCGGTGCATGACCTTGGAGTAAATGGGTTTAGCAGGGAGGACAAGGTCAGGCTCGTCAGGGAGCTGGAAAAATATACGCGAGTCTTCATTTCCTCAGAAATAGCTGTCCCCGACGAGATCAACGCAAATCTCATGACCGTGCCCAAGAACAGGATACACGACGCGATCTATTTCGCGAAGCTGCTCGTGACGGATACGCAGACCATGGCCACCGAGGGAGCGCTGCTTGGCACGCCGACGATCCGATGTAACTCATTCGTCGGCCTGAAGGACATGGGAAACTTTGTAGAGCTCGAGAATAAGTACGGCCTTATCTATAATTTTAATGACCGCTCGAAGGCGATCGATAAGGCTGTGGAGATGGTGAAGCGAAAAGACCTGGCTACGGAATGGCAACACAAGATGAGCGCCTTCATGTCCAGCAGTATCGACATTAACAACTTTATGACATGGTTTATCGAGAACTATCCTGCAAGCTTAGAGGATATGAACACCGATCCGGGCATACAGTACCGTTTCAGGCGCGCCGATAAAAAATGGCCAAAATCCATGGCCGTCACCGCAAGCCCTTCCTGAGCCTGCCAATTTTTCATTTTTACAGGCTCATTAAAAAATATGGGTCTGTTACTTCTTTTCCCATTTATAAAGATCCATGACCTGGGCTAGTGTTTTTCCACGGTCGATCTCAACCCGCACGCGATCTTCGTTTTTCTTCACTTCCATGGCGCGCCGTGCTATTTCGTAAGCCCTTTCCATCGGCACGACCATCACGCCGTTATCGTCTCCGATGATCCAGTCCCCTGGCCTGACCTTCAGGCCGCCGCAGGTAATATCCACGTTGATCTCGCCAAAGCCCTTCGGATCGCCCGCGTTGGGCACATGTGCCGAAGCAAAGGCCGGGAACTTGATGCGCCGGATGTCATCCACATCCCGTATGGCGCCGTCGATGACTACACCTTGTATGCCTTTTTGCATGCATCCGTGCGAAGCCAGCTCTCCCCAGGGCGCGACATAATCGCTGCCGTTATAAACAACTATGATCTCACCGGGCCCGGCCACGTCCGATGCTTCGACAGGCTTTGCCCAGTCTCCCTGGAAAGTCTGCACCGTGACTGCTTTACCGGCGATCTTGATGCCCTCGTAGAGAGGCTTGATGTTATGCATCGCATGCTGACGGTGCATCGCGTCGGAAATATTCGGTGTCGAGACCTGCATGAATAATTCGCGAGTCTCCTCATCCAGCGATTTTTTTACCGGGGAAACATATTTTGTGCCCGCAGCGTCGATGCCTTCGCGAACCAGCCTGGCCGCCGCAGTGACATCCTTCGAGTGTATGATATTGCCGCCGACGATGACAATGTCCGCCCCCAGCGCTATCGCCTGGGCTGCAGACTGTGCGTCCAGCCCGCCTGCCACGGCGATCTGCACGCTCACCGCTTTACGGACCGCCTTCAATATCTCCAGCGGGTCCTGGCCTACCATCTGCTCGTCGATCCCTACGTGCACACCGATGATATCTACGCCGAGTTCCTCCAGCCTCGCAGCCCGCTCCGCAGCGTCCCTGACGTTGATCAAGTCCACGCCAAGCTTCACGCCGTATTTTTTTGCCGACCTTACAGACTCTTCGATGGTCGAATCGTGCGAAGCTCCCAGGATCGAGACGACCCCCGCCCCCGCCTTCGCAGCCATCTCCACTTCGACCGCCCCGGTATCCATGGTCTTCATGTCCGCCACGATCGTATGGTCCTTAAATTCTCTCTTAAGCGAGCGTACCGCATTCATTCCTTCGCTCTTGATTAAAGGTGTGCCTGCCTCTATAAAATCGCAGCCTCCGGCTACCGCTTCTCTTGCGATCTCCAGAGCTCTCGACAGCTCGACCTCGTCCAGTGCAACCTGTAATATCGGCCTCATACAGGAGACCAATATTGACCCGGAAGATAATAAGGTTTCGCGGCCTCGAAATTAAACCAGGCAGAGTAAAAAATAACCACTGCAAACACGGCGGATGTATGGTTACGCCTCCGGCGGCTTATACTAACATTATTTCAGTGTTTTTCTCCGGGCCGCCGTGGTTATTTTTTCGCTGTATTCGCCGTGGTTACTGGGTCGCCGGGCTGCCAGGGGCGAAAATAAACACGCCTCGGCGGAGTGGGTCGGTCATAATTCCAAAAGCGCTTGCTACTTTTATGATTATTATTTTATAAATTAGGCCAAAACCGATTTTATTACGGTAAACGTCGCTGGCATCGCTATCGATTGCTATATAAATATTTTAACATAATAAAAATATTATAAAGAGATATAAATAACACAATTAAAATAAACAATACTTTACAACGATGATGGAGTTGAAAAAATTACACAGGACTATACTTTAGCCCCAGATAACTGCATGATCCACGAGTCATGCAAACGATACGGGATCAATACCATAGGAAAGAACTGCATCATCCTGGAAAACGTCACGCTTGGCTACCCTGAAGGTTCGATCCTGAGCGATGCCGCCTCGAAAAGGACAAAGTTCGAAAATCTTCCTTACGTAGGCGTTAATCTAGGGGACAATGCGGTCATCAGGCCTAACTCGACCATATACAACGACGTGGTCATCGGTAACAGCCTGAGGACGGGCCATAATATCCTGGTCAGGGAAAAAACCGTCATAGGCGACAACGTGCTCATCGGCACGAACGTCGTCATCGACGGCTGTACAAAGATCGGCAACAACGTGAGCATCCAGAGCAACGTATACATCCCGACGAACACGATCATCGAAGACAATGCTTTTTTAGGCCCCTGTTCGGTACTGGCCAACGATAAGTACCCTATCAGGGTCAAATACGACATGAAAGGGCCTATTTTGAGAAAAGGGGCTTCTCTGGGCGCCAACTCCACCATTCTCCCCGGAATAGAGATCGGCGAGGGGGCGATGGTAGCTGCAGGCGCACTTGTGACAAAGAACGTACCCGCATGGAAACTGGCTATCGGCTTTCCGGCAAGGATCGCCGATCTACCCGAGGAACTGAAGACGATTAACAGGATTTGATACTATGATACCTATTGCAAAACCATTGATTGGGCAGGACGAGATCGACGGAGTAGTTAACGTTATGAAGACCGGTACGATCGCCGAAGGCCCTAAAGTGAAAGAGTTCGAGGAATCTTTCGCCAGCTATGTAGGGGTAAAACATGCGATCGCCGTAAACTCCGGAACTGCCGCCCTGCATGTAGCGCTGCTTGCCAGCGGCATAGGTAAGGGCGATGAGGTGATCACCACTCCTTTCACGTTCATAGCGACTGCGAACTGTGTGCTATACGCGGGCGCAAAACCGGTGTTCGCGGACATCGAGCCTGAGACGTTCAACATAGATCCCGCAGACATCGAGCGGAAGATCACGAAGCGGACGAAAGCCATCATACCCGTAGACCTCTACGGGCATCCTGCGAACATGAGGGCGATCATGGATATCGCAAAGGACCATGGCCTGAAAGTCATAGAGGACGCATGCCAGGCCCACGGTGCCGAATGCGGAGGCAGAAAGTGCGGCTCGTTCGACATGGGCTGCTTTAGCTTTTACCCGACGAAGAACATGACCACGAGCGAAGGCGGCATGATCACGGCTAATGACGACCGCATGGCAGAAATGGCCCGCATGGTGAGATCGCACGGCTCCAAAGTCAGGTACTACCATGAGATGCTGGGCTTTAACCTTCGGATGACTGACATAAGCGCGGCCATCGGCATTGCCCAGCTGAAGAAGATCGACTATTATGACGAGCGAAGGATCGAGAACGCCGAGCTGATGAGTGAAAAGCTCAACGGCAAAGAAGGCATTGTCACGCCTTATATCCGTCCCGGGTGCAGGCACGTGTTCCACCAGTATACGATACGTATTACGGAAGAGCTGGGGATGTCGCGTGACGAGGTAGCCCAAAAGCTCGGGGAAGCCGGTATCGGCACCAGCGTCTATTATCCGCTGCCGATCCATTTGCAGCCGTACTACAAAAAACTGGGCTTTAAAGGGTCTCATCCTGTAGCCGAGCAGATGGCAAAAGAAGTGCTTTCCCTGCCTATCCATCCGTCGATATATGAGGAAGACATCGATACGATCGCAAATGCTATCTGGGGGCTCTAAGATGCGCGTAGGAGTCATCGGCGCCGGTGTCATGGGCGAGAACCACATACGGATATACAGCCAGATGCCGGACGTGGACCTGGTAGGTATCGCGGATGTGGATAAGAAGCGCGTCGAATCGCTATCCAGGCAGTATTCCACGCAGGGGTTCCTCGATTATAAAGAATTACTGAAGCACGACCTGGATGCGGTGAGCATTGTCGTGCCGACAATGCTGCATAAAAAAGTAGGCATTGAGACCATCGCTTCCGGCACCAACCTTCTCGTGGAAAAGCCATTTGCCGATACGCTAGAGAACGCCGAGGCCATCACAAGGGCTGCAGAGGCCGAAAACCTCAAGCTAATGGTAGGCCACATCGAGCGGTTCAACCCTGCGGTCATCAAGATGAAGGAGCTCATCGATAGCGGCGAGCTTGGCCGTGTCGTATCCATATCGACGCGCCGGGTCGGCCCGTATAATCCGAGGATCAGAGACGTCGGCGTGATCCTGGACATTGGCGTGCACGATATCGACATTATTTCTTACCTCTACAAGTCCCCTGTCTCCGAGGTATATGCGATTGCCGGAAAAGTGATCCATACTTTTGAGGACCATGCGACCATATTGCTGCGTTTTGACGGCGATAAAGCCGGCACGGTCGAGACCAACTGGCTGACACCGCAGAAGACCAGGAACTTTACGGTCATCGGGACCGATGGCGTCGGCTATGGCGACTACATCGAGCAGAAGGTGTTCGTTTATGACAATAGCTGGGTCAAAGAAGCGAAGGTCGAGAAAAAAGAGCCGCTCAGGAACGAGCTAGAGAACTTCCTGAAAGCCTGCCAGAATGGCAGCCAGCCACTGACGACCGGCGAAGACGGCATCCACGCTCTACGCGTGGCACTGGCATCCATAGAGTCATACAGGACCAGGTCTGCGATCAAGATCCCGCCGAAAGTGTTGGCCGGCCATGAGACGGGCCACGCACAGACGGCTGTCGTATAATTTTTTACTGAGGTACCTTATGAGCGTAACGGATACTACTGTAAGCGGCACTTTTAAAGTCGGCGTCGTGGTGCCTGCCTATAATGAAGAGCTTCTGATCGGCGAGACCCTAAAAGGCATTCCAGGCTATGTGGATCGCGTGTATGTTGTCGACGACTGTAGTGCCGACCGCACGCGAGAGATAGTCAAGAGCTTCAACGATCCTCGCGTGGTGCTCATCTGCCATGAGAAAAATAAGGGTGTAGGTGGTGCCATCACTTCGGGCTATAAAATGTCACTGAAGGACGGAATGGACATCGCCGTGGTCATGGCGGGGGATAACCAGATGGACCCCGCCCACTTGATGAGCCTGGTCACTCCGGTCATAGAAGGCAAAGCCGATTATACGAAAGGCAACAGGCTCATTAATGCGTCCTACCGGAACGGCATGAGTGCCTGGCGGTCTTTCGGGAACTACATCCTGACCTTCTTGAACAAGATCGCCTCGGGATACTGGCACGTGGAAGACCCGCAGAATGGGTACACGGCGGTTTCCCGCAAAGCATTATCAATTCTGGACCTTGATAGAATATACCAGGGCTATGCGTTCGAGAACGACATGCTGGTCAGGCTCAATGTCCACGATGGTAAGGTGATGAACGTGCCCATACCGGCCCGCTATGGTAACGAGCGATCGAAGATCAGGTATGGTCCCTTCATCATAAGCACCAGCATATATCTTGTGAATGCCCTGGCCTGGCGTATCTGGAATAAGTACGTTGTAAAGCTGCGCCCGGTGGGTATATTATACCTGCTTGGCATCCTGCTCATGGCCACCGGACTGGTGGTGCTGCTTTACGATAATTACCTGGTCATCGCAGCAGGAGCTATCCTATTCGTGGTAGCGATCGGGATTGAAGCGATAGCAGACAGCAGGCTTTATCGCAAGATGCGCAGCGTCAGGCAGTGACATACCCGCGCCCGTCGCCGTGACGGGCGATTTTTAATGAATGGCTAAGTGAGATGATCTGATGGAAAGCGTAACTCTTATGCATATGCCTATACAAGAAGCCATTGGGCAGAGCACAACGCTCTGGGATATTTATACACTTAAGGAAGAATACCTCAGGAAAAATAATGGCGAGTACAGGTCATTTTATTCTTCCGGCGAGGATCATATCCTGAAGCCGGCCGTATCAAAGTACCTGGCCGAGAATGGCATGCAGGTCGAATACCCGGACCAAAGAAAATTTGCAGTCTGTCTCACGCATGATATAGATGACATTTACCCGCCACTGTCACACATGGCTTTTTCGTCCATCAGCAGCATCAGGAAGCTCGAGATGCGTGAGCTGGCGCACCAGATGACGTGGAAACTTCGAGGTAAAGCGCACAGCCCGTATCGAAATTTCAAAGAGATCATGGCGCTCGAAGAGCGATATGGGGCCAGGTCATCGTTCTATGCCATGGCAACTGACCGGGATATCCGGCGTTTCAGGGCATATCGCGTTGAAGATCTTGAAAGCGACCTTGGTACTGTCATAGATAACGGCTGTGAGGTCGGGCTTCATGGCGGATACTATGCGTTCGACGACCTGGCGGAAATAAAGCTGGAGAAGGCAAGGCTGGAAAAAGTACTGGGAAAAAAAGTGATCGGGTACAGGAACCATTACCTGCGCTTTAAGCTTCCCGAGACGTGGAAATACCTTGCTGACGCCGGATTCGAATATGATACGACCCTGGGCTACAGCAATGCCCTTGGCTACCGGAACGGCATGTGTCATCCATTCAGACCATATGATCCGATCCTGGGTCAGGAGATAGGCTTATGCGAGATCCCGCTGGCGATCATGGACGGCACCCTGTTCCGATATTATCGTTCGATACCAGAAATGTGGGACGCTGCAAAATCAGTGATCGACGCCGCTGAGCGGTATAACGGCGTGGTAACGCTGTTGTGGCATAATAACATTTTCAGTTCGCCATATAGAACCGAGTGGAAGAAAATGTATGTTAAATTACTTGATTATTGTCATTCTAAGAACGCATGGATGACCAGTGGAAAAGAAATTTACGAACTGTGGCGCAAGAACGGTTTATAGTATTATTAATGCATAAAGCCGATAGCCTGTATTATTTTCTCTTTTTGTTATCATTGTGCTAGCCCTGTGGTTTTGTTGTTTATCCATACAGTATCTCGAAGATTCTAAATTTTTTTAGATTTTTTAAAACTAAATATCTAAAACCACTACACCACTGCTAAAACGTGAAAAGATAAAACTCTATTAAATAAATTAAAGATCCAAAGCTCGGGTTTCTATGACTCAAAAATGCATCCCTAAAACCGCACGGCACAAATTTAAGATTCCAATGTATGATCACTCAGATAGTACCGTATGGACAGACAACAAACTATCTAAAAAATACATCGATAAAAAAGGAGATGCGGGCCAGTATTTTACTGGAACCCGCTGACATCATTTGAATTATATACCAGGTCTGACTTACCTAATGAGCTCCATGCCGACCCGGAGTTGTAATAATACCCCAACTCATTATCCGAGTCATAGCTCGGGCTCAGTACGAATTTGCCCTTGTTCGGCTGGAATACCATTAAAGGCCGTTTAGTAAGCTCACTCTCTCTAACCATAGTGATATCATCCGGCGAATTTTTGAGCACAGCATCGTTACTAATCTCTATCAGCTGGCCGACACTGGCGTAGGATGAGAAGTCCATGTACCTCTTCACGACATAGTCGCTCATCAGGAAGCCAGATGACGAAGTCATGTTGGCCAGGTTATCGATGCTGTTAACCTCGCCTTGCGTCAGGTAGTAAGTGAAGAACGGCCTCTTCACCAGCGGGTTGTCCGATGCCACGAAGTCGTTGGAAATGGATAGCACGATCATGATGGCAAAGATCCCCACCAGGCACACCTTCGCATACCTTCCTGACTTATAGAACAAGCTGGCAAACCCTACGGCAGCAAGCATGGTCGTGAATAAGAATGCGTAGTCCTCGAACCGGTTGATGTCCAGGTTCATGGAAAGCTTGTTGACCAGCAGTGCAGGTCCCGGGAAGACAATCGGGAGGAACAGCAGCGATGCGACGCCGAAGATCTTTGCTGTGCTGTTAAAGTCCTTCGCCCTCAGGATGTATATAATGCCGACGATAATGAAGAACAGCAACGGTGTATACTGCAAGTAGTTCGCGAGCTCGCTATATGGGGCGGTAATAATCGTCTGTGTGACCACACCGGAGGGCGCGGGTAACGCTATATCATTATATAGCTCCTGCGGCAAACCAACTCCGGACAGCACCCAGTATATCGCTGTCATCGCAACTGAGATCACTAAATACTTAAGCGATATGAACATCTGGGCTTTTTCTTTTACGAAGAACTTCTGTAGCACGTAAAGCACGGATAGGATGAGCAGCACGAATACGATCGAGACGGTGTGGTACATGATGATGGCCAGAGTCGCCATGATGGCCATGCCGAATTTATACCTGTTATTATTGCCGCTCAGCAGTAATAGTATGACCGCTAACATTAAGATGGTCACGGCGCCTCTTGCGATCGAGTACATGCCGTCGAAAATGAAGAACGTCTGTACCGAGATAAGCAACGCTGCTATCAGCCCGATCTTCTGGCTGTTCACCAGCTTTGTCACGATGAGGAAAATGATCAGCGGCGTGACTGCATATATTATGCCACTGACGATGAACATCATCGTATAAACCGGAGCGCTGGTGCCTGTGATCATATACACGCCGGCAACAAGTATGTGCCATAGCGGAAACGCAGCATACAGTCCGAACACGTCAGTAACATGCCCGACCTGTAGCAAGTTCTGGATATACCAGGCGTGTGCCAGCGTATCCGTCCTTCCGACGAAGTAGTTATACTTGAGCGTCACACCCCATATCAGGTTCAGGTTGAGCAGTATGATCTGTACAAAAACAGCCGGCAGCTTTTTAGACTTCACCTCGAACAGCACGATCTGTAATAATATGAATAATGCAGCAACTGTAATTGCGATATAGTACCAATAAGTCCTGATATCAGACATATTGAGCAGTATGATAGATTCGGCAAATATCGCCATAAAGCTTATCACAAAAAACTTAAAAAGCCTGTCCGACAGATTTACATTTTGCGCCTGTACGCTATAATACTTATGAAACACGACAGGGGCAAGGATCATCGGGATCACGGCATATAAGCTTAATATAAACAGATTATTCAGGCCTAACGCCAGTGTTACGAGAACGCCCAAAACTCCTAGGATCGGAAGGGCGTATAGGACCAGTTTTCCTATAATTGCAAATAGCGTGTTCGAATCTACTTTGGTCATAGGTACCACATTCTCTAGATTATTCCTTATGGGGATAGCAGCATTTCAATAAACGCTTATGCTATATTCTATGTATATTATTTTATTTTATATATAAGGATATTGCTATAATTTTAATGCGACAATTTACTTTGATAATGCGATAATAATAATTATGGTATACGCGATAAAACAGGCGTACATGTAATATAAATCATTATTTTAATAAATATAATTTATATTTGGTTTATATTTCTAAATATCCAGGATATTTATGGATCAGTTTATTTATCAATAATGTAAGTGATTTATGAAATCATTTATATAATAAGTGATAACATATCTAATGTATAGTGATTATCTGGCAACGGCTTAAACGCTTACATAAAAATGGCCGAACGCCCAAATGATCATAAATACATGAGGGTGATATTGTCCGAAAAAATTATTTATTCGCTGTAATGGCCCTTTTCCTGGTTGTTGCCATCGTCACGATCCTATATGCTCTAAATGGGCATACAGACTCCTCGGGCGTTGTCGGTAGCATCGTCGGCGCACCTGGCGGCAGTAACGGATCAAGCGCTCTCATGCCGGCCGCGCTCGCCGCGAGCACTACGTCCCATCCTTTCCTGCTTTTTCATGACATCAGCGAAACGCCAGGATACCAGTACAGCACGCAGTCGCCCTGGAGCTCCTGGCAGAGCTCCGTGCTGAGTATCGCGAAAACAGCTAAGAGCAAGGACTTTTCACAGCCATGGAGCGGCGATACGAACTGGGTCTCACAGAGAGGCTACTATGCGATGAACCTCGCACTTGCTTACCAGATCACTAAGGATAGTTCATATTCGGACAAGGCACGGCAGGCTTTGTTGAACCTTGACGTGGGCGTAGTCCCGTCATCGCCTCCCATGATGATGCCGCAGGCTTTCCAGTCCATGTCCCTGATGTACTATTGTCTTGCATATGACTGGGTGCAGCCCACGCTGGACCCTGCCAGCGATGCCATGATCAGGGACAAGCTAGCCACGCTGGCGGATACGGTCTATACACAAATAAAAGCACAGCCGGATTATATCGATTTCGTGGACTGGCAGGGTCAGTCCTATCCGATACTGGGTATTGCCGGCGTGACCCTGAATGACTATACGAATCCCAATGGCATATCCTTATCATCGTCTCCATCCGACTGGATCAAATGCGGCACGGACTACCTGTTCGTGAACGATCCTTTACATCAATACGGCAAGCCGCTGGTCGCGTTCGAGGTGGATGGCGAAGGGAAGGATACCATGGGGTCCTATAAGGCCTATTATATAGACGATTTCTCATGGTGGGCCCAGATATATACACACTTCTACGGTAAGAACTTCTTCGACGTATATCCCATTGCGCAAAAGATGCTGACGTCAGAGATCTGGGAATCTCTGCCAGACTATTACAGCAGCGACTACGCGACGAACGGCCAGGCAAAGTGGGATTACCATATCGGCATCGCTAACTTGCTGGATCCCGCTAATCGGTCATATGTGCTGAACTTTGATGATCACATAGATAGCACGGATATATTGCCTAACGCAGAAATATTCCCGCATATCTATTATACCTCGCAGCTGCCCAATGCGCTTCCCTACCTGATCTATGATAATTACTCAAGCGAAGACCTGGCC
>CAVTVW010000003.1:0-477187 GCA_963738255.1 uncultured Methanocellaceae archaeon | reverse complement strand
TCGGTGCCTTTCGGGTCATTGTTCTCATCAACGAGCACACATGCGTTGTCTTCGAAAGATACGCGCATGCCGTTCGGCCGGCGGATCTCTTTCTTCTGACGGATAACGACGCAGCGCACGACAGTCTTCCTCATTTCCGGCGTACCCTTCTTGACAGAGCCAATGAAGATATCGCCAATGCCCGCAGCGGGCATACGGTTCTTGCGGCCCCTGTACTTGAGCACTGAAATGAGTTCCACGAGCCTTGCGCCCGTGTTGTCTGCTACGTCCAGCCGCGTTGCGGTGTGGACACCACGCGGGACTTTTGCCTTAATCGCCCTCATTGTTTAGCCACTCCTACAACAACGAATGTCTTAGTCTTCGAGAGAGGCCTGCATTCCGCAATTGTGACCTTGTCGCCCTCTTTCGCGTGTATACACGGCGGATTGTGGGCGTGGATCTTTGACCTCCTCTTCTCGTACCTGTCGAACTTTATGTTGCGCTTTAAGTATTCGCGCATCACCACGACGGTCTTGTCCATCTTGTCGGAAACTACCACGCCATCGAGCAACTGCCCGCGGACGCTGACGCTCCCGTGGAACGGGCAATGTGGATCATTGCATTCCGTCTCAGGTGTTGTTATATTCTCTAGTCCAATGTCTTTTGCCATACTAGTTCCTCTACGTTGGGGTTAACCGGTAGACCGGTCACTTCCCTCTGGATCTCTTTCTTTTAGGGATCCGATTTTCTGGTTGTGATTGTAATAAGGTCCCCAGGACCTTGACGCGAATTCCTTTCGGAATGGTGAAAATGAAAGAGCGGCCGGATTTTGCGATCTTCAGGTCGCGGCCGTTCGTATTTATGATCACCATGTTTCGCGTCTCGTTCACCACTGTCCCGAGAATACCCTTTTCGCCCTCACGGGCGGGGACAGTTTCTACGGGTAGCCCGATGATCTCATGATAGATGATGTTTTCGGGCGTGATGTCCATTTTAGACCCTTACTTATTTTTTCACATCGATAAAGTCAGGGGAATATCCTATGCTCAGGAGTAATTCCTTGACTTTCGCTTTGTGGTCGCCCTGAAGCTCGATGACACTTTGCTTGATAGTACCGCCGCAGGCGCATTTCGCCTTAAGGAGGCTTGAAAGCTCCTTAAGGTCAATGCTCCTGTCATCGATACCCTGTATCACCGTGGCGACTTTTCCGAAGCGTCTTTTGTCAGTCGTGATCTTGACTCGCTGGGACTCCTTCACAAGTTCTTCGCACACGCAAAGGTCGTCCGGTAGTCCACACTTTTCACAGATCGCCACTTTAACGCTTCTCCTCCTTCTGTATCGTAAGGATCCTGGCAATAGTCCGCCTGAGTTCCCTGATCCTGCCAGGGTTCTCCGGCGCGCCGCCGGTGGACGTGATGGCGCGTTCCTTCAGCAGCTCGTTCTTTAGGTCTACAAGCTGCTTCTGGCGCTTGTCATCAGTCATTGCCCTTACTTCCTTTGCCTTGACGATCGCCATGATTACTCCTTCTTGACTTCGGTGGTCGTTTCGGCTTCTGCAGCCGGGCTCTCTTCAGACTTCGGCTCGGCCTTCTTCGGCTTCTTTGCCTTCTTCGGCTTTGCGTCTGCCGGTGCTGCCTCTTCGGCCTGCGCCTTCTCAGACTCTGCGATGATCTTCTCTACTTCGGCCGCGGTGGTCTCGGTAGCTTCAACCGCAGGCTTTACTTCGGCTGCAACCGGTGCGGCTGCAACAGGCTTGGCTTCTGCCTTGGGGGCAGCTACAAGCTTAGAGAGGTCTAAGCGGTCCGGAAGGACTGCGTCGGGTGGCATGATCCTGACTTTCACGCCGATGATCCCAAGCTTCTTCTTTGCACGGGCATAGCCGACGTCGACTAATTCTTCGACGGGCTTGCCGCAGTGCTTGATGTAGCCTGCGATGAATTTCTCGGTCCTCTTCCTCGGTCCGGTCAGCTTACCGGCGATAATGATCTCGACGCCCATTGCGCCCGAGTCCATTATCCTCTGAAGAGTGGAGGAACCTGCCTTACGGAAGTACCAGCCCCTCTCAAGAGCGTTCGCGAGCCTCGTGGCCATCATCTGTGCATTCAGTTCAGGTTTCCGAACTTCCTGCACATCGATCTGCGGGTTGTCCATCTTGAACCTGACATCCAGGTCCTTGGTGAACTTGCGGATCATCTTACCGCCCTTACCGATGATCATTCCTGGCTTTTCTGCCCTGATCGTGATCTGTGTGCCCATCGGAGTCCGGTTGATATCCATGCCACCGTATCCGGCACGCTCCAGCTTCTGAAGGAAGAACTCGTCGATCATAGCCTTCTTGAAGCCATCGTTGACGAACTTTTTCTCAACTGCCAACTTAACGCACCTCTCCTAATACTACTTCTATGGTAACCGTCTCAATGTTCCATGCGGTTGCACGGCCCATTGCACGTGGCATGATACCCTGTGTTACCTTTCCTCTCTTCGAATCGGCGTGGATGATCTCCATGTTGTCCGAGTCGAGGCCCTTGTACTCCGCGTTTGCCACGGCGTGGTTTATCAGCTTTAATATTTCCGCACATGCCTTGACGGGGTAGCGGCCTGCGCCACCGGGCGTCTGGTGCCTCTTGTGGCCGACGTTGCGCGCATACCTCTTGAAGGGTATGGACTGCTTCTTGGCGATGACGTTCTCTAATGTCGTCTTCGCTGTCACGACTTTCATGTGGCGGATATAGTTGAATATCTCCACGCAGTGCTTGGGCGATACGTTGATCTCGAAGGCCATCGCTTTCGCGGTGGTCGCGGGGTCAAATTCTTTCGAATATTTTACACTCGACATTCCAGGCACCTCCTTACTTCAGTGGCACGTACTTGCTGCCTCTGGTTGCACCGATACCGGCTGCGCCGTGGTTGACTGGCCTGCGGGTCAATGCGAACTCGCCGAGGTAGTGGCCCACCATTTCGGGGGTCATTTCGACTGCCTTATATTCCTTGCCGGTGTAAACCTCGAAGGTCACTCCGATCATTTCGGGAATTAACAAAAGATCCCTGATGTGGGTCTTGACTTTCTTCTCGCCAGCCTTGACGTTGTCAATGATCTTCTGCTCTTCCTCGCCGAAACCTCTCTTGATCTTGCGCCTCTGCCTGGAGGGCACGAGGGCGGCGAACTGGTCTAAGTCCATTTTCTTTAAGTCTGCAACGGATGTTCCCCTGTAGGTGAACTCTTCCTTCCTCTTCGGGAACCTTGCCGACTGCTTTGATTGCTTCGAAACCATGTTGTTCACTCCTTACCCGTGATGCCCTACGCCGGTCCTTCTGGCTGCGATGCTGCCGACCTTACGTCCAGGCGGGGTGCCTCTGCTTACAGTCTTTGGCCTGCCAGGGTGCTGCCTGCCGCCGCCACCGAACGGATGGTCGACTGCGTTCATCGCTACACCTCTGACTACTGGCCACTTGGTGGCCTTGTTAGCCATCTTGTACCATTTCTTGCCGGCCTTTACGAACGGCTTGTCAGTCCTTCCGCCGCCCGCGACGATGCCTACGGTGGCCCTGCACGCCGGGTTGAGCCACTTCATCTCGCCGCTTGGCAGCTGGACGACGACCTTCTTTGCCTCGTGGGAGACAATGGTCGCGCCGACTCCGGTGGAGCGAGCGAATGCGCCGCCGTCTCCCGGGTTGGACTCGATGTCACAAACCGGACAGCCGTCCGGCAGCTTCGATAATGGCAGCGTGTTGCCGGGCTTGACCTCGGCGTTGCTTCCGATGGCGACCTTGTCGCCTACTCCGACGCCCTCGGGGGCGAGGATGAGCAGGTCCTGTCCATTTTCGTACTTTACTCTGATGATCGGCGCATTCCTTGCAGTGTCGTGGATGATCTCTGTAATTACGCCGTTGATGGTCTCATCGCCGATGGTCCTGATGTGCTCAAGGTTAGCCTTGAAGCGCGAGGACGTGGCCCTGTATGTCGGGGTGCCTTTTCCACGGTTCTGAGACATTAATCGCTTTCCCATGTTTCAATCCCCCGTTTAGAATATTCCTAGCCGGCTGGCGATCTCCTCAGCCGAGTTCTCGGGACTTAACGTCACGATTGCTTTCTTCTCGCCCTTCGGGCTGATCAGCGTGGTCACCTTGATGACCTTGACATTGTACATTTTCTGAACTTCCCTCGCGATCTGTTCCTTGCGGGCCCTGCGGTCTACCAGGAATTGAAGGGAGTTGTTCTTCTCCATGGACAATGTCGCCTTTTCAGTGATGAACGGATATTTGATAACATCTGCTACCATGTTTTTATTCCTCCGACATCTGCTTGAAGGCGTTCTCGCTCCAGACGGTCAGGCGTCCTGCCTGCGTACCCGGTGCCAGCATCTCAGCGTTTACCTGAGCGATGGTGGCGACTTCGACGCCGGGGACATTGCTGACTGCCTTGAAGATGCCCTTGTCCTCACCGACAATGATGAGTACGCCCACTTTCTTCTTGTACTGGCGGCCTCTCATCTTGCCCTTTCCTGCGCGGACCTTCTTCTCTTTCGAGCGCTCGAGGTCGGCTTCCAGGCCTATGTTGGTGAGTAACTCGATGACATCCTTGGTCTTCTCGAGGGACTCGATCTCGTCAGCGACTACTAAAGGCAGCTCGCCTTCGTACTTGTAGCCCCTGGCTTTAATGAGCTCGACATTCATCGTCGCTGCTGCGGCGGAGCGGATTGCCTTTATGCGCTCTTTGTCGTTGATCTTTTCTGAGTTGTCCTTGTTCGGGTTCGGCGCATGTGCGCTGCGACCGCCCTTGGCCTGCGTTACTCTCGTAACACGGGATCCGTTGGTCAGCCTTGGCACGTGTGCCACGCCTCTGCCGCTGCCCCAGGAGTGCGAGGAAGTTAAGAATCCTGCAAGCCTGCTCGGGCCGTATGGCTGTAGCCTGTTGGCCTGTGCCGCGAGGACTGCCTTCTTGATGAGGTCCGGCCTGAATGGCTCGTTAAAGACGTCTGGTAAGGCGATCTTAGTCGAGGTCTTCTTTCCGGTCTTATCTAAAACTGTTGCGTCCATTTAGCTCATCTCCTCGTGCCCTGCTTCGTGGCCTTGCTTATGAATTGTATCTCGGGAGCCTGCTTGGGCGTTGCCTTTGGCCTTACTGCCGGCCTGATCCTGACGATCCTCTTGGTGGGACCGGGGATTGAGCCCTTGAGCATGATGTACTGGTTCCTTACCAGGCCGTAGTTTAAGAATCCGCCTGCGGGGATGACCTCTTCGGGGTTATCGCCAAGCTTGATGATCCTCTTGTTGTACTCGGTCCTCTGGTGGTAGCCAGTCTGGCCTAGCTGTGGTACCTGCCATCTGACACGGTGCGGGTTCCACGGGCCCAGGTTACCGACGTGCCTTTCTTTGCCGGTCCTGGCATGCTTTCTCTTCTGCAGTGCAATACCCCATCTCTGGACGGGACCCTTTGTGCCCTTACCCTTGGTGATGGCTGAAATGTCGACCATTTCGCCGGGGGTGAAAACGTCCTTGATGGTTACTTGCTTGCCCATGAGTGACTTAGCGAATTCGAAGCGCTTTGCAATGTCGCCGCCTCCGACGCGGTTCTCGATGAGTTCCGGTACTTTCTTGGTCGTGCCGGTCACGTCTGCGGTCTTGACATAGGTTAAAACGCGAACTTCTGCGACTACACCATCTTTGACTAGTGCTGCGATCTTTGCGAGCATTGCGTCGGTATCGATCGGGTTCTTCGACTGGGGCGTGAGTTTCTCTAATGCCTTGAGGTCGTTGATCCAGGCTTCGCCGATGACTTTCTTGCCGTACGGGCCGTCGTCATAGACGCGGATCCCTGCGACATTCATAGCGGGAGTCTCGATGATGGTTACTGGTATGGATATTTCCATGCCTTCGGTGGTGCTGTGAGGCCTATCATCGATCATGATGATATGCGACATTCCTGCCTTAAATCCTACAAATCCTTGGATGCGGGGTTGATCGCCAAGTTCTGCCCAGCTTCTGTACTTGGGCTTCTGGCTGCGAGCCCTCACCCTAGGGCTGTACGCAAGCGAACCTCGCCTTGGTTGGTGTGGGTGACTCATTGTCTGTTTCCTCCTGTGACAATTTCTGGGATCTGGCTCTGGCTTTGTCAATCGCCAGGTATCTTGTCGATACTTACGCTGTAATTCCTACTGCCAAATCAGGTTGAGGATGCCCAGTGTAATATATATGGCCTCCTCGCTCCGGACTGTGGCAGTGCCCTGGTTGGGCACGGAATTCACCACGTAATCGGAATGATCTGCAAGTTTGTGTCCTTCGTCCTCTAAGAACGATTCGAGCCCCGTTGACGGGCTTCCGAACGCGATCGATACCTTATCCCGAATGCTTGACTTGATCTCGGACAACGATCCTTCGTTTAGGGTTTCCCCTAAGCGGGAGGTCGCGATCCTTAAGCCATCGGTATCGAGGGCTTCATGGAGCGTGTCACAGACACGCACATCGTATCCCCAATATGAGGGTACGTCGCTCTTATTTACGAGCTGGACCGTTATTGGTCTTCGCAAATAGATCCTGACTGTCACGCGTTGCCCAATATGGACGTTTTTGGCATCCTTGAGCATGACTGGGCTGTCAAATCCGACATCGACCCAAACGTTACGGTCAGTCCCGACTTTGGTCACAATACCTTCGCGGTATTCCTCATCTTCGGTTACAGTATGTGATGGTATCTTCAGCGGGGGGATCACACCGATATTTCGGAGTGCGTCTTGCATGGGGAATAGTTCCTTCCTCAGATACTGAGGGGTTTCCGCATAGCGCAAGACGGTGCTTATGAACTTGCTGTCGTCGAGGCCTTTTGTTTTGTAGACCACGACTTCATCGGCCCGGAATATCGAGGCGGCGCGTGCCACCTGACCTATCTTATAGGTCTTTATTCGCGAGTCGAAGCTTTCCTCGGTGATCGAGGAAGGGATCAGCAGGCTGATAAGTGTCCTACCATTGTTGACACTCATACTGTACACTTAGATGGGAGTATAAAACTGATTTAAAGTATTTATATGTTTCGTGCTCGGAAAGACGAAGAAAGGCAAAAGATGCTATTGATTTTTTGCTGTTTTACACATTAAGCGTTTCGAGTTTAAAATGGTGTGGTTCAAATCATTATAGTTCTACCAACGTTCAGCGAACATATGTATTTATCATATGGTTTTGTACTTTTTAGGCTTTTTGGGAATTGTTTTTATTGTTATAGTTTATTAATGAACTTTTAAAACTTCGAAGAATCTCAAAATTTCCAAAGATCTGGCTTTTCTTTCCGAGACTAGTTCTAAAACTTTTTCGTTATACTATAATTTTTGTACCTTTATTACTCTTACTTCATCAATTTCAATATGACTTTTTCGTTCTAAGCGGGCGCCTTTCGTTCTCCATTCGGGGAATAACCGGATATAATCGGCGCGATAAGATTGTGACCTTCCGGCACCCGGGCATCCTTAAGAAACTCCTTATCCTCGCCGAGCCCGAGTGCCAGTCCCATCCAGTACCTATAGATCCCCAACGAATGGCCCGCTCACACCATATTCTCCGCCGCCAGGGCACAGTCGTGATCATTGACGACATCTGGGTAGCCAGCTCAGTCTAGTATAAATTGAGGCAAAAATCTATTTTCAATAAAAAGAAAGTAACGCACATGAGTATCATCTTTCACATCGCCCATCTCACCCGCCTGGGAATCGGCGGCTTCGAATGGGTATTATCGGCCTCCTTCCTTGGACTCGGATGGCTTCATTCACTGTTCGACCATCGCGCAGACCTCGGAGACGGCGAATCAATTTTATGCGGGTCAAAAAGACCTGGTCCTCCTCTGCATCGATACGAAAAAGACGGAGGCCGAGGTGAAATACGAAGCGCCGGATTGCGCTGACGATCAAAGGACTGCGGACTTGTTCCCGAACATCTATGAGCCGCTTAACGTTTCTGCCGTAGTTCGGGTTGTCGATTTCGCTCCTGGCGTTGATGGTAAATTCAAGTTACCGGAAATTTTACATCTAAATTTTTACATCTTATGGTCTAAAAAACGCCTATTAAAAAAGTCTCGTGCACGTCGGTCGGCTTCTTAAAATCGATTACGGTGCGTTTCAGTGCAACATATAAATATTATCTTTATTGTCGCATTGGCATTGCCCATTAATTTTTTTTAAAGCTTTAAGAGGTAAATAAATGGTAAAAACTTTTGATTATATTCGATTTTACGTTAAATAATATTTTTAAACGTAGTTTATTCAAATATTCATTGAGGAGTGATTTATAATGAAGGTAGATGTTAAGGTTTTAGCCATCACTAATATTTTATTATCGGTAATGGTTATAGTATTAATCTTATATTTCCACCAATCGGCTTCATCAGCACAAGTATCTCAGGTATCAGCGACAAATCCCGACATAACATCGAAAGAAAGCTTAAGCCTCTCGAATATTACGGACAACATGTCAACATCAGATATGATGTCCTTGGAGGAGAATAATAGTACAATATCGCCGAGTAGCAGCCCGCAGCCAAATGATCAGGCTAATATGCCGCCTAATGGACCGCCGGCTGGCATGAAGCCACCGTCTGGTATGAAGCCACCCGAAGGGGCTATGCCGAGCGGCTCTATGCCAAGTGGCTCTATGCCAAGTGGCTCTATGCCAAGTGGCTCCGGCAACGGCATTGCATCGCCCACGCCTTCGCCTGGATCGTCGCTTGCACCTTCATCGCCTACAGATCTCGGCAAGACATCTTTAATGGGCTCATCCAATGGGAATGGGGTGTCATCATCGTCTCAATCGATGTCTCAATTAGGTAACTCGCTCTATAACTATGTGGGTTCCATGATGCCTACTGTACAGCCGCTCATTAAAACCTAACCGCGTGAATGGAGAGATGCGGATCTTGAAAAAACGATCCTTTTTTTACTTAGGCCATTCTATTCTATTCGGCATCTACAGTGACTACAAGAAGCTCGCCAAATACTTGAGCATCGGTATTATCGCCACTATTTTGGATTGGGCACTCTTTTATGTTCTCGTTTCGTATCTTCAAATATTTTATTTAATGGCCCTGGCCTCATCTTATATGATAAGTACTGTTTTCAACTATTTTATGAATAGACGCTATACGTTCCAAAGCATTTATGGGAAGATACACATGCAGCTCGCGTCATTCGCCGTGGTCGCCATCCTCGGCATGGGCCTAAACGAGGTTCTCGTCTACGGTATGGCGAATTATCTGTTAGGCATCGCGGGCCCCGGGCTGATGGCTTCGAGGGCTATCGCTACACTCATCGTTTTCATATGGAACTTCGTGCTTAATAAAAGTATCACTTTTAAAATATTCCGATGATATGGACTACAAAGGGATGCTTAGGTTTTAAAATAATTTAAAGCTTTAATGCCTGATGTAAAGGGGCTTGAAGACATTAAAAGGCCATTTTTTTATTCATTAATATTTCCAATCAGCCGGTTTACAATTATTAAGAGTAAGGATAGATATGCAAAAAACCGAATCGATAGTTTCCCCGTTTGAACCGAAGAGGATATTGGTACGCGAAAGGATTTTTCTTGCGCTAATCCTGTTACTTTCAGGCTTCTTAAGCTTCTATGCCGTCTGGAAAGAGGGATATGGCAACGAATACTATGCGTCCGCGGTCAAAAGCATGCTAATGAGCGTACATAACTTCTTTTTCGTATCCTTTGACCCCGGAGGCTTTGTAAGCGTAGACAAGCCCCCGGTGGGGCTATGGTTACAATGTCTTTCGGCGTTTGTCTTTGGCTTTAACGGATGGAGCCTCATACTACCGCAGGCGCTGGCCACGGTGGTCTCAACGGCCCTGGTCTATCACCTCGTGCAGAGGACCTTTGGAAAATCTGCCGGCCTGCTGTCCGCCCTCATATTCGCCCTAACACCCATCGTCGCGGCGGTGAGCCGGACGAATAACCTGGATCCCACGCTCGTCTTGATACTGCTTATCGCTTCCTGGGCGCTGATCGTTGCCGCAGAAAAAGGCAGCTTTAAGCTACTATTGTTGAGTATGGGGTTGGTCGGGCTTGGTTTTAACGTGAAGATGCTTCAGGCCTTTGCAGTCCTGCCGGCATTTTATCTTATCTACTTCCTGTCGCCGGCCAATAAAATAAGTAAAAAAGTCACACATCTTGTCGTCGCGACTGTTGTGCTTTTGGTCATATCGCTTTCATGGGCGACGATCGTCGATATGACGTCCGCAAGTGATAGGCCTTACGTGGGTAGCAGCCAGACCAATTCAGTGCTAGAGCTAGCGCTTGGCTATAACGGCATTGAGAGGATCATGCCTGCCGGCACCCCGTTAAGCTTCGGTCCCGGCACAGCAAATGCTCTTGACACGCAAAATAGTAGTATTCAACAGGAAGGCATCCCCGCTGGCATGGAAATGCCAGGCGGGATGGGAATGCCCGGCAATGCCGAGCTACCGCCGGGTGCTACAGACTCAATGAATTTTACTGGTATGGGAGGAATTCCAACTAACGGTGCCATGGCAGGCGGAATGTCGGGTGGAATGGCGGGCATGGAATCGGGGCCCGCCGGACCCTTCAGGCTGTTGGACCAGCAGATGGCGGGTCAGATAAGCTGGTTTATACCCCTCGCTATACTGGGATTCTTCGCATCCTTTGTCATAATAAGAAAATACCGGGATGAACGGATAAGGGGAAAGCTAAACTCCATCTATTTTTGGGGCGCGTGTATGCTTCCCATGCTGATATATTTCAGCGTATCGGGATTTTTCCACCGCTACTATCTCATTACGCTTGCTCCCGCGGTCGCCGCTTTGTGCGGCATCGGGTTAACCCTGATGTGGGGTGAATATAGGAAAGGCGGTCGACTGTATTATTTACTCCCTCTGGCGCTGGCCATCGCCGCGGGCACGGAAGCCTATATCCTGTCCCGGTACTCAAGTCTGGCTAGCTGGCTGGTCCCGGCGATTTGTATTATAAGTTTCATCCTGGTTGCGGGGCTTTTCCACGCCCATGCGATAAGCGGGGGATGGCCGGCGAGGCATGTCAAGCAAATGCTGACCCTCGCCATCGCCGTATTACTAGTCGTCCCCGCATTTTGGTCTATAACGCCCATACTCTACGGATCTAACACGACTTTACCATACGCAGGACCGGAACTGGCCAATCTTGGAGGAATGTTCGGCATGGGCAACTCCAATTCGGGAGGAGGGATGCCGGGCCCCGGCATCGGCCAAACTAACACCAGCGGGCTCGACGAGTTCCTATTAAAGAACATGGGGAACGCAACATTCCTCGTGGCTGTTCCTAGTGCCATGACGGCCGAGGGCATCATCCTGGAGACAGGAAAGCCAGTGATGGCCATCGGCGGGTTTTCAGGCTCCGATCCGATCCTGACGGTCAGCGAGTTCCAGAAATTAGTGGCAAACGGCGAGGTAAAATATTTCTTGGCGATGGGAGGGCCTGACCTTTCAAATTTATCGCATCCGGGAAGTAATGACTCCGGAAATTTGAACGCTACCCAGTTTATGGCCGGGGGCATGCCCGGAATGGGTAGCCAGGGCCAAATCACCGATTGGGTGGAAACTCATGGTACGCTGGTTCCGACCAGCGAATGGCTAGGGGCAAATGCGGATAACGGGAGAAACGATACAGGCCAGGGCTTTGGAATGGGCACATCAGAGCTTTACGACCTTAGCGGGAGCGTATGATACTATGGATTTGAGCGTGATATTACCAGTATACAATGAAAGCAACCGGCTGGCGGAGAGCGTCAGCAAGGTAGAGGAGTATCTGATGAAAAATTATTCACCGTTCGAGCTGATCATCGTGGAGGACAAATCGACCGATGGAAGCTACGACATCGCCCGAAGCATCGCGCGGAAGGATAAAAACATCGTACTCCTCCATAACGAACGCAGGCTCGGACGGGGCGCTTCCTTGAGTACCGCATTGAAAAAGGCCCGAGGAGACTACGCTGTATACATGGATGTCGACCTGGCGACAGATCTGAGCTACTTAGATATGCTGATCGCCGGCCTGGACAAAGGCGCCGTCGTCTCGACGGGATCCAGGTACATGAACGGTGCCGACGTGAAACGCCCTCTGGAAAGAAGCATTGCCAGTAGATCTTATAACGGGCTGGTTCGCCTGCTCTTCAAATCAAAAGTACTCGATCACCAATGCGGCTTCAAAGGATTCGATAAAAATAAGATCATTAAGGTACTCGACCTTATCCATGACAATCACTGGTTCTGGGATACCGAGTTACTCATCATCTGCCAAGCAATGGGAATGAAGATATTCGAATTCCCAGTAAAATGGGTACATAATGGCGGAAATAATATGAATGCCTCTAAGGTCAAGGTGCTCAAGGACTCGGTCAATATGGGCCAAAAGATGCTTGAGCTCAAGCGCAGGCTGGCTATGGGTAAATTGCCCAATATATTATAACAGGGTGTCGCAAATCATGTAATCCGGCTTCGGCCGGGTATTATAAGCCTCCTTCCCTGTACTCGGATGGCTTCATTCACTGTTCGACCATTGCGCAGACCGTGGAGACGACGAATCAATTTTATGCTGGTCAAAAATACCTGGTCCTCCTCTGCATCGATACTAAAAGACGGAGGCCGAGGTGAAATACGAAGCACCGGCTTGCGATAACGATCAAAGGGCGAAGTCCTTGTTCGCGCACATCTATGGACCGCTTAACGTGTCGGCTATAGTTAAGGTTATAGATTTCGTTTCTGATGCCGATGGGAGATTCGAGTTACCGGAAATTTTTACATCTTATGGTCTAAAAAACGCCTATTAAAAAAATCTCGTTTTTATCCTCATTCCCTATTTCATCCATTTTAATATGACTTCTTCATTCCGCGGAGGAGCTTTTAAATTGCTCTTCTGCGGGTACCCAAAGATGATCGGCGCGACGAGCTTGCTCCCTACGGGGACCCCGGCCTCCTTCAGAAACTCCTTATCCTCACCGAGCCCCAATGCCAGCCCGATCCAGCAGCTCCCGATCCCTAATGAATGGGCCGCGAGCATCATATTCTGAGCCGCCAGGGCACAATCGTGGTCATTGACCACGCCAGGGATCGCGAACACCAGGATGAGCACGGGCGCCCCAAAGAATAAATGGATCTCGGGCTTCGATACCCCCCCTTTCTCCTTCATGATTTCTCACATACGCGGCCAGGACCGGAACTTTCGTATCCTTGTACAAAGTGACAAACAGCTTCTTTGCCTTCTCGTCATACCCCTCGATGAGCTTCTTATTCTTCACGACCACGAACCGCCAGGGCTGCTGATTCGTGGCGGTCGGGGCATATATGCCAGCATGGACGATCTCCTTAATGATCTCGTCGTGGACTTCCTTATCGGAATAGCTGCGCACGGAGCGGCGACTGTAAATGTTGTCCAGGACGGCGTTGGAAAGCCGTTCTCCATCTAATGAGATGTTAGCGGTCAAGATATCACTGATAGCACATTAATCAATTAATATATTTAAGTATTTTTAATTTTAAAATATTTATATAAAAATCGTAAAATATCTGGCTCGTCGATGCCGACTTAGCAGATTTCGACAACAAATGCCAGGACCATCGGCCCAAACAGATGATTCATTAAGGTCTGGCCGGAGAAAATATTTTTTTAATGCAAATGATCGCGAGATTAACCAGTAATAGCGCGACCACGATCACCATCGATAGGATCAATAAGTCGAACACCACTGAGATAATAATGAATGGCAGAATGATGAACGAGTATTGAATACCCGTGTAAGCGCCCGTAAAATTAAAAAAAGCCGTTCAAAACATAATCAATCGTTTCCATCGTCACTCTGAATATAATGATCGATACGCAGGCGATCAGGAGCCATCCATTCATTTTTTATCACTCTTGACCTGCGAGATCCAGGATCATTAATAAAATGTAACGTATGTAAAAATTAAATAGAATAATAACAAATCGATTATATGCTAATCGTATGCAGATGTACCGCTAATAAAGAGTCGGATATGGAAGTATACGCGCGGATTGGTGAATTTCGGTGTCGGTGATGGGCGGATTTTCAAATCGTCGGATACATTGGTTTACATACGGCCTTATGGGCATCGTCGTATTCATCCTGGCCTCTTCGATGGCTAATGCGACGACCGTAGGTCCATACGCGTATATCGCCAATTATGGCGACGGCACGGTCTCCGTCATCGACACGCAAACAAACACGGTGACGGCCACCATACCCGTAGGCGGACATCCTTATGGGATCGCAGTGGCGCCGGACGGTTCTAAAGTGTACGTGGGTAAGTATTATGACTCGGTCGCAGTGATCGATACGGCGACAAATACGGTGACGGCCACCATACCCGTATATGAGCCCTTGGGGATCGCCATATCACCGGACGGCTCCAGAGTATATGTCGCCGATGATGATATGGGTACAGTCGATGTCATCGATGCCCGTACAAATAACATGATAGCGACCATACCCCTGGATTATCGCCCCATGGGGATAGTCCTAAGCCCTAATGGGGATATCGTATACGCGACGAGTGCTGATGACGACTTTATCATGTCTGCAGACACGGCGACCTATACTGAAATAGCCGGATTCGCGAACGTCGGAGAGGGACCCTGGGGGATCGCCTTAGTGCTGGACGGGAGCGCTATCTGCACGGCGAACAACCAGGATGGCACAGTTTCCGTGATCAGCTCAGATATGTTATGGGAAAATGAAGTTCTGACTGTAGGAACCTATCCGGTAGGCATAGCAGTGGCGCCGGACGGATACCAGATATATGTCGCGAATTCAGGTGACAACACGGTTACCGCTTATGATTTATATTATGACAGGGAAGTGGCAACGATACCAGTAGGATCCGGCCCTCAAGGTGTATCGGTGACGCCGGACGGATCTAAAGTATATGTGACGAATTCGAACAGTGACAATGTTTCAGTGATTGACGTTGCGACAAATACCGTGATGGCCACCATACACGTAGGAACTGAGCCCATATCCTTCGGACAGTTTATCGGACCGGCGCTCGAAGGACCGACGGCCGATTTCAATGCGAACAGGACGAAAGGCGTGGCGCCGATGGGTGTGCAGTTCACGGACGAAAGCGCCGACGCGTCCGGCTTGCTGTGGGATTTCGGCGACGGCACCACGAGCACCGATAAAAGCCCGAGCCATGTCTACGCAAATGCAGGTACGTACGATGTCACATTAACGGCGACGAACAGGAATGGCACCGACACGATACATGGCACGATCACGGTCATAGCGCCGACACTACCAGTAGCCGGCTTCGACTCGAACAGGACCACAGGACTGGCTCCATTGGGCGTGCAGTTCACGGATGAAAGCACCGGGTACGCCGCTAGCCGGGAATGGAACTTCGGCGACGGCACACTGAATAGTACAGAGCTGGATCCGATCTATATCTATGCGAGCGCCGGCACGTACAACGTCACGCTGACGGCGATCAACGGAAATGGCACCAGCACGCTAAAAGAAGTGGGTTTAATTACTGTCATTTCGCCGACTATACCCGTAGCAGGCTTTAGCGCGAACAGGACTGCCGGAACGGCTCCGCTGGGAATACGGTTCACCGACGAGAGCACTGGGTATGCCTTGAGCCGGGAATGGAATTTCGGCGACGGTACTGCGAACAGCACCGAACAGAACCCGGTTCATACCTATGCCAGCCCGGGTACGTATAACGTCATGCTAACGGCTAGTAACGGCAATGGCACAAACACAATTCAAAAGACCGGCTACATCAGCGCTTCTGCGAAGTTTTATCCGGCGCCGGTAACGATCAGCATGGTCGACCTGTATTCACCTGCCACGACAACTTCAACGCCTATGCCATCTTCGTCCCCGACGGTGGCGGCAGCAGCTTCCATAGCACCGACAGCTATGCCGACGAGTACTGCGACCCCAACTGCCACACCAACTGCAGACAGTGCATCCGGGAACCCGACCATCTGGATAGCTGCAATAATAATCGTGGTTCTCGCGATCGGAGGGGCCACGTATTACTTCGTGATCAGGAAATAGACGCGGATTGTATGTGTCGAGCGAAAAGCTCGATTGTATTTTTTTAACCTAATTCCTGGACTTTTTTACATATATATGAATATATATTCTCGCTAGAAATCGATTGCTGAATACGAAGTTATGTTACTATCTATTGATTTATATGATATTGTAAATATAGAAATTTTTCCAATTAACTTAACCTATATTCTAGGAGGTATAGAATGCCTGAATTTGTAAATCCTTTTAGCGGCAAAGTCCCGGATCGAAAGCTGACGACTCAGGATCTCGACCGGACGATACGCCTGGACCTTGCTGCGGATCAAGAAGCGATAGTGTCGGCATCGATCTGCATATTGAAATAAGCTAAAATAAGTGGATAAGATTTCTTATCCACTTTTCATTTTTATAGACCTGCATCGTCCTCATTAGAAACAGCTGTTGAGTTTAATCCATTTAAGCTATAGGATTGGTAGCCACCGTATGGCGTGCCATAGCCATACGGGCTAGAGACACTATCAACTCCACCATAGCCGTAAGGATCATAGCCACCATAAGGTGCTCCATAGCCATACGGACTGGAGATACCACCAATGCCACCATAGCCATATGGATCAAGGCCGCCACACGACGTAGCAAGGCCGCACGGGCTACAGCTGTCAACGGGTACCGGATAGGGCACGGGCGTTTCGGTCTGTATGATCGTTACATCAGGGCCACAGCATCCGCCGCCAAACCCACATCCACCGAAGCCACAATCTCCAAAGCCACAACTGCCGAAGCCGCCACCGCAACCACCAAGACCACAGCCGCCAAAGCCGCCGCCACAACCGCCAAAGCCATCACCGCAGCCACCGAAGCCGCCACCACAACCACCAAGGCCGCCGCCGATACCACAGCCACCGGGGCCGCCGCCGAACCCGGCACCACCGATGCCGCGGCCACCGAGGTTTTTGCCGCCAAACCCATGATTGAGGGAATTGCGGCCGATGTTACCGCTGGCAACATTGCGGCCAGAGCCGTGACCGTTACCGCCGAAGCCTGATCTTGCGGATAAGCCTCTGCCGGCACTGCCTATGCCAGTGTTATGGCCGGTGCTTTGACCATGATTAACGCGGGGAGCAGCAATATTACTACGCCCGGAACTGCCCCTGCCGACGCTATGGCTCATGGTATGGCCGGCGCTGCCACCCATGCTATGACCACCGGCACTCATACCGTGGCCACCGCCGCCCATACTATGTCCGCCGCCGCCCGAGGCCCCCCGGGCTGAGACAGGCGCCGAAAAAGCAAGGACCAACACTAATGCGATAAGCCCAATCAGAAGTATTTTCTTCATTTCTTTCTATTCCCCCTACGATTGGAACTGCACAGCGTGAAAATAAAAATGTAGATATTATGTTCTGACGAAATATATGTATAAAAAACATAATATTTGGGTTAAAAAGGATATTTTACCATTATTTTTAAATTTATGGGGCAATATAGCCCTAAAACGTTATTTAGGTCAATATATAGCCGATTTATACTGTAAGGTAACCAGTTGGCCGTCCGCAGAGTATGTTTGACTGCTCATGGTTGATTAGAGAACGCTTATATATTAATCATAAAACTATATTTTACCAATAATAGGCGATCGCGTATGGATAACTTGAATGAGATGAACGGAAATATCGCACCCGCAGACGTACAATCGGTCCGATATTCCGGTTTCTGGAGAAGGCTATGCGCATTTTTCTTAGACGGGCTCGTAGTTACGCTCATAAATGCTGCAATCATCGTTATCCTCGTCATGATAGAACCATCTTATGACTCATTGGTCGTATCACCAGTAGCAATTATATCTTATTCCTTCGTAGTTGTCTTTTTATTATTCATTTACGAGATAATCTTCTTAAGCTCCAGTCGTATGGCAACACCGGGAAAGCAATTACTTGGCATAAAAGTCACTGATATGGACGGCAACCGGATATCGTTCTCCTGTGCTGTGCTCAGGAGTATTATTAAATTCGGATTGATCTTTGTGGGCAGGATCCCGCCGGTCATTGGCTGTTTATCATGGCTCAATTTGTTAAACCCGTTCCTGATCGTATTCTCAGAGAAAAAGCAGGCTATACACGATTACATTGCAGGTACTGTCGTTGTACGCATGCAGAATTCCCCATAAGTAGAAAATACAAAATGAAGTTTGAGATCAAGTTGCCATACAATGCCGACGAATAGCCGAAGCAAGACAGGACTCCACTGTATCGGTTTACATTTTTTTACTTATGCATCGCATAGCCGAACTCATTTACAGCCCTGGGTACATCATAATAACACTTATGACATAGGCCATCATGGCTATCGGCATATGCCTTGGTTATGACTTTATATTTACAACCCTTGCATTTTACGTTTAGACCCTTAAACACATTCACCCCATCATATCGAACACATTGTTTGAAGGTGGCACGAAGCAATCGATCTTCGTCGGATCGCCCTTGTCCTTGCAGCCATCCTTGTTCGCGCAGAACGGACAATTCTCGTTCTTCTTTGCCTTTTCTTCCGCGATCTGCTTGTTCATCTCATCCACAGAACGCAAAATATCGGCCTTATTCGCCCCCTTTGCCACGATCTTACCGTTGAGCATGCTCACTGCGAAATACACATCGCCGGATTCGTCGGTCGTGTCAGCGAATATCTCGAAATTTCCGGTCCTACATACCGGAACCTTATGAGGATCCTGCTCGTAGTTATCGTCCTCTTTTTTCAAATCGTCAGTCATACTGTTTTCTCCATTGTCGGCATAAAATTTATAGATTTGTTATTAGTCGTCGACCGCCGGATGATATTGTTAATCGATTTTATAAGAAAAAGTTCATGATTTAAATGGTCGAGCGCACTCTCGACAAAAGAATGAGAGCACCCCGGTTTATTATAAATGCTGGTTAGCGTCTTCCGCCACGCTTTGCGTTGAATTTGCTGCCGCTGTTGTGCTGGCATTTTACGCACTTTCCTGCTGCGATGCTTGTGCCCTTAAAGGCTATTGGTATCATGGGACATTCTCCCCTATATGTACATGTCATTTATATCACTCTACATATTATACATTCTAATAGTATATAAATGGCACAGAAGTGGAGATTATTGGTAAAAACGGAAACAGTTGATGAATTGTGAGTTTTAGAATGGTTTTTAGAATTAGCATTTTTTAAATCTTCTGACTGGAAGATTCATTAAGAGTCGAGTGCGCTCTCGACGAAAAGAATGAGAGCACCTCGAAAGTTCTTAAGACATCTTATTAACGCCTGCCTCTCTTGGCGCCGCCTTTGCTGCTGCTGTTGTGCTGGCAACGTTCACATTTGCCGGCTGCTATACTGGTGCCCTGAAATGCGGGCGGGATCATCGGGCAAACGCCCTGGTATGTACATGTCATTTTCTTATCACTCCGGACAATTATAGAGTCTACTAGTATATAACTTACGAGGAGCTGAAAATAAGTGGTAACAAAGTAAGGGGTTGACGTACAGGTTATTTAACCATATTGTAAAAAAGTTATGTTTTTTTAAAGTTGTATTTCCTGGATCTGTTTAGATCCTGGCCGGATTATTTATAAAGAGTCGAGCGCGCTCTCGACTAAAAGAATGAGAGCACACTTGTTCCTATTTTTAAAGCTGGTTAGCGTCTTCCGCCGCTGCTACGCTTTGCGTTGAATTTGCTGCCACTGTTGTGCTGGCATTTTACGCACTTTCCTGCTGCGATGCTGGTGCCCTTAAAGGCTATTGGTATCATGGGACATTCTCCCTTAATTGTACACGCCATATATTTTCACTCCGGGCCATTATATGTTATACTGGTATAAATACTAGTATATAATTTGCATAAATATGGAAATAAGTTGTTAAAAAGGAAGGGGTTGAAGTATGTGAATTTTAAGTACGGTTTTTTAAAAGTTGTATTTCCTGGATCTGTTTAGATCTTCCGGCTGGATGATTCCCAAAGAATCGAGTGCGCTCTCGACTAAAAGAATGAGAGCACCCTGGTTTATTATTAATGCTGGTTAGCGTCTTCCGCCGCTACGTTTTGCATTGAATTTGCTGCCGCTGTTGTGCTGGCATTTTACGCACTTTCCTGCTGCGATGCTTGTGCCCTTAAAGGCTATTGGTATCATGGGACATTCTCCCTTAATTGTACACGCCAAATTATATCACTCCGACCCTAATATGTCGTTCAAGTATATAAGTTGCACAGAAGTGGAAACAAGTGGTGAAGGAGGGAGGGGTTGAAGGACGCAAGTTGGGTGAGATGGATGCGAAAAAATCGTGGTGTAGTGGGATATTTTTAAAGGACGTTAGTTGCGGAACGTAGGTTTCATAGTTGAGTAAAGGGAAAGAAGCGGCCGAATGTTGATGTTTTATTTATAGATCTCTTATTTTATTGAATCGATTAATAAACTCACTATAAAAATAGTTTACATCTTCCACATTTTTCATACACCATATTTTTGACATGGTTCTCCATAGGTAATCACGATTTTCTCCAATAGAATTGGCCATAAAACTAACCCACTGATGATAATCGTCCAGCATCATGGTATTTTTAAGTGCATCAAGTAAATCATCAGATGGCCGTTTAATCATATCTTCTAAAACATCTAGATTGTTTATCACACATGAAAAAACCAATACTTCAGGGGGTTCATTTCCAGGTAATTTTAATAAAAATTCATTTTCCTTTTTTTCTGAATCTCCATCAAATATACCTATTATTTTTAATGATCGTAATTGATTTACTATATTCACATACCGTTCAATATTAGAATCGCCGGAGCAATTAATAAATTCAAGTTGTTTTAATAGATCTGAATCACAAAAAGAAATAATTGTTTCTAATAGAGAAATTGCTTTTTCATCCTCTAATAGTACAGTTATTTTATCATCTATTGTGTTACCAATAACATCTTTTGCTAACCAATTTGGACAGTCGTTTATTGGAATAACTTTTGAGTTGTATAATTTTATCAATATTCTTGAATTTAAATTAACATGATCAATTAATGTCGGTGAATGAGTGGTTACTAAAAATTGTATATCCTTAAGAATCGAATATTCATAAATTAGCTCTATCAGCTTTTTTTGAGCATCGGGATGGATGTAATTTTCGAGCTCCTCAATAATCGCTATACTTCCTTTAGGTAAAGATTGAAGGTTCCATATAAACTGATTTATGAAATATTCACCAGAGCCCATAGTATATGAATCATATATTGTACCATCTTCAAGTTTTAAACGGAAGTATTCTCTATTATTATCTTCTTCGTCCACGATTTTCTCGGCGGAAATAATCTGCTTTTCAATTAAATATTTCATTGTATTTAATTGATTACCACTCATAGATATTGGATCGTATTGATCAAGTGTATCTATATATGTCTTCATATCGTATCCAGTACTATTTTTAAAAAATATATAGTTTTTAAGGTTAAATGATAAATCTTTTACTAGAGGTAATCTAAATCCTTGGTTTACAATGTTTTTGTTTTCTATTAACAGTTCTCTATTTTGACGGTTTACGAGTTTTATTCTGTAATTTTCTAATTCAGATAAAATACCAAATTCGTTAATATTGTTCTGTAAATCATAGACTTGTTTTATAGCATTGATAAAAGTGGATTTTCCCACGCCGTTCTTTCCAGTTATTACCGATATGGGTGAATTGAATTTAATATTTGCATCTTTCCAATTAAATATATTGTTAATAGATATTTCCTGTATAAAATAACCTCTAGAGCCCCACTTGGCTAAAGATCTTCTCTGGTAATCTTCATATTCTGCTTTAATCATTTAATTCTCCAAATTTATCACTTTCGATAAATTCGTGATAGAAATCAATTAATATTTTATGCCTGCCCTTTAAGGACTGTGGGTCTAACCACCCTTCACTAAGGAAGGTCTCAAATTCTACATATCTATTACTTACTTTTTCGTCATTTTCGTATTGTTTTTTCTGGATTTTTCGCCATTCTTCAAATTTAACTAAAAAGGTTGTTAACATATCAGAATTGGTAAACCGATTAAGATTGTTTAAACTAATATCTCTTATAAACCAATAATAGCTCATTAGTATTGATTTTGTAAGTTTATAATTATGTTTTTCATAAAAATCATAAAGTACATTTTCTGTCAGCGATAAATTTATTTTTATATTACTTATTACTGCCCCATCTACTTTTTTTTCAAAATACATTTTCTCTAAAGCTTTTGAATTTGGTCTGTACTCCAGACAACCTTTTTGTTCTAAAAAATAAATTCTATCCAATACATCTTGATACGCCATTCTCGAATTTGAAAATCCTAATGTATTTACGCAAAAAAGTTTTGGATATTCGCCTAGTATATCTCTTAAAAATTCTTTTACAGGCCCGTATATACAATTTCTTTTTTCGGAAGACGAAACATTAACACCCAAATTCAATCTCAAAAATAATTCTGTGGCTTCATACATTTTTACATCAGATACTTCTAAAATTCTAATTGGTGAGTATAGAACAAAATCTTTTATTTCTTCTGGTAGTTGTGAAAATTTTTTACGATTTAAATTTTTAAAATCGCCGTTTTCAGGCATAAAACTTGAATTGAATACAAATTTATCATTTAAAAAATCGTGTATAGAAAATAAACGCTGTTTACCATCTAAGACTTCAAATTTTTCTTTACCTTCTATCTTTACTAAATGAACCGGCGGGATATGCCAGCCCCTCATTATCGAATCAATTAATTTTTGCTGTTTCTCTATATTCCAAACGATGTCTCTTTGGAAATCCGGTTGTAAATCATATATTCCCCTATTAATTCTATCGTTAATATTACTAATATCTACATCTTTGGCGGTAATTCTCATTTGAATTTTAATTAATGCTACGATGTTACTTAAAATTTTGTATTGATATATCAAATGTTTAAGATAAAAATCTTGCAAATCTTAAGAAAAGAAGTATATTATATGAATGTTCATTTGATTATGATTAAAATGGAGTATATGGTTAAAAAGCTATTACAATGGTACAAAAATAATTATCGGAGATACCCATGGAGAAATGAATCTTCTCCTTACAGGATAATGATTGCTGAATTTATGTTACAACGAACAAGAGCCAACCAAGTTTTACCGGTATATATTAATTTTATAAATATGTATCAGGATATATTTGCGTTATCTATCGCTGATATAAAGGATGTTGATAGATCGATTGAATCATTAGGGTTGAAGTGGAGAGCTTCACATTTTAAAAAAGCTGCAGAATACATTGTTAATGAATATAGTGGAGATATCCCCTCGAATAAAGAGGATTTATTGAAAGTACCAGGTATTGGTGAATATATATCGGGAGCTATACTTGCTGTGGCGTTTTCTAAGAAATCATGTATTGTGGATAGTAATATTGCAAGAGTTTTAAATAGATTTTTTGGATTAAGATTAGAAGGAGAAATTCGCAGGAAAAAAGAGATCGTTAAGCTTTCATGCGAGCTATTTAATTGCGAGGATCCAAAAACTGTCTTGTTTGCAATAATCGATTTTAGCGCAAGCATTTGTACTCCATTAAACCCAAAACATCAAATATGTCCATTAAAAGAGAAATGTAAATTCTATAAAGAAATGGCATAATATAATATACGTTCTCGAACAATAGATTTTTAATCAAGAAATACCATTATAATCGGTCGTTCCACCTATCAAATCATATGGAGAGTAAATAAAATTGGATAAAATGTATTTAAATAAAATAAAAAATATGAAAGTACTTGATTTATTTTGTGGAGCCGGTGGATTATCGATTGGGTTTAAAAATGCTGGTTTTAATGTAACTGGATTGGATATTTCGGAATCTGCTAAAAAGACTTATCAAGCGAATGAAATTGGTCGATTTTTTATAAAGGATCTCTCAAAAGAAGGTATCGCTGGAGATTTTGATATTATTACTGGAGGGCCACCCTGTCGACCATGGTCATCAGTAAATACAACAAGGCGGGGTATAAGACATAAAGATTATGGGTTAGTGTCTCAGTATTTTAAAATGATAGAAGAAAAAAAACCGAAATTCTTTATACTTGAAAATGTTCCCGCTCTATCAAATACTGAAGTTATCAAAGAATATATTGAAGAATTATCTTTAAAAGAATATTCAATAAAATCTCAGATAATAAACTATAGTGAGTATGGTGCGCCAATAGCTCGTAAGCGCTTTATTCTTTTCGGAACAAATATGAGTGATGCTAGCGATTTTTTTGATAGATTATCACATAAAAAGCATAAACCTAAGACTGTAAAAGACGTTATTTGGAGTTTGAAAGATAAGAAAAAAGGAGAAGTTATTAACCATATATGGCCCGATTTTAACACGATAGATAGATATAAAAACAAATACGACACTGGAAAGTTTGGATGGTATGTTCTTAAATGGGATAGGCCCTCACCCTCCTTTGGAAATATAATGAAAACATATATATTATATCCAGAAGCTTTTGATGGCGGACAAAAAAGAGTAATATCAGTAAAAGAAGCATTAATGATTATGGGATACCCAGATAATTTTTATTTCCCTGAAGATATAGGGATAGGCGCTAAATATCAGATGGTTGCTGATTCAGTAAGTCCAACATTTTCATTTATAGCTGCTAAAATAATCAGAGATATGATTAATTATAATAAATGGTTTTAACTATAAATATTAAAGAAAATAATCACATTCTATTTTTAAATAGTATTATAATAATTTCAATTTTGTAAATTTTCTGGCAAGAGTTAAATAAAAAATATGTTAATACTTATAGAGTAAATAAAATATTGATTCTTGGTGGGTATAGATGAGGGAAGTATTCGTATCGGATTTGATAAAAGAAGTATTAGGCCCCCGTAATGGTGTCAGAGAAACAATAATCGGATCTCCATTAAATGAGTATATTACGGGTGTTCTTGCACCTATTCCATATAACACATCACAATTAATACCTGAAATTGATAATGAGGCTGAAATCCCGGTAGAAGATATTGATAGCTCAGAAGAGGACAATTCTGAGGAAGTTGATATCGACAAAGCACCGCTTTTTTCTCCCGCATTAGATCCAAAAAATAGACCCCCAAGTATGGGTATTTCATTCATTCTAAAATCCGATAGTCTTCCAAGAATCAAAATATGCTTAACTTGGGCTTTGTATAGATTAATAGAACAAGATACAGACACATGGCAAAGGGAACCGAGATTTAAAATATTATCAATAGATTTACGAACAAATGAAAATTGTACATATTGGTTAAATTGCCGTGGAGAAGAGGTGGAACCTAATAATTCAGAAGTATCATTTCATATAATTATTAACCCCGATACAGATAATAATTATCTGATAACACTGTATTTTGTAAATAGGATTGATACTTCTGCAGTCCAAAGAATATCGACTGAGCACCATATTTTCCAACCGCAAATAAGAGTAAAGTGTTACGAAGGAACTGTAATAGTTCCTGGAATAAAAGGCGCATCTTCCGGTATGGAGGAAATGCAACTAGAATTTTTATACCGCGATCAACCATTATTAGCTAGAGGACATATATGCTCTGCGGTTTGGAAGAATATTGATCCCGAAAATCAATTCAATGAAGAAGATGAGTTTGATATCTCAAACTATAATATTGATACTCCATTTAAATGGTTAGACGGAGAGTTATTAGATCGAGAGAATGAAGTATGTTTTCACCTGCGGATATAAGATCAGAGTTTGTGCCATTATATTGAATTCCATCACCAGAATTGTTCTGGGACGAGAGATATGGAAACACCCCAGAGTTACGGGCAGCTGTACTTGCTGAAATGTGGAACCCTGAGGAGATAAAAATACAACTTACTCCAATTGCTGATGGTTATAGTAGGTGGATAGATGCAATTAAACAGCAACTAAACTCACTTTATGGAAATCAACGAGAAATTGGTACAAATATTATAACAGATTGTGAGATTGCTCATAAAAGAATAATTTCTGGAATAAATTTGTTGTGCGAGAATGAACAAGTAAGACTTGCATTTTGTTTTGCGAATCAAGCAATGAATATTCAATCTATATGGTCCCCAGGCATAAAAGTCTAGAATATTATCCTTTCCAGCTCGCATTTATATTAATGAATTTAGAATCTATCGTTGATCCCGAATCAGATGATAGACGTTTATGCGATGTACTATGGGTTCCAACAGGTGCGGGTAAGACTGAAGCATATCTTACAATAATGGCATTTACTATTGCATTCCGAAGAAGAAGAGCTTTATTAAGGACTCGTGGAGATCGTAGTGGTGCAGGCGTATCTATATTAACACGTTATACATTACGATTGTTAACAATACAACAGTATAGAAGAGCTTTATCTCTGATAACTGCTTGCGAATATTTGAGAGTGTCCAATCTTTTAGTAGATAAACGTAATATTGGATGGAGGCCAAGTAATTGTAAAATCCCAAATGATTATTTGTGGGGATCAACTCCGTTCAGCATAGGTCTATGGGTAGGCGGAGGCGTGACACCCAATAAATTATATGATAGTTTTGCTGGTCATACAATTCCTGGTGCATTATCTATTTTAAAAGGACAACGTGGCGAAGGGGAACCGGCCCAAATACTTAATTGTCCTGCGTGTAATAGTATACTTGCAGTATCTAATGCAGGATTACAGACTGGAACTCATTCTATAAATTTTCATTGTTAAAGTAAACACCGCCAATAATATAAATGATTTAGCAAATATTGATATACCTAATAATGTTTCGGGAAACATTAGAATTTTATCAAAGAGAATTATTCCTCACAATATAAATGGGATATATAATTATACTATAAGTATTGATATCAGTGAAAATATAAAAGATGATGATATTGATAATTTTTGGCTTTCATTAACAAGATATTATATAAGTATAGGATATGAATTAATTCTTTTAGCTGCACGTGCGTCAAGGCCTGGATATTTTATTAGAAAATATTTAGCACGTAATAATTTAAAAGAGTACGATTTTGATATAATATGTACAAACCCGAATTGCGAATTACATGACCTTGGTCGGAGGAATGCCTACGGATGTATTGAAAGCCTTAATGCAAGTAGTCAATCACTTGCCCCATCTGTAAATACTATAAGTTCGTGTAGAGAAAAATATAACGAAGGCAATAGATTAATTAATGTTCAAGAACCATTTAGAGTTGGTCGTTCTCCGTATATCTCAGATAGAATACCGATTCCTGCTGTAACGGTAGATGATCAAATTTATCATAGATTGCCTACTGTAGTAATTGCTACAGTTGACAAATTTGCTCGTCCGCCTTTCGAACCAAGAGCATCTGGTTTATTTGGAAATGTTGAATTCCATCATTGTATTTATGGATATTATCGACAATATGCAGTCATTTCATGTAATGATGAAGGCCATCCCACTCCCTCGGGATCGAATAATCGTCGACTCTATGAGCAAATTAACCGTTTAGATCCCCCCGATTTAATAATACAGGACGAATTGCATTTAATTGAAGGGCCATTGGGAAGTATTATGGGGATATATGAAACTGCAATTGATTTTTTATGCAGTGAAGGAAGAAATAGTATCGTAAAATATATCGGTTCGACAGCTACGATAAGACGGGCAGATGATCAGGTTCAAGCGGTATTTCAGAGAGATGTTCGGTTGTTCCCACCACACGGTTTATCATCAGATGATAAATTCTTTATTAGGGATACCAAGATTCACCCGTTAAATGACAATCGTGCAGGAAGATTATACTTAGGGGTTTGTGCGCCGGGTAGAGGCCCTTTAACGCCTATTGTCCGCATTTGGTCGAGGTTACTACAAACTGCATATGAACATAGAGAAGATGATGGTGTAGATATCGACCCATATTGGACACTTACCGGTTATTTCAATGCAATAAGGGAACTTGGTGGTGTACGAGCTTTATATAGACAAGACATACCACAACGAATGGATACGGTTTTTGGTGATAACCGTAGACGTTTAAATGAAGATAATAGTACAGAACTTTCTGGAAGAAAAACTCCCATGGAGTTGCCTGGCATATTTGATATTCTCAATAAATCATACCCGGATGTCAATTCACCTGATGCACTTTTTACGACATCTATGTTCGGTACTGGTGTTGATATATCGCGTATTGGTCTTATGGTAGTTCATGGCCAGCCAAAAACCACTTCATCATATATACAATCTACAGGGCGGGTTGGTAGAAGGAGAGGTGCCCTAGTAGTAACTTTTCTAAGAGCTAGTAGGCCAAGAGATTTAAATCACTATGAATTCTTCTGTGGTTATCATAGTCAGCTACACAGGTTTGTGGAACCTGTTACAGTGTATCCATTTTCACCTGGGGTAATCGATAGATCAATTGGGCCAGTTGGCGTATTTATTTTAAGAAATATGGGAATGCCAACAGTGAATTGGTGCAGAAATGATTCTTCTGCTAATATGCAAAATCAGAGGACGCATGCTTCCGAAGTCTTAGAGCTGCCAAATATTATGGAATCGCGTGCTCAACATCAACCTGTACTTAGAAGATTATTGGATATGCGTATTGAAGAGTATATGAATCAAGAATTAGATCGATGGCATTCTATCGCTGTTCGCAATGGTAACAATTTAAAATATGTGGAATACGTGATGAATAGAAGACCAGTAGCCCCAGTAGTGCTTGGAGATCTACAACATCAGCATGCGAATCTTGATGTTGTTTATGAAAATACACCCCAATCATTACGGGATATTGAAGAAACTACAGGTTTTCAAACTGAGTCGGGAAGAAGAAGGTAGGTAAAATGACGCAACAAATTAGACTTTCACAGTATGTTATCACATTTGGACCCGGTGCGATTCTTGAAGGTGTTTCGGGGCCCAAGGATTATACCATTACCAAATATAGGGCTTTTTAATGACAATATAAGGCCAGAAGATTACGAAATTTCGGATCAGAGAATTACAGAAGGATTTTTACCTGGGGCACGGATATTTAGATTACCCTCAAATGCAGAACTTGGTTATTCATCAGATTATTATATTTATCGTACGAAGCCATTTCCATCATGGAAATTATGTGTAAATAATCAAAATCATAATGGTAATTTTAATGTCTTATATCAAGGTGAATCATGTCCAGTTTGCCATAGTACAAGAATAAGAGGGATTGAAGCAATTCGTTTTATTATGGCGTGTTCGCAAGGTCATATGGATGATGTGAATTGGAATTATCTCGTTCATAAAAATAGTAACTGCAATTCAACGTGGTTTAAATGGCATGGAGGGGGAGGTTCGCTTTCAAACGTCGAAATTGAATGTCCAATTTGTGATGCTAGCCAGAATCTTGGATTAGCATATGGACACCAATGGAGATGTAGCGGTAGATCTCCTGAGAGAGAACCGTTTGATTCGCCCCCAATTAGGTCGAGTTGTACTTCTCCGGCAAGGATAATTCAAAGACAAGCATCAAATCTTAGAATTCCAGAATTAGTAACACTTTTTTCTATACCTCCAAGACATACCACATTACATAATCTTTTACAGTTAAGACCAATTTACGATAATCTCGTAAGGGGAAGCACACCAATATCAAAAGAACAATTGAATAACATCTTAAAAGATCTAATCCCAAGAGGTAGAATAAGTGGCGGTATAGCAAGTGAGATTTTAAGAAATGATTGGTCAGAAATAAACCAAGCAATCCAAGATATTTTAAGTCCAATAGCTACAACGTATAGAGATTTATTATTAGAAGAATTTCAATGCATTAATCCATGGTTCTATACGAGGCGTTCCGCCCATACATGGACCTAGCCCCCGCTCTCCGGTCATATTTGAGATTAACCCGAATATGATCGCAAGGTGTATGGGACCTAATGGAACTCAATATCGTATAACCCCGGTTAGTAAATTAAGAACAGTTACTGTAAATAGAGGATACCGTCGTGAAATTGATACACAAGTTCCTTCAAATGCGGTAGATATCGGTATTCCGGATACAGCTAATCCTGATCAACGATGGTACCCTGGCGTGGAATTCTTAGGTGAAGGAATTTTTATAATGATAGAAAACAATAATGGGTATCAGACTGAATTAATGGGAGTTTCACAATCGGAGTGGATGAGAAGCGTTTCCTGATCCTGAGTATCGTATCCTGATTATGTTTTCAGAGACCCAACAATAAGAGAAGAATTAAATCCACTATTCGTTCAGTGGCATACATTAAGTCACCTTTTAATAAAGGTCTATATCAACTGAATCTGGTTATTCTTCTGCATCAATCAGAGAACGAATCTATACTGAGAGCAATAGTTTAGGAAATAGAGGAGGGATTCTATTGTATGCAACACAACCTGGAACGGAGGGAACACTAGGAGGCTTAATTGCATTAGTCCCATATTTCCAAGATATATTTAATGTTACTTTTGAGCAATTGAGAACTTGCTCAGGGGATCCGCTTTGTAAAGAAAATAAACATAAATTAGGTAGCTATAATGGCGCAGCCTGTTATGGATGCTTATTATTATCAGAAACATCATGTGAGCATCGAAATATGTGGCTCGATAGGAATGTTTTACTGGAGAATTTGCCTTGAATGATATCGAGATATTGGTAACAGGTTTAAAAATAATGAAAGGAGGGATAAGAGGAACTGAACCTGTTGTTGAGGAGATTATTAAAAATGCAAATAATGAGATACAATTAGTTGCATATTTATTTACTCCTTCAGCAACACATATTTTAGAGTTAATAAAAAAAGCTGCTGAAAGAGGAGTGAATATAATTTTTGTTATTAATGATATTGAGTCTCAAAATGAAATAATAAGAAACGAGCTTAAGGAGATAGCAAATAAATACTCGCATTTTAAGTTGTATAATTTCAAGGATCCACAGAATAAACCATTGCATGCTAAGATAGTTATCGCTGATAGGAAAAAAGCATTAGTTGGTTCTGCAAATTTTTCTTGGAGTGGTATGTATGCAAATTATGAGATAGGTGTTTTAATAAATGGAAAATCTGCATGGAAGCTAGCTCAGGTTGTCGACTCATTGACGCTAGTTTCAACATTAATAGAGACAACTAATTTTTAATATTTTATATTATGTTTAAAAAAATTTATTAAGTATTATACACTAACCTATTATTTAGGTAGGTATAATATGTCAAAGATTTCAAATTATGCTAAGGAAGATATGTATTATTATGCAGAAGGCAGACTCAAGGTTAAAGATAGATGTCCGCCAAGTCAGGGATGGTCATATAAACGTATTTATATAAATAATAATTCTAAAATATATAACGCTGATTATATAATAAAAAAGAAAGTTGGTAATGAAATACATAAGGTTGTTGCAATAGTATTAAAGAAATTTAAAGTAAGTAAAGAGGATATTCAACTGTTAAATTCATTCGCTAATCGACAGAAAGTTGGTAATGTAAAAATTGATCATAAATATATGATAGTACCATGTTATGCGGACTTAACAAATCTTGATTCAATAATAAACGGTAAGAAGTGCGACATCGAATATATCCCGCTAACCAGTTTTAAATGTGATAGAAAAAATAATAAAATATGGTGGTATAGGGTTTAGTTAAAAATTGCTAATTATTTTTATATACAGTATAATTAATTCTTGCAGACAAGGAATAAATCACCTATATTTTTTATTAGCCGAGTCTTTTTATCAGGATTTTTTGGGTACCATTCACCATTATTAGCCCCGGATGGATGTGGGAAGTAAAATATCTTGATATCTTGTTCTTTAATGGTGCTTTCCCTGGGTTCGATAAATGATTTAACATCTTTTCCCAGGCAGATGATAAATTTCAACCCTAAACTTTTAGCTTCTTTTATCTCATCCATCAACCATTTATCGGCACATAGCTCTCCATTCTTATGCTTAAAATGGACAGCCCCTAATTTACGATCTTTTTTATCCGTACAACATTTATGGAGATGAGTCCAATATACATTATTAGCGATGTTTTGCTCTAAAATTTTCAAGTCATTCGAATGTATGTTTTCCATATATTTGTCATCAAAGTTTTTAATCTTTTTTATAAGCCATTGTGGTGGAGCATCAACGGTCATTAACTTGTTATGCCACTCTGCATTGGTCTTACCTCTTGCTTTGAGATAAGGCTTTTTAAAAGCTGTTGTCGGATCACGTGAGATAATCATCCCTGTTAACTTATTAGATTGCGGAGGGAATACGCCGACAATAGGTACTTTTTCGTTATTTCTAGACTCGCAAGCATTTGGACATTCGTCCTTTTTAAAAATATGAGTATCATCCTGGATATAATCGATAAATCGCATAGATAATAATCGCAAAGCATTATATAAATTTTAACTAAGACACATATAAATTCAATAAATAATTATAGAGGATAAAGTAAGGAATTGATAAAATGAAACAATTGATCATTGATAACGTTAATGATTCTATTGAAAAAGTATGTTCCGAATATAGTTTACACCCATCATATTTCTTTACTGAAAATGATCTTGTCTGTCGATTTTATCAGGCGTTTAGTGAGAGAATGGGAGATATTAGCGTATAAGATGCCACTGGCAAGAAACACAACATTTTCCATACCGAGTATCCAACCCCATTTAGGTGCGATATGCACGGTCTGACATTTGAGAAAAAATATGATCAGGATAACGTACTGTCTAATTCAAAGAATAAATATAAACGCGGTCATTACGATGTCGTCATCCTTAACCCAATGTTTATTAAGCAATTTTCCCTTGAAGAGATAAGAGCCCAAAATTACGAGCTTTTTAAAAAGAATGTATTACCCAAAATATGCCAGGAGAATCCGTTAATCATTTACGGTTTAGAATTTCATCTTAAACGAGGAAAAATGACAAAAGTTGGAATAGAGAGCTTTATCAAAGAGATCTGGCAGGACCATGATAAATTAGTTGAATCCATAGCTCCGATACAAACGAGTTGTGACTGCGATGGCATCTTAAATAAATATAAAACGCTCGCTTTCTTTGAGGATACAAATCATAAAGGTGAGTTTGAACAAAAGTTCAAAAATATCGAAGAAATAAAGCTATGTTTCCCAATCTAAATTTTTACTTTTAATTGACAACCATCTTAATTAGGATAGAAAACTACCTAGACATTCAATAAAAATTCAATTTCGACTTTAAGCGACCCATAGCTAACTGGTTTGCATAAACTTTTCAGCTTCTTAAACCCAATCGACTTTTGATCGTGTAATTCTTCATTGATCCGTTTTGTTGGTATCACATAGAAGTCCCAGGAATTAGTATCTAGGATATTAGCCTTATCTTTTTCGAGTTCTTTAAAGAAGCAAAACACATAACAATCGGCTGATCTCGTAGGTTCTTTTTCATATGTATTTGACTCTGCATGCCATGCGGTCTTTTTTCCGATATTAAAGGTAACAATTGAGGACGGATATTCCTTCCAGCTTTGAAGATATGCAGAGCATTTTACCTCAATCGTTTTGTTTCCATAATGAAGATCAACTCCATCCCAATCTATACGAGGCTTGTTTAAAACACCTAAAGCCGAACCCACAAGGAATTCTGCAAAAACCGAACGATTTGTATTAACAAGAACATCGGAATACGCCCAAGACCAAAAGTCGCTGATCGTCACGTTGGGCATTCCTAGTATTGGAGTTGTAGTCTCCAATTTTTGTATTGACATGATAGGAATACTATCGATTAATGGATAATAAATTATTAGGCCGACATGATAGCAGCGAGAATGAAGATTGACAAAAAATCTATCTCATTGCGTCGCTCCAGCCTAGATTATATGATATACATTGGATAGTATGGATACGAAATGGCAGACGTCATATCATTTCGATGCGCTCGTAGATCTTGATAAGAAGACCGTTCTAAATATCACACGAAGTAAAAATAACTAAGTATTGTTTACAGTATGTTAGAGAAGGCTTATATAAAAATGTATTATACATCAAACATTGTTTGATCTTATGCAGGCAAAACTATTATCACCGATCATTTCAGGCATCATCGGCGGCGTATTGATCCCTTCGACCTATCTCGTTTTATTATGGTTTGCAAATACGAACAACCCGCCGAACCCTAACATTGTCGGCAATGACGGCACGCAGTTTTCAATATTTTTCATCTGGGTCTTGATCATTATACCAATCATCCTTGCATGTACCGGTGCTTTATCATTGATCATTGGCTATAGATATCAGCTGAATAGGCGTGATCATATCATACTACCGGAGATCTCCGGTATTGTGGCAATCGCGCTAGGAACGATATTATTCTTAATTACAACGACCTCCACTGTATCATTAGATTCTGTAACTCTATGGATCAGAAATATTAATTTCGAGACCTTGATACCAGGGGCAAGTATAATCGCATATCTGTTGATATGGGCACAATGTTCGTTGCTCGGTTTGATAGTATACAGGATTATATTCCGCCGGGATCTGCCCGATGCCTGATAAAACACGATTGGTTATTATTCTGATAATTATTGATTATATGCATGATATATTGCACATCATTTTTAACCAATCAATATTAGTATAGTAAATAATATATTGAGCCTTTGATGTCCATGCGTATGTGGTGGGTAATAAAATCCATAGCCGTCGGCCTAATCGTCATGCGACTTATCGTTTATATGTTCTCGATCGCATTTTCCATCAATACGCGAGAGTATAGCATGATGAACAAGCTGGCAGATTACAAGGACAGCACCTTTGAGTATTTACGCGGTTCCGGAGACGTAGTCTGGCTTGCAGTCATCGGCTCGATCATTGCGTTATTCGCCGGCGGCATGACAGCGACGCTCTTATCGCATCCGGATAAAACATCATCAAATAAATGGCTATTACCTTGGGCGATCGTCGCGATCACCACAATACTGGTCATCGACGGCTATATGCTGATCACCTGGAACGACAGCATGCAGAAGTGGCACCAGAATCCGGTAGATGAATTAGGCAGGCCATTCGAGCCAATAATCTTACCTATGCTGCTTGTTTTAATGCTGATGATTGACGGAGCTTGCTTCGTGGTCGCGGCATCAGGTGCTGTCGTTGCATGGATATCGAAGGATGCCGGCAGAAGTTGAGCGAGTTCCAGTATATCCAGGATTTATGGATTATATGAGCTTGATTGGGGTTATGTGCTGCTTTTCGCACTCGCTTTATCAAACAGTCCCTTATTCTCAACGCTCCACGACGTATTATATTGCACCACGAACGGCCCGTATACACCGCTAAAGTAGCTGCCATTGACGAGAAGCTGTAATGACTCGTTTTTTATTCTTGTCGCTATGGGTGACTGCCATTTATCCCCTATTTTCAGCATAACAGACTGATTCATATAGCTGGCATTGATCGTACCGTTCTTGTCAACATCCAGGACGGTGAGATTCGATTCCAGAGTATATGGAAACCCATCAATAGCCCTATAGTAAGCCGTCGTATAGCCATATCCTGGATAATAACGGAAATAATAAGTGCCATAAAAAATTTTGAAATTCGTATTGGTGGATTTGTATTGCTGGGCAAACCCACTAATTAGATTATTATCAAAAGGCATCGGCACAGGGCATGGCACCGGAATATATGCCACTGTACCATTTCCTGCGATTACTGTACCTTCATCGTGGTACTCTTCATAAATAGTCACGAATTTATCCGAGGGCAATGAATTTGAAACAGGGGCCGGAGAGGTGTTTGTGCAGCCACATACGAAGATAATGCTTGCGATAAAAAGAATAATTATGGCATATTTCGTAAACCGACTTTTCATATGATTATCGTCGTTATTATTAAGTTATGGATATATAACGTATCTCTCACGATCCATAAACCAACCAGATTATACTTACGCCAGCAATTTATCCCCCATGCTGACAGTCGTCATCATACCAAAAGTCTTATATGATAAATATATTATATGATAAAACAATCATATGTTAAAAATAACATATAAAACGAGCGGAATTAATAGCAAGGATTTGATGCTAATGACGCAAAAAAATGAAAAACCCATTCAAGAGCATATCAAAATCAATGAAACCAAGTGGGATTCCTGGGCGGACACATACGAAGATAAGCGATTCGACTTTCTCAGGTATTTACAAAAAAAGACCGTTTCATTAGTACAATTAAAGGAAGGCCAACGCTTTTTAGATATAGGGTGCGGCACAGGATGGGCGGTCCGGTATGCAGCCAGCCTGATGAAAGAAAACGGTGAGTTTTACGGTGTCGATCTCTCCTCAAAAATGATCGAGAAAGCTGTGGAAAACCCTCGCGGCTACAAAAGCACGCATTTCTATAATGCCAGAGTAGAGGAGCTTCCTTTCGATAGCGACTTTTTCGACGTCGCCATTTGTACCAGCTCATTCCACCATTACCTCGATCCTTCGAAAGCCCTGGACGAGATCCGCAGGGTCCTGAAGCCCGGAGGACGCGTCTATATCACGGATGGGACGGGAGACGATATTTTGACCAGGCTCATGGATAAGTATGTAATGGCCCGAAACCCTGATCACGTTAAGCTCTACAGCACTGGGGAGTACCGGGATCTCTTCTCGAGATCGAAGATAACATATATTACCACTAAAGTGGTATTTCCTGAAAAAGTCCAGATAGGAGAAAAAGCACGATGACTTATACAGAGATCGTTATACTGACCGTTCTCATGAATAAAGACATGCACGGTTATGACATCAAGAAAGTCGCCGAGAACCTCTTCGGCGAGAGCAGGACTATCAACAACAACACCCTGTACGCGTGTCTCCACAAGTTCGAGGAGATGGGCGCCGTGAGCAGCAAGGTCGAGCACGTTAACGGCAAGCCTGATCGCCATGTTTACCGCATGACCGATAAGGGAAAGGAGATATTCAAGGAAATGATCCTTGACTATTCGCCGGAAATCGCCGGCAGCGACTACGAGTTCTACGCGCGTGTCGCGTTCTTCCACATGATCGAGCCGGAAAAGTGCCTGAATATCCTGAAGATAAGAAAGACTGCGCTTACAGACTACATCGAGCGATTGAGCAGCATCTACAATAAGGATGGCCACAGCGATGACCATGGTTATGAGGGTAAAGTGGTCGGGTTCATTACAGAACAGGCAAATAGAGAGATCAAATGGATAAGATCACTGGAAGCAGAACTGAATGGAAAGGCATAAAAATAATCTGTCGTCGCAGAAATATGCGCGAAAGCACTTAAACTTCATGGCGTAATTTGGTTATATCATTCAGATTTGAAAAAATATTAGTTTTCTGCAACCGGGAGTAATACGACAAATCTGGTGCCCCTGGTATAGTCGCCATGCACGCGGTCTTCCACCCACAGCTTTCCCTGGAAACTTTGTACCAGTGTCCTGGCAATGTAGAGGCCAAGGCCTTTTCCGCTCGTCCTGGTTTCACCTTTTGTAAACCGGGAAAACAATTTCTCTTTCATCTCGTCGCGGATGCCGGGACCGTTATCTTCGATCGTGATCCGGAAAAAGTCCCTATCCTCCCATCTGACATTTTCAATCTCCAGGTTTATGACCAGGGGCTTCAGAGGATCGGAGTGCTTGACCGCATTTCCCAGGATGTTGGAAAAGAGGTCCCCGATAATTTCGTTGGCGGGAACGTAACAGGGATGATCATGTTCAAAATTAATCGTAACGTTTCTATCAGGCACATTTGAATAACGATATTTTAAATCTTCCAGTACGCTACAGATGTCCACCGTTTTCGACGGGAATCCGCCCGATTCTGCCTTTTGCAGCTTTCTCACATTGGCTATGATCCTCGAGCTGCTCTGCAACGCCTCCAGCGGTTTTTCTATGAGCTCTTTTTGTTTCGGGGTAAGGTCCAGGGTATCGAGAGCCATTTCAAGGAATCCCTGAGCGATCTGGTTCATATTGTTGATGTCATGGCTCATCAGGTCAAGGTAAAGCTCTGCCTGTGCCTTTGCTTTTAATACTTCATTCTCCGCACGCTTGCGTGCGGTAATATCGACACACATCACCAGCACCGCCGGCTTTCCCTCAAACGTGGGGACCGCCCAGGAACAGTCAAGCCATATATCATCGCCGTTCTTTCGGATCAGCTTGAGTTCGGACCTCGACGGTCCGATCCACCCCTGCTGCCGCGCAGTTCCTGCCCACTTGATATAATTTCTTCTATCCGGGGGTAGCATATCCCAGTACTTCAAATGCCTGCACTCATCGACGGTATACCCGCACATTCCCGCAAGCGCCTGGTTGATATAAATAATGTCCTCACCCTGGACGAGCAATATGCCCGTATTGGCGGAATCGACAAGCAGATGAAAATTCACATCATTAACGCGCAGAACTTCTTCTGCCCCATTATCCTCAGCGATGCCTGCAGGCTTATCCATGCCCACAGAATCATTCTTACGACCCATCTCACCTGCCGTTTTCTTACCATCGCTGTTTCCCGTCAAGTTTTCCATCTCACTGATAATTGTATATGTTTATCGCTTGTGGTTAATATCAGTTTTCATTTAACAGCAGGCTAAAACTACAGCAACAGCATAATTGTGTTATTTGCCAGTATTAGAATTCGATAACTTATCGTATACGCAGGTCATTATCATTCAAATATCGTTTTATTAATTCAGGATTCCATATCCAACAAATTTTATTATCCTTATCGATGGCTATTTTTCCTGAATCCATGAGATATTTTATTATTACACCATATGTCTGGTACATCATTTTTTTGGGTAAATGCTCCCACAGAGACCTTTTTTTATACTCGCCGCTATGATCCTTAATAAAATTCTCGACCATCTTGATCGTATCGAGTTTAGGTTGGTGTATCACCTTTTCATCGGCTTCTATCTCGATCATGCCCAATACCAGTTTTGTTATATATACTTATATAACAAACCTATATAAAAAGTTTATGTTAAGTATGTAGAGACCAGTATATCGGACCGAAATCAAAGTGAAGTGTCAGCCGATATTATATTGTTACCTATGTCACCTGATAGTCAGTCGTGACCACGATCTGGCCCTGAAGATGCTCGTCGAAGTGACACTTGATCGCATCCTCTGTAAAATTTAATTTTAAAAGAAGTGGCAGATCTAAGCATCAGCCACAGTGAGAACTTGTACCGTATCATCCTTGAAAGTGCCGATTACCAGCACATGAGATGGAGACGCCTCATTACTCTTTGCGATAGTGGCTGATGATCCGACACTATCTAAGCTACCGGATACGCCCTTTGACGTTAAATTAGAGCAGGTATCAGGTCCGACCGTTGCACCGGTATTATCAACAAAGCTCATCTCGACCATTTTTAAGCTGCTGGCACCTGCGCCGCCCACATTTGTGACCTCGATATCTCCGCTGGACCCGCGTTCGACCGTAAAAGAAACAAGATAACTTGTCACTGCAGACGTTTGCGTATTCGAATTACCGGGCGAATTTGTCGTCGAAGACGGTTGCCCGCCGCCGACACATCCGCTTGCCAGTAATACAGATCCGACCATTAAGTATAGACAAATTCCTCTATAGATCATGTATACCCTCCTCAAATAATTGATTAATATACAATTGTAAAAGTATAAATAAATTGATAGTTGCCTGTTTAAACGATAAGCTATTGGGTTGACATAGCCCCTCAAGCAGGCCTTAACGATAGAGCCAAAATACGACAATTTTTTACTTCAATAGATAACCGTTATGCAGCCATTAATGAATCTTGTTTAAGATTCGCTTAATTTCGCCGGATAAGCGAATACATTATTTATCGATAAATAAAGTATATTCAAAATTGGGGGAATCATATGGATTTGAAAAAATTATTAGTGTTATGCTGTATAGCGATAGCCATACTGGTGTCAGTCGAGCCTGCGGGAGCATTACTATGGCCACCGGTCACCGGGACCTGCGGTCTCGGAGGACTGTTCGGACCCTTCGGATTAAACGGGCCTTTCGGGCCATATGGGATTAATACATGTGGGTTTTTCCCAACGCCATTCGGATGTGGACTGGGGGCGTGTGGAGCAGGATTTGGGTTAGGCGCATGTGGTGCAGGCTTCGGATGTGAGGGTTTTGGGACCGGATGCGGTTTTCCGTGCTAGTATAGCTATGTTAAATACACCCTGGTAAAAGCCGATGAAAATATAAAGATCAAATATTTTTTAACTTTTTATTGCCCGAATATCGACGACTCGTCACGCAGGCTCAAGCTTATTGATGTGTTATAGCAATACTCCTCTTGTCGGGTTGATATAAACATTTGAATCGCCCTCAAGATCCACGATCATGTCATGCTCAATCCCGCATTTTTCACAGATATAGTGTATGGTATTAGCATTTCGATTCTCGGCATTTTTATGTGCGACCTTGACGTATACCGGGATCATCGGGAGATTGCATTTTTCACACGTTTTCGGATATTTTACCAGAATTGTTTCTTGTACAGGTGGAATTGTCATGCTCATTTTGTATCACCAATTATTGAACAACCCATTCTATTAAAGAAAAATCGTCAATCTAGTTAATAATATTTTCGATAATGCGACCAATATAATGAAATATTATCATAATATAGTTAATTATAAGCAAATATTTCGTTAATAGGAACAAAATGTTCTGGAATTGAAATTGTAATACCAGGCTACAATATTTCACATCATTAGCGATAAAAAAATTGCTAAACTCAATTGCATCAGCGGTTAAGACAGAAATGCTTATTATATACTTATACTCTTTATATTTCGTAGCTTATGCTGCAAACAGTTACTAAATTTGAAGCCAATTAAGACGGGTTTCATATTTACACTGTTAAGGGGGCAATATGAATAAAATAGTGAATAGAGAGGATAATAATAGCTTAGTCGAAACTCTAGATATTTTTCAGACGGACCATCCGAAGCAGGCTGTAAATAAAGGATTGGCACAAGATAATACGTATGACGGCATTTTTGTCGGCATTAATTCCGGCTGGAACATCAAGGCAAAGATCCATGCGAAGATCAAAATTGAAAATAAGATCGTCAACGCTGAAATTTGCCGTGACGAGAGGGAATTTTTACAGAGATACGTGCCGATCGGCAGTAAGTTGACTATAGAGTTCAAAAAAAATAAATGGTGCCTGGCCAACTTAAAAATATCCAAGTCTGAATTCCGCCCGAATATTGTGATAAACGATTTAGAGCAGCCCAGATAATATATTATTAGTACCGGCATTGGATGGATAAGAGAAGTAGAATCGACAGTACGTTAGATGATAGGCTGATAAAAAGTTAAATTACATTTTGTTTTACGCCTGGCTGATCACTTTCTGGACATCATACACGATGGCGATTATAGCTAATATCATGACTAAGGCCATGTATGGAGTATATGATACGAGGCCTTCGTTCATGCACACGTACAGCGTCGCCAGCATCAGCATAGCGGTGATGAGCACTCCTACTGCGATATCCGGATGCCGGATCACATCGAGATATATTGGCCTGTCCCTAAAAGAAGTATCTTTTATTGTCCTGGATCTAGGCATGATCATAAGCTGGTCGATCTCATGCTCGATACATGCTTTACATGTTACCCGGTTATTGATAAGGATACTGCAATCCGGGCAGATCTCCCGGCCACATTCGGAGCAAGTATCGACGGTTGTTGTTTCCGGATGCTGATAACACCTCATACGCACACGTCCCTGGTAAAAGATGAATATTTAGCAACTACCTTATAAATGTTATCAAATTAATTCAATATCAAACAATATAAATGAAAATATTATTGTAAATCATGATATTTCGAATAAATTTTTTCATGACATCACTGATTGGGTATTGAAAGTGTAGCCCGGACTTTTTTAATATCTTCCCTTTTCACGTTACCATTGTCTCCGCAGATACAATAGGCAAGCCATATTCCAGGTACTTATCCCGTGACTGTACTATATGCTCAAACGAACATCAAGATCAAGTTAAAAATAGGCCTGATACGGCTGCTATGGCGCCAACTATGACATACACATAGCCCGGGAACCTGATCGTACGAATTCGGCTATAATGAATAACTCCAAGCTGGAGAAGAGTGCCGAGTATGACTACGATCATTCCTGCTAAAACCAGTATCCACTGCATGACTATGCATCCTCAACGTCAAGATATGATGCCCTTGTTATAAAGTTTATTACCGATCGACTGGTCGAGTCGAGTAAAGCAAGAACAATATTTGTCATAGATAGGTCATTCCGGCCAAAATAGAAAATATTATCTATACGGCAATCGAATTTGCTTCTATGATAGATCCCGATTGCGCATGCCCTAAGGTAAAGTGCGAAAGGCACGGGAAATGCGACGAGTGTAGGCATTATCATGGATCAAAGGGAAAACTTCCATACTGTGAAAGGCCGAAAAAGTCCTTGATCATGACTATAAAACGGATAATCAGGCTGGGGTAGATCTTTATAGATAAAATCTTTTTTTACTTAGCCAGTAAGCACTTATATCACGCAGACATAAAATAGAGTTCATATGAACAAGTTCATTGAGATATGTAAAAAAGATGAGCTAAAGGACGGCACGATGAAAAAGGTCGACATTAATGGCCGTGAGATCCTGATCGCCATGATAGGAGATAATATCTATTGTGTGGATAACAGATGCCCGCATTTAGGCGGCGACCTGTCGAAAGGCATGCTTGAAGGGAGTATTGTGACTTGCCCCCTGCACAAGTCTCAGTTCGACCTGTCAGATGGCCGCGTGATCAGGTGGACGAACTGGACCGGGCTGGTATCGACCGTAGCGAAAGTGTTTAAGTCGCCCAGGCCGCTAGTCACTCATGAGGTCAAAGTGGAAGGCGATCAAGTGCTCGCCAGATTAGACTAAATAAATCTGGCCATCCCTTATTTATGGCCTGTCGCCTGGTGTGATATGCAAGAAAGCCAGGTAATGGTAAGTCATTCTTTTAAAAAAAATTTATAATATGTACCATTATATTGGTATCATCTGAATAATATAAATCGCTTAAATTACTATAATACCGTTATCTTTCAAGTCTTTAACTTTTGGATCATTCGGGTTTTTATAAAACGAAGCTGAGATAAAATCGTGCACCTCTACTTGTTTACGATATTTAGATGTCAGCTTTTTAATTATCATCGAGATGGATTTTTTATCAATTGATTTCGGCGTGATGATCGTGATCTCTATACTAGATTTTTGGTACGAGGATTTTGACGGATCATCCGTGAGATATAGTTCCAGGTTCTTGATATACGAAAAACCATCGACAAGGTCTATCAATAATAAATATAAGTCGAATGGTAATTCATTTAGCGCCTGGTATTGTCTTAATGCGATCTTAACCGCCCGTTTCGTGGACTTGTTCTCTAAGTCAAGATTATAAACGTTATTTTCTACCGTCAGCACATGGCTCGATAATAGTTTAGTTAAAGCCTTGTCAAGTGGCACATTATTGAGCTTTGTTTTTTCTTTGATCTCGTTTCGCTTATAGCCAGACTCGGTGAACACGGCGAATAAGCTTAATATCTTGAAGCAATTGGTATCGAAGATCAGTCCGATCATAACGTTTGCACCTGTATTATACCACAAATTTGGTATTTATATGAAGATTTATGGTGTTTTTGCTATATTAATTTATTTATTCCCGCAAATTTGATTTATTTTTTTGAAATACGATAGGGGATTGCCTGGCGGGATAGGTATATGATTTATCGCCTCGATGATATAGACGCATATGGTCGATCGGATTAATGATACATTCATAGAACGTTGGTATAAAATGTTCACTGCTTCGCCCCGCGACCAGGCGTCTTACGATGAGCTAGTCTTAAAAGTAGGGACGGATATAGAAAAACATGTGTGTATCACGGAGCAGACATTCATTCGGCTGATAAACTGGAAATCGCCGCGTATTCGCCCCATCTTTGAAAAAAGGGGCTATAAGGAATACAGGCAGATCATCAAGAAATGCCTGGTAGCAGAAGATCTTGACAAAATGGCCATCCTGGACGGCGCCTACGGAATTGGCGCCCCGGTAGCTTCTACGATCCTTCATTTTATATATCCGGATCGCTTTCCGATAATCGATTTCAGGACGGCTGAAACGCTGTTTTATTTCGGCTATATTGAATCCCCTAAAGTGAGCGCTAAGGGATATATGGCGTTTAGGGATGCTATACTACAAATTCAAAAGCAATATCCTGAATATTCACTGCGACAGATCGACATGGCATTATTTGCGTATGATAAAAAAGAGCTGTCAAGGCTTAGGCCTTGATCGAGTCGGCGAACTTTTTGATCTTATCCTGATATTCCCCGTTTTTGATTTCCTTCGCCTTCACGACGAGAGTGCCTGCCGCCGTCTTACCGCTGAGCACTTCCATTTCCTTGATAGTCGCCTCGTCGCCCCGGGCATTCTCAGTAATTAGAAATGAGACTTTTTTCAGCTTATCTTTATTATCAGCGATATACGTCCTGACGGGGGGAGATAAATTGCCGGCCCATACTGGCGTGCCGATGATCACCAGATCGTATTTTGACGGGTCATTCTTGATCGGCTGAAGCTTTGTCAATGCCTTTGTCCGTGCCTGTCGGGCGGCACTTAGCCAGCCCATCGGCCCGGACCTATCCATCGTATCCTTGATCTCTTCGATATCGCACTTCAGCTCTTTTGATAGCTCTTCCGCGACCTTTCTAGTGTGTCCGTCGCGGGAATAATATACGACTAGTGCTTGCATGATAACAGATTACATTAAAGACTATAATAATACTATCGTTCAATCAAAAGGACCAGACGCTTACGTGCGATTATATAAATATCGTTGACTTCGCCTCTGAACCAAAATATGTCAATAGCCATAGTTCTTAGTAATGACGATGTCTAAGACTTCAACCCATAAGATAATATGTATACGACCGTTATTTGGCTATGCACAAATAAATATAACTAATAATATAATATACATAAAATATTTATCATTATAACTCTAATAGCTTTTTGTGGAAGGTTTTTTTACCAGGCTGAATGATTCAAAATGGATCATACTAGGAGCCCTGCTTATCTTGCTTCTCCTATGGATCGCCTGGCCGTTCATGGACGTGCTTGTCTTTGCAGTCTTCTTCTATTACGTGGCCAGGCCCGTTTTAAAAAGGCTCAGGCCGTATATAAAGAACGAGACACTGCTTGTACTGGCCTGTCTGTTCATCCTCATATTACCCCTGATCCTTGTAATGGCGTATATATCGCTACTGGCCGTCAACCAGCTAAATTCACTTGTGCAATACTTGAGTGCCCAATCACTGCCTTCAGGGCCCCTATCGAACACGGGTAATGTAATATCAAGCTTACAGTCACAATTTTCCCCTGAAAATTTTAAGTCGGAAAATATCGGTGCGACGATCAGCGAGTTGTTTCATCGGTTGCAGGCTATGTTAAAGTCAACTTCAGGTGTGCACGCCATCCTTATTGCGATGGGCACAACACTCGTCGACCTGATCTTCAAGGTCTTCCTGATGTTGGCCATTGTTTTTTACTTGCTGCGGGACGATGACAAACTGAAGGTATGGTTCGAGTCCGCCTTTCCTGCACTGGTGGCCCAGCATGATCATTTACTTGTCAGGTATTCCAGAGCTGTCGATGACGATCTGGAGAAGGTCTTTTTCGGCAATATACTCAGCATCGTGATATTTGCCGTTATCGCTGCGATCGTATATTCGATCCTTAATTTCTTTGCCCCCGACTCCACGCTGGTCATTCCATACCCACTGTTAATGGGCATACTGCTGGGCATCGCTGCATTATTACCTCTCGTCGGGGCATGGACAGTAGATATTCCCATTATGCTGTTCATTATGGTAAGATCGTTGATGGCAGGGACATTTTTCACAAATATAGGCTTCTATGTCATCATGGCTGTCGTGATCTTCATCTTTGTCGAGACGCTGCCCGGCTACGTCCTTCGGCCGTTCATATCACATGGCCAGATAAACGTGGGCCTGCTGATGTTCGCGTATATCCTGGGGCCGATCGTCTTCGGCATCTCGGGGATATTCCTGTCTGTGATCGTGCTTGTGCTGCTCACGCATTACTTCAAGATCGTTGTGCCCCAGCTCACGAAGGATGTGAACCTGGGTCGGGTACAATAAATGAGATCTCGACATAGGAAGGAGATGCTGTTTATGCAGCCGATGGGATCCATTTTTCTATTTCCATTATCGTTACTTCACAATCATCGAATAGTTCTTTTATTTTATTCCGCGCCCGCCCCTTTACGCCCTCGTCTACGTATTTTGAGCAATATTTCAGCATCATCAGGAGTACGGCAAGATCATCCGTATAGCCCAGCCCGGCGATGATATCCGGTATCATATCCACCGGCAGGATGAAATATCCAAGCGCGCCGATGATGGCGGCTTTCACATGCAGCGGCAGGTCTTCTTTCTGCAATAGATAATAAAGAAGCAGCCCGGCGTATATCACCGAAATGCCGGCTTTTCGGCCGTATTTGAGGACCTTATTCCATAGCGACGCTTCGGAATAGTAAGAGGAGTACGCGCGATCGCTAAATAATTGCAGACCATCTGACGAGCGTATAGAGTCGTTTTTATAAGTTTCCATATTAGTTTTTATCTAGTCAGCAGCGGGCATAAAGGCTCGCCTGGTACTAATAAGCGAGCGATCGAGCATGAAATAGTAATCGTGCAATCGCATATACCTATAAAAGAAGGGGCCCTTATCACATCAGGATAGTCAGATCACGGTAATCGTTTTAGTCATGCCGCCGATATCCCTGTCATCTACCTTTACTTTGATCTTTAGCGCATACTTTCCCTTCGTCGATGTCCCGTGAAAGCCCTCGGGTATCCTTTCGGATACCTCGACATCTTTTGTCTCGCCAGGCTGGATATCCAGGCCCTTCATCATAAAGTCAGTCCCGAACGTATTAGCCGTGCCGAACAGGCGCCGGTACTTAGCTAAAGATAAATTAAGGCTTATATCCTTAATGACGATGTTCCCCGTATTTTTAATCGTGATAAAAGTGGTGATCTTATCGCCACGGAGATACGCGTCCTTATCCGTGCCGCCGCCCGTGATCATCGCTTTAGCTGATACCATATAATCGTCTATTGTATGTTTTTAAGGTAAAAACTTATGGTATGAGTGATATTCTACGAGCTAATGTCTGGATAATAATGCAAACACCATCCCGCCGAACGCCATGATGACGCCGAATACCAACATAAGCTGTGCTGTGATGCCGTAGTCTGGGGTCAGTTTCAGCATATATTGCGTCATTACGGAACCAAGGCCTATGCATACGGCGAACAACAGCGAGACGAGTAAGATTTCGCCGATGTGCTGTGCGACAGATCCTAATGCTTTCTTAGTTTCCATTTAGCTCATCCCCCGGATCATCGATCCATACGTGTAAAGCTAATAACTATCCACGTAAAATAATAACATGCTTTAACGTAAAATAATGAGCCGCTTTTTAGCCGGTATTCGATGATAAGGTCAGCGCGGACGTTCCTGCGCAAACTTTTATAGAAATTGTAAAAATAAGAGTATGGCCGATGTTATACATCGGCCGATTTCATCGGTAGCTTTGATGTGACGTCTGCAGGTGGCTTATTGAAAACTGCATATACGACCACATGGCTATAGGTGGCGATGCTGGCTTTCGCGATCGTACATGAGCCGCCCATGTCATGTAGATTGCCCGATACGCCTTTTGATTGCAGGTTGCTGACCGTATCAGGTCCGGCCGTGTTGGCCGTGTTATCGGTGAAACTTATCAATATTGCTTGAATATATGGTGCGTCGGGGCCGCCTTCGTTCGTGATCACGACATCGCCGTTAGAATTCCGCGTAATATCGAAATCACATACATATCCGCCAGTGTCAGCGGTTGGCCCTGCCAGTTTCGAAGCTACAGCCTTGTCAGTAAGCCATAGATCCGTACCCACATAGGTGTAGCCGTCATAGAATATTGTTCTCTCGTACCCGTCCTTTTCAGCCGTTAGCATATATGTGCCTTTAGGTAAATTCTTAAAGGCATATTTGCCCACTGGTGCTGTTGTGCCATCACCTGAAAACAGAGGGTTTGTAACGCCGTCTATGACAACTTTCTTGTTGTTCTGCCATAGCGTAACAACTGCATTAGCTTCCGCAATGCCACTTGAGCCGTAGACAGTCCCGTTAATATCGAAATAGGATACCGGCCCTGAGCTGACGGCAGCCTCCGGAGTCGGGGTCGACGGGTGATTGATCGTCGGCACGTGCGTTACGTCCACATCGGCGGTCGGAGACGCATCAGTCCCGCCGTTCCCGCCTATGCACCCGCTTACTAGCATGATCACGCTGATTATGATTATCAGGAAGATTTGATTATACTTCATACACAATCCCCCCGGGATTAGTAGCTTAATGTAAACGGCTATACTATAAATATTTTGATTCTACGAGCGCGGAATGTCGATATTATTGGAAAAGCGCTTGTGTTTGTAGCCGGCATCTGCCGGTGGGCTGCCGAATCGCATGGCATCTTCAAAGCGAAGAGACAACGACTTAAAATCATCAAAGTTCTATTAATTAGCCACCGGTTGTTTTGTTATCTAAAGATACGTTAGCATGAAAACTCGAAAATGTATTTTTATTGTCCGCTCATCAGCCTTAAGGTCTTAACGACATGGGGGTTGAAAAAGTTCTTGAATACGATGTTACGCGCTGCGCTATTGTGTATCAGCAGCCTGGATATCTCACCCAGGTTTGCCGGGCTAGCCAGCGCATTGATATATGCCGCATACCCGGTTCTCCGCATCGATTCGAGCTCATCGCGACTACGTATGTCGCCCATATAGTCGTAGATCCTGTGATTTGTCTGCCAATCCTGAGGCCCCATTTTTCCCATGCCGTTGATATCATCCCAGAGCTGCGTACCTATCAGGATGTCCAGCACGTTGATCTCTACGCCATGTGGCCGCAGCTTTCGTATGAGGTCAATGGTCTCCTCCATATCTTCCAGATGTTCGACTGGTGCACCGATGATGAACGAAGTAATGACAAGCAAGTTAGCCCTCTTTGCATTTCGCACGGCCGCCATTGTCTGCTCCGGGTCTAATTTTTTATGGTAGTAGTCCAGAACTCTTCTGGAGGCGCTTTCGGCACCGAAGAATATAACCTCGAAACCTGCTTTTTTCATTTTTTGGAACATCTCTAGAGAAGCATTGTTAACACGGCCTTCGCAATAGAAGCGTATCTTGATATGGCGCTCGTTGATCAGCTCGCATATACGCTCGACGCGATCTTTTTTCTGTGTGAAGTTATCGTCCACGATCACGACGTCCCTGTAGCCTTTATCGTACAATAGCTGTATCTCCTCGATGACGTTCTCGGGGCTACGGTATCGCAGCTTGTGGCGTGAGAACGTGGCGCAGGAACAGTACGAGCAGTTGTAAGGGCATCCCCTCGACGTGTTCAGGGTGGTGAACTTGCCGAAGGTCAACGGTATACCCTGGAACATGTATCCATATTCAATCCCTTCGAGCATGTCGCGATCCGGGAATGGAAGCTCGTCGAGGTTTTCAATTAGCGTCGGCTCGCGACTGACATATTCTCCGCCCGCTATGTAGCTGATGCCTTCGACGTCCGCAGGTTCCTTATCGTCCTCAACACGATCGAGAAGCTCTATGATCGAGTGCTCGGCCTCGCCTTTAAAAATATAATTGACAAATGGGTATTCTCTCAATATTTGCTCTGCCGCGAAGGTCGCGTGGTAGCCGCCCATAGCGATGATCGTCCCGGGCAGCGCTTTTGAGACTTCTTCCAGGGCATGGATAGATTCCAGAAAGGTATGCGTTGAGGTGCTGAGCCCTACAAAGTCCGGATGCTCGCGGACGATCCGCTCGACCAGCTGCTCCTGGCTCAGGTTCATACAGAAAGCGTCAAGGACAATGACTTCGTCGCTCCTGTGCTGCTTAATGCTGGAAGCGAGATATAGTAAACCCAGAGGTGGCCATCGCTCTGTTGTTTGTCCCGGTGGCGACGTAAGCAAGATCTTCATGAAACACAGGTCCTGAGTTATGCTATATGTCTGACATCTAGATATTAGCTTGTATGGCATGCGATACTGCCTCATACAATGAATAAAAACCAAAAATTTCCCGTTCTGCTTAAAATGCAGAATAATATTCATTATTTCTCGATCTTGCACCCAAAATGATAAAGCTAAGTAATCCATTAGGATATTTGACATAGATAGATAAAAGTGCGTTGGGTCGCGTCTAAAGCCACTTGCCATAGGCATGTCAGTGCTTTGTGGATCCGGGGCGTTTTATACTTTCCTAGATCGAGAAAACGAATTGAATTGAAAAACAAGGGGACCCTGGACCGAATGCGAAGTAATTCTAGCGGAAGCGGTAAAAGAGGCCTGACCGATAAATTCGAGCAATATTTTGGGAAGAGCAAAGCGATTAAGATCGCCATATGCCTGGGCGTGGTGATAGCATTACTCGCAGCTTCACTGATATTCGCCGTGTTCATGAATGTGTTCACGCCCGGAAGTGTGGCCGATGCTCAATCGAACGTAAGCATCATGGTGAGCAATGGTTCATCGAGCCCCTCAATCGTGCCCATAAATTCCAGCATGACCAGGGTAGATAATTCTGTCGTCAACGGCACCGATGATATTGCGAATGAGTCCGCCGCGAAAGACGACGATAAGAGAACCATTTTGGAGTATATTTATAATTTGACGGCCAATATGCCATCTGCGACGCCGACCCCCATACCGACTCCGACACCCATGATCGCCCCGAAACTACCGCTGGAGGTGCTCTGGGATGTGCCTTTTTACGAGAGTGTCGAGCCCATACAGAACTATGACCGGAAAAAGCTCCTCGTCGATGATACGAGCTATCGATTTGACAACGGCCCTCTGCTGCTGGACCCGGCAGGGACTTACGGAGGTTCCGTATACGCGTATCCGGGAGATACGATCGGTATACGGCTGCACATATTTAATAATGGCAAGCTGCTCAGCACAGTAGCCAGGGTCGACATCAACCTGTCAAAGATGACCAGTGCCAATAATAACGTTTACGTAGACACCGGAGTCGACTTGCACTATTACATGGACATTCAGGCTGAGGAAAGTACCGGCATGGAAAAAAGCATACTCATAAACGTCCCGGACAATAACCTGGACAGCGCCGGATATTATAAGCTCAGCGTAAAACTATACGTCAACAATACATTATCCAGCGATATGTCAAAGGAATTCAACGTCCTATAATTAATAGCACCACGTAGACCAGTGGTTCCGTGGGTAAAGCCGTGTGCTTTGATAACTTTGTGGACTAAATAAAAAATGTTTAGTGGTGTCTGCGATGAGGCCTGCGGGCCTGTTGTGAGTCCGCGGGCTTTTCGGATGACATGGGCTTGCGTTCCGGTGCCGGTGATGGCGCTACAGGCTTATGCTCGGCAGGTCTCGGTGCTTGCTTCCACTTGTTCTCATGCTGCGCCGGCTGGACGTCCTTTCTGACCTCATGATGGTGCTGTACCGCCGTTCTCGGCTGCGGCCTGGATTTTTCCCCCGAGGATTGCAACTGTCTCCTTAATTCGGATATCTTTTGCAACGCCCTTTGAAGTTCGGCATCCTTTTCCCTGAGCTGGATCCTGAGCCGCTCCACTTCGCCGGTATCGCCATGCGATGGCTGATCGCCGAGCTTGTTCGACAGCGCTTCAAGCTGAAGCTGCAGTATCTTATTTGTCTGGACGCGGTTTACCTGGGCAGAGCTCGGAAGCTTATTATCGTGCTCGAACTTCGGCTTCTCGTGACGGCTTTGGTCCTGGTGAGATGATGCTTTCTTAGGTAAATTATTGTGAGAGCTCGGAATGTTTTTTGAACCTGTCAACGTTACATGCCTCCTACGTTTACATTATGGCATTAACCGATCTATGTAAAATAGAAATGGGTATGTCCATATTTGTATCGACTTTAAATAAATACTTAATGCATCGGATTTTGTATATTTGCACGCTATTCACCAATATCTGATATATGAAAAACGTGTTTTATTCATAATTTGGGGATATTTTAGTTGTGCGCATGGTTCTCTGACTAATTAATATAAAATTAGAAAGATTCATATCATCGAATGTTCAAGATTTTATTGTATGAAAAAATTTGACGTGATCGTGATCGGCTCGGGAAGCGGGCTGAAGGCTGTCTGGAGCGCGCTGGGGGGAGGATTAGAGGTCGCGCTGGTCGATAAAGGCCCGTTGAACGGGACGTGCCTGAATAACGGCTGTATACCGTCCAAGGTCATGATCTACCCGGCTGATGTGATCAGCGGGCTCCGTGATGCGAAACAGATTGGCGTAGACGGCTCGTTCAAGCTTGACTTCGGGCTGGTCATGAAGCGCGTCCGGTCGATCATTGACGCGGGGCAGGAGGACACTGAGAAAGATATCCTCTCTGAAAAAAAGCTGACCTGGTACAGGCACGATGGAGAGTTCGTCGGTGATTACCGGCTCGATGTCGGCGAAGAGACCATCACGGCGCCTAAGATCGTCATAGCGACCGGCAGTCGTCCCGGCGTGCCAAAAATAGAAGGCATTGATGAAGTGGGCTATCTGGATAACGTAACTTTGCTGGGCCTGAAGGAGCTGCCGAAGAGCATGATCATCGTGGGAGCCGGCTACATTGGCTGCGAGTATGGCCACTGTTTCTCGGCCTATGGCACCGACGTGACGCTGATCGGCCGCCACCCTGTCGTCCTTGACGATGAAGATCCCGAAGTCAGTGAGGTCGTCACGAAAGTCCTTTCCGGGGACTTGCACTATGTGGCGGAATCTGACGTGATAAGGATGGCAAAAGAGGGCGAAAAGAAAGCGGTCTATGCGAAAAATCTAAAAAGTGGTAAGATAGGGCGTTTCGAAGCGGAGCATATCCTGATCGCCGCGGGCAGACGATCGAACGTAGACCGGCTAAAGCCCGAGAACACGGGCGTGCAGGTGGATAAGAGAGGATGGATCATCGTCGATAAATACCTGGAAACTACGAAGCCTGGCATTTATGCGCTGGGCGACGCTACCGGCCGGTATATGTTCAAGCATAAGGCCAATTATGAGGCGGACCTGGTATCGGATAACATGCTCAGAGGGGCGAAAAAGGAGAACGACACGCATGCAGTGCCACATGCAGTATTCACGCACCCGCAGGTAGGCAGCGTTGGCCTGACCGAGATGGAGGCGTTTAAGGCAGGGCACAAGATCCTCGTGGGCAAGGCGAAATATGGTGAAACGGCCAAGGGCTATGCAATGGGCGATGAAAGCGGGTTCGCGAAGATCGTGATAGAAAAAGATACGGGAAAGGTGCTCGGCTGCACGATCGTAGGGCCCGAAGCGGCCATCCTTGTCCAGCAGGTCGTGATCCTCATGAACACGGAGATGCAGACGATGGCCCCGTTTGAAAGGTCTCAGATCATACATCCGGCACTGAGCGAGTTGCTTTCACGCATGATCGATAACCTCCAAAGCCCGAGCCTGCTTGCGTTAGGCGGGCAGATCCGTGAAGCATCTACTTCCCGATGACCATATAATGAAACTGGCCTGCGTTCTTGATAGAATCGACTGAAAAGCCCGCTTCTTCGATCAGCTTCCGGGCCTTCGCTTCGTCAAACCTCTTTTCGAGCGGCGGCCCCATTTCCATGGGCTCCTTCTTCCAGTCCACATCGACCAGCCTGCCGCCCTTCTTCAACATGTGGCGGGCATTATGCAGGACTCTGGCAGGATCGTCGAAGTCGTGCAGGCAGATGCCGAAAAATACGATATCCGCGCATCCTTCGCAAATGATGACATCCTCGGCCGCTCCGGCCTGAGCCTGTAGGTTCTTAAGCCCTTCATTTGCAGCTTTTTGGCTTAGCTCTGTGATCGATATTGCATCCGCGTCTATTCCGTGGATATGCCCGTGAGACCCTACCGCACGTGCGGCGGGAATGGCGAAAAATCCGTCCCCGCAGCCGATGTCAATGAAAGTCATGCCTGGTTTCAGGCCCGCATCAGAGAGAATTGCCTCGGGGTTTTGCCACAGGCGTCTCTCGGCCTCATCATGGTATTTCCGATGTGCGTGCATAGGAAGAAAACCGTCGCAATATATGATTAAGCTGTTGATGTTCAAGCCTGGGCCACGGCATATTGACATATAAAAATCGTACAGCATCGAAAAAGGCTATAAAAATTGCTTATACAGTGGCCATAGACAATACCTGCATGGTGCCGTTGTCGAATATTCCATAAACGGATACCTGGGAGGTAGTATTTGCCACATTACCGTCAATATCGCATGTAGACCCGACATTCCGGTTCAGGTCACCTGTCACGCCGTTATACGCCAGGTTCAGGGAAGTGTCCGGGCCCATCAGGTTTCCGGCCTTATCCACGAAGCTGATCTTGACAGTCTGAAGGTGCGAAGTATCGCCACCGGCGTTGGTTATGATGATATCGTGGCTGGTGGGCGAGCGGTCAATGTTGAAGCTGACCGAGTAAACAGCCGTTATGGGCGGCGGCGTAGCTGAGGCAGGGAACGATGGCACAGGCGTCAGAGTCGGAGTGGTGATGATAATATCAGTCAGCCCGTTTTCCGGGTACTTGATCGAGCCCGATTGCCCGTTTAACTCTGCGGTGATCCTATAGCTACCTTTAGGCACATGCTTGAAATCGTACTGGCCCATCGTCAAGGTGTCGCCATAGCTGGAATATTGAGGGTTATTCGGCACGTTCAGGAGCTTATCGTTCTGCCATATTGTCACTCTGGCATTATAGACAGGCAGCCCCATATAATCCCGGACGGTGCCGGTGATCTCGTATGTCGGAGGCGGCGTAGTCGGCTGTGTAGTCGCCGTAGGCACCGGCGTAGCTGTTGGCGCAGGCTGATTTACCCCAGTACATCCGGATAATAGGACGACTATGGCAATCAATGAAAGAAGTATGCATAATGTGGTTGCGCCCTTCATGATCATATCCCGACTAGAGCACCTATTTTTGGCCTTCAATTATAAGTATTTATCGTGGACGACGACTGCTTACCCCAGCTTCAGGAACGTGATCTCATAATCTCGATCGATGTACCCCTGCATGATCTTCGCGCTAGTCTCATAGTTGACTGACTCGTCGTCTATGTCAAAGGTTTTGATGACCACATTGTCTTTGGTATCCTGGATCATTTTGTTTCCATGATGCTCCAGAGGCGTCTTTTTATGTAAGTGTACCTCGCCATTGAGCAGCTTGTCCATGGACATCGAAATGATGACCCGTGGCTGAACGACCACCTGCCCACAAATGTAGCAGAAGAACTTCATATCATATTCGTCTATGTTGACTTTCATTCGTTTTACCACTTAGCCTTAAAGAAAGTATTAATAAGTTATATTATTTTTTGTTGAACACGCCATCGTTTTGGACCATCCATGTTCTCTTAAATTGTAGAGTATACGTGTAATTAGTTCCGTCAGGACCGGCAATCGTGTTTGTTTCATTCCATACTGAGGTTACCGGGGATGACCAGTTATTTCCTGACGATATGTTGATGGATATATTGCTAAAGAGCATGTTTACGGTCCCATTTTTATCAACGCTAATTATTGTGATCTCAGGTGAAATTGAATATGGAAAAGCGTTGATTTCGGTCTCGTTAGAATCGCCTGTAAGTCTTACGCTCGAATCTGAAATATTATCTACACGTAAAAATATTTTTAGGCTATCGTTCGATGGAAGCGTGAAATCTGCGGGTAACTCTAATGGGCCTATAGGTACCGCCATACCGGGATATGGGTATGTGCCGGATACGATAGTGCCATAATCGCGCATTTCCACGTAGACGGCCACAAACTTATTTGAGGATAACACGTTTTGATTACTAGTAGTGCAACCGCTAACCAATATGATAATAAATATAAGGATACCGACAATTAATATACTATATTTCATTTTCATAAACCTCATATTTATAAAAAATTATAATACCACTAAAGTTAGTGCCATTATACCTTACGCGAAGGATTCTTACTTTGGCTTTCCAGTAAAATATATCCAATAGGCAACAATATTCTATAACATATAAAATAATTGTTCTCAAGTCCAAAATAACCAAATTTTTAGCTTTATTTATACACTCTTACATAAAAAACGCTAAGTATTTATGTTAAATATTTGATTGCATATTATGAGCAAGGGCTTTTTATCAATTGTCCCGTTGACTTTTTGCATTGTTCTGGCACTTATTTTAATGACCGGTTGTGCCGGCTTGCCCGTAAAAGTAGCTAATTCTACGCCTTCTGCCGACCCTGTTATGGGACGGTTTGACGCGGACCTGGCGAACGGCCCGGTATTCATTGAGTTCGGTGCAACGTGGTGTGAGTGGTGTGAAAAAGAAAAGCCCGTCATCGATAACCTTACCAGAGAGTATCCCGGAGTCAAGTTCTATAGTGTCGATGCGGATAATAGCAGCGACCTGGTGAATGCATTCTACGTGACCGGCATCCCCCAGATGAACGTGATAGCCAGGAAAAACGCCGATGGCACATACCTGTATGTGGACCCGTATGGTAAGCTTACTGCCGATCGTAAAAAGTCCTGTATCATAGGCTATACGGAGACAGACCAGCTAAAGCCGGTGCTGGACGCTGCTCTGGAAAACAGAAAATAAAAAGGAGCGATACACCCTTTTATTTATTACCGTTGCAGCGTGGTATCCAGCAGTACTTTATGCTCATTATCGATGAAAACGCCCACGATCACGATGCGGTTTGACGATTCGTTCGACGGATATGTGCCGATCGAGCCCGCCTGCGTCGTTAAGCCAACCGGTGTCACTGGCTTACCATTATTCGTGACAACAAAGTAGCTCACGTATTTTACACCTGCGCCGCCCATGTTGGTGATCTTGATGGTGCCGTTGTCCCCGGTCTGTGGTATCAGCGATATCTGGTATGAGTCGACATACGTGCTTTGTATGGGACTGGGCGTGATGGTGCCGACAGTTGGTGTCGCAGTGGCCTGCGGCGTTGCCGTAGCCGTGGGCACCTGTGTTGGCGATGGCGATGGCGATGGCGTTTCTGTGACTTGATTAATAATGTTGCAGCATCCGCTCATCGATAACGAAAGACAAATGATACAAATAAAACACAATATCTTAGCTTTCATAAGCATCTCTCTGGATGGCCTATCATTGCTGTTTCAGTGGTTTAAGCTTTGTCCTCGCTAAATCGGGGGATTTATTTGTATTTTTTATCAAACGAAAGGTGTGTTGAATATTGTTTGTTGGTAGCACAAAAAAGTAAGAAAATGACCACGAGCCCCGGGCATCATATCCGTTATTTACTAAAGGTAAGCTTAAACGGGAAATAGCTCCTGGATGCCGAGTACACCGTACCGCGGATATCGTTCTGCTCGAACTTACGCTCGTGTACACCGCCCAGGCGGTTGAACGATATGCCGGTCAGCTTTCCCTTGTGGATGGCCACGTCAAAATAGCCACCCAGCATAGGCCTGGCGCCCCGGGTCTCGTCCCTGTAGAGGAAGCCAGTGTTCAGGTAATGGTCGTAGATCATGGCCTGATGCGTATGGCCGGTGATATGTAAAAGTGATTTTGTTAGAATGTTATAGGATGCATCCTTTTTCCCGGGCGAATGCTGTATGAAGATCGTGTGGCGGTCCACCCGGCGCTCGTCATTGGAAATAAAGATCCCGTCTCTGATGGGTGCTTTTCTTACCTGGTCCAGGCATATGGAATATTCGCTGTTATATAGGTTTTTCACGGTGCCCAGGTCGTATCCCCCATGCCTGTCCCGGTTCCCGAAAATATAGTAGAGCGGCACTTTTTCTTCCGCAAGTAACGCCAGTATCTTGCGGGCTGTCCGCTCGCTCTCCTTGAAATATCGCGTATTACGCTCGGTGAGGTACGCTTTATATGCTTTCGTGACCCTGGGTTTTTTTCCAAAACGCGTTTCAAGCTGCTGCTGCTCATAAGTCGTTTTCTTCAGGCTCGACATGTTGGTCATGTCGCCCGCGAATATGAATGCATCATAGTGGACGCCCCTGCGATGTACGTCCCCTATCAGGGCTTTAACTGCATCGACATTACCGTGTATGTCCGAAAAACAAAGTAGTCTCATGCTGCCGATGACCTCATTATTATCGTGTATCTAATCCATCGGATATAACATTTAACGTCTGCGGTCGATCCGTGTGATTTTCGTACAACACAAAACATCAATCCAGCTCTTTTTTAAGGATATCGAAAAACCGGTCCTTTGCGTTACGTTCCATCCATGGCTCATGGCCGCATTTCGTGAGGAGGATGAAGCGAAAATCCTTGACTGCCGCACGCAGCGGCTTCTCGACACCTTCAGCTGGCGAAGGATCGTAGTCGCCATGGATAGCAACTACCGGGCACTGGACATGTTTTGCTAGTTCCAGAAGTGCTCCGCTCCGCCTCATCAATTCAGCCTCATGCCATACCGCCTGGTATATGCCCTCGCTGATCAACGATTCCCCGTTCATCGTCGTTCCCGTAGCCGACTGCTTGATAGGATCATAGGAGTCTGCTTTCGACGTGAGCCTGCCAAATTCCGAAATAATCGCATTTTTGCCTTTGGCGGCCGGATCGTCCAGAGATTTGATCAACGCCAGGACTTCAGACCGGTCTTCCTCATTCAGGCGGCTTAAACGCGTTTTCATGATCTCCCGCGCATATTTTTCTTCCATGGCCCCGCATCCCACGAGTATAAGTTTCGCCACAAGCCCGGGATATCGGGCAGTGAAGATAATGCTCAGCCATGCTCCCCAGGAATGGCCGATCAACGTTACCGGAGTATCGCCGTGCTCTTCCAGAACGGATCTCATCTCATGTACCTGGCTTTCGATCGAGAATGCGGTCTGCAATGGCTCGAGCACGCCATGATCTTGCGACAGCTGAATGGCCACTGGCGCCATTTCACCGGCAGCCCCCGGTCCTCCGTGAATGACAGCTACGTTAAATGGTGCTTTGCCGTATTTCCTCAGATTATTCATGTTTGTATACATCGCTTTTAAAAAATGATCACTATTAAGTTGCAGCCGGAAGCATGATGATGAACCGGCTTCCCTGTTTCCTGTCGCCCTGCACCCTGTCTTCGAGAGTGATAGTACCATGGTATTTATCCACGAGCGTCTTGACCAGGTAGAGCCCCAGCCCGCTATACCCGGATTTTTGCTTGCTGCGATAAACACGGTCGAAGATGACCGGCTTCATCTCATCCAGTATGCCAGGGCCATTATCCTCGACAGTGACCCGGTAATACTTCATTCCAAACTGGAATACCGGTGCCAGCTCCACACGAACGAGCAGCGGACCCGTGGAATGCTTGACCGTATTGTTCAACAGATTCAGGAAAATGTCCTTTAAGAGGTCATCGGCCATCACATAGCACTTTTCCACCATGTCATACTTGATGATGAAATCCCTGCCGGGCGTAACCTGGTAGTTTCTCACAACGGTTGAAAGGACGGATTCGAGATCGACTCGCTTTTGCCCCGCGGGATCGACAAGGGCTGACCTCATCTTGCGTACGTTATTGATGAGCTGCGAGCTGCTGGACATCACCTCCAGCGGCTTTAATAGAAGTGTGCGCTGATCGTCCTGCAATTCCAGCGATTCAATGGCCAGTTCCAGGTATCCCATTCCGATCTGGTTCATATTATTAATGTCATGGCCCATCAGGTCGATGTACAGCTCGGCCTGGTCCTTTGCTTCGATCAGCTCCGCCTCGGCGCGCTTACGCCCGGTGACGTCCTCAGCCATGACCACGAAGCTTGAGCGAGAGCCCTCTGAATCATATGTAGAGAATATTTTTAGCGAGACGAAAATTTCCTTGCCTTTATCGATGTTGATCCTGACGCCATCCTCTGCCACCTTTTCGCCTCGCAGCATCCGCTGGAAACATGAGACCATCTCATCGCTTAGCCCGACAGCCATCTCGAAAATATTGGCCTTCCCGACCACCTCGGATTTCTGTTTATTGAATATCTTCAGAAATGACTCGTTGGCAGTCATCACGTTGCCATTCGTATCGCAGATGCATATGCCCAGCGGCGACTGCGTGATGATCTCGCTCATCAGGATCCGGGCATCGTCGAACTTTTTATTTATTTCCTCGACAGTGACGGGTTTCACGTTCGCGAGTACGTACAGGAGCAGCGCCGTCGAGGTGAACGCGAGCATGCCGATATAAAACACATCAGAGTAGCGCGTAAAGTCGTATATCCTCAGAAATGCCATCAGGTTGATCATATCGCCTAAAAAACTCAGCAGGTTGTAGGTAAAAATGATCGAGATAATGTAGCGATACTTGGTCGGCAGGTATACCAGAATGAGCATCGAGGAGATGGCGAAGATCGCGATGTCCGCCAGTATCGATAGCGTGTATATCCCGATACTGAACAAGGATTCGGGCCGGTAGCCTGCGACTGCAATGTAAACGACTCCCAGGGCGAGCGCGGCATTGATGAAAATGATGAAGGATTTCAGGTACATCCCAAGCTTTTTGTGCGCTCCGAGCAATATGGTGCCAAGTGCGTACAGGATCGGCACATAGCTGGCTAGCATCAAGATTTTCGAAAGCGGGTTGATCCAGTTTGCCTGAATGGCCATCGGCAACACGTAGCCGAGAATGCCGGAGGCCGTCATCAAGACAAAACCGGCACAAATACCGGCGAACAGTGTCCGCATTACCCGGTCTTTACCTGACCGCCAGAGATATAGCGAAATGGGCAGGCACAACAATAGTAATAGCGCGGATGAGACGATCATCCCCCAGGTGGACAGCGGCTGGACGTTCGTGGAAAGCATGAACGCAACGACGCCTACGGAAACGACAAGCTGGATTGCGATCAGAAAGATAAGAAACGCGTTAAAGAGCTTGATGTTTATGATTCGGAAATCCATATTCCTGTTATTATAGGTAGCGGTTGATTGATATAAATTTCTATTGAGCATGGCCTGAGTACACTTGTATCACAGGCACCACAACGATTATTAAGAGATTGATTAATATAATACCGGTACGGGTAGGGAAAAACATGTGGATTGGGGTGAATGCTAGACGTTAGTGTCGATATAGCCAGGCTTTGGCGAGGCATTTTTAATGGCCTACGTTACGAGTTCATTTATGGAGGCCATCTGGTATCGCTTGGAGCACCAGCCTACGTACTTTCCGTCTCAATGCTCATTGGTATGGAGCCCCTGAAGCAGCTTCTTCTGATATCATACCTGATGCCGCTCGTCGTGTACAATTATAATTATTTCGGCGAGATGGATAATGATGAGTCCACGAACCCGGAGCGCGTGCATTACATGAGGAGTAAGACAGCCCTATATCCCATGACCATTATCGGCTACATGGCTGTCCTGGCGATCGCTTTATGCACGTATGCGAACTGGGGGCTGATCGAGTTTGTGTCCATCCTGGTGGTAGGCGGCGTGTTATTTACGGTCATCCTGAAGGATCTCACAAAAATGATCCCATGCTTTAAGAACATTTACACAGCTTTGATATGGGCTTTCGGCGGCACGTTCTTCCCGGTTTTTTATTTATCGCTACATGTCGGGTGGTTCTTTATCCTGGTATTCCTGTTCATGTTCTCACGCAGTATCGCTAACGGTATCTTCTTCGACCTGAAGGATCTGAAAAGCGATAGGGCCAGAGGCTTGAAGACGCTGCCGGCGCTGGTCGGTAAAAAAAGAACGATACAGTTCCTGTATGGTTTGAACATCATAGGGTTCATCCCGCTGCTCGCGGGGATCTATATCGGCGCAATACCGCTGTTCGGGCTGGCATTGCTCCCGCTGATGGCGTATTCATTTTATTATTTAAGGAGAGCGGAAACGGCCGGTGACGTGGAGTTACGTGCCGTCACGTACACGCTGGCCGACGCAGAGTTTCTCGTGTGGCCTGTCCTGCTCATCATGGGAAAGATCCTGATGTCAGTCTGACGGCATGGAAAGGACCTATCTTTTCATTTTTATAGACCTGGAGCGTCTGTGCAGCGCAGTCTCGAGTCTGACGATGTCTACGCCGTGTTCCTTTGAATATTGTTTCAAGTCGACTATGCCCAGTGAAGACATTGCGCTTTTTAGTTTCGGTGTAGGCTCAGGGTCGGCCATGGGCCATACGTGCCTCATGTCACGAAGGAAGACCGATATTGTCACAGGCCCGATACCTTTTCCAAGACCCGTTAGTCTTGTTTCGAGCTCCTTTTCATTTCTAGATCCACGGTAGAGACGGCTGAGGCTGCCGCCATAATTTTTTTGTAGGCTTCCGAAGATATCAAGAAGGCGGTCGGCAGTGCTGTAGTCATATCGCGAATATCCGCCTTTATCGAGTATGGCGACTAGCCTGTCCCATCCTGCGCTTACGATCGAGGCGGCGCTCGTCAGCCTATTTGCTTCAAAGAGCCGATATGTCTTCGTGGCCGACTCCTCACGTATGGGCTTTGAATATAAAAAGGATGCCAGGAACCATTTCACATATGCCCGGTCACCCTCATTAAGGTCGATGGAAAGCATTTTTGAATATGGCTCTCCGCAATCCTCGACCAGTCTGTGAATGTCATCGACCACGCACTGCATCAATTATTATTTAAATTGTGTATCGGCATATAATGTCCGCCCGGGTATAGCATTATATTAAGCAAGCGTTTAAACTAAGAACGTTTATATATTATGTCGCGTTTAATATCGCGGCTTATAATAGCTATTAACCAGGAGACGCTGCATGAAGACGGATAAATTTTTGCTCCTAGCAGTAGGGGCTTTGTTGGTCATAATATTGATATTACTGGCGATGGGCGGAGCTGCTTTTCTATGCCTTGCATTATCGCATAACTCTATCATAGTGGATAACTCGAAGTCTGTAACGAGAGACCAGATCAGTAACGGATCGCTCTCGGGCTTCGGTCAGGTGGACCTGACGGTGCACAACATCAACGGCAACGTACAGGTCAGAGAAGGTAACGACGACTCGTACTCCATCGAGATACATGAGAAAGGCACAGAGCTCAGCTTCCAGCGCTACTACGTAGATTTTAGTGAGGCAGGAACTTCAGGCACTAAATCTCTGGACCTGTACGTCAGGGATAATTTGACGGGCCAGCCGAGTACGAATGTCAGATACTCTGCCGACATTATTGTAACTGTCCCGAAGAACAAGACATACAGCCTTGACCTGGCTATCGTGAACGGGGACATCGACGCGGGCTCGCTCTCCGGCGATAAGGCGGTCATGACCTGCGTGAATGGCGGCATAACTTCAAGTTTCAGTGCGGATAGTGCGACCTTCACGAATGTCAATGGGGATATCATAGCGGCCACTTCGAAGAGCTCGGGCAGCATCACTGCGAATGATGTGAATGGGGATATCGATATCTCGGTACCGGCAGGCGCAGGCTTTTCAGTGAACGCCCACCTAGTGAACGGCGAGATCAGGTCTGATATGGCATTGAATACAACGGAAAAGAGCAGGTTTAATGTCGTGGGCAGCACGCCCGGATACAGCGGCAGCGGCATGGACTTAAAGCTGACCACCGTGAACGGCGACATCGCAGTCAATAACGCTTAAGCGAGGCACTGCCCTCGCTTCTTTACTTTTTTGGATATCTTATTATAGCGGGAAGTCGTTAGCGCTATCGGTCATTTTCATGGACGGCAAATACAGGAAGGATATTCATCCCGGGCTCGAGGTCGACATAGTATTAAAAGAAGACCAGCGGACCGGTAAGCGTACCCGGGGCATCGTAAAGGAGCTGCTGACAAGCTCGTCTTTTCATCCCCACGGCATAAAAGTACGGCTCCAGAACGGGCAGGTCGGCCGCGTGCAGGAGATCATCAGTAAATAAAAATTATAATTATCGCCGTAGAGGCAGCTTTTTTGACTTTACGCTGTACAGCCCCAGTAGCAGCCCGATGATGAGGCATAGCAGGCTGATCAGCAGGTTCGTTATGACGAAATATCCGCATCCGAAGCCGAACGCGACTGCCGTGATCCCGGTGGCGCCGCCCAGCCTGAAAATGTATATTATGCCTATGATGAGGACGATGGCGGGCAATAGCTGAATGATAGTGAGAATAATATCATAGGTCTGGCCTGTGCCGATCAACGCGGCCAGTATCGTCGTGATGCTTGACACGATCTCGTTCATGAAAGCTTTTTGCGGGTTGAATTTCAAGGAATACAAGAACCCGTTCAAAATCCCTAATAACACGATACTTTCTACGATCTGCGTATCCTTTTTAGCGCCCATTCACCCTACCCTTACTCATAATCGGAATGATGATATTTAATCCCTTTCGTCCAGGGTGGCAGTGATGTAAAAAATAGAAATATCCTCTGCCAGATATGTTCAGAACAGCTAAACCTTTTTATCCGGGCCAGACTTCATATTCATCAGTACTATGAAAGAAAGTAAGCTGCAGCTAGGCATTCTGATCGGAGGCATGTTCTTCGTGACGCTGGGCTTCAGTATCATCATGCCCATCCTGCCCTATTATACGCACAATATGGGGGCGTCCGCGCTTGATCTGGGCTTACTAATGGCGTCATATTCTTTCATGCAGCTGATCGTCACGCCTTTCTGGGGAACGCTATCAGATCGCTTTGGCCGAAAGCCGATTTTTTTAATCGGGTTGTTCGGCTTCGGGCTATCTTTTATCATATATGGCTTTGCCACGCAGCTATGGATGCTATTCGCGGGCCGCATGATCGGCGGCATCCTGGCTGGCAGCGTTTACCCCACTTCTCTGGCATATATTGCCGACATCACCGAACATCGGGATCGCGGCCGGATCATGGGAACACTGGGCGCGGCATCTGGCGTGGGCATGATCTTCGGGCCCTCTGTTGCGGGCCTGCTATCGATCTGGGGCCTCTCGGCACCGTTTTTCGTGACTGCGGCTGCAGCGATCGCTTTTGCCGTACTTGGCTTTCTGGTCCTGGAAGAGTCCCGTTCGGTGGACGTGCACAGGATGAAGTATGAGAGCCCGTCCCTTATCGCGCCCTTGAAGACGCCCATAGCCATACTTTTTGTATTAAACATGCTAGTCACGTTCATCATTTCAGGGCTTCAGGGCACGTTCGCATATTATATTCTCGGCCGATTCGGGATGCAGGACACCCCCTCGCCGATGCCATTTCTTGACGGGAGTGTCTCGCTGACCGGCCCGACCACGATGGCGATCCTGTTCACGATAATGGGTATCGTAGGTGTCCTGTGCCAGGGCATGCTGGTGGGCGTATTCATTGACAGGATAGGCGAGCCCAGGACGATTTTAATGGGAATGTCCATCAGCGCTATCTCCCTGCTATTGATCCTGGTATCGCCGGAACTGGTCTCGCTGTTGCTCTTTTCCAGCCTGACGGTCGTGGGCACCGGCCTGTGCACACCGTGTCTGAATTCACTGGTATCGAAGGCTACTGACGAGGAACACCAGGGCAGGGCGATGGGCGTGATGGGTTCCTATGGCTCCATGGGCCGGATCATCGGGCCTCCGATGGGCGGGCTAGCCTATGACATCAGCATCAACCTGCCCTACGTGATCATGGGAACGATATCGACCATCGGTGCAGCATCCGTATTCATTAAGCGAAAAACGATAAGAAAAATAAAATGATCATAGCTAACTGCGTATAATGGGAGGCTTTATCGGAGCCAGCCCATCTTGTAAAATGCGTATAATTCGAGGATCATGAGCGATGCCACGATGACGATCACTTCGCTGATGGTCAAAGGGAACGGCTGTCCCAGGATATTCTCGCCAAGCAAGCCGCCGATCGTGGAAGGGACGAGCGCAAGGCACGTGATGATGGCCAGGATACGCATGACACGTGTCAACTCATACGAAACAGTGTTGATATGGAGTTCCCGCAACGATACCAGACTTTCGTTGATATTCTGCGAGGTCTCGTATAGATAGTCCACCTCGTCATACAAAATATCAAAAAGGTGTAAATGATCGTCCGTAATGCTGTTGAGCGCGACTTTCCGGGTCTTCAGGGTATCCAGTACCTGGCGAAGATGCCAGAGGTTTTTGTTTATTTTTTGTACGTCCTTTTTCATATGGAAAGTATCCTCGAGGAAAGAGGGAGGCGTCTTGCCCAGCGGCAGATCTTCCATCACGCCTGTCTTTTGCTCGAAAGTACGCACGATCTCTTCGCCGTCCTTTACTTTGTGGCGGAGGATGGAGTAAAGCACATTGACCGGAAAATCCGGGCCATCGACAGCTCGTATCTCGCCGGATATCTCGTCGAACAAGCCGCTCTTGCCCGTGCAGATCGTAATGATCCGGTTCCCTTGAGCGATGACCAGCATGCCATTCCTCGAAATGTTCATGTCTCGAGGCCCTACGCCCCTGGAGATCAGCTTTGCATCCCACAGGAATATCGTGGAAAAATCATTATAATAATCGATACGCGGGAAAGCCTCCTCGACGATCTTGCTCTCCAGCACGATGCGCGGCACCCGGAGGGAATGGCTGATGTAATCCAGGTCTATCGGCGATACGTCCTGCATGTCGATCCATGCGATGGCATTGTCATCTTTGATCACGCACGACTGTCCATTACTGGTGCATCTCTCTATGCCCGACTGGTCCATCGTATTGACCATCATCCGGGAGACCAGCGGCGGTGCTTTTACCGCAGGTGCCGGGATCCGTGAACCTTTTATACCGCGGCTAGCGGCCGTGAATATCCTCAACAGCCGTAGCAGCCGCAATATCGGGGATGCGCGGCCGACGGACAAAAATCCCACGAAGTCTACCAGTGCGAGGATTATTATGATAAGGTCAAGCACATGCCACGGATCGCGAGCGAACCCGGCCCTGGAATCCGCCACGTAGAGCTTAAGGAAATACTCGGATATGAACATGGCGACGACGAAATAGTTCAACAGATCCAGCAGCCCATGCATGACAGGCGATAGCTGGAACAGCATCGGCAGCCCGATGGCGGGCACCAGTAAGACCGCCAGTACAGTCATGAGGTCATCATTAAAAAGCCAGTATACGGGCTTTTGTAAATACTGCGGTTTTATTCGCTCAAAGGTAAATCTCGCCATTTTCAACTGCCCTGTCCCATGCTAGTTTTATGGTCTAATAGAAATATCTTTTCTAATCCAGGGGTTGGCCGGATAAGATAAATAATATTCCTGCATGGAACTTTATAGCATTGAGATCATGCGCTTGTATTGATAGCGGCATGGGCCATTAAGGTGGAATGTGATGGGGCAGATCAGTAAAGGCGGCAAGGCAGGACGATTCTGGCGGAGCAACATAAAGCCGTTCTGGCGCAAGTATGAGATACCGGTGTTCATGCTCATGGGCGCACTTGCAATAGTCCTGGGATATACGGGCTATAGCGAGTACTACAGGATCACAGGCGTGAACAGGCCTGCCCTGGATATAGTCTTCATGACGTTCCAGCTATTCCGCATGATGTTCTTCCTCGTAGGGCCTTTCCCGTGGGAACTGGAGATCGCCCGATGGCTCGCCTCCGTCGTGATATTGTATGCGGCTGTCCGCGTCATCATGGCCATATTCTACGACCAGCTTCAATTACTCATGTTGCGCTGGCTCATAAGGGACCATGTGATCGTCTGCGGCTTCGGGCAGAAAGGTGACATCATTTCTCGTGCGTTCTACGACATGGGCTATAAGGTAGCCATCGTAGAAAAGAACCTGAGCAAAGAACTGGCACAGAAATGTCGAGACCGGGGTGTGGCGATCGTTTCCGGTAACGCGCTGGATGCGCAAACGCTCCTGTTCGCGGGCGTGGACAAGGCCAGGTACCTGATCACAGTTATGGGGGACGACGGCGTGAATGCGGAAGCGGCACTGCTAGCCAGGCAGCTGGTGGAGGAAAAAGGCAGCAAGAGCAGGGTGATAAACTGCTACGTGCACGTTACGGACCGCCAGTTGTGTAACCTGCTTAATATCAACTATGAGTTCAGCCGCGACCGCTGGTCGAACTTCAGGCCCGAGTTCTTCAATCCATTCGACGGCGGCGCTAAAGCGCTGCTTCGGGAGTACCCGGCCATAGACGAAGATCATGTGGTAATCGTTGGATTGAGCAAGATAGGCGAGAGCATGTTGCTGCAGATCGCCACGAGCTGGCTTTCTGCACATCCTGGCCAGGATACAAGATTTCACGTGTCAGTGGTCGACAGGGACGCCCTTGGCCGGGTAGCCTCAATCGCTATGCGATATTTACTTATCATCATATAAGTTTTTTATGAAACAATAAAATTAAAAAAGGAAATAATTATACTTTGAACTCGCCGGTGTCGATATACTTGCTATCGATCAGCGTCCACCAGTCCACTGCGAGCTCCTGTAGTACGTATTCATAAGGCAGCCAGCCGTACCCGCCGTCGCCCCATGTCTTACCCCAGGAGTTACGTATCAACAGGGCGCCTGTGGTCGATTGGCCCGTTCCGATATTTTTGATCTTCATGCCGTCGTCATAGCCTACCGCCATGATCGCGTGGCCGCCCTCGATCTTCTCACCCTTGTCCGGGAACGGTATCTTCCCGTCCTTGTCCGCCTGCGTGATCGAGCTATAGACAGTAAAGCCGAACATGGCGGGCAGGCTCGCGGCAATGTTCGTCTTGATCTGCATCAGGATATCGCTCTTGGGCTTATTCGCCGGGTCCAGGCGCACGTATTTCAGCGACTGGTAGTTCATGGCGAAGGCATAGCAGAATGCCGGCGGAATGCTGTCGAAGACTTTGATGTCGTAAGGCCAGTATTCCTCGGGCGGCACGCCGAAAAGCGCCAGCGCGCCCATGGTTGAGCGTAATTCGGCCCCTGAATCACCGGTCTCATGCATCAGGTCTCTAGTCGATTTATAGAGGAACAGCCGCGACGCGTCGATATACTTCCCGAATGCCTTGCGCTCGAAATATTCGACCATCCCGACTCCCGCGTTCGCCGTACATGACCCCAGCTGCCCCTGGTCCTCGATCTCCGAGCACCACTGGCGCAGGTCCATTGTCTTAGGTAGCGAGCTTTTTTCAGTCTTCAGGACACCGGTCTTCTTCATAATGTATGCAACGTTCGTCGCGTGCATCGTATAGTCCCTGAAATCCGGAAGATCCGGCTTCCAGCCCAGGTAATATTTACCGTTGATCTGTTTCATGTATATACCTCCCTTATGCCTCGACTGCAGTAGTTTTTATGTTGCTGCGCCGGGCAGCATGTTATTTATTTATAATTAAGTAATTAAATACTTGCCTCTCTATCGCTAATGCACTGAGGGATTTTGAGCCAGGGGCATAATAGCATTGTATGTTAAAGGCGCCATGACCGGCGGGAGCTTTCACGATAATTCATAAAACGCCCAGCGTCAGGCATAGCTTTATTGCACTTGTTGACCGATGTATACTAACAGTGACCATAGAGCGATTCGAGGTACTGGCATGCATTTGACGCCAAGGGAAATTGAGAAGATGATGATATTCACGGCGGCAGAGATCGCCCGCCGTAGAAAGGACAAGGGCATCAAGCTTAACTACCCGGAATCCGTGGCGCTCATTACGTGGGAGATCGTCGAAGGCGCCCGCGAGGGAAAAGGCGTCCCGGAGCTGATGGAATCCGGCAGGCATATTTTAAATAAAGAGGACGTGATGCCGGGAGTGAGCGAAATGATAGACGAGATACAGGTGGAAGCGACCTTCCCTGATGGCACGAAGCTGGTGACAGTGCATGAGCCCATCATTTAAGCCCGGCGAGATCATAGCGACATGCGGGCAGATCGAGCTTAACAAAGGCCTCCCCATGAGAACGGTGATCGTCAAAAACCTTGGCGACAGGCCCATACAGGTGGGCTCTCATTTTCATTTCTTTGAGGTGAATAAATTTCTAGAGTTTCCGCGTGAAGCCGCATACGGGATGCGCCTGGACATACCATCGGGCACTTCCGTCAGGTTCGAGCCGGGTGACGAAAAAGAAGTGAATCTTATTGAGATCGGCGGCCTGAAGCGATTTATGGGATTGAATGGGCTGTCCTCGGAAACGATCAATGCATCCTTGAAAAAAGCAAAAGAAAAAGGCTTTAGAGGTGCTTGAATGAGGCTGGACAGAAAGCGCTACGCAGACCTTTATGGCCCCACCACGGGAGACCGCGTGCGGCTGGCCGATACAAACCTGTTCATCGAGGTCGAAAAGGACTTTAATATATATGGGGAGGAAGCCGTCTTCGGCGGCGGCAAGTCCATACGCGACGGCATGGGGCAGCAAGCCGGAGCAAAGAACGCCCTCGATCTCGTCATCACGAACGCGCTTATCCTGGACGCAGTCATGGGGATCGTAAAAGCGGACATCGGCATCAAGGATGGGCTCATCGCCGGCATCGGCAAAGCCGGCAACCCGGACATACAGGGCGCGGACATGGCCATCGGCTCGGGTACAGAGGTCATATCGGGCGAGAGGCTTATCGCCACCGCCGGCGGTATCGACAGCCATGTACACTGGATATCGCCCCAGCAGGTCTACGATGCGATCTCTAGCGGTGTGACCACTATGCTGGGCGGCGGTACGGGACCGGCGGACGGCACGAACGCAACGACATGCACGCCGGGAGCGTGGAACCTCGCCCGCATGCTTCAGGCAGCCGAATCATTTCCCGTCAACATGGGATTTTACGGCAAGGGCAACGACAGCGATGAAAACACGCTAATAGAGCAGATCCATGCGGGTGCGTGCGGCCTGAAGATCCACGAGGACTGGGGCTCGACACCCACCGTGATCGACGCGTGCCTTCGGGCCGCGGATCGCGAGGACATACAGGTCTGCATCCATACGGATACGCTGAACGAGTCTGGTTTCGTGGACGATACAATCGAGGCCATCGCCCGTCGTACAATACACACGTTCCACACGGAAGGCGCGGGCGGCGGGCACGCCCCGGACATTATACGCATAGCGGGCGAGCCCAACGTGCTGCCTTCCTCGACCAATCCGACCATGCCGTACACGAAGAACACCATCGACGAGCATCTAGATATGCTGATGGTTTGCCACCATCTGAATAAAAAAGTCCCCGAGGACGTAGCTTTCGCCGAGTCCCGCATCAGGGCGGAGACCATCGCAGCCGAGGACGTATTCCACGACATGGGTGTGCTGAGCATGATGTCCTCGGACTCGCAGGCCATGGGCCGTGTCGGCGAAGTCATTATTCGTACGTGGCAGACTGCCCACTGGATGAAAGCGCAGTTCGGCGATAATTTAGATGATAACACGAGGGCAAAGCGCTACATAGCGAAATATACCATAAACCCCGCCATCACGCAAGGAATTTCCTCGTACGTGGGTTCTTTGGAGATAGGAAAGCTCGCCGATATCGTTCTGTGGGAAACGAAATTTTTCGGAGTGAAGCCTAAAATGGTCATCAAGGGCGGTTTTATCGCCTGGGCGGCCATGGGCGATCCGAGTGCGTCCATCCCGACGCCACAGCCCGTCATCTATCGGCCCATGTTCGGTGCGTTCGGTAATAAGGCGACATGCATGACGTTCGTCTCTAAATCGGCGTTCGAGGGCGGCATTAAAAAGAGGCTCTGCCTCGAGAAGATGGTGGCGCCGGTCATGAACACGAGGAATATCGGCAAGAAGGACATGGTGCTTAACAATTCGATGCCAAAGATCGAGGTCGACCCTGAGACGTACGTGGTAAAGGCGGATGGAAAGGTCATTAAGTCCAGGCCCGCGGAGCGACTACCGCTGGCGCAATTATACTTCCTGGTGTGAACATGCAGGTATCTCTTTTTCAGATAACGGATTCCATGTTCCCCGTCGGAGCGCTCTCGCAGTCGTTCGGGCTGGAGATGCTTGTTTCTAGCGGCGAGATCACTAAAGATAATTTGAGCGCGTACATGAGGTCCATGCTCATGAATCAAGTCGGCCCGTGCGACATGGTGTTCATGCTGGCTGCCCATAAAAATATTGAGCATGCAGAGCAGCTGTCTAAACAATATGGCTGCCGCAAGCTGGTGCCTGAGTTCCACGCTGCCAGCCTGAAAATGGGAAAGCGCATGATACTACTCGGAATAAGGCTGACCGGGGATGAAAAGATAAAGAAGTTCGAAGGAAAGCCAGTACACCATGCGGTAGCATTCGGCGCAGTAGCCTCGGCATTGGGCGCTTCCGGCGAGGACACCGCCCGTGCATATTTATATAATTGGTCGGCTAGCGTTGTCTCCGCGGCCATAAGGCTCATGCCGCTCGGCCATGATGCTGCACAGGAGATCCTGTACGGCATGGGCGAAGCCATTGAATTGACATACCGGAAGTACAGGGAATTGAGCGTCGAAGACGCGTGGCAGTTCACGCCCCGCGTGGAGATCGCCGGGCTGGAGCATGGAAAATTATATACTAAATTATTCTTGAGTTGATGTGCATGATCAGGATAGGCATAGGCGGGCCGGTAGGCTCGGGGAAGACAGCGCTGACTGAACAGCTGGTCAGGCGGCTGAAAAACAAACACAGGATCGGCGTAGTCACGAATGATATTTACACGAAAGAAGACGCGGAATTCTTACATAAAAGGGACATCCTGCCTGCTGAAATGATCATCGGCGTGGAGACTGGCTGCTGTCCGCATTCGGCAATACGCGAGGACACGTCGATGAACCAGGACGCGATCGCCAGGCTGCTGGAGCGAGACCCGGAACTGGATATCGTGTTCATCGAAAGTGGCGGAGACAACCTGGCGGCCACGTTCAGCCCCGAGCTGGCGGACTATACGATATATGTCATCGACGTGAGCGAGGGGGATAAGATCCCGCGAAAGGGCGGGCCTAGCATTGCTCTGTCCGATCTTCTGGTCATAAACAAGATCGATCTGGCGCCCTATGTCGGCGCAGACCTGAAGGTAATGGACCGTGATTCCGCGAAGATGAGAAAAGGAAAGCCGTTCCTGTTCATCAATTGTAAGACGGGCGAAGGGCTCGATGCCGTCGTCCGGGAGATCGAGAATGCGATCACCGCGAGATCACCCCTACTTTCATGAGCCGCTGACCACGAACGAAGCCGGCCTGCGGCTTGCGCTATTCCACGACGGGAACCGCACCCTCGTGGAGGAGCGCGTGTCGAAAAACCAGATGTCGGCATCCATGCCTCTGTTCATGGCGCCGGACCTGCCCACGTTCTATATTATTAACACGTCAGGCGGGCTGGTCCAGGGTGACAGGCTTAGTGTCGACATCGCCCTAAAAAAGGATAGTCACGCCTGCGTGACTACGCAGTCGGCGAATAAGATATACAGGATGGAAAAGAACTGCGCCATACAGGATAACGTGATAAGGCTGGACAGCGGCGCTTACCTGGAGTTCGTGCCGGAGCCGAACATACCCTATGGCGGCTCCCGGTTTTTCCAGTCGACGTCCATATACCTGAAGAAGGGCGCCACGCTGTTTTATTGGGACATCATGTATCCCGGCAGGTATGCAAGGGGCGAAGAATTCGCATACGATATCTATAGCTCGAGCCTGGACATTTTTATAGACGGAGAGCCGGCCCTGGCCGATACGGTCATGATCGAGCCTGGCAGGAATGATCCGAGACTGCCTGGTATTCTCGGAAAAGGCCGGTTCGCCGCAAACCTTTACGTATATGCCTCGGATTATGGACCATATATCAATAAAATAGAGGACAGCTACGGAGTTACAGCGTCCGGCATACTCTTTATGAGAATAATAAAAGACGACTGGCGATCACTACAGAGGAAACTTCGGAAGCTAATGACTTCATTTAGAGAAGTGTACGGGGACAGCGGAATATAAAAAAGTTAGCGGGCGTGCTTCGCCCAGTACTCGTCGGCTTCTTCTTCCATCTTTTCCAGGCGTGTGTAATAGTCGGGGAACTCGTTCAGGTGTGCCAGCGCGATCTTACCGGTGGTCAGCGGGTCATCGTCCGTCACGTTGGTGTGCGGGTCGACCTTGCCGTGCTCCAGCTCCACGTCCATTCCCATCCGGAACTGCTCGACGTCGAATTTATCCCACTTGATGTCTAGCTGCTCTCCGATCTTTTTAGCCATCGGAGTGGTAAAAACTTTTTTCTCGCTCATAATGATGCAATTTAGTGATATGTGCACCCATTATAAATATTTAAGTTATAGAAAAAAAATGGCATTCCACTATGGTATGATCACTTATAGTATAGCCCTGTGATCGTGGACCGGTCCGTCGAGTTGATCGAGAACTGGAATTGCAGCCTGCCTTTTTCAAACTGGCAGTCATATATGAATACGCCATCACCGCCGACTACGAGAGCTTGCGTACTTGATTTTGAAACATATTTCCCATATTTTGTCTGTATGTCGTTCCTTAGCCCGTCAAAACGGCTCTGGTTAACACCTTGCAGCATCGGGTCGCTAAAGTTAGTGGAAAAATTAGCATAATTACCATCGTTTATAGACTGGAGCACACGATCGGCGGTCACATTAGCCGCAGTGATCGCATCCTGTGACGGCCTGGCGCTTTGAGCGCACCCGCTCACCAGCAATATGCCAGCCAGTATCACACCTATGAGTAAATACGAAAGGCTCCTGATATGCATGCTTTTATTATATGACCAGTATGATATTAATATATTATCAAAGGCGGATAGGTACAAAAGCATTTTATAGGTGGCTGTGAAAGGCTTAGTGAGGTAAGGCGTATGATAAACACGAAAGCGTTGGCTATATTTGGCATTCTCGCGCTGGTCACGATCGCCAGCGGATGTTTATCATTTTCCAGCGCCACCGGCAGCCAGCTATCAGTTCCGCATGCTTCCTACACCCCTACGCTGACCATAACGGTCGCGCCGGAAAGCAGCGCTACACTATCTGTTGTTCCGACTGCCACGACTACGCCGACAGCAGCTATCACGGCAGTGCCGACTGAGGACACATCGTCGGTTTCGGACAACACCGAGATGCTACAGCGTAACTTTACCTGGGTCTACAGGGACATCGAGTGGCATTACAATGCGAAGATCTCGGAGGGCATTTATTCTTTTTACCGGAATAAGCCCCATAACTGGACGACCAACTATGCGAATTATGCGCTCTCCAGCCAGGACCGTCCGTTCCTGCAGGACATGGCGAACCAGTTCAAGCAGGTAGGCGCTAATAATGGCTTCAGCCAGTACGATGATGCCATGATCGCCGCGATCTTCGTACAAAATTTACCGTACCTGGACGACCTGAAAAGCACTGGTCAGGCGGAATACCCCCGATATCCTCTGGAAACGATCGTCGACAACGGGGGTGACTGCGAGGATAAGGCCATACTGGCTTCCGCAATACTGCATGAGATGGGCTACGACGTGGTTTTACTGAAATACCCGGACCATATGGCTGTAGGAGTGGACCTTCCGGAAGGCGTGTCGCTGCCGGATGGCGAGCAGCCGACATATTACGATTATCTTGGCAAGCGGTATTATTATCTGGAGACTTCTGACACGACATGGGATATCGGCCAGATGCCCGACGAGATTAAGAACGTAGTGCCGAAGATCTACCTTATGGTCAAAGACCCGACGGTGGAGATGGACTTTAACACGAAGCTCTATGGCTCCGACCTCGACAGCATCCAGTATAGCGTCCACTGTACCGTAAAGAACGACGGGCCTGGTATCGCAGATAACGTCAAAGTACACATGATGGCGCTTGCCCCCGATCGCGGCGCAGATCAGATCTGGCTGCCCGACCAGCTATTCGCGCCGGGTAACTTAGAGGAGAACCAGACGATTTCCCTTGACGGCATACTGAAGATACCGCGAGACCATGCCACGCAGATCAAGATCGTAGTCAGCGGAGATAATATCGAAACATCCGAGCAAGTCACCGATCCCTTTAACACGTGACGGTACAGGATGATGTTAAAAAGCCATTTTTTAAGGTATTTTAAATTTAAAAATTGTCTTATAAATAATAAAAGATCGGCGACATCTCGATAGATGCGCCGACTTAATAGCTTTACGAGAGCCAGTCCTTTACTACCTGGCCGTCGTTGATCATTTTCGTCGTCGTGAACGCGTCATATGCGGCATAAAGCATCACAATGAGCGGTACCCAGAACGAGAGGCAAAAGCACCACCCGTTCCGGTTGGACAGCACTAGGACGACCAGCCAGAGGAGAACGTATCCTACCAGCAGGATGATCCCCTTCTGGACCTGCTTATTGTATATTTGTCCCAGGCCGGGTACGATCGCTGAACAGATCAAAGATAATATCGGCTCTTTCTTTTCAGCGGGGGCTGAAACCGGCGAGGGCTGCTCAGGTGACTTCGTGGTCTCCGGCAGCTGTGAAGCCGGCGTAGCGAGTGCCGTGGGCGTAGGTTCCGGCACTGGCGCAGGCATTGTTTCCTTTGAAGGCTCAGCCTTAACGGGCGCTGCTGGCGTCTCAACCGTCTTCGCTACAGGCTTCTCCACTGCCTTCTCTACAGGCGTCTCGGCTATCCCCTCTGCCAGGGGCGCCTGAGAAGCTTCTTTTCTTAGCTTCTCTGCACAGTCTCTGCACACCACTTTTTCATTGATATCCGTAACACAGGCGGCGCAAATATCTTTTCCGCAGTTAGAGCAAGTATTGACGCTGCTGGCGTTAGGATGATTATAACAACTCATGAGTATCTCCTTCTGCCGCCGACGCGGCGATGAAAAGCCGGCGGTCGTATTAAAACATCTACAGCATAACAATAAATACGTTACGAATCCCGAGAATTTAATGGCTCAGGGTTCGCAAATTATTTATGACAACATATTGATGTGTAAGAGATAGGGATGTGCGTGAATGTGCATATTTGACTTCCTTAAGCCGAATATCGAGAAAATGGAAAAGAAAGGGGACGTCGATGGGCTGATCAAGGCCTTGAAGAGTGGCGATTTTGTCATCAGGGAATCGGCCGCGTTCTCGCTTGGAAAGCTTAAGGACCAGAAGGCTGTAGAGCAGCTCATATTAGCGCTGAAGGACGACAAAGGGCGGGTAAAAAAGTACGCTGCATCGGCACTTGGCAGGATAGGAGACAATCGGGCGACAGAGCCTCTATTAGTGATGCTCGACAGCGAGGACCGGGAAACAGGCTGGGCGGCGGCAGAAGCGCTTGGTGAGATCAAGGATGATCGCGTCATACCCCATTTTACCAACGACCTCAAGTCCGACGAGTCGGATATAAGGGAGCGGGCTATAGCCGCATTATCACGCACGGGCGACAGCCAGGCTATGGACCGGATCCTGGAAATGCTCAAGGACCGGGAAGCAGCAGTACGCTCGCGAGCTGCACATGTGTTCTCGGACTATAAGGACTTGAGAGCCGTGGAGCCGCTAATGGCCGCGCTCAAAGATGAAAATTCGGCAGTCGTAGGCTCGGCGGCATACGCGCTCGGCGAGATCGGCGACAAGCGAGCTATAAACGCGCTGGTACAGGCGTGTGACAGGCATAACTCTTCAGTCCAGCGAAAGGTCATGTACGAAGCTGACGAGACCAGAGACCTATTGCTCAGGGACGCCATCGGCAAGATCAGGCAGAAGAACAATCTGGCCTGACTTTTTATAATCGGTTAATTAATTATCATAGCGCCGAATATTACATGTGAGGCATCTTATGAGCGACGCCAGACACCTTGATTTTGAAGCTTTTTCCGAAAATATGGAGATGGCGAGGAATATCGAAGAGCGAGTCATTACGAATAAAATAGCCGAGCCATACAGGTCAGAAGGTTTCGACCGGTTAAAGTCTTTTCAGAATATCATGGCCATCGAGCGATATATCACGGGATTGTATAACGACATCAAGTTTAACGACGCCATATCTTCGGAAGGGTTATGCACGGGCATCGCCAGCGAGGCATACTTGATCAGCCTGGCATGCGCGCCGAGATATTTCCGCGAGCCCGAAGATGTTAATCCCCACAAGGTCGACAAGGATGTCATGACATTCGTCAAGAAGATGGGCGACTCCATGGCCATGAACGAGATCGACCTGGACCTGGGCTCCAGCCGCTGGACCGTATCCACGGACCTGCTCATGGACATGCTGAACGCGCTGAACGTCGTCTCCGCTGCGATACTGATACAGGTACAGGAAAATGACCCGGAGAACGTGGCCATGAAGGTCGACATGGAATATAACGTGATCACCGGCTCCACACTAGTCGCCGCATACGCCATGATCATCTACCAGTGCGTGAAGAACGGATCGTATCGCGGGCAGACGCTAAGCGACGTGAAACATAAGATCGACAAAAAATAAGAATGGAAAAGTCGTTTATATGAAAGGCTCGAACCTTTCCTTATCGACACCGCATACAGGGCACTTCTCCGGCGGGCTGTCGCGGGCACACAGGTAGCCGCACACTTTACAGCGCCATACCGGATACTGGTGCCTGGCAGTGGCAAATCCACCGTCAGCAAGCACTTTTTTATAGGAGTCCTGCTGTATCGCCCGCTTCTCCGAGGGCGGCCTTCGCTCGGGTACTGGCGCCAGCTTTTGCTCGCCTTTAGATATCTTCTCGGAAACATAGAGCCCGCAATAGCATGCGCCATATTCGACGATATCGGCGTCGCGGTAATCACAAGGGCATATGATATCCAGGTCTTCGGATTTTTTACCGGATGCGAGCCTGCAAGGGCAAGCCATGTACCCATAGCGCTGCTCGGTGACCGCCAGGCCTCTGAGGAGATTATCAGTGAACGCCCTGTCCGGGTTCAAGTGGTAACGGCCCTTCTCCACTTCCCGGCTCAACCGCTGGAATAGTTTTTCAACGTTTTCCGGGGTGACCTCTTCCGGCATCATTTGAGGGCCTCGCGGATTTTATCTTCCTGAAAGCCGACGATACCCTGGTTATTGATCACTAGCGTAGGGAACGAGCCGGATGGGTTCCAGCGCTTTACTTCGCCCATTGCCGCATCCTGGTCGGCGCCCTGGAGGCAGGTCCACGAACACGTAGGAGAAGTCTACACCGAGGTCTCCGAGCAGCTTTTTAGTCATCTTGCACCAGACACAGGTGCTCAGCGCATACAGCATGATATTGCCGTTCTTTTTTCCATCCACATGAACGACGTCCATAGATTAACTTCCGCCTATTTTGTATTTGTTAGACAACGCTTATAGCTCAACATTTATTACCTTGTCTATTATCGATGAATCCAAAAAAAAAGAAAAGCAATATAAAAAATATCGGGACATGGAGCGATTACCCTACTAACAGACTCCATATCCCATTCATAAATATCTATAGGTATTCATATACTGTACTTATCGCCGTCATAGCCTCATGCGAAACTAAAGATCGCGGCGAGCATGGTTACGTTGATGGCTAGCTCTACTAGCAACACCAGCGTAAGTACCCTAAACTTATCGCTGTCCATCCAATCCCTTCCCTTTAATTTTAATATTATACGTTTGAGTATATAATCGTTAGCATTTAAGCGCTTATCCCCATGGGTATTGTAAATGATGATAAGGGTACGTAGAGGCGATCTTCGCAAAATAGCCACGCTCTGCCATGGCCGTTATAGACGCCTTGATAAAAACGTCCACGGTCTAATCTATACACATAGCATTACGGCATGTGCAGGAGCCGTATAAGAAATGATCTTCTTTAAGATCTATCTTCGCGGAGCGCCCTGAGAATAAAATAGCGTCTTAGCTCTCCGAAATTACGGTTAAATATGACACTTAGTTTTATTCAAAAGGGGGAAAGTGTTATATATAAAACGTGAATAATTACATTTAACTGATTTTATTGCTATTCTTAAAGAGGAATTTCAATGGACGACAAGCAATATAAAGGCACTACCACTATCGGTATAATTTGTGACAAGGGCCTCGTCCTTGCGACTGAGCGCAGGGCTACGATGGGAAATTTCATCGCGAGCCGTGACGCGCAAAAGATCTATAAGCTCACCGATAATATCGCGATGACGATCGCCGGTTCCGTCGGAGACGGACAGAGGGTGGCGCGCATGCTGCAGGTCGAATCTAAGTTGTTCGAGCTCAGGCGCCATGGGCCCATGACCGTTAACGCGCTCTCGATGCTGTTATCAAACATCCTATGGGAGACCAGGATGCTGTACATCCAGGTACTCGTAGGCGGCGTCGACAGGACCGGGCCAAAGCTATTTTCGCTAGACCCCGCAGGCGGCAGGATCGAAGAGACCAAGTTCTCATCGACCGGCTCGGGATCACCCATGGCCTACGGCGTGTTAGAGGATCGCTACAAGCCGGGCATGACGACGGAACAGGCTGTAGATCTGGCTGCAAAAGCGCTTGAGTCCGCAATGAAGAGGGACTCCGCATCGGGCAATGGCATGCAGTTCTGCGTCATTACCGATGATAAGATGGAAATATTCGAGCGCGAGGTCAGTAAGCAAATCGCAAATGCTTAAGTTAGCCTTTTCTGAAAGACTAACTTTTTATTTGTTTTCTAAAGGAGAACAAAAACGATGGGAATCGATGAAGTTTTAAAGGATTTAAACACGAAGATCGTGGATAAGCTCCCCAAGGGGGTCACGATCTCCGACCTGGAGTTCGAAGGGCCTGAGCTTGTCATATACACGACGGACCCGAAGGCATTCGCGGACAACGGCGATATTATTCGTTCGATGGCAAAGGACCTACGCAAGCGAATAGTGGTCAGGCCTGACCCGAAGATGCTGGCAGAGCCGGAAGCTGCGGTAAAAGCGATCGCCGAGATCGTTCCGCCGGAGTCCGGAGTGACCAACCATTACTTCGATACGGAGACCGGAGAGGTCATCATCGAGGCGGAGAAGCCAGGGCTGGTCATCGGAAGACACGGATCTACGCTGCGTGAGATCACGAAGCACATCGGCTGGACGCCGAAAGTGGTCCGCACGCCGCCGATCGAGTCTTACACTGTAAAGAACATCAGGCAGTACTTACGTGGCGTAAAGGATGAAAGAAAGGCTATTTTAAAGGTAATTGGGAGGAAGATCCACAGGCCGGTCTCAACGAAGGACCAATGGATCAGGATCACCTCTCTGGGCGGCTGTAAGGAAGTCGGAAGGAGCGCGTTTTTGCTTAGCACGCCTGAAACTAAAGTTCTGGTCGATTGTGGCGTCAACACTGGCGCCGAGAGTAATGGCACGCCATATCTCTACGTGCCCGAAGTGAGCCCGCTTTCGTCAATAGATGCGGTCGTGCTCACACACGCTCACCTGGACCACTGTGGCATGATACCCCTGCTTTTCAAGTACGGGTACGACGGGCCGGTCTACATGACCCCTCCGACCCGGGACCTTATGGCTTTACTGCAGCTGGACTACATCGAAGTGGCCAGCCGCGAAGGCAAGAGACCGCCATATGATTCCGCGCTCATCCGCGAGACGCTGAAGCACACGATCACGCTCAATTACGGCGATGTCACCGATATTGCCCCTGACATGCGGCTCACGTTCTACAACTCGGGCCATATTCTCGGGTCCGCGATATCACACTTCCACATTGGCGAAGGGCTGTACAACGTGGCGTTCACGGGCGACTTCAAGTATGAAAAGACCAGGCTCTTCGATCCCGCGGTGAACCAGTTCCCGCGCGTTGAGACCGTCATCATGGAGGCGACCTACGGAGGCATGCACGACATGCAGCCGTCACGCAAAGAGGCGGAACTCGAGCTGGAGCGTATCATTAAGAATACGCTTTCACGGGGCGGTAAAGTCCTTATACCGACATTCGCCGTGGGAAGGTCGCAGGAAGTCATGATCGTCCTGGAAGAAGCCATCCGCAGGGGTGTCATCGACAACGTGCCCGTATATTTGGACGGCATGATCTGGGAAGCTACCGCTATTCATACCACATACCCGGAATATTTGAATGTGGAGCTGCAGGACATGATATTCCACCGCGGGCAAAACCCGTTCCTGTCCCCGTCGTTCGTGCAGGTCGACTCGCCACAGAAGCGAGAGGCCATCCTGAGCGACCCGTCGCCTTGCATCGTCCTGGCCACGTCGGGCATGATGAACGGCGGCCCCGTCATGGAGTACTTCAAGCAGTATGGGATGGACCAGAGGAACACGCTCGTCTTTGTGGGCTACCAGGCAGAAGGCACCATGGGCAGGCGCATCCAGAAGGGATGGGCAGAGATCCCGGTGTCGATGGGCGGCAAGACAGAGACGATGAAAGTCCAGATGGAAGTCGCAACTGTCGACGGTTTCTCCGGCCACTCGGACAGAAGGCAACTGATGGAGTACGTGAAGCGTATGGAGCCGAGACCCGAGAGGATCATCACCAACCATGGCGATGAGAACAAGTGTCTCGATCTCGCGAGCTCGATCTATAAGAAATATAAGCACGAGACCAAGGCCCCGATGAATCTCGAGACCATCCGGCTTATATAAACTGTAAGAGGGCTTATGCCCTCAACTTTCTTTTTTTATTGCAAAACATTTTCTATGGCCCTGTGCGTGCGACAGCTAATTATAATAAAAACAATTCATTGTAATTATCGCTTAAAGGTGAAAGGATAAATGGTAGAGGGCACGAAATTTTTACCAGCATTATCCGGAGAAGAGATGCTCCGGATGCTTACGACAGAGAGGGTGGGGCGGATAGGATTAAACGACGAACCACAGCCCTATGTAGTTCCAACGGACTTTGCGTATGGCGATGGTGTGATCTATATTCATTCTCCGCGCGGGGGCCGTAAGACCGAGCTCGCACAAAGAGGCGGGCATGTGTGTTTTGAGGTCGACCGCTTTAACGATGAGGTCACTGAGTACCGTAGTGTCATTATACGCGGCCGGATACACGAGGTAAAAGATAACGAAGAAAAAGCCCGGGCGATGCGTATTCTTGCGCAAAAGGCAAAAGCTTCCGGAGACAATACGCAGCATGTACATGGTACAGGGGCACCTTCAGCGGGCATATCTATCTTCAAGATCGACATTGAAGAGATGACCGGGGTCAAGTCGCCAAACGGCGGGCACCCGTGAAGCCTGCGATAAATACGCAACTTCTTTTTTTCATAGCTCCTGGCGAATAGGCAATGCGGCCGTTTTTATGTATAGCCTCCGGCAGCCGGGTGAATAAAAATGAAAGATATTCAGGTCATATTCGCTCTGCGGCTGTTGAGCATGTGCAGGACCTTTTTTCAGGAACACTGAGCAGACAATCCACGATGTAATTGTTCAGGATCTCCTGAATCTGGCTCATCTCCGAAATGACCTCTTCATGAGTCAGCACATGGTCGCTGATACCGGCTGCGAAGTTCGTAGCCACGGCTATGCAAGCGTAGCAGATGCCGAGCTCTCGCGCGAGCACACATTCCGGCACCTCGGTCATGCCGACCACGTCGCCGCCCATCATAGCGAACATGCGGATCTCGGCGGCCGTCTCGAAACGCGGCCCTTCGGTGCATACATAGGTGCCCTTGCCATGTAGTGTAACGCCATCGATCGAGATCGATTCGATGCATTCGCGGATCTCGTCGCAATACGGGTCGGTGACATCCGTATGGACGACGCAGTCCATCTCATCAAAGATCGTCGTCGGCCTTAGCTTGGTGAAGTCGATAAACTGATCCACAAGGACAAAATCGCCGGGCCATATGTCTTTCTGTAAGCTGCCCACGCTGCATACAGCGATGATCCGCTCGACGCCGAGTTGTTTGAGAGCCATAATGTTTGCCCGGTAATTAATATTGCTCGGCGAGCAGGTATGCTCCTCGCCGTGGCGCGGCAAGAACGCGAACTCCTGCCCGGTCTTGCTCGTATAGACATATACAGTCGCCTTACCGTATTTTGTGTCCACTGCTAGCTTTTCCTTAAGAGATGCACAGCACATCTTATAGAACCCTGTCCCACCGATAATGGCCAATCGCGGCATACATCGATTGTATCATGCCATACTCATAAATAATTATGCATTTTTTAAAAAAAGAGCTTTGAGCCTTTATTTTTTACAGATGAATAGCCCGTACCCGAACTGGTCCTTGAAATTTATCATCTTCTTACCCTCGTCGATGATCCGCTGCGCTTCTGGGTTGGTCGCATAGAGCCACATTGTCTTGATCTGAGCCCACACCGATTTAAGGCCGTCCTCCTTGCGCGTCTGCATTTCCACCATCATGTCGATGATATGATGGCTGGCATTGACATCGCCGAATCGAGCTTTATACAGGTCTTTCCAGTCCTCGAAAGCCAGCACGCCTTGGTCCGGCTTTGAACCAAAAGCTGTGAATACGGATTCGATATCTTTTTGTTGCCCCTCAAGCGTTTTCATGGACTCGCGCGTGACACAAACCTCATTATCGCAGATAGAGCCGCCTTTTTTCACCACTCGATAATACTCGTCCATGGCTTTTGTCACGTCATCCATGAACACGGTCACTGATTCGATGATGACTGAATCGAACACGTCAGACTTCAGCGGCAGGCTTTTCGCGTCGCACCGGATGAATGATACCTTGTCCGATACGCCCATTTTTTTAGCCCGTAGCCGGGACTCTTTGATCATCTGCGGCATGATGTCCATGCCGATGACCTTGCAGCCTATCTCCTGGGCCAGGCGACATGATGTCTTTCCCATGCCGCATCCAACGTCCAGCACCAGATATCCGGGCTCGATCTCGGATTCGCGGATCAGGATATCTGTCGCCTGCCGGCCGCCGATATGCTTGGCTGAACCGATGGACGCGAGCAGGTCAAGGTATGAGAATTTAGATGCTGTTGACTGACTGTTACCCATTCGACACGCCTCTAATAAACCAAAAAATTTTGATGATTTAACCTTTTTTCGGGCAAATCACAGGAAATATGGCTACTACCATCCGAAGAAGTGGCCGATCAGGCTGTCGAAGCCGCCTGACAGGCCAAGCGCCGGTGAAGGTGTCACCGATACAATAACGCCGATTGGGCCGTAAGGGGTTAGCGTGTGATCTTGTGTCGCGTATGGCGCCGGTATTGCTGTGGGAGTCGACGTAGAGATCATACTGTCAGACGGAAACGTGGTTGAAAAATCCTTGAACATGTTCAGATCGATCCTGAACGGATTGCTGCTCTCGCCCGGCGTTGCCTGGCTCATGTCCACGATGAAGATCTTCTTGTCCCATGATGCTGTATTTTGTAGGTCCACGTCGACCTGGCCGCCATTCAGCGTATAATCGTTCACGCCCACGATGGCGCCGGACAACAGCTTATCAAGCAAACCCGACTGCATGGCCGCGGGCACGTTGCTATTATCATAATCGACAAGCAGTGAGCATGAGTCGCCGACTTTTAAAGCGGGGTCCTCGGAATACAGGACAGTGGCCTGCAGGATCGTGCCGTGGGGCACGTCCACCACCGGGAAACCGAACGATGTGGGAACTTCGGCGAACGAAGAACTCGTGCTCTGCGCCGGCATCGGCGTCGGCGTCGGCGGTATTTGAACGAGCTTTAAGACGATCTTTGCTTTTCCATCATAAGTAGACTGTACGGAAGCGCATATGACCACAAGTGCGGCTACTACCAGTATTGTTATGACTATACCCTTCAACCTCATACTTATTACCCGTTCAGTAGTTAATTGGTATTTTTATAATATTATCCAATACAAAACGTGTAATTTATAAATGGTAACAAAAATATCCACAGCCTAATGAGACCCTGCTTTGTCCAGCAGACGGTAAACAATATCAAAATATATCAGAAGGGCTTCTCGCCGGCCCTTACCCGCATGGCCATGTCATGGTGGAATTTTGAAAGTGGTATATCCATGGGGCACATGTCCTCGCAGCATCCGCAGTTGATACAATTAGCCCCGACTACGGCCGCCCTGGCGACGTGGAAAGAGTAGTTAGGCGGCAGCTTTCCGCCCGGCTCAAATGACGGGTCATTCAGGCTGGCATCATATGCCACCGGGCAATGAGCGAAGCATCCCATACATTTGATACATTTTTTAAATTGCTCTTTCCAATAATAATAATCGTGGCCGATCTCGAAGAAGTGCTCGTCCTGTCGTTTCCTGGCCAACTTCAGCATGCCGTAATTGATCTTTTCCCTGAGCTCGATGCCTTTCGGGTCCGGCCTTGCTACCGTGAGTAAGCCTGCGTTTACCGCACCCTGTAGTAGCTTTACGCCTTTTTCGGAACAGACCTCTATAAAAGTAGCTTTTCCAGCCCTGGGGCCGACAATGCCCCAGTTGCCACAGGCAAGGTCCGACATGGTCGGGATCTTGGTCTGGCACCGCAGGCAGTTATCACGCTTGCTACGCTCATTCCGGTTAAGCTCCTCTTCGACGATCTCGTCCATGGCCTCATTCCCTTCGGATATCGTCTCTCGTGACCTGATAGGCCGCACTGTGCCGCCGCAATTGAGCCCGATCATGATGATATTATCGAGGTTGACCTTACCCATCTCCGCCAGCGCTATCAGCGCCCTTGCATCGCATGGCTTCACCGATACGGCGATCCTCATGTTTTTGGCACCATCAAGATATTCGGCGATGAACTTGCCCATGCTGATGTGAGCGGCATGGAGTGAGCCTGCGGACTTGATCACATCGTCAGGCCTGGTGATAAGCGTAGGCACCCCATCATATGAGTCTGCGCCTTTCACGACGACCAGAACAGCGTCGACCATCTTGCTTTCCAGCGCAAACTTCATGAGGGTGGTCACCGCTCCGCCGTTCTGCGCCTTAAGCTTGATACTGTCGTCGTTCGTCATGGCGTAGAACATGTCATGGACATTGATCATGTCGCATACCCCTGCGCCGTTTTGTGTAACATGGTTAAGTCATTAACGATAAAAGAGACTGTTTTAAATGCCGGCTGTTTTTTCCAGAGCTTAACGCCCGTGACTTTGCTGTTCTTTTCCACCCTGTTTGATCCGCTGCCGCACTCGTAGTACGGGCAGATCACAGGCACGAGCTTAAAGTTCATCGATTTCACACCGGATCTTATGCAATACTTTGAGTTTTGAGACCACCTTTGTACATGAATGGTAATATATCTAATCGTAGATGATTAATTCATATAATATCAGGATGGGCTCGATACGCCTTTGTCCGACCTTGCGTGACAATGTAAATAAAAGGGCGTAGTTTGGCTTTGACTTTTAAACTTATATACTTGTTGTGAGACGTAATATCAGCGCTTTTTCTAGATCAAAAAACATCATTTTAACGAATATACCCTCAAAGAATATAGGGATCATATAACCTGATCCGCTCTCAAAAAAAATAAAGCGGGGATCATAGGTGGGTTTAAGACTTACCAGCCTTTACGAAAATGGCAATGTAATATATGTAAGTAAAAGTGGCCATTTAATTATATATAACTAAAATATAGTTATATTTTTGTAATATGACTGAATGATTTCATAATCATGTATAAAATAGCCATACGAAAAAATTTCTCCCGGCGGGTCCTATTGCCATAAATAAGTATCTATTATGAGATAAATGAGATTTTTCAGATAGGCCCGGAATTTCATATATATACTTATTGATATCAGAGGCTATATGCAGGTTAAAATGCAATAGAAGTCTATTAGCATATAATCGGTCGCACTACTCAATATTATTATTATTCTATATAAATTATATAAAATCATTATATAATTTTTATATAATTTTAATTACTAAGAGAAAACATTATATATTGTAGGGTCTGAGAATGTAGTTTAGAGGCGGTATATTTGAGTCAAGTTATAGTATCACCGACAACTCGACACGAAGGACACTCAAAACTTGTCCTTGAAGTTGACGACAACGGGACCGTGACTCAGGGTAACTATCTGAGCATCACGCCTGTTAGAGGATTCGAAAAATTTATCACCGGAAAGCAAATGGAGTTCGCGCCGGTAGCGTCATCCAGGTTCTGCGGCATTTGCCCCATCACCCACGCTACTGCGTCAGTGGAAAGCATCGAGAGAGCCTTAGGCATGAGGCCACCAAAGAACGGTCTCGTTCTCAGGGAGCTTTGTAACGTAGGCAACAGGCTTCACAGCCACCCGCTCCACGAACTGCTCATTCTCCCGGACTTCGTCAAGGACCCGGCCGCAGCGCTAGCCGCGACGGTTCGTATCCAGAAGATGAGGAAGATCGGGCAGGGCATCGTGGACATGACCGGCGGAGAAGCCATCCACGCTCCGAACATCAGGATCGGCGGCATGCAGAAGAACCTGTCAGAGGCAGCAAAGCGCAAGATCATCGAGAACCTTGACGCATACGAGCCCCTGATGAAAGAACAGGTCGCTTTCATGCTCAACACGTTCAAGACCAACACCGATGTTCCCAAGACACTGGGTGTCCATGACAGAGAGCTCATGGCCACGGACGTAAACTACGGAAACTCCGATCTATTCGAGAGCGAGTATTTCTACAGGTTCACCGAGATCACACCGAAGTCCTATTACCCCGGCGAAGTCGGCATGGAAGCATGCACGAGCATCCCATTAATCGACGGAAAGACCGTCGAGGGCGGCCCGAGGGCTCGCTTAATGAGATACAAGGGATTCGGCAAGAAGGACGTCGGAGACTTTGACCCGAGAGGCGCAATGGCAATCAACATCGCAAGAGCGATGGAGATACCCTTAGCACTCGCAAGGGCCAGGGAACTGATCACCCAGCTCGACACGACTGCGGACACGATCAACAAGCCACCCGAGGCGGGCGGCGACGGCAAGACCCTGGGCGTAGCGGCCAATGAGGCTCCCAGAGGCGTCAACGTCCACACAGCGAAGGTTAAGGACGGCAAGGTCACGTACTACAACTGTCTTGTAGCGACAACCTGGAACATCCCGACCATCGGAAAGGCATGTGAAGGCCAGAACTACAAGTGGGCCGAATATGTGGTCAGAGCATATGACCCCTGCGTCTCATGCGCAACGCACATGATCGTGATCGACGAAGAAGGAAAGCTCGTAGACGAGGGCCTGATCTAAAGAGGTCAGCATGATCCTCGAATCGGAAACGCTTGTTGTTGGCTGTGGAAACATATTATTCCAGGACGACGGCTTTGGGCCGCGTGTAGCGCAAGAGCTGTCAAATTATGAGTTACCGCCAGGTATCAGGGTCATAGATGGAGGCACGGGTGCGCCCCACCTCATCTTTACCCTTTTAGATGACACCTGTAAGAAGCTCATAATAATAGACTGCATCCACTGGGGTGCGAAACCCGGGACTTTAAGAAAGTTCACAGTGGACGAGTTGCCCAAAGGCAAGTTCATTGATGCCCATAACTGGACCCTTAGCGAGCCGTTACATGCTCTGAAGGGAAAAGTGGAGATGGTCATAATCGGCTGCCAGCCCGCGAAAGTTTCCGAGCCCGACATCGTAATGGAACTAACTCCTGAAGTGGAGAAAGCAGTTCCAGTTGCCATACAAATGGTATTAGATGAGTTAGGGATCGATCATGAGCATATTCGACAAGATAAAGAGCATATTCGGAGCGCCACAGTCTAAGACTGAAAATAAGGCTCCCGAGATCAAATCTGAAAAGAAGGTTGCACCAGTAGCAAAGAAATCGGAGGAAGCAAAAGTGACTAAGCCAAAAGTTGCATACGTTCATTTAAGCGGCTGCACAGGCTGTCTCGTCTCATTGGCGGACACCTATGAAAAGCTGCTCGACATCCTTGGCGCGGTGGACATGGTCTACAACCTGACCTTAGCCGACGCCAGGACCTTGCCCGAGGGCAAGTTCGATATAGCGATCGTTGAAGGAGGCGTCTGTCTCCAGGACGAGGAAAGCGTGGCATTGATTAAGGAGACTCGAGAGAAGGCAGGCCTTGTTGTCGCGTACGGCGGATGCGCCGCGACCGGCAACGTGCTGAACTTCTGCCGTGGCGGCCAGTGGAACCAGCCACAGCACGAGTCATTCGTACCAATCAACAAGCTCGTAAAGGTAGACGCATACATCCCCGGATGCCCGCCATCCCCGGAAATCATCTACAACTTCTGCATCGCGGCAGTTACAGGCGACACCGAGTACCTCAAGCCATTCATGGCCGGAGAAGTCGGCGGTTACCACTGCGGCTGCGACCTGAGCACCAAGATCATCGAGAACGCTCTGTGCATGGGCTGCGGCACCTGCGCTGCGTCCTGCCCCACCAGGGCAATCGAGATGGTCTATGGCAGGCCGAGCTTCAACAACATCCGCTGCCTGAAGTGCGGCGCATGCTACGCAGCATGCCCGAGAAGCTTCCTGCCAGTGAACAAGATCAAGGGCCAGTTGGTGTAAGGAGGATTAAACATGTCTTTTGGAACTTATAAAGAAGTAATGGCATTAAAGGCCAAGGACAGCAAGATCACCGGCGTAGCACAGGACGGAGGCGTAGTAACTCAGTTATTATGCTACGCAATGGACAAGGGCATCATCGACGGTGCCTTACTCGCTGGCAAGAGTGACATCCCATGGATGCCGAAGCCGGTCATCGCGACCACTAAGGCAGAGATCATGGCTTGCGCTGGTACCAAGTATACCATCAACCCCGTCGTATCAGTCCTCAAGGACGCGGTACGTGAGCACGGCCTGGAAAAGGTCGCAATAGTGGGCACCCCGTGCCAGATGTACGCAGTACAGAAAATGAAGCTGTACCCGTTCGGCGCGAGGCACATCCCCGACAAGATAGCCTTAACCGTAGGCATCTTCTGCACGGAGAACTTCTCGTACGCCGGTCTCAAGACCGTCATCGAGGACCACTGCAAGGTACCCGTCGAGTCCGTCACCAAGATGGAGATCGGCAAGGGCAAGTTCTCGATCAAGGGAACCAAGGACGTCGCCATACCAATCAAGGAGACCCACAAGTACGAGCAGGACAGCTGCCACGTATGCAGTGACTTAACCGCAGAGTTCGCAGACATATCCACCGGCTCCATCGGAACCCCGGACGGATGGTCCACGACCTTCGGCAGGTCCACCAAGGGTATGGACTTACTCAGCAAGGCTATCGCAGATGGCCTGTTCGAGAAGAAGTCAATGGACGAGTTCAAGACAACTCCGCCAGACGCCAAGATCAAGTCCGGTCTGGACCTCCTCGGCAAGCTCGAGAAGGAAAAGAAGGACAAGGCCCAGAAGCACTTCGACGAGCGCAAGGCTCTCGGCCTGTTCGTGACCCCGGAAATCGTCTACTAAATTTTAAAGGCAAGCCTCAGGGCTTGCCCCAATATCTTTTTTAAGAGATCCATTTAATTATACGCCCTGGTACATTCATTGTGTGCGGGCATTTCTATACAACACATAATACACGTGTTTATAAAACTCAGGATTAACCTGAATTCAATGTATAATAACATCAAAATATTCCGGTCGGCTGATTTTACAAAATATTTTACAATTTTGTACATGTATAACATTAAAACTGATAATAATTTAACACAATAAGGATAATATAATAATATTTACGGACATATAATCGAAAATTATATGTATTATTAAGCTTATTGTATAATTGCTAGTAAAGTAAGCAATGAAGTATGCGGGTGCCCGATAAAATCCTCTGATCGGGCATTCGCTAAAGATTATCAAAAAGCAACAGTAGGGACAAAATCCTCCTATGGGGTATTACGATCACGTATCCAGGCTTAATCATAGTTATAAGGGGGGCTTAGAGGGGGCAAATATGATCTAAGCCTGGATATGTGGTACAATGCGGTTAACGTAACTCGGAACAAGTGATTTTTCATTTATAAATGGATCCTGTGATCATTGAATAGCCAAAAAATTTTGTATGTGTATATTTTCAGGCTTTATATTCGTATTCATAAGATACGATGTTGTCCAGGACCTTCCGGAGTCCGGCCTCTAGCTGATCGATCTCCTGCCCGGATAATCCCCGGTAAAATAATTTAGTCATATCCTCGGACACTTCGCTATAGAGCTTCTGGAAAGCTTTGTCTTTCTCGGTTCGCCTGATCAGTATCTCACGGCGATCCTCCTTCGACGGCACACGTTTAATATATCCCATCTCCTCTAGCCGGTCCAGCATGCTCGTCATCGTCGACTTCTCCAGCATGGTCTTTTCTGCGAGAGCCCGGATAGGTATGCCGTCATTCTCCCACAGCACGAATAATATGCGACCTTGTGCAGGGTTGATCTCGCTGATATTATGCTCTTTCAGCTTTTTTGTGAAGACTCTTCCGGCCACCTGGTGTATCTTAGCCACCAGCATGCCGCCTTCCCTCGGTTTTTTCATTACTCGCCACCTATGTCTAAGTGATATTGCTGGAACTGATGATACCCTTGCAGGAACGCAGGGCGAAGGCGAAGCACGGCATAGTCCGGATCTTCGACGCCGCCCGGATAGTACATCGTCCAGTTGCTCTGCCAGAGAGATTTTTTTATTTCAGTGTCTTCAACGATCTCGAGCTGGCCGGCTATCATCAGGCCCCTCCATTCATCAGGCTTGCTATAATAGACGCAGGCTTTCGGATTATCTCGTATCCGTTTTATCTTAGGCGAGGACGTGTTCGTGGTAAAATAAGCGGTAAGATCCGCCATGTGCTTACTGTGAAAGTCCACCAGACCAGGGTATTTATCTACGTTCCTCAAGTTCAGCATTGCCCTGGTCTCCGGATATTCGCTCGCATCGATCGTAGTAAGATAGGCGGCTTTAGCCACCTTCATCAGATCCAGGCTATGCTTCAGAGCCAGTTCATTCTCCATAGTTGATATCTCCAAAATTAATTCGATGTAGTATAGTACTATATAGTACTATTTTATGCTATCGCTTACTTCTGATTTTCATAATGAGAGTAAAAAAAGTGTTATTCTTTGTTTATATCCTAGTTCATTCCATGTCGCCGGCGGTGCGTACTTCGGTGAGCATGCCAGCTTTGTAGTCTTCCCATGCATCCTGGGCCGTGCTCACGGCGCCCTTGAAAATGCGCACGCCCCTGTCCAGTAATATCTGGATCATGTGGGGCCCGATGCCACCGGTCAGCACTATTTGAACGCCATTATCCGCAAGGAACTCGGCCGGAGGCTTGTGGCCTTCTGCCGAAGGGTTGTCCTGTAGCGTGCTCGTCGAGATGATCCTATCGCCGTCGACCTCCAGCACCAGGAAATATTCGGTCATGCCGAAATGCTCGTTGACCTCGGAAGCCATGCCGCTATCCGATTCAAGTGGTATTGCGAACTTTGTCATATCTAAACACCATTAGCAGCAATCGCACATATCAGGGTCCTTCTTACAGCTAGAGCTTTCCGTAAGTTTTCCGTCAACGTAATGTTTTAGCGCTTCGGATACGGTGCCGGACGCGCCTATAAAGACCCGAACATTGTTGCCGACCAGGGAAAGCCGATCCTTCTCAGCGATCTGGTTCACGATGGCAGCGTCCGCGCCTTTTCCCGATAGAAGAAAAGAGGTCGCGCCAGTTACGTCTTTTACTCCGGAAGGCAACTTATTCTCGATGGTCACGAGCTTACCTATTGAATGACCGTTAACCTCTACGATAACAAAAAATTTTGCCTGAGAAAAATATCTGGGCAGCTTAGCGTTAAGACCTTCGCTTGATTCGACAGGTATTGCAAACTTCATAATAGTACCATTACATGTATATGCACCCTACGTTTAAAACATTAACCGGAAGCGGATGAGTCGATGATATGTTAGTATCGCAAAGGGATGAAAAGATATATAATCCGAGGCCAATATGTCAGACTTGTGTCTCCGTATCAGATCGTCATCACCAAGCCATGCACGGACGCCCCTAAAAAGTACATAGCGGAGTCCTCATTCGGGCGTAAGTTCCGCATGGACATCCTGTGCGGTCTTTTAAAAAGCGTTGATGGCTCTAAGTGCTCGGAGAGCCTGGGAGTCGCAAAATTTGATTTTAAGGATAAGACACTGATCCTTTATAGAAGCGGTCGTGTTGATCTGCGCAAGATCGCCAATAAGGAAGAGGCTCAGGCGACAATGGACGATCTGGCCGTCATGTTCAAGGAAGCCTTTGAAGCTCAATAAGCGCATGAGAAGCCATCAAAAATTATTTTACCATTCATAGACTGGTAGTATGTGATATTCATGAAGATCAGCATCATAGGTACCGGGTACGTCGGTACGGTCACTGGCGCCTGTTTCGCCCACCTGGGCAACGACGTCGTATGCGTGGACGTCGACCAGAAGAGAGTAGACATGCTGAACAGCGCTGTACCGCCCATATACGAAGAGGGCCTTGAAGAGTTATTAAAAGCTCATTCGGGTAAAAACCTGCGAGCAACGCTCGACTACGATGATGCGATCAACCACACGGACATCTCTTTTATCTGTGTTCCGACGCCATGCGATGAGAGCGGCAAGATCGATCTCCGCTTCATTCGCGAGGCTAGCAGGAGCATCGGCAAGCGCCTGAAGAATAAAGATTCGTACCACGTCGTAGTAGTGAAGAGCACGGTAGTACCGCAGACAACGGAAAAAGCGGTCACCAGCGAGCTCGAGAAGGAGTCCGGTAAAAAGGCAGGGAAAGATTTCGGCGTTGGCATGAACCCCGAGTTTTTACGAGAAGGAAAGGCCGTGCACGACTTCCAGCATCCGGACCGGATCGTCATCGGCGCGGATGACGCTAAGGCGTCCAAAATAATAAAAAGCCTTTACGCCAGCTATACTTGCCCGATCCTCGAAACCGACACGAAAACCGCAGAGATGATCAAGTACGTATCCAACTCATTCCTAGCGACTAAGATCTCATTCTCGAACGAGGTCGGCAATATTTGCAAGCGGCTGGGTATCGATACATATAAAGTGATGAAAGGCGTGGGCCTGGACGCTCGCATTTCTCCGCAATTCCTCAATTCCGGCCTCGGCTTCGGCGGAAGCTGTTTCCCCAAGGACGTGAAAGCGCTCATCGGTAAAGCATCCGAAGTCGACTACGAGCCGGTACTGCTAAAGACCGTGCTGAAAGTCAACGACGCACAGCCCGATATGCTGATGCTGCTCTTGAAAAAGCACGTGCCCGACCTTAAGAGTAAAAAGATCGCAGTCCTCGGCCTGGCGTTCAAGAATGACACGGACGACATACGAGAGTCCAGGGCCATAGCAGTCATCGACACACTACTGGCGGAAGGTGCGAGCGTGTCGGCTTACGACCCGATGGCCACGGAGAACATGAAGCGCGTGTTCCCGAATATATCCTACTGCAAGACATCAGCGGATGCGCTGAAGGAAGCCGACGCATGTATTATCGCCACAGAGTGGGACGAGTTCTCCAGGCTACATGGCGAATTCAATGGCATGAAGAAGCGCATCGTGATCGACGGGCGTAAAGTCGTGGACCCTGCCGGAAAGGACATCGTATACGAAGGCCTGTGCTGGTAATAGTATAAGGCAATACTTTTTATTTTTATATGCTAATGTTATCGTATGGACGTTACAGGACTTTGTAAGATCTGCGGTACGCCTTCCAGCCAAATGCACACGTGTAAGCTATGCGGGAACATTGTCTGTGAGGACTGCAGCCGTGAGGAAATATGCTCCCTGTGCATCGACCGCCATATCGATCACAGGAATGTGCGTATATAGCGCCACAACCTTTTTTTACTTTTTAGCCGTTAGGGATAAAGATGTTCGAGGTATACAGCCTGGTTGCCGGCATAGCCATTGGTCTATCGCTAGCAGTGCCGCCCGGGCCGATGAACGCCCTGATCGCAGCGGAGTCGGTCAAGCGCTCGTATGCGAATGGCATCAAGCTGGGCATAGGCGCCATGACGGCTGACGGGATCTTTCTTTTTATAACGCTGATCGGTGTTACCGTATTCTTTGCCGGCGACACGGTAAAGATGATCGTATCGGCGGCCGGAGGCATTATTCTGGCATATATGGCCATAGGGATACTGAAGAATTTCAACAGGCCGCTGGAGGAAAATGACGGCGGAGCCGTAGCACGACCGTACCTGACGGGGCTGACGGTAGGCCTGACGAACCCGGCCCAGATCCTGTGGTGGATCACCGCAGGGGCGGCGCTGATCACCAATTTTAACGCTGCGGGGATAGTCGGCTTCTTCATAGGCATAGCCTTCTGGGTCTCGTCGTTCTCCTTAACGCTTCACTATGCTCAAAAAAAGGCCCGGTGGATCTACCCTATGATTACCTTGCTCAGCGGGCTTATACTGCTGGCCTTCGGCCTGATCCTTGCATATAATGCTATACAGATCTCTACGAATATTTTATGAAGAATATTGTAATAGCTTCGAGATCAGGTCAATTTAAAGGTTATATATGCCCATTTTAGCATAATAACGTATAATTAAACGTTTATTGAAAAATAATAAAATTTATGTGCTTTTCATAAATTGTAATAAGGAAAATTATATATAGACTAACAAGGAATAGTATTTCCTTGTGAATAGGCCGATAAAATAAGCCATCACATTAAAATGGGCCCCGGCCATGCTATACCTCTTCCAGCGCGCTAAAACTGGTATGGCCTGAACCCTGACAGACAGGATAGATACACATGTTAGAAAGCCCAGTGAACATTGTAAAAGCCCGGACGGCGGTAAAGATCGTAGCATATGGCTCGCCAGGATCGGGTAAAACAACGCTCGTACACGCCATAGACCCCGAATGCAGGCTTGTAGGCTCAACCGAGACCGGGATCCACCGCCTGTGTTCTACAGAGGGCATGTTCCCGACGTACGTCCCGTTTGATCTGGGTATCGTGAACGCGGGCTTTCATAAGGTATATGTCTATGGCGCCCCGGGCAACGGCCGGTTCAAGATCGCCATGAGCATCGTATCCGCCGGCATGGACCTAGGGCTGATCATCGTCGACGCCACCAGGGGTATCACCGTCTATGAAAAGCATATCATGGAAACATTAAAAGCCTGTAAAACGCCTTTCATCGTTCTTGCCAATAAGATGGATATGCCTGAAGCGTCCATCGACCTGGTGCTGAAAGGCCTGGACGATGATGTGCCACTGTTGCCTCTGTCGGCTAAGAACGGGTATGGGCTCGACATGTTGTGGAACGCAATACAGGACCTGATCGAGGTGTGAGAGATGGCGAAGCTTAATATCTTCAAAGAACCGGTCGCAGATGGCTACAGCGCCAATTGTATCGGCACATCGGCAGAATTTACGCCCATAGCGGCCGGTATATCATCGCTCGCAGGGCTTGCGTATGTGATCACGGCACTGGCATGCGGCGTTATATTCACACTTCTGGGCTCGTTGTTGCTCTATGAAACGCTTCGGTTTGCGGCCATGCTACTGCATATAGCCCTGTAGGTTTTGCAGTTGAACAATATCACTATATATTTTGTATATTATTTGATAATATTAGTAATAATTAAGTACTATTACGTTATAGTAAGTAAATGCTGCAAGTTATCGCTTGCTGCCAGGGGGATATATGGTCAAGCGACGATTAGCGTATGGTGTCGAGATATTGGGGTATAACACGATATCACAACCGTTATAAATCGTCATTTCGAAGGGGGCGGGGGCAAGGCGACATGAGCTTCAGGCTCATACGCCAATTGGAGGATTTGGAAATGTTAGACAACCCGTCGTATACGATAAAAACGTGCCAGATGAAGAAACTTGTCAAAGTGGTCGCTTTCGGCTCTTCCGGCTCCGGCAAGACCACGTTGATCAAATGTATGGACCCCTCGCTGCGAAACATCGAGTCGCGAAAGGGCATGGCGACGACAGTAGCATTCGACCTGGGCATTGTGCACAGGGGGGCATACAAGATGCACGTTTACGGCACCCCGGGCAACGAGCGTTTTAAGGTCGCCATGAAGGTCGTAGCCGTGGGCATGAATTTCGGGCTTGTCGTCGTGGACGCTACCAGGAGCATGACACCATTTGAGAAGGGCATGCTCGATGAGCTACGGATGATGAGGATACCCCATATTGTGGTAGCTAATAAAATGGACGCCCCGGGTGCTTCGGTCGATAACATAAGGGGTGACGTGGACATAAGTACGCCGATTCTGCCAGTATCCGGTATCACGGGGAGCGGGACGGAAGAGCTCATGGAACTGATCGTTACCATAATCGAGCGCTGTAATTATAAATAAATCGTGATCACATCACCATGCCTGCCGGAAGTTAAAGTCTAAAGTCTGCCAGATATAGACTCCAGGATATCAACGGCCTTCCGGCCGGCCCTACTTTTAAACCATTTCCGGCACAGAGCTTTCACCACAGAAACATATAGGGGACGAATTTTAACAAAGTGTCTATTGATAAGCCTCCGGCGGCTATGCGACTCATTATTAACCACAGAGACATAGAGACACAGCTGACGTTATTGTATAAGCCTCCGGCGGCTATGCGACTCATAATTTATCATTGTCTCATATAAAGGGTGCAATTTGCTCGTACAAAATATAGTCACCCGGCCGCCGGTGGCTTATACTGACCCATATTCGTGAACTCTGTAACCTCAATGGTCCCGTGATGAAAAATAGTATACTTCGTGCTTTGTTATTTTCTTTTGAGCACGCCTGCAATAACGGGAGCTACGCTGACAATACTGACGCCTTTTTCGAGCGTGTCTGTCGCAATGACGGACTTTACACCTGCGTCGTATAATTTAAGGAGCGCGTTACGGACCATGACCGCGTGTACGCATGCGACGTATACGTCTCGGACGCCATTGGATTTTAGGATCTTGATGGCCTCGGCGATCGTGCCGCCGGTGCTAACGATGTCATCCATGATCACGACGTCCTTGCCGGTCACATCAGATAAATGTTTAGGCGCGATCATTACCTCATCGCCCGATATCCTGGTCTTCTCCAGATAATCATAGATCAGCCCTCTTAACGCAGAGGCGGACATGGCAAGGTTCAGCGCGCCGTCATCCGGCGCAAGGATCACAGGATCATGAAGGTTCATGTTGTCGATGTATGCGCCCAGTTCCGGGGCTGCATTAAGATCGACAGCCTCGCATGAGAAATAGGGGAGAATAGAGCGGTCGTGTATGTTAACGGTGAACACGCGGTCCGCTTTGATGGTCTTAGCGATCGCCCTGGCGGTGATCGGCTCGCCTGACTTAAAGCGTTTATCCTGGCGGGCGTAGCCGAAGTATGGTATGACGACCGTAAGGCTCTTTGCCTCGTCACAGGCGTCGATGAGCTCATACAGATAAATAAGGTCAGTAGCATGCGGCGTGCTCTGGATGATCGTGATGTCCTCGCCTTTTACCGCCCCGGTGACACGGCAATAGACCTCGCCGTCCGGAAATTCCTTATACTCGGTTAGATCGACCTCACAGCCCAGGAGCGATGCGACCCTTGTCGCAAGCAACTGAGATGACGGCCCCGCCACGATCCTCATGCCCATATCATGACCTCAGTGAGTGTTAGTCGCTATTACATTGTATAGCTAACTATGCGGTCATACCTGTACTTGAAGTAATATAAATCTATGGCATTGACCAATCATCGATTTTTTAAGATGCTAATTTTCGGGTTCTTCAAAATATTCGGTTATTATGATATGGACTACAAAGTAAGTCACGACCTCGCCATAATCTTTAATGCATATCCCCGCATAGGAATAAGCGTATATGAAGGTCATTTCAATCGTGGGCCCTGACAGGGCTGGCACAATAACGCTCGTGGAAAAGCTCGTTTCGGAATTGAAGAAACATGGCACCGTGGGCACGATCATGCAAACACAGGATGAGGTAGTCCCGCACGCAGGTGACATAGCACGCCACCTGAATAGCGGGGCTGAGGTAACCGTTTGTGTGACCCCCGCGAAAATGTTAAAGATCATATCAAATACGGACGTGCACAGTGCCTTAAAAGAGCTTTCTTTAGAGGGACTTGACTATGCTGTGGTCGATGGTTTCGAGCAGAGCGATCTACCGAAGATCGCGATTGGCGATGTGGATGCAAAGAACATTGTAGCAAAGGCCGATATCAGCACGACAGGCGAGGATCTGGCTAAGATAACAATGCAGCAGCCGGAATACGTCACGCTCGACTATCTGATCGCGAAGATCAAGCGCAGCCCGAAAGCAAAGTATGCCGGAGCTATAGGCACGTTCACCGGCATGGTCCGTGAAATTGCCCGGGATGAAACGACTAAAGCCCTGGAGTTCGAGAGCTACAGCGAGTTGGCACAGGAAAAGATCAGCGCCATAGCCGAAGACCTTAAAAAGCAAAAGGGCATACTGGAAGTGCTCATCCATCATAAGACCGGCAGGATCGAGGCCGGCGAGGATATAGTCTTCATCGTGATACTCTCGGGGCACCGGGAGGAGCTATTCCCGGCGCTGCGCGAGGCCATAGAAAGGGTGAAAGCCGAAGTCCCCATCTGGAAAAAAGAGCTGACTGGCTCCGGGGACTACTGGGTACACGATATACATTGAGGAGATCACATGTCACTATTTGGCACTAATGGCGTAAGAGGAATAGCAAACGTCGAATTAACGACCGATATGGCGACGAACCTGGCGAAGAGCTTCGGGACCTTCAGGCATGGTACGGTTGCCGTGGGACGGGACACGCGCGAATCGGGCGAAATGATAAAAGCCTGCATGATCGCGGGATTACTATCGACGGGCTGCAAGGTCATTGACCTTGGCATCGCGCCCACGCCCGCCATCCAGTATTACGTGCGCGAAAATAAATTAGATATGGGCATCATCGTTACTGCATCCCATAACCCCCCGGAATATAACGGCATCAAAGGAGTCGCCCCGGATGGCACGGAGTTTTCGCACGAAGATGAGGCTGTTGTCGAAAAAATATATAATTCTCATAAATTCACTGCTGCACCATGGAACGAGACAGGCGACTTGAGATGCGCCGACTCCGGGTCAGCGTATATTGACGGCATCATCAGTAAAGTGGACTCTGCAGACATAAAAAAGAAACAATTCAAGGTCGTCGCGGATACGGGTTGCGGCGCAGCCAGCGTGACAACACCTTTCCTGTTGCGCAAGCTAGGCTGTAAGGTGTTAACGCTGAACGCACAGGTGGACGGCACGTTCCCCGGCAGGAACCCGGAACCTACGGGCAATGAGATCAAAGATCTTAAGGATTTGATCGTATCTTCCGGCGCTGACCTGGGCGTTGCGCATGATGGCGACGCGGACAGGGCAGTGTATGTGGACGAGAAGGGCCAGTTCGTGAACGAGGACGTCATGCTGGCGATCATGTGCGAGTACGTGCTTAAAAAGAAGCCCGGCATCATTGTCACGCCGGTGAGCTCTTCCTCGATCATGGAGGATATCGCTAAAAAATATGGCTCAAAGGTCATATGGACGCAGGTGGGAAGCATTTATGTCGCACGTGAAATGATCAAATCAAATGGCGTGTTCGGCGGCGAGGGAAACGGCGGCCTGATCTTCCCTGAATTCCAGTACTGCAGGGACGGCGGCATGGCCACAGCCATGATACTGGAGATGCTGGCACATACGGGTAAAAAGATGTCCGAGATCGTTGCCGCTATGCCCGCCTATTGTAGCGTGAAGGATAAGATCAAGTGTAAGGACAGTGCGGCGGTCATGCAGCAAATCGAAGTGCACGTGAAGGGCGAGAAGACCGACATGACAGACGGGATCAAGGTGTACAAGCCTGAAGGGTGGGTTCTCATACGCAAGTCCGGCACGGAGCCCATCATACGTGTGTTCGCTGAGTCTCGGACAGATTCAGGCGCGAAAAAACTAGCCGAGTACGGCGTCGGGCTCGTGGATAAATTTAACAAGTGACCATGCCTGTTCATTGCCGGAATAATACCGGCATGTTCTTTTCTGTTTTTTATACCGGCATTCGGATCAGCTTCAAAATATGGTGATATGGATGGATAAAAAAGGATCTGGTGCCAGGCCGAACGTCGCATTCGTGATCGCTGCGACGTTCATCGCGATAGGTGCGTTCATGGCCCTGAAGGGCGACTTTAGGGCATCCGCCCTGATCATATGCATGGGATTGTACATATCGTTGACATCTATTGCCGCTCACGACCGGGTACATCAAAAGCAGCTAAAGCTGATCGCATCGATGTTACTCCTGCTAGTGCCGATCATTATCTCTTTGTATACGACAAATATAGTTGTCAAGCTGGTTTTGTATGGGTTAACGGTGGTCTGGGCGATATTCATCGTGTATTCGCTTACGCGCTCATCGTTAAAGAATAAGGGTAGAAAAAATAATAAAAATTAGACCGACAAAAGAAGTCATTATTTCTTTCTTCTTCCTGCAAGCCCTAATAAAATAAAACCGGCGAAGGATACGGGTATCAGCGGACAAATACCCCCGTTCTTACCGAAAGTTGAGGGCGATGCCGTTTGTGTGTTGATGGCTTGAGGGCTTACTGTACCCGCTCCGGTTAATGGAGTGCTTGTGGGTGTTATCGTAGGATTGGGGGTCGCCGTAGGCGCAGGCGTCGGCGTGGACGTGGCTTCGGGAGCTGCAGTGGCGCCGGCAGCGACCTGACGGGCTACGATTCCATCAATGCCTGCGCTCGTGAAAATATCGCTTATGGAATTATCGCCCATGCTGATCACTGCGATATCGCCACGGCTGTTGGCGCTATCCGCGCACGAGACATACAGGCGCTGCCCGTCCGGAGAGTTCGCCATCTCCGATGCCTGCTTGTCGCCAAGGTCCCATGAGTTCACGATCGCGTTCGATTGAACATTAATGCTGACCACGTTATTGCTGTCCGTGAGCACGTAGACTTTACTCCCGTCGGGCGAGAGAATAATGCGTTGGGGCTTGCCGTAGCCCGCCGTCGATACCTGCGCGATGGCGTCCACGCCAGTCTGAGTATCGGTGACTATGACGCTACTGTTAGGGCTGTCGCACAGGTATACGTTTGAGCCGTCCCTGTTTGGCACGACATCCGACCCGTGCCAGCCTCCCAGGTAGCTAATGCTGCCCGAAGTCGCGTCGAAGTCCATCATCCCGTATGCCTGGGTGCAGATGAACAGGCTGGTCCCGTCCGGACCTACCTTCATTCGGGAATAAGGCTTCGGGAGCTGCCAGGAGTCGGATATTATCCCGCTGGAAGTGTCAATGTACATGAGATTGTCATAAGCCAGCACATAAAGGATCTTCCCGTCCGTCCTGATCCCGATGTCGCTGATGGCGCCGGGTATGGTCACTTTCTTAGAGACCGAGTTACTCGATATGTCGATGAATACGATAGTACTGGCCCCACTGCCTGGATCTGTGACGGCGACATAAGCTCTCGAGCCGTCGGGGCTAAATAAGATGCTGTGGGGATGTGCGCCTACGTCAGATATGGTGGCAACGACGGCACCGCTATTGCTGTTAAGCACTTGAACGGAGTCGCTCGCGGCGTTCGTGACATAAATATTGTCTACTGACGGTGTCGATTGGCCGGAAACGGCCGCGACACTTGTAAAAATGATTGAAAAGACGGCCACGCAAATGATCGTTGCCTTGATGATCTTATCTGTAGAACCCATTGCGTTCCCTCGTAAAAGTGAATATATCGTGATATGGAGTCATCATTGGCCTTATGCCTTATAAGGATTTGTCAGAGACCCAATTACCGTTAAAAATAGCATACCGGGAACAGCCGAATAATGTTATTATTTTATTAAGCTGCTCCCGCAGGTATTAAAAAGTTCATAAAAAGCCTTTACGCTCCAGCCAGTTGACCTGAGGGCCGGTATAGCGCCAGACCACGTCGCCTTTCTCAGCCTGGATCGCCCACGGGACAATGATGACCACATCACCCTCGCGGATCCAGATCCGCTTCTTCATCTTACCGGGGGATACGACACATCCGCGTAACGCCATCTGCACAGCGTACGACGATATGGTTTGCGCCGACCATACTGGCCACAGTGCCCAGTATTTCTCCCTCGTTCTTATTGGGAGTCCGGACCCTGGTGATCATTTCGCCCTCTTCCCCGGGCGCATGACCACCGTGTTGATCATGCGGGTTAATCATTTTAACAACTCACCAAGCTTGCATAATGACATATGCTAAATAAACTATACTTTCTTTCTGACAGGCTCCAGGATCATGTTCATGTACTTCGCTGCTGCCTTCTTCAAGTCCATCGGGTGTATCTTCTTGGCAGCAAAGTCTTCTTTTAGTGACTCAAAACTCGTATATTCAGAGTTACCGCCGTGCTTCTCCGGCCGCTCGATCGTTACGGCAGGATAGCGCATGAACACGTGATATTTAAACAGGTCGATGACGGGATTATTTTCCGCTACGCCTATCGGACAAAAGGCTTTTGAGATCTTCGCCGTTACGGACTCCTCGGGCTCGTCCACGCTGATATTGTTACCCTTGCTAGATGACATCTTTGTCCCGTCCAGGCCGAGTAATATCGGCGTGTGCAGGCAGACCGGACTGCGGTACCCGAGCTGAGGCAACGCTTCGCGTGCGAGCATATGGATCTTCCTCTGGTCCATGCCGCCCATTGCCGCGTCCAGGTCTAGCGTCGCTATGTCCATGGCCTGCATCAGCGGATATATCATCTGCGAGACATGCGGGTCTTCCGCGTCCCTCGACACCTCGTCCATGCTGCGTTTTGCCCTATTCAGTGTCGTATCGCATGCAAGACGAAGCACGTTCATCTCATAGTCTGACGTTAATTGGTACGACGAGCCGAGAACGAAGCGCGTATTTTCTTCGTTGAGGCCCAGCGCGATGAAGCAGCGTTTATTATATTGGGCGATCTTTTCGATCTCTTCCATTGTCCCCTTGCGGTTTAGATAAGCGTGCAAGTCCGCTAATAACACTGTAACTTTAAATCCGGCATTCTGGCAGTCGATGAGCTTGTTTGCCGTGATCATATGGCCGAGGTGGATGTTCCCGCTCGGCTCGTAGCCGACGTAGATCCTTGGGTGCTGGTTCGTTTCCAGCAGCTGTTTTAACTCGTCCATGGTCACGACCTCTTCGACATTCCTTGTGACCAGCTCTAACTTATCCATTATCACACCATTGCCCTAATAGATGCGGCATAGTATATAAATTATTGAGCAGACGACCTCATATAGGCCCGGACGTCTCGCTTTACGGATCCTGAGAGAAGTTATATTTGCCTGGCCATAATAATCTTGCTATGAGCTAGCGATTGTGTAGGGACATTGATAATGAAAGAAAAGACGGACAGATATGAAAAGTTAAGGCCGGGTGCATTTTCACCATATTTATTGTGCTAGTGTCCGGATAAGGCGTATTTTTTTAAATGCCTGGTATTGTACAGCAAGGGGCATATTTCTGCATGGCAGATGAGCTGTAGTTTACGGATTGTGAGAGAAGGTATAATTAAGCGACCGTTAAACAACCATATAATTGAGGGTATATCAATGGGCGAAGGTTCCATATTAGACACGCTGTGGAGAGCGAAGTTCACCATAGTGCTGGCGCTAATGCTGCTAGTGGCCGCAGCTACTGCATCAATCGTATACACGCAAAAAAGAAACCTGCAGAGCGAGCTGTCCGGCGTGCAGTCGGACTTTAACACGCTTAACGATAAGTACAACAAGCTGGTATCGGACCACGCGACGCTGACGGCAGACCACGATAGCCTCAATAAAAAGTACAACGACCTGAATGATAGGTACAATCAGCTTTCTGTAAATAATTCATACCTGCAAAGCTCATATAACGGCCTGAGCGGCAAGTTCACGGACTTGAACAATACCGTCAGCGGCTTTGAGGATGGCGGCGGGGCTTTTATGGCCCTGAGATATTCATCATATGAATCTTCCTCCAATAAGAAGATCGTCGATGCGTACGCGTATAATGTCGGCACGTCGCGGGCGAATCGCGTGTATATCAGGTGCAAGATACAGGAGAACAGCACGATCAGCACGCAGACACAGGAATTCGACAACATCGATCCGATCCATAAAAGCCATGCCCACTGGGAGTTCAACGACACGGTCCTTATCCAGTCCGTCTGGGTAGATATTGGATAATAAGTTGGGCGTGTCAGGGATTAGAACAACGGACACGCCTAAACAATAGCTTCCGGCGACTTATGTGAAAAAGGTTAGATGATCTGTCTGCATTGATGATAGTTTTTTGAGAAATATACTCGTAGCATTATATAGCTTTGAGGCATGTACTGGTTGATCTTCAAGCGCTTCCAAAGACAGGAAGCTATAAATGAGTAATCTATATATTATATGGCAGGGATTATTAAAAGGATGGGGATGGTAGATTGAGCAATAGTAAGCCAAAAGCATTACAGAGTGGTAGTCTAATGGAAGGGAATATTTTAAAGAACGGCATACTGGTAGCACTTGTAGTTATCGTGCTCGTATTAGGAGCGGGCGCTTATTCATTTTACGGCCAGACGCAAAGCCAGACAAACGACCTGAAAGCTAAGCAGACGGCTCTCGACAGCCTGAACAGCTCATACATGGATCTTTCAAACAAGTACACGTCACTTCAGGCAAATGACCGGGATCTCAATCAGCATTATGAAGAGATGAACGTGACCTATACTAGCATGTCAGACAAGTACAACTCATTAAAGAACCAGAGCGACTCGTTCGAGGTCAAGATAGGCGACTTTTTAGAGAGTGGCCCGGCCATTGCGTACACATACACTATTGTGGCTGATACGAAGAACAATTCGACTAATCAGGTAGTCACGGCGACGGCTTACAACGTGGGCCAGCAGGACGCAAACAACGTAGTCGCCTCGATACTGGTCTCCTCGGACAACAAGACCGGCATGCTGACCAAGAACATTCCGCTTGTCAGGTCAATGGGCAAGGAACAAGCCGTCTGGATCATCGATAACGTAACGACGGTACAGAGAGTATGGGTGGGAAGCAGCTAAAACAATCCCACTCTATTATTTTTTATTACTGCTATTTTTGTTTAAACTTTTATTCTCTCCAGTCATATCCATTTGTATATGTATGATTTCGAAGTTGTGGGACATCGTGGCGCACCACGTGAGGAGCCCGAGAACACGCTCGCTTCTTTTGAGAGGGCCATAGCGATCGGCGCGGACTGGATAGAGTTCGACCTGCGGAAGACAAAAGATGGCGTACTAGTTGTCACCCATGACGGCCGTGTCAACCGCACGACAAATGGCCGCGGAAAGGTCAATGAGATGACCTTTGATGAGATCGAGCAGCTGGACGCAGGAAACGGGCAAAAGATCCCGTCGCTGCAACAAGTCATCGATCTTTCCCGCGATAAAGTGAAGATGGATATGGAAATAAAAGAAGCCGGCATCGAGACTGACGTCGTCTCGGCCATAGAGGGGGATCACATAGTGGCCCATTGTATGGTTTCTTCCTTCATGCTTCAGCCTATTAAGAATGTTAAAGAGCTGAACAGCCGCATTATGACAGCGGCGATCATGAATAAAACACCCGTCGATGAATACATCGATGAGCTCGCCTGCGAGATCAAGGCCGATGCCGTAATGCTCAGCGTTAAGATCGTAACGATCCCTCTCCTCGCCGAGCTGCGCAAGAGAGGGTTCAAGGTAGGCATATGGAACGCCGACACGCCCGATCAGATTGAAAAGTATGCGGCCATGCGGCCTGACTTTTTATGCAGTAACTACCCTGATCGCCTTATCCGAATAAGAGGAGCTACCATAGCTTAAGAGTGGCTCGCACACTTCTTTTGACTTGAGGATAGGCTTTTATAACTTTTCCGCATATGTAGAGCAACTAAGGTCGATGATCATGGCAATATCTCCCATTGAGTTCAGGTATGGAACGCCCGAGATGAAGGCGGTATGGACCGAAGATGCAAAGCTACAAAAGCTGCTGATGGTCGAAGCCGCGCTGGCGAAGGCCGAAGCAGAGGTGGGCCTCATTTCGAAGAAGGACGCAGAGGCCATCGATGCGTGCATGTGTCGGATCAAGCTGGACCGTGTTAAACAAATAGAGGACGAGATCAGCCACGACATGATGGCGGTGGTGATGGCCTGCGCCGAGCAGGCCGGCGATGCGGGCAAGTGGGTTCACTATGGCGCCACATCCAACGACATCCTTGACACGGGGCTTGCACTTCAATTGAAGGACTCGATGGAGATCATCGACGATAAGCTTGAAAAGCTTAAGCAGGCGCTGCTGGAAAAAGCGGATGCCACGAAGACGCTCGTGACTTCAGGCCGCACGCACGGGCAACTGGCGGTACCGACCACGTACGGGCTTCGGTTCGCGATCTGGGCGATGGAAGTCTCAAGGCACCAGGAGCGCTTACAGCAGATGAAGCCAAGGGTCGCTGTCGGTCAGATGAGCGGTGCCGTGGGCACACAGGCTGCGTTCGGCAAGGATGGCATAAGGATCAAAGAGCTCGCAATGGGATACTTGGGCATACCGGCCGTCACCGTGTCCAGCCAGATCATCCAGCGTGACAGGCACGCCGAGTACATGATGTTCCTGGCGGGCGTGGCGAGTACACTCGATAAGATATGCCTTCAGATACGATTGATGCAGCGCAGCGAGATCGGTGAGCTTGCAGAGGGCTTCGGAAAAAAACAAGTCGGCTCCTCAACCATGCCCCATAAGCGTAACCCGATCAATTCTGAGCAAGTGTGTGGGCTTGCGCGCGTAGTGCGCGCCTATGTGGAGCCGTCTCTCGAGAATAACGTGCTCTGGGACGAGCGCGACCTGACGAACTCGTCATGCGAGCGCGTTACCATCCCCGAGTCGTCAATATTACTGGACCACATCCTGAAAAAGACGACGAACGTCATCACAGGCCTTACGTTCAATAAGGCGAACATCCTGCGCAACCTGAATGTGCTGAAGGGCGTGCAGATGAGCGAGGCGGTCATGATCCAGCTCGCCATTCGCGGTTTCGGCAGGCAAAAGGCGCATGAGATCGTTCGCGAGGCGTCCATGAAAGCGTTCGAGCAGGATAAGTCCTTTAAATCGACGCTGCTGGATGACCCGGAGATAGCTAAGGGGCTTACGTCCGATGAAGTGGACGATATCACCGATCCCGAAAGGTATATCGGCACGGCCGTAGAGCAGGTCAACGAAGTCCTGCGAAAAGAAGGCTATGCGGGACTCAATAAATGATATTTCTAGCTGATCGCTTTAATAGACAGTTATGGTGATGTGTATCTCTGACTTGCTATTGATGCTGCCGACGCTGAACGAGGAAGATGCGCTGAAAGCGCTTGGTATGGAGATACCGGGCACTATGGACGTGCTGGTCGTAGACGGCGGCTCGACCGACGGCACGCGAGCCATTGCCGATCGGCTTGGATATGCTTTTTTACCTCAGAAATTCGGCAAGGGAAAAGGCTGCGGCGTCAGGACAGGCATGGAGTATTTCCTGAGCAGTGATCATAGCTATCTGGGCATGATCGATGCCGACTTTACCAATGACCCTACCGAGATGGGCGGTATGCTGGAATTAATGAAAAAAGGCGGCTACGATATTGTCCTCGGCAACCGGGACAGGAAAAAACAGCTAGATATACTGGGGCACTTCGCGCTGTTCATCAACACTTCCACTTCCGGCATCGTCACGTACGCCTACAGGATGTATTTGCCTGACATCCAGACGGGCTACTGGCTGTTCAATCGAAGTGCGGTCAAAACCCTTCTTCCGCATTTGACCGCCGGAGGCTTCAACATCGAGTACGATATCGTGTTCAACGCCTGGAATGAGGGCCTCAAAGTCGGCGCGTACGAAGTGACGTTCCGCGAGCGGCTGGGCCGGACCAAGTTCACGAAATATTTGCGGCTCAAGCAGATATATTATGGCCTTGGCTACGTGCGTAAGAGTCTCGTGATAATGCTCATTAATAAAATTAGCGGCCATTGATCAGAACAGAAAAGCCAGCGTAATGATCAATGTGAATATTATGTACGCGTCGCTGGCACTCTTCAGGTACCGGATCAGCTTTTTCGGGCTATCGGAATAATTCATCAACCCATAGGCTGACAATGCCGACAGCGGCAGCGCGATCAGTGCAACGCCGGATAACACCGGTAAGTATCCGAGAAGAATGAACACAGGGACCGATAAGTAAGCCATGGCGTTTAAAAAGTAAAAGATATTAATGGCCTTTTTCTTTCCCAGGCGCACGACCAGATTACGCTTTCCCGTGGCAGCGTCCGCATCGTAGTCCGGGAACTCGAAAATGTATAGGGCAGCAGTATTCAGGAATGCTACCGGCAGCGAGGAACAAAATGCGACCAGTAACGGCATCGCGGCCTGCGACAGCTCTGCCCACGTCATGGGCACCTGCACGATGAATGCTCCCATCACGATGAGCGGCGTAGCGATCATGCGTGCAGCCTCCCCGAGCCCCCTGTACGCGAGCTTGACCGGCGGAGCAGTATAGAACAGTCCCAGGAGCACGCCTACTATGCCTATGACGATCAGGAGGGGGCTGCGCGTCAGGACAATGTATAAGCCCAGGGCGATGCAAAAAATAAAGCACGCGATGGACACGGTCAACACATGGCGTGGCATAAGTATTTTTTCGGGTAGTAGCCCGCTACCGCCGCTATAAGGCGTGCGATATTTATTGATGCTATCGGTGCCACTGCGATAATCGAAAAAGTCGTTCATGATCACTGTGCCCGCGTGCAGCGACATCATTGCTACCACTGAGATGAGAAAATAGAACGGGCTGAACAGATCAGGATCATACGCAAAAGCGATGGCAGCCCCGAGTATGACGGGCAGCGTGACGAATAGAATGAACAACGTCCTGAACTCTTTTAGCCATGCTTTGATGATCGACGGCATACCTGGGCTCCATACGCTGGGTTCTATATCGTCGCGGCCTTAAAAATTGCCCGTTATATCAAGACGATAGATCCATCGTGTAAATGTCGCATTCGCCACTGTTACTTTGTGCGTTGCGATAGTCCAGGTAGGCGACGTGACTGCCGTAAATGATCGGGCTGAGCTGGTCATGTTCCTCATATGTGAAGTAATGGGCGAGGTGCGTCGTCAGGTCATAGGTATAGATGTTCCAGTTACCATCCCTGTTATCATCGAAAACGATGGTGTTACCGGAAATGTCCGCACTCAGCTGCTTGCTATCGAGTGTCATCTCGGAGGTCTGTGCGGTCGGGATATTGTATATGTATATATGATGCGCGTCGCCCTTGTCGGAGTGATATACAATATTATTACCGGAGATCCTGGCGTGATTATTGTTGCCGCCCTGGGCTATGGTAATGATTTTGAGCGGATTGCTTTGTATGTCAAATAGCAGGATGTCACTGCCATCTCCATCCTGGGTGGTCCATACGACATACTTACCATCCATCCTGATGTCGATAGGCTTACCGATGTTTGATTTTATGCTGCTTGTGGTCCCATCGTGCATATTGTACAGGTACACACAATAGACGCTATCCCAGGTCTTCGTTGTCGGATCCATCATGCCGTCATCCTCACAATAAAGCAGATAATTACCGGAGATCACCATGCTGCCACGAGGCGCGTTATTGCTCACCGAGCCTTGCGCAGTCGTGCCTGTCGCGATATCGTACAGCTTGATCACGTTCGTGTCTGGATATAACAGGGCTACCTTGCCATTCCCGATGGTGCCGTAGGAGTGCACGTTGCCTTGCGCTATCACGTGATCCTGCTTGCTATCGATATCATAGAGGTGAACTTTTTGGCTACCATCCACAGCTTCGTCATATACAATGAAATGGTCCCAGATGCCCATGTTACTATAGACACCCGCCGTGATGCTCACCCGCGTATCCTGCGGGATATCGATATAGGGCGTTGTCACTGGAGTGGGCGTCAATGTCTTTGAAGTGGATGGCGATGGCGTCGGAGTTGGAGTTGTCGTAGGCGATACAGGTGTAGACGTAGGCGTTATCGTCACCGGGTCCGGAGTTGCCGCATGCGGGTACAGGTTATTGTAGATAAATAAGCCGCATGCTGCAAGGACCATAACGAGGACGATAATAATGGCCACAAAAATCAACTTAGATAAAATACTATCTTCTGATGGCTCCGGTGTCATAGGGTGTTACCTGTATAGCTACTGAGGACTAATCCATCGGAATAACGACAAAGTTATTTAAGTCTTTTGTGGTGCTTTAGCACAAAGATGCCATGAAATGTCGTAGTATAAGCAACTGGAGTCATATATTGAAAAGTTCATGGTGCTATCGAAGTCAAAACCAATGACTGTAAGATATAAAATATGAATATTCGAAGAGACTCCTGAAAAGTTAAGTATTTCATGCGTCACGCATATTAGATGTTGAGGCAAGACACGTGCTTAAAGTCCTCCAGAAACGCAAAGAGCTCATGAAGCTCATACAGCAGATCGTCGACGATAAGGGTTACTTTGACGTATATGACCTGGAGGCAGTCACCGGGCTTCCCAGAAGCACGCTACAGGACTGGATCAACAGGTTCATGGATGACGGCTGCATCGACGTTCTCGAGGAGCGCGCCGGCCGTAAGCGAGCGAGATATGCGCTGAGGCGCATTCGAAGTTTACCCGCGTCGGCCTGCCGCAAGATATTTACAACGGTCGACGGCGATAATGTCGAGATATTCCATGAGTGCCGGAGCGAGGGCTGCATCGCATTCTGCGAATACATGTATGCGATCGGTAACCCGCTGGTGCGAAAGAACGGCCTCGTCTTGAGGCAGCGCGTAAAGGCCGGGGCGATCATGGCCCCGAACGACGCTTCGCTGGACCTCGAGAAAGTTGTCGTGAAAGAAGGGCTCGTATACCAGCATATACGCACGTTCGGCGGGCCCGCATATTCGCTGACGGAGATGATGGAGCAGGCCGACGGCGTGCTGGACGTCAAATACGTTAAAAAAGGAGATTACGTTGAGGGCGTTATTGTGACCGAGGCGCTCACGCACCTGGCCATAGGAGTGGACGATACGGACAGTCCCGATAGCGGTGCGACGTTTGCGCTAACATTGTCGCTGCTCGATGTGCTTACATCCATAGAGGGCGTCCACCGGATCTCACACAATGTAGGTTTCCTGTATCCGGGCGTGCCGTTCAAGACTGCGGGCAACGCGACAAGCTATATAGAGCTGGGCGTGAAGCGGGCACTGGTCGATTCAACCATTCAGGCGGCATTAGAATATGTGCGCTCGCAGACCCGTTCAGATCAGACCGGCATGGCCGTAAAGATCGGATTGAAAAGCTGCCCTGCTCTCGTAGACTTCGCGATCAATGCCCGAAGCGGAATCGTCACGGAAGAAGAGGCTCTAGCGGTCGCGAAAAAATCGCGCCTCCGGACATATGAGGTCACCGGCAAAAGAGGCATCATCGGCGCCGTAGCGTCACTGGGAATGATGGAATGCCCGCCCGAAAAGCTCATGGACGTCAGCCAGGACCTCGGATAAGATCCTGAGTAGATTAACATTTTTGTTAATATTATATCGTCCAACTCCGAGTAAGTCTATTGCGTTTGCTGAGTTTATCAATTATACAATCGGTATGGTTGGAATCACTAAACCACTAAAACCTACAGAAACACGAAATTTTTTTTAGATTTTTCACTAATACGCCAAGACCACTAGCTCTAAAGCACGATGCGCAGGCTCACTGTCAATGCGCTAAATCACAAAATCGCTGTTTTAAGTCCCTAATGTCACAAAGGCACAGTTTTTAAAACTGTAAAATAACTCTCAAAGGGACACGAGCCACACAAACCTGAAACTCGAAAGAGTATGGTCTATATTAAATACATTTTTGAGCTTCGGATTTTGTGATGATCGTTTCTTAGTGATTTGTTTTCAGTTTTAGAAACCGTGTGTTAGTGCCGTTGAGCATTAAAACTGCGCGCTCGTGTTTTCGTGAATTGACAGTGAGCCTGCGCATCGTGCTTTAGAGCTAGTGATTTAGCGCATTAGTGAAAATCAAAAATCGTTTTGTGTTTCAGTGGATTTTAGTGGTTTTGTGCTTCCAACCAGACCAATTGCAACAACCCAAAAATAAACATTAAAAAATGTTTTGGACTATATGGTACCTAGTAAAAAAGATCAGCTTTTTATAAGCAGTGTTGTATCTGTTTCCGCCTTGGGCGACTTTTTTGTGGTCGCCCTCGGCTTTTTCTCAGTTATTTTTTTCTCGGCCACTTCAGCCACTTTTTTCACCGGGGCCTTTTTCACAGTTGCCTTTTTCACAGCCGCCTTCTTTACTGGCACTGGCTTTGCCGGCTCTGCAGCTTTCTTCTTCTGCCACTCCTCGTAGTTACATTGCGGACATCCAAGGTCCCACGGCTTACGGCCGCCGGTCATGATCCGGATATGGTTGATCTTATGCGTATCACACAACTTCTCCGTGACCATCACAGTACCCATGGGCGGAAGAGGCAGTATGAACGTGCACTCCGGGTAGCCATCACAGCCAATAAAACGTCCACCCTTCTTGCTTTTCCTCACGATCAGGTCTTTACCGCAGCGCGGGCACTTTCCAATGATGCGGTCCTCGCGCAATCCATCATATAGGACCTGCGTGATCTCCTTCTGGTTACCCTCCAGCTCATTGAAAATAGTCTCAAGCATGCCCTGAGACTCTTTCACTACGTTTTCCTCGACGATCTTACCATCTGCGATCTGGTCCATGTCCTGCTCGAGATGGCTGGTCATGTCAGGCTTCGTGATAAGGTCTGCATATTTTTCCAGCGCTTCGACGACGGCCACGGCCATGTTCGTTGGCTGCGGCGGGTTGCCGTGCACGTAGTTCCTGGCGTACAACTTCTGGATCGCCTCATGCCTGGTCGATTTTGTGCCAAGGCCGAGGTCTTCCATCATCTTGACAAGCCTGCCCTGGCCATACCTGGTAGGCGGCTTGGTGATCTTTTCCGTCATTTCCGCATGCTTCAAAGCTAATTGCTCGCCGATCTTTAGTTCCGGCAATAATTCTTCTTTTGGCATGCCGTACGGATAATACATGCGCCAGCCCGGCGTTACAAGCACGGATCCGCTAGCCTTGAACTGCTCGCCGGATACGTCCACTGCAATGTTCCTGACTTCCCAGGCCGAAGAAGGCGCCAGCGTGGCGAAGAAACGGCTTACAACCAATTCATACACACGCCATTCGTCATCCCTGATCTCGGACTTGCGGGCATTTGCCACCGGATATATTGGCGGGTGGTCGGTAGTCTCTTTCTTACCCCTTGTCGGCACAAGCTTATCCTGCTCCAGCAGCTGCTGGGCGTACTTACCGAACTCGCCGTTCACGAACTCCTGGACGATTTCCCTCAAGTTTAAACTGGGAGGATATACCGTGTTATCAGTACGCGGGTATGATATCCACCCATTAACGTAAAGGTTCTCTGCGACACGCATCGCGTTTGCGGCACTGTAGCCGATGCTCGAAGCGGCCCGGATGAATTCAGTCGTGGAGAACGGTATGGGCGGGATCTCTGTTTTCTCGGACTTCCTGTAGTCGGAGACACTGCCCGTCTTACCGAGCTTCAACATGACCGCTTCCGCTTTCTCCTTATCCGTGAACCTGTTGCCCGCATGGCCGGCGACAAACTCTTCCCCGGCGGCGAACGTACCATATATCTCCCAATAAGGAGTCGGCGTGAATGCCTTTATGTCGCGCTCCCTGTCGACCATGAGCGCCAGCAATGGCGTCTGTACGCGGCCGACGGACAGGAAGCTCTTACCTAGCCTGCCGCATGATAATGAAATGTACCTGGTGAGCGCTGCGCCCCATACAAGGTCAATTTTTTGTCGCGCCTCGCCGGCTGCCGCCAGATTAAAGTCAAGCGGGACCGTGTTCGAGAACGCTCGATCGATCTCCTGCTTCGTGATGGCGCTATACCTTGCGCGGTCGAACCTAATGTTCGGGTTGGCATCTTTGATGATATTATATGCCTCTACGCCGATCAGTTCACCCTCGCGGTCAAAGTCAGTCGCTATTGTGACGCGCTCTGCATCTTTAGAGAGCTTTTTTAACGCCTGGGCGATCTTCTTTTGCGTGTATTTCATCTCGGTCCTTGCCCAGATCAGGTCCTTTGGAGCGGTGTTCTGCCAGTTGTTAAATTCGGTCGGAAAGTCGATATTGACGATGTGGCCCGACAGACCTACGATGGACGTATTGTCGCCCTCGTAAACGCTGACTCCGTCGATCTTACGCTCCTTTACAGAGCCCAGCAGGATCTGCGCGATCTTGCGCGCCGTGATATTTTTTTCTGTTACGATTAAGTGCATTCGAGTAACTCCCTCAGCAGCAGGTTGACTTCATTCGGGTCCGCCCTGCCACGCGTTTTCTCCATGACTTTTCCCACCAGGAAATTCAAGGCCTGCGCTTTGCCGGCCTTATAGTCTTGTATAGCTGCGCCGTTCTCGCCTAATACATCCGAGACGGCTTTACGCGTGATATTTGTCTCAACTTTTGCAAGATTCTTCGCTCGTATAATATCTTTCGGGTCGCCACCCTCGTCAAGCAGTGTCCGTATTACTTCTACTGCACCCTTATCCGTAATCACGCCCTTTTCGAGCTGTTCCAGGACGTAGATCATCTTTTCCGGCTCGAAGGCGTCCCTGACATCGCGGTCCCGGTAGTTTAATTCCCCTTTCATGTAGTCCGCGACCCACGTGGCGGCAAGCCTGTGCTCGCATTTACCTGCTACGCATTCGTAATAGTTAGCCACCCGTATCTCTGAGGTCATGACTTTCGCATGGTTATCCGAGATGCCGTATTGAGCCTTGAACCGCTCGCGCTTAGCGTCCGGCAGCTCCGGGAGCTTTCCGCTTAGTGACGCCCCCCAGCCTTTTACGGACAGCGGGACCAGATCAGCCTCCGGATAATAACGGTACTCTTCCGCCTGTTCTTTTGAGCGGAGCGAGATCGTGCAGTTGCGCTCATCATCGTAGTGGCGCGTCTCCTGTACGACCTTGACGCCCCTGCGCTTCATGTTCTGCTGGCGCGATATTTCGAACAGCAGCGCGCGCTCCACGCCCTTATACGATGATATGTTCTTGACTTCTGCCCTGGCCCCTCCTTTCAGGGATATGTTCGCGTCTACCCTTAATGCGCCCTCAAGAGAGCCGTCGAAGACATCCAGGTATTCCAGGATATTTCTCAGCTTGTTGATAAAACGTCGCGCTTCTTTGGGCGAGCGAAGGTCGGGCTCTGTGACGATCTCTATGAGAGGCATGCCGGACCGGTTATAGTCGACCAGTACGAACTTGCTCGTCTCGATGGAGCCCTGGTGGACCAGCCGTCCCGGGTCCTCTTCCATATGCACCCTGCGTATCCGGATGGGCCGCTCAACGCCATCCGCGTCCGCGGTAAGCATGCCGTCATGGGCGATGGGAAAATCATATTGTGTGATCTGGAACCCGCGCGGGAGATCCGGGTAATAATAATTTTTCCTGTAGAATTGCGTATGCTCGGAGATACTACAGTTGAGCGCCAGCCCCACCATGATCGCGTACTCTACGGCCTTCTTGTTGATTACGGGCAGAGCGCCGGGCAGGCCCATGCACACGGGACATGTCACCGTGTTAGGCTCCTTGCCCTGCTGTTTCGTGGAGCATCCGCAGAACAGCTTACTGTTCAGCTTGTTCAGCTGACAGTGTATCTCAAGCCCTATGATGACTTCATCGGACATTTAGAATCCCCCCGGGATCTTCTCAAAATCCGTAGCGGCTTCGAACGTGAATGCGGTGCGGATCAGCTTGGGCTCATCGAATAAACCACCAATGAGCTGTAAGCCAATGGGAAGATCGCCGGCAAAGCCGCACGGCACCGAGATCGAGGGAACACCGGCCAGGTTAACCGGCACGGTGTCGACATCGGCCATATACATGGAAAGCGGGTCGTCGCTGTGCTCGCCGATCTTGAACGCGGGAGTCGGCATGGTCGGCGCCGCGAGGACGTCAACGTCCTTGAACGCATGCTCGAAGTCCTGCTTGATCAGCGTACGCACTTTGAGAGCCTTGAGGTAATAATGCCCATAGTAGCCCTCGGATAGCGCATAGGTGCCCAGCATGATCCTGCGCTTGACCTCTTCGCCGAAGCCCTCGGCCCGGATGTGGGAGAACGTCGTATGCCAGTTCTCGTCCTTGCCCGTTCTTAAGCCGTAGCGCAGGCCGTCGAACCTCGCGAGGTTCGAGGACGCCTCGCACATGGCTATGATGTAATAAGCGGATAACGCATACTTCGTGTGCGGCAGCGAGACTTTCTTGTAGTCCGCGCCCAGCTTGTTCAGGGTACTGATCGCGTCCCAGACGGCCTTTTCTACTCTGGGGCTGGTGCCTTCCCCGAAATATTCCTCCGGCACGCCGATCGTGAGACCTTTGACATCATCCACGAGATGATCGGCATAATGGACCTTATCGGCCTCTGCCACCGAGGTCGAGTCCTTGGGGTCATGGCCCGCAATGACGTCTAAAAGCAACGCCGCGTCACTCACGTTCCTTGCAATGGGGCCAACCTGCTCCAGCGAATTTGCGTATTCGACCACGCCATACCTGGACACCAGTCCGTAGGTCGGCTTGATGCCGACCACGCCGCAATAGGAGGCGGGACATCGCACGGAGCCGCCAGTGTCGGTCCCAAGGGCCATGCGGCACTCCAGGTCTGCCACTGCGGCGCCGCTGCCCCCGGAGGATCCGCCGGCCACACGGGCCAGGTCCCACGGGTTCTTCGTGACGCCGAAATGGCTCGACTCCGTCGAGGAGCCCATGGCGAACTCGTCCATGTTGGTCTTGCCGATGATCACTGCGCCCGCTTTCCTGATGCGATCCACGACTTCTGCGTTGAAGGGAGGAACGTAGCCCGTCAATATCTTAGAGCCGCAGGTAGTCTGGATGCCCTTCGTAGTGATACAGTCTTTCACGCCGATGGGCATGCCGGCCAGAGGGCCGGTGACTTTACCATCGTCTACTTCTTTTGATATACGGACGGCGTCATGCTCGTTCAATGAGATGTATGCATTCAACTTGCTCTTCTTTATACGGTCGAAGACCTTATGGATGGATTCCTCGTACTGGGCCATGGTCACACGATCCTCGGCCCTTTGACGTAGCCTTTTTCAGTTTTAGGCGCGTTCTTCAGCGACTCTTCCTGGGAAAGCCCCTCGACCGCTACGTCCTCGCGAAAGACGTTGGTCAGGCCTATCACGTGATACGTGGGCTCGACATGCTCCGTATTCAGCCCGTCGAGCTCTTTGAAGTAGTCCAAAATCGCATTGAATTGAATTGCGAAGCGCTCCTTCTCCTGCTCGGTTAGATCGATGCAGGCGAGGCTCCCGATATGCTCAACGTCTTTCACGCTTATGGCCATATTAGAACACAACCTTGTATAATGATTGGAAATAGTCGCCGGTACCCTTGTAGCCCTCGCTTTTTGCCAGCTTTCCCAGCGTTTTTTGGACACCGGTGCCATACTGAATGGCTTTTTTCGGGGCACATGCGATCTCATCGGGTAGATACTTTTCTGATAAAATTCTTAGAATGTATTTGCGTATATAATCCTTACCGTCAAAATATACTTTTAGGGAGGTATCGATCCGCTGAGAAATATCTATCACGGCAAGGTCCAGGTAGGGTACCCTCATCTCCACGCCATGAGCCATGGCAGCGGCGTCATCCCTTTCCAGGTTATTCCCGGCTATTTGCTCGAGGTCGTACTGGAGCATTTCCTCAAGTTTCGAGGAGCTTGCGGCTTCTTCATAGCGGGCATAGCCCCCGAAAAGCTCATCTGCGCCCTGGCCCGAGAGAAGGACCTTGTAGCCTGATTTTCTGGCTTCTCGTGCGAGAATAAAGATCGGAAGCGCGATGGAGACCTTCAGCGGATCGGCGCTCTCGACCCCGTAGATGACGGCCGGCAGCACCTCGGCGACGTCCTTTTCGCTGAATTCGTATATCAGATGCTCGGCACCCATTAGCGATGCGGCTTTTTTCGCAGCCTTAATGTCGTATGAGCCCTCGAGCCCGACCGTGCATAATGGCAATCCCGACATGGCGCCGACCAGGGAGCAGTCCACGCCGCCCGAGAACGCAACCGCGGCGTTCTCGTGCATGCGTAGCCTGACCGCTTCCTGTAAAGCGTTATCAAGAAGATCGGCCGCTTCCCGGAGATCGGTGATGTTACCACGGTAAGGCGGAAGGCTGATCGCTTTTTGCTCTTTATCGTCGACATATACGCAGCCGGGGCTGAGTGCATGGATATTATCGATGCCGATATGCATGAGCGCCTTTTTTTCAGAGGCAAAACCAAGCCCTTCGCGATTTTTTCCATAGAACAGCGGCTTGATGCCAACCGGGTCCCTGGCCAGCATCAGCTTCGAGCCGTCATAATAGGCGAACGCATATTCGCCATCGATCAAAGGTGCAGACTTCAGGAAGCTCTCGGCCCCGTTCCGTAGTATGGCATCGGCCAGCGCCATTGTGTCCGAAGTGCCCGGCAGGAACTGCTTATAATTATAGATCTCGCCGTTATAGGTGACGGCTTTATCGCCCGATACCACAGGCTGGCTCACGTCGCCGGTGATCTTTAGATGAGCATGTCCCATAGAGACGGTACCGTTGTCCCATAGGCTCATGCCGTCCGGCCCGCGATGCCGTATCAACGCTATCATCCGAGAAGTGTTATGCCGGGCGTTATCGCCGACAAATCCTGCAATGCCGCACATCTTCGTATGCAATTAACAGAGCCGGGCTATAAAGCTTTCTTTATGACACGCAGTAAAAGTAATCGGAGTGAAAAGATGCCATATCCTGCCGCAGGGGCTACTTCGCCCTGAGAACGACATAATCCGATAATTTCAATAGCAGCTCTTTGGGCCGCCCGTCCGAGATATTCTGTAACGATCGTTTTGCTTCTAGTGCTTTTTGCTCCGCGATCCTGCCTGCCTTCACGATGCAAGGCTTGAGAGCATCGTGCAGCGCTTCGGGAGTCATCGAAAGCATATCCTCTCGCTTCAAGCCATTATCCTTTGCCAGCAGCATGACCAGTGTCGGGCGGCCCATCTTCAGGTCGATAAAAGTCGGCTTACCCAGCATATCTTTGCTGGCCGTGAAATCGAGTATGTCATCGCGTATCTGGAAAGCGGCACCCAGGCTGCGCCCGTATTGTTTTAGCGCGTTTACCGCCATTTCATCCCCTCCGCCCACCAGTGCGCCCGCCTCTGCGGAGGCGCTGAAGAGCGAAGCCGTCTTACGGTCCGCGATCTTATAGTAATCTTCGATTGTATAATCGCGTTTTACTAATTCCATGGCCTCGCCTTCGGCAAGGCTCAACATCGAATTTGATGCGCATTCGATGACCGATTTTGTGATCTTTATATCCGTTTTCGACGCTTCGCGTATTGCTATCGCCAGCATCACATCGCATGCGATGAGCGCCATGTTGTTGCCCCACTTTGAATTAATAGTCGCCTTACCGCGCCTCGTCTCAGATACGTCGATGATATCATCAAGTATAAGCGACGTGTTGTGGATCAGTTCCACCGCGATAGCGGGTACTATCGATTTTTGCAGGCTGCCCCCGACGGCCTCGCAGGAAAGCGTGAGCACCGTGGCCCTTATGCGCTTGCCTTTTTGTGATAAGGCATACATGACAACTTCGGCCAGCTCGGGTGGATCGATGGCATAGGGTATCAGGCTGATCTCTTTATCGATGAGCCCTGCCCTATATTCTATGACCTCTTCGATATCCTGTAAGGATATATTCATATTACTCATCCTTTAAAATCGCCTGAATCATATAATTGTTATTGTCCACTATAATACGCTTGCCCGACAAAATAAATATGAAACTATCATATCGTAATCTGGAATTTACAACTATGATAAAGATCTTTAGACAAGCTGGATGGGCTATTATAGCTCCATCATCGCTTTTTTGCAACGGCGATCAGGTCGTATGTCCGGTTCTTGCCAAGCGGGGTCATACGAAAGTCCTCATAAAAGCTGATGTCCGTGAATCCGGTCTTTTTCATGAGCCACTTTATTTTATCCGTCCACAGAGGATTATATTCCACTGTGTCAACGCTGAATTTGGGCTCGAAGCTGCGCTCGATGAGAGAAAGAATGTTGAAAACTACTTTTTCCTCATAGTAGTCGATGGCGAATATGAAAGAATCTGTGCCTTCGTCCGTACGTTTGTATACAGAAGGGATGAAACGATCGTGGTCCTCGTATAGCAGGTCATAATTTTCTATGTGGATCACACAGGTACCGCCGGTATTGAGAAGCTCGTACATGTTCCTAAATGCTTCAAGAAGGTTATCATCGCCGAACTCATGCGGGAGCGAATTGCCCATGGAAAGCACGCAGTCATATCTTTTATCGAGCGTAGAAGCAGCCTGCTTTACATCGCACCGTATAATATCTGCATCGATCCCCCGATCGCCAAGGTTTTGCCGTGCTTTCGCGATCATATCACCAGATATGTCAATACCGTCTACGTTGTACCCCATTTCTCGGAGCATAGCTATGTGAAACCCGGTGCCGCAAAAGCAGTCGAGCACTGTGATGTCGCTCTCTCGTAATAGTTGGCGGAAGAAGCGTTTCTCCTTAGCCATGCGCTTGTCCCATGGCAGGAAGATATCGTACTTATCCGTGAAGCCTGAGTAGAACTGATGCATATCCATATGTTCACTCATAGTCTGATGAAGGATATGTTGCCATAGCTAAATATCATGACCGAAAAAATCCGGGCTCTTTCGCCACGATATACCGTTATCGGCGTAGCACTGCCATGCTTCCATGCGAATAGCCGGTCATGACGGTGCTCGCAACGGTATAGTTCGCAGTATCGATGGCCGTCACGTTACCGTCAACACCATTGCCACTCGACACAAAGAGTCGGGAGCCGTCAGAGCTTAAAGCCATGAAATTAACGAATGGTACTTGAGGTGCGACGGAGTCCGTCATGACCACGTTCGTGCTAGTATCGATGACAGCGATCTTATTGTAAATATCAGATGAATAGATGACATAGAGCCTGGAGCCATCGGAGCTGATCACCATGCTTCCGGGATTTGTGCCCACGTCAATGGCCTTAAGCAGCGACAGGTCCTTCGCATCCAGCACCAGGACGTTGCCGTACCTGTCATTGGTAGAATTATGACAGGATACATAGATATAGCGACCGTCAGGGCTAGCTGCGATGCCCCCCGGAGTATATTTTACCTGCGCAGTTCTCTCGATCTGGCCGGTTTTTGCATCGAAGACATACAGGCTAGCATTAGTAAAATTGCCGGTATTCACGATCGAGCCGCTAGCCGGATCGACCTCGATCATCGGCGAATCCTGGTTGATCACGTACAGCAGGCTTCCGTCGGGGCTGAACGTAAGATCGTATGGCCATCTGCCCGCGTACAGCGTGCGGGAGACCGAGCCATTCTGCGTATCGATGACAGATACAGTATCGTTTTCATAGTTTGCCACGCACACGGTCGAGCCGTCCGGGCTTACCGCAAGAGCCTTCGGTAAGCTACCCACCGGGATGTCGTATAGGATGCGATTTTCCTTTGTGTCGATGACAGTTAAAAGACCGCTGTCCTCGGTGAGGACGTATGCCCTGGAAGTGTTTTGATTGAGCGCGATATGCTGGGGTGCCCACCACTGGCTTAACGTATGCATGCTCGTCTCATTCGCCGCGTCGAAGGCCAGGACTTTGTTAGCCTGTGAGCTGGAAACATAAACTTGAGATAAGTCGGCCGCAATGCCGTCATAATGCAAAGGACCTATCTCAATGCTGGTCGCGACCCGGTTCTTTGTATCGACTGAAGTAAGCGTATTATAATATGTCTGGCCGAAGAGGACGTGCGAGCCGTCGGGGCTTGCCGCCATTTTAACCGGCGGTGTGGTAAACATGAATTTTATATCGACGGGTATTTTATCGGTCACTGTTTTTGTTGAAGTATTTACAATAAAAAGGTAACTACCATATCCACCATCGCAGGCAACATAAACCGTGTCCCCTGGACCTGCCACATATCCCACCGGAGCGTCCCCCAGCGGAATAGTCGACTCGATCGAGAGATCGCTGGCGTTGATCTGATAAATGGCATCCGTATCACCCTGCACTTCCGTGCCTGTGATCCAGCCGATCAATACCTGGAGGAGGAAGACCGGATTACAGGTACAAGTCGGACAATCTGTCGGGTTTACCCGGTTCATCGACGCTGTGCTGATGATGGCTGCATAGAGGTGATTCCCATCCTGGCTCATGGATAGTCCGATCGGAGTGCCGATAAAAGTGATCGAGCCCATGATTTTACCGGTACTAATATTCATGGCCCGGATGTCGTTATTACCCGTATCGGCCACGAATAGGGTCGAGCCATCAGGGCTGAACACGGCACTGCGAGGCCTGGAACCCCATGGAAATATGGCTGTAACATTTCGAGTGGACATGTTCAACACTTTCGGGTTTGCCCTGGATCCCCAGCCATAATCATCCATGAGGCACGCCTGATGCCCGTCCGCACTCAGGACAATATATGAGCCAGAGTCCGCATCGATCGTATCGATCAGGCTGCCGGTCTTTGTATCCAGGACGTAGACTTTACCGCTGTACTTGCCGGCCACATAGAGCCTGGAGCCGTCCGGGCTTAGCGCGGTTCCGGCCGGCATGGACGGCCGGTCAATGCTGGCGATCTCCGTGTTCCTATTCAAATCGAAGATGGAAATGTTGCCCACGCCGCCATTGCATACGTATAGCAGATCCTGCGCACCGTTAGCGTCCGCGATGGCCATGACCGTTACAATAGTGACAAACAATGAGAAAAAAATCAGAATCAAAGTTAAAGCTCTGTGATCGTTCAGTATTTATCCCCCGCCGCCATGTTGCCTGGTAACCGATTAATGAGCGTAGCATTGTATATTATATAAAATTTATCTTATGACAGATCAACCATCGATGGCGTAGACTGGGGCGCGAATAAAAATCAAAATGACTGGAATAATATAAAAAGCGCCGAAGAGGAGACTTGAACTCCTAAGGCCTTGCGACCGCTGGTTTTCGAGACCAGTCCCTTACCATTAGAGTACCTCGGCATTTTTATTCAAAATGGCTTAATCTCTCCTCTTTTTAGCTATCATGACTATTTATATCTTGTGCCAAAGCGAGGGCGTATTTTGTCTGCCACATGGATCACTTTTAAATATTCCATACGCCTTTCCGCGTAACAGTGACAAATCTTTTTAACTTATCGAATCAATAATATAATTAAGTGATACTTATGCCTGGCAAGTTTAGGAAACGAAGCATCGAAAGAAAGGGCACGAAGAAGGAACAGGAAAAGGACATGATACTTCTGGACAAGAACAAGACCAGCCTTGCCAAGCCCGAAGTGACCAAGGAAGAGTTCGAGATGGAGACGGCTCCTGTGGAGGAAGGAGAAGTTGAATCCGGCATCATAGGCCCGAAGGAAGGAGTTTGATTTGAAGGTATCAGTTAAAATATTCACCGGTGAAGTGAAAAGCAGAGAAGTCGAGCTCCCGGAGGGCTCGGCTTACTATGACCTGCTGGACCTCTTACATATCAACCCGGAAACCGTTGTCGTTTTTAAAGAAGGTGTACCAGTGGCTTTCGACGCGCCCGTCGACATAACGCCACTCGAGATCATGCGAGTAGTCTCCGGTGGCTGAAGCTCGCTAAGTTTTAAGAAGTCACTATGAAGCCTAAGAAGACATAAAGCTGGTTTCACACAAAGAACACCAGGGACACAAAGAACACAAAGACTTGTTTTTAATTACGCCCCCGGTGGCACAATGACTCACAGTTTTTGGTATAAGCCTCCGGCGGCACGGTGGCGCATGATTTTAACAGGCACTTATTATCAGAAGTCTATAAATGATCGTATTTTGAAGTCGCACAGCCGCCGGAGGCATATCTAAAACAAGTCATTGTGTTCTTTGTGTCCCTGGTGTTCTTTGTATGAAACACGCTTTATGTCTTCTTGAACTTCATAGTGCATTCTCAAAACTTAGCGGGCTTAGTAATTTCCAAATATTCATTAGGTGGTAGCGCTATACAGATGAGCGAGCGGCCATGTACGACGTATATAAGATCAGAGAGGATTTCAGCGTCCTGAAAGAAGCCATCTATCTGGACAGTGCTGCGACCAGCCAGAAACCCAGGCCCGTCGTCGAGGCGATGAACGATTATTTTTACAAATACTGTGGCTCGTATGGGAGAGGAGCGCACAGGCTGGCCAGGATCACCACGGAGAAGTATGAGGATGCGCGGGAATCGGTCGCTTCACTATTAGGCATTCCCGCTAATAAGACGATCTTTACGAAGAACACGACCGAGGGCATTAACATGGTCGCATACGGGCTCAAATGGAAAACGGGCGATCATATTATTACAGGGGTCACAGAGCACCACAGCAACCTGTTGCCATGGCTGCGCCTCAGGGATCGGGGCGTGGAGGTCACGGTCATAAACTCAGACGAGCAGGGCGTGATAAATCCTGCCGACATAGAAGCCGCTATCACTGATAAAACAAGGCTTATCGCGATAGGGCATATCTCCAATTTTTTTGCAGCTATACAGGACATCAACGCGTACGCTAAGATAGCCAGAAAAAATAGTATCATGCTGCTAATAGACGCGGCGCAGTCAGTCGGCGAGATGCCTCTGAACTTTTCACAGATCGGCTGTGATTTCATGTGCGCGCCGGGACATAAAGGGTTACTCGGCCCGCAGGGGACCGGTATTTTATATATGAAAGACCCGGAGCAGGTGACGCCGGTATATGCGGGTGGCGGCACTGTGGAATCTGTCACGACGCACGGCTTCAGCTTTGACGAAATACCATCCCGTTTCGAATACGGCACGCCTAATATCCCGGGAGTCATCGGGCTCGGCAGAGCTGCGGAATATGTGAAAGAGCTAGGCCTGGAGAATATAGAGTCCCATGTGACCGGGCTATCCGAGCTATGCGCAAAGCGACTTTCAGAGATAAAGGGCGTAGATATCTATGGGCCAAAGCGCAGGGGCTCGCTAGTTTCATTCAATGTAACAGACCTCAACTCGCATGACGTGGCCATGATACTTGATGAGACAAAAAAGATCTGCATCCGCAGCGGCGCATTATGCGCACAGCCGGCGCTGGCGCGAATATGCCTCACAGGTGCCGCACGCGCCTCATTTGGCTGCTACAATACCAGCGAAGAAGTGGAATTACTGGCGTCCTCAGTCGAAATGATCGCCAGGACACTGGTATGATCTGATAATATCCTATTTTAATATTTTTAAAACCCGTGCTGAAAATGTACGTATTATAAAGTAGCTAGTTCATAACTAAAAAAGATAGAATTCAAAAATAAACTAAAAAAAAGCCAGTGGGTATGTTTATATGCCAAAGGCATTTTGAAGAGGCGTAGGCGCATGCACGGGCGCTTCAGGGCCATGCTCGAGACGTTCCTCGGCCCAGGTATAGATTAACGTATAGTACGATATGCGGATGAATATGTTGATCGTGGACACAAACGAGATGGCGGTGAAGGCGAAGATCACAGCCGCAGCGAGCGCCAGTGTTGTGTTCGCATAATTCAGTACCGCGTAGATACCTATGGCAATGGCTAGAGACAGGATGATGCCTACAAAAGCAAAGATCCCGGTTATTATACGGATCCCCAATTCACCTGCCCCGATCAACACAAGATTGTTCCGGGCGATCTCGAAAGCCTTTTTAAAGGAATCGGTGAAGCCGTAGCCGCCGATCACGACGGTCGGGATCAAAAGCATGCTGGCGATCTTCCATCCCTCGTTGAGCGCATCCGCAAAAACCGTCGCTAAAATACCCGCGAGCAAGCCTCTTCTATTTCCCTGGTTCTTTAATGACTGGACGATCACGTTGATAATGGCCGCAACAAGCGCGATCATCAGGATCGTAGGCGCCCTCGCCAGTGCCATGCTAAAGGCCTTATTAAGCGAGGATTTACCGAACTTCACATGCTCGTACACGGCGTACGCCGTGGAAGCCATAAAGATGTAGCTGATCGCGTAGCTCACGAAAAGCGCGATGAGCAGGAAACCGCCAAAGATGAAAAAAACATTTCCGAACACGTGAAAAAGCAGCAGCGCTATGACCACGAAAATGCCGATAAAAAAGCCGATAGCAACGGATAATAGAGACGGAAGCAACAGCTTCGGCTCCTCAATGATCATACGGTAGCATTCGACGATATACTTAAACGCCTGACCGATAGAATCGAATATTGACAACCACATCACCTGGTATATTTGCGCTTGTATCCCGAGTATAAGTATTTAAATCTAATTGAAATGGTATCAAGAGATAATAATTCACCTATAGTTTTAAGGTGTCTAAAAGGCAAAGTTTATTTTTTATGAGGTTAATGAGGTAAGCACTCAAATAATGGATTATTATCAATATATCCAGTAAACGATCGATGGTGTCACCATGCATGCGAAAGAAAAAACCCTGGAAATCAAGCAATGTCCCCGGCACGGCTTTTTCAGGGGAGAAGAATGCCAGTGTGGAAACCAGGGCAGGTTCATACTGTCCGGATATAAAGCCGAAAAGCTCGGAAAGATCATATCCGGAGCATTACGGCATTTCCCTCAGGAGCTCGGGCTGCAGATGGATGAACGCGGATGGATCAGCATTGACGACCTGGAAAAAGCCGTCAAGTCAAAATACCCGTGGGCTTTGCGACATCATATTGATGCAATGTTTGATACCGACGAAAAGGGGCGCTACGAGAGACTGGATAATAAGGTACGCGCACGATACGGGCATTCGGTCAATATCAATCTCGACTATCCCGGCTCGAGGCATGACTTGCTATTTTACGGTACGAGTGAAGAAGAAGCGGACCGTATTTTAGAGATAGGGCTGAAGCCCGTGAACCAGCATTACGTTCATTTGAGTAAGTCCATAGAAGAAGCCGTAAAAGTGGCCTGCATAAGGACCGAGCACCCTGTGATCATTTCCGTGGACGCAAGAAAAGCAAAAGAAAAGGGGATCATCATACTGGATGCAGGGCCTGTTTGCCTGACGACACAGGTACCGCCCGAGTTTATTCGCATTGAATAAGCGAACCATTATTTTTTATTATCTCGAATTTTTTACCTAACATCTGCTCTACAACGCTAATATTTGTCGACGTATGGCTTGAGATGTTACTTGCAAGGACTCGCGAACTTTCTGTAGCCAGGCCCATGAATATGACCAGCTGGTCCGCAAGGTGCTCGTCTACGGCGGCGCAGGTGCGGATCTCTTCGTACAAATTTTTCGCGGCTTCTCGCCCCACCTTTTCTGCAGGGATGCCGCGTTCGCCCAGAGAGCTGGCGCCAAGGAAGCCGCGATATAGAGTAATACTTGAGCCGGTGGATGATTCCTCTCTGACATCAAGCTCTATGTTGCCCACATCAAGTCCCTTAGTTATTAAATATTCTTTTGCAGCCTCAGCCTGCCTTTTAGCTACATGCGGCGGCAGCCGGGAAGAGGCGGATATACCCGTTATTACACCATTTGAGGGAAGGCTGATATCCACTCCATGAATACAGGATGGATTTAGCGTAATGATCGCTTTTCCACCGCCTCGTGGAAAAAACCCCCTGTGTATCAAAGTAGTTGTAACATCGAGTCCGAAAAGTCGCAGCGCAGGCAACGTGACATGCTTAAAATAATCATAGGGAGGTGACCACTTCACATCCGTGCCACCGGTGACCTCAAAAATTACCCGGCTTTTGGCAAAACATGCGATCGGAAGCACGCTTTGTAAAACCAGAGTAATGCTGCCGGCTGTGCCGATATCGATCTTATGGAAGCCGCCGGCAATGGCATCGGGGATAAAACGAACCTCTGTTGAGCCTAGCGCAAGCCCTTCGATCGTCGCATTGCATAGCTTTCCCGCAAGCTCGATCGATTTGATATGCTGTATACTAAGGCCTGGCTTTGGGCGACCTTTTCGTATGTTCTTGATCACCACGCCCCTGCCAAGTATGGCGGATATAGCTACGGCTGATCGAAGTATCTGGCCTCCGCCTTCACCATAGGAACCATCTACCTCTAAGAGGCTCATAAAAAATAGTATGGATATTCTACTAGTTACCTTTTACTAGAACATGCTGCCGATAGACTTCAGCATATTGTTTATAAGGTACGATATGTACGTAAGGCTTAATCCGGGAACAGCAACTAGCTCAACGGTCACGTTCATGTCTTTACCCGGTATCACCTGGAACGTCCCGGTATTATTCCGGTACCCGTCTCTTGATATAAGGTACGTATATGTGCCGTCCGACTGGTTATTCAGTTTAACAGAGCCAATGCCGATATACTGTCCATTTATGTAGATAAGCGAATCGTCAGGGCTTACGGTCATACGCACGTTACCAGTACTTTGGACTAGAATCTTAGATATGCGCGTAGTATTTTCGGCTACGATATTAACCGAGAAGTTCTCGTTATGATAGCCGCTCATCTGTAAGCTAACAGTATGAAGTCCGGACTTAACGCCTGTGAAGTTATATGGCGTCACTTTTCCCATGTCATTGTCGTCAATGAATATCTTAGCGCCTTCAGGGTCCGATTGGATCTGAAGTGCCGACGAATCTACAAAATCCACGTTCATGGATACCGTGTGATCATGAGTGACGTTGAGCATGTTCGGATAATATATAAAGAACGTATCGGATTGCTTTGTATAGTCTTTACCATTGAGCTGGTAATTGAGCTTAACGGTATAATTTTCGCTGATCGCGTCCTCGCTTATGCCATTAAACTCATAATAGCCATTCTGGCTAGTCGTTGTCTCCATGATGGTGGACAGGTTACCATTTGATAGCACTTTACAAAGCTGGATCGAAACTCCGGCAAGAGGCACGCCGTTCCTTTGTTCCACATAGCCATGTACTACGTTTTCCTGGGGAGCCGGCGCAGGATGATACGTCACGTTGGGGTTTATTTCCAGGGGTACGTATAATACTTCGGACGAAGTATCGTCGCTGGATACATGGACCGAATATTTTTGAGATGCGTAAGTCGTATTATTTGAATTATGCTCCGCCCATACTAAATAATCACCAGTGGGCAGGTAGAATTGCCACTTGTTTCCGGCACCTTCTGTGAAATAGGTATACATCCCATTGTTAAGATATATCGTAGCGCTTACGGGCACCGCATAATTCTGGTTAGCCGTTACTACACCTGTCATCCAGCCCATGCCGGATGGAGGGTACCTGAAGATCACAACGTCTTCCGGAACTACCTGTAACTCATTCACGGTGAAAAATATTGTCTTATCCGAATATGTGCTGCCATTGACGTTCAAAGTAGCTGATATCCGGTAGGTATGTCCACCTGGTAAATTATTAAATGAGTATGATCCGTTAGCATCGCTGACCGCCGTTCCCAGGTTCTTGAACTCGTAGTCGACGATCTGCACTTGAGCTCCGCTGACAGGATCTCCATTCTTATCAAGAACACGACCGGTCACAGAGCCATAGATAATTGATGAATCATTTTGCGCCGAAGAAACCGGCATTAATGAAATGAGAATGATGACAATAATAAATAGCGAAATTGGCTTAAAGACCATTTTTAACATTTTTATCACACGCGAAAAATAAAAGGTAAGGGGATTTTTACATCCCCTTAGATTCAAGCGTTTAGTTCTCCTTCCTCGTGATCAGGTAGGCAACACCGAGTAAGCCGGCGAGCGCGAACAGAGCCTCAAAGCCCGGGGAGGGCGTTGGGGTCGGAGTCGAGGTCACTGGAGTCGGGGTTGACGGGACTGACGGAGTCGGGGTTGCAGTTGGTGACGGAGACGTTGGTGCCATGTATGCGTAGTCTGGTATTGCTATGTTGTGCGTAGCGGTACCGATTTCGCCATTGAAGTTCTTTGCACCAGCGATCTGCGTGGCCGTGTTTGGACCGAGTACGAAGACTGCGTAGTATACGTGTCCTTGTTTCTCAGCGGTCACGTTGTATAGGCCCCAGGGGACACGGTAGTAGGTGTACATACCGACTGCTGCCGTCCTTCCATCGTTGGACTGCTGCGGGTTCTCCGGGATCTTTACGATGCCGTTGTTGTCATAATTCTCTGCAACTGTGCCGTTCTGTACAGCATACCATAAGGTAACATTTGCGTAGGGTATACCGACCTTGTTCTGGTCAGTGATGATGCCCGACACAGTGCCCCAGCCTACTACGTAGACTACGGTGCTGTTGGAGATGACTTCTCCGTACATGATCGACGAGTTCGCCGTTATGTTGACTTTACCGATCGTCTTGTTGGACGTTAAGGGTATTGTCGCCTGACCATTCAGGTCCGATACGTTCGTCTTCACGGCCGGTAAGGTCGCGACGGTGTCGTTGTCCGACGAGAACTGTATCTTAATGTTTGACCTGTGGTACGGCTGGCCATTCAAGTACAGCTGAGCGGTAATGATCGACGTGTCGCCACCAACCAGGATAGTCTGCGGGTCAGCGGTCACATAGATTGCATCAGGAGGTGGTACATGCAGTACAATGAATCCTGACGAGGTCGATGACTTGTTCAGCGAGTAGTTGTTGCTTCTGCCATAGATCGTCATGTTGTCGGTCAGCTGTGCGCTCGCGTCAGCGAATGCCCATGCAGTTTCCGGGGTCAGGACGATGTTGTCGAAGACGTATAAGCCTACGAATGGCTGTGAACTGCTCGTCGGTGCGGTCATGTTGTAGATCTCGCCGTTCGAGTAGTTCCTGATGTGCAGAGTCACGGTGATGCCACCGTAGCCGGTGCCATAGGAGTCAACAACGTAGCCAGTCCATGATGCAGTCGGTGCCCTGAAGTAGATCTTCACGGAGCCGTTGATTGATGCATCATTTGCATAGTATGCGAAGATGGTTGTGTTGTTTCCGCCCCTGAAGTCAGGTACCCAGCCGAACTGGACAGTTGCTGCCCCATTCTTAGTGGTCGTTGAAACATTCAGCGTGGTGTTGTAAGCTTTGAAGCTACCGTTGTTGTACGTGTAGACATCATGACCTACGTTGACCGGGTCGTTGGCAATGATATTAGTCGTGTTCATGTCACCGATTGTGAAGAACACTGGGGTGCCATCGCCGACCTTGTTGCCAAGCGCATCGTAGACGTATGCTGTGACAAGTATGTTGTCTGCAGAGTCAGCTACGACGTAATTCCTCTCAGCCGTTACTGTGATCTTGGCGGCCTTGGTGAATATGACTACTGAAGTCGTTGATGTTGCGCCGCTCTGAACACTGAACGAGTGCGAGAGACCTTCGCCGAATGGGCTGAGGTTAGCGTACATCATGTAAGACTCAACAGCTCCTGTCGAGTTGACGCCAGTAATCTGGTAGTAACCCATTGCGTCTGCGGTCACGTTGTAGTACTCTTGACTATTGTTCGAAGCGTTGACGATCGATACATAAGCCCCACCGAGACCTACAGTCGTGTTCTGGGTGGTAACCCTACCAGTAACTGAGCCTGTTGCCCAACCCGTTTGCATTGGTGGATAGCTTAATCCAGTCTGGGTTGGATAAGAGGCAGTTGTGGCTGGTAATGCAATGGCAATAAGTGACATTATCATTATTGCTGCTAATGCTGCCTTAGTATTAGTTTTCATTAATTCAACCTCCCATGGTTGTGTCTATCGAGCAGATATCACGTCTGGGTAAAACGATCTTGTTTTATCACCATATGCCAGATCTTCGACATATGCCGAACTTGACATCGCTTCAATTAAATCCATAGATACGGATTATTGGACATACATTAGGTTCTACCTTAATAAATCTTTTTTGGTCATTCCCCTATATTAAAAACGCTTGTGATCCGATATTAAGATAAAAGTACTGTAGCTGTTAGTCATTATTATCTTTGCGGTTTTTGAGCATAGTTAATGGTCAGTATAAAAAGTGCTTACAAAGACAGTAAGAATACCGTATACGACAATTGACTATTTACAATAGAACGGATCGTTGCCGAAGGGAAAATACCATTAAATATATGTGTATTGCAACCCTCTCGAATCTGCTGATAACATGAAGTACGCTGTGATTCTTGGGGATGGCATGGCCGACTATCCTGTAAAAGAGCTGGGAGACAGGACGCCGCTTATGTGTGCGAATAAGCCCGGCATGGACTTTATAGCGCAAAATGCCGCTAGCTATGGGCTCTGCCAGACCACGGTAGAAGGTCTGCCAGTCGGGAGTGACGTGGCGAACCTCTCGGTCATGGGCTATGACCCGACCATATATTATACTGGTCGCGGCCCACTGGAGGCGGGGAGCATGGGCATACCTTTAAAACCCCGGGACATAGCGTTCCGCTGTAACCTCATCACCGTCGAGGACGAGCGCATAAAGGACTATAGTTCTGATCATATCTCAACAGAAGAGGCCCGCCTGCTAATGAAGTTCCTGGACGAGCGGCTGGGCTCTGACACGGTACATTTCTACCCGGGTATCAGCTACAGGCATCTGCTGGTCATGGAGCATTTTAACCCTGACACATTATGTACTCCGCCTCATGATGTGGTCGGCAGCCCCGTGCAGGATAATTTGCCAAAAGGCGAAGGGTCCGGGCAGCTCATCAAGCTGATCGCGGGATCGCAGGAAATACTTGAAGACCATCCGGTAAATATAAAGCGAAAAGCCGAAGGCAAAGGCATGGCGAATTCCATATGGCCTTGGGGCCAGGGAAAGACGCCGCTCATGCCATCGTTCAAGGATAAGTTCGGGATTGATGGCGCCGTGATCTCCGGAGTGGACTTGATCAAAGGCCTGGGAGTCTTCAGCGGACTTGAAGTGATCAATGTGCCCGGTGCCACGGGATACCTGGACACTGATTACGCTGCTAAAGCCGAATACGGGCTTAAAGTGCTTGAAGAAAAAGACTTTGTGTTCATTCATGTGGAAGCGCCGGATGAGGCGGGGCACGAGGGCCTCCGGGACGAGAAGATCCGCGCCATTGAGGAGATCGACGAGAAGATCGTTCGCCGGATGCTGGAAGGCATGAAACATTTCGGCGACTATCGCATGATGGTCCTGCCGGACCACCCGACGCCGCTCTGTACCAGGACGCACGCCAGGGACCCGGTACCATATGCCATATACGACTCCCGGTTCGCAAATAAAGGCGCCAGGACATATGATGAGCGCTCGATGGCCGATGGTTTGTTCATAAAGCCGGGTCACCGGTTGATGAGTTTATTTATAAATGAGATACTATAATAGGTAATCATATGGATATCGTCCGGGTCAAAGCATCTGCCACGTCTGCAAACCTGGGAGCGGGTTTCGACGTGCTAGGCATAGCTCTCTGCGAGCCCTACGATACGATAGAAGTCGAGCCGGCCGATCGGATCACGATCGAGGTAACAGGCCGTGGAGCCGATTCCATACCGCTGCAGCCTGAGAAGAATACAGCCGGCCTTGTGGCGCTGGAAATGAAAAAAAACGTCCGCATCAGGATCCACAACAATATACGCCCGGGGAGCGGCCTTGGTAGCAGCGCGGCGCCAGCGGCGGGCACGGCGTTTGCGATAAACGAGCTATTTTCACTGGGCTATACGAGGGAGGAGCTGGTACGCATCGCGGCCAGGGGAGAAGTGGCTGCTGCCGGAGTGGTTCATGCGGACAACGTCGGGCCGTGCATCATGGGCCACCTGACGATCGTGAACGGCATACACGCGATGAGCGTCGAAATGCCCGAGATGAGCGTCGTGGCGGTGCTGCCCGACATTATCGTGAACACTAAAGATGCGAGGAATATACTGCCTAAGATGGTACCGCTAGGCGAGATGGTCCAGAACGTGGGCAAGGCCTGTACGCTAATGGCCGGTGTGATCAAGAAAGACCCGGTGATGATAGGCAACTCGCTACTGGACACGTTCAACGAGAAGTACAGGTCGGCATTGATAAAGGGCTACGGAGACGTTAAGTCGGGAGCCATGATGTGCGGCGCCTATGGTGTGGCCATCAGCGGATCGGGGCCGACGATGATCGCGCTCTGCCCGGTGGAGCGTTCTGACGCGATCGCCCGGGCCATGGTAGAAAGCTTCGAGAAAGACGGCGTCGGCTGCGAGTCATACCAGACCAGAGTGGGAGAAGGCGTACACATTATATAGTTGAAAATGGCCTATATGTGGAATGAGCTGTGATGGGTGAAAAACAATGGAACTGAGAGACATCGTTATCGCAATGATCGCAACATTTGTATTTCTCGTGCTCTTAGCGATCGGCATCATGTTCATCATAGGTAACTCAGCGCCGGGCCCGACCCCCACAGTTTCGCCCGAGATCTCAGCCACTGCGAGTGTATATACGCCGACGAGCTCGACGTACCAGATCGTTCCTGCGGAAAGTGCCACGCCCACAGGCCTGCCATCCGGCAACCCGAAGCCTGTGCCCACGACCAGCGGCCCTGCTATCACCAGCGCTACGATCACTGACCACGGGACAGATAAGGACACTTATAACAGAGGCGACACGGCGACGGGCTTCGTAGCCCTCAAGAATACGGGCAACACGGTCATCAACAACGTTGTCATGGATGTTTCCGTGTCCAAGTCCTTCTCATTCATCGGATTTGTGAAGGTAGGAGGAACGACCTACCCGTATAGTGATGAAAACATCCAGCCCGGAGAGACGCGCAGGATCGAGTTCTCTACGGTCATACCGTCCGACTATAAAGGTATCTCCACGGCCGGCGACTTCGAATTCGAAGTGGTCGTGACGGCGGAAGGCACCAGCGCCGGCAGCTTCACTCAAGACTTAAAGGTACAGTAAGTGACTCGCTGAGATCATGTCTTTGTAAGAGATACTCGCCCGGCTTTATGCCATTTCCGGAACCTTAGTATGAAATATAGCTACTACATTATTTTTACTTCTGCTTTATCTATCAGATCCATATATTGCGATAAACTATGAAATAGATTAAAAACTAAGGAATGAAACCTGTTTTTGTGGGCGTTATGGAAAAGTACTATAATCTGATTGTTGCAGTATCGCTGGTCCTGTTAGGTTTTATCATGGCGGTATCCGGCCTGGCGACAGCATATGCGATCCCGACGGCGGTTTCGTCTGGCTTGTCTCAGGCGCTGGCCCTGAATATGGTGATCCCGGTGACCGCGGCAAGCACGATGAATGCAGAAGTCGTCAATTACGGGACGGATAAGGACACCTATAACAGAGGCGACACGGCGAAAGGGTTCATCACTCTGAAAAATACCGGTGATGCAATCATCAACGATGTGACCATCAGCGTATCCGTGGCAAGGTCCGTGCCCGTGCTTGGCATGATGACACTGGGCAGCCAGGACATCCAGCTGACGGGCTTGAACATAAAGCCAGGCGAGACGAAGAATGCAGAATATTCTGTAGCAATACCGAGTGATTTCAAAGGGCTTTCGACCGCAGGAAATTACAAGGTCAGTGGTAAGGTAGTCGTGGGCGGAAATGATGCAGGCAGCTTCAGCAAGTCCATAAAAGTGGTTTAAATTCCCCACTTTTTGTCTCAATAGAGCTCTTTACGCTGCTTTTATTTATTGTATATTATGTTTTTTCGGTCGTGTACATGAAAATAAAAAAACGAAGCATATAAAAAATCACCTAGAAAGAAAGGATAACGATTATAATCGTACATGAAGATTATTGTAAGGTGATCGTTTTTGGGCAATACGGTAGTCATTGCGCCCACTACTCGTAACGAAGGCCATGGCAAGTTCGTGCTTGAAGTGGATGACGGAGGAATCGTTAAAAAAGGGTATTTTATGAGTCTCGTCACGGTGAGAGGCTTTGAAAAGTTTCTTCTAGGTAAGGCCATGGAGTTCGGACCCATAGCTACCAGCCGTTTCTGCGGGCTGTGCCCGCCCACTCACGCGACTGCATCATCAGAAGCGATCGAGCATTCTCTCGGCCTGACGCCGCCGGCCACCGGGCTGCAGCTCCGGGAGCTGTGCAACATCGGCAATCATCTTCATGATCACCCGCTACAGCAGATACTCATCTTGCCGGATTTCGTAAAAGACGAGGCGAAGATCCGGGAAGATATACTGCTGATCCAAAAAATGCGACGCATAGGGCAGTACATTTGTGACGTGGTCGGCGGGGAGGCCATTCATTCACCATATATCCGTATCGGGGGCATGCTCAGTAATATAAGCGAATCAGCGAGAAATAAGCTCCTTGAAGATATGGTCGTGTATAAGAAGTATGCTGCCAAGCACCGCGCATTCATGGAAGAGGCTTTTGACTCCGTCGATGTCCCGGCAGGCCTGGGCGCACATAGCGAGCAAATGATGGCCACGGACCTTATTTACGGCCGCTCAGACGTGTTCGAACGCGACTATTACCCTGGCTTCTCGGAAGTGCTGCCGGTCAACTATTATGGCGAGGCGGTGGGCACCGAGGCCTGTACGGTCATCCCTATGATCAATGGAAAGATCATCGAGGTGGGACCGCTGGCAAGGCTCCGGAAGTTCAAAGGAAATAAAGGAAACGGGACGATGGCGCTCAATATGGCCAGACTTGACGAAGTGGACATAAGAGCCGACAGGGCGGTTGAGCTGTTAAAGGGTCTGGATACACGCGCCAAAACTCTTAACGTACCGACCTCGGGCGGCGACGGCAAGCTGGGTATCGGCGTGAACGAGGCGCCCAGGGGCACGAACGTGCACATGGTACGCGTCAAGGACGCCAAGATCATCGACTACACGGCCATACCCGCGACCACGTGGAGCATCCCGGTCATGGGCAAAGCTACGGAAGGGTTCCATCATAAGTGGGCGCAATGGGTGATGAGGTCGTATGATCCATGTATTTCCTGCGCCACGCACATGATCGTCATGCATGAAGGTAAAGTCGTGGAAGAGCAAGTAATTAAGCCTTCGGACATTTTAATGCCGCTGGAGGCCACGCGATGAAGCCGAAGTTTGCCTACCTTCACCTGGGCGCATGCTCCGGGTGCGAGATCTCCATGCTGGATAACTTTGAGCGCTTTTTAGATATTCTCGACATGGTCGACGTGGAGTATATGATCCTCCTGAAGGACACGCAGAAAATACCGAAGGTGGACGTAGTATTCGTCGACGGGGCTGCCTGCCTGCAGGCCGAGGAGAGTGTTCAAGAACTTCTGGAGGCACGGAAGAACGCGGGCTATCTTGTGGCCTGGGGAGGCTGCTCGTCGACTGCCTGCATCACGAATTTTTCCAGAGGCGGACAGATGGCGCAGCCGCAGCATGAGTCATATCCGCCGATCAACCGGCTCGTAAAGGTGGACGCCACCGTGCCGGGATGCCCGCCAGGGCCGGAGATGTCATATAACATCGTGAAAGCCCTGGTCGATGGCGACGTTGACTACCTGAAGTACCTGGCGACAGATCACGTAGGCGGTTTCGCCTGCGGCTGCGACCTGATGAAAGATATCATTGATAACGGACTCTGTATCGGCTGTGGTGCCTGCGCAATGTCGTGTCCCACTCGCGCGATCTCCATGCACCTGGGCCGCCCTAATATCATGATGGAGCGGTGCGTGAAGTGCGGGGCGTGCTTTGCGCAGTGCCCCAGGAGCTTTTTGCCCCTGCCCGGGATGAATAAGATGATGGAGGAATAGCATGGCGTACCAGGGCTTTGGTAAATATCGGGAAGTACTGACCGCTCGGTCGGTGGACGAGCGCATCCGGAAGGACGCTCAGGATGGCGGCACAGTTACGGCATTATTATGTTTCGCGCTGGACAGCGGCTTCATAGACGGCGCCGTGATGACAAAGCGGAGTGAAAACTGGGTGCCCGCGCAGCACGTCGCCACAACGAAGGAGGAGATCATCGATTCGGCGGGCAGCATCTATGCGCTTTCTCCTAGCCTGTTCCAGCTAAAAGAGGCAGTGCGGGAGCGCGCGCTTGACCGCGTCGCATACGTGGGGCTGCCCTGCCAGATACAGGCGCTGCGCAAGATGCAGCTGTACCCGTTCGGCGCCCGGGGCGTCGGCGAAAGGATCGCCCTGGCGATCGGCATCTTTTGTTATGAGAACTTCCCGCCCGAAGGGATGAGAGCCGTAGTCGAAGGGTTGTGCGACATACCGCTGAAAGACGTGGAAAAGATGCGTATAGCAATGGGCAAGTTCAGAGTCGAGGATGGCAAGATATGCGAGGTGCCATTGAAAAAGGCATCGCAATACATACAAGAAGGAGACCTTGTTTGTCCGGACCTGGTGGCCGAGTACGCGGACATATCCATCGGATCGGTCGGCTCGGAGGAAGGATGGAACACTGTATTCATTCGCACGTCTAAGGGCATGGAATTTTTCAATAAGGCACGCGAGGCAGGCGTCATAGAGACGAAAGATATAGAGAGCGTGAAGCCGGGCCTTAAGGTGCTTGAAAAGCTGGCGCTCGATAAAAAAGATAGGGCGAAAAAGAACATCGAAAAAAGAAAGAAATTGGGCTTGTTCGTGACCCGCGACATATATTATTGAGGCTTATACGCGCTCATAGACGGTGTTGCGCTCCACGGGCACGCGCCCTATGGCTGCAATGTATTGGATGATCTGTTCCTTCGACAGGTAATCGCCGTGTGTAGCGCCGCCGGCCACGGATATCTTATCTTCCATCATCGTCCCGCCGAAGTCGTTTGCGCCACAGCAAAGGACGACCTGCGCCAGTTTCGTGCCCATCTTGACCCAGGAAGCCTGGATGTTCGGTATGTCTCGGCCAAAGATGATACGGGCAAGCGCGTGTAGCTTGAGATCGTCCATGCCGCTAGCCCCGATCGACTGGTCGCTAAGTTTGTTATTCTCGTGCAGGAACGTCAGGGGTATGAACTCCGTGAACCCGTGAGTCTTACGCTGGATGTCCCTGATGATGAGCATGTGGTCGATACGGTCTTCCCACGTCTCAATGGAACCGTACATGATGGTGGACGTGGTCTTGATCCCCAGCTTATGTGCGTCCATGATAATGTCGATCCATTCCTGGGTGGTCACTTTTTTCGGGCATATCTTCGCCCTGACCGAGTCCACGAGTACTTCCGCGGAAGCCCCCGTAATCGTGTCCAGGCCTGCCTTGCGGAAAGCGGCCATCGCTTCATAGGGAGTCACGTTCGAGACTTTTGCCGCATAGTACACTTCCATCGGCGAGAGCGTATGAAGGCTGATATCGTATTTTGCCTTGATCGCCTTGAACAGATCGCAATAGTAGTCAACGGTCATATAGGGCATGACGCCTGAGATGAGACAGACTTCGGTAGCGTTGATCTTTTTCGCCTCGCCGACGCTGTCCAGGATCTGTTCCGGGGTCATCGTATAGCCGATATGGTTCCTGAAGGAGCAGAAGTTGCATCCGATCATGCAGTGGTCGGTGATGTCGACGAGCCTGTTGACGACAAAAGTGACCTCATCGCCCACGATCTCTTTTCGCAGCCTGTCGGCTGTGTCGAACAGCTCGAAAGGATTGATGTCCAGTAAGCGCAGCGCATCTTCTTTCGTGATCTCGCCCTTAAGAGAGCGTTCATAGATGTCTTCCAGCATAGTTACCCCTGTAAGATGCCTAAATAGTAGGGCTCATAGATGATAAAACGCGCGTTTCAAACACCGAATAAATGGAAAAAAACTTGCCTGTATTTGCTCATCCATCATATGAACTTATACAGAGTAGTGCGCTGTCTGGGGTTGCGCCGGGTTTGCTTGATGATATCCCGCATCTCGCCGGGCGACATGCACTCGCCCGACGTGGAGCCCGCGGTCCTCGAGATGCTCTCTTCCATGAGGGTGCCGCCGATATCATTTGCGCCACAGCTGAGAGCCACCTGCGCCAGCTTGGGGCTGAGCTTCACCCACGATGCCTGGACATTGACTAAGTCCTTGCCGAAGATGAGCCTCGCCAGGGCATACATCTTGAGATCATCCAGACCGCTGGCGCCTGCCTGCTTACCCGCCTTTATGAGCGACTCGCCGAGCGGGTTGTTCTTACCCATGAAGGTGAGCGGCACGAACTCGGTGATGCCGTGAGTCTCGCGCTGTATGTCCCTGAGGATGAAAAGATGGGCGATGCGATGCTCCCAGGTCTCGATGTGGCCGTACATCATGGTGGAGGTGGTCGGAATGCCAGTCCTGTGGGCGGTGGTCACGACGTCGATCCATTCCTTAGTTTTTAGCTTATCCGGGCATATCTGGGACCTGATCCCGTCGTCCAGGATCTCTGCGGCGGTGCCCGGCATGGAGCATAGTCCGGCTTCCTTGAGGGCTTTGAGCGAATGCGCAACCGTTACGCCGGAGGTCTTACTCATGTGGTAGACCTCCATAGGTGAAAAGGCGTGTATGTCGACCTCATACTTATCCTTGATGGCCTTGAGCATGGAGACATAGTCCTTCAGGTACATATCAGGCAGCAAGCCGCCCTGGATACACACTTCAGTGGCGCCGAAGCGCTTCGCCCCGTCCACCCGGGCAAGTATCTCATCGGTATTAAGATGATAGCCGAGATTGTTCTTGAAAGCGCAAAATCGGCATGTTCCGGTGCATTTATCGGTAAAGTTAATATTCCTGTTCACGACATAGGAGACATCGTCTCCGACCAGTTCCTTGCGTACTGCGTCAGCCGTCTCGAACAGCTCGAACGGGTTTACGTCTAATAATCCTGCGGCGTCCTTTTTTGTGATCTTGCCCTCTAGAGAGCGTTCATAGATGTCGTTCAGCAACATATCCATCCTCATCTGCCAGCTTATTGATCAGGCTTTTTACTTTTTCCCCGTACCATCCGCGTTTCACATATTTTGGATATACCGGCAGCCTTTCCCTGAGGTCCAGTCCCATGCCGTGTAGCTCATCTAACGTGGGCCACCTGCATTCGGGATTAATGTAGTCTTCCGTGAGAGGCGAGATGCCGCCGATATCTTCCGCCCCGGCCACCAGGAAATCTTTGAGATGCGTCGTCAGGTTCGGAGGCGCCTGGAGAGAGATATCCCCGGGCAATAGTTCACGCGCCATCTTTAAAACCATTATCATGTCCTCGACAGTAGGTGGCTCCGATGATGCCATGGGCGTGTAAGGCTTCGGGACGAAGTTCTGGACGATGACCTCCTGGATGTGATCGTACTTTTTGTGAATATCCCGTATCGCTTCAAGCGACTTTTTCCTGTCTTCCCAGGTCTCGCCGATGCCCACGAGAATGCCGGTGGTAAAGGGTATGTGCTGCCTGCCAGCGTCCTCCATGAACTTTATCCTCAAGGACGGCTTTTTCAAGGGGCTTAACGCGTGAGCGGGAAGTTCGGCGGTGGTCTCAAGCATCAGCCCCATGCTGGCGTTGACCGGCGCGAGCTTTTTCAGATCCTCCATCGAAAGCACGCCCCCGTTGGTATGTGGGAGCACCCCAACACTGATGGAATACTGGCAAAGGTCGTATACGTAATCGGTGAGCGATGAATAGCCGAAACGGCCTAGATTTTTTAAGAAAGGAGGATCGTTCGGCGAGTCACCATAGGTGAACAGTGCCTCAGTACAGCCAAGTTCGGCCGCCTTTGAGAGCATCCCGTGCGCCGTGTCCGGTGAAATGATGCTCGCCTCCGGAGAGCCGACATCACGGCGGAACCCGCAGTAGCCGCAATTGTTCCTGCACATGTTGGTGACCGGTATGAACACGTTCCTGGAATATGTGATGAAGCCCTGCAATCCAATTCACCCCGCCATGCTTGCAATAGTACAGGGCACATATGCTATTTATTTGTATTCATGGATGATAAAAGAGCGATTAAAAGCCTTTTTTAGCATATGTACATATCAGCAGCTTGTGCGGATAACAGAGCTCCGCTATGAAAGATAAAGAAACTGAAAAATAACGGGTGTTTATACCCGTTTATTGAGCTTGACCAGCCGGTCCACGAGGATATCGAACTTAGTAAGGTCCACGTACCTTGATACGCCCATCGCGTATATCATGTATGAAATGGCGGACAGCGTGATGAACAGCGTCCCATAGCTGGAAAGCGCCATTGCCGTGATGACGGAGAAATAAATGTGAGAGAAGCACATGATGCAGGCGCCGACCGCCAGCACGACCTGAGCCTCGAACACGCTGCGGCCAAATGAGATAAGGATCAGGTTGCCTACCATTGCCAGGCATATGATGTCCAGCACAGGATATGCGATACCGATGAGCGCTGCAAGGCCGATACCATCGTGGAACAGGTTCGTGAAGGCCGCATAAGCGACGATGACCCCGGCGGTCGCCACGATCGCCAGGAAGACTATCAGTACATTCATCTCCACTTTTACTCCCAGCTTCACGTTGAGCGTCTTTGTCATATCATAAATGGCAAAGATGAGCGCCAGCGAGCCTATCACGTAAAAAATATCGGCAATTGACGGATATGGTATGGGCTCTTGCATAGCCATGTTATACCACGTCCAGAAACAGCCGGCTATAAAATAGGAGAACGAGCTTACGGTGAACGCAAATACCCCCGACCTGATGCGCAGGTTCCTGGACTTGATATAGCCTACCAGCGATGTGACGAAGAACATGAACGTACCAAGAATGAGTAGCGAGTCACAGACCACGGTGACAAGGATATCCCCGCTCGGCAGGAACCCTGCATAATTAATAAGCACATACATTGCAGATACGAAAACGATGATTAAAACTGCGAAATAGTAACCTAGCGGCGAGCCTTTTTCTACTTCGGATAACGAACCTATCCTGATATTGTTTACACCTTCGGCCATTTTTCCTGTCATATTTTGCCCCCTTTTACCCTCTTGATACAAGCGTATAAGCGGCCATTATTTAAAGATTTACCTGCTGATGTATAACTACTTGATAGGTTGGATGGGAAAACATCGGTTTTATGCTTCTAGTATCCGGTCAGGGCTTTTTTTGTTCCCCATGACTAACAACATCCGGCCGCCGGAGGCATATAGAATAAAAATAGAGTAATCCGGACGCTCGAAGCGTATACAAAAATACCTTTGTGAAACTCAGTGCCTCATTGGTTAAAAACAGTGAACTTCGAGCACTTAGTGAGCTTATCTATTCAAAAGGGAAAAGAGTTTTTTATTCGGTCGCGGCGGGCTGCCCGTGCATCTTCAAAGCCGTGACATTGTGGCTTTCCTGGTCGCGGACCACGCGAACGCGGCCCTTGCTTACGTCCAGGGCGGTGAAGGAGCGCAGGTACTTTGCGGCCGCGCCTTTGCCGTGGATATATAGCTCCGTCAGGTCCGACACCTCGTCGATGTCGCTCGACATGTTAAATGAATCGAAGAACGCGACCTTTAGCCCCGCATCCTCGGCGATCCGCATGTGGTCGAGGAAGCTGGCACCGTAATAGTCCACATGGTACCGCTGTGGCAGCTTGATGAATTGTACGTTTGTGCCGCCGCCCCTGCCGGGCGATATGACGACATCCGACGTACTGTCAAGCATGTCCCGCACGTTTTTGATCGTCATCAGCGGAACGTCCGCCATCACGATCATAACGGGCTCGTGCTCCGTCTTTAAAAAATCATTCAGCGCGTCATTCAGGTCTTTTTCGCTGACCTGGACCTTCGCGTCGTACTCGAACGGCCGCGTCGTCAGTAAAACGACCTCAAGGCCCGCTTCGCGTAACGTGGCCATAATGTCCTGCAGCATGAGTAGCGCGAGCTTAGAGCGCTCGTCCACGGTCAATAATGAAGAAAGCCTGGACTTAGCATTAGCCACTTTAAAGGGGACAACCGCCTTCATCAGAACATATCAAAAGCGTTGCATTATTAAATACTTTAGTAATCCTGAAAGCCAATCAACCGCCAGGGCTCCATTTTATAATGGCTGATCCGGCCGATTGGCACTTCAGAGCAAAACATTATAAATTATATAATATATGGCAAATGCAAAAATAAGCAAGCATTAGTGTCATTTTTTCAGTCTCTCGCACTTAAGAAAAGGTATAAATGATATATGTGTGTTGTAGTTCTTGGTGAGGTCCTTGGTCATAACAAAAGAAGAGATCAATAAGGTCATAAAAAAATACGATCCCAAAAAGATCACGATGTGTACGATAGCCAGCCACTCTTCGCTGCACGTCTTTAGAGGCGCACTGGATGAAGGTTTCCGCAGGTGTGCGGTCTGCGCGAAGGGAAGAGAAGTCCCGTACCAGCGTTTCCACTCTGCGGACGAATATATCGTCGTGGATAAGTTCGCGGACGTATGTGACGAAAAGATCCAGGAAAAGTTACGAAAGATGAACGCGATCATCGTCCCTCACGGCTCGTTCGTAGCCTACGTGGGCCTGGAAAAGATCGAAGACGATTTCCTCGTCCCCATGATCGGCAACAGGAACATCCTGCGATGGGAAGCCGAGCGGGACCGCGTGACGAAATTGTTCGAGGCGGCCGACATAAGGAAGCCTTTAACAATCAAGGGCCCTGATAAGATCGACCGGCCTTGCATGGTCAAGTTCCCGGGCGCCAGGGGCGGCAGGGGCTACTTCGTGACCGACTCCCCGGCGGGATTCGACGAGAAGATGAAGCTAATGATCAAAAAGGGATGGCTCGAGGAATCTGACAGGGCAAAGGCCCATATAGAGGAGTACGTTGCAGGGGACATTTACTGTATGCATTATTTCTACTCACCGTTGACCAACGAGGTCGAGCTTCTGGGCATGGATCGGCGCCATGAGGCAAACATCGACGGCCTGGTCAGGATCCCGGCCAAGGACCAGATTGAGGCGAACATACAGCCCACGTACGTCGTAACTGGCAACTTCCCCATCGTAGCCCGCGAGTCATTACTGCCGCAGGCATTCGCAATGGGCGACAGGCTCTCCGACGTCGCCAAGAAGATGGTCCCTCCGGGACTGCTGGGCGCGTTCTGCATACAGACCATGTGTACCGATAACCTGGAGTTCGTGGCCTTCGAGATCTCCGCGAGACAGGACGGCGGCACCAACACGTTCATGAACGGCTCACCGTACTCATACCTGAGATATGGCGAGGGCATGAGCATGGGCAGGCGGTACTGCCTGGAAGTAAAGAACGCCATTAAGGCGAACAGGCTTGAAGACGTAGTTACATAGACGGAGCGGCTCTCCGTCTACTTTTTATTGCTTGCGTTTATTTCAGGGTCCGATCTCAGGGCTCTACAAATGCAATATACGCACAGGGAATCCTTTTCTTTTATGTAAACACTTTTTGCGGGGCAATAGTAGGTGTTATTTTTCTTAACGATCTTTAGGCTGCCGAAAAATGCGATATCCGCCGAGTGAAGAGGCCTTTTGGCTATGAAAACTAAATAAGTCGATATGATACGCACGTATTTCTTCAACTGGTCCTGGCCCGGAGCCTGCGCATCCATATACTGCTCAATTTTTGATGTGAAATCTTCCAGCTCATGCCGGTCGATCCTATGATCGGACTCAACACGATCCAGGCTAAGTATCTCCAGGAAAACGTCAAGATCGTATTTTGACATGGCCTGAGATATGTCGCTGACGTCAACGCTGTGCTTCCGGGCCTTAGAGACCGGTTCCCCGATATTATCGGCTTCGCGTTTCAATTCGCGAAAAAGCGCCTCTGCGTCGACGTATTTGCGATTCATAGATAAGACCCGGAGATCATTAGTATCGTTACTGGTACTTCTCGTAGCTGACGATCTCATTCATCGACTTTCTTGGCCTTGCAGACGGGCTCTCGGCAGGGTAGCCAAGCGGCGTCATCGCTACGACGCGCACCTCTTCCGGCACCCCAATGGCTTTCTTGACAGCACCCTCGTCAAAAGCGCCCAGCCAGCACGTGCCAAGGCCTAATTCCTGCGCCTCCAGTATCATGTATGCAAAGGCAATGGACAGATCCACAGTGTAAGAGTACTGGCCGCAAGGCATGATGGCCGATGAGTCCACGGCGCATCCCACGAGCACGACCGGGGCTTCCTCCACGGAGCCTTGCCCGCGGGCAGCCGCTACAAGCTGTTGCTTTATCGCCTTATCCTTGACCACGATGAACTTCCACTCCTGCCGGTTCGCGGCAGACGGTGAAAGCCTCCCTGCTTCGAGGATCTTTTCGATCTTGTGCTCTTCGACTTCTTTTGCCAGATATTTTCTGACACTTCGCCTGTTGCTGATCGCAGTAAAAACGTCCATGAGGATCACACCATCTATCGGCATCGCTCGATTTTTACCGAACGTGACAAGTTATAGATATGAAGACAATGCATAAATAATTCTGTTAAATATAACGCCTTAGTCCAGGCAATATTCAATTACGTGCATTCATGTAAAAATAAGCCATTATGTCGAATTTTCGGGCTCGATGCCAAACATAATCGGAAATCGCCACAGATTGGCTCCTATGAACGTAAATGATTTGCCAGACAGCACATGTATTTGTAGAGCATGTAAGGTAACGTTTATATATGTGCAAATGGCAATATATTTCACGGCCGGAAGTATGCTTCCGGTTATAAAATGGTCGAGTTGGTGAATTGTTCTTATGGCATCGGATAAGATAAAGGAAATAAAAAGTCTCGTAAAGAGCAAGAAAATAAAATATGTCGATTATAAGTTCATCGATGTGCCGGGCATCTGGCAGCACAAAACTCACCCGATCTCAGAGCTCGAGGACGATATTTTCGTCAGCGGTTCAGGCTTTGACGGATCGAGCATTAGAGGCTTCCAGGGAATTGAAGAGAGCGACATGCTCCTAGTACCCGACCCGGAAACGTATTTTATTGACCCATTTATCACAGAACCGACGATCTCGCTCATATGCGATGTAAAGGATCCCCGCGGCATGAAGAACTATGCTAAAGATCCCAGGAACATCGCTAAGACCGCTGAGAAATACTTAGCATCAACCGGGATTGCGGACACGGCATTTTTCGGCCCTGAGCTCGAGTTCTTCATCTTTGATGACGTCCAGTATGACGTGCTGACGCCTTACAAGGGCACCGGCTATTCTATTAACTCGAACGAAGGTATCTGGAACTCTAACGATAACTCAAAGCCAAACATGGGTCACCGCGTAAGGTTCAAGGAAGGCTACTTCCCCGTACCACCCACTGACTCGCAGGTCAACATCAGGAACGAGATGGTCGGCACCATGAACGATGTGGGCATATACGTCGAACTGCACCACCATGAAGTCGCAACCGCCGGTCAGGCTGAGATCGACATGCGCTTCGACTCGTTAGTGAACATGGCGGATAAAGTCATGAAGTACAAGTACGTGGTCAAGAACGTCGCCGCAAAGAACGGCAAGACCGCGACCTTCATGCCCAAGCCCTTATTCGGTGACAACGGAAGCGGCATGCACGTACACCAGAGCCTGTGGAAGGGTGGCAAGCCCCTGTTCTTTGATAAGAACGGCTATGGCCTGCTCTCCAAGACCGCCCTGTATTACATCGGCGGCCTGCTGAGCCACGCTGATGCGTTAATGGCATTCTGCGCACCAAGCACCAACTCCTACAAGAGACTGGTGCCCGGCTACGAAGCACCTGTTAACCTGGTGTTCTCGCAGAGGAACCGGAGCGCCGCAGTGCGCATACCCATGTACAACGAGAACCCGAAATCCAAGCGTATCGAGTTCAGGCCGCCCGACGGCACCTCGAACCCGTACCTGGCATTCTCAGCTATGCTCATGGCAGGTATCGACGGTATCAAGAACAAGATCGACCCCGTTGCAGAAGGCTTCGGCCCGATGGACAAGAACATATACCACCTGTCCGACGCAGATAAGGCGAAGATCAAGTCCGTGCCAGGCTCGCTCGGCGAGTCACTCGCCGCGCTGGAGAAGGACCACAAGTTCCTCACCAAGGGCGACGTGTTCTCCGACAGCTTCATCCACGAGTGGATCGACTACAAGCAGACGATGGAGATCGACCCGGTCAGGATCAGGACCCATCCGTACGAGCTGTACCTGTACTACGACGCATAAATCGGTGGCAATATTGCCACCTGTTTTTCTTTTTTAATACGTTCAGTAGCTTCAATCATTCATTATTTGGTTTCTATTCTTAGGCTGACCTGTCGTCCGGGAAATCAGGCTTTGGCAATTCGTATATTATGGCGAATTTATTACACTCGTCACTAAACTTTAATACCATATTAAATTTATATTATTATTAATTTATATTAACCGGATGTGTTCGATTTGTCAATTCCTATTGAAAAGATCCATGCGAGGGAGATCCTCGACTCGAGGGGGAATCCCACTGTTGAAGTTGAAGTACATACACCGTTCAGCGTCGGTGTCGCCTGCGTGCCCTCGGGCGCATCGACAGGCACTCACGAGGCATTAGAGTTGCGGGATAAAGACAAGCGCTTTGGCGGCAAAGGGGTGCAGAAAGCCGTTAAGAATGTGAACGTGACCATCGCGAAAAAGATCATCGGCATGGACGTGACAAAGCAGCGGGAGCTGGACATGACAATGATCGAGCTGGACGGCACAGAGAATAAGTCTAAACTCGGAGCCAACGCGATCCTGGGCGTTTCCATGGCGGCGGCCCGTGCATCGGCCGATGCGATGGAGATACCATTATACAAGTACCTCGGAGGCGTAAATACGTACAGGCTGCCCGTCCCGATGATGAATGTGATCAACGGGGGTAAACATGCCGGAAGCGGTCTTGCGATCCAGGAGTTTCTAATGTTGCCCGTAGGCGCTGATACGTACCACGAGGGCCTGCGCATGGGCGTCGAGACATATCATACACTTGGCAAGATCCTGAAGGAAAAATATGGCCAATCGGCGACTAATGTAGGTGACGAGGGAGGATATGCCCCGACGATAGGTACCACCAGGGAAGCGCTGGACGCCATGATGGACGCGATCACAAAAGCCGGCTATAAAGGGAAGATCAAGCTGGGGATGGATGCCGCATCATCGGAGTTCTTCAAGAATGGTAAATATCATATCGATGGCAAGGCGCTGTCGAGAAAAGAGCTGGTCGACTATTACAAGGCGTTGATCAAAGATTACCCGATCATAGTACTGGAGGACCCATTCGCCGAGGAGGACTGGCAGGGGTTCGCGGATATCACGAAAGCCACAAAAAACGTCACGATCATAGGTGACGACATCTTCGTGACAAACGTGAAGCGGCTCCAGAAGGGCATCGACATGGGAGCTGCCAACTCTCTATTGTTAAAATTGAACCAGATCGGCTCCATATCAGAGGCGTTCGACGCGGCGATGCTAGCGTTCAAGAATAAGTATACAGTGGCCGTCAGCCATCGTTCGGGCGAGACCTGCGATCCGATCATAGCGGACGTAGCTGTAGCACTCGGGGCAGAGATCATCAAGACTGGCGCACCTGCCAGGAGTGAAAGGGCGTCAAAGTATAACCAGCTGCTTCGAATTGAAGAAAGCCTTGGGCCATTCGCCAAATATACAAAACTGGCTTAATTTTTTTATTTATTTAACGATATGTTTTTTAGTCGTTGTACCTGGCAATACAAATCGTCACATAGGATTTCGATGCGTTTCGCCTCTTCCGCTGACTCAATTTCGCCATGTGTCTTTTTCAAGCGCTCCGGCCGCGCGTCAGTTATGATGTTTTCCATGAACTCCGCCATAACAAGGATCTTCCACTTAACGTTCAGATCGTCTCCTTGAAATCCGGCCTCGTCCCAGTAGTTCATGATAATTTTCTCTATATTCCCGAGGGCCTCTTCCGCTTCCTTCGAGTCCTCGGAAGATAGCCGGCCGATCACATTTGCTTGAGATCCATCCTCCTTCGACAGAAGAGACTTGATCTTATCCGCATATTCCAATATTGTCAGGGATGTCGACTTAACTGACCTATCGTGACGCTCGCTCATCGATGCCCTCTGTAGAATATTTACTTAAATTATGATACAATTATTAAAGCATAGATGATTTTCGCCTCCGATCGTAGAAAATGATCAGGGCATCTTGCGGATCATCTGTACTTTCTCAGTAATTATGAGCCCGTACTGGATCACTTTTTCCACATCGGGCAACACCTGCATGATGCGCTCCTCCGTGTCTACCACATCGATCACTACCGGCAGATCCATAGAAAGCCTGAACACGTCCACAGTCTTGAGCTTTTTCTCATGCCCGAAGCCCACCATGCCCCGGAACACGGTGCAGCCGGGAAACCCCTTGTCCATGAAATATTCGACAAGGTACTTGTACGCGGGCCGGTCCTCTATGCTAGCCGACTCTGATATGTAGATACGAAGAAGCATCCCGTCCGATAACATACATCTTACCTCATTGTCATGAATTACTTATCATTTACATTAATATCCGATAGCCTAAATAAATTCCCAATAAACCGCCGCCGATATTCAACAGGACGTTCGTGAGAGCAGTATAATAATCCTTATCTTCCAGCATGCGGAATGTCTCGAACCCGAACGTGGAGAATGTCGTGAATCCGCCCAGAAGTCCGGTGCAAAGAAATGCATATGTCTCATTATCGGGGTTCATAAAGGCTATAGCTGACAGCGCGAAGCTGCCAACGATATTCACGGTCAGCGTCCCCGCAGGGACCCCTCGTATAGGGCGTATCTGAGAGATCATATACCTGAGGATGGAGCCTATCGTTCCTCCGATACCCACGAGAATTATGGCTTCCGTAGCGACCCCCCTGAGAACTTTATAGCCGCGATGCGGCCAAGGAATATGGCCAGCAGGCCGAGCGCGAGGCTCAAAATCACGTTAAGGATCGCGGTCTCGGGAGACGAATGGAACGTCTGATAGCTAAAAGTGGAGAATGTGGTAAAAGCCCCGATAAAGCCTACCCCATAGACAAGCCTTGTATGCGGGCTGAACGCGCCTGTGTATATGGACTCGTATAACAGGAACCCTAACAGGAAGCAACCGGCCACATTTATTAAAAGTATGCCGGGAAGACCCGGGATCACCTCGTTGACAGCATATCTAGCGCAAGCGCCAGCGAACCCTCCGACGCCTATTAAAAGGTATGGCTCAAGTTTGCTGGGTATGGCTAAACGCTCCTGTAAGATTCTCACTTTCATTGGTATACGAGGACATAATAAGTCTTTTGATTCGCAGTATCAAAAATATCTATAAAAATAGGTAAGGGTTTATATTAAAATAACGAGAAGATGAGAGTTACATCTTCTCGTTATCCTGTGTCGTACCCTCGGCCGGGACTTTCTCGCTTAACACCGTTTTCTCGCTGACCGGCATTTTCCCGTTATCGTTATTATCGCTCTTGCTGATCCATTTCGCGAGGATCGCGTTGAACAGGCCCGCACCTTGATCACCACTTCCTGTCACCAGCACGTTTGGCGTGATGACGATCTTGCCATTGGCGACTTCCTCGATCAATTTAAGCGCGGCAACTCGTTCTGCGCCAAGGACATCGGTCTGGGCATGATACGCTGAAGCGATGGCTTTTCCGACCTGTTCCTGCTCATAGGCGCTACCATCGGCTTTTGTCTTCGTGGAGTCCCTGATACCCTCCGCTTCTCTTCTCAAGGCTTGTGCGTTATCCGTGGCTATATCGATCGATAGCTTGGCCGCGATGACGTCTGTCTGCTTGTCGGCGCGCGCGGTCTTCTCCGCGACAGCGATCCGCTGCTCCTGCGCCTTTGCCTCTTCCTCATACTGTTTCTGCTGCTGGACGGCGATCTCTTTTCTCGTCTGCGTCTCCAGTAATTTTTCATCCACTTTGATGTAGGCTATCAGCAGCCCCTGGACCTCGACGTGATATTTGCAGAACTCTCCGCGAGCCTTTTCAAGCGATTGCATCTGAAGCTCCGTACGGCTATGGACGAACTCCATGGCCGCCTTATTGCCCGCCTCGTTCCTGAACGAGCTGTCGATCAGCGGATGGGCGACCTGCTCGATGAGGTTCGAGACCGTGCCAAAGCGGGCGATGACGAACGGCGCATTTGCCGGAGGGATACGGATGATCAGCCGGACATCCACGTCCAGCTGGAAGCCGTCCTTCGAAGTGACCTTGAGCTGGTTGAATTTAAAGAACTCCGCGACCTTTTCGGTCTCCTGCTCCTGTTGTTTCGCGTTGAGCACCTTCGTTTCGGTGACACCGTCACGGGACGCCCAGTCTATCGTAATGGCGCTCGTCGGGACGAACTCGGGCTTGTACGCGATCTGGTTCAGGTTATACTTACCAGGCGCGACCGGGTCTTTCAAGATCCCGCGCTCGCTCTTGCTCGTTATCAGAAGAGTCTCGACCGCTTCCGGGAGAGTCTGGTCCAGCCCGCCATCCGTACTGATCATGGGCGCAATGGCCGGCTTTGTCAGCTCTTTTCCCACGCTCGAAATGACCACGGCCACATAGCCGGGAGGCACCGTCGCCACATCTGACAGGTTCACCTCGAACAGGAGCGGGTTGATGTAATATTCACCAGGCTGCAGCGTCTCCAGTTGAGGGCCGCGATGCCCGCCATAATTGATGAATGACTGGCCGTCCTGGAAATGCTTGTGGTCACCCGTCGGATCGGGGGCGACGATGTAACCGGAGGGCAGCGGAATGCCATCACGGGCAAGTACGACGCCGACCATCTCCTTTGGCACCTCTGTGGCCGCCACGTCCTTTATCTTAAATACCTGAGTGTTAATACGATATGTTCCCGGCCTGAGCACGGATATCTGCGGCCCTTTGCAGCCGCCGCTTTCGAGGAAAGTTTTTGCGTCCTGGAACGCGTTACATTCCACTTCGTCCCCGAGCAGCCTTCCCGTAGAGATCGGCCTGCCGTCTATCGATTCGACAATGCCTATGCTCCCCGGGTTGATACAGGTGACGGGATACCGCCTGATCTTCCATATGATCGGTATCCTCCAGTACAGCCCCGGCATCAAAGTATCTGCCTGTAGCCCGACTTCCCCGCTGGTCGCGATTATCTGGCCTTTTTTTAATTTTTTTCCGAGCATATTCTTAGTGACAATACCGACTTCATAATCGCGTATCAGAGCAAAGCCCGGCAGGATAAGTATTGCAAGTAAAAGTATTATCCCGATCACTAATATGGTAAATAAAAGATCTTCGTACATCTCAGTCACCCGGGAGTTATCACCCGGCCCTCACCATATAATGCTTAGTCTTTCAACCATATTATACTTTATTTTTTCTAATTAGGAAATTCACTGTATGAGACACGTGCGTCTTCAGCGAATACCTGTGATCAACGGCGAATACCTGTGATCAATGGCGAAGCCCATATCAATGGAGGCCTACAAAAGCATCCGGGGTTGTATTCATGATTTTTGATCATACCCGGAATATCCTCATATGGCATTAATGATGTTTTTTCGAGTATGATCGAAGATATATCGATGCACAAAAAGAAGGGCGTTAAGCATAAAATAATTAATATATACCTCACAGCACTCGTATTTAATTGTTTATACTCGTAAAAAATTGATGAGATCAATGATACGCATATTTTTCGTTTTTTGAATAAATTCGCATAAATTTTCTTATTTGCCCTATTTTTATAATAAAAAATTGCATAACATTATATACCTCTATTCCAATCTCTGTTCAATCAAGCGATGTGTGCATAATAAAAAACTGCGCAACGTGTCGCAAGCCATCTGGGGCTAACACAGAAACCCTCTACCGGGGAATCTGCGAAAAGGGTGGCGCTACCGGCGATCTCAGTGTAGTTCAGACTAAAAAATGGTGGTGACCGTCCCATGAGCAGATCGGAATACGTAGAGGGTCGCGAAAGCGATTTTCTTTCTCCCGCAAATAAGATAGTGAACTTCGGCTATCATGATGCCATACCAGTCCTGTATGACCTGGCTCTGCTAGCTATAATAGTATATGCGTCGAACCTATTGTATATCATCACACACGAGATGGGCCATGCAATACTGTGTAGCGCCACAGGTGGAAAGGTCCTTAACGTTTTTGTTGATTATATGACGATGAGTGGCAAGACCACCTTCCTGGGCGGGAACGCCATTATGACCGGAGCGGGCGGGCTCATCGCCGGTGGCATCCTCAGTATATTTCTCTACAGGTCCGGCATGTGGTCCGCACAGATCGCATCCGCAGTCATCGCGTTCCGGACGATGAGCGAGTGCGTCTTGATCCTGCCCGGAGCGGACGTAACTTTCCTCAAAGGCACTTACATCGCGCCCTTGATCGTGGGGATCGTGCTAGTTTGCGGATATATCACCTATTCCGGCGCTCTAAAAGGCCTGGGAAGAAAAGTGGACCTTGTCAACGCCCTCGCAGTCGCCCTGGTCGCCGGCGGAGTCTGTGCAGCCTATATGATCTTATAAAAGACATAGATCAAGTGTCTATCGATATAATAATTTAAAGGGATAAAAATGTATAATAATAAAAATGAGCGGACTTACCAGACAGCCGCTAAACACCATTTCACGTTCAATGAAGGAACACCTATTGGATACTATTTATCGTCGCTAGTCACTATTATTTTGATTTTAGCGTACATTGTGATCAGGTCATTTAACATTATTTCTGATGAAAATTTCGCAAATTTTAATAATATATTGAGCATACTGGGTGCTCTCGCGTTCTTCCTGGCTTCAGCCTGGGGACTTTACAAGTCAATTCACCTGAAAATACGCGATGGTATCATACTATTCCTGATAGGCTCTTTCTGTTACCTCGTCGCAGAGATCATCTGGGCGGTCTATTACGTTATTCTAAATATAGAGATACCCTACCCGTCTTTTGCCGATATATTCTACATCATTGCGAGTATTACAATAATATTTGCCATTTATTTTGTGACCAAGGGGCTTCGTAATAAGCCGAAGTTCGACTATACTTTGTTAATTTTAATACTGGTCGCATCCGTAGTTTATACGATCATGTTTTTTTATATTAGCCATACAAGCCCTGCGGAAATATATAAGAACGGCACGCTTGACTTATCCATAGTGCTGGATATCGTTTACCCGGTGCTAGATATCATTGCGCTTGTGATGGTAGCCAGGCTTTTAGAAGCGTCTCAGGGCAGGAAAGTATTCGAGTCTCAGATGATGCTCGCCGGAGCGATCTGTTTGATGAGCTTCTCCGACATTTATTTCTCGATCACTACCGCGTTGAACCAGTACTCTGTAGGCTCACTGACAGACTATCTTTATGTCATCTCATATTTGCTATTTGGGTTGAGCGTATGGCGATACGTGAAACTGACACGCGGGGACATCGTAAAAGATATTGCTGACCGTACCATGAACGAAGATAAAGGAAAAGATCCCGTAACATAAGATATTTAAGACTATTTTTTAATGCCGGGCTATTACGGATTGGAACACTAATGCGAAGAAGCGCTGAAGCAGACATGGAAACTATATTATTTTGCCTCAGGAAGCCCGATAATGACAGGTTAAATGATCATAAATGACCAGAGAATATAACATTTTCATTCACCCTGCGCCGGAGATACAGCAAAAATAATTCATCGCGTCTTTGCGTTAAGAGTCTCTATCCAGCATATCACGCTCGTATAAGATGATGAGAAAACTATTTTAAAAAATCGCCGTTTCGGAATGGGAAAATTATCATTTGTTGTAAGTGCAGAGTCGCATAGCTGAGCGATGTACATATAACAATAAACGCCCCCTGGCGTCGGGGGCGTAATAAAAACGTTTGTTTTCTAGAACTTGAGCTTTTTAAACTCTTCTATATCGTATGCGAGCCTGCCCAGTTCTTCGTCCGTGATCTCTACGCGGTTCTTGAGTGCACGTAATTCGGCCGTCAGTTGCTTGATCCTCGCGTACATGACGTACATGATGATAAAGCAGAGGATGATGCCCACGGAAAGGAGCCCGATAAGAAGCTCAAACAAAGTACTATTAGTATCGAACATATCATACGCCTCCAAATAGTGACCGTGCGAGACGGTCGATAAATCCTTCTTTATTAGACTCTGCGCCTGCGGCTTCCGCGATCATGGCCTTAGAGCCTGCCAGCTTCGCCGCCAGCTTCTTATAGCCTTTTGCAGCCGGGCTGTCCGGGTACATGACGACTACCGGTGTCTTGAACGCAGCTGCCCTGCGGACACTTGAGTCCTCGGGTATGACCTCTAGCACTTCTGCGCCCATGATCTGACTGATCTTCTGGCTTGTGAGCATAGTCTTCTCCGCAGATGCCCTGTTCAGGACAATGCCGCCTACTGCGCCACCGACCATCTCGGTCAGCACCTTGATCTTGACCGCATCGGCGAGCGACGAAAGCTCGGGGTTCACCACAAGCAATACCTCATCCGCGATAGCAAGTGGTATTACGCCATCCTTGCTGATGCCTGCCGGAGCGTCTATCAATATGAAGTCAGCGCCCGTGACCAGCTTGCTCATTACGAACTGCAGCCTGTCCGGGTCGGCGTTCTGAAAGCCCTGTAGTGATATGCCGCTGGGGACTACTTTCAGCCCTGTCGGCAGCTCATACACGGCCTGCGAGATATCCGCCTTTCCGGCAAGGACTTCATGCAGTGTGATCTTGCTCTTTTCCAGGCCTAACACGAGGCCCAGGTTTGCCATACCTATGTCAGCGTCCAGTATAATGGTACGCTTACCCAATAGCGCCAGGGCGGTACCCAGGTTCGCTGTTGTCATCGTCTTCCCTGTGCCGCCCTTTCCAGAAGCGATCGTATATACTTTAGTCATTCTATACATCCACCTGTATTTGTTGCCCCGCTGAGCTTGATATTATGATTGTCATATTATGCCTTCCTGATCATCTCTATCAGGATCATTCGCCTGATCTCGGCCTCATCGTATACGATGCCGATATCCCTGATATGCTTTACGTACGACACCACGTCTTCCTCGTTCGGCCAGGTCTTGTCCTCGAGGAATAGCTGTATGTCGTGCAGGATCCAGTCCCTGATCTTATTTTTTCGCTCTTCGATCTTTGAATAAACTTTCTCCAGTACTGTATTCTCTTGGAAATAATATCCTTTTTCCTTCAGGTGCCTGATCACGTCCATCGGGTCGATGGTGACGAGTGCACTCTTGCCGAGCATATCGTCGATCTCAGTGTCAAGGGCCTCGCTGCTGAGCGACATGGACTTTGACACCTTGCGGATCGTATCCATCGGCTGAGGTGTTCTCGGCTCCTCGGCTGCCTGCAACGGCACGTCCGGCTTCTTGTTGATCTTCGGGGTCGACTTCCCCATCGCCATGCGGATGCGCCGGGCCTCGTTGATCATGTTCCGCACCTCTGTGGCATCGGAATCGAAGTACTCGGCTATCTCGTCTTCCGCGTACGCCTGAGTTCCGGCGACGGCCACATTACCTGGGGAGACGCTCTCCCCGCTCACGTCGGTCTCGGCCGGTTTTGCGCTCACCGGGACCGCGACCTCGAGGGCGGCATACACTTTCGCCTGTTGCTCGTTCGCGATCTCCATGTACCTGGCAAGCGTGTTGTCCATGATGGACGACGCCTGCTCTTCATGGAACACGTCGAGCAGCATGTTCATGAGCCTCGACAGGTCAAGCGATCCGTCCTGCCCTACTATACTCGATATGGACCCATTATCCACGGCTTTATTGAACCTGGCAAGCCCTTCGATGCCAGCCGTGTACAGGATCGAGTTCTGGAGAATGACATGGATATCGCTCATAAGTGGACCTCAGTTTTTCTTCTTGTTCTCTGACGTCACCTTAAGGTGTGACAGCTCTAATCGTTTTAACAATTCATCCACGTTACCCACGAACTCGCTCTCGACCTTTTTTACGAAATCTATGTCCGCGTCCATATCGCCTTTCATGGTGCTCGAAGACTTCACTTCGGGCACAGGCGTCCCGAGCCCCTCCACGCTATATGCCTGCCGGTCGGTTCTCTCCAGTAATGCCCTTGCTGGTATGCCAATTTCATTTCTCGGGCCGTTCTCAGGTATTGGATGAGGCGGCTCGGTGCGACGCAATGGAGTTATCCATGGCTTCGCTTCCTGCACATTTATTTCCGGGACAGGCTCAGGCTTTAGCACAGGTGCCGGAATTGCGCGCCTGGGCGGCTCAAGTCGAGGCCCGGGCTCCGGCCTGGGCACAGTCTCGGTTAGAGGTGATGTTGATACTCTGGGATGTCCGTGCAGGACAGATAGGATGATCGACTCTTCGACGCGATAAAATTCCGCATCTCCCGCATATCCCATGAGCGAGTCCAGCAGCGCTTTACCGATCAAATCCGACTTTTCGGAATAGGCTGCTTCTGGTTTTCCCCTGATGAGCAGGATATGGTTTTCGACAAATACACTGCCCGTCTTTACCGCGAAGATCACGTGCCCCGTCTCATCAGTCCTGGCAGTCAAGTATGCGCTAAGACTTTCAACAGTTTCTGACTTCAGGAACTGTCCCCTCACTTCAGGTAGTCTGCCCTGCCTGGCGGGTGCTTCAGCCCTGGGGCGCCGCTGCTGTGCGGGCTCGGGCTGGGCTTCGCAGCTCCTTGATATCGGCATCATCTCGGCCCTCGGCGACTGCGCAGGCTGCTGCGCAGGCGGCGGCACTTTCAAGGTGAACTCCTTGCAGAAGTCCAGCATGAGGCGTATCTGGGCCTCATTGAATGTGCATAGTTCCAGGATTGCCGTATCCCTTGATACTATTGAAGTGATGAGCTGTAAGTCGTTGTCCGGGCGATCGGTGTTGCCGTCGGACGTGAACGCGATCGCCGGCGCGCCCGCCCTGTAGACTAAGACACCTTCGACGCTCTCGCCCGGTTTGCTTATGAGGGATGCCCTCAGGTAGCCAGTGAATGCGTTCTTCGCGAGCGCGACATTGATCTCGGCCAGGGACCTTGGCAGGCCATCACTCTTTACCGGAATGCCGTATGGAAGCTTCATACCATGTCCCTCACTGTATTCTGCACATTCTTGATACTTAATCGCACGAGGCCCAGGTTCCCATCTGCCTTGGCCAGCACGCACAGGAACATATCATCGATAGGAGCTATGATCACCTTATATTCGGGCGTTTCCAGGATGATCTGCTCGGCGCTGCCCAGCTGTAGCTCCGTCGCGATCCTCGTGCCAGAGCGCACGATGTCCTCGGTTGCGACGGCGATGTGCTCGAAGTCTACCTGTTGCTCGCCTTTCTGAAATATCGGGAAGCCGTCTGCGACGAGCGCCGCCGCGACCACGCCCGGGAGAAGCAGGACAGTGGAAAGCATCGACTCGTATGGTACTGCCTGTCTCTCAAGCGGGCTATCCGATGCTTCAACCGATTTTTTCTTCTTCTTGTTCCAGTACGTCTTCGGGCGATTCGTCTTTCTTCTCCTGGCCGACTATGACAGAGTCGGGATAGGTTTCCAGCAGCTCTGACTTTTCTTTTTCGCTGTATGAATAGACCTTGAGTCGCGTCTCGTTAAGCGAAAGCATGCGCTCGAGGGCGTTCATCTGATATAGCGTGATCGTGCTTAGCATGTTGTATGCCGATGCAAGAACGTTCCCGTCTTCAATCAGGATGAAGCCTTCGCTAGCCCTGCCGTCTTCCATTCGGAAAACGTGTATGCACCCGCGGAAATTTTTACTGAATTCTCGCAGCACGTCCGGTATGGGCTTTTTCGTCTCTGCTATGAAGTTACCGTATGGGAGTTTCACTGATAGACGTCCTTGTTCGGATATTCAACTCGCAATGTCTGGCGCAGTTTAAAGTGCTGCTGTTATGCGATCCTTATTCTTTTTCACTTCATACCGTATCCTGCCTATGTTCGCGCCGGACTCGGCGACGATGGCAAGGATCTCGTTTTCCGTGACCAGGGAAAGGATGATTGGGCCTTTCTCCAGCTCGACGATCACCTGCTCGAAGTTTCCTTTACCCAGCTCAATGCCCATCGCTTCCGACGTACCGACGCTGGTAGAAGCCATAGCTCCCAGGGCGTCCACGTCCATCTGGATGTTGGCCACGTGCTCGATGATGAACCCGTCCCGGCCAACGATCGCTGCGGCGTTAACGCCCTCGACCTTTGTCAGGTCGCTTAATATCCTGTTTAGCATCTTTCAACCTCACGAACAATTTTTCCCTCAGAATCCATTACCCTGAGAACGAAAGGCATCTTACCAATCGCGTGCGTTGCACACGACACGCATGGATCATAGGCCCTGACGACCATCTCTATGCGGTTGAGCAATCCTTCGTTCACGTTATCCCCATGGATGAGCTTTTGTGATGCCTGTAGCACTCCTTTGTCAATTGCACGATTATTATGGCCCGTAGCCACGATAAGGTTTGCCTTGGTGATGAAGCCCTTGTCATTCACCGTATAGTCGTGAATAAGCGTGCCTCTGGTCGCCTCGACTACGCCTACGCCTCTTGTGTTTTTCACGCCGGTGACCTCTGTGCGGATGTTCTTACCCGTGATGGCCGGGTCCTGTAGAAGTGCGAGAGCGATCTCACTGGCCGCGGTATACTCGATGACACGAGCCAGGTGATACATCATGGATGCCTGCGGCGCCCTGCCGAACCTGGAGCGGAACTCGGCAAGCATCTTGTCCGCTTCCGGAGTGCCCATGGAATCGACCACGTTCACCCGGGCCAGTGGCCCGACACGATAGAATCCGCTGCCTTTCTTGAGCTTCGTGAACTTCATGTAGGAATATGACTCTGCCATTTCCTCGATGTAATTCAGATAGTCTGCGCCCGGGAAATCGCACACCTGCGAAGCATTTCCATCCAGCACCCGGAGGTTACCGTCATAGGTCTCCCACTTGCCGCCGCTGGTCATGCCCATAAAGTCGGACTGCATGAGCCCCAGCTCATTGAAGATGTCCGGATATTTATCGAACTGCTGCATGACGATTGGCCATGATGCTTTTGATATCTCGACTGAGCGTTTTGCCATTACTTCCAGTTCGGCGCGCTTCTCGTTAGAGAGAGCAAATGCCATGCCGCCCGGAATGGCTGATATGGGGTGTATGGGCTTTCCGCCGACCTCCTCAGTGATGCGCTGGCCGATCTTCCTTGCCTCTACCGCCTGTGTTGCTAGCGTTGCATTAGCCTTGACCAGCCCCGCGACATTCCTAAGCGCCGGATCTGAGTCCGGGCCGAGCAGGAAGTCCGGCATGGCCAGGTAGAATAAATGCAGCGAATGCGAGCCGATGAACTGCCCCATGTCCAGTAATTTTCTGAGCTTGATGCCCGTCTCCGGCACCTGGACACCGAAAATGGAGTCCACGGCCTTTGCCGACGCTAAATGATGTACGGTCGGGCAGATGCCGCAGATCCTCGGTGTGATCCGGGGCGCTTCTTCCACTGCTGCGCCTTCGAGGAACTTTTCGAATCCCCTCAGCTCCGTAGCGTGGAAGTGCGCATCCGCGACTTCGCCCTTATCGTCCAGGTTCACGGTCACGGAGGCGTGGCCCTCGATCCTCGACAATGGTGAAATGGTGATCTTCTTCATAGGTGTCTCTCCTTGATGATGTCGGGTATCTTAGACACCGACTTGTTCTCCATGATCTTGCTGCCCATGACGAACGGGTAGATCGTATGTGGCACGTCATAGAGCTCTTTTTCGATTTCCGCCTGCGGCAGATCGGTCAGGTGCTGGATGCGCATGACCAGTATGTTATACAGGTCACGGCACGGCTCGCGCAACACGTCGAGCGACGGGCCGCCGCAGCCATGGCACGCTACACCGTGGTGCGTGCAGGTTGCATGACATCTTCCGAAAGTCACCGATCCGAGGCATATGTAGCCCTGGCCCAGGAGGCACTTACCCTCTTCCGGCGTGCCTTCGTACCTGCGTTTGATCTTCCAGTCCTTGACCAGTTCCATGTTGCGGTCACATTCAGAGCAGACCGATTTTTTCGCCAGTTCCGGCACGTTACCCTCTATGAGTGGCAGCAGGATCTGTCTCAGGAACGCTTCCTTCGGCGGGCATCCGGTGATATAATAGTCCACCTTTACTATGTCGCCCACAGCGTAACCCCTGTATAATAACTCGGGTATGTCGTCCTTGGGTATCGTTTTTGTCGTCAGCCCAGGGCTGTCGGTGTATACGCCGTTCAGGATCTCGTCCCTGCTGTGAATGATCGATAATCCGGACACGCCGCCATAACAGGCGCAGGTGCCGAACGCGATGAGTATTTTAGCGCGCTGCCGAAGCTTTTTCACGCGCTCCATGTTCTCCTTGTTCCGGATGGCGCCGGCCACTATGGCAATATCGATGCCCTCGGGCGGCTCCTTTACGTCCGCGAGAATAGGGGAATAGACGATCTCGGCTTTGCTTAATAGCTGTAGTATATCCTCGTGAATGTCCAGGAGACCCATGTGGCAGCCTGCGCACGATGCTAATGGTTCAGTTGCGAGCTTGATCATATCCTCACCTCAAAATGAGCTTTTTTAAGCATGTGTTGGGGCCGACGTGTACGATCTCCAGTTTTCCACGCTTGCCCGTGATCTCCTCGACCGCGCCGACCATGTAGCCATACAGGCTCTGGCACAGCGGGCCTTTCTGGGACATTCCCTCATGCCTCAAGGTCTGGCGGACCAGGCAATCCCTGAACACCAGGTATATGAATGTCTCGCCATTCTCAGTGATGATATAAGAGTCCTTATCCTTAGGCTTCCACAGCTCGAAGTTATATTGCCTGCCCAGGATCTCTGACAGTTCCTTTAGGGCCTTTTCGACGTTGTCGGTCTTGGGGAAGAACTTAGCTGTCTCGTGGCCCATCTTATTTCCGGCCCTGTAGACGACCGCATTGGCGCCGCTTCGGGCGATCTCTTCGAGTGAGCGGATGATCGTGGCGTTCAAGGTCATCAGGCCGTGCAACGCCTCCTCGTAATCGTAGATGTTGCCTTCGCAGTGCATCGGCATCTCTTCGGGCTTAACGGAGTGTTCCATCGACATTATACGAACCTCCGCAGCATAGAGCATACGTCCAGATCGACGTAGAGGCGTCTCGATAAGTAGATGTCCTGGTGCTCTATCGCGTTTGCCGGGCAGATCTCATGACATGACAGACACATCATGCAATCGTCCGGGTTTACTACACTGGAGCGCCCGTCTTTCAGCTCGTATACCTTCATAGGGCAATCGTGCACACACAAGCCGCATCCAATGCACACATCTTTGTCCAAGATAATATTTACCATCTTTTTTCCCCATCCTCAACGGTTGGTAGTTCTGTTATAGCCAGATATATAAGAAATAAATGATAGATTACTTAGATATATATCTATTCCTGATGCGTGGAAATTATTTCGCTAAAAATGGTAAGTTAAATAAATTATTGACGATTTTCATTAAATTTATAGCTTAATAAGCGATGGAATGATAATTTTGTTCAACATATTTATCAAATATCATTCATTCATACCATTTCAGGTCCCGTCGCCCTGAAATGACCTAAATGTGATTTCTGGATTTTCATTTTATTATACAATCTGCACTCACACCCCATTAGAAGTGCGCGCCCGAAATTCACGAAGCCCTCGAAGAGCACGGCTTTAACTATGGAGACGTGGTTCCGTGTTTTTGTATAATCGTTTACATGTTTAGTGGTTGGACGCATACAAACACGGAACTTCTGATCTCCGTGGTGAAACGCTGTGTTCCTAATGGCGAATTTGGCCTGATGCTTGCCGAAACTAAGCTAGTTATTTTCAGTTGCCCATTATTTTACAAAAATGAAAATTAAATATTTTAATGTTAATTTAAGCAAGTAGTATACGACAAAGTTAATAAACCAGCCCAAATTATCTATGTTTCGCGGTCATATATATCAAACAGCGGTGACCGGTATTCGTTTAAAAACGCGTGAAAACACCTAAAAACAGGGCACATACACGCTTTGACTTCATGATAACGGTGAAAGCCGTAAACGGGTGAGTGAATGGAAAACGACGTAGCGAAGATGCAGACTATAAACGAATATCTTAGCGATTCGAGGGAACGTTTCATAAATATAAATCAGGATTATTTTGATAACCGTATCCCGGACATCATGCTGCGTATCAGTGACCGGCTCTATAGCCGTATCGGTTATGCGCACAGTAATCCGCTCGGGATCGTTCTATCTTACCGGTATCTAGAAAAATATGGCTGGGATACTCTGGATGAGGTGCTGAGGCACGAGATAGCACACATATATGCGTTTCATTTTCATGGAGAGCGAGGCCACCGTGGGAGCCATTTTTTAGACGCCTGCCGCAGGATGGGCGTGTCGCCCTCCGCGCGTACGAACGAATTATTCGTAGAGCGTCAGAAATGGTATTATCGCTGCAGGAAATGCGGCGAAGCGGTAGCGACCTACAGGCCTTTGAGGAAAGTGGAGTATTGTGATTGCTGTGAGCCCTGCGACGATAACATGCTCATCAAGGTAAACCCGGATCAGATGAGCATGCCGCTCAACGAATTCCGCGCACATATAATGCCTAAGATCTCCATCTACAGGTGCACACAGTGCGGACGCGAAGTGCGTCGCTATAAGCGCTGGGGGGAGAAGCATTCCTGTGCGATCTGCCACCCGGACGTGTTCGATGAAAATTGCCTGATGACACTGATCAAAGGCTAAGACTATTTTTTACCCCGCCACGTGCGGGCTATCATTCAATTTAGCTGAATTACATGTAATATTTTTAGAAAACAATTTTTTGCGGACTTGAGCTCATCCCGCGCAGATGCTGGCATATGCCCTTATCGATGCTTGGCTGTAAATTGATCATATGGACTTTTTAGGGGTCGTGGAAAAGTATGGCGAAGCGACGACAAAAGCCGCGCTTATCCTGGTGGTCGGCCGCATCAGGGGTATAATAAAAGAGAAGATCACCAGAGCTGCGGTGACGGATGGCGTAATAATGCTGTCCATGGATGAACTGAGATGTGACGTGACAAGCGTATCGCACGTGCTCGGCGAGTTCCCGTTCTCACAGGAGGAGAAGGATGTGCTTCTCTGCAAGGCGTGGGAGATTGTTTCGCCATAGATTGATCATCCTTTGCGTCATGTTTGCTTGTTTTTAGCGTAATACTTCTTCAACGGGCCTGCGGGGACTGGCCATCGCTTTCATGGTCGGATAGCCGAGCCTGAACATCATAAGCGGCTGCCGCCCGGGGCCGGTGAGCTCTTTTAGCTTATTCGTGATCTTCGGCTCGTTTCCCAGAACTGACTCTCTTTCGGCGCACTCTATCACCTGGTTGAGCGGGTGCATTCCGATGCCCCCCGTCGTCGCCCATAGGTGCATGCGCTGCCAGAGACGCCCTCCGTTGAGCCGCTGCACGCTATCTCGGTTATCCTTCGCGACGATGAGCCCGAATGCGCCTGCAGTGGCGACATGGACATCTTTGGTGGACTGCAGCCAGTATTTATCGCTCTCCTCCCGTGATTGCGCCGGTAATATCTTAGCCGCTAACAGCGTAATCGAGGATAAGCCCTGGGCGTCCAGGGTTATGCCATCCTTATGGCGCTGGATGTCCTGCCAGTCCTGGCGCATCCATTTCGAGCTGTCACTGCTCATTTCCTTATCGGCAATGAACGCCTCGGTGGACGCTATGATCAGATCACCCGCATTCTTGCGCTCCTCATCGGACGAGAACCAGATGACATCGATATCGGCGTCATGATTCAAGCGCTTCAGATCGTCTAACGTCTCATCCGAGACGATGCGCTTTTCATAAGGCCCTCGGTTCGTATGGCGAAGCGGTATGGCATCATACAGTTCGGTTGCCGACTTATTCCCCGGTGAAATATCGATCGTTGCAATATGTGTGGGATCTGAGGCATCCGGCATAAGATTTAACGATGGCGCAAAGCCTCCGGCTTCGGCCGCCAGGACCAGATTTTCGAGCGCGCAGCCGAGCCCGATATGTATTTCCCTTTCGAAGGGGTCGACGGTACCTAAATTTCGGCTCGGATCAATATATACGTCTATACTCGAAGTAGCCACAGAAAAAATCCATGGCTGAATATCATGAGGGTTTGCCGCTAAAATAGCTACTCGCACCATATCCAATGGCTGTCCTGCTCCGCCCGGCTGCCAGTTTTCCCAGGCATCATATGCAGGTCCCTGCCCGACACTAAAAACGCCCTGGTCATAGGCACGCCATGATACACCTGCGGCGCCAAGCCCTATGGCAGCACCCACGCCTATCAATATATTCCTTCTTGAAAATAATTTTTTATCAGTCATATTCCTGGCCTTAATAAAATTTTGGTATATGCTCCCACGCATGTCAAAATATACTTTGGTGAAGATAAGTTTACTTATAAATCGAAGTCTTTGAATTATAAAATTTTGGTATATATTATTGATATAGAGTATGTATTCAAAATCCTGGCCCATATGTATAATGCTTTATGGTTTTTATCCGATTGGACGAAGCTATATAGCTTTAGACAATATTTGATATTCCAGCATGAAAAAGGTCATCAAGGATTTCGAATGCGCCATGTGCGGCCAGTGCTGTGCCAGCCAGGACCTTGTGCAGTTGACAACCTTCGAGCTGTACAAGCTCGCAAACCACTTGCACATGAAGCCTGCTGATTTCTTTAATCAGTATTGTGAGCTTGGAGCTACGAATCTAACGCCGACCCCGCACCTGTACATTAAGACGAATAATGGCGCCTGCCCTTTTTTGAAGGAGCATCAATGCAGCGTCCATGTGGTTCGCCCATATGCTTGCAAGGCATACCCGCAGCGCGCCTACTGGGTGCCAGTCGCGGAAATGAAAGGTTTTGTGCGCACAAAATACCCCACGCTCGAGGCTTCGTGCAGCCTCTTTACACTTAAAGACCGGGACGTGCTGATCGGCGATTTTGATCTTTTGGCTAAGCAGACGATATCATACTGGGTGGACGACGCGTACTTCAGCATGGCAGGCGATCAGGTTGACCTCTCGGTGCCTTACAAGGTAGCCGTTTATTACATTAATGATAATGAGATGCGGGAGACCGCAAAACGCTTCGTGGTGAACGCTCAGCATGGCCCAGCGGCTTTTAGCGCGGAACGCGCATACGCGCAGATATCTCTTAATTTAATGGCATACACCTGGGGCGCCGTAACCTCTTTCGTGCCCGTGTATTCGCAGGTCATCAAAGAGGACGAGCGCATCGGAAAATTCTTGCTCTTCAAGACTGACGCGAACTCCGCTGCTGCCATGAAAATGCTAGTGGAGGGCGGTAAGATGGACGTGGCGAGGACGCTGGTGGCGGACTCAAAGACATATCCGGACCGCCACATTGTCAGTGTCATCCATGGCTCGAGCGCTGACGGCATCGCGCTGGGTTTTCAATTTGACCTGGATAGTGCAACGATGGCCGTGCTTACGAGGAACGGAACACAGCCGGTATATGCCTTCTTCGTGCCCGAGAGCGGCGAAGATACGAAAATGGTCGGGTTTAAGTTGAGTATAAAGCCCTTTTAAAGCGAAAACCAATATGAGGATGCACGAGTAATATAGCTTGGTAACGACCTGTCATGCGCGAAGAGGATAAGAAGAACGAAGAGATCGTGAGGATCTATGCTCATTCGGGTACTTTTGAGTATATACCGCGAGCGACTGCAGAAGATCAAAATGTGATGGCGAAGCCGGTCGCACCCCCGAAGTGCGCGATTTGTGGCAAAATGGAGCCCGAGCCTTTTCAATGCGAGCACTGCGGCAAATATTATTGCGACGAACACCTGGCCTCGGAAAAGCATGACTGTACGTTTGCGAAGGATAAGGAGGAGCAGCGCAAGCAGGAAGAGCTAGCCCTGAAAATGGCTCTAATGTCGAAGTTTGAGAATATCAGCGCGCAAAGGCCGGATATCTACATGCTGATCGATCAGGCATCCGCAAAAGAATTGAAGGAGATGCTCAAGCATATAGATGCGCTGGAAAAGCTACTGGCGAATGTCAATAGGGGCGACTTAGAATAAATTGCGGCCATATTATTTTCGTAACCGGAAAATATTAAATAGTATCAGTAGAAATTAGAGCGTCAGGCATTTCTTGATGTCGCGGTATCCAAGCCTGGTATGGAGCAGGTTTGCTAAACCTGTGTTCGAAAGGACTCCGGAGTTCAAATCTCCGCCGCGGCGCTATTGAAGAATAAAAAATGCGGCTCCTGCGGAGCCGCCCCTAATTAAAAGTTTTTGAAAGGCTTGCGGAAAACTATTTGTAAAAAAGTTTTCCTGCGTCCGTGTTTGTATGGATGTTTTTAACATCGGCCTTCGGCCGACTGATGCCCAAAACTCCTCGCCGACCGCGACAATTGAAAAAAGTCATGTCAGATATTTTATTTCAAATCGGCCCGAACTCTATTTTGTGCAGTAGCTCTTTTTCATCTTCCGTCATCTTCGCATCCGAGCAAATGTGATAGAGACATACAGGGCTTCTTAGCTCTCGAGGTATGATACATCCCCTGTCGTCGCGGCAGAACCCGTCCCGCGCGTCGCAATATTCCGCCATCTTTCTTGCGGAGTCCTCATCTAGTATATGGTCTTCTCTTTGCCAGTGGCCGCAGGTATTGACGCAATCCGAGCAGCATCCTTCCGGCTTTACCTCGCCGTACCTGCAAAAGCTCTGTCCGTCACGGCAGTCGAAATCAATTCCTTCCGTCTGCTTTGCAAGCGCTCGATAAGTATCGACGTCATATCCGCGTATTCGCCTGGTGTCTTTCGGAACGATGGTGATCTTCAGTTTGGAAAGTAATTGCTCGAACTCGTCATAGCGCACGATGACCGCCCTCTTCAATACGACATTAGCAGTATCGATAATATTTATCCATATCTATGTCATATGGTTGAGCATATGGTCGATTGTTTACTGGTCGAACGGGTTCCCACAGTTGAAGAATATATGTCATTCAGGAAAATTATTGGCTGGGATAACATTAGCGAAGAAGGGTCGCGGCTAGGCCCGGATCACTCGTTGCACGCAGTATGCGCAGAATGTGACGGGCGCCTGATCGGCTTTGGCAGGGTCGTAGGGGATGGTGTGAAGCATTTCTACATCGTTGACATGATAGTACTGCCGGAATTTCATAAGCTGGGCATAGGCTCGAGGATCATGGAGAACCTTATGGGTTATATCTCAGACCATGCGGAGAAGGGCTCTTTCGTGGGCTTGATGGCGGCAAAAGGCGCTTCCAGGTTCTATGAAAAGTTCGGCTTCAAGGTCAGGTCGCAGGAAATGCCGGGGATGTGCATGGTCTGGGGTAATAAGTAAAACATCACACAATATAACAAAAAGAGGGTAATGAATGATTTGGGGAAGTTTTACCGAGAGAGACAAAAAGCCTTCGGAGGACGAGATATTCACGGCGCTGTCTCAATCTCGAGCCTTATGGGATGAGATCGTTCTTTTTATAGAAAATAACTACCGCACGAAGAAGGCTTACAAATTTTACGGCAGGAATTACGGCTGGGCATTACAATTCAGTAAATCCGGTAAGGCCCTCGTAACGTTATACCCGGCAGAAGGTGAATTCGTCGCTCAGGTCATCCTGAATAAAGACCAATGCGAAGAAGCGTTAAACGCTAACATCGGAGAGGAAAAGAAGGAACTTATAAAATCGACGTCGGAAATACATGAGGGCAAATGGATATTTTGCAGGATCAAAGCAAAAAATGATGTCGATGATATTGAAAAACTAATTTCGGTCAGGGCAATTGTTAAAAAAATGAATAATGAGTGATTTGTAAATAATAAGTTACTATATGATCTCTCGAGCGATTTAGGCATTATGCCGCTGGCAAAGGGTTTTACATAATCGGTGATAAGCGTATCAGGCGGGCATATCGAGTGCGTCCGGTTAAGGGAGATGTTTCAGCGTGGAAAAAGAGATAGTCCTAAAAGCATTGAAAAGCGAGATCGAGCGATCAGTAGGATGCACAGATCCGGGCGCAGTCTGCCTGGCCGTATATCGTGCTACACAAGCCCTGGGGCGGAAGCCCGAACGTGTGACTGTCACGGTCAGCTCCAACGTGTACAAGAACGGGATCAACGTATGCGTGCCGGGCACGGGCATGCGAGGGCTGCACATCGCGGCGGCGCTGGGCGCGATCCTTGACCATGGCGATGGAGGGCTGGCGATGCTCGACCAGGCCACAGAGGACGATATTAAGAGTGCTGCATTGCTGGTATCCTCCGGCAGGATCACCATCGAACATACGGAGACCACTGACCCGCTATATATCAAAGCGCTAGCCATAGCCGATGAAAATAACGCTTACGCGATCATTACCGGCGATTATACGAACATCGTAGAAGTATCCCTTAATCAAAAGGTCGTATATTCATCACCGGCGACAAAAACAGAGGCGCAGGCAGCACTGAGAGGACATACGCTGGCAGAACTGTTCGCCACCATCGATACAATGACGGTTGATGACCTGGCATTTTTACTTGATGCGGCTGAGATAAACAGGCAGGCGGCTTATGCCGGGCTGGCCAGCCCGTCTTCCCGGCTGGGCGCGGGACTTTCGAGTATGACAAAGGATATGCCGGCCCCCTTCGCCGCATATACCCATGCGCAGCAGCTGACCGCCGCAGCTTGCGAGGCAAGAATGTCCGGCATGCAGGTGCCCGTAATGGCCATCGCCGGAAGCGGTAACCACGGGATCGCGAATTTCCTCGGCGTCCTCGCTGCGGCTGAGGCGATGAATAGCTCTCGCGATAAATTGGCGAGAGCGCTGGCGATCAGCTCGCTGGTGACAGTCGTGATCAAAGGCTATTCAATGCGCTTATCGGCTTTCTGCGGCTGCGCAGTATCTGCATCGGCAGGAGTGGCAGCCGGCGTAACATACCTGCTGGGTGGAAGTTTCGAGGACTCTGTCCATGCCATGCAGTCGGTCATCGGCACCCTGGCAGGCATGGTCTGCGACGGGGCAAAAGAGTCCTGCGCCTTTAAGTTGAGCTCTTCCGTGGCGTTAGCGGTCCAGTTCAGCTATCTGGCGCTGAATGGCGCATACATCCCATCAGGCATGGGCATGCTTGGCAGCACGATCGAGAAGACGTTCGAGAACCTGGGGCAGCTCAATAATCCGGGCATGGTGACCGCGGACAGGCTGCTGCTGCAGATGATCTCGGAGCGCGTGTAATATAAAAAGTAGTTTATTTTATTATTCTACATATTTCAACGCGATGATGGTCTTTTTAGCCACATACCGGTAGCAAACGTGGATATGAATATTAGCATAAAAGGGATCCATGTACCCAGGATACTCGTGAACATCACGAAACTTCTCTGGATCAAGAATGCTACGACGAAGGAATCCATAAATATTACAAACCCGGTAAAAAATATCGCCGTGCGTAGTGGCGTCGTAAGATCGAGCTTTTTAAAATAGACAAGTGATAAGGCCGTAAAGATCGCCGGAGCGGCAACTGCATGCAGGATCAGAGCGTTTTGTAAGGTCGTCAGGCTCATTCCTATCCCCATGACTGCGCCGCAAAGCGCCCAACCGACAAACGCAAAGGCTAGAATAGTGAGCATATTTTTAGAGTTCATCTTCCAGACTCCGGCTGCAATATTTAGAACCGCGTGATTCGATCCCGAGGCTTAGAAGTTGTTCTCTCACGATCGCATCCTTGATCTTGTAGACCTTATTTCGGCCGGTTTTATCGAAATCCAGGACACCTGCATCCACCAATATTTTGAGGTGCCTGGATATCGTGGTCTGGTCCTTTTTCGTCATGGCTATAAAGTCACACGCACACGTTTCATTTTCAAGGAGGTAGCCTATGATCTTGAGACGAGTTTCGTCACCGAGCGCTTTAAAAAATCGCACATTATCCCGCATGATAATATATGTATACATGTACATATATGAAACTATCTATTACGCATATTCCATTTTTCTTATAAAACATTGTCACAGCATACTTGTTATCGTGAACACGAGAGGGATGGTAATTAAGCTGGCCAGCGTTGTGACAAAAATGATCTCTGTCGCGTATTCCACGTCGGACTGGTAATTCGAGGCTATCATGGCAATCGTGGTCATGCCCGGAAGACCCACGATCAACGTGAGGATCGTCCTTGGCTCAAGAGGCAGGAAAAAGCCCAGCAGGAAAAACACAATAACGGGCAATGCCAGCATTTTAACGACGGTCAAGACTATGATGTTCGACTTCGTGGCAATTTTATTCAGTGAAACAAAAGCCAGAACGCCGCCGATATAGATCAGCGTCAGGTACTTGCTCGTGTTCCCGACACCGGAGATCGTGCCCATGAGCAGGTCCGGCACCGGAAGCCTGACGGCCATCACGATGATCGCGATGGCCAGCGCGACCGTGGTGGGATTTATGATGTTTTTAATAGCACTCAGCGGGTTAGAATTGTCCTGGTGCCTGCTGCATAAATATACCCCGTATGTCCACAGCAGTGCCATGTCTATGACCGTGTAGACAGCGATGCATACCTGTACGACCGGGTCTTTAAAGATCCCAAGCAGCAGCGGTATTCCCATGAATCCCATATTGCCGAACGTCGCGAGGCTCATGTAAATGTTCGCGGTCTTACCCTCGAGCTTCAACAGCCTGCTCATCACAATACCAGATATGATGAGAAGCGTATAGCAGAGCGCCACCCCTATTGCGAAGGCGCCGTTGGCTAAAAAATCGGTTGACGTGATCCCGCTGCCGGCAATGATGCTGAAGATCAATGCGGGAAGGATGATCATCACGATCAGCTTAGACAGAGCATTTAACGCATCTTTATTCAATGCCTTTGCTTTTACTGCAATAAACCCGATGGCCATAAGTATGGCAAATATTATGATCTGGTTGATCACGATATCGAGTTGTCCTGTCACCTCTCAGCACCTACTTTGAAATGAAAGCTTTAGCCGCCCTTTTTATGATACTGGTTTGTAGTCTTCCCTTACAGGCGAGAACACTTCTATGGCCACGGAATCCTTCAGGATCTGAGCGCCGTGCTCGATATTCCCGGGGATCGACCAGCTATCGCCTGGCCTCAGATCATGCGCTTTTCCATCGATGGTCAATATCACGTGTCCGGAAACAAGGTAGCCCGTCTGTTCATGAGGATGCTTGTGCATGAGCAGTGTTTTACCGCCTTCCAGCTTGAATTCAGTCAGCAGCATATGATCCCCATATACCAGTGTTTTGCGCATTATGCCTTCCATTACATCGACATAGTCATGCTCGCTGGCAGTTCTTACCATAAAATTAGCCATGATAGTTCACTGGTGTACTATAACGTACAATTATTAAATAAGTTTTTTGTGCCTAATGGCTTATCCCTTGCGCCAAAGTTTTGGCTATATCGCAAAACGGTTATACGATGACAAATTATTTAATAATAAATTAGTAATTAAATATAAGGTATAACATAGGTGGGATTTCAATAATAGACGAATCGGGCCGAGTGAAATATACGAAACACGGGTATTATTGTAGTAAATGCTTCTTTAATTTTAGGTTTGACCTGACGTCGCCGGTCTCGCGATGTCCAAAGTGCGGAGCCATCATCAATGATAAGCTGGCCTATTATTTCTGTCGTGCGGGGAGAGCGCTCGGGGCGACCGTCATTGTCTCGCTGATCGTGATCCTGCTGGAATTATTCTACATGCCGAAAACATTTCCAGTGATATCACTCGTCGTGATTGCCCTGGCAACCGTTGTTTTTTACGTCAAGCAGATGTGGTCGCTGATCATATCGAGGATCGTTACACGAGTGACCCTATTTTTACTGATTGCGCTGATCGTTTTTGGAGGAATAGCCTGGGTACTGAGCGCACTAAACATATATAAGATCGGGAGCCCTCAAATGGTCGGTGTCGTGGCTGCCGCAATAGTCGTAGGCCTGGCCCTATCGGTGATCTCGCTGGTATTTTTCCATGTTAAAGATACAACCTACGAGTATATTCTGGAAGGAGCATAAAGAGTTACGCTAAAGGAAAATACCGTTTAGTTTTTCTGCCTTTTAATCAAAAATGCAATGCCCAGAAGGCAAGCTAGTGTAAGTGGAACCTCAAAGCCCGGCGATGGTATCATCGAAGGAGATGGTAGTGTCGAGACAGCAGGTACTGTCGTTGATGGTTTCGGGATCGCATAGCTGGGATATGGTGGTCCAATAAAAATGTGACTTACAACGATGTTATGTGTCGCAGTACCGATTTCACCTTTGAATGTTGTCACGCCAGTTATCGAGCTTGGGCCTAGGGCGAACACAGCAAAATAGAGACCCCCATCTTTCTCAGCTGTCACATTGTACAGACCCCAGGGCACACGGTAAAACGTATACATACCGATAGCTGCAGTCCTTCCATCGCTGGACTGTTGAGGATTTTCCGGGATATTAACGATACCAATGTTATCATACTGCTCAGCGATAACTGAGTCCTGCACTGCGTAATAAAGAGTCACATTTGCATAAGGTATACCGATCTTGTTCTGGGTCGGTCACGATGCCCGACACTGTGCCCCAGCCCACAACCTTGATTAGAGTACTGTTCGAGACGTTGGTGCCGTACATGATATTGCTGCTCGCGGTCACGTTGACCCAGCCATACGTATGGTTGGATGTTAAGGGTATGGTCGCCTGACCGTTCAAGTCCGTCACATTTGTATTTATCATCGGCAGGGTCGCGACGGTGTCATTGTCCGACGAGAACTGTATCTTAATGTTTGACCTGTGGTACGGCTGGCCATTCAAGTACAGCTGAGCAGTGATGATCGACGTGTCGCCACCAACCAGGATCGTTGACGGATCAGCGGTCACATAGATCGCATCAGGAGGTGGTACGTGCAGGACAATGAATCCCGAAGACGTCGACGACTTGTTCAGCGAGTAGTTGTTGCTCCTGCCATAGATCGTCATGTTGTCAGTGAACTGAGCGCTCGCATCAGCGAATGCCCAGGCAGTTTCCGGAGTCAGCACGACATTATCAAAGATATAAAGGCCCACGAACGGCTTTGATGCACTCGTTATCGTGGTCATATTATAGATCTCGCCATTCGATGAGTTCCTGATGTGCAGAGTTACGGTGACGCCTCCGTAGCCGGTGTCATATGAATCGACGACATAGCCGGTCCACGATGAAGCCATCGGCATGAATCGTATGGCGACGGAACCGTTGACGTTCGGGTAATTCGCAACGTAAGCATGGATAGTCGTATTATTCAAGCCCATCGTATCCGGCACCCAGCCGAAATCGACGGTCGCTACACCGCCTTTAGTGAATGCGGTAGCGTTGTTCACGCTATTATACTGGCTGAAGCTGCCGTTATTTTGGTTCATCGGCGTGCCATTTGACGTAAGTCCATGACGGAAGGCTTGACAGGTCACCTATACTGAACCATACGGCCGTGCCGTCGCCGACCGCATTGCCGAAGACGTCATAAACGCTAGCGGTCACCTGGATGTTGTCCGCTCTATCCGCTAAGACATAATTACGCTCGGCCTGAACATTCATGCTGGACGGTTTGAGGAAAATGATGACCGAAGTGGTCGACGTAGCGCCAGGGTTAATGCCAAACGCCTGGGAGAACCCCTCGCCGTACTTAGTGAGATTAGCATATATCTGATAGGCGTTGTCATCGACCGTAGCATTGATACCGGTTATCTGGTAGTAGCCCAGCGAATCTGCCGTGACGTTATAATACTCTACACTATTGTTAGAGGCGTTGACGATCGAAACGTAGGCTCCGCCAATGCCTTGCGTCGTATGCTGCGTCGTCACCCTTCCGGTCACCTGGCCGGTCATCCACCCGAAGGGCATTTGCGGATAATGGCTGCCGAAGCTTATCGGATATGAAGCAGTTGTCAAAGGTGTGATAATAGCCATGATCGATACGATCATCATAGCCGCTATCGCAGCTCTGGTAGTATTTCTCATTCTTCAGCCCCGGTGTCCGGTATTACCCGAGATACAAAAATACGTCATCGGATTTGCCAGTTCACGTTAAAATTCTAGTACTATTATTATTGTTAAAAAGCTTGTTTTATAGATATATAAGGTTATCCTGCAATCGATTGTATATTAGAAACACGTACGAAATGAATTGAATAAATTTCATGGCTTAATAGCCTTATTATCAAAATTTTTACCATATCTCGATGATAATATCACCCTTAAAAAAGTTAAAATCTATTTGAATTATGACATCCAATGATCATTACCATAAAGTGCCAATAACTTTTTATCTGACATAAGAGGAAATTAACAATCCAGGCTATTCGGTGTATGACGATGTTCGATGAAAAATATAAGTTCACCTGCGTTGAGCGGTTCTTACGATACGTGAAATATGATACTCGATCAGACGATAATGCTACTTCATTTCCAAGCACGGAAAAGCAAAAGATCCTGCTGAAAGATCTTGCGGCAGAGTTTAAAAAAGAAGGCCTAAAGGACGCCCACATGGATGAGTGGGGCTATGTTATCGGTACGCTGCCGGCAAACTCCGATAAAAATGTCCCCACGATCGCTTTTATTGGCCATGCGGATACTTCGCCCCAGGTATCCGGTGAAAACGTTAACCCGGTCATAAGGAAGAATTACACCGGAGGCGACATCCCGCTCGAGAATGGCCTGGTCATCAAGGAAAGCGAAAATCCGCCCATGAAGGACATGATCGGGTTCGACATCATCACCACCGACGGCAGGACTCTTTTGGGCGCGGACGATAAGGCTGGTGTCGCAGAGATCGTCGATGCGTTACATTATTTAGTCTTGCACCCGGACGTGAAGCATGGGGCCATTGAGGTCTGCATCACGCCGGATGAAGAAACAGGCAGAGGAACGGAAAAGCTGGACGTGAAAAAGCTCAAGGCAAAATATGCCTACACCGTCGACGGCTCGACCAGGGGCGAGATCGAGGCGGAGACATTCAGCGCGGATGCGGCAGCCATAAAATTCCATGGCAAGAACATCCACCCCGGATATGCGAAAAATAAGATGATCAACTCAGTAAAGATCGCCGCCGTATTTTTGGACAGCCTGCCTAAAGGGACTTTATCCCCGGAGACGACAGAGGGCAGGGAAGGCTACGTCCATTGCGTTTCCGTGAATGGGACTGAAGAGCTGACAACTCTAAAGTTCATAGTCAGGGACTTCAGGGCGGAGAAGTTGAAGGAATACGAGAGCCTGCTGGAAAAATTGGCACGTGAAGCTGTAGCGAAGTTCCCGGGCTCGCAGATGGATTTCGAAGTCACAGAACAGTATCGGAACATGAAAGAGATCCTTGATCAGCACCCGAAGGTGGCAGCATATGCGGTCGAGGCGATGAAAAGGCTCGGCCTCAAGACAAAGGAGCACTACATACGCGGCGGCACAGACGGGGCGAAGCTATGCTTCGCCGGAATTCCGACACCGAATATCTTCGCTGGCTCCCAGAGCTACCATTCTCCGCTGGAGTTCGTAGCCATACAGGATATGGAGATGGCCGTGAAGACCATCGTCGAGATCGCCAGGATATGGGAAGAAAAAAGTTAAGGTAAAGATAAAAACGGGATAAGACTGATCTCAATCTAGCTTGTATATTTGCCCTTTGAATCCCTTTGCTTTTTCCTCCGCCGCTTCCACGCGGCGCATCAGCCCGACGCTTCCCAGGATAGCGCCACAGGGCATTTTGACTTCGGCATTTTCTTTAATTTCCTTGACGCTGACCCGGTGTAACTTCTTGCAGGAAGGGCATGGAACTATAATATCGTTGATCTCGGCTGACATCACTATAGTGTATGCGTGGTTTACCATATTATTTTACTTGTCGTATTCATGGAAAGCTAGATATAACCAATAAAGCGTACGCTTCCCGTAGGGTAGACGTGCAGTTATCGCTACAGGAGTTATTCCGAACTAAAAGCATTTCTCAGCTTATGGAAAGCGCGGAGAGGAAGAGCCTGAAAAAGACGCTCGGCGCGCTAGACATCCTTCTAATGGGTATTGGCGCCATCATCGGCACCGGTATCTTCGTACTAACGGGTGTGGCTGCGGCCAAATATGCCGGCCCGGGCATCATAATATCTTTTATGATCAGCGGTTTCGCCTGCTTACTCATTGCCTTGATCTACTCTGAGCTCGCCGCCATGGTGCCCATCTCGGGCAGCACCTACACATACTCGTATGCCGCACTCGGGGAGATCGTCGCCTGGGTCGTGGGCTGGGACCTGATACTTGAATACGCGGTATCCGTGTGCGTCATCTCATCGGGATGGTCCGGGTACATGACGGGACTGCTTCGCTCGGGGGGCATCGCGTTACCCGCGGCGCTTACCTCAACTCCGGCCGATGGCGGCATCGTGAACCTGCCCGCGATGTTCATACCTCTGTTTATCGGCTTGCTGCTGATCCGCGGCACCAGGGAGAGCGCCACCGTCAACCGTATACTGGTCTTCATCAAGCTCTCGGCGATCTTTATTTTCGTATTCCTGGCGGCACCCAAGGTAAACGTATCTAACTGGTCCCCGTTATTGCCATTCGGCATCTCGGGCGTCCTCGCGGGAGCGGCGATCATCTTTACAGCATATTTAGGCTTCGACGCCATGTCGACGACCGCAGAAGAATGCCGAAACCCGCAGCGGGACCTGCCGATCGGTATCCTGGGATCGCTTTTGATCTGTACCATCCTGTATATCGTCGTATCGGCGCTCCTGACCGGGATCGTGCCGTATACGAGCCTCAACAACTCCGAGCCGGTGGCGTATGCGCTCGCAGCAGTTGGCTACAGGCTTGGTTCCGCCGTGGTAGCCTGCGGAGCGATCGCGGGTATCACGACAGTACTGCTGGTCATCATGTACGGGCAGACCAGGATCGTGTTCGCCATGTCGAGGGATGGTTTCCTGCCGCACTGGGTGGGCGAGCTCCACCCCAGGTACGGCACGCCATTTGTCATAACGGCGATCACCGCCGTTGTGGGAGCCCTGGTGGCCGGATTCATTCCAATCGACGTCCTGGCTGAGCTGGCAAACATAGGCACTCTTTTTGCGTTCATTCTCTCGTCCGTCGGCGTACTGGCATTGCGCTTTAAGTTACCCGATGCGAAGAGGCCTTTCAAGTGCCCGGCACTTTATGTTGTCGCACCCGTGGCAGTCCTGCTTTGCGTCGTTCTCATGCTCATGCTCCCGCTGCTGACCTGGGTAAGGTTCATCGTATGGTTCTTCATCGGATTGGCCATTTATTTCCTGTACGGCTATAAGCATAGCTTGCTGCGCAGGGAGAAAATGATCGAGGTAACGATAAAGGAAAGATCGTAGGCACTTTGACAGCATTAAGATCGCCGGGCCATAATTGAAAAAAATGACATTCATGCTGCCGAAGGTCATTGCATTTAACGCCGTGAATACAGGCGACCGTATCGACTGGCCCCGATCGGCTTTGATCTATAAAGATCAAAGGAGACATTGTCGGATAACAATATAAAGTGGTCATGTGAAGGTTTATTTTTATAGAAGACATGTTATAGACCATGCATCTGGATGAGAGCCTTAAAAGATTCGCTATGGCGCATGGCGCCGACTTCTTTGGCGTAGCGGATCTTGCACTGGCAAAAGAGGCGATCTCCGATCAGGGCGGCCCGGACATAGCTGCATATCCCAGGGCGATATCGATTGGCATCAGACTCATGGACCCGATCGTCGACCGGCTGCCGCAGCGCAGCGAGAGAGCTGTTTCAGTGAGCTATAGGACGCACTGCTACGACGTGATCAATGACCGGCTGGACCTGGTCATATCTGAATTGAGCAGCCTGGTACAGCGCGAAGGATATAAAGCGTACCCGATACCCGCATCCGAGCGCGTTGACGATCAGCGTATCTGCGCATTATTTTCCAATAAGATGGCCGCACACCTGGCGGGTCTCGGCTGGATCGGTAAAAGTTGTTTACTTGTAACACCAGGGGCGGGTCCCAGGGTACGGTGGGCCACCATATTGACGGACGCCCCTCTGAAAGCGGGAAAGCCTATGGAGCAGCGATGCGGCACCTGTATGGAATGCACGAAAATATGCCCTCAGCATGCGTTCACCGGAAATAATTTCCATGAGTCTGAGCCTCGCGAAGCACGCTATGACGCGCTAAAATGCCAGGAGTACCTCCGGTCCCTGGAAAAAACAACCGGATACGGGGTATGCGGCATGTGCCTGTACATATGCCCGCACGGCAGACATAAGCTGCATTAATGGCTTTTAAGCCTGGCGATCATCAGAAAAGATACTAAAACAGGTTCACTCAATAAGACATCTTTATATTAAAAAATAATTGGTACAACAATTTTTATTCCCGGATTATTATCGCGATGCTCTGTCAAAAGGTTTATGTCCGCCCGTTGTCATTAGCAGGAAGCTTGAAAAATAGGAGTGATGCCGTTGGACCATATCGTATACCTGGATTCGTCAGCTAAAGAGCTGCAAAAGATATTGAGCGGCGATAAGACCATGATCATCCGCGCCTCGATGGGCAAAGCCAGGCCGTACGGCAAAGTTGACGATGGCGACACGCTGTTCTTCGTTAACATCAGCTCGCCCTGGAGGGTAAAAGCCATGGCGGATGTCAGAGACGTCCATAACTCGGAAAAAATGACAGCGGAAGAGTCCGTCGAGCTGATCAAAGAGTACCAGGAACAGCTAGGCCTCTCGAAGGAAGAAAAATCGCGATATAATGGTAAGAGATACGTCATCCTCATAGGCATCGAAAACGTTCGTAGTATCGTGCCGTTCTCCATCAGCGACAACATCCACGGCGGACTGGACGACTGGCTCGTTGTGGACAGCATAGATGAAGTGATCACATAAGCTATTTTTGAAGTCTCGAAAAGTTTTCGGGCACCTATTTGAATTTTATTTATCATCCGAGTTCATTGCCGCCTAAAGACTGGATCTTACGGTGTTGTCCGTACACATTTTCCCACAACCCTATCATCCTGGATACTAACCACATATCTGGATTACGATAATAGGCTGTTTTGCAGCTTACATCGTCCGGGATGGGGGTAATAAGGTTGGAATGGAGAAAAATAGCCATATACACTCTGGCTTTTCTTTTTATCATGCTTATAGCAGTGACACTTTTGCATATGGTGATCGCGGACAAACAAAATCTTACGCTGGATAAAATAAAGCTCCCATCCGGGTTCAAGATCGATCTTTATGCTTCGACAGTACCGGGCGCGCGTTCCATGGCGCTGAGCCCGGGCGGCACGTTGTTCGTCGGGACACGTGACGAGGGTAAAGTCTATGCGATACTGGACACGAATGGAGACGGAAAATCGGACGAAGTCATTACAATAGCGAAAGGCCTGCATATGCCGAATGGAGTGGCATTCCGCAACGGCTCGCTATATGTTGCCGAAGTGAGCCGTATTTTAAGGTATGACAACATCGAGTCGCGATTGCATGATCCGCCGGATCCGGTAGTCGTGTACGGCGGCCTTCCCGATGACGAATGGCATGGCTGGAAGTTCATTCGATTCGGCCCGGATGGTAAGCTCTACGTGCCGGTAGGCGCCCCCTGTAACATCTGTGAGCCGACAGACCCGCATGCGACGATCATGCGTATGAACGCCGATGGGACCGGGCTGGAGATCTATGCCCGCGGCGTACGCAATAGCGTGGGTTTTGACTGGGATCCACGTACAGAAGAACTATGGTTTACAGATAACGGTCGCGATGAACTGGGGGAGAACGTTCCTCCCGATGAGCTTAACCGTGCACCCCAGATCGGAATGAATTTCGGATACCCTTACTGTCATGGCACGAACATTTCCGACCCCGAGTATGGCTGGAAACATAATTGTTCGGAGTTCACTCCACCGGCCATGGAGCTAGGCCCGCATGTCGCAGCTCTTGGGATGAGGTTCTATACAGGCTCCATGTTCCCCGTTGACTATAAAAATCGGATATTCATTGCAGAGCATGGCTCGTGGAATCGCAAAGAACCGATCGGCTACCGTATTACGATGGTGCGACTTGAGAATGATACGGCCATAGACTACACGGTCTTTGCCGAAGGATGGCTCCAGGGAAGCCAGGCATGGGGAAGGCCCGTGGATGTCGAAGTCATGCATGACGGCTCATTACTGGTGTCTGACGATAAGGCGGGCGTGATTTACAGGATCACTTACGGAGAATAGCTATTTCTGAATGTCGAAAATCCTTCTGGCATTCAGCTCGCTTACGCTGGCGATGACTTCTTCGTTGATATGGTCGAGTTTCATCAGGTGCACAGTCCTTGGCACGCCCAGAACATCCGTAGGGGCGGAGGATGCATCGGAGTTCAGTACTAGCAAGTGGTGGTCCTGGCTTTTTATGATCTCTATTGCCTCACGAGGTGTAAGCTTTGAAGGCTGTATCGTCAGGCCGGCAACGAATCCTCTGTCTACGATCTGCTTTGCGGTCGCCGCATCTGCATGATCGACGACAACTGAGGCTCTATCAATTGAAAATGAAAGAAGGACGTTTAATATTTCTCGTGTCATGGTCGCTTTGTTCTTGCGCGGCGTATGTAGTATGATCGGAAGCCGGTATTTTATAGATAGCTCGATCTGTCGCTGCAGCAGGTTCACCTCGAAGGCTCCTCCCGACTCCATGCCGATCTCGCCTATTGCCGTGACCTTTTTATCATTATTCTTCAGGCAGGACGCCAGTAATTCCAGGCACGCATCGATGTCGTTCGGCTTTATGCGCGGGTGTAATCCCAGACAGACGTGTAATCTGACACCATTCCTTTCTACGCGCTCCCGGTCCATAAAAAGCCTATCGAAGTGGTCGGCTACTACGATGCTACCACTCATGCGCATGGGGTCATGTGCAAGCGTTAAGATATCCGTTATACCGGCGAGAGACATCGCCTCGAAATCCTCGTACGGCCTCGTGTCAACGTGTACATGTGTATCGATCATGGCGAACCTATAACATAGGATTGGTTGTAAAGCGCATTAAATATTGTCGAGGGGTTTCGAAGCATCCATCGCTTGTATCGGGTACGCCATAAGCCCGACGCAATATATTTAAATTAACATTATGAGGATTGGCAATCGATTTTATTACCGTTCATACTAATAGGATAGAGCATAAAAAAGTTTTGAGGGTATGCGCATGCTGACGGAACAGTGGCTGTTATGGGCGGGAGCCGGCTGGTTTTTGCTTTTTGCCGCCTCATCGGTATTCAGGATGAAAAAATGGCCTACGTACGTAGCATTTGCCGGATGCCTGTGCATTATCGCCGTCCTGCTGCTGCGCTGGTACATGTCGGGCAGGGCACCATGGGCCACGCTTTATGAGACGGCGGCGCTGCTATCACTGGTCACCGGAGTGGCCGCGTCCTACGCATACAGGAGAAAAGAATCCCGGGTCATGTATCTGACGCTGGATGCGATCACGATCATCCTGCTTGCCTTCTCGGCGTCATCGTGGGAAGAAAAAGCGGCGATCTCCCCGGCCCTCCAGAGCAGCTGGCTACTTGTGCACGTTCCGATATTGATACTATCCTATGGCATGTTCGCTGTCTCCTTCGCCTCCTCGGCCGGATTCATGGTATTAAGAGGCTCGGGAAAAAAGGAAAAAGCTACCTTTAAGCGGCTGGACCGGGTGTCGTACATGAGTACGATCGCCGGCCTGGCGCTATTGATAGTGGGCATCATACTGGGCGCGATGTGGGCAAAGGTAGCATGGGGCGCCTACTGGTCCTGGGACCCGAAGGAGACATGGGCAGTCATCACGGCCGCTATATACACCATGTATCTCGTGGCCAGGGGGATGGGAATGAAAGCCGAGGACGCGGCGTTTATTTCGATCCTCGGGTTCATCTCAGTCATATTCACGTACATCGGACTGTCATACATAATACCTGGACTGCACGGCTCCGTCTAAAAAAGAAAACGTATCGTAAAAAAATTTGAGTGTTCTTAGCTCAGGACCGCTTCGAGCGCCCGCCCTTTGGCGAGTATTGCCTTCGACTCTTCCACTTTGCCCATGGAGTGTAAGATCACGGCTTTATTGATATAAGCGTCAGGATAGCGCTTATCGAGCGCGATGGCACTGTCGACGCATTTTAGTGCTTCTATATCACGATCCAGATAGTGAAGCGCGATCGCTTTATTATTTAACGCTTCTTTGTCGCCTGGGTTCATCTTGATGACCCGGTCGAAATACTTGACGGCTTCAGCGTGTTCGTCCATTCCAACCAGCATCATTCCCATATAATTTAACACATTCATGTTGTCCGGGGCTATCTTAAGGATCGTCTTCAGAAGCTGGATCGTTCCTGCGAAGTCCAGCGACTCGCTCCGGGCTACCGCTTCCTTGAAGAGGCTGTCGACGTTCTCTTTATCATTCTTGACCGACGTTTTCTTACCCTTTACGGCCGGCACGTCAGTCTTTTTTACTGTCGTCTTTTTCTTTTCCGGCGTCTTTGTCACTACCTTTTTCATCGTTGCCATCGTCAAACCTCGCGATAACCTATATAGGGCGCTATCTTGCATAAAACTTATCTGTTACACACGTTTGTGGAAGAAAGTCGTTCGGCAGCCAATGGCATGCCGCTTCCAATAAATTTCAATGGCAAAATAGGTATATAAAGAGCTTAAAAGCCTTTTAAATATTAGAATATGAATTTTAAACCCTGTCCATGCCCGTTTTAGCATAACATTTATATAGAGCGGTTTTTAACTTATGTATAATCTAAATACACCGTATTTTCGTTGGAGGAGGTGGAAAATGATGAAAGAACTTCCCGTTGCATCCGTTGACAGGATAATAAGGAACGCAGGCGCTGACAGAGTAAGCGAAGACGCCAAAGAGGCCCTTGCGACCATTCTTGAGGATTTCGGTATGAAGGTTTCCGTGGAAGCCATCAAGCTCTGCAAGCATGCAGGCCGAAAGACCGTAAAAGAAGAGGACATTAAGCTGGCATCCCAGAGATTACATTAATCGTATAGGGGACATTGATGCGATATTTGTCCCCTCATAATTTTTATTGAGCTCCATCACAATGGACTGGATTTTCATCGTCATTCGACGAATTTTGTCAACAGCTCGACGAATTGTTCTCGCTCCGCCGGCTTCAGGTTCTTAAGGTGCTTTTCAATATATTCGGATAATTTTTTCTCGTTTGCGAGTACCCACTTTTTTCCCTTTTCCGTTGGTTCAATGTATGTGACCCTTCGGTCCGCTTCGTCCTTTACGCGTTTGACATAGCCTTTATTTTCAAGGTTATCGATGTAGCCGGATGCGGTGCTCTTCTTGATGTCATATGTCACAGTCAAATCGCTCACGCGAGTCTTCTTCATGCACGCACCATAAAGGATCGACAGACCGATGGGCGATAGTTCACCTTTCCTGCCTTTCTGCATTCCGAGCATTTCGCTGATCGCCCCATGTAGTAAGCCTAAAGATCGATGTATTACTGCCCGCTCCGTACTCATTATAGTTAGCTTTACCTAACGGCATATAAAAGTTTTTACAATTGCCACTTCAAAATTAGTTAGCATAAGCGGAATATTTATAATGTAGTTAGCCAATGCTAACTATATTGACATTAAGGCTTGAAATTCTGAGTGTGACAGCATATGGAAGTAAAGAATAAGATATTATGGCTAAGGGTATGCTACTGGATAGGTGCGATCGTGGACGGGTTTGTGGCGATCGCGTGGCTATTTCCCGATTTTTGGGCATCGTTCAGCAACTTTTCACAACACCAGCCCGGGATAGAGCTTAGTTTTGCCATGTGGCAGGGCGCGGCGCTTATGTTCGGCTGGGCGATACTGTTGCTCTGGGCAGATAGAAAGCCGGTCGAGAGAAAAAGTATCATATTGATCACAATAGTTCCGGTAATCTCCGGATTGATATTAGCGAACATATTATCCGTCACGTCGGGGCTGAGGACATTTGAGGCTACGATCCCCGTGCTTTTACTACAGCTTATACTGGCAGCCTTATTTATTACCGGCTACTGGATACAAGAGAAGAAGTAAAGTATTTATTTTTTTTAACTCTTTTCGATGGGCGCCCCGCAATTCGGGCATTTCGTCTCTGAAGAATCGGCCCACGAGCCACAATGCTCGCACATGACCTTTTCCGCGCTGCGGATCGCCTTTAGCGCTTCGTGTTCCTGCGGCCTCTCAGGCTCATACTGAGTCCCTGTAATTCGTAGGCGGTCTCCTCCTGGAGTTACCCACCCTGAAGACAACGCCGCCCCTGGCAATGGTATAAAGAAATAGTGCGATGAAGAAGACAAACGCTGCAATACAGCAGCAGCTACAGGTGACGAAGAAGCTGTGTAAAACGGACTGTGCGCCCTCTTGAAATGATGCGAGTAACATGGTCAGGCCTTGTAATAATTCATAAGACGCTATTCAGGATAACGCGCCCTGTTTAAAAATTTTTTGTTTTTACTCTGCCAGGAATTACAAAATTACTCATAAGGCGTACTGGTGATGTGAACGCTTTTATACCAACGCAACTTTAGTTTATAAAAATCAATTTAACTGGTATAGCTATGTCCGTGAATGGCAATACAAAATTCATAGCAGTGCTCGGCACACAGTCACATGTCGGAAAAAGCGTTATCGTGACTGCGTTATGCCGCATCTTAAAGGATCATGGTTACCATGTCGCGCCATTTAAAGCTCAAAACATGAGCCTGAACTCCTGGATCACGAAGGACGGCAAAGAGATCGGGATCGCCCAGGCGATACAGGCGTTCGCCGCCGGCGTGGAACCATCAGCGGACATGAACCCCGTCCTCTTAAAACCTAAAGGGAACATGACCTCGCAGGTTATCGTGCTCGGCGTGCCCCTGGGCGACCGCAAGGTGGGGGAATACTATACTAGCACGGACGAGATGATGGCCGTAGCCACGGGCGCCATAGAGCGGCTATCCGATACTTATGAAGTAATCGTCGTGGAGGGCGCCGGAGGAGCGGCCGAGATCAACCTGTACGATAGGGATATCGCAAATTCCAGGATGGCGAAGGCCGTCGGCGCGCCGATCATCCTGGTCGGGGACATCGAAAGGGGCGGTGTATTCGCAAGCCTTTACGGAACGCTGGCCTTGTTACCGGAAGAGGACAGGAAGCTCGTTAAAGGGATCATTATCAACAAATTTTGCGGCGATCCTGCGCTACTTACGTCGGGGATCGAAGCACTGGAAAAAATGACCGGTGTGCCGGTGCTCGGGACCATCCCCTACGAGCGTTTATCGATACCGTCAGAGGACTCAGTGTCTATAAGTGATAAGAGAGTGGATGGCAGGCTGGACATCGACATTGCCATCATAAGACTGCCGTTCATTTCCAATTTTACCGACTTTGAGCCGCTGGAGCGGGCTGCAAAGGTCCGCTATGTGCCGCTCGAGGGCGATCACGGGGTCCCCGACATTGTTATATTGCCCGGGACGAAAAATACCGTTAACGACCTGAAGGCGCTCTTGGCCTCGCCTCTCTTCAAGAAGATAAAAGCACTCGCTGTACAGGGGGTACCTATCATCGGTATTTGCGGAGGGTACCAGATAATGGGCGAGCATATCATTGACCACTGCATCGAAGGCGACCGGGAGGAAACAGTGGAAGGCCTCGGGCTGCTGCCGGTCGTTACTGAATTCGCCTCCCACGAAAAGATCACGCGGCAGGCTACGAAGCGCGTCACCGGCGATGGGCCGATCCTTGGGCTGCTGAAAGGCTCGACGGTCAACGGATATGAGATCCACATGGGCAATACCTCGTCGAGTGCTCCTGCCTTCGAGGACGACGGCTGCGTGGACGCCTCAGGTGTCGTCGTCGGGACTTACCTGCATGGACTGTTCGAGAATGAGCATTTCACCAGGGCGCTATTATCGTATGCGTGCAGGAGAAAGGGCATCGAGTACACGTCTGATATAAAGGACAAAGACCCTTATCAGGAGTTAGCGCAGCTGGTGGAGTCCAGCCTGGACATGCACAGGCTGATGTCGATCATTGAGAAAAAATGAAATATATGAGCTTTTAGTGCCCCAGGCGCTTCTCAATCCCTTTCATAAGCCCGGTGATCGTATCGTTCACGGGCGTGGGGATCCCAGCTTTGCGCCCAAGCTCGCTGATCTTACCGTTGAGCGCGTCGATCTCGGTGCGCTTACCCTTTGAGACATCCTGCAGCATGGAAGACCGATTGTTATACGTATCCTCGATGACCTTGAACGTGTTCTCGACCGGGTCGACATGAGTCTTTATGCCCATCGCACGGGAGACCTCCCCCGCCTCGATAACGGCCGCCCGGACCGTTTCTTTTAGCGCGGGCACTTCGAGTAGCATGCCGTTGGTGAGGCCGGTGATCGCCGTAATAGCATTGATCCCCACGTTCGCATACATCTTCTCCCACTGGGCTGCCCTGATGTCGTCGGCGATCCTGGCCTTAAGGCCTGTTTTTTCGAGAATTCGTAAAGCTTCGCCCATGCGTTTATGCACTTCAGGCTCGATGGAGCCGAACACCGTTTCCGTGTAGCCGTTCAGCTTCACTTTGCCGGGCGCCATGAATGTGACGCCACTATACGAGACTCCTACGCCCACGTGACCGCGTCCCAGTTTTGAGGCGGCAACCTCGTCGCTGCCAAGCCCGTTGTGGATGACGACCACGAGCGTGCCCGGGTCGAGTGATAGCTCTTCGGCTGCCGAAGCTACGTCATATGCTTTGACAGTGATGAAAACAACATCGGCCTGCGGAGGCTTTGACGATATATGCGGATATGACGTTTTTTCAACGTCTCCCGTGACTGTGATTCCTTTTTTTAGTGTCTCCACGTCGCGCTCGCGGCATACAAGCGTCGTATCTTCGTCAGATGCGGCGATCATGGCACTATAGAACGTACCCAGCGCCCCTGCACCGATCACAGCGATTTTCATGATCATCCTCTTCGGCCTTCGGGCCGGTTATTCCTGATGCTCCATGCGTTTAGATAATTGGTTGATCACGCTTTCGCGGGCGTCGACATACGCTTTGATGCACGGGCCATTCATCTGGATCGCATCATACTCGACGTCCTTGACAATGGCAACATCGTAGAGCCATGAAAGTGCAGAGATGCCAGCTTCGCTGCGGGGCAGCGTCACATCCGTAGAGATCCACTTCGGCAAATAACGGCCGATGGTCGCCTGTAGCTCTTCCAGTCCCTCGCCGGTCTTCGCTGAAATAAAGATCGGGTTCGGCGCCAGGTGGCTGATGGCCTCGGCCCGCTGCTCGCGTTCCTCTTCGCTGACCTGGTCGCACTTGTTCAGCGCCGTAATGACCGGTATGGGGCCGATCTCGCCCCACATGGTATCGTGGCATGTAACGAGCTTTTCAACGATATCGCCCGCGGACTCATTGATGTCCACGACAAGAATGATGATATCTGCCTCGTAGATCTCTTCCAGCGTCGAGCGGAACGCTTCGACCATGAAATGTGGCAGTTCCTTGATGAAGCCGACCGTGTCGGTCAATAATACCCTGCGGCGGTCCACTTCTAAAAGTCTCGTAGTGGGCACTAGCGTAGTGAACAGCTGGTCTTTTGCCACCACGTCCGCCCCTACGAGCGCGTTCATGAGCGTGCTCTTGCCCGCATTCGTGTAGCCTGCAAGGGCCACCATATCGAAGCCGCGCTCCTTCCTGTTCCTTCGTGTAAGGTCCTGGCGCTTTCGGATGACATCGATCTCGGCCTGTGTTTTGGCTATTTTGCCCGTGATCTCGCTTTCATAGATGTCAGCCTGGTATTTTCCCAGGCCCTTGAAACCGGGCTGCTCGCCCTTCTTGGCCAGCGTGACCTTCATACGCGCTTTAGGTCGCTCATATATTAATTGGGCGAGCTGAACCTGGAGTTTGGCTTCGCGCGTGCGCGCGCGATTCGCGAATATTTCTAGAATGAGATTGAAACGGTCGATCACCTCGACGTGGAAAATTTTCGATAAATTATAGATATGCACGGCATTCAGCTTTTCATCGAAGACGACCTTCTCGGGCTGTAGCTTCTTGACCAGCTCCGCTATCTCTTCCGCTTTGCCTTTTCCGACACTGTACGCACTGTCGGGGGTCCGCACCTGCGTGACGATGTCGAGCACATCGTATCCGGCCGAATGTGCCAGCTCGATCAGCTCGTCGATCGAAGCGTCCTTTTGCCACGGGTCGATCCGTTTTACCAGTATTACTCCTTTTGTCATATTGTAACTAGTAGTCTGTATCGTTAGTTCATAGTTTTATTGTCATAGTCTGCCACTAAGTTCTCTGTTTTTCAACATGGAGATAACGAGTGCACTTCGCGTACTTAATGTATTAATAAAAGGGATCTCGGACACAGGCTATTTATCATGCTGTTCTTGCAATAGCCTGTGCGTTGCCAGGGAGACGTGATGTGCGATCTCGATCGCCTTGCGCTCGCCAACGCTCTCGCCGTATTTGAATTTTCGCCCGAGAATTGCCTCAACGCGCCACCCGGGGTAATTATAGAACTCGCCCTCGGTCACGATGATGCCCTCAAACCGAGCTGCGGCTTTTTGTATGATGCCCGCGATCACCTCGACGGAGATATCGTCCGACTTTTGCGTGATTATCTTTATGTCCTCGATGCACTGCACGTTGAACGGAGAAATGGTAGCATAGATGGCTGCGCAGACGAGCATATAGCGCCCGTCTGGCATTTTATGCCTGCCCGAAATGTCCACCGCAACGATCTTCAAAACGATCCCTTACAAAATCGTGATGCTGGCGCCCTGCAGCTCTTTATCGGCGAGCTCTTTTACGTTGAATTCCTTATCGATGCTCATGATCTCCTCGAGGCGGCCATGTATGGAGGGATACCTCGGCGTCGCGCCGCAGCAGGCGGCAGGCTTTATGGAAATATCATAGGTGCTGATCTTTCTCGCGAGCTCCACGATCTCATTTTTATCCATGCCGATCAAAGGATGATAAATGGGAAAATCGATACCATAATGCTCGATCATGAGGTTAGCGGAAGTCTGCGAGGCGACCTGGCCCAGCGAGGAGCCCGTGATGATGCCATGCGCGTCGTTCTTTTTAGCGATCTCGATAGAGACTTCGTACATCATATGCTTACAGAATACGCACGTATACTTTTCATTGCCCTTCTCCATGAACTGCCGCAGCACTTCGCCGTGCGGTACCTCATAGACCTTGAACTCGTGCCCGGGAGCCCACTCCTTGAGCTTTTTGATCGTCTCCATGGCCCTGTCGGAATAGGCCTTATCGGAAAATTCGCCGGTATTGAAGAATACCGGTATCAGGTCGCAGCCCCGCTTCATCATGAGCCACGCGGCCACCGGCGAGTCGATACCTCCGGAGACGAGGGCGATCATCTTGCCTTGAGAGCCCATGGGCATGCCGCCGACACCTTTGGCGATCTCGGTGAAAATATAAGAATGATCCTCCCGGATCTCCACGAATATCTCGTGGTCCGGGTTCTTGAGGTCGATGCGAGGATGCCGCTCTTCCACCGCGTAAAAGACTGCATCGCCGCATAAGCGCCCGATATCCTGCGAGGTGAACGGATGAGCGAAGGCCCGCCTGCCGTTGATCGCATAGGATTCACCCTCTTTGATGACTTCTCTTCCCATCTCGGCCGCCACTTTCGCGGCATCCTGTATGGTCGGTCCGGTGGTGACAACCGGGCTGGACGACACGACGCCGAAGACCCGGCTCACGGTCTTAGCGGCGCGCGGGTCCGAGGTCTTCACGTATATACGGCCCCGTTCCTGTAGGATGGCCTCATACTGGACTTTGTTAGCCTCCAGCATCGATTTTATGTTCCTGATGAGCAGCTCCTCGTACTTACGCCTGATCTGCTCGCTCTTGATGCCGATCTCTCCGTATCGGACCAGCACGGTATCATACTGCATACAAGCCTGAATACGCGTTCAACACGTTAAAGCGTTATGATGCGGCCCTGGCCGCTAAATAACCAGGTTATACGGCTTATGCCGTTTACTTTCAAGCAAGCCTATAAGATATGGACCGGGATAACTCGCATATACGATGACGCGATCGGTATGCCTCGTGTTCGAAGTGCGCGAGCCGTTACTGCTAAAATGGTACTGGCCAGCGGAAGGCTATCGTAGTGAGTCTCCCGAACAGCTTTATTTCAATTTTGAAGAGCAGGCGAAAACGTTCGATTCGCATCTCTCGAGCGCTTACCTGCGTTCGAACAAGATCCTGCAAAGCCTGGCGAACGCGGGCGCTAAGTTCTCGTTCAAGCTGGACGGCAGCTTCCTGGACCTTTGTAAAGAGGATAACAGGGCATTAGCGTCATTTAAAAGCATTATTGATACGGGCAAGATAGAGCTGATCGGCGCCCCTTATTACAGTACGCTATCATGTTTTTTAGGCTCTTTCAGGGAGTTCAAGAGGATCGTGCATGCACACAAGAGGGCTCTCCACGACATGTTCGGCTGCACGCCTTCGACTTTCGCGAACACCTGTCTCGTCCATAATTCCAGGATCGGCCACATCATAAAGGGCCTTGGCTTTAGTCGTGCCATCATCAATAGCGAAGGGCTAAAGCCGCAGTTCGGGTATCGCACGGAGAGCGGTATCATGGCGCTGCCCGTACACCCGCAGCTTTCGTCGGACATCGGGGTCAGGTTCTCCGATAAGAGATGGTCCTGCTACCCGCTTTCGGCCAGCATGTACGCGTCATGGATCTCGCGCATGGATGGCGATCTTGTCATCATATACGTGGACTACGGCGCCTTCGGCTCCATCCATGACAAAGAAAGTGGCATTTTCAAGTTCCTAAAGTCTTTGCCCGATGCCCTGGAAAAAAGAGGCATCCGCCTGATCACGCCATCCGAATATGAGGGGGCCGAGGCGGAATATTCCTTTGATACCGTCTCCTCCGAGTCGATCGCGGACATCCTCGGGAACCACATGCAGCATTTGTATTTTAATGAGATCAAGCGCATGGAGCAGGATGTCGAGCATTGCCCGATGTATTACCAGGATGTCTGGCGCAAGCTGCAGACGGCCGACATTTTAGCTGATATGGCGGCCACTAGGCCGTGGCACCCCTGGGATAAGGCCGTAAGTAATATGCTGCTGCTGTCAGACTTCAAACGCCGGACCATAGAGGCAATGCGATGACGTCCCTCTGCCTGTGTTTTCAGGTCCACCAGCCAAGACGGTTCCGATGGTTCTGGCCAGATAACAGTTATTTTAATGACAGCGTCAACGAGGAGATCTTTAAAAAAGTGGCAAAGCGGTGCTACTGGCCTGCAACGCAGATGATGCTCGGGCTTTTAAGATCGAACGAAGGCAGGTTCAAGGTCACGTACTCGCTGTCGGGCACGTTCCTGGACCAGTGTGAGCGATATGATCCCGGCCTGCTGGACCTGTTTAAAAAAATGGTCGATACCGGGTATGTCGAGCTACTGGACGAGACGTATTACCATTCTCTGGCCAGCCTTTTCGCGGATAAGCGCGAGTTTCTCGAAGAGGTGAAGATGCACCGGGAGGCGATGGAGCACCATTTCGGCTACCGGCCGCGCTCGTTCAGGAATACGGAGCTGATCTACAGCAACGAGATCGCCGGCCTTGCAGAAGGCATGGGATATGAGGCGATCCTGATGGAGGGCATTGAGCGGATATTCGGATGGCGCTCGCCTAATTACCTGTACCGGGCAAAAGGCGGCGACATTCGGGTCCTGGCGCGCAACTACAGGCTGAGTGACGACATCGCGTTCAGATTTTCCGCACACAACTGGGAAGGTTTCCCGCTTACGGCGGATAAATGGGCGCGGTGGGCTAAAGGGAGTAGCGGGGACACGGTGAACGTCGTCATCGACTACGAGACCATTGGCGAGCATCAGTGGGAAGAGACCGGGATCTTCTGGTTTTTTAAAGCACTGCCCCGCGAAATATTAAATGAGCATATGGAATTCGATACGGTAAGCGGGGCAGCAATTAAATACAACCCCCGGGACGAGGTCGATGCGCCCGAGCCGGTATCGTGGGCAGACGCGGAACGAGATACCAGCGCCTGGCTCGGGAATGATATGCAGAAACGATGCTTCCAGGAAGCGATGCTCCTGGAGCCATACGTTAAGCGCACCGGTGATGTGGAAATACTGGAAGAGTGGAGGAACATGCTCACGTCCGATCATATTTACTATATCTGTACCAAGTGGCTGGCGGACGGCGACGTGCACTCGTACTTCAGCCATCACCGGTCGCCATTCGATGCTGGCGTCAACTATGCGGCGATACTATACGATCTTAAGGCGAAGGTCTTTGAGCGGCTAAAAACGTTAAAAGAATGATAAAAAAATGTCATATATTGCTTAAGGCAGTAACAAGTGCCTTTTTTAAGCTTTGAGTTTTATCGGCTGAGGGGCTGTGTTGCCGAGCACTTCGCCCGGGCCATACAGGTGCTCGTAGACACTCCTGCACGAATCGCTGCAGAAGCCTTCGATCTCATCGCCATGCTCTTCGCTATACTTGTATTCACACATTATACATCGCATAATCCAATCCCGAAAAATAGCATTGACGCAGAACTACTTAAGCTATTTGCTCTTAAAAGGTGGGAGAGCAGGCGGATGCCTGCCCTGATATCTTAAAAAGTTTTCGTGCCGACTGCGTGGTCTGGCACATCGAGTACACCCTGGAACACGGTCGCAATACCCTCTCTAGTGTTGATCTTTATTGTAATGTATGAGGGCACGTTCTTTTTATGGTCCGGCGACTGGATCGTGACGTCCTTAACTTCGCCCGCGTTCATCCTGCCAAGCTGGATAGTGACAGGCGCTGAAGTCTGGTTTTGTGCATAGCTGGTATTATCCGGGTTCACGATGAGGCCCTGCGTGGTCACGGTATAAATGACATCCACGTCCAAGACCATGTACTTGTCAGTATTCGTCACGCTCAAGTGTGCCGTATCGTGCTGCATCGTATCGGTCGTGTCCCAGTCGATCGTGGTACCGGAAACGGCCAGCTTGCCAATGGCAACCGTCGCAGGCGATGGTGAAGGCGTGGCTGTAGCGATCGGAGTCACGCTGGCTGTCTCGGTGGCCGACGGCGAGGCATTGACGATCGGCGTGGGAGACGCATTCTCAATTGATGTTGGAACAGCAGTAGGCGATACTATTGCAGGGGCCGGGCTTGTACAGCCGGAAATAGCAATTATAAAAACGACCAGTAACGTAGCAATTATAAAATTTATCCTCATAAGCAACCAAACCTTAGATATATTATTCTTTCAATTCCGCATGTAAATAAATAAACGTTTGTGTCCCTGGCAATTGATTTTAGCCCAGTCGGACATGTAAAAAAGCCGGGATGGCGCTCTTATCCCGTAATATTAGATTTTAGCTTCAGATGCTCGATCATCCATTATCATGTGGCATGAGGCGGGCAGTAGCCCGCCTAAAGTTCAGTATTTCTGGGTGCCCATCGTACCGTCCGGCGCGGTAAGCACTCCCTGGAGTATTGTCCCCTGGCCGCCCTTCCAGCTCACCTGTATGGTGATGGTGGCCGGCACGTTTTTCGGGTGGTCAGGCACCTGGATCGTTACATTCTTAACTTCGGTCGGGCTCATCTTTCCTACGTAGACCGAATTGGTTACCGGGTTACTGACGATCGCGGTGGTGCCATCAGAGTTGGCAATGGTAGCCGGCGTGGCCACCGTGTATGTAACGGTCACGTCCTGGATCACGCTGGTGTCGACGCTCTGTAGCGTCACGTGCGCCGTGTCGTGCTGCAACGGGTCAGTCGTGTCCCAGTCTATGGAGACTCCGGAGACTGTCAGGTTCCCGACACTTGTCACGGCTGCGCCGGACGACGACGCCGAGGTGGGGATAGAGGTGGGCAACCCACTTGCTGCCGGAGTCGGTGAAGCGACTACAGTGGCGTTAGCTGCTGCTGTCGGCAGGCTGGTGGGCAATGGGGTGGGCGATACGGTTGCGCCGGGCGACGGGCTTGTGCACCCCGATAGGACGATGCCGGCGGCGATCAATAATGCGACTAACAAATATCTTAGTTTCATACGGATCAGACCATTTATCTATTATTATTTAATATACTTAATATTAAATAAACGTTTGTATATCTTACGCATAGTATTTCACTGGATAAACTATTGATTGGGCTTTTTTGCCCAAAATATTGATAGATCAGCTACCGGATCGTCGTTAAAGTTACACAGCTACGAGATAGTGTGGATATTAATACTCATTTCGGCATATAGTAAATCAGGAGAGATACGATATGGCAAAAAAAGAAGAAAGACACATGGTGCATCCCCTCACATTTAAAGAGATCCACCTGCAGGACGGCAGGGTGCTGGTGCTTAAAGAGCCTCTGATAGTCCCGCTGGAAAGACGACATGACAAGGGCATCGTGTGGTATGCAATGAACGAGGACCTGGGAATACAATCATACAGTCATGACGTCAAGATAGTGAAGAAAGACATTGAAGACCAGTTCGGCATGATGTACGTGACATACGTAGAGTCCACCACTTCGAAGACCGAGAGCGCTAAGAGACTTGTACAGAAGCTTAAGGACATGGTCGAAGAGATCAGGGTAGATCAGGAAGAGTTGCATCAATAGACATTAACCGGGCAATATAAAAAGCTCATTAACAGCCATAACCGGATGGAAGGGATAATAGGTCTGCACACGCCGTATTTTATAGAAAACGATAAGTATGATAACAATCAAGCCTGAACCGTAGAGGCTGTGAAAGATAAATTCACATAAAATAAGGTCAAATTAAGCAAAAGGCACCATAACAACAACTAGATTTTACTTAAATATACATACCATAAAACATATCGATAATCAGTTTGACTGAGATACTAAGATAACATTTATATTTGAACTGGCCAGATTGATGCTGGCATTCGGAGAATCATATGGTACTTGACAATCTCGGGTCTTCGTTGAAAGACGCGGTGAAGAAGCTGGTGAACGCCGGCAAGATCGATAAAGAAGTGATCGACGACGTAGTCAAAGACATACAGCGAGCCCTGATCCAGGCGGACGTGAATGTCAGGCTGGTCATGAAGCTTTCCAGCCAGATAAAAAATCGCGCTTTGACAGAAGCCCCGCCGGCAGGCATGGACTCCCGGGAGCACGTGCTTCGCATCGTGTACACCGAGCTCGTCAACATAGTCGGTAAGGCTACACCCATCGAATTGAAAGCGCAGACCATTATGATGGTGGGTCTGCAAGGCTCGGGCAAGACCACGACTACGGCCAAGCTGGCAAAATACTTCGCCCGAAAAGGCCTGAAGCCGGCCGTGATATGCGCCGATACATACAGGCCAGGCGCGTACGACCAGCTATCTCAATTGTGCGAAAAGCTGGGTGTCGCATTTTATGGTGAGCGCGACAACAAGGACGCTGTCGCCATCGTCAGGAACGGCCTGAAAGAGATCGCCAAGTACGACGTGAAGATCGTCGACACGGCTGGCCGGCATGCGCTCGAGTCCGACCTGATCCAGGAAATGAAGGACATCAGCAATCTCACGAATTACGATCATAGGTTCTTAGTGCTGGATGCTGCGATCGGCCAGCAAGCCAGCGAACAGGCTAAGGCGTTCAATGACGCCGTGGGTATCACGGGCGTCGTGATCACGAAGCTGGACGGTACCGCAAAGGGCGGCGGCGCACTGTCCGCGGTCTCGGATACGAACACGTCCATCGCGTTCATAGGCGTGGGTGAGACGCCCGAGGACCTGGAGCGCTTTGACCCGGACGGATTCATCTCTCGATTGCTGGGCATGGGCGACCTGAAGGCGCTCGTGGAGAAGGCTAACGAGATGCTTAAGCCGGAAGACGTGAACGTCGACCGCATGATGGCGGGCAAGTTCACGTTGAATGACATGTATTCGCAGCTGGAGGCGCTAAACAAGATGGGCCCCCTGAAGCAGATCATGTCCATGCTGCCGCTTGGCGGAATGGGCGGTAACATCTCCGATGACGCGTTCAAGATGACGCAGGACAAGCTGAAGAACTACAAGTTCATCATGGACTCTATGACCGATGATGAGCGTGACGAGCCAAAGATCATTGGCAGTAGCCGCATTAATCGGATTGCTATAGGATCTGGCCGGACGGCTGATGAGGTGCGTGAGCTCTTGAAGTATCACAAGATGATGCAAAAAGCCATGAAGGGCATGAAGAGCGGCCCCGGGAAGATGAATGTGCAGCGTTTGATGAAACAGATGAAATAGTAAATAAAGCTGTTTTCCTTTTTTATGCAATTATGACGCGCTGCCATAGGCTTGGTGCTGAACCATACGGACATCAATAATCGTGCTTTCAAAGATTATTTAAAGATAAAGCGTTGTAATGCATCCAGCTTGAGGTTATGATCGTGCGTACATTTGTCATAGTGGGCCATAAGGCCGTTACGACCCCTAAATTTTCCCTGAATGATTTGCCCGGCGCCGCCGGCCGGATGGATATTTTAGCGCGCTGCATTAACGCGTCGCTGTTCCTGTCGCATGACATGCGCAGGGATGTGGATACGTATGTCGTCCTGCAGGGAGAGCCGGTACCGCCCGTGACGATCCGGTTTAACGGGGAGAAATTACGCTACCTGAGCCCCGACGAGCGGAGCGCTGCGGCGCTTACGAAGAAGGCACTGGAGAAAGGGGCGCCGGAGTCGGGGGAGGAGGAGTCCACGCCTGGCGTTTACATCTCGAAAAGATCATTTGCACAGGTCGTTGAAGGACTGGACAACATCGTTTATCTTCACGAGAACGGGGAAGACATCAGAAAAGTGACACTTAGCGGAAACGAAACATATGTATTAAGTGACCACGAAAATTTAACGCCCGAGGAAGAGGACGTCCTGGATAGAAAAGGCGCCAAAAAGGTGAGCCTCGGAAAGAAGCTCTACCACGCTGATCACTGCATCGTCATGGTCAACCACGAGATAGACCTGCGAAGCGAACAGTAAATCTTCATATTTTTTTTTACTCTCATATATACGAATTTTTAGGATAATCAGAGGGAGATCAACTTAATACCTTAAAGGCGATAGTCTTTAATAATTAGAGAAAAAGAATTACCTGGAAGAAGGCGGTAATGCTGAAAGATCAGTCAATGAACATCTTTAATGGTATCGCGATCATCACCATACTCTTAGTAGCTGTGGTCGCATGGATCTATATGAGAGAGCAGTTCATGTGGGCCATCCTCCTGATCATGCTTCTCCTGCTGCTCGTTGTATATCTGAATATCAGGAAGAGGCTAATACAGTATATCGAAGATCGTAAGAAGTCCTTGAATAGACCGGTTGATATTAAAGCGGAACAACGGCTGAACATCGTTAACGGTATCGCGATCATCGCCATCATTCTAGTGGGCGTAGTCACATGGTTTTGTTTAAATGAGCAATTGATGTGGGGTATCATCCTGATCATACTCATCCTGCTGCTGGTGGGCATTATTAACGTAAGGAAGCTCATATCGGACATCAAGTAAGCCGATCATCTACAGTATATCGGCGATGGCCAATGAGAAAACAAATACCGACATAATTTGGCACGCCGCTTGCATTTTATTTTCTGTTACTTACATATTAATCACATATCAGGGAAGCCAAGAGTTATAAAACATAATGAACAACTACAAATAGCAAAACTTAATATTGTAGTGCAATATAGTGTTAGCACTTGTAGGGCGGATTGTGTAAAAGATAGCGGCATGGGATGGGCGCTGCTGATGGAGCGTTGAAAGTGTTAAGTTCGGAGCTTTTGCTGGCCATTTTATCGATGTTGGCCTTGGGTAAGATACTGGGCTCATTAGCAGAACGGATCAATTTCCCCTCAATAGTCGGCGAATTGCTCGCAGGTGTCCTCCTTGGCCCGATGATACTTAATCTCATACATCCGGTCGGCGACCTGGGAACATCGCTAGAATTTTTAGCGAACCTGGGCGTTATTTTCATGATGTTCATCATGGGTCTTTCCATCGATATGGAGGGCATGATGAAGACGAGCGCCAAGGGCGCGGCAGCCGCTACGCTGGTCGGGGCCGGCCTAGTATTCACACTGTCGGCATGTGCTACGCTAATAGTGGACTTAGCGCTGGGCCAGGATCTCGGCTACACGCTTGCGCAGGCATGTCTCGTCGGAGTGGCGCTCACGTCCACCTCGACGGTCATCGGATTCAAGTTTTTAACGGACATGGGCGACACGTTCTCCAACGTATTCAAGACGCTCGTCTCCATCGAGGTCACCGACGGCATATTCTCCATCGTACTGCTCATGATACTGTTATCCGTGGTGCACGTCTTCACGAGTATAACTCCCGATGCGACAATAGACGTGACGAGCCTGCTGGAGAATATCGGGCAGCAGACGTTTGCACTGATATTACTCATACTAGGGTTCATGGTCTTCGTGATCAAGTTTGGCGGTGCAGTGACTGACGAGTTGCTAAAGATGTCCCGCAGGAGCGGCAACGACCAGGCGATCATCACGCTCTCGCTGATCATATTGTTCGCAGTCGCAGCACTGAGCGACTGGCTGGGCCTGACCGCGGTCATCGGAGCGTTCCTCGCGGGCGCCATCCTGGCGGGCTCACAGTTCACCAAGACAGTCATTGAGCCTAAGATCAAAGCGCTTGGATACGGTCTTTTCATCCCCATATTCTTCGCTTACACCGGCGTGAAAATGGACTTCAGTAAGGTGTTCATCGGGAACACGCTACAGTTTGCCGGCATAGGCATACCGTTATACTTCATCCTGTTCCTGGTATTGCTGGTCGTGGTCATGATGGGTAAATATATAGGCGGCGTAGTCGGGTGTGCCCTTGTTGGCGGCTATACCGATGTTGAGGCTAAGCGTATCGCGGCTTCGGACATGTGCGCGGGCGAGGATACGCTGGTAATAGCACAGATTGGCGCTACGGTCATATTTGTAGCGACGCCTTTGATCACCCCGGAATTGTTCTCGGTTTTCGGCCTCGTGATCATTGTTTCCTCGATCTTGACGCCTTTCTTTATCAAGCGTGCGTTCAAGGAAGAAAACTATGCACTGCCGCCGACGGGTCGCCAGCCGATCAGTAACAGTAAAGGGCCTTCGAAGGGCAAATTTAAGAGCCTGTAAATTGATATATTGTTTATAGGCTGCTTTCGAATCGCTCTTTATAATTTGCGCTTTTTACTCCTGATTAATGGTATGTATTGGCGATGCCCGCTGGTAAATTTTTTATATAACTGAATAGATTACATAATGCAGGTATACTGCCTTGATTCAGTATGGCGGACGGAAAACATTATATGCGATTAATGCATTAAGGTGTTCGCGTCAGCTTGATAATAGCGAAATGCGCCGGTAGTGTAGTGGCTATCACTATGGCTTGCCAAGCCATAAACTCGGGTTCAATCCCCGACCGGCGCATTGTAAATAAAAATCAAAACTGAATGACTCTTTTGAATATATTTTCCTGTTCCTCAGTTGCGACGCTCGCTGTATAGTTGTTTTTCGTTGTTTTCGCGGGTGCGACGCTCGCTAGAAATCATTTCTTTATCGTTTTCGCGGGTGCGACGCTCGCTAGAAATCATTTCTTTATCGTTTTCGCGGGTGCGACGCTCGCTAGAAATCATTTCTTTATCGTTTTCGCGGGTGCGACGCTCGCTGGTAAGCAGTTCTTTATCGTTTTCGCGGGTGCGACGCTCGCTGGTAAGCAGTTCTTTATCGTTTTCGCGGGTGCGACGCTCGCTGGTAAGCAGTTCTTTATCGTTTTCGCGGGTGCGACGCTCGCTCTCTTCGTTCGCTCGCTACTCGTCGTTTTGGGTGCTTCGATGTCGGGGTCGCGCTCGCACCCTCGGCCAAATCTCGCTTCGCTCGCTTTGGCCTCCGCAAGCGCTAAGCGACGCGGCCACTAGAGGCCGCGTCCATTACCCCGTCATCTTCGCATCGGCCTTCGGCCGACTGAGGCCCAAAACGCCTCGCCGACCGCGACCCATAGAACTTGTTGTGCGATATTTGAGACTAAGAAAACTTACCATTAAATTGTCGCGTGAGGCGGAGGTTTTTCGGGTTTGCCCGTAGCGAGCGGAGCGAGCGAAGGGATGCGAAGATGACCGGGTAATGAGCGTGCCGTCATGTCGGCACGCTGCTTAGGGCTTGCGAAGGGAGGCGAGCGAAGCGAAGCCGACCGAGGGTGCGAGCCCGGCCCGGACATCGAAGCACCCGAAAAACCGCAGCAGCCCTGCCAACAGGCAGGGCGTCGAACCGCGAAGCCTATGACAAAAAACAACATGGTCTCAAAAAACAACACTATCTTTTCCTACATTATTACGATATTTTGAGCGCCCGGATAACGCTGGCTACGGTTACCCAGAGAGCGCTCGGACTTTTAATAGTCCTGAAATCGTTCACATCCGCAGTAATTTTTCACCGTCAACCTGTCAGGAAGAACATTGCGGGCAGGAAAACCCTGCTACCGAACAGGAAAACGATAATTGCGAGAACCACGAAGATAATGACCAGCCACTTCGCAATTTCCAGGCTGAATCCCGCGATGCCCCGCGCACCAAGAATGTAAGCGACCAATGCCAGTACCAGGAACAGTACTGCTAGCCAGATAAGACCATCCATCGAATCACCCACCTCTGATAACAATAAACTTTTCTATAAATATAAAAGTTGATTAATTTTTAAGCTAGTTTTCAACTATTAAACAACTTAAAAGAAAAGTCGAGCCTGACTTTTATTATGCGCTGCGCTGGATATCAAGTATGGCGATACCATCTGCCCCGGAAATGGGAAGGCAGACAGGATATGCGAATACAGCTGCTGGATAGGCAGAAGGATTTAAACTCCCATTATAACAACAATCTACTTATCGTGCAGGGGGTATGGACATGATCAAGGACTATATACGCATCATGACAGGTTTCCATATGAACGTGAAGCTGCTAATGCTCCGCACGTTTCTCATGAGCCTGTACACCGGCATATACGGTATCATTTTCAACCTGTATGTGCTCAACATGGGGTTCCATGCGGACTTCCTGGGGCTATTGCTGGCAGTGAACCTGCTTGCGGCGTCCGCGACGTCCATACCTGCCGGCTTACTCTGCGACCGGTTCGATAAAAAGACACTTTTAATTATATCGGGAACACTGACACTGGCCGTGACTCTGCCTTTATACATCACCGGCTCGCCTTACCTGATGCTGGCGCTCAGCGCGCTAGGCGGCGTGTTCTGGTCCGTAAGTGCGGTGGCGGTAACGCCGCTGCTCGCCGAGAACTGCCATGCTGACGATAATGTCCACATATTCAGCACGAACGCCTCGCTTGGCTGGATCGCCTCCATACTGGGCTGCGCAATGGGCGGCCTCATACCTACGGTGTGGGCGGCAGTCTTCGGCCGTGGCGGAAGCTACCGGCTTACACTGCTAACTTCCGTGGTGCTCCTGGCTGCAGGGCTGGCACTGGCGGCGCTGTTGAAGAGCAAAAAGATCGATCATCGGACCGCGATCCCGCCAAAGTCAACAATACCCGCTTCCCGAAAAGGCGTTCGGGCATGCGGGAATAACTTTATCCGATCTATAAAGGGTATACGGGTATCCTCCGACGTCCTCAAGTTCACGATCACCAGCATCACGTTCGGGATAGCATCCGGCATGATCGTGCCGTACTTCAACGTGTATTTTGTCAAGGTAATGAAGGTCGGCGTCATAGAAGTGGGGCTCGCGTCGGCGATCGCAGGCGTGGTAATGATCGGCGGCCTGATGGCGACACCTTACCTGACGTCCAGGATAGGGAAAGTACGGTGTGCAGTCCTCACCAAAATACTATCCGCGCCGTTCCTGGTCCTGATGGCCCTGACGACCAATTTCATCATGGCGGCCGGAGCGTATGTGGCCTACATGTTCCTGATCAACATGGCCGGGCCCGCCACGACCAGCTTCCAGATGGAGCTGATAAAGCCGAAGGAGCAGGGTTTAGCTGTGGGGGTGATGTCCACGGGCAGCTATGTGGCCATCTCGGCCAGCACATACATTAGTGGATTGCTGATCGCGAAAGGCAACTACATAATACCCTTCATCGGCACCTGCCTGGCATACCTGGCCACTGCTGCGCTGCTTTACTACTATTTCAAGGACTGCGAGAGGCCGGGGTTCATATGCCAGAAGAAGGCCACGGTCCTCGTACCGGCCGAGGCATGCCAGTGATCGTTAAAGTCCGATCGTATTCTGTCATGCCAGCTATGTTCGAGAAGAACAAAGGGAAAGAATGTTGAGCAAGCCATGAACTAGCGATATTGACTACTTATTGGATGAGCGGACAGGTGATAAGCCTTTAAAATTGTTTTTAAATCTATATATTGACGATTAAGCCAAAAAAACCACAAAGTATCTTTATTAACATCATTTTTAACATTTAGAAAGCAGGGGATGCCGAATGATTCGCAACTACATACAAGCGTTCAAGAACTTCTCAGTCAATGCAAGGATGTACCTGGCATTCAATTTCCTCGTATCGCTCTACGTTGGCATATCCAGCGTAGTGTTCAATCTTTATATCATCAGGCTGGGCTACAACGAGCAATTCCTTGGCCTGATCATATCGGCGATGATGATCGCCACAGGGCTTTTCGCCTTCCCGGCGGCACAGATATGCGACCGTTTCGGTAGTAAGAAAAGCCTGGTATATTCAGGGATCCTTTCATCGCTGATACTATTCTTGCTGTATACGCTAACGTCGCAAGAATGGCTTCTCGTGTTGAGTTTATTAAGCGGTATCCTGTCGGCGATACCGACGATACTGGCCTCGCCATTCCTGGTGGAGAACAGCACCGCCGATGATCGCATCTATTTATTCAGCTTTAATTTCGCGCTGATCATCATAGCTACGGTCCTGGGCATGTCCATCGGCGGCTTTCTGCCGCAGGTGTGGTCCTCCTTGCTGGGAGTGGCGACGACAAGCTCCGCATCATACCGGTACACGCTCTTCGCCTCGCTCATCGTTTCCATCATCTCAGTCCTGCCGCTCGTCTTCCTGAAAGATCATGAAAAAATGTGCGTTAAGGCACCCGACATGAAATTGCTCATAGGAAAGCTAGTGGAGTCGAAGACGGTAAAAAGGCTGCTCATCATCAGCTGCCTGATCGGCCTGGGAGCCGGCCTCATCGTCCCGATGTTCAACGTTTACTTTAACAAGAACCTGTCGGCGAGCCCGCAGCAGATAGGCATGATCTTCTCCGTGGGGCAGGCTTCCATGGTGATCGGCGCCATGGCCGTGCCATACATCGTGTCGAGGATAGGCCGCGTGAAGACCGTGTCGCTCACGTACCTGGTCTCGATACCGTTCCTGATACTGCTGGCAGTGACCTCGAACCTGTATATCGCGAGCGCCGCCTACATCATGCGTATGCTATTCATGAACATGTCCCAGCCCATCAGCAACAGCTTCTCCATGGAGATCGTTCACAGGGAGGAGATGGCGTCCGTATCGAGCCTCACGTCCATGGGCAGCTGCGTTTGTATAGCCGTAAGCACCTATGTTGCAGGCATGCTGATGTCATGGGGAGCTTACCTGCTGCCCTACATTGCGACCTGTGCGTTCTACCTGATCGCCGCGGTGCTCTACCTGAAATTTTTCAAGCACTATGAAAAAAAGGTTGAAGGCCATACGCAGCCAGCTTAGTTAATGCCATCCAGCCATGATGGCATCATGTCCAGGGACTTGTTCATCAGATCATCGCTCTGGTTCATCAGGTCCTGGCCTTTTTGGAAGTACATGTAGGCATCCGAAGTGTTATTGTTCTCGCTGGCAGCATTCGCGAAATTTGCCGATGCCAGGCTCAGCATGTACGTGCTCTGGCTGAGATCGTCCGCGAAATCGCGGTCGGACATGTTTGTCGCATACCACACCATGTTTTTGTAGTGTCCGGAAGCAATCCCGTACTCCTGCTCTGCGTCCATATAGCTGTCGGATGCATCCGAGTAGTTTCCCTGGTCCCAGAGCGTGGTCGCGATATCGAAGCTGTCCTTTGCCGTAGAATGGTGCAGCAGCCCCTGCTGATATTCATTGACGTATTGCGCCGTCGAATTGTTTGCGGCAGTAGCATTCTGCGATACGTCGATTTGCCCGCTGCCTATGCAACCGGGCAGCATGACTGATATGATGACCATAGATACAAGAAATATCTCTCGTTTCATTTACGCACGCTCATTTAACGTTAATTTGTACGTGATAAAATCCTTAATCCGTAAATCAGGCGAACACCGGCTGGCGTATAGGTGATTGGAGCGCTTGAGCGTAATGCGTGCTCTTAAGGGCAGGTATTTATGGGCTGTGCGATAATATAAGTAAAAATCAATAGAGGGATGAATTTGCCGGAAAAACTCGCTGGCGAATATTCGCAGGTCTTCGGGCTGCTAAAAAAGATCGATAAAAAAAGCGCACTAGTCCAGGCCCTGGCACTTGAAGCGGAAAAGTACTCTATTGTGGATCTCCAGCTGATCAGCGCCGGGCTGACCAGAGAGATCAACGGTCTGCCGTCCCCCTATAAAGAAAGAATAGCTCCGTATTTCATAGAACAATTTTTTAGGCGATATTACCGGCTGATAGGGATGAACGATTCCGGCGCATTCAAGGATCTAAAGGACGAGATCAAGGAAAAACAGCTGTATCTGGACTACTGTAACGCTACGGAAAAGAGGAGAAGAGATCCGGAGGCTCATAGCTTCATCGACGAGCACGACCCGGAGCATGGGCTGTTCTATTTTATCGTTAATTGCTTTGCCATGTTCGTCCTGGAGGAGCCAGGCCATCCGGTCGGCATGCCGTTCCCGGGCGGCTTCAAGGTCGAAAAAAGAGACGGCATGTACTATTGTCCGATCCGCGAGAAAGAAAAAGACTTACCCTATTCGATCTGCAACTTTTGCCCGTGCAAGCAAGCGGATATCTAAAGCGGCAACAACGTTTTAGCCTTGCAGGTCAACATGTAAATAATGCATGACGATATTAAGCTGGGCTTTTCGACGCTCTCCGTTTTCATGAAACCTCCCGAGAGTTGGGAGGACATTGCGCGAAGGGACGATTTTAACGCGCTGGAGATCCTGTGCGAAGGGCCCATGTGGCCCAGGGCAGGCCTGTGGAAGAGCACCATAGAAGGCATGGGCGGCAATGGCATGGAAGTTTACATGCATTCGCCCACGATCGACCTGAACCCGGCAAGCGTGAACCGCGGCATACGTGAGGAGACCCTGAAGCAGCTAAAGGAGGCCATCGACATGGCAGCCGGCATCAAGGCAAGGTTCGTGACCACGCATCCCGGCGTCATTCACAGGCCGGACCCGTTCATACTGGACATGTGCAGGGAGTTCGCCATGGCTGTGCTGGGCGAGGCCTCGGACTATGCGAAGGAGAATGGCGTCGTCCTGTCCATCGAGAACATGCCCTTCCGTAAAACGTATCTATGTGGCACCAGCGAGGAGCTTGACTTGTTCAGGGAACGCTGCGGCAGTAATGTGACGATCGATGTCGGCCACGCTATACTCAGCCCCGACCCCATGTCATTTTTAAGGCTAAAGAATATTTCTTATCTGCACGTCAACGATAACAAGGGCGATAAAGACTCGCATCTCTGCCCTGGCGACGGCATATTAGACTTAAACATGCTTAAGTGCTGTAATCGCATGATCATCGAGCTGAACCGCTATGACAACGTGCTCCGCGCCCGGGACATCATCCTCGATACCCTTCAAGTTCACTAAGTTCCCGAAGTACCTATTTTTCACAAGAAAGACATAAAAACGCGGAGATTCACGAAAAATTTTTGGTATAAGCTTATGGTGGCCGAAGGCTTGTATAAAAAATAGTAGTGCCTTTGGGGAATTCTTAAGCCGGGTGCCTTAAATCAGTAGGTTTAGTACAGTTATGAGAAAATATATGACTTCATACGTTAAACAGTGTGTAATATATCTGGGAAGATCATGACTGAGGTAATAGTCCACGACCCGGATCTTTGCACAGGGTGCCGCCAGTGCATGACCGCGTGTTCTTTTAGGAATTATAAGACCTATAATTATGACCTCTCGCTGTGTAAGATCGTCGACGGTCCCCATGGTGAGTTCGTTAGGGTATACTGTCAGCATTGCAGGGACCCGATGTGTAAAGCCTCATGTCCTGCGGAAGCGATTAAAAAGGATGACGCTACCGGATTCGTGACCATTGACAAGATGCGCTGCATCGGCTGCAAGGCTTGCCTGTGGGCGTGCCCCATCTCGATACCGCAAATGGGGAGAGGCTTGAAGTGCATGGTCAAGTGCGACATGTGCGGCGGAGACCCTGAATGCATCAAGGTCTGCTCTGCCAGAGCCATTAAGCTCGTGGACAGGGAAGAAGGAAAGGAGATCGTAAGGAGGCTCTGCAAATGAAGGAGCTATACCCGTGGAGACGGCCCGTGAAAATACCACTGCCCGCCTCGGTAAAAACTCAATTGATCAGGCATTTCTCGATAGGACTGCTATACCCGATCACGGATGAGGCGAAGGAAGCCAGAGAAAAAGCCGGATTGGACGCGATACCGCCTACGGCGCACCGCTACCATGAGGCGGTGGACGACATCCAGAAGATCATCAAGGCGATGGGCGTCGATAAGAGCGTGGGCTTAGACATGGATAAAATGGAGTTCAAATTCAAATGACCGATCAAATGGCCCCTGGGGCTAAGTATGCGCATTTCCTGGGCTGCGTGATGCCCGCGAAAATGCCTTGGGCCGAGTCGGCCATCATGAAGACGCTGCCTAAGTTAGGCATAGATCTGACCTACCTGGAGAAATCCACCTGCTGCCCCAGGGCGGGAGTGTGGATATCCGTTGACAAGCGAGTGTGGCTGACGCTGGCGTCATATAACCTGCTGCAGGCCGAGCAGGAAGGCAGGGACGTGATGGTGTCCTGCAACGGGTGCTATGTCACGCTGTACGAAGCGAATAAACTCCTGCATGAGGACCCGAAAGCGCTCGCCGAAGTGAACGAGTACCTGGCCGCCGCCGGCAAGAAGTTCGACGCGAACATACGCGTACGTCACCTGCTTGAAGTATTGTATGAGGATGTGGGCATCGAGCGAATACGAAAAGAGGGAAAGAAGCTTAACATTCGCGTCGCGATACATCCCGGATGCCACATGCGCATATTCGAGGACGGACGCCTCGTGCGATATTTCACCGAGATCGTCGAGGCGCTGGGCGTGGAGATCGTTCCATATGGTCTGGAGCGCATGTGCTGCGGCCTGCAGGCCAACCTGGCGGACAGGGATTTCGCCACCTACGACCGTGCCAAGAGAAAGTTCGACGCCATACAAAGCACGAACGTCGACGCACTGGTGATCGTCTGCTCGGGATGCTACGACCAGTTCGAGCGGGCAATCGCAACGCTTCGTAAAAAAGACGACTATAATTTCGACATACCCGTCGTACACCTGGCCGAGCTGCTGGCTGTCTCGTGCGGGCTTAAGCCGGACGACTTCGGCATGCGCTACATGCGGACCGCGCCGGTTGACAGGCTAATAGAAAAACTGGAGAAAAACGTAAAAATTGAGGCATAACAAAAAATGAAGCCATATTTCGTCATCGCGATACTGATCCTCGTGACCAGCGTCATGGGAGCCCTCTTTGCGGGCAGCAGCTATATCTTGCTGTTCCTGTTCGCAGAGCTAGCATCGCTGGTATCATTCTATATTTTCTTCTCGGTCATCATCCCCACGCTGTTCCCGGAATACAGGAACGTGGACGAGAACTTCAACTGCGGGGCGAGCGAGCTGTACCTGAACCCCGAGGAAATGTACGGGCCTAAGACGCCATTCGGGGGGATGAAAGATAAGTAAGTCATCATTGAAGCTGGATATACGCGAGATAAAACCCGACACCATCGGCGACCATGTGAGCGAGCTGCTGGATAAAGGCGGCCGCCTGATCTATGCCTCCGGAGTGGACACGGGAGTCAAGGGCATTAAGGTCAACTATTACTTCAGCTTCGACCACCAGGAAAAGGGGAAACATACGATCCTGCGGGCCTATCTGGACAGGGAGAACCCGGTCGTACAATCGATCACGCCGATCACGACGCAGGCGGACTGGTCAGAGCGCGAGCTCATCGAGTTCCTGGGCGTAAAGGTGCAGGGCCACCCGAATCCCACTCATTTGTGGCTGCCTTTGAACTGGGAGGACATGTATATGGGAAAGCCCGAGCCCAGCCACGAGACAGAGCATATAAACGTTGCTCCCGTAAAGCCGCCTAAGGAGAATATCGTTACCCTGCCTGTGACGGCCATACCGTACGGGCCCTATCACCCGGCGTTCATAGAGAGCAATTTCCTGAAGATGTCCGTAGAGGACGAGGTGGTAAAGAATGCGGACCTGAAGCTGGGGTTCAACCACCGGAGCGTCATCAAGCTGATGGAGCGCCGTGACTATTACAAGAACATCTTCCTGGCCGAGCGTATATGTGGATTATGCAATGCCCATCACGCGCTGACATTCGCCCAGACTGTGGAGGAAATCGGGTCCATCGACGTGCCATTGAAAGCGCGGCTCGCGAGGACGCTACTGTGCGAGATGGAGCGTATCCAGAGCCATCTGATGGCCATCGGCCTGATAGGAGACCTGACAGGATTCCGCACCATGCTCATGCACTCCATCCGCGTAAGAGAAGAGATGCAGGACAGCCTGGAGGTCATCTCAGGCCAGCGGATCATCCACGGCCTGATCACAATAGGCGGCATACGGAAGGACATCACCGCCAGCCAGGTGGACTTCATCCGCTCGAAGATCAAGATCATGGAGAAAACAGTCCCGGAATTGTTCGACCAGTGCCTCTCGAATGATGTGCTGGTAGAGCGGCTTCATAACGTGGGCGTCCTCACGCAGGAAAACGCAGTTAAGCTTGGCGCCGTGGGCCCCACGGTCAGGGCTAGCGGCATCGGGATCGACGTGCGCAAGAACTCGCCGTATGCGGCCTACGAGGACGTGGACTGGGACATCATCACCGAGAACGGCGGCGACTCCCTGGCGAGGATGAAGGTCAAGATGAGGGAAACCCTCATGTCCATGCGTATCATCGAGCAGTGCTGCGATAAGATTAAGACAGCGCCGTCGGACTTGATGGGAAAGGTGAATGAGCTCCCGTGCGCCGAGGCGATGTCGAAATCCGAGCCCCCTAGGGGCGAGCTACTCTATCATGTGGCCTCCAATGGTACCAACACCCCTGATTTTGTCCGTATCAGGGTGCCAACCTTCGTGACAGCTCACGTGCTGGTGCGGCTGATACCGGGCTGCTGGGTGGGTGACGTGCCCGCCATCATGGGCAGTATCGACCCGTGCTTTTCCTGTACGGACCGTGTCACCATCATTAACGATAATAAGCAGAGCATCGTAGATATGCGGTCGCTGGGAGAATAGGCAGTGTTCGACCTGACGTGGCTCAACCCCATTATAGCATTCATCATAGGCATATTGATAGCCTTTAAGCTGCGCAAGATCGCAGCCCGAGTACAGCTACGTAGAGGTCCGCTCATCTGGCTCCCCGCCCGATGGCACGACATCAACCGTAGCAAGGTACTGCAGCCTCTCTATGACATATTGAAGCTGTTCAGCAAGCAGACCATCATCCCGCATACGGCAACACCGCTGTTCATACTTGGGCCCATATTCGCGCTCGCATGTGCCGTCGGCGCGACCCTGTTCGTGCCAGTTGCAGGGGTCTCGTTCGACTATTCGTTCAGCCTGGTCGTGCTGTTCTACTTCCTCGTCTTCGAGATATTATGCATTATCGTGGGAGGCATATCGAGCGCTTCCCTCTTTGCTGCAATGGGCAGCGTACGAGAGGTGGAACTCATGCTGGCGAACGAGATACCGTTCATACTGGGCACATTCGCCCTGGCTATCACTTATCAAACGCTATCCATCCGACAGATGATGGGTTTTAACATACTGGCTAATCCTCTGGCGGCGCTGGCAGTGCTGCTGGCGATACTCGTGAAGCTGCACATGAAGCCGTTCGACATACCTGAAGCGGAGTCTGAGATCGTGGGCGGACTCACCACGGAGTACAGCGGAAAGCTGCTCGGAGTGCTGGAAACTACGAAAGTCATCATGACCTTCGTCCTGTGTGCATTGTTCGCGGATCTGTTCCTTTGGGTCCCGTCGACCGGGATATACGCGTGGATCGTGTTCCTGCTAGGCATCATAGCCACAGGCCTGACCCTGGGGTTCGTGAACTCGCTGTTCGCCCGGTTCAGGATAGACCAGGCCACGAAGTGGCTGTTCAGGGTATCCACGCTGGTGTCGCTACTGGCGGTCGGTTGGGCGATCGTGGGGGCGTATATACTATGAGTATCATTGGAAAGCTTAACGCGTATGCCGGGATGGCCATGAACTTCTTCAGGAAGCCTGTGACGGTCCATGAGACATATGGCTTCACTGCGGATAACTTCCGCTGGCTGCCGAGGCGGGATGCTGACCTGTGCACCGGCTGTGGCGCCTGTAACGAGCGCTGTTCCAGCGGGGCCACGAGTATAAAGGATGAAGGTGACTGCAGGACAATCTCTATCGACAGCCTGCAGTGTATCTTCTGCGGACGCTGCGCCGACGTATGCCCGGAGCAAGCCTTAGACCCCCTCATACCGCCAATGACGGACGAGGAAAAGAAGGCTGCAGAGCATGACCCGGATGCGTACGCGAAGTACACGCAGCGCGTGAGCCTGTCGCATGGTTCCGAAGAGAAGAAGACCACAGTCGATACGACGCTGAAGCTGCAGAAATGCAGCGTCTGCGGCGAGATCATGCCCGTCACTGAGAAATACTTAAAGGTCGTCAAAGAGAGGACTCTGGATAACCTTCAGCCGGAAACGGCCGCAATCATAGAGAAAGACATGGAAAAGTACCTGACCGTATGCGGCAGCTGCCGGCGGAAACATAGCTTAGAGTGGGACACACACCCGAGGAAGTGGATCTGATGACTAGCCCGATAAAGAGATCGCCATGGATTTATCACGCGCATGCCGGCGGATGCGTCGGCTGCGATATCGAGCTTCTTGCATGCATGGGCCCTCGATACGATTTGGAGAGGCTCGGCGTCAAGTGGGTAGCCTCGCCCAGGTACGCGGATATCCTGCTGGTCACCGGCTGCGTCCCACTACATACAAAGCCGTTCCTGGAGCGCGTTTATGCACAGACTCCTGAGCCAAAGCGGGTCATCGCGATGGGAGCTTGCGGGTGCTCATGCGGCGTCTTTATCGATGACGAGAACTATTCCATCGCCGGCCCTGTGGATAAGATCATCCCGGTGGACGTGAAGATACCCGGGTGTCCGCCGAAACCAGAGGCCATTATCGATGGTATCATAAAAGTGATGCGCAAGTTCTAGAAAAAAGGAAATATACTTTTTATTCTAGATTTCGCGATTCGACGCCCTGCCCGATGGCGGGTCTACTCCGGTTTTTCTGGTGATTCAATGTCCGGGCAGACCCGAAAAACCTCCGCCTCACGCGACAAATTATTGGTATTTTGTCCGGGTCTCAAACACGACATAACAATTGCTATGGTCGCGGTCGGCGAGGCGTTTTGGGCCTCAGTCGGCCGAAGGCCGATGCGAAGATGACGGGGTAATGGACGCGGCCTCTTGTGGCCGCGTCGCTTAGCGCTTGCGGAGGCCAAAGCGAGCGAAGCGAGATTTGGCCGAGGGTGCGAGCGCGACCCCGACATCGAAGCACCCAAAACGACGAGTAGCGAGCGAACGAAGAGAGCGAGCGTCGCACCCGCGAAAACAAAGAAAAACAACATCTCATAGCACGTCGCACCCGCGAAAACAAAGAAAAACAACATCTCATAGCACGTCGCACCAGCGAAAACAAAGAAAAACAACATCTCATAGCACGTCGCACCAGCGAAAACAAAGACAAACAACATCTTCTGATAGCACGTCGCACCAGCGAAAAATATGAACAACTTTTACATAGATTTTTATTAGTCAAAATTATTCGTCATTTGACGATTTCGAGTATCGTTAGGTCTGCTGAGATTGCCGAATAAAAATTTCCGTTATTTATGTGAAAACACAATACAAGCAGCCCGATAATAGCGCTACATAATTTTAACATAAAGTACCGTTTATTAACAAAAAATTGCACTTAAAATGTCGATTACTCTCATAAGGCTTATTTAGATAGACAGATATTGTACATGTAAAATCGTTAAGAATGCTACACATTATACATTGGAGGACGTAAGTTGAAGGAGATACGGATACATGGGCGCGGCGGTCAGGGCTCCGTCACCGCAGCCGAACTCATCGCCGTCGCGGCGTTCGAGGACGGAAAGTGGAGCCAGGCCTTCCCGTACTTCGGAACAGAAAGACGAGGAGCGCCGGTCACCGCGTTCGCTCGGATATCGGACAAAAAGATCCGACTAAGAAGCCAGGTCTACGAGCCGGACTATGTGATCGTCCAGGATCCCTCACTGATCCCCGTGGTCGACGTGGCTAGCGGCATGAAGCAAGACGGGGTCATCATCATCAACACAGAGAAAGACCCGTCAGTACTGAAGATCAATACCCATGCGACCGTAAAGACCATCGACGCGACTGCACTGGCCATCGAGATCATCGGCAAGCCGATCGTTAATACTGCACTGCTAGGCGCATTTGCGGGAGCGACAGGAAACATACGCCTCGAGTCCATCAATAAGGCCATAAAGGCAAGATTCCCGGGAAAGATCGGAGAAACAAACGTGGCCGCTGCCAAGCGAGCCTTCGAGCAGATGAGCAGGTGATCGTGATGGCGAAAGAAAAGTTGACGATCGGCGTGGTGGCCATGCCGGGCACCACGATGAGGTACCATACGGGCGGCTGGAGAACATTCAAGGCCGTCATCAGCCATGAGAAATGCATAGGCTGTAAGCGATGTGCGGATGCATGTCCGGACGGTGCTCCGTTCGAGTGCGCCCATGATGGGAAGAAAAAGAAATTTTGCGTTAATTATGACTACTGCAAGGGCTGCGGCATCTGCGCCTATGAATGCCCGGTCGACGCGATCGAAATGGTAATGGAGGAGAAGTAAATGGCGAAAATGGCAGTCATAGAAGGCTCACATGCGGTCGCTGAGGCGGCAAAGCTTTGCAGGCCGGCAGTGATCTCCGCATACCCGATCACTCCGCAGACACATATCGTCGAAGACCTGTCACAGATGGTCGCGGACGGCGAGCTGATGAATTGTGATTACATAAGAACAGAATCCGAGTTCTCGGCGGCGTCGGTCATACTGGGCGCACAGGCCGCAGGCGCGCGCACATTCAGCGCCACCTCGAGCCAGGGCGCAGTGCTCATGTACGAAGTGCTGTTCGCCATCGCCGGAATGCGGCTACCCTGCGTGATCGCAATGGCAAACCGGTCCGTGTCGGCGCCTCTTTCAATATGGAACGACCACCAGGATGCTATCTCCGCGCGCGACAACGGCTGGATCCAGCTCTGGGCAGAGGATTGCCAGGAGGCGGCCGACTTGATCGTGCAGGCCTTTAAGATCGGCGAGGATCACAGGATCATGTTGCCGGTCATGGTAAACATGGACGGTTTCGTCATCACTCACACATACGAGCCGATCGAGATCTTAGACCAGAAGATGGTAGATGAGTTCCTTCCGCCCTACAAGCCGATATACGCGCTGGACCCGAAGAACCCGGTCACTATGGGCGCGCTGGCTCAGCCTGAGACCTATACAGAGGCCAGGTTTATGGTGCACAACGCCCAGATGAACGCCAAGGCGGTCATCGAGGAGGTCGCAAAGGACTTCTCCAAGAAGTTCGGCCGATTCTACGGTGGCCTCGTCGAGGAATATCAGATGGATGGCGCTGAAGTGGTACTCATTGCAATGGGCTCGGTCATAGGGACCATGAAGGATGCGGTGGATGAGATGCGCAAGGACGGCATGAAGGTCGGCATCGTCAAGGTACGCGCTTACAGGCCATTCCCGGTCGAGGCGCTCAGGGACACGCTCAAGGATGCGAAAGTCGTCTGCGTCATCGATAAGGATATCTCCATGGGAATGGAGGGTGCGCTTTATACCGACGTAAAGGCGGGCCTCTATAACAAGTCCAGTGCAGAGATGCTCGGTTTCATTGCCGGAATGGGCGGCAGGGACATCACGATCGAAGATGTTAAGAATATCGCGAAGAAAGGCTTCAGAAAGCTCAAGGGAGAGAATGTCTCCGAGTTCGAATGGCAGAAGCTTGATACCGAGATCCTGCCGGAGGGGATATAATGGCGGCACTTGAAGATCTATTCGCGTCGGGACACCGGGCCTGTGCAGGATGCGGTTGCGCCCTCACGCTAAAGACATTATTACGCGTAACAGGGCCCAATGTCATTATCTCTGAGGCCACCGGATGCATGGAAGTCGTATCCACGCCGTGGCCGGAGAGCTCATGGAAGGTGCCCTGGATCCATTCGTTATTCGAAAATGCCGCGCCAGTCGCGGCGGGCATCGAGGCAGCCATCCGGGTGGCGGGCAAGAAAGGCGATACAAAGGTCATCGCCATCGGCGGCGACGGCGCGACCTTCGACATCGGGTTCGGCAACTTGTCCGGTGTCATGGAGCGCGGCCACGATATCCTGTACCTCTGCTACGATAACGAGGCATACATGAACACGGGCATACAGCGCAGCGGTTCGACGCCCTATGATGCGTCCACGACCACTTCGCCTTCGGGCAAGGTTTCATTCGGGAACGTCAGGCCAAAGAAGAACATACCCGCGATCATGGCTGCTCACGGCATCCCGTATGTGGCCACCACGTCAATAGGATATCCGGCGGACTTCACCAAGAAGATCCGAAAAGCGCTTTCCATCGAGGGCCCCAAGTATATCCAGGTGCACGCGACGTGCACACCCGGCTGGGGCGTGGACAGCGCCATGTCCATCGAAGTCCTGCGACTGGCAGTGGAGACTGGCATGTACCCGCTCTTTGAATACGAGAACGGCGAGATCTCGAGCGTCCACAAGATCAAGGACCGCAAGCCCGTAAGGGAATACCTGGAAAAGCAGAAGCGCTTTTCGCACTTGTTTAAGATGCCGGGCGGCGACAAGGAGATCGAGAAGATACAGCATCTAGCCGACTTGAATGCGGAGCATTTCGGCCTGGACGTCAAGTCCGAGCCAGAAGTGTCCAAGAAGGGTGAATAAATGTACGTTGGAAGGTTCGTCTGCGCAGGAAAGATGAATGGCAAACTATGGGCAGGATACCGCGTGTCGTCGCGGTCTTTCCCTAACCGCCATGCGATCAAGCTAAATGAAAACACGGTCGCGATCATGCCGAAGGATATGAAGGACATGGAAAAGAGCCCTTACATAGCCTACAACTGTGTAAAGATCGTCGGTAATGCAGCAGTCGTGACCAACGGGTCGCATACTGACACCATCTACGAAAAGATCGCGATGGGCTATCCGGCGCGAGATGCCCTTGCCTTGAGCCTGCTGGCCATGGACTATGAAAAGGACTCGCTGAACACGCCGAGGATCGCCGTCGTGCTTAAAGGCGATGCGGCCTTCCTCGGCATCGTAACGAAGGACGGGCTTAGTGTGAGCGGCTTTCACCTTGCCGATGGCGAGTGCATGATGGTCTCCACCTATGAAAAGACGGTTTTCTCGCCGCTGGTGATAGACGCGACCTCTGCGGATGACGCGGCCAGGAAGATGTACGATTTGACGTTCGAGAACCCGGTTTGCGCCGCCGCCGTGTATCAGGTCAACGACGGTTTCGAGATGGGCATCTACAACGGCCAATAGCCGTTGTACCCGCCCATTTATCCTCAAAGCCCCTGCGAAGGGCTCTTTTTTAACCATGGAGACACAGTAAATAGTATGGTTACGCCTCCGGAGGCATATAATAGACACTTTGTGCATACCCGTGTTCCTCGTATCCCCCATGTCGAAAGCCGTGTACTTTGTGTTGCTGTCTGGCACTTGCGCCCGATTCTCGTCGAAGATGTTTTATATGGTATAATTTATATAATATCTACTAGATCCCGATGATGACACCGAAAGGGGCTATGCCGGCATTGAAAGGCTTATTCGATCATGTGGTCGAGCCGTTATGCTATTTTAACGCCGATGGCGCACTTGAGTACGCAAATGAAGCCGGGAGATCTATTCTCGGCATCTCTGACATAACCCGAAGCCCATTATTTAATGAGTTGATGGACGTGGAGGGTCTGAGTTTTCAAGGCGTCATGGATAGCCTGGGGCCCGGTATGCCCTCCTGCTGCATCACCGGCCGAGTAATAAAAGCCGAATCCCGCCCTGTGTCGATCAATATCATGCCTATAGAGTGCGATGACGGGCGGTTCTCAGCTCTTTGCGCCATCGCCGGTGATGATACGCCATGCGACGAGAACATGTACAGGCAGATTTTTAAAGACTCGCCAGGAGCCGTTTTTATTCTTGAATTGAATAATGGCACCATCCTCGACTTGAATATAGAATCGGAGACTATTTTCAAATATAAACCCGGTGAAATGAAGGGAAAAAAATTTAGCTCATTATTTTTGTTAAAAGACAGGCAAAGGCTTGAGGATATGATCAGCGGCCTCATACCGGGAAAAGCTGACACCGGGATATTCATGCTGGAAAAAATGGATGGGGAGCCTTTATCGCTAGAGATAAATGCGCAGGCTTTCACGTTCAGCGGGAAACAAATGGCCCGGATAAGGGGGATTAACGCCAGCGAGAAAGAGATCAGGAAGCGCAACGAAGAGCTTTCCGCCATCAACTATATTGGCGCAACCGTGAACAGCACCCTCGACCTGGATGTCATGCTGGACCGCACGATACATAAGGTATGCGAAGTCACGGACATGGATATAGGTTGTATATTTTTACTGGACGACAGCCCGGACATGCTCACGCTGTACGCCTATGCCGGCCAGGTGACACCGCAACCGACGGGAAGCATGAAAGTAAACAAGTGCGTCGGGGGGACGGCGGTCGTTGAAAAAAAGCCCATTGCATTCGAGGATTTCTCAAAATGCCCTGAAAATGGGATGGGGATGCGCATTTTCAGGAATGCCGCTTCCGTAATATTCGTGCCCATCATGTTCCATGGCAGGGCACTGGGCGTTATGGACCTGGCATCCAAAAAACACAGGCGCTTTACTCGAGAGGACATCAGGCTGTTCTCAAGCATAGCGAACACGATCGGAGCCGCCGTGAACAATGCGAACTATGTGAAGTATATTAAAGCGCAGGCGAAAAAATTCTCACTGTTATTCAAGACATCGGGCATGCTTTCTTCTACACTGGACTTGAAAAAAGTATTAGACTGTTTTGCCCAAAATGCCGCAGATGCATCTGGCTCGGACGCCTGCGAGATCTTTTTTCTCGACGAGATTACCCGAATGCTGCGTGGAGAGAGCGCGTATGGCCTCGACGAAAATACGGTCAAGAACGATTCGCTGAAACCGGCCGGCGCCATAGAAGAAGCTATTGAAGCAAAGCAAGCGCGCGTTGTGCATGATGCATCGAAGGATCGGAGTCTCCCGGCGAGATTCATCGAGCAGCGCCAGATCCGGTCGTTCCTGTGCATGCCTCTAGTGAATCGCGATCGAGTTACCGGCATCGTACTCTTATTCACGAAGGGCAAGGCACGTACGTTCTCGCCCCAGGCGATCGAGGTGACAGCGATCATGTCGAGCCAGGCAGCACAGGCCATCGATAACGCACGGCTCGTGGACAGCATGCGGAAGCGCAACGATGAATTGAAGCGTGTATACGAGATACAAAGAAGGATCACTCAGAGCATCGACCTGGAAGAAACGATGCAGAGCATCGTGGAGAGCGCGCCACATATCACGAAGCTTCCCTATTGCGTGATCTTCCTGATGGATCCCACGAATGAGCGGATCATTTCCGTAAAAGCTACTGAAGCTGTCGCGACAAAGTTCGGCAAGCTTACGTTTAATATGCGTGACCTGATCGCATCCAGGATAGCGATGAAGGAACGCAGGCCGCTTTTCATCGAGGACGCCCCGCATTTCAAGAACATCGCGAAACATGTGGTCGAGCTGCTGGACATGAAATCCGTCATTGTGCTGCCGCTCATCGCCAGAGACAGGGTGCTTGGCATCATGTGGCTCTATGGCTCTGAGGGTATCGTGCATTTTGACAGCGACGACGTCCGGAGCGCCGTGGCATTGTCTGACCAGGCTGCGATCATCATAGACAACGCACGGCTCTTCAAGGAGCTTGAGGACTCCTATGAAAAACTGAAGGACCTTGACAACATGAAGATGGAGTTCTTTACGCTGATCTCGCATGAGCTGAGAAACCCGCTGGCAGTCATCAAGGGATTCGCTGAGCTATTACACGAAGGCGTGCTGGGGCCGGTGAACGATAAGCAGAAAGAGCGGCTAATAAAAATTATGGAGAGCGTGGATAAGCTCACCGATATGGTGAGCAAGATGTCGGATATCTCGACGCTGGAGACGAGGCATTATCCCATAGACCGAATGCCTACATCGCTCAACGAGCTGGTCAACGACGTGGCGAACAGCTTAGATTTCATAGCAAAGAGCAAGCACGTCGACATCCATGTGGGCGTGCCCATGGGCCTGCCACTAGTACCGCTTGACAGAGCCAAGATAGAGCAGGTGCTGGTGAACCTGTTCAATAACGCGATCAAGTATACACCTTCAGGCGGGCAGATCTTCGTAGATGCAGTGGACAGGGATCGAGACGTCATCCTATCGGTAAAGGATACAGGGATCGGCATTCCTAAAAAAGACCTGGATAAGATATTCACGGGCTTCTACCATGCGGGATATAAGCTCTCATACGAATACAAGGGCCCTGGACTGGGACTGGCGATCTCTAAAAAGATCGTCGAAAGCCATGGCGGCCATATATGGGCCGAGAGCGAAGACGGCAAAGGCAGTACATTCTACTTTACTCTCCCTAAAAGCGTACCAGAAGATCTAGCCACGCGAGCAGAGGCAAAAACACAAAGCGAATAATTAGCCGGGCTATACGGCGTAAAACGCGAGACTCGTTTTAGAATAAGCCCCGGCGGCTTATACAATAAAATCGCAGTGATTGCCATGCTGCCGTAGTATTAATCTAAAAAAAGGTGTTTGGGCAGCTGTTGCTGCCCATAGCGTATTAGAGGATGATCTCGATGTCGAGTTCCTCTGCGAGCTCTTTATAGCGGTTACGGATGGTGACCTCGGTCACGCCTGCCACGTTGGCCACTTCCCTCTGTGTCCTGCGCTCGCCGCACAGGATCGAGGATATGTAGATGGCTGCCGCAGCGACGCCCGTCGGGCCTCTGCCACTCGTCAGCTCCTTCTCGGCCGCCTGCCTTAGTATCTCCACTGCACGGCTCTGGACTTCGCCCTTAAGGGCCAGGCCCGAGCAGAACCTTGGTACGTAGTCAATTGGCGACGTCGGCATGAGCTTCAATCCTAACTCACGGGATATGAACCGGTACGTTCTTCCTATTTCCTTACGGCTCACTCTCGACACTTCGGCGATCTCGTCCAGAGTCCTGGGCACGCCGTTCTGTCTGCATGCTGCATATAACGCAGCGGCTGCGACACCTTCGATGCTTCTGCCACGGATCAGGTTCTTCGTGACCGCCTTTCTGTACACGACGGCCGATGTTTCCCTGATGTTACGCGGTAAGCCCAGTGCGGAAGCCATACGGTCCAATTCCGATAACGCGAATGCCAGGTTTCTCTCTGTCGCGTTGGATACCCTTATACGCCTCTGCCATTTCCTTAGCCTGTATAGCTGAGCCCTGTTCTTGGATGAGATGGACTTGCCGTACGAATCCCTGTTCCTCCAGTCGATCATCGTCGACAGGCCCTTGTCGTGGATCGTGAAGGTCATGGGCGCTCCCACTCGAGAACGCTTCATACGCTGATCATGGTCAAAAGCCCTCCATTCGGGGCCCATATCAATGAAATCCTCGTCGACGACCAGGCCGCACTCATTACAGACGAGCTCGGCGCGCTCATAGTCGTGAACAAGCTGGCGTGAGCCGCATTCCGGACACTCGACGATCCGTTCTTCGGTCTCCCCCTTCTCTTTTTCAGTTTCCTTCTTGACGTGCTCGAGCACGGGCTCTTTTTGAATTTCCTTTTTCTCTATTTCTTTTATTTTCTCTATCTCTGCCACGCTTTACACCTTCTATGCCGTGTATACACGGTCGTTAATCAGCGCCTTTGCCCGGGACGCGGGCATTCGCTTATCCAGCCTAACCGAAACATATGGAGAGCCCTCGGGCCCGAATATATCATAAACAGAGCCGACCCTCTCCATTTTAGTGGTTACTACCTTCATGTTCATTTTCGGAAGTGTGCCATCTTCCAAACGAATGATGAGGTTACCATGAGTCGATAAGTGCAAAACTTTACCAAGCCGCTTCAAAAATCGTCACTTCCAAAACTATAAATAGTCTCGCCTCATACTATAAAAACTTTACGCAATTATTAATAAGCTACGCTATGCGTTTATTTGATGGTGGCAGGAGGCGACCGTCTTGTATTTAGTTTCATTATCTATTTTTGAGTATTATAGATAATAAATCTTTCGAATTTTTTAACGATTCTTCCGCTTCCTGAGCAGAGAGCCCTGCGCCACGCGCTATTTGAATCGCCCTTTCCCGGGTGATCAAATCTCCGGGCGCATGTGTATCTGTATCAACAACAAGCTTCGCGCCTGCCGATCTGGCAACCTGCGCCACATGCCCATTCGTGATATTGTGCCCCAGGCGTGCCGTGATCTCCAGCCGGATGCCGTTGGAGGCCGCAATCCTCGCCTCCTCCTCAGTGATAAAGCCCGGATGTGCAAGGATGTCAACATCAGGACATTCCACAGCGGCCAGGTTCGTCAGCGGTGCCACTGGCTCGACCGGCGTTTCCCCGTGGACGACCACGATGTCCGCGCCCAGCTCTTTTGCCCGCGCCGCTAGCTTTGCGATCATCTTAGGAGGCACGTGGGTAAGCTCGACGCCTGCCAGCACCTTGATCTCGTATCCTTCTTCGAGGTAGCGCGCCTTCTTGCCGGCATCGATCAGGGCCTCCACGTTCGTAAAATCCGCGTGGTCGGTGATGGCGATGGCCTGGTATCCCAGTACTTTCGCGCGCCGCACCAGCTCGCTCGGCAGCAGTTCCCCGTCGCTGAAGATCGTGTGCGTATGAAGGTCTATCATCAGTAAAGACTCGTCCATGTAATATTTATTACTTAGCCTACCATGACTATGAAAAACCAAATTTTAGCTCTGTTGGTACACTTGTTTACTAATTAGTGTTACAGGCAACTTAAGGCAATTTAAATTTACTCTTACATTATGAAAAAATATTTATACATAAGTAACTATATTTTTTGTAGTGTATAAGGTCTACAGGTTCAGGCTCTATCCAACCAATGCTCAAGAATCGAAGTTTGAGCGTACGCTTGAACTTTGTAGACAGGTATACAACGAGACATTGGCATATCGCAAGGACAAGTACGAACAGGAACATATCAGTGTCTCGAACTTTGCTACACATAACCTTTTACCTGTTTGGAAAAAGAATGCTCCCGAACTAAAGGACGTATTCTCTCAAACATTACAGGAAGTTCAGGAGCGTGTCGAACTGGCTTTTAGGGCGTTTTTCCGCCGTGTCAAGAATGGCGAGAATCCAGGATATCCGAGGTTCAAGGGATACGGCTGGTATGATAGCTTCACGTACCCACAAATGGGTTTTAGGTTCTCCGGTAACAAACTCACATTGTCCAAGATTGGCGACGTGTATGTCCGAGCACACCGGGAAGTAGAGAGTAACGTTAAGCGTGTAACCATACGAAGGAATAGTAATGGAAAGTGGTACGCCTCGTTGACCGTAGAATATGAACTAATGGTCATACCGAAAGACCAGATACCAGCTATCGGCATTGATATGGGATTAACAACGTTCGCTACGTTGTCTAACGGTGATAAGGTTCCTAATCCAAGGTTCTTCCGAATGGAGGAAAAGGAACTGGCAAGAGTTCAGCGAAAGCTTTCCAAGCTGGATAAAAACTCGCCTGAAAGAATGAAGGCTGTACGTGTGGTTCGCCGTGTTCACGAACGTATTGCTAACAAGAGGTATGACTTCGTTCATCAACTAAGTCGCGTCTTGGTTAATAAGTATCGCTTGATAGCATTCGAAGATCTCAATATAAAGGGAATGGTCAAGAACCATTGTCTTGCAAAGAGCATCAGTGATGCCAGCTGGAACATGTTGTTCACTGTCACGAAGTACAAGGCTGAAAGCGCCGGCACAACCGTGATAATGGTCAACCCAGCTAACACCACTAAAATGTGCTCACGATGCGGAACCTTAGTCGATACGGAACTAAACGACCGCACATACGAATGTCCCAGATGCGGCTTAACAACGGATAGGGACGAGAACGCGGCCATAAACATTCTCAGACTGGGATTGCAGTCTGTTGGCTAAGAGCCATAGAAGCCCACATACTTTAACTGTGGGAGCAGTCACTTACTTAGAGCCTGAGAAGCTTTAAATTGTTTTCCAGCATAAGCTAAGACCTATGGCGAACAAGCCGGAAGCAAGACCGCATCAAAATAAAGCATCATTATTACCACTGAGGGAGAAACAGATCAGTGCCCTGATCATTGCTGCCATCATAGTACTGGCATTTGCCGTCCGGCTGTACGGCTTGATGGATACGGGCTTTACCTGGGACGAGCCCGCTACGATCAACGCGGGCATCAGCGACGTGACCGCGATCACTCACTTTGATTTTCACAGCGGCGCATGGTCCTTGATCTATGAGCACCCGCCCATCGGTAAATATATTTATGGCATAGCCATCTGGCTCTTTAATTCCAGCAGCACGAATTATAATGGATATATTATCGCGCGTTTGATGAGCGTTATCATGGGCGTGGCCACATGCCTGCTCACATACCTGATCGGTAAAGAATATTTTAACAAAGAGATAGGGGCCGTATCAGCGCTGACGCTGGCCCTCATACCGGTTTTCGTCGCACATACGCAGATCGCTGCACTGGACGCTCCTATCGTGTTTTTCTTCACGATGACGATGTACCTGTTCATGCTCGCCCTTAAGAAGAACAGTGCTCGCTATTATGGCGCTGCTGCCGTCTCATTAGGCCTGCTGATTGGCGTAAAGCTGAACGGGTTGCTAATATTACCGATCCTGGCGATCATATACCTGGTATACCGGCATGAATACCTGAAGGTAAACAAGCCTAAAGCAAAACGCGGCGAAAAAGGCAAGGCTAAAAAAGAGCCGCAGGCTCCGAAGAACACTGCCCTGGAATTGATCAAGGCATATATCCCGCCAATGGCCTTTGCCAGCTTCTGCATTATCGTCGTACTCACGGTATTTTTACTATGGCCCTGGACCTGGTTTGACACTGTGAATCACCTGAGCATGACATTGAACCACTGGTCGTATATCCCGACAGAGTTCTTTTTAGGTACTGATGCACAGCCGCCCGTCTATTATTACATAGTCTATTTCATGGTGACCACGCCGCTTTTACTGCTCATACCGCTGGCCATAGGCGTCTACGCGACAGCTCGTTCCAGGAATGTTTTCAAGTACGCGATCCTGCTATGGTTCATCGTGCCATTCGCCTACAGCTTTTCAAGTTTCAAGCAAGACGGAATGCGCTATTTATTAATGATATATCCCGCAGTGGCGATACTGATCGGGTATGGCCTCCATGAGATAGCACGAATGATCTCGAAGCTGGAGGTGCCCATAATGCTGAAGAAAGCGGCGCTTCCGGTACTATGTGTGGCAACGATCGTCTATCTTATCATATGCCTTGCATCGGTGCACCCGTACTATCTGGACTATTATAACTCCCTATCAGGCGGCTACCAGCATATCCACGATGACCACTCGCTAGTCTTCGGCTGGTGGGGGGAAGGTATCTACAAAGCGGAACAATATGTGGACAGTGTAGGGAATAAGAGCACTACGGCTTTTGTCATGACAATGCCACAGGACGCGACCTACCAGCTCTATGGTCTTCAGCCTGCTTTTATACAGGTCAGCGTAACGAACCAGTCGTCCCGGGAATATATGATGAAACTTTTACGCCCGGATGAGCCAGGGGCGCAGAGCTCGTCATGGAGAAAAACTGATCCGTCGTTTAAGCCTGACTATTTGATTACCAACTATAACGCCGAAGAGTATTATAACGTGAGTGTGGATGAAAAGTACTTCAAACTCGTATATACTTCAAACGTACAGGGCGTGCCAATAGCTAAAGTCTATAAAGTATTGTAGGGGCTAAAGTTACTGTTTATTGCCCCTCATTTTTATTATTTCGGCGCCGATCTTATCCAGTAGCACAGACTTAGGGCCGATGTCATTAATGGTCACGTATCCGGTCTTTTCCATGGGCTTTGACGGATGTGCCCTGTCATTCACTAGCTCCGGGCTTAGCTCCAGCTTTTCTGCCGCACGCTTGATCTCCGCAACCCTGGGCGACTTTATGGAATGCTCTTTTTTCGTCATCCTGCCTTCTTTCCTGGTCCGGTAAAAGTCAAGATACACTGGCCACACGATGATCCGCTTTGCCTCTTGCATGTCCTCTTTCTGCATCAATGATAGGTTGCCCTGATACCCTATTTAGTTTTCCTCTATGGGAAGAAAAGTTAGTTTTCCTCTATAGGATGAAAAGTTAGTTTTCCTCTATAGGATGAAAAGTTAGTTTTCCTCTATAGGATGAAAATAATTTATCATGATTTTTCATATAAGACTAGCAACAGATTTATAACGATTTAATGCGTATCGTTAATTGCCAATACAATGTATAGCCTGTTGAACACGGTATAGTTGTTAGACACGGTTGAGTTGTTGAACACGTATAGTTGTTAGACATGGATGAGTACATTGCACATGGGCTTGCGGCGAGCCTTAAATCGCCGCACTTACTCTTATTATAACCGCATTTTTTATTGTAATAACTAAAAGATCGTTTATCGTTCGTTAGAGAGTCTTTTTATACACTTAGTTCTTTTATATTGTGCCGGCTGAGGCCGGTAACCCGGGGGGGTTATGGCAGAGCACATAAAAATAACGGGCATTGTCACGTCGTGATGTATCTTAGGGCAGACACCATCATTTCCGGACATTAGGGCCGTTATCGATTGCGCAGGCCATCTCATGCTTCTTCATGTCGAAGAAGAGAAGATGGAGCGTCTTTAAGGGGGCCGCTCCATCCCTATTTCATACGGGAAAAAGATCGTTTATTCTTTAATACCCATTAGCTCATCGGCTTTTTCTGAAGCGACCTTAACAGCTTCTTCTACCGTGCGCTGGTCGACGTCCGCCGTCCGGGTCGTGACAAGCTGGATGTCGATGGTAATATCGGCGTCGTCCTTGGTGACCGAGATCTCCAGATCCTGTATCATCTTTGGAGGTACGACTGAGCTGATATAATCGAAAGCTGCCTTATAGACCGCCTCAATGATCTCTTCGTCTGTCATATAGAAAAGGAACGTTTTTAAAAGTTAAAATTTAGGAAGCTTCCTTACCGCTCGGGGTTCCCTTGCCAAGTGCCTGCTTTATTTGATCTTGCAGCTGCTGGAACTTAGCCTGAATGCGCTCTTCCTGCCTTGCGAGAGACTTCATCCTGACGTCCAGGGAATCCTTCTTTTCTTCAAGGTCCTTCTCGACCTCGTCCTTCTTTGCCTTGATGAGTAATTCTCCGGCAGCCTTGTAGATCACAGCTTTATCGTCTGCTTTCTTGACCTCTTCGAGAGCCTTCTCGGTCTCGTGGAGCATCATCTCGACTTGGTTCTTTTGCTGGATCAGCGCCTGAGCCTGCTGCTGCACCTGCTGCAACTGGGCTAGCTGATTCTGGACCTGTGGTGGTAGTTCATTCATGATGTCACCTTCGTATTGAGCATCTCTTCGGCGATCTTGACCAGGCGCAGCCATGTATTGATTGCCGCGCGTAGAGAAATGATATCGTCCGCCGTGATAAATAAGTTAAGCCGGCCTTCCTGGACGCTCATGTTCACTTTTGAGCGCTCGGACGGAACGGCTTCAAGCTCTGGCTTCAGCGACTCATATACTGTAGCGGAATGGTCGCCGAGCTCGAACTCTAGAAATACGGTGTGCATGCTAGCACTTATACGGCTTTAACCCTTTTTATGGCGGTCGGCCGCTCCTTGACCAGCACACGGTGCCCGCAGTACGGGCACCTGACGCCGCCGTATTCCTTGTCTAGCTCTACGATGTGCTTGCAGTGTGCACACTTGTATACCATTACTCGACCTCTTCAACTGCCTTCTTGACGTTGCGGGCAGCAGCTTTGCCGACCGCCGTCTGTGGCAGGTATGTTCCGCCGGTGTAGCTGTATTTGCATTTGGTGCATGACCAGATCCCGGTGCCCTCTCTCCATACGGACATGCGTCCGCACTTGGGGCACTTGTGAGCCTGCCTCATGTTTTCTTCGATATCGGCGACAAGGGCCCTGACCTTACGGCCATACCTGCATCCAAACCGGCCCGCGCTGCGGGTCTTCCTTCCTTTTGCCTTTCCTACGGTCATTTTTGAATACCTTCCAGTTTCTCTCTCAATACGTTCGCTTTCTCTTTTGCGATATGAACGATATATTTTAGCTGGTCTGCGGTCAGCGTACCGACACCGCTCTTCTGCATGCCCGCGAGCGCACCCTCTTTATTGGTGATCACGGTCAGCTTGGTCGATGCAACGCTTTCTTCGTCCAGGCTCGGGTCGAGCATGATGACGCCGCCGATATTTACAGCGGTGACACCCACGGGGACGTCGTTCAGCGGCAGCGGCGCGTCTTCACCAAGGCCGAACTTGGCGTTCGGCATCTTCGTGCTCATAAGAGCAGCGATGGCGCCCAGCGACGCGGCATCCATGAGGTTGCCATCGTGGTCGAGCACGTGAACGTCTATGAAGACCATCCAGACTTTCTGTCCACTTTCAATGCACAACTTAGATAAATCTATCGCTTTAGATTCACGCACTCCTCTGTCTACGACACGGGCCAGCTCGATCGCGTCCTCCCTTGGTGGCCCGCTCTCGAAAGTCGGCGACGCTAGCGGAACGAGTTCCAGGTTCGTGATGATGACGCCGGTATCCGGCGTGTCCGGGAATGGCTCGCCGGGCTGCATCTTTACGCCTACGATGACCTGGGAGTTCCCGATTTTTACGCGAGAAGAGCCTTCGGCCTTGCCGATCACGCCGGTCTCGATGCTGATCTCACGGAACTCGTCGAACTTGCGCCCGTCGGCTCTGTCGCCCTGGTTTGCGAGGCTGTAGATATAGTCGCGTTTTATCTCTGCAATAACGTCTTCACTCATTTGGGGAGCCTCCTTCAGGGCTGGTCATCGGTTCACTTACGGGATCCGCCGCGCTCACGGTCTGGCCGTACTTATCGATGAGGGCTTGCTTCTGCATCTCGTGGATCTTTCTGCAGCCTTCCATGGCCATATCCACTGCCGTCCCGAACTCGTCTTCCGTCAGGTGGCCGTCCATCTGGCAGAGCGTGATCTCGCCGAACTGAGTCATTGCGATAGGCAGGTCAGCATCCCCATAATTGTCCTCGTCCTTATTCAGGTCCAGTACGATCTGGCCGTCAGCCTTACCGACTGCACATGCGGATACGAGACATTTCATCGGTATGCCTGCATCCGCCAGCGCTACCGCCGCCGCATTAATGCCTGCAGCCCTGGTGCCTGCGTCTGCCTGTAATATCTCAACGAAGATGTCGACGGCCGAGCGCGGGTATAGTTCCTCCAGGATCACGCCTTCGAGCGCCTCGCGGCTTACCTTGGAGATCTCGATACTTCTTCGGTCGGGCCCCGGCCTCTTCCTCTCTTCAACTGAGAACGCGGCCATATTGTACCTGTAGCGCACGATCGCGCGCGAAGCGTTCTGCAAGTGTCTTGGGTGAACCTCTCGGGGGCCATATACTGCGGCCATAACCTTATTCCCGCCAAACTCTAGATAACAAGAACCATCCGCCCTTTTCAGGACGCCGGCCTGGAACTTGATGGGACGTAGATCGTTCGGCCCTCTTCCATCCAGCCGCTTCCCATCGATGATCAATTTTTCTGGTTTTGTCATTATACACTCCTCAACTTTTCCAGCTCTGTATCAATATATGCTTTAATGCTGTCCGTCAACCCGGTCGTGTGGGCCTCGCGCTCGATCTTAAAGATGGTGCGAATAGCCAGATCCACGCGCTTGTCGTCTCCCTTTAGCCAGATCCTGCCGTTCTGCCCGACGAATATGCTACAATTCAAATCCTTTTTAAGCATACTGATCATCGAGCCATTCCTTCCGATGATACGGGGGATCTTGGTGTGGGAGATGTCGATCACTCTGCCCTGGTGCAGGACCTTCAGGTTCTCATCCCGTAATGTGAGCTCCACCTTCATAGTCGGATCTACATCCGCGATACGGGCGAGAATCAATTCGCCCACGTGAAGGTACTTACCCATGTTACCAGCGTCAACGCGCTCCGGGAACTCCGAAACATGCAGCATTCCCTCGTACGGGGAGTTAATGTCGACAAACCAGTTTGAAAAGGTCATGTCGTTCACCTTCCCTATGACGAGGTCGCCCCTCGCGGGAATGTATCTCCCCGAGAGCGGTATGACCTTTATGTTATTTCGCCGGTCCACGAGACCATAGTTAAGAGAGTAGACTTTGCCACCCTCCACATAGGTCCCCTGGCTTGCCAGCTTCGGATCTTCCGAGAGCAGGTCTCCGGGCACTACCACTTCTCTTTCCGCCATAACGATTCCCTTAGATTATCATTGACGGAGTAGTTTCGTCTCCGCCTCGCCCTTGGTTAATTTATTTACAAGGTCATAGAAGTCCGGCTGCATGCCGGCGGGTATTTGTATGACACCGATCCATGAGCCATCGTTCTGCCACTCATCTCTTAAGAGCTTGCCGAACGCCTGTATTTCGCCGAACGCGCGGGCCGCATGGTTACCTGATATCTTGACGGCGATCTTTACCTCCTCAAACCGTATGGGTATCAGAGGGCGGATCGCCTTCATTGCTATGTTGACGTTTTCCTCCACCGATTTCATCAAGTCGATGTGGACGCCCGCTTCGTCCATTGCGCGCTCTATGCGCGCCGGCGGATGCGGACCCATCGTCTGTGGGTTAATGGCGTTCCTCGAAATAAACGTTATGACCTGACGCCTTTTTTCCTCCAGCATGCGATGGCGCTGTTCGGCCGTCAGGTTGATCTCGCCTTCCATGATTATTTTTTTGGCGATATCAGAAATATTGGTGGTCCCGAAGGCCTTTATCAGATCTTCCTCGGGCAGCCTGTCTCCCCGGGACGCGTTTGAGAACACGTCCTCGACGGCCAGGATGTCTTCCACCTTGATGTCAGCGCCTTTTTTCAGGTCATAGGCAAGATCGGGGTCCACGAGGACCTCGAATAGCTCCCCGTGAGTCCTGAGCTTTGCAACAACCGCCTTGTCAAGCGCTACCATTTATATCACTCATCTACTTAATCTTCTTTCTCGGGTTTCTTCTCGGGCTCTACGCCTGGCTTGACTACACCCGATTTTTCTATGTATTGCTGAACTTCTTTCTCGCTCAGCTTTCTGAACTTGCGGGTCTTGTCGTCGATGATGCCGATCTCGATGGTCGGCATTTCGCCCTTGGATTCCATGGACTTGTATAATGCTTCTATGCCGAGGAGAATGACCTCGTCGATGCTCATGGAAGTGCTGTAGCGATTTTCGAGAAGCTCCATTACGGTGTTGCGGTTCGCGCCTATGGAGACAGCCTTGTACTCATAGAGAGCGCCCGACGGGTCGGTCTCGAAGAGCCGCTGGCCGGTCTCGTCGATGCCCGCAAGCAAGAGCGCGCTGCCGTACGGCCTGACACCGCCATACTGCGTAAAAGTCTGTATATGGTCCGAGATCTTCTTGGCGAGCACTTCAATGCTGACGGGTTCGCCGTAGGTGATATGGTTCACCTGGGCTTCCACACGGGATCTGTCGACCAGAGCCCTGCCATCCGCCACGAGACCGGACGCAACAGCGCCGATATGATCGTCGATCTTGAAGATCTTCTCGATGGATTCCGCCTCGAGCAGTTTGGTGGAAATCCTCTTGTCGACCAGCATGGCGATGCCATCCTTTGATTTCAGGCCCATCACCGTGGCGCCCCTGCGCACGGCTTCCTGGGCGTAGTGGACCTGGAAAAGTCTTCCATCGGGGCTAAAAACTGTGATAGCCCGGTCGTAACCCATCATCTGGGGTGTCATCTGCTGCATCTATTTTCACTCCTTTAATGACTATTAGTTTTTAAGTCTAAAGAGGTTACATGTACATAACGTGCGTTCGCGCGTTTAAGAACCTCTTTATTGTCCGGGACAAGTTCCAATTCATCTCCTCTCTCCTTCACGACGATCCCGGACAGAATTTCGTTGCTTACTTGCATAGAAAGGATATTAGTGGATGGTATGTTTTTAAGGGCAATATATTTTTCTATGGCCGACTTGATAGTTCCGCTGATGCCGAGCACGCGGATGGCCGCCCTGCTACCTCTTATGGAGCATACTGTTGACATGGCGGCTCGGGCCGTCTCGACCGCTCCCAGGTTCACCTTCATAATGCCACAGGAGCCGTCAAAATCCATCATGCGATATCCGATCTCGCTGCTGCCCACGTCGCCTATCAGCGTTTGCGTGGCAAAGAATATCTCGTCGAGCAAGGCCTTCCGGTCAATGGGCTCACCCGCTTCAGAAATGACCTCGAACGCTACGTAGCGCTTTTTTTCTCGAAGAGACGATGGCAGGATTTTCATACGCATCTGAATACTATATCTTGGTACATAATATTAATGCAATATCTTAAGCAAAAATGGTCGCAGCATATTGTACACAATGGAATGGATTGCATGAACTTCATAAGGAGATATATAAATTGAAATAACTGGAAGACCAGTCGCCTGCGACTTATTATGTTAAGGAAAATCGAGAAAGGATCGGAGATTATCTTCTCCCATATTTCCATACAATGAAGCCGAATGCCAGTATCGCAAAAATGGCGATGGCGATGCCTATTCCGACCCAGGTGCTGCTCTTCACGATGTTTACCTCGATGTATTTTTGGTCGGTCTTGGTCTCGGTGCTGGTGGCTTTCATGTATAGTTTATCTCTTTCCTGGTTCGCGTTCGAGTTCACTCCTACAGTTATTGTAAAAGTATGGCTGTCGCCCGGATCCAGTTCATCCAATTGTTGAGTAACAACTGTCGCGGTCAGGGAACTCGGTATGTCATCGGATTGAATAACTAGGGCAACGTTCGTCAGCTTCACGCTGCCATTATTTTTAACAGTAACTTCGATATTGGAGCTTGCGCCAGTGTTTAGTGTAATATTGTCCGGCAGAGAAAATTCGAGGCCATAGCGAGTCTCATTCGCGCTATCCACGTATAATTGCAGGGAACTGTTATCGCTTGCTGTAGCTGCCATGATCGTAAGAATATTATTTCCCGCGGACAAAGGAGTTGTCTTTACCTGGAAAGTATGGCTGGCTTTGCTTGCTACGAATACTCGGTTGATCGCATCGCCGCCGGATAAAAACTGGACATTCCATCCCGCTGGCGCATCTTTTACGGCGAGCGTGTAAGTCTTATCGACAATGCCATTATTCTTGATTGTCACATCAAACGTAACGCTACCATTTGTCGCGATACTCTTCCCGGGGAAATCGCTACTAAGCTTAACACCCTCGCTTCCGCCGGTATCATCGCTCAACAACACGATAGGGATATAGCCAATATACAGGGGATTGTTTAGCACCTGATAGCCAGCGCCATTATTATCATTCGAGGCAAGACGATAATCCGGTGATCTCACCGATAAACCATAATAACCATTCGGCACTTGAACGTTGAATACGCCAAGGCTATCGGTAGAGCCCGTGTAATAATCCTGTGTAGCCTTGTTCGTAACTGTTATGCTGGCGCTTTTCACCTGTAAACCAGTAGAAGCGTCCACGATAGTTCCAGAAATGCCGTAAAGACGCACCAATGTGATCGTAGCATTCGAAACACCGCCATCAACTTGAACCGAGTTTTGCACATAACCATCTTTCTGGGCGAATATCGTATACGTGCCAGACGGCAAGCTGAACGAGGCAGTGCCATCCGGCTCGGTCAGGTTTGAATGAGTGCTTCCGCCAATCTGCACAAACACAGTAGCTCCGCCCACCGGGCCTTGAGCATCATTCACAAGAACATTAATGGAAGAATCTGCGAGACAAGGAACCGCAAGTACGAATAATAAAAATAAGAAAAGCGGGAGAGATTTGGGCATCATGTTATGCCTTCACCTGCGGCCTAGTAATGTTCAGGAATATCTCGTTCAACGAAGGCCGATACACTTCCAATTCAGTGACCAACCCATGAGCATGGCAAACAGCCCTGGACACATCCTCGGAGACGTCCGCGCTGGCATCAATAGCAAAATACCCATCATTCCTCATAACATTGGAAATATTGCCTATGGTTTTTAATGATTCTTTTACCTGTGCTTCCTCCAGGTCTTTCACGCGAAGTCTCAAATGATAACCCTGGCTCTTCGTATACTGGTTTATTAATTCGTTAACATTGCCACAGATTTTCATCTCGCCATTCACAATGATACCGATACGATCGCATACCGCTTCTACCTCCGGCAACACATGAGAAGTAAGGAATATGGTCTTGCCCTTCGATTTTAAATCCTTTACCAATTTCCTGAAATCTTCAGCGCCCTGCGGGTCAATACCGGCGGTGGGCTCATCGAAGAATAATACTTTAGGATCGTGCACGATGGTCTGGGCCAATCCGAAACGCTGCTTCATGCCCTTGCTAAAATGGCCGATACGCTTATCCTTCGCCTCCGAAAGACCCACCAGGTCAAGCGTCTTATCGACCTTATCCGCGAGGTCTTTTCCCCTGAGATCATAAAGCTCGCCATAAAACTTCAAATTACTGCGAGCCGTCAAATTATCATAAAAACCCGCAGGATCGGGCAGAACGCCACAAGCCCTGCGAACATCAAGTACCTGATGGACAATATCAAAACCAGCAACTTTACCAGTGCCACTAGTTGGCTGGATCAGGCCGAGGAGCATCTTCATCGTAGTCGTCTTACCCGCACCATTAGGACCGAGAAAACCGAACACTTCGCCCTCACCCACACTTAAATTAAGGTTATTAACGAAGGCCTTCTGGTCGTACATCTTAGTAAGATTTAATGTTTCGATAACATTTAGTCCTTGCATACCGTCCACTCCTCGATATCAAGTTCATGGTCTTTTGTACGGCTTGTTAAAGTCTTTTTCGAATATTGAGCATAATCCTTGAGTTTATTCTGCTCCGCGAGTTCTCGGCCGGCTTTTGTAACAGAGAATAGAGGTATATTATATGCATGGAAATTACATTCGCGGCATTTAAACAAGCCTATTCCCACCAAAGAACTCTCTTTTTTATACCTCGCTCCATCGCCGATCAAAGCACCAATAACATCTCGCTCTATAAAATGTAAAGCTATGGTGATCTCTCTGGCGCTAAACTCCTCACAGCTATTGCTGACGAAGTTAAAAATATCATTTCGTATCTGGCTATGTTTCAACGAGTGATAAACATGTCCAACATCAATTTTTTCTTTTGGCATGAGTTCATACTCCTGCCCCCCTACATCTTTTATCCATTTTATCACCATTTTGTACAAGTTAGGGTTTTAGCAATTTTAAACGACACCTCGTCTTATGTAATTAAGTATTTATAAGGATTATCTCACGATCAATAAATCGACGACCTTTAAGAAGATTTTCATGAAAAGAGCTAATGGCACAAGAACAATCGGTATTAACATTCTATTGTCTATATTATTTATATAGAAAAGCGCGAGCGTGACCTGCCAAAAATATGGCACCTGCCCAAAAATATGACATATTAACACAAATTATATATAAAAGCCTATTTTACCATTGATTAGAGGCACAGCCCATGAATGTCAATACATTGCTAAGCAACCTTAAGATCACCAGCTTAGCATGCACGACATTCAGGGCTACGCTTCAAGGATTGATGAATATATGAGAGCTAGAAGTATATTAATTTTAGCCTCAGTCGCTACGATAGTGATTGTGGCTGGAATGGGAAATGCGTTTGCATATACTTGGAATAACCAATGTGATGTAACCCAATTGACATCGAGCAACACTGCTCAGTGGTACGCTTATATAAGTACGACCGGCTCGACTTCTGTAGGCGATTATGTTTCTTGGTGTAATGGGTTAAATCATGCGGCTTCAGGTGTAGGATCGGTAATGCCAGCGGTTTATAATAAAGAGAATATGGATAACACCGATTGGATCGGCAATACAATAAAAAATACTTGGAGTCCAATTAGTTATGGACAGTGCTGGACTCTTTTCGATTACACATCACTTCCAGTACAATCTGATAGCGCGGATCATATTGGAGTAATGCACAAGTATTTCGATTCAAGCGGTACTAGATTATTGGCATCCACGACACTTAAAAATCATTACTATACCTTCTAAAATCTAAAATTAAATATTTATTTTTTGGAGATAGGATATGGGTAATATATTGAATATTGCTAAGAAAGAGTATGTTGATCTACTAAGCAATAAGTTAGTTATTGTCATTTTACTTATCTATATTTTTATAGCCGTCGTTAGCCTTTATTCTCAATATGATTATACATTTAGTAGTAATTACACAAGTTATTCGGCGATGAATTATCTATCATTACTGGCAGTATTTTTAACTGATTATGGCAGCCTGATTGCCCTGGCGATAGGGTTTTTCGCTATTTCAAATGAATTGCGTGACCATACGATCAATACGTTACTTGTTAAGCCTTTGTATCGTGACACGGTGATTAATGGTAAACTGTTGGGTGCTACAGCTTTTTTATTATCTGTAATATTAGGTTCAACGATATTTTATACCGCAGGGCTGTTAATGGTTTATGGTGATGGTTTCAGCGCTTATATCATGAGCTATTTTATTGAAGTTCCGGCTGTCATACTAATTTCTCTTATTTACGTGATGATATTTTTCTCGATTTCTATGTTTTTGTCCATTATTATTAAAGAGGATATTTTTGCCTTGTTTGCATGTGTACTGGTTTGGTTCTTTTTCCTGGATATTCTCCCTAACGTATTAATCGCTGGTAATCTTTCATTGATACTTCAAGGCGGCTTTTCCTCACAGGAACAACAGGTTAATAGTTTTATTGCGCTTCTTTCGCCTGCTTCAATCCGTGCTAAAATATTCTGGAATGCCAGTGATATCTTTATCGCCATTTCACAAAATATGTTCGAAGTCGTGAAGTTATTATTATATATGATATTAGCTACGGTATCGAGTTATATTGCTTTTATCAGGAGGGATATCTCATGAGCAGGGAAGCAATCATACGTATTGCTCGGAGCGAATTTTATAATGTTATTCGGCACCCGATGGTGATCGCTACTGCCATTATATTGTGCCTGTTGATCGTGATTAATGCAGCAGGATGTTCGTATCTTTTACCGCAGTTAAAATTGATGGGGTATAAGGATGTTTTTACTCAAGGTTGGAGTAACACATTCTCGTATACATTACTTATTCTCTCGTTTATATCGCTGTGTATCAGTGTCGTGTCTATATCTGGCGAGAGAGCGAATGGTTCGTTACGAGTGTTGCTAACGAAGCCACTTTATCGTAAGGATATAATAGCTGGCAAGTTTTTAGGCATTAACGCATTTTTACTTTTATTAAGCTTGTTCGCCATGTTAATGAATATTGCTCTGATCATGATAGCGTATAGTGGGCCGAGTTCGGTGGTTGAGATCATAAAAATAGGCCTCTTTGAAATTGTCATGTTTCTATTCTCAATGCTAACGTCAGGTATAATGATTCTATTTGCAATAATTTTTAAAGGTTTATTAGATTCTTTGGTGTTTGCATTGACATATCTATATGTGACGTGGTATGTTTACGTACCGGATTCACTTGAAATATTACGATGGATAAATCCAGTGCAACAATGTAAGATGATTGTAACTCCCATGGTAACGCTCTCCACATGGATGGACGCATCACTACCTAGTGTAATACTATTGATATTGGAGATAATAGCCGTTTTTCTTGCTGGTAGCGCACTTTTCAATAATGAGGATACGTAGGTGATGACATGAAAATGGATGTTCATATGGGAATAAGACCATTGATCATGACGTTAATTATCGCGATGATTATTGCGCCGTGCCTGGCCGACTCCAAAATTGTCAGTATAGATCGAGGCAGTGCGACTACTTTTGTAATTAGGAGCGATGGTTCGGTCTGGTCGTGCGGTTATAATGGTGATGGTAATTTAGGCGATGGCACGACTGTGTCCAGATGCGTTCTTGGGCCTACACTAATCGATAACGCTCGCAAAATTGCGGTTACGAACGGTGGTGGGGTGGTACTAAAAAATGATGGTACGGTATGGACGTGGGGGAGTAATGAATTAAGTGTAAGAGGCTATGAGACAACGAACAGCCTAACTATTGACCCCGTTCTAAATATGACTGATGTTAAGGATATTTTTAGCTCTTATGCGAATTGCTTTGCAATTAAAGAGGATGGTACCGTATGGGCATGGGGAACTAATTACCGTGGATGCCTGGGCGACGGAACGGATGAGACTAGATTGACACCAGTACAGGTGCGGGGATTGCCCAATAATATTCTTGCCATGGCTTCAAGCGGTATCCATACGCTCGCCCTTGATGACACCGGCAAGGTTTGGTCGTGGGGAAATAATAGTCATGGCCAGCTTGGAGATAGCACAGTGCTGGATAGCCTTACTCCGAAGCAATTATCTATTAGTAATGTCAAGTCGATCGCAGTGGGCAGTTCGATGTCTTACGCCCTTAAAAATGATGGGACTATATGGGCCTGGGGCAATAATGAACAAGGAGCGCTTGGCGATGGTACGAATACTGACAGGAGCACGCCTGTCAAGGTATCAGGCCTCACAGGAGTGACCTCAATTGCTACGGGGGTTAGAGCGGATGTGTTGGCGCTAAAAAGCGACGGTAGCGTTTGGGCATGGGGCCTCGGTACTGTGATGATAGGAGACAATGTAGGGGATTGGTCTAAGATCATCGCAACACCGCAAAAAGTCAATGTTACGGATATCGTAGCAATATCAGGCGGTTCAGGGTACATGGTTATGAAAAATGATGGTTCGCTCTGGGCCTGGGGAAGAAATGCACATGGCGAGCTTGGAATTGGCTGGTTCGACATTGGCGATGAGGACGATCAATGGGGAGTCTTTACACCGACCAAAGTTTTAACGGAACCTGGAGCGACACCCTTTCCAGAGATAACAATAACGCCCAATCCGACGATTACGGTTACCCCCATTCCTGTAAATAATTCGGATATAAGTATTAACCAATTAAATAACACGTCTACCAGTATAGGACAGGTTGGTACACCTGATAATGTTAGCGCTGGTCAGGCTACTACCACTATGGCGATAACTCCCTCTCCGACTGTATCGATAAAGCCTGATCCAACGGTAAGTGCCATTCCGCATTCGACGACAAGCCCTGGTGATACCGGTATACCTTATATCGAAGCTATAACGGGTATATGCGTTCTTGTCCTTGCTGTTATTATAGGTTTTTTAGCATATATAAAAATCTTAAAGAAATAAGAAAATATGAGCTATGGAGAATGATCATCGTCACGGGAGGTACCGCATATCCATAAATGTATTGAAAAAATATAGTCGAGTTTGCGGAAGATGAGTACCCACTTGAATAATTCAACTAATAGCATGATTGTTATTCAATCAGTACGATCGCATAGCGATTTGGCTGGCAGGATTCATCCTCTAATACCTCGATGAAAAAACCGTTATTTCGTACGGTAACATAAACATCGATGCCGCAGGATTCCATAGAAGGGCGGGCTTCTTCCGGATGGACGCAATGTTCCATGTTACAGCTTCCGTATATCATACAGAGGCCTTCGCCTAAAGCGAAGGCTTAATGATACCCTGCAAGAGATATCTCGCGTTCAAGGGCTTAGACGATCCTCACAGGATTGATTTTGCTATCATAATATTTTTACAGTGTACCAGCAGGGCGTTTTCATAGCTATCGAGCAGCTCTCGTGTCTCTTAAAAGTTGGGGAGTTCGGCGGGCAGCACAGGCTGGTGCCATACATCCCGTAGCCATAGCGGCATTTCCACCTGACCCACGGCGCTGTAACGACGGAATCTGTTCTAATGATCTTTGCATCTGTAGCGCCAAGCTTGAAGGCCCTCTGCACAAATTTCTGATATTTTTCCATGCGAGCCAGAACTTTTTAAGACGGCCTTCCGTGCTGATGTCCCATGCGTGTAGCCAGGTTCGGGTCCGAGACGCGGATCTCGAACTCATCCTTTTCGAAGGCTTTCATAGCGGGAGCGATCAGCTCGGCCGTGCTGATACCAAAGTATGTCTGCCCGCGGGCTTTCCTTGCGCCCTTGTCCAGGTTCGTGTCGACCATGGGTGGGATCAGCTCGAAGACTTTTACCGACGTACCTTCAAGCTGCTGCCGGAGCGTGATGCTGAACGAATGGACGGCTGCTTTCGTCGCACAATAGATCGGCATAGGGGCCATGGGATAAAAGGCAAGGCCCGAGGAGACGTTCATGATCGCAGCTTCCTTCTGCTTCAGCAGGTGAGGCGTGAAAAGTGCAGTCATATACACCAGAGCTCTCAGGTTAACCTCTATCTCGTCCTCGCCATCTTCGGAGCGGTGCCTGAGCAAGTCCTCGGTCCCATTCTTGAAGTCGATCATACGTTGAATGCCGGCGTTATTGACCAGGATGTTCAGATCCTTGAAATTCGAGACGGTCCAATCGTATAGCGCCTCTCGCTCCGTTTCTTTAGAAACATCGCACTTCTTGACATGTAGTTTGGGCAGCTTGTTTTTCGCCTGGTTCAGGCTTTCCTCCGTCCGTCCGCATACGATGACCTCGCTGCCCGCTTTCATAAAAACTTCAGCCAGGGAGAGGCCTATGCCCGTTGCCCCGCCAGTGATCAATACAGTATTTCCATTAACCTTCATTAAATCAAGCCTCCGAGATCATGCTTATTTCGTCCTGCTGAACAGATAGCTTCCTACAATGATCATGGCCACGTCGAAGCCGATTATGATCAAGATGTCCACCCACAGCGGGAAAATCGTAGTCCACTGGCTGCCCATCGTTATGGCACGCAGCGCATCCACGGAATACGTTAACGGGTTCACGTAGAATACCCACTTCAGCCACGAGGGAAGTGTCGCGACCGGGAAGAGCGCGCCGCTTAGGAAGAACATCGGCATATTCACGAACGTCACTATGGCGCCGAAGTTCTCCAGGCTGTTCAGGATGCTCGCTATCGCAAGGCCTATACAAACGACACCGATGGTGATCAGGATCATCATGGGGATGATCTGCGCGATCATGGCCACGCTAAGAGGTACGCCGATCAGGAAGCCCAGGAAAAGTACTATGATGCCCTGGATCATGGAGCTCGTGCCCACGCCAAGCATTTTTCCCGTATAGATGGATAGCCTCGATATGGGCGCCACCAGGATCTCCTTCATGAACCCGAACTGCTTGTCCCAGATCACCGAGATGCCCATGAACATGGCCGTAAACAGTAAAGTCTGGGCGATGATGCCGGGGAAGATGAACTCCTGGTAGTTAAAGCCAGTGCTATGCCCCAGGGAAAGGCCAAGGCCCGTGCCGAAGATGATCAGCCACAGGACGGGAGTGACCACCGAGCTTACTAATCGCGTGCGCTCGCGCAGGAACCTGAGTAATTCTCGTTTCCAGAGCGTGTAGATGCCGCGGACTTCGCTCATTTGACAGACCTCCGCCGCATGGCGGCCATGCCACTCAGCTCTTTACTGCCCTCTCTCAATGCCTTGCCGGTAAAGTGTAAGAACACGTCGTCCAGCTGAGGCTCCTGAAGCGAGATCGAGTCGATGAGCAGGCTGTTCTTGCTGGCAATATCGACCACGGACGGGAGTATCGTGTGTGCATTATCGACGGTCATCTTTACCTCTTCGCCCACGATGACAGCGCTTTTCACTATGTTAGCCTCCATTATTTTTTCGAGGAAAAGCTCCTTTTTCTTTGTCGTCACCGTTATCGTTTCTCCGCCGAGCTGATCTTTAAGGTGTTGAGGCGTGTCCATGGCCACGATCTTACCGTGGTCCACGATGGCTATGCGGCCACAGAGCTTGTCCGCCTCCTCCATGTAGTGTGTGGTCAGTATGATCGTGATGTCCTCGGTCTTGATCAGTTCCCGTATATAATTCCAGATATGGTCTCTGCTCTGGGGGTCGAGGCCTATGGTGGGCTCGTCCAAAAATAATATCTTAGGATAATGAATGAGACTGCGGGCGATCTCGAGCCGGCGGCGCATGCCGCTTGAGTACGTGTTCATCAGGTCATCGGCCCGGTCTTCCAGCTCGACCAGTGCTAAAACACTATTGATCCGCTCATTTTTCACGTTCATGGGAACACTATACAGGTCCGCATGCATCTCGAGATTTTCCCGCGCGGTTAGCTTATCATCAATACTGGGGTCCTGGAACACGATGCCGATGGACTTACGTACGTCCGATGGATTTTTCGTGACGTCGAAGCCATTGACGATAGCGGTCCCGGAGGTCACCTTCAGGATCGTGCATAACATTGATATCGTTGTGCTCTTACCAGCGCCGTTCGGGCCCAGCAGCCCGAAGATCTCGCCTTTGTCGACGCTGAAACTTATGCCGTCGACCGCTGTTAATTTACCAAATTTTTTTGTTAAATTTTTAGTCTCGATAATATGGCTCATGCCGCGCCTCTCTGTAACATAAACATTAGCGATTACCGCATATATAGAATATGAGTTATGATGAAAAGAATAAAAACTTGCCTATCTCGTTAGAAATACCCTTAACGAACGGATGTACTAAAAGAGATCATTGTACGATCTCGACGCCTTCCATGACATAGCCGGAGCCTGGCGTATTACGCTTTAAGATTAGCGAAGGATAGTAGGAAAGCCCTTTGACCGCATCATTTTCGCCCATACCGAATAATCGGGCCAGCGCGATCATGCTGCGCACATCCCGTAGATCATAGATCGACATGGCACCGGACGTAAGAACGAACGGCGTCTCGTATTTCTTTACCAGCGCGAGGTTCGTACGAAAATTCGACAGCACCCTCACGCGACTGCCGCCTTTGTTGCAGATAATGGGCGAGAGGTCGAAGCCGATCGCGATGTTCTTATCGGCAGCGAGCTTAGCCAGGATATGATTGATGCCACTGGTCTTACTGTCCTGCGGGTGGATCAAGATGTCAATCCGGTCATCCTCGCAGGCAGAGCGGTTGACGGCCTCATCACCGCCGTGGACGGTCAACACCGTCGCCCGGCTTCTATAGCGGTCCGTCAGCTTGCGTAGCTCATTGCCATTCTTAGCATATATCTCGACGCCTTGTATGACCTTGAAGTCTTCCGATGGAACGAATCGCTCGGCGATGTTATCGAAGAAGTCAAAGTGATTGGAGATGCCGATGCCCGAGTACCCGTAATTCCGGGCGAGCAGCGCTAATCTGGAAGTGGTGCTCGCGCCTTCGGGATATGCGTGCAGGCACAGGTCGTAAAACCTGTCACCGTCATTCTTCGGCATGGAAGTATTCCCTTACCTGCTTTAGCGCAAGCTCATATTTCGCGGGATACGTTGCGATCTTCGCCCTTACGGCGATAGCGTCATCGGCGTACGTGATGCGTACGTCGCCCAGGAAAGCGTCCTGCTTTGAAAGACGCAGATAAAAATTAGTATCTTCGCTAACGCGCTGCGGCAGTTCCTTGATCAGCTCATTATAGTCGGACTCGGGCAGCGACGTCCGGAGAAATTCCATGTACTGCTCCGCGGCCTTCTTTTCAAGCCTGGCTTGCAGAATGATGATAGGATTATCAAAATAGCCCCTGGTCTCTTCCTGCTCGATCGGGGTCCCGAGCGGAAGTACGTGTTCAAGGGCCTCTACGACCCTTGAAACGTCTTCTGTCGCGTGTGCTTGTGTCCTAAAAAGGATATAGTGGATCATCGCGACTGATGCTTGCTTGGCGAGTGATGCCTGCCAGGTCCTTTATGGCTCGTAATAGACGGCCTGGTCTTTTCTGTACCCATGCCTCTGAAGGTCATGCCTCTGCCCTTCTTACCGGCGTGCGTCAGGCCTCTCTCAGCCCTTCCGCGGTGGGTGCCCTTGGTGATCCACGTGAGGTTCTTGTCACTCTTGATCGATGGGTGGTGCGGGTCCACTAAAATGATCTCGTACCACTTGTGCTTTCCATCCTCTCCAACCCAGTATGAGTTTAAGACTTCCATGTTCGGGAATCTGCGGGTAGCGCGCTCTTCTGCGATGCGCTGAATGCTCTTACCCCTGGTCAATGTTCTCAGGCCCATGTTCTTGGACTTGCGGCCTCTGATATACCTTGACCTTCTGCTGCCGCCTCTCCTGATGTGCGCCCTGACGACGATGATGCCCTGCTTTGCCTTATAGCCAAGCGCCCTCGCTCTGTCGAGCCTGGTCGGCCTCTCTAATTTAACTACAGCCGGCTCCCTTCTCCATACGGGCAGCCTCTGCCAGAAAAGTTTACCAACGTAGGTCTTATCCGGGGATTTCCATGCGTCCCCGATGTAACTATACATCGATTTAACCATTAAGTTTCGTCTCCGATAAAAGTTTCAAGGGTTCAGCTTAGTTCTTAAGCCACATTCCGGCGGGATCACTCCCGCGACTGAAACTGTAACGTCAATAAACTGGTGATAGGATATAAACGTTTCGAATTTTATCCATGGTAATACTCAGGCGTGCTTTGTGCAATAACCACAGAGGCTCAAGGACTTTTACCATAATATATTTAAAATAGCTCGAATCGTAAATTAAAAAACTCATGGGCATTGAAGCCCAGGAATGAAAAATGAATTTAATAGATTTACTTTTTCTTGGGCGCAGCCTTCTTTGTAGCCTTCTCCGCCGTCTTGGGCTTAGTGCTGCTGCCGCATCCGCATCCGCATCCTGCCATAAGTATCACCTCTTTTAAGGTTTGATAAAAATTATTCGCCTTCATCATACATATACTTGGCTCTTAACCAAGCAACAAGTCGGCTAACTCGGTGATCCCGACGCCCTTTTTCAGGTTGGTCTTCAGGATCTTGATGTTTGAGTTGTGGCGCTTCATGTCGCGTTCCATGCGCTCGATGCTCGCGCCTACGGCCTCTGCCAGGTCCACTTTGTTAATGATGCCGATCTCGCACTCGCGGAACATTGCCGGATGTTTATTCACTACGTCATCGCCCTCGGTGACGCTAACGATCACGACACGCTTGTGGCTGCCTACTGGGAAATCTGTAGGGCACACCATGTTCCCGACATTCTCGATAAAGAGGAAGTCGATATCGTCGAGCGGTAAGTGATGAAGCGCCTTATGTACCATATGCGCATCCAGATGGCACTCCGTACCCGTGTTTAGATTTTGCGTCGGGATATTCAACGCATGAATACGCTGATAATCATCATCGCCGTAGCAGTCGCCCACGATGGCGCCCACTTTCAGGCCCCGCTTCTGAAGAAGGGGAGTTAATTTTTCGACGAGCATGGTCTTACCGGAGCCTACGGCTCCCAGTATGTCGACCGCCTTCACGTGGTGCTCGTCCAGGTGCTCGCGGTTCTCCTCAGCCTCGCGACGGTTGGCTTCGGTCACGTTCGCGCCCACTGAAACATCAATCTTGTGCAAAATATCACCTTAAGAATTACAGATAGTTGAATTGTCGTGCAATAAATATTTGTCGGCTTTGGTAAGGGCACTATGTAGAATCTATATCTCATCCTTACCCAATGGAAAACGTTAAATCGTTGCAACTAATAGTGGCGAATATATCTTTCACAGGAGTATTTTCATGATCAAGGGCGAGGCTCTTTACAGCGGGAAGGCGAAGACGGTCTATGCGACGGACGACCCGAAGCGCTATCTCGTGAAATTCAGGGACGACGTTACGGCCGGCGACGGCGCTAAAAAGGCAAACATGAAAGGCAAGGGCTACCACAATGCACAAATATCCTCCCGGCTTTTCAAGCTTCTTGCGGACAACGGCATCAGCACTCATTTTATCAAGATGGTCTCGGAGGACGAGATGCTTGTACATAAGTGCGATATGATCAAGCTAGAGGTCATCCCCCGCAACATAGCTGCCGGTTCCATCGTGAAAAATTACGGCTTTAAGGAGGGGCAGAGATTCTCCAGGCCCATCATTGTTATCGATTTCAAGAATGATGCCACACACGACCCGATGATCAACGACGACATCGCTATCGAGCTGGGCATCGCCACGGAGAAAGAGCTCCGGAAGATCAGGAAGATATCGCTGAGCGTCAATGATATACTGCAGAAATACATGAATGAGCGCGGTCTGCAATTACCGGACTTTAAGCTCGAGTTCGGCAAGGTCGGCAAGAAGATCGTGGTCGCGGACGAGATATCCCCGGACTCCATGAGGCTGTGGAAGATCGGCACCAACCAGAGCCTGGACAAGGACGTCTTTAGATTTGACAAGGGCGACCTGATGACAGCCTACGATCAGGCTGCACGCATGATCTATCCTGAGTTATTCAAATAACTCAGGCATGACTCCATTGTAATTTCCTCTTTTTATCAAGAATTATTAAAAGATGACATTTTCTATCGACAAGTATTATTGTCGTAGCACGCCGTTTCCATGCTGGTGAGGCTTGAGCGTGGATAAGACCGAGAGAGAAAAGATGATGGCCGGCGTGCTGTATAAAGCATCGGACGAAGAGCTGGTCTTGATGCGAAAATCCGCCAGGCGGCTCCTTGAAGCATACAATGCCAGCACGGTTGACGAGCCCGAAAAAAGAAACGACATGTTAATAAGACTGTTCGCAAAAGTGGGCCGTTCGACAGAGATCGAGCCCCCGTTCTACTGCGATTATGGCTCCAACATTCACGCCGGCGACGGACTATATATGAACTTCGGGTGCGTCGTGCTTGACTGTAACAAGGTGGATATCGGCGATAAAGTCCTCTTCGGCCCATATGTGCAGGTATATACCGCGTACCATCCGACAGACCCGGATATACGAAGGTCCGGGCTGGAGCTGGCATCGCCCGTCACGATAGGTAATAATGTTTGGATCGGCGGTGGCGCGATCATTTGCAGCGGAGTGAAGATCGGCGATAATACGACCATAGGCGCCGGAAGCATAGTGACAAGGGACGTTCCCCCTGGCGTTGTAGCGGCAGGTAACCCGTGCAGGGTAATAAAAAAGTTATAATTCTTTTAAGAATTGTTCGCCTTCTTTCGAGTTAAAGACCGGCGGATCCCATAGCTCGGTCAGTTCCGTGCGCAGGCACGTAGCCCGCTCTTGTTTTATAGGATCAAAGCCTTCTTTCGAGACTTTTTTCTTGTATATAATAACCCCTTTACGCTGCCATCCCGGCGTCTCCCCCAGGTTTACGCCGCGCTGCCACATCATCTCGTGGATGTCCTCGAATTTCATGCCATGCAGCTTCTTCGAGGCTTCGTGCTCACCCATGCCTTCTTTTACCAGCGTGTAGAACCCGTAGGATTGCATGTGATTGCGCCACGCCTCTGATTGCCGCATCTTCAGGTATTCGACCACTTCGTCGCCGTGTAAAGGTATGATACGCGCGTCGAACGCGACCGGCGTCTCCGGTTTTAGCGCCAGCGTAAGCGCACTGGCGATATACGAAGGTATCACAGAATCCAATTTTTCCACGCGGCCGTCGAACGGCAGCTCCTTGAATAATAGATTGATCTCATCGGAAAACGTGAAGGCCCATTCCGGCGCCAGGCCGCTATCTTTGATCATGGATCTCGCCGCAGACACCATGCCCTGTGCGAACCCGATATCATAGGGCTTCTCGAAGCCAAAACGGCTCAGGCTCTCCTTGAAGTTACGCCCATCCACACGCACGATAACCGGGGGTAGCGCCTTAATATCCTTATAGATCTCGTGTCTGTCCGTCATATCACACAACATAGCTTTATTTACTCGTTTAGTATATTACCATTTTTCATACCGGATGAGAGACATGTCGCTGCCAAAAATACACATACCAGAATATGACCACAGGCTGTGGATCCTATTCTTCGGTATGGGACTCAACCAGTTTGGCATGTCCATCGTGATGCCATTCATATCCATTTACTTATATTACTACCAGGGCATATCAGCGGCACTCGTCGGTTTCGCCATATTCTTTTCATCATTTATCGGCTCGATCTTTCAATTGATCGGAGGAGAGCTGTGTGATCGCATCGGGCGCAGGTCCACGTTCATCATCGGCCTTGTCATGCTGATCGCGAGCTTTTTACTGTTAGCCTGGGCGGTCAGCACGAAGGCGCCGTATATAAATTATGTACTGATTTTATCGATGACCAGGATCGCTACAGGGCTATTCCGCCCCATACCCAATATCATAGCTGCGGACATCGTGCCGCCCGAAAAAAGGCTGGAAGCTTTCGCGCTGCTGCGCATAGGGCAGAACGCCGGTTTTGCGCTCGGGCCTATGGTGGGCGGAGTCATGGCGCTACTGTCATATTCTTCCATGTTCTATTTCACTGCTGCGACGAGCAGCGTTTACCTCATCATCATACTCTTATTCATTAAGGACACGCGCACCTGCGCCCCGAAGAACAAGTTCACGCTCGGGGACATCGGCAGTATTGGAAAAGATCGCGCGTTTGTGGCCTTCTGCCTGCTTACGCTCTTCGTGTCCATCGTTTACTCGCAGATGTATACGCCGTTATCCGTATATGCAAAAGGCTTTGCCGGCCTGAGCGAGCCCGAGATCGGCATGCTCTTCGCCATCAACGGTATCATGGTCGTGCTCATGCAGTTCGTGGTCACCAGGGTCATGGACCAATACAGCCTGACCAGGTCCATGGGCATAGGCGTATTATTATATGCCATCGGTTTCGGGCTGGTCGCGTTCTCGAACAGCTTCCTCATGCTCGGACTCTGCGTCTTTATCGTGACGCTTGGCGAATTAAGCTATATGCCTCCGAACACGACACTGACAGCCAACCTGTCCACGGAACAGAACAGGGGACGATATCAGGGATTCAACGGCCTCCTCAATACACTCGGTTTCGCAATCGGGCCGCTCCTGGGAGGCATTCTGATCGACAGGCTTGGAGGGCTCACCTGGCTCATCGTCCTGGCCTCGGGGATCATGTGCGCCATCGCGTTCATATACCTGAAAAAGCTGGTCCCGGACGAGAAAAACAACATTGTAATCTAATAAACAAAGTTCACTGTTTCAACAAGGAGACAGGGATTTTCAAAAATTTTTTAATTATAAGCCTACGGCGGACGGATGACTCTATTCTCAGTGTCGCCATGATGAAAAATAGTAGACTTCGTGCTTTTTATAGCGTAAGCTAAGTGATAAGCTTTGAATTTAAGATAAGACAATAAGACTTGAAAAGAAGGTTAAGAAGAGCTAAAAGCTCTATAGCTTACTGTACTTCTTCAGCCTCTTCTTCCTTGCCGGCTAAGCTCGCCTGCGGCTGCCTGATGATGACGATGTCGCCGGCCGCCAGTACCCACCTGTAAGGTATGATAACGCCTTTCGTCTCGACGTCGAACAAATCCTTATTAATATTACCCAGCGCCAGCCCTGAGATCTTTCTGTCGTTAGCCTCTAGCTGGACGTCCTGTATCTTACCCACATACTTACCCTTATCCGTATAGACGTTCAGGTCAAACAAAGAGGTGATATCAGCAATCATTAAGACTCCTCTCCCCTACTTATGGCCCTATAATGATATATACTTTGTTAGATAATACCTAAAATTGCATGAAGACTTCGCTCAAACTGGGGAGCGTGATGGGGATTCCCATCAAGCTGCATTATACCTTTTTAATCATATTACCTATAATAGCTTACACGTTTGCGACGTATCCCGCCCCGCTTGGTTTTAATGATGTGCCTGATATGTGGGTCAAAGCCGCCCTGGGAACGATAGCAGCCATCATGCTATTTCTGTGCGTGCTCGTACACGAGCTGGGCCACTCCTATGTGGCTTTAAAGAACGGCATTAAGATCAGCGACATAACGCTCTTTCTATTCGGCGGCGTCTCCGAGATGGAGGAAGCGCCGAGAAATCCGGGCGTAGAGATGGTCATGGCCTTTACAGGGCCGGCCATCAGCATCTGCCTCGGTGTCATTTTTACGGCACTCTACTTTTCGGTGCCCGGATTAAGGGGAGATATTTACTTCGGTACGATGACCGTGCTGCTGGCGTACATGAATATCATGCTCGGAGTCTTTAATATACTGCCAGCCTTCCCCATGGACGGCGGCCGTGTGCTCAGAGGATTCCTCGCACAGCGAATGCCGTATATCAAGGCGACGAGGATTGCCGTGGCGGCAGGGAAGATGTTCGCATACCTGCTGGCACTGGTAGGACTTTTCAGCTTCCCCGGGGGCATATGGTTCATCATCATCGCGGTGTTCATCTTCATAGCCGCAAGCGAAGAGGAGAATGCCACGGTACAGTCCATCACGCTTGAAGGGATCAAGGTCAAGGATGTCATGACGAAGGAAGTGCACACCATGGACGCGGACGCGACGGTGACTCAAGCCTTCGATACCATGTTCAAGATGAAACACCTGGGATATCCAGTCCTGGAGAACGGTAAGATCGTCGGCGTGGTCACCCTGACGGATATCTCGCGCGTGCCCCCCAATTCAAGAAATACGGTGCCGGTAAAAGACGTCATGACCAGAAAAGTTATAACGCTGAAGCCCGAAGATGATGCGTTCGCGGCTCTTCAAAAATTGTCCTTGAACAAGATAGGGCGGCTCGTCGTCATGGATGGCGACAGGATCGCGGGCATCATATCCCGCACGGACATGCTAAAAGCGCTTGAGCTGTATGAGGTCACAAGAAACGGATGACACTCGAACAAGCGAGATAAATATAATATCATGTTCAACTAGATAAAATGGCGAAAGTCATTCTTATACCGATGTCATAAAAAAATGGCGCCGGTACAATAACGCTAATGTTGGCACACGTCAACGCTGGCAATGAAAATAAGTACGGTAGTGAATTTTGCATGGACGAGAAGGAACAGGCACTTAACCCGGAGACTTCGATAAGCCCGAAGCCGGCGATCTCCTTGAATCCGATAGATAATATCATACTCGTGGGAACCGCCCACGTTTCCGAGAAGAGCGTCAAAGAGGTGGAGGAAGCCATAGAGCTCAACCAGCCCGACGTGGTTGCAGTGGAGCTGGATGCGCGCCGGTACCAGGTGCTCAAAGAAGGGGACCAGCAACAAAAGGAGATAAAAATAAAGGATGTCCTCAAGGGCAACAACATGCTGCTCTTCATGATGCAGTGGCTTCTCGCGTCCGTGCAGAAAAAAGTCGGCGCGGAAATGGGTGTCAAGCCAGGGGCCGAAATGATGGCCGCTATTGATGCGGCAGAGAAGAATCACCTGGAAGTAGCGCTCATCGACAGGGATCTAGGAATAACTCTGGGCAGGTTCTGGAATAAGATGAAGCTCCGAGAAAAGTTCCGTATGTTCTATTCACTCATACTTGCGTTCATGGGCTTCGGTACCGACGAGATCGACATGGACAAGATCACGCAGGAAGACGTGGTCACCGAGCTGGTAGAGGAATTACGGAAGTTCACGCCCACGGCCGCGATCGTGCTTGTGGACGAGCGTGACGCGTTCCTGGCCCATAATATCCTGGAGATCGCGAAGACGAAGCGTGTGCTGGTCGTCATTGGCGCAGGGCACAGGGAAGGTATCCGGAAGTACCTGCATAACCCTTCATCAATACCGCCTATCGAGTCGATCTCGACCGTTCCAAAAAAAAGAAAGATACCCTGGCTTAAGATCTTTAGCGCGCTGATCATTCTCTCGGTAGTGGGGATCTTCGGGCTGCTGATCGTGTCCGGCCTATCGCTGGAACAGCTGGCCCTCGCGCTCGTCGTGCTATTCCTGGCGCAGGGTATCATATCGGCGCTATTTGTGGCTGCGATCGGCGGCCACTGGAAGTCGATCTTAACGGCGTTCGCCCTGGCGTGGTACGCATTCCTGAACCCGGTGATCGCTATCGGCTGGCTGGCCGGCGTGGTCGAGGCAACGCAACGCCCACCCACGATGGACGATCTGAACACGCTCATGGGTAACGAGGATGACAGCATGTTCGATGCGATCAAAGGCATGTTCAGGAACAGGCTGTTCAAGGCGATAGCGGTAGCGGCAGTCGCCAACATAGGCAGCATGATCGGCACAGTAGTGGGAGCGGCGATTCTCTACACCTACTTTGGCATGCATCCTGTCGAGCTATTACAGACGGGATTGTCGAGCGGCTATCATACGTTATCCGCCTGGATCGGCACGGTCATTTAAATGATCGCTTGATATGCGATCATTTATTTCTTTGGTTCTTGTGTGTTTTTTGGATGGTAGTTCTGTTAACCTATTTTGAAGAATGGTGTTCGTTTTTTTAATCATAGTTGATTTGTTTGGTCGTCGTGCAATCTGTCTGGTTGGAAGCACTAAAACACAAAAATCCACAGAACCACGAAATTTTTTCAGTTTCACTAATGCGCTAAGATCACTAGCTCTAAAGCACGATGCGCAGGCTCACTGTCAACGCGCTAACAGCACTAAACCGCTGGTTTAAGTCTCTAATAGCACTAACGCACAGTTTATAAAACAGAAAACAAAATCACAGAGGAATCGAACATCACAAAGATCCGAAGCTCAAAAAAGTATTAATTATTAGCAATACTCTTTTGAGTTTCAGATTGGTGAGGTCGTGCTCTTTGAGAATTACTTTACAGTTTTAAAAACCGTGCCTTAGTGCCATAGAGCATTAAAACTGCGCTTTCGTGTTATTAGAGCATTGACAGTGAGCCTGCGCATCGTGCTTTAGAGCTAGTGGTCTTAGCACATTAGTGAAAAATCTAAAAACGTTTTGTGTTTCCGTGAAATTTAGTGATTTAGTGCTTCCAACCAGACAGATTACAAAGCGACGATAACACGTACTAAATAACAACGAACAGAGAAATAAAAAAATGAAAATTGATCATCACAACCATCATCCAAAAAACGCAGAAGAGTCATTTTTTTAATAACAGTTAGCATACGAAAAATCGTATCCATATTTATCTAGAAAAATTGTCCTTAATGTATAAAAAGTTAAAATATTTTCAATTATCGCTGTCCTGACCCTCGATGCTCATCATCGCGCTTGATCTTTTTCGATGCGGTTTCAATGGCGGCGATAACGCTGTTCGTCGGCATGATGGTCGCAACGGGAATATGAACGATCTTCTCGATCGTATAGCTCACGATCGGAGCACACACAAGCGCCTGCGCGCCGTCGCGCTCAGCTTTTATAGCAGCTACGATGGCATCCTCTATGTTCATTGCGGAATACTCGCGTACGATCACACGGCGTCCGCCCACGTTCATCTCGCGCTCGCTGATCCGGTCTAAAACAGGCCGGGCCGCTATCACAGCGATGAACTTTTCGCGGCTGAGGCCTTCGATCGTGCGTATGGCCTCAACGACGTCGCGCAACGTGCCAAGGTTCGGGTCGCGGTCGCCGTTCAATATCTTGTAAAGCGTGCTGGGCGATATGCCTGAGCGCTCGCCGAAGTCCGTAATGCTGAGGCCGAGGTCCTTTTTTATGACCCTTTCAAGCGTCCTGCGGAATTCCTCGTCGGATTGAAAGGCCGCTTCAACGACATCATCTGCGATGGTCATGTGATCATTCCTTAAAGTATAAACTCGCTCATAATATTAGTACCTTTAGGATAATAAAGCATTGTCCTGGGGAAAACTTATAAATTGATTTATCCCATATCCTTCATATCAATCGGAAGGTAAAGCATGGCAATCGATAATATTCTTGAACAGATCAATCAGGAAAAGATATCCAGAAGATCCATTTTAAAGGTCGGCCTCGCGACCGGCGTCGGCCTCGCAAGCCTATCTGTGGCCGGGTGTACGAGCCCGGTGGCCACCCCGAGCGCTACGGCGACTGCGACCCCGACAGCAGCAGCGACGGCGGCATTAAAGACGCTGGACCCGATGGGATACCTGCTGACGGACCACCAGGCAGCCATTTTCATAGCTGATGCGAAGGGATTATACAAAAAATACGGCGTGAACATCCAGTTGACTAAGTTCACCACCGGCCCCTTAGTAATGCAGCAGGTCAGCGGAGGCACGCTGGACCTTGGATTTGCCGGTGTGGCGCCCATCATATCGACCATTGACAGCGACCCGACCATTAAGATCATCGCCGCCCTTCAGGGCAATGGCTCTGGCATCATCGTAGGCAATAATTCAGGGATCAGCAAGGTAGCGGACCTTGACGGGAAGAAGATCGCCATACCCGGCGTGGGCTCGATACAGGATATCATGCTCAGGCAGCTGTTCTCGACCAACAACATCGACTATTCGAAACAGAATATCAGTGCAGTCGGCGCAGGACTGATGCCGGCAGCGATCAGCGCCGGATCTGTTGATGCCGCATTCACATGGGAGCCATTCGTGACCCAGACCGAGATGAAGAACCTGGGCAAGGTGCTGATCAGGTCGGACGCTATCGTGCCGAACCACCCATGCTGTGCCGTCGCAACGACCACATCGATGATCAAGAACTATCCGGACACGCTGATAGCATTCTTAAAGGCGCACAAGGAAGCGACGGACTATGTCCTGAACAACGCTCAGGACACGGCCGCGACCATTTCAGGCGCATCTTACCTGAATGACGAAGCCGCCATAGAGGCCGCTGCGTTACCGAATATTCGCTTCCTGGCCAAGCCGGACGAAATTTTCCTGTCGGGCACGGAGTCATTCGCAAAGCAAATGAAAACTCTGGGCGTCATAAAGAAGGATCACGACAGGAGCGACATATTCGACCTTTCGCTGATCAATCAGGTAATACAGTAATATTCCCGGTAGGGCCTCTGGCTCTACCCAATAAATTTATTTTCTATTAGAATGGATTATACGGCCATGCCCAATTTACGGAAGACACTCCTGCAGTTATCAGGCATCATTTTCATCCTCATTATATGGGAGCTTGTAACGGCGGTTCTCGGCATTTTTAAGTGGATCCTGCTTCCTCCGCCGACTGATGTTCTAATATCTATGGTCAGTATGATCGCGGACGGGTCGCTGTTCGTGCGTGCAGAGTGGAGCCTTTTAAGAGTATTGCTGGGATTCGTGGTAGCGGCATTTATCGCCGTACCGCTGGGCGTCGCCATGGGCTGGTCACGCAGCGTCATGTACGTCTTGAACCCTGTCGTGGAGATCCTGAGGCCTATCCCGCCAATCGCGTGGATCGGTTTGGCTTTGTTGTGGTTCGGCATCGGCCTGAGCTCTGCGGTCTTTTTAGTTTTCATCGGGGCATTCTTCCCCATTTTACTGAACACGATCGATGGCGTGCGGAATGTTGAGAAGCGCCTGATCGAGGTAGCGTATACGTTTGGCGCTAACGACTGGGAAGTACTGACCAAGGTAGTCGTTCCGGCAGCGCTGCCGACTATTTATACTGGCTTGCGGGTCGGCATGGGTATCGGCTGGATGTGTGTCGTGGCCGCGGAAATGATCGCCGCGAGATACGGCCTCGGCGAGCTGATACTGGATTCTTCGCAATTGCTGCAGACCGATAAGGTCATGGTGGGCATGATCACCATAGGCATTCTGGGGCTGGCGATCAACTTCCTGTTCGAATGGTCCAGTGTCTGGCTCTTCAAGTGGCAACAGAACATCGGCAAGGAGGCCTAAATGTCCGAGGATATCCGCGTCGTCGGCGTGAATAAAAATTACAAGTCCGGCGGCAAGTCGATGCATGCCGTAGAGTCTATATCGTTTGACATCAAGGACGCCGAGTTCGTATGCATTGTCGGCCCCTCGGGCTGCGGCAAGTCGACACTGCTGAGGATGATCGCAGGGCTGGAGCCGATATCCGGGGGAGAGATCTTCGTCGGAAATAAAAAAGTAACAGGCCCGTCACCGAGCATCGGCTTTGTCTTCCAGGAATACACATTGTTCCCATGGCGCACCGTCCAGAAAAATGTCGAGTTCGGGCTGGAGATGAAAAAGCTGCCTCCTCAGGAGAGGGAAAAGATCGCGGCAAAATACATCGATCTTGTCGGCCTGACGAAATTCAAGGACTCATATCCCTACGAGCTTTCCGGCGGCATGAAGCAGCGGACGGCTATCGCCAGGACGCTGGCCGTGAACCCGGAAGTGCTCTTAATGGACGAGCCGTTCGGCGCGCTGGACGCGCAGACGCGGAACATCCTGCAGGAAGAGCTGCTGGACATATGGAGCAAGGAGCACAAGAAGGTACTCTTCGTCACGCACAACGTGGACGAAGCCGTATTTTTAGCCGACCGCGTCATCATCATGACGGCAAGGCCCGGCCGCATAAAGGAGATCGTGGACATCGATATCCCGCGCCCCAGGATACGCACAGAGACCGAAGTGAATAAAGTGCGCACGGCGATCCTGAAGACACTTTTTGAGGAAGTCCAGAAGCTCTCAGACCATTAATTCTCGTATGGCAATCTATTTATGTATGCAAGTACTTACTTGCATGCCATGTGCCCTACTGACGAAAATATCCTTGACGCGGCGCTTGCCGTATTAGCCAGAGAAGGCTACGGTGGAGCCACGACAAGGAAGATTGCCGAGGAAGCGGGCATAAACGAAGTAACTCTTTTCCGCAAGTTTAAGAGCAAGGAAAATTTGATAAAAGATGCCAAGACCCTGAGCATGAAGCGTTCTCTTGAGAATATGGATAAGACTTTCAGATTAATAGACGGCCAGGACTTCGACACTAGCATCATCACGCTCGGGAAGCACATATCCGACAACGTGAATAAAAAGACCAATATGATAATTACGGCCATCGGAGATCTGCAGAAGCTTCCGGTATGTGAAAGAACAGCCCCTAAGTACTCGACGGCTATGCTCGATCACCTGACAAAATACTTCGAAGAGCAGATCGAAAAAGGAAACATGCGCGACGTGGACCCGAAGATCGCGGCGTTGAGCTTTTTTAGCTATATATTCTATATGAATTTCATTTGTAAGCTCAACGGCCAGGACCCTGCGGATAATGGTGATCGGACGATGGAAGTGTTCATGGACATATTCATGAACGGCGTTCTGGTCCCGGAGAAAAAAACTGTATGAACATCTGTTAAAACGGTGACGATACTATGCCAGATGAAACAATCACTATAAACAATACGGCTAACGTAAAGCCGGCCCGAAAGGGCATTGAGTATAAGTGGATAGCGTTATCGAACGTTATCATTGCCACGCTGATGGGTACCATCAACGGCAGTATAATCATGATCGCGTTGCCCGCCATATTCAACGGCATCAAGCTAAACCCTATGGCACCGAATTCATTCCAATATCTTTTATGGATACTTATGGGCTATGGTGTAGTCACGGCGACGCTACTGCTGACCTTCGGCAGGCTGTCGGACATGTATGGAAGGGTCAAGGTCTTTAAATTAGGGTTCCTGATCTTCACGATCGGTTCCGTAGCACTATACCTGACCCCGGGCACCGGGGAAACTGCGGCCCTTGAGCTTATTATCTTCAGGCTTATCCAGGCCGTGGGCGGAGCCATGTTCATGGCGAATAGCGCGGCGATCCTGACAGATGCATTCCCGGCCAGCGAGCGGGGCAAGGCGCTCGGCTTTAACATGGTTGCCGTGATGTCGGGCCAGTTCATAGGATTGATACTCGGCGGTATCCTCGCAATTTACGACTGGCGCCTTGTGTTCCTGGTAAGTGTGCCGTTCGCCGCGATAGGCACGATCTGGTCATTCCTCATGCTCAAGGAAACCTCCTTTAGGGCACCGAAGACCAAGATCGATATATGGGGCAACTTGACCTTCGTCGCCGGCCTGATCAGCCTGCTCATAGGCTTTACCTATGGCCTGATGCCATATGGTACCGAAGCCATGGGCTGGAGCAGCCCGTGGGTCATCGGAGCCATCGTCCTGGGCGTTGTGCTATTGATCGCTTTCCTTATCATCGAGAGCCGGGTAAAGTCGCCCATGTTCAGGCTAGGTCTGTTTAAAATTAAGGCCTTCTCCTATGCGAACATGGCCGGCTTCCTCAGCGCCATAGCCAGGGGCGGTGTCATGTTCATGCTCATCCTGCTCCTGCAAGGCATCTGGCTGCCACTCCATGGGGTCGCATATGCCGATACCCCGCTATGGGCGGGAATTTATATGCTGCCGCTAACGATCGGCCTGATCATCATGGCGCCCATAGCGGGCATACTCTCGGATAAGTATGGGCCCAGGTGGATCGCGACAGGCGGAATGCTCCTCGTAGCATTTTCTTTCCTGCTGCTAGCACTACTGCCCTATGACTTCCAGTACTGGGAGTTCGCGATCGCGCTCTTGCTTATGGGTATAGGGAACGGCATGTTCGCCTCGCCCAACAGCTCCTCCATCATGAGCTCCGTGCCACCGGAGGAAAGGGGCGTCGCCTCAGGCATGATGTCCACGATGATGAATACCGCATTCTCAGTGAGCATGGTGCTCTTCTTCACCATCGTCATTGTCGGCTTGACGAGCTCTTTCCCCGATGCCATGTCCCATTCGCTCTCAAGTATTGGTGCGGTAAAGCTCGCGCCAATATTGGGCGCTATACCGCCGACAGGGGCACTGTTCGCGGCGTTCCTGGGATATAACCCGGTCACGGCAATACTGGGTAGCCTTCCCACCACCGTCTTAAGCACAATACCGCAGCAGACGATCACGGCCCTGGAAAGCAGCACCTGGTTCCCGCAGACGCTCTCTGACGCGTTCATGCCGTCCCTCAGGCTGTCATTCTATGTAGGAACGATACTAACCGTTATAGCGGCCATATTGTCGGCGATGCGTGGAGAGACATACGTGCACGATATACACTCAAAACAAGCGGTCGAAGTCGCAACGGACGGCGGATCCGAAAAAAGAAAGAAGGAAAACTAAGTAAGATATTTTAGCCGGGCCCGTTTTTAGGGCCTGGCCGGCTTTTTTATCGAGTGGTTAATGCCCGATAGTTTCATGTGATATGAGATTTAAATATTAACATGATTATATATCACGTGATCATCATGGCGGAGCGGCTAAAAACTGGCATTCAAGGCCTGGACGAAATGACTAAGGGTGGTTTTATCAGAGGCGACACGGTGCTGGTCGCCGGGCCTCCCGGCACAGGTAAGACGACTCTTGGCCTCCAGTTTTTAATGCAAGGCCTGTTCGAAGGCGAGAATGGACTATTCGTCACCATCGAGGAGACACCCCAGAAGATCGCGGAGGATGCGATGAACCTGGGCTGGGACTTGAAAAAATTTGAAAAAGAGGGAAAGTTCAAACTTCACCAGCTTCGCTCGGAGATGCTGCAGTCAGGCGGTGTGCCCATACTGCAGTGTATCGACCTGGCAAAGGGCATGAATGCCAGGCGTATCGTCGTGGACCCGATCTCGCTTTATTCCCTGAATATCGGGGAGCCGGACGAGCTGAGGCGTGAGATCTACACGTTTGTCAATTATATGAAATCCAACGGCATCACTCTGATGCTCACCCAGGAGATACCTGAGATCATTACGCGGGTATCCCGCATATCTGACTATGGTATCGAATTCATCGTTGACTGTATTATTATGCAGCAGTACGTGGAGATCGAATCGGAAATAAAAAAGTCGATCAACATTCTAAAGATGCGCGGCACGGACCATGACAAAGCGATACGAAGGTATGAGATCACGCGCCGCGGCATGGAGATATTTACGCGGTTCGAAGGGTACGAAGGGATCATGAGCGGCCAGGGCAGGAAGACAGGAGCGGAGGCGTTCGTGGAAGCATTCAGAAAATAGTGATATCATGCCGGAACTCGACACATGGCTCGCCCTGCTGATCCTAATTTGTGAAATGATGCTGCTCGTTTTTCTATACTGTATAGGCCGCTTCTATGAATATAAGTTCAAGGACCGCACGCGATATGGATGGCATTTACTGCCTATGATCGTGTTCGCCGTCGCGCTCATCGCTTTTTTTGCGTTCGCCGTGCCACTGGAGCTTATGGTATTGCTCACAAACGCATCCGTGCTGGCGGTCACGCTGACATTCAGCGTCTTTTTGTATATGCGAATGACAGGGGTGTCAAAGTGACCTCGCTCGTGGCTTTTTTTAATTGGGGCATATCGTGCCTGTCGCTCATGGCCATGGCCATTATTTTAAGGGAGCTTAGCAAGCGGCTCGGCCAGGCGCTACATATGAAAAAATATTATTTCATATATGATACAGGCATTTTATTGCTGCTCGTAGCCCTGGCGACAATGATCATCGAGAGCGCGGCGGCTGAAAATGGGCTTATATCGGCCTTATCCAGGCTGTCGTTCCTTGCCGGCGCGCTACTCATCGTCGGCACCACCGCCAGGTACTGGGCATGGGTCATACCCGAAGTAATGATATCGTTGAAGAAATAGCCCTTTTATAGAACTCGGATATTAGAAAAACGCTCTTTTTCATCTATTTTACCTGAGACGAAGTCATGAGCAATTAGAATGAGGCTAATGCATGGTTTACCAAAACCCTTATCTTCTAAGCGACCTTGCATACCTATGAGTCATATATACATGTGTGTATTACATACATATTGGCTATATCCTTGCCCACGCATGGGATCGAGTTGATATCCATATTGTGGTAAGCTACACTAAAATGACAACAAATAAAAGGTGTAAAATTATGAGTTCAATTTTGGGTTTAAACCAAAAAACCGCAAGAATTGCAGGGCTCCTGTATCTGATTATCGCTATATGCGGTCCCATCGGCATGCTATATGTTCCCTCAGTTCTAATCGTACCTGGAGATGCCACTGCAACTGCCAATCATATCATGGCTTCGGAGTCGTTATTCCGTATAGGTATTGCCAGCGACTCAATCGCCTTTTTGAGTGAAATCGTGCTGGTCGTACTCCTTTACATAATATTCAAACCGGTAAACGAAACGCTTTCTCTAGCCGCAGCGTTTTCAAGGCTGGCAATGGCCGTTGTTCAGGGAATCAATCTGCTTAATCATGTTTTTGTTTTGTTACTGTTAAGCGGCGCCAGTTACCTGGCTGTATTCAAACCGGATCAATTGAATGCGCTCGTGATGCTATTTCTAAATGCACATGATTATGGGGCTTATATCTGGGGGGCATTTTTCGGCATTCATCTCGTGTTCCTCGGCTACCTGGTTTACAAGTCGGGCTACTTCCCCAGGATTCTGGGCATCTTGATGGGCGTGTTACTGGTAATTGCATCCTTAGGTTATCTGATGAATAGTTTCGGAAATTTGGTTGTACCCGACAACGGAGCGATTTCGATGATTTCCATGGTTTGCATTATGCTCGGGACTATCGGTGAATTGTCACTTGCCATCTGGCTCCTGGTTAAGGGCATAAAGTATCAACGACCGGCTACGGTAGAAAAACCTATTCACTAAAACTGAAGATGGGGTGGTGGCGACTAATCTCGCCGATATCATGGATGAGGAAGTCGCCACCCTTCCCGTTGGAGAACTTAAAGACGTCATTGATTACAGGTGAAATAATGGGACAGAATGGAAATAATCTCAAGGATCAGTTACCAATGAAATCGCTTTTAGTTTTATTTTCGTATCATCATAAAAATACTGAGAAAATTGCGAACGTGTTTGCTAAAGTTCTTGATGCGCAAATAAAAACGCCACAGCAAATACACCCCGAAGAACTTCAAGCATATGATCTCATAGGCTTTGGCTCGGGGATCTATAGTGCAAAACACCATTCTTTTCTGCTTGACCTTGCGGATGCACTACCACCGGTCAATAATAAAAAAGCGTTTATTTTTTCAACGAATGCTATCACGGGAAAAGCCAAGATCGCTAAAGATCATTCGAAACTCAGGGAAAAGCTGCAATCAAAAGGATATGTAATCGTTGATGAATTTAGTTGCAAAGGGTTTAACACAAATAGTTTCATTAAATATATCGGGGGAATGAATAAGGGGAGGCCTAATGCTGAAGACCTCAAACATGCAGAAGAGTTTGCTCAGAACCTGAAGCAGGACATACGCGGTTTATAGCTATGTAGAAAAAAAGACAGAATGAGCAAATATCATGACCATCGCACGTAATACCTAGACCTGACAAAACGCTGCACCCGACCAATACACCGCACGATCCAGGAGTGACCGCATGAAAGCAATTGTATGGACAAAATATGGACCACCGGATGGTCTTGAATTAAAAGAGGTAGCCAAACCTGCTCCCAGGGACAATGAAGTACTGATAAGAATATATGCGACAACAGTAACAGCCGGGGACTGCGAGATCCGAAGGTTAAAGATCCCCATCGAGTTCTGGCTCCCATTGCGAATTTATGTGGGTCTAAGAAAACCAAAAAGAATAACAATACTAGGGATGGAGCTTGCCGGAGAAATTGAATCAGCAGGCAAAGATGTAAAATTATTTAGGAAAGGCGACCAGGTTTTTGCAGCTACCGGTTTTTATTTTGGTGCTTATGCCGAGTACAAATGTCTGCCTGAAAAAGGGGTGCTGGCAATAAAACCGGTCAATATGACCTATGAGGAAGCCGCCGCTGTTCCTATTGGGGGACTTAATGCATTGCATTATCTTAGAAAAGGAAATATTCGGAGCGGACAAAAAGTGCTGATCTATGGTGCTTCGGGAAGTATAGGTACTTATGCGGTACAGCTTGCCAGGTACTTTGGGGCGGAAGTTACCGGGGTATGCAGTACTGTGAATTTAGAAATGGTGAAATCGCTCGGAGCCGATGAGGTCATCGATTACACCAAAGAGGATTTTACTAAAAACGGCCAGAGCTATGATATTATTTTCGATACGATAGGCAAGAGCTCGTTTTCACGTTGTAAAAGCTCGCTAAATCAAAAAGGAGTCTATCTTTTAGCCAACCCTGGACTGTCACAGAAGGCTCGAGGGCTATGGGCTTCAATGACAAGCAGTAAGAAAGTGATATATGGGGCAGAAAGCGAAAAGGCTGAAGATTTAATTTTCCTTAAAGATCTGATTGAGGCGGGAAAGATAAAAACAGTCATCGATAGGTGCTATCCGTTGGAAAAGACCGCCGAAGCTCACCGGTATGTTGACAAAGGACACAAAAGAGGAAATGTAGTCATAACCGTGATACACGACAACAAACCATATGGTGGGAAAAAATGAATTCAATAAATGCCCCAAGGCTTTTAGGTGCAGTGTTTTTGATTATTATTTTAAGCGATATCATTGCAGGTATTTAGGATAAAAAAATTTAATAAATCCGCGCGGAAGGTGGACAAATGAAGACAATGATCATATACAAATCCGTACATCACATGAACACTGAAAAAGTGGCGAAGGTCATGGCCGAGACTTTGGGTGCCAGGCTGGCGCAGCCGGAAGAGGTCGATCCGGTTTCGCTCGCAGACTACGACCTGATCGGGTTCGGCTCGGGCATTTACGCAGGCAAGCACGATAAGTCGCTGCTGGACTTAGTAAGCACACTGCCGCCGCAGAATAAGGCGGCCTTCGTCTTTTCCACCAGCGGCACCGGGGGAAACCAGCATAAAGTACTGCTAGAAGCCCTCCGGCAAAAGGGTTTCGCGATCAAGGGCGAGTTTGTCTGTGCAGGCTTCGATACGTTCGGGCCGTTAAGGCTCATCGGTGGGATAAAAAAGGGCCACCCAAATGCGAAAGACCTCGAGAATGCCCGCGCATTCGCTAAGAGCCTTATGAAATAAAGCTTAAAGAAAGGGTACGCGAAAGACGAAATTGTTCTGGTATTTGAAATGACTGTTGTAAGAGTATTTGCAGGTGTATTTGGTTTTCTAGTCGGTGCTTTTGCCGGTTACGGTATAGGGGCATTTATGGATGCCTTTATGTGGAATTTTAATAATCATAATACGAACTTAATAATGCCCAGGCTATTTTCATCTGGCCCGATAATTTCAAACTATTATACATCGAACACTTACTATCTAGGAATTTTACTATTTTGCACGATCCTTTTTGGACTAGGTGGCGCCATTTTAGTAGCTAGAAGAGTTAAATAATAACATCATATTTATGTTAGGATCCTTTATCGGCTTGATCGTATCAAGGAATGAATGCCGCCATAGTAGTACACGTAGGAATGAGTAATTCGATATTATGACGTGCTAATTTGTAGCAAAATTACCCAAATTATATCACTCATGATACTGGTATCCTATGCATTGTTTTCAATTAATTGAGAATAATGCATACTTATGCAAAAAGTATTACCTGCAGTTTAGCAACCCATTGCACATACAGGCGAAATATTATGAGTATGAACCGTATATTCTATGTAATATTGGAAATGCAGTCATAGATAAAGCATAAATGATCAGGCATGAAAAAGGGGAATAACATGGCAACTGAACTTCGGCAAATAGCGTTCTTCTGTATGGGGCTCGTCGCTATCTGTCTCGTTATATCGTTCAGCGCATATCAGCTGACGACCTACGACTCGATACGCAGCATTATCGGCGAGACAGCAGTACAGCCTTCGGGTATGTCAAGCCTGCACTCGCAATACAACGACTTGCAGAATTTTTTAACGGGCAGCACCGGCGATGTCTTCAAGTATCACTTCGCGGGCAGTTATATCAACGTCACGCGAGCACAGGTACAGGGCAAGAGTGAGCAGCAGTGTAACAACCTGGTGCTCGATTCATTCACTAAAAGCTTTTATACGGGCACCGATACCGGTGACCTGAGCAATGCGTATGGCTTCGTGGGCTCGGGTGCCAACGCGATCTACGCCATGCTGGCATTCATATTCTTCATAGTATTCGCGGGCTTACTAGTCGCGGCGTTCACCAGGCAATGGTTTGATAATAACGTGGAACTGCTCAAGAGCTCCGGCGTGATGATCGTGGCTGTCTGCATCGTGGCATTCTTCGTGTTCTTGATCCTTCCCGGGATACTCAAGTCGATGATGTGGAACACGCTGTACAGTAACACGCTGCACCAGGAAGTCCTCCATGTCGTCGAGCCGCGAGTAACTGCCACATTTTTAGTGAATACACTCATTATTACGCTAGTGGGCGCGGTCTTCTATGGAGTCGGGTTCTTTATCGGCTTCGAGGAAAAAGAACACGAGGTAAGCACAGAACGCCAGTTTGAGAAAAAAGCCGTAAAGTCTAAAGAACAAGGCGTTAAGGTCCGCGATGTCCCGAGTAAGCCGGGCCGCCGCCAGCTTTGATCAGTAATAGCATTAAAGTTGACGAACGTCAACTTTAATGTGACATTTTTACGCCGGCTTCCTCGACACGCTGCCGTATAAGCATAGCGATATGCTCTGATCGGCCTAAAGGTTCCATATAATAGATCTCTTTTCCCGCTACGAAGTCGTGTGGCTGTCGGATGCCAAGGGCTTCGGGTATGGTCACTTTCGTGTGATACCCATGCGCCAGAAGCAAAGGCATGACGTACACGCGGCCGGATTTTATGCCTTGTATAACATTTTCAACCCGGGGGTCTCGCTCCAGGTACCCTGCGCGAACTTCCAAAAATTGGCCCGTGGACTCAAAGTATTTCACATAATAGGGCAGCACGTCGTCATCGTTATATTTGCTGCCATGGCCCACGAGCACTAAAGCATCAGACATCTTATTTTCCCTTAAGCGCTTCCTTGACTAGTTTTATGGCACACAGGTCGCTGCACATGGAGCAGGTATCGCTTTCCGTCATGCGCGTGCCGCGGATCTGGCGCGCCTTCTCGCCATCGATGGCCAGGCACATCTGGCGCTCCCAGTTCAGCTCATTCCGCGCCTCCGACATCCGGTGATCTTTTAGGCGGGCGCGCTCACGCTGCCCGTCTTTCACAGTATCTGCCACATGTGCGGCGATCCTCGATACGACGACGCCTTCCTTGATGTCGTCTGCCGTGGGGAGTGCAAGATGCTCCGACGGCGTCACTATGCATAAAAAGTCAGCGCCGTACATGCCCGCTAGAGATCCGCCGATCGCGCCCACGATGTGATCGTAGCCCGGCGCGATGTCCGTGACCAGAGGGCCCAGAAGATATAATGGTGCGTCCCTCGTTAATTTCTTCATGGCTGTGACACTGAGGCCGATCTCGTCGATCGGGACATGGCCCGGCCCCTCGACGATAGACTGCACGTCGCTCTCGCGGCATTTTTTCACGAGCTCGCCCAGCGTGATGAACTCCATGAACTCAGAGCGGTCGGCAGAGTCCGCCATGCAGCCGGGGCGCATGCCGTCCCCGAGGCTCATGGTCAGGTCATATTCCTTGGCGATCTCAAGCAAATAGTCGAATTCGCTATAGAAGGGATTTTCCTTTTCATTATGCAGCATCCACGCGATCGTGAGCGCGCCGCCGCGGCTTACGACGTTCATCAGCCTCGGGTCGGCTCTAAGACGGGCGAGAGAAGCTAGATTTACGCCGCAGTGCACGGTGACGAAGTCCACGCCGTCCTTCGCGTGCTCCCTGACCGCGTTAAAGAAGTCGTCGGTGGTCATATCGACGACGCTCTTTTGTGCCCTGCATGCGCTATATATCGGAACGGTGCCGATCGGGATCTCGAGCTCTTTTGTAAGCCTCTTGCGGACCGTATCCCTGTCGGGCCCGGTCGACAGGTCCATCACTGCGTCGGCGCCATATTTCACGGCCACCCTCGCTTTTTCCACCTCTTCGTCGCAATTATCAAAATCCTTCGACGTGCCAATGTTCGCGTTCACTTTCGTCGACATGAGCTTTCCGACTGCACGGCCCGGGAAGCTGCGATTCGCGTTCCTCGGTACAGCGACCAGGCCCTGAGCTATGAGGCTTCGCAGGCGCTCCGGATCTATGCCTTCTCGCTTCGCGATCTCTTTTATATCGTCCGTGATACCGTTTTTTGCATCCCTGATCAACATGATTGCCCTTCCTGTTCCCCTATAGCATTTATAGTATAAAACCCTAAACACAGTTGAAGGTATTCTCCGATGCGCATAACAAACGTGAATGGAGTTTCTTACGATTCTAATGCATATTTTATAGATGCCGGGCGTAAAACTCTTGTGGATGCGGGAATTGATGGACACCGCGTGCTCAATAAGCTCCCCGCCGGGCTTGATCTTATCGTATTGACGCACTGTCACTACGATCACATCGGTGCCGTACCGGAGATCGTGAAAGCCACGGGAGCTAAAGTGGCCATACACGAGAAAGACGCACCGCTGATCGGTAACGCAAGAGCCACCGCTGCACTCGTGTTTAACGCAAAGCAGCCTGCCATCAGGATCGACATATTACTGAAAGACGGCGACATCATCGACCTGGGTGACGCGTCGCTCACGGTGATCCACACGCCCGGCCATACACTGGGAAGCATATGCCTCTACGATCCGGTTTCAAAGGCGCTTTTTACCGGTGACACCGTATTCGAGGGCGGCAGCTTTGGACGCACAGACATCGGCGGCAACGAGGAACAAATGATCGCCTCGCTTGAAAAACTCACGAAAATCAACGCAACGGTACTTTACCCGGGCCATGGTGGGGCTGTCACAAACAAAGTAAAAGAATCACTGCTGGCATCCTATGATAATGCCCGGCATATGCTTTTACGATAAACTGAGTGGTGGGCGAGAGAAAAGCCACCGACTTTAGTCATAGGGGGTGAATTGAGTCTCCAAATTATAGTTACATTACGATAATATATTTATACATAAGTAACTATATTTTTTGTAGTGTATAAGGTCTACAGGTTCAGGCTCTATCCAACTAAGGCTCAAATCTCTAAGCTTGAGCGTACGCTTGAATTATGTAGACAGGTATACAACGAGACGTTGGCATATCGCAAGGATAAGTACGAGCAAGAACATGTCAGTGTCTCGAACTTTGCTACACATAACCTGTTACCTGTTTGGAAGAAGAATGCTCCCGAACTAAAGGACGTATTCTCTCAAACATTACAGGAAGTTCAAGAACGTGTTGAGTTAGCGTTCAAGGCGTTTTTCCGTCGTGTCAAGAATAGTGAGAATCCTGGCTATCCGAGGTTCAAGGGATACGGCTGGTACGATAGCTTCACGTACCCACAAATGGGCTTCAAACTATCGGGTGATAAACTCAGGTTGTCCAAGATTGGCGACTTGTATGTCAGTGTACATCGGGAAGTAGAGGGCGATGTTAAGCGGGTGACCATACGAAGGAATAGTAATGGAAAGTGGTACGCCTCCCTAACAGTTGAATCTGACATAACAGTCATACTGAAAGACCAGATACCGGCTATCGGCATTGATATGGGTTTAACAACGTTTGCCACTTTGTCCAACGGTGATAAGGTTCCTAATCCAAGGTTCTTCCGTACGGAAGAAAAGGAACTAGCAAGAGTACAGCGAAAGCTTTCCAATCTGAAAAAGGCTTCACCAGAACGAAAGAAGGCTATACGTGTGGTTCGCCGTGTTCACGAACGTATTGCTAACAAGAGGTATGACTTCGTTCACCAACTAAGTCGCGTCTTGGTTAATAAGTATGGCCTGATAGCATTCGAAGATCTCAATATAAAGGGAATGGTCAAGAACCATTGTCTTGCAAAGAGCATCAGTGATGCCAGCTGGAACATGTTGTTCACTGTCACGAAGTACAAGGCTGAAAGCGCCGGCACAACCGTGATAATGGTCAACCCAGCTAACACCACTAAAATGTGCTCAAGGTGTGGAACTCTAGTCGATATGGGACTGAAGGACCGTACATACGAATGTCTTAGCTGTGGCTTAACCCTCGATAGGGACGAGAACGCTGCCATAAACATTCTCAGACTGGGATTGCAGTCTGTTGGCTAAGAGCCATAGAAGCCCACATACTTTAGCAGTGGGAGCAGTCACAAAGAATAACGTTTTTTCCAGGGCTATAAGCCCCGGGAGGCTTGCGCCCCCCGGTCAATAGCTTAACCCCTGTATTTTTAATGATCTTCTATTTCTTTCGGCTTATCAGGAACATGGCACCAAGCATGCCGATCGCCACTAAGATTATACCGAATCCGGGCGACTGCGATTTTGTAGGCGCTGCCGTAGTTACTGGCTTAATGGTTGGTGTAGTGTTCTTGGTCACGTTCAGGGGAGCCGTCACATTGCTCGCCGGGACCACGGTCGGGATCGTTGTGGCCGATATCGTAGTCGTAGCACCGGATATGGGCATTACTGTGGCTGCGCCAGGCTTACCGGTAATGACTTTCACAATGTTGCCGCCTTGATCATAAACCACTGACTGGTTGGATAGCACGGGTGGCACATACTGTGTCGCGTACCAGTTCTGCATGGCTGCATAGTCGACTCCGGCGCTGGTAGCCGTAGAGTTAGTACCCGGGGTTGGCGTCGCTGTCCCTGTCGCCGTTGGCGTTGTGAACGTTAGCGAGTTTACCTGTGGGCCGTTATCTACACCATTGTTAAAGATGACCACTGCTGCATATGTTGGCACGAAGCCCGAGGTATAAGTGTAGGATCCCACGCCATCGATGCTGCAGGCGAAATTCTTACCGTCGTCAGAATGGATCTTGGCCGTGTAAGTGGAGCCCGGGTTGACAGAAGTACCTAGCGTTGACAGTACGTTCTGTTGGTTCTGTGTCACTATGAACGCGTTGTTGTCCTTGCTGTACCCGATAAGCAGGTCGTTGGTATCAAGCAAACCATCACTGACACCCACGAACACATCGCTGGAGAGGTTAACAACCTTGAATGTATACGTTATGTCGAATTTGCCGGATTTATTAGCGTTCACCGCGCCGATGTCGCGACCGATAATGGTCTTAGCTGACGGATCTGAAATGATCGCGCCTCCGGATACGCCTAAGATACCGTTGGTCTGTGACCACGATCCTATGCTCTGCCCATTGTCAGTACCAAAGCTTTGGATCGAGGCATAGGCTAAGCCGGTGCCAATTATCATAACCGTTATCAACATAAGAGATATTATTATTCTCCTCATCTGGTTCCTCCTTATAATCACTTACTATACAGGGGTTTATTCCCTAGCGAAACTCTATACCGGGCAATGTATCAAGCTTTATTAGAAAATATAGCGGATTATATCATAATATCCGTATATTAAGCGATTATATAAATATACTGTGATATTTAGGCGCTAGAGCGACGATGTCATGTAGTTTTTTAAACGTGTATAGAAAAAAACATTATAATTATAATAAACATATATATAATAGAAAATTTATTAATTTCAATTATTGACCACAGCGATCCGTTTTATGCGTCGAGGCGCATCATGGTATATAAATCTTATTGGCTATGATACAACAAATCTCGCTCTTTTTTTATGATGGTGCGTTGAAGCCACTTGACGTGGACGTATAATATTATATATTTTGTAGCATGATATCTGCAAGCGCTTTATAATAATAATTGCGATTTTTAACCCGTCCATAATATAATTTTTATTATTGCGCCGATTTTTCTTTTATTTTATCAAGGATAATTCGCGATTAATGAGAAGAACCCTTTCAAGTTAAAACTTATAACACAGACTATTAGATGACTATGTCGTACAAATCGGTCAAGGACCTGGACGCTATCGATATCAAGATCATCGAAAAGCTGTGCCAGGACTCTAGCGCTTCTCTTGCTGATATCGCGGAAGAGCTGGGAGTCTCTGCTTCGACGATACACAAGCGCATCAATACACTCAAGGATAATAACATTATTGAGCGGTTCACCATCGTGTTTGACCCTATGATCATCAACTTAAAGACCGTAGCATTCGTAGGAATCGAGCTGGAGAGAGACGCTCTCATGGGTAAGAAGAAAGAGGAAGTCCTTAGCTCCCTCTCCCATATACCCTACGTGCTGGAGATCCATGAGACGCTTGCGCCATTCGACCTGATCATGAAGCTTCGCACGAAGAACGTAGAAAAGCTTCGTACAGTCATCACGAGCATAGCATCAATAGACGGCATCATGGCGACCAACACCATCCTGACCACGAACAGGATCATGGAGCGCTTTATTGAGATACCGGGTGCTGGCGAAGGTGCCTTCCAATCATAAAACATTGAACTATATTATAGCCGGATTGACGACAGCATCACAAGACGTTAATGAATTGATTTATTACCGTTTTTATTAATATCAGGCTTTAACTCACATTTTAAATACGATTTACGAAAAATACAAATATATTCCAAAATAGCTAAATATTTTACTAAGTTATCGTAATTTATGATAATAAATTGACTAAACAAGGAAAGATATATATAAGTATGGCTAGCAATTGATATGTTGTTTAACGGACGACAGTGAATTGCATGAGCTCAAAATTCAAAGGCAACCTGGATGAAACGGACCTCTTCATTATCAAGAAGCTCTGCGAGGACAGCAACACTCCGCTGGCTTGCATCGGCGAGGAATTGAACGTATCGCCTTCGACAATACACAAGCGAATCAACAGGCTTGTCGAAGGAGGCGTCATTGAGCGTTTCACGATACTTTTTGACCCGTGTATCCTGGATCTAAAGACCGTAGCATTCGTCGGTATCGAGCTGGAGCGCAGTGCGCTCGTCGGCAAGAAAAAGGAAGAAGTCATCCGCGAGCTAATGAACACTCCGGAAGTCCTGGAGATATACGAGACTCTCGAGCCTTTTGATATCATGCTTAAGCTCAGGACCATTAATGTGGACGTGCTCAGGGAGATCATAGGTAATATTTCAGGCGTACAGGGCGTACTCTCAACTAATACGATCTTAACGACTAAAAAGATCCTGGAGACTCCCCTGAAATATGAGAACATAATGTCCGTAAAAAAGGAGCACAAAGACAGCTCGCAAGAGTGAGTCTTTTGCAACAGCGTTCAAAGAACGCTTTGAATCATTCAAAGATAAATACGAGAACAACGTGCATAAAAAACGGAAAGTTGAGTCCCGGTAGTGGCTTAAAGTCCGTACAATATTTTTCTGACATATCGCGGAAAGACTGTGAATTTTATTCAAGATCTTTGTGATCGCGAATTTTTTATAAAGTATTAGATCCGTAGCGTTAATGTAACATTTTACAGGTTACATTGCTGCAGACGATTGCCATTTACGCTCACTTTGAGAAAATGGTGGCCACAATATCTTAAAAGGAAGTCCGTCGGAATACCACTTCAATATCATCGAGACTACGTCTATGAAGGAAAAAGTATAGCTTTTTTTGAAATTAAAAAAATAGGGAGGTTGTAATGAAAGATCGTTAATGGATGTCCACATAGGACATTTCACGGATCGATTCCATGATGATGATCGTCTCATAGCCTGTCAGGCCAAGCGAAGCGATCTTGTCTTTCATGATGCGTTTAAGCTCGTCGTAGTCCCAGGTGGCGATCAAAAACGTCAGGTTATATTCGCCACTTGTATGATATACCTGCAGGACGTTCTCAATCCGCATCAGCTTACGGGTGACATCGTCGAGCTTCCCCGGGTCGACACGGCATTTTATGATCGCGTAACAATCCAGACCAGCCTTCTTTTTGTTTATTACGACAGTATAGCCCTTGATGACGCCTTCTTCTTCCATGATGCCGATGCGGTCCCTGACTGTGGACTGCGCCCTATCGATTTTTTTCGCGACATCCTTATAGGTCATCCTGCCGGACTGCTGAAGTATATTTAGGATCTTTTTGTTCATCTTGTCGATCTTCATCGCATCGTCCTCAGCAACTAGTTCATATAATAATATAATTAAAGGGATATTAGTATATAAATATTCGTTTTTAAATTATACGTTTATATAGTGTATGTTTGTACCAATGAAAAGCCTTACGATAGTAATGGCTTAACGATAATTATATACCAACTGCCGCAAAAAGGTATACAGTAATCAACAACGTTAAACATGCTAACATCCTTATCATTATATTTGTAACCAAATGCAATAAAACAAGATCGTGTGGTCATTCAAGATGTTTCATGAAACCTGGGAAGTTCTTTTATGGGCCTTCAACTGATCAATACTGGCATCGACGGCCTTGACAGGCTGCTGGGAGGGGGCATACCGAAGGGCTCGACGGTGCTCGTTTCGGGTCCGCCGGGAGCGGGTAAGACCGTCATTTCGCTCGAGTACACGTTCAAGCAGGCGAAAAAAGGCGAGCGAGTGCTTTTCGTCAGCACCTGCGAGCTACTTTATAATATTAACAGGTTTGCTTCGAGCCTGTCATTCTTTGACCTCAACCTGGTCAAGATCGGCATCAACCTGGACTACTACGGGCCGAAAGAGGAAGGCGGCTTCGTGGAGTTCTGGGACTACTCGCTGGGCCCGGTCATGGATGAGCAGTTCGCAGGCGATATATTCGATGTCATTCAGGAAAAGGTCAGCCTGCATAAGATCGATCACCTGGTCATCGATTCAATCTCAGCCATCAATATGTTCATGGGAGACGAGACGGAGAAGCGTAAAAAGCTATTATTATTCATGGGCTGGGCATCCCGGTCAGGATGCACGACCATCTTAACGGCCGATACGGATTCCGGGGCTGAACAGTCTTTAACGGACGGCATCATCAATTTAGGGCGCGACGGTGTGGAGATGCGGACAATCGATATCTCAAAACTCAGGGGACAACGCCACATGTCGGGCCGGTATTTGTACACGATCGACCAGGATGGCGTGCATGTGCTCATACCAGGGCTAAGCGACCGCCCGCCCGAGGGCGCAGTCTGTACCGGCATAGATGACCTGGATGCGAACATCGGCGGCATGGCCCGCGGCTCGACGTGGCACTTCAACGTAAGCGATGCCGGAGCGTATAAGATATTGAAAGATGCGCTTGAGCACATAAAAGCTACCGGGGAGGTGCAGATCACGTTTTCAACTGATGCTGCCGTGCGAGACAAGGCTGAGCTATCCTCCGACGGTGTCATCGATGTCTGGAACAGCGGCGGCTATGTGCTATTGCAAGTGAGAAAAGCCCCATTTGCGCAGATCTTCGAGCCGTTCATCATGAAGCTGCAGGATGGAAAAATAAGGCTGATACCGCTATAAGATCCATGAACTCGCTAAAAAAAGAAGCCGGACGTGCCGGCTATTGGTTTTATAATAAGATCTTTCCGTCTTTCATGATCTGTATATTGTCGACCCACATGGATGGCCTCATCACTAAACAGTCCTGGTGGATCATCGCATTTGCATCATTGTCATAGTTTGCGCCGATGGCGAGGTGGATGGTCTTACCCAGCTTCTCGTCTTCCAGTAAATTACCGGTCATTTTAGCCTTGTAATTGATACCGATACCGAGCTCGCCGATGTGGCGCGCATTACGCTCCTCGTCCTTCATCCCCTTCTCGCGTGCCATCTTCTCGCCGTGCTGGATCACCTTGAGCAGCTCTTTTGCCTCGACTCCGCCCTCTACCGAAGATATGTAGCCATCCTTCATGATGAGCTTCACCGGAGTCTTCGGGATCACTGCATTAGGCACGAGGTCGATGGTACCGTCGAATACGATGGTGCCACTCACGCCCTCGATCGCCGGTGAGATGAACGCTTCCCCGGCGGGCAGGTTGCCGCCTTTTCCCGGCGTCCTGAAGTCCCCGTCATCCAGAAATGCCTTGCGGCCTTTGATCGATATGTAAGTGTCCGTGCCGCCGGGAGCCGTGATGTGTACTTCCTTGTGCCCGTCCAGCGCTTTTTTCAAAGAGAGCGCTTTTGACTGCATGTCCGTATAATCCAATGCCACGCAGCGCTCGAACATGTCCACCGTGGTGGTAGGCGACCAGAAGCCTCGTATACGCTTGTCGCCGTCCAGCAGCTTGTCAAAAAGGCTAGTATATTTCTTGCCGTCGCGGCCGACATATCCGATGGTCAGCCCATACGGGTCCTTGCCCATCTTGTTCGCCGATAATGACACAACGACGTCGGGCTCGGCCCGTAACGCCTCGAGCACGAGCCGCTCAGCATACGTGTAGGTCGTCTTCATTTCCTGTATGGCCATCGTGGGCTTTCCGCCCAGTTTCCTGGTCACGTCGAAGATCGCTCTCGCTACGGGGAACACGTCGCCCTCAAAGTTGGTCACTATCAGTACTTCTTCTCCTTCCCTCAAGCCAACAACGTCCCTCATAGCCACCGTCGCGGCCTCAATAAGCTTAGTCAAACGTACATCTCCGAATATATTTCTAAATACATTATAAGTCATCGTTTTTAAACTTGTTGAGAAAGAGCAGAGCATGGATCGACTACGGCGAATATATTAGTATATGCCTCAGGACCGGAGGCATAAACTAAAAAAATTGAAAAGTCTTCGCTACTGCTTTAAATTAATACAGCGAAGACCACGACGCCGATGAGTACCATGATCAGCGCATGCTTGAAGCCGCTGAATAGGTTACCCGCACCCATCATGCCTGCGATGATGCCGGAGAAGAACCCCTCGATCAACACCGCATGGTAGAACAAGGTCTTCAGGGTGCCCGAATCCACGCCGTTGAAGGACATGCCCTGTGAAGTCATGGCCTGCATACTCGAGTCCATTGGCACGTTCGGCAGCACGGGTATGAATACTGCGACAAGCGTGTAAATGATGTATAAGAACACGAAGAACGAGATGTAGATGATCAGTACATAGAGCAGCATGTTCGTCGACCGCTCGTCCTGGAGCGATTGCGATGCGCCTGCATCCGAGCCTGCGATCTCCAGTGTCTCCTTTATGTCTCCCGTGGACTCGCTTGCCTCCGTGATCAATGTCACAGTGCGGCTTATGGAAGGCGTGCTCACACGGTACTCAAACCGCACGAGCGCATCCTTTATGTCCGCGCCCCATTCCATATCCGTGACCATTTTTTTAACCTCTACGTTAAGGACGCCAAGGTTCGACCTTATGAGAGACTTAACCGCCTGCGCAAGCGTCAGCCCGGACTCGTTGACGCTGGCGAGACGCTTGAGGAACTCCGGTACCGTGGAATCGAGCTTCTTGATCCGATACATACGCAGTTCCCAGAAGATCGTAAATGGCAGAAGTGCGACAAATACTGCCAGGATCACCGGACCATCGATGCTGCCGATCGTTTGCACTGACGGCAGGCCTATGTGTATAGAGCCGAAAAACGCGCCCGGCGACGAGAGCGTTGAAAGGTTGATACGGCTCGCTAAAGCCACAAAGATGAGGATCAAAGCGGCCGGGACACTGATCAGTAATACGATATATGGGCGTATTATGAGCGCCCCGAACGGGTTGTCTATGAATTTTTTCCAGCTGAGGCGAAGCCTGGCCCGCTGAAGGATATTCTCCTTGGGCGCCCTGACCATGCGGTTCACGTCCTTGAACTCGTTCAAGACTCGCTTGCTCGTGAAAAATTTGGTATGCTCGCTGCTCAAGCCGATGATCGAGAGAAGCCACAGGAACAGTACGGAGCCGATCGGCAGGAACACGTAAATGATGATCTCCAGCTGGTCTATGTTGGAGGTGCTCATCATGCCGATGACCACCAGGATCACGATCAGGAAAAGCGGTCCCGCGACGAATGCGGTCACGTATATTTCGGCGAACAGGCTGAGTATCTCCATGAGAGACTTTTGCTCCTGTGAAGCAATGGACCTGTACATCTGCGACCGTGTATGCATGAAGGTCGAAAGGTCGCTTCCGCCCTCCATCAGGCTGGCCAGGCTTTCAAAGAAATTCTTTAGCTGGTCGGACGGGCATGTTGCCGCTGTCCGTTTGAGGGACGTGATAACGTCAAGCCCTAGCAGGTCGACCCCTCTAACGACTGTCTCGATCTCGACTGCCACCTCGCCGTAGATATCATTATGATCCTTAATTGCCCGGAACACGTCGATGAGGCTCATGCCGCCCTTGCTCATGGCATACATGAAGGTGACGGAATATGGCAGGTACATGTTTATTCCAGATTCTCGCGACCTTGCCTTAAGCTGAGGGAATAGCGAATAGATCAATATGCTTGCAATGAACGCCCCGAAGAATACGACGAGCACAATGAGGAACGTCATGAATAGTGTGTTACCCAGGAGGACCCCCAGCGGATTTCCTTCCAGCGTCGCAGGGACGCCGAACAGCGTTCCGTCCGCAGAGTTCGTCACGATCCTGACGAGCACCGCTGCTACCAGAGCCGCTGCGGCAAAGCCGATCAGCAGGCTCATGAAGAACATGCGTGACACGTATATATCCAGTGGAGTCGTCACGTTGGCCTTCTTTAAGTCCAGCTCCAGGTCAAAGTAATCGGCACGATGCTTACGAGCGTAGTTACCGAAGGCCCTGTATGCGAATTTATCGTAAGAATGGAAGATCCTGGTGGCCATTATCGTATTACTCCTGTACGGCCAAGAGATCTTTTAGGGCGTCCTTATCGACCATCTCGACCACCTTATCCGGCATCATATAATATGCATGTACGACCACGCTCACGCTCTTGTAATCCCTCAGGTTCTTGGTCATCAGGTACTCAAGCACTTTTGCCCGCCTTGCGATCTCGTCTGACATGCGGGCACGGTCCCAGCCGCGTTTCTCCATGATATCGGCAAGCACCGTCGAGTCGCCGAGGCGCTCGAACGAGTCGTCCACGGAGTTCCACTTGTATAGCTCGTTGATCCGAAGGTTATTGGTCTTCTGGTCAATGCCGGTGATCTCCACGATCGTTTTCACACGTCGGGCGCGCTGCCCGTTCATGTACACCAGCTGCTGGATACAGACGATATTGAGCGCCTGCAGCATCATGTTGGGAATATTAATTGGATCATTGAGTAGACGGTTCACGACCGCCTGTATGGAGCCTGCATGCATGGTCGAGTACGTAGTATGGCCAGTGTTCATGGCCTGGAACAGCGTTGCCGCCTCTTTACCGCGTATCTCGCCCACTATGATGTACTCGGGGCGTTGCCTCAACGCAGCACGTAACAGCTCGAACATGTCGATTTCACCGGAAGCGTTTTGCGATAGGGCTTCACGGGTGAGATCGGCGACCCAGTTACTGTGATATAATGTCAGCTCACGGGTATCCTCGATGGTGATGACCTTGGAGGTGAGCGGTATGAACAGCGAGACCGCATTCAGCGATGAGGTCTTGCCTGAAGCCGTGCCGCCCGCGAACAGCAGGTTCTTGTTATTTTCAATGGAAAGCCACAAATACGCGAGTATCTCGGGAGTCATAGTATTATGGCGAATGATGTCGACCGGCGTGAACGGGTCGGCCCTGAACTTTCGGATCGAGAACGAGCTGCCTCTTGTGGTCACTTCTCTGCCAAGCGTAGCTTCCAGGCGGGAGCCGTCCGGCAGCGTGGAGTGCGTGATAGGGTTGGCTACCGATATGTGCTTGCCTCCAAGCTGCACCAGCCTGATCACCATGGAGTTGAGCTCTTCCTCATTGTAAAAAACAATGTTGGTCTTGATATTCATGTACTTGACGTGGTACAGGAAGACCGGTATGTTGAACCCGTTACAGGAAATATCCTCGATCTGTTCGTCCTTGAGCAGCGAATCGATGCGGCCATAGCCGATATAGTTGCGCTCCAGGAAGTAGAATATTTTCGTATATACCTCGTCGGTGAGCTTGATGCCATATATACTGAGCAGTGTATCACAGACGTCCTTGAGCACGTGTCGGCGATCTACTTTCGCAGCATCCACTGCGCTTCGGAGTAATATGTCTCTCAAGTCAACGTAGAGGCGTTCAAGCAGCTCTGCCTCAAAATCAGTCAGTTCGGGCTCGCAGACGAAATACTGGTACTCCAGCGTGTTGCTGTTGTACATGATGGTGATGAACGCGAATGGCTCATAGACCCAGTAGCGCTCGATCTCTTTAAATCCCTTAGGTGGCACGATGCCGCCGGGCGGCGTCGACTTTTCCTTCGGGGCCTGAGGCTCGTCCATGCTTTTTTCCTTTATCGATCGGATCAGATTTTGCAGACTATTGTCGTCAGTGACGGCTTTAGGGCCCTGATCCGCATCTGACTTAGTTTTCTCCGTTACCTGAGGTATCGCCGTACCCGTGTTAGCCTCAGGCGTGCTGATCACAGCACTACATAATAAGCTGGTTAATGGCTTAAATTCGCCAAAACTAATGCCATATCGCCCAAGGCTACTAAAAGAGGTGTTATAGCTGCTCATTCTATCGATGTTATACCGTGCAGGGATATAACCTTTACCATTTTTCGTTATTATTTATAAAAAATTCGAAAAAATAAGTGAAATGTTATTAAAAATTCGAAATATTTTTCATAATTGTCTATAAATACGATAACTTGAGAATAATTTATGGATAAGATTAATATGCTAGTATCGCGACAAACTAAATATACTTATAAAGCGGTTCTTACTGAATTGTTTATAATATTCTGATCACATTTCGGCAGGTAGGCACATGGAAAATGTCATAAAAAAATTTCCGACAGGTATATCGTCACTTGACCCGATCATTAAGGGAGGGATCCCTGGCGGCTCCTTCATCTTAGTCCTTGGCGAAATTGGTGCCGGAAGCCAGGAGTTCATCTATACCTCCATGCTCGGGCTTTCTCAGATGGTGAAAAATCCACCGAAGCTGAATGAAACGGAATTACCTAAAAAGATCTGCTATATCTCGCTTACGAAGACCAGGGAGAACATCATCCAGGATATTGCCACGATGCACACTGCGGATATAAAGGACGTGGAGGATAACCTGATCTTTGTCGACCTTTCCGAGCAATACTTCTCGCGGTCGCACGTCCCGCCTGCCTGGACATCGTATACGGGAGATATATTCAAGGCAGGGCAGAGAAGGACAAAGTCATTGTTTAATCTATTCGTGGAGACGCTGGATCAGCACGCTACTAATAATATAGTGATCATCGATTCGCTGACAGACCTGGTCAGAAGCTCGTACACGGATAACTTCACATGGAATGATCTGGTGTCGCTGTTAAAGGGCATGGAGCGTATGGCAAAGCAGTGGAACTGCGTGATCTATGCGATGATGACCGCCGACATCTTCGAGAATAGCAAGCAGGAGGAGGTGTCGGATTGCGTAGACGGGGTTCTCGTGTTCGCCTGGGACGTGACGGGAGTCAACCAGAGGCAGCGGACAATGTACATAAAGAAGTTCAGGGGCTTGATGCCGTACCTGGAGGAGGACAATGTGGTCAAGTTCGAGACGAACGTGACAGCGAAGCACGGCTTCGAGATTTCCAATATCAGGGAGATCATGGGCAAATGAAGCTGCTAAGCACAGGCGTGCTCGGTCTGGACGAGCTATTGAACGGGGGCATACCTGAGAATCACATCGTGGTCGTCTATGGCGGAATGGGTACTGGAAAGTCCACATTCGCGCTACAGTTCGCCGTGAATGGCCTTAAGAAAGGAGAAAAGGCCATTTACATAAGCCTTGAAGAGCGCGAAAAAGAGATAGTGGATACGGCCAAGAGCTTCGGCTGGGACATCGAGCAGTACATGCAGAAAGGTAATGAGACGCTGAGGCTTGTGAGACTGGACCCCAACGACGTGAAGGTCACCTTGAACAGGTTCAAGAACGAGCTGCCCGCGACGATCAAGTCGTTCGGGGCGCAGCGTCTCGTGATCGACTCCATAACGCTGTTCGAGATGATGTTCTCGGAAGAGGCGTCACGCAGGCTGAACCTGTTCGAGATGTTCGACCTGATCAAGGAGACAGGCGTGACCACGCTAGTCACCTCCGAAGTCTCTACGACCGACCTTAATGCGTCGCGCTACGGACTGGTCGAATACGTTGCAGATGGCGCTATCATGTTCCGCACGATACGGCTGGATAACCTTCGCGAGGCTAAGCTCGTATGCGAGGTAGTCAAGATGCGCAGAAGGAAGCACTCGCGTGCGATAAAGCCATACGTCATATCCAGTGATGGCTTACTGGTGCATACAGACTCGGAAGTATTCTGATCTTTTTATTTTCTTAACTTCATTGAAGAGCATGCCCTGCGCATATAATTGCATATTCTTTATATAATATTAATGCATTTATTATTAAATATCGAATCAAGTATCAGCATGAAGGTATGTCATGAAAAATACTGGATATATGTATAAAGTATCGAAAATTATATACAGGGGCCTTCGAGATACCTCATACGTATTTATAGCGAAGAATCATGCCTGAGACCAAAATATTTTATATGTTTAGCAAATTATAATATTATATTGGTGCAACATAAAAATTCTTGCAGGCCGTAGAAAACTTTATTTCGTATAAAAATAATTATTAAAAAATAGTAATCGTTTACATAGTGGAGGTTCACCATGACGGACGCAATGCCGATGAAGAGACACAGACACGGGGGCAACTGGAAAAATAACGTCGAAGACGACCTGAACAGGCTGCTCGAGCAGAACGGCGTCATGGGCGCCATTGTGACCTCGAAAAACGGAGACATCATCGCGCAGGCTTTCAAAGAAGTACCCAAGCACAGGGAGAACGCGATGATGCAGCTGGTGAAAAAGACCGTACAGACGATCAATACGATGCGGAACGTGCCGCTGCGCAGGGTCATGTTCGAGACTGACGACGGCTCGGTCATTCTCTATAATGCAGAGAACATGATCATCGGATGCCTGCTGGATAAAAACTATGACCTCCTGTCGATCATGCTTGAGATACGCACGGTCGGCGACCTCGTGGGCAACCACCTGAATAACGGCGAGCTTAGCGAAAAAGAGCTGGAAACTATCGTGAACAGGAGCCGGGACGAGTTCAAGACTTTCGCCTCGGGGTTTTTAAAATTAATTGACGATCATTGGGGCTCAATCATAGCTGACAGACTGGTAACAGAACAAATGGCCAAACAGGCCTTAAGGTGATATCGATGAAGAAGCTTAAGACTGGTATTTTAGGATTAGACGGACTCCTCGACGGGGGATTTAACGAACATTCGGCGACAATACTTGTCGGTTCCTCGGGCACGGGAAAGACCACTATGGCCCTGCAATTTTTAAGAAAAGGCCTGGAGACAGGAAGCGAAGCGATCTATATTACGCTGGAAGAGTCCAAAGAGCAGATCATGGCCGAAGCGAAGAGCATGGGCTGGGAGGACATAAGCTCCTATGTGGACCAGGGCTCGCTCGTATTCCTGGAGGCGGCCGGAAAAGACCTGGCCGATTTCATCAAGGAGGAACTGCCTCAGTTCGTGAACGACTGGAAAGGCTCTGGAGCGCGTATCGTCGTGGATCCGCTCACTCCCGTCATATGGGCATATAACGATAAGTACGAGCAGCGTATGCTCGTCTCTGAGCTCTTCAAGGAGACCAAGAAGGTCGGCACGGTGCTCAGCACCATCGAGGAATACAGCACTTCCGGAGACATGGGAGGCAACGAGACCGTCATACCCATGTACCTGGCGGATACGATCATCCGTATATCCGTCCTGGGCCTTGGCTCGGCCGGGAACCGCATGCTGTACGTGCCAAAATCCCGACAGTCATGGCACAGCGAGATATCCTATCCATACAGGTTCGTGCTGGGTATCGGCGTGGTCATTGACACAAGCGAGATGGACGGCAAGCGCGTTAAAAAACTGACGCCAGACCTGAAGATGAGGGTCAACGAAGCCGCAGCGGGCCTGCCAAAGCGCGAGGCCGAGCGCATCAAGGACGCGGCCAGATATCTGGAGCACGCAGACCTTGGCGATATGGAGCCCGAACAGATCGTGAACATGTTGATAGCGGACTATAAGGCGTCGGAAGAAAAGCCCGCGGAAGAAAGCAAGATCGCGAAGTGAGTGCCCCTCACTACGGACATAGGAGGGGTTGGGCTGAAACAAATGGTTTGCCAGAAGTGCGCTAGTACCAAAGTTAAGATAGTCCCGTTAGAGACAGAGGGAAAAAAATTCGCCGTATGCGATGATTGCGGTAATGTCCAGAGCATCGGCATGAACCTGAAAGAACGCTATAGTAAGTGGAAGCAGTACCGGGAAGCTCCAGCCCGGTAAGCTTCCTCCCGTCTTTTTTTATAACATTGATTTGTAGGCACCATACTGGAATATATCAAAAAATTTAGATAACAGCTATGGTATATAGATATAATATTCACTCTAAAGAGAAAAGTATATAAATCAAACACTTATAGAGTATCTTACCTGTGGAATTGGTAACCTCCAGAGGCAAAGTTGTGCTATAGGCAGAAGATATCACCTAAAAACGGCATTCGGACCGGGGCGCCTAACCCCCCTAAAAACGATACATTGCTCCGGTTCCGCTTGCATCCCCATCATAAGTTGTCCGGTCCACGGACAGCCTATGATATATGGAAACCAAGATCAAACCTGGATGCGAGGTTTTTCTTTTATACCTCCCAAATCCCCCTCGCATCCGCTTCCATGTATAAGATCTATTAGTTGATTTATGTGGCACGCAATAAATAACCATTACGGTTCTTTATCCATGTTTATGAGATATCACGGACAACCAGATTTACTTTAATATTATTTTCATATTACTGTAATTAAGTATAAGTCCTTTGTCGTAATAGAGCATATGGTGATATTATGGGAGAAGTTTAAGTTTTAATGAGGGAAGACCCGATACCAAAAAGAGTCGAAGAAGTAGCGGCACTGGCTGCCGATGCAGCCAACAGCGTACGCAAGGAGCTGGGGCCTTGCTTATTGGGGAGCATATATGAGCTAGGCTTTTTACATGAACTGAAAAAGCGGGAACTGAAAGTGAAGACCAATGTTCTTATGCCAGTCACCTATGAGGGGACGCGGATAGAAGAGGGATATTATATAGGCTTCCTCGTGGAAGATTATCTTGTGGTCGAGATCCATGCCATCGATAGGCCGACCACAGCTCACGAAGCTCATGCCCTTACACGGCTGAGGCATAGCGGCTATAGGATCGGGCTGCTTATTGACTTCCAGACAAGGCTGGCTAGCCAGTTTATTAAACGCGTGTCTCTTTGATCGCATTAGCTGAGATCAAGGGATATATGAGCCCCTATAAAATATTTTATAGAGGCTTTTAAACTCTAAAGGCTTATCAGGTAATATACGAGGGTCTTCGCATATCCAAAAACTTTAAATGTCATCAGACTCATCTATCAAAGTCGGGGGCCCGTGGTCTAGTCGGCTAGGACATCGCCTTTACACGGCGGGGATCAGGGGTTCGAATCCCTTCGGGCCCACCATACCAATTCATTTTTCAGTTGTAGACCTTTAGAATTTTATTACATTAAATGTCCGTTTATCGGTGCAGAGCGGGAATCTATAAGACTATCATTCGACTTATATTATATGGAGAAACCAATGGTCGTCAGCGAGATATTATCAACAGCGTGGAATATTATCACGAATGTCTGGTTCTTGATCATTATCATCCTGATCATCATACCGGTATTGCAACGGTATCTGGTCAGCCGTGCCAGAGGCAGGATTTTGTCGAGGATCTCGCGCGAGCGCCATTCACAGGTCATCACGCTTATCCACCGTCAGGAGACTATCGCTTTTCTCGGTATACCGATCTCACGCTATATTGATATCGACGACAGCGAGGAGATCATGCGGGCCATCCGCATGACCCCGGCGGACACGCCGATCGACCTGATCATGCATACGCCGGGCGGTATCGCGCTCGCGGCCACGCAGATAGCGGTCGCGCTCAAGGCCCACCCTGGCCCCAAAAGAGTGATCGTACCGCATTATGCCATGAGCGGCGGGACTCTAATAGCGCTGGCAGCGGACGAGATATTGATGGACGCGCATGCGGTGCTGGGGCCCGTGGACCCGCAGCTGGCGGACAGCACCGGCGCCTATGCCGCTTCATCGATCATTAAGGTCGTGCAGGAAAAGCCGATTGAAAAGATAAGCGACCGCACGCTAATGATGGCCGAGGAAGCGAAGAAGGCACAGGCGCAGATGAAAGACCTGATCCGGGAGCTCATGAAGGGTAAATGCGGCGAGGCAAACACCGACTTGATCCTGGAGGAGCTCGTAAGCGGAAAATATACGCACGACTACCCGATCTTTCCGGAAAAAGCGAGACAATTATTAGGCGAATGTGTCAAGATCGGCCTACCGCCGAGCATCTACGAGCTGATGGATTTCTATAAGATGGAGACTGGCGGCCGTAGGCCGGGAGTCGAGTTCATACCACTCGAGCCACCGCAAAAACAGCGTCGCTAACAAATCACAGGGTTATAGATGACCTTTGTATCCTTCAGAGTTTATTTTGGCACGAACATGCGGATAGGGCACCTGGCAGTATCGTTGTCCGACGGTATAGCCTGTCCCGTGTTCACGCATTCTCCGACCTTGGCGTCCTTTGGCTTGTAGAAGGTACACTGGGAACATATCGACATGTAACAATCACCTGTGGCGCTTCGATCTATCGATTTACGCGCTGATCAATTGTATGATTTATACTATAATATATTTTATTAAAAATGAAAAAATAAAAAAAAGGCTTGATCAGAGCTTGTTAAGCTCGAAGACTTCATGCAGCAGCTTCACTGCCCGCTGCGCGTCTTCTTTTTTAACGATGAAAGAAATGTTCGCTTCGGAGGAGCCCTGGCTGATCATGCGGATGTTTATGCCCTCTGTGCCCAGTGCGGTGAACAGCCTGCCAGCCACGCCCGGAGAACCTGCCATACGCTCACCCACGACGGCGATCACGCAGACGCTATCGTTGCAGGTGATCGTATGCACCGTGTCCACGTTGAACTCTTTAGCGAGCGCCAGCATGGCACGCTCCGCCTGTGCGCCGTCGATGGCGAGAGATACGTTAAACTCGCTCGACGCCTGGCTGATCATGATGATATTGACCTCCTCTTTGCCAAGTGCGGAGAAGATCCTGCCGGCAGTTCCCGGCGTGCCTGATAGCTCGGTGCCGCTGATGTTGATCAAAGCGATATTCTTGATCATGGTCACCGCCTTGATGAGGTTCTTATGGCCTGAGTCGTCCTTCATCAACACGACCGTGCCGGGATGGTCGGGCTGGAACGTGTTGAGTACACGGACGGGGATGCCCTTCTTCACGGCCGGCTCGATGGTCTTCGGGTGCAGCACCTTGGCCCCGAAATAAGACATCTCCATGGCCTCTAAATATGTGACTACGGGCAGCGTCCTGGCATCCGGCACGATCCTCGGGTCGGTGGTCATGATGCCGTTCACGTCAGTGTATATCCATATCTCGTCGGCGTCGATCGCTGCGCCGAGGATGGACGCACTGTAGTCAGAGCCGCCGCGGCCGAGCACCGTGATCGTGCCCTTCGCGTCCGCCGCTACGAAGCCTGTGACGACTGGTATGTAGTGATCTTTTAACAACGGCAACAGCTTTTCCTTGACCTTCGTTTCCGTGATAGGGTCCGGCCTGGCGCTCTCATACTTGCTGTCAGTCGTTACCCCGGCCTCTCCGCCCGAGAAAGACCTGGATTTTACTCCCAGGTCGCGCAATGAGCCGCTCAGTATGGGCACGCTCATGCGCTCGCCGAACGAGTAGATATAAGCCAGGGATCGGTTTGTCAATTCGCCCAGGTAGCAGACACCGATGAGCGCGTTCTTTAGCTCACAAAGTCGCTGGTTTATCTCCGAAGAGACTTCTTTTCGGACCGTTTCATCCTCGATGGCGCCTATGATGGCCGCTTCGTGCCGCTTTATCAGCTCGTTGAAACCGGCTTCTATCGATTCTACGTTAGACGTGTCCTTAGCAGTCTGCGCCAGCTCGAAAAGCCTGTCCGTTACGCCGGTCATAGCCGACGCTACGGCAACCACTTCATCACCCGTATCGTGGTACTTCTTCAGGAGCTTTGCGACGTTCCTGATCCTCGAGCCGTCCCCGACAGACGTCCCGCCGAATTTCATGACGAGCCTCATAGTCCATCACAGTTTGCGAAAGTATCCATTATTATAGGCTACATAAAGCTCATGGGTATATGATGTTTACGGATAGAAGCACATAAAGCGCTAAACGTACTAACTCAAGCTCTTTTTGAGGCATTATAAAAATTGCATAACGATATATGCCGACAATTAAATATTTTACATGATGGCTGTAGTCGTAGGCACTAACGTAAGTAAGCGTTTCGGGGACCTGCAGGCCGTGGACCATGTCAATTTTTCGATCGAGGCTGCGGAATGTTTCGGGTTCCTGGGGCCGAACGGGGCCGGCAAGACCACTGCCATGAAGATGATCTATTGTCGCCTTATGATAGGCGACGGAGACATCCTGGTAAACGGCATCAGCGTTAAAAATGATCCAAGAAAGATCAAGAGCATGGTCGGCGTCGCCACGCAGGAAGATGACCTGGACCGTGATCTGACCACGTTTGAAAACTTGAAGGTATATTCGCGTTATTTTGACATACCATGGTCCGTCGCACATAAGCGTATCGACGAGCTGCTGGCATATTTTGGCCTGGATAAGAAGAGAGATACGCCTGTGGACGACCTCTCGGGAGGCATGAAGAGGCGGCTGACGGTAGCGAGGGCGTTAGTCAACGACCCTAAAATATTGATCCTCGACGAGCCGACGACCGGGCTGGACCCGCAGGCAAGGCGGCAGATCTGGGATACGGTGATCAAGCTGCGATCAGAGGGAAAAACGATCATTCTTACCACACACTACATGGATGAGGCGCAGGAGCTGTGCGACAGGATAGCGCTCATGTTCGGCGGTAAGATACTTGAGTACGGCTCGCCTCGCGATGTGATAGACCGCGCGGTGGGTAAGCACGTGTGCGAGCTCTACACGGCTAACGAGGAACAGGTCAATGGTGTGAAGGCCGGCATGGCGGGTAATATCGAGCAGATAGGCAACCGCATGTTCGTTTATGGTAACGATGGGGAAGCCCTTCGGGAAAAATGCGAGGCCATGACCGGCCTGCGGCAGAACGTGAGGCCTGCGACGCTCGAGGACGTTTTCTTGAAATTTACGGGAAAGGGATTGAAGTGAGCATGGAACTTCCCACATGGCGCGCACGGCACGTGTGGTCGAGAAACTGGGACGTTTTCAAGAAGTTCGCCATCACGAACATATTGCCGTATTTTGCGGAGCCGCTTCTGTATATTTTGGCAATGGGCTATGGCCTCGGATTGTTCGTCGGGCAGATCGGCGGCGTGAGCTATGCGGAATTTCTTGCGCCCGGCATCCTGTCGTCTTCCGTCATGTTCGCCGCGTCCTATGAGTGCACGTACTCCACGTTCGTGCGCCTGGTCTTTCAGAATACGTTCGAGGCAGTATTATGTACTCCGTTGATGCCCGAGGACATCGTGGCAGGCGAAGTGGCCTGGGGCGCGACTAAGAGTGTCATCAGCGGCATATGCATCTTTATCGTGATCCTGCTGATGGGCCTGGTGAAACCATCGTCCATCGTTGTCATCCTGCCGATCACCATACTGGTCGGTTTGATGTTCGCATCCTTGAGTATATTCTTTACGTCCATAATGCCGAACATGGACGCCTTCAACTATTATTTCACGCTGCTGGTCTCTCCGATGTTCTTGTTTTCAGGCGTGTTCTTCCCCATCGACGGCATGCCGGCCATCGTGAAGACGATAGCATGGTTCCTGCCGCTTACGCATGCCGTAAATATCATACGCCCGGCAGCAGAGGGCATATATTCGGCGAGCTTTTTACCCGAGATCGTATGGATGGTCGTGTTCACGGCGATATTCTATATCATATCAGTCGTGCTGATGAAGAGACGGCTCATGCAGTAACTAGCCATGTACTAGATCATTAAGATAAAAAAATTAGAAACCTGCGTAGCTCTTGAATATTGTAGTCCATTGCCATATATTACACATGTAGGGACCTGTACGATCCCCGGATTTTTGCCAGGTCTACGTACAGGTACCAGATATTTATTTTTACTTACCGAATATCCATTCTCATGAACGCCACGTAAGAAATGGCAAATGCGGTGACCAGTTCGACCAGCAAGGCAATTATCTGGATCTCCACGTGTAAGATCGAGTCCAGTAGCGAGTAGTCTGTCTGAGTCGCGGAACCACCCATCAGCAGCGACGACGATGATAGCGCACTGCTTACGTCCGTAGGCCTCTTGGATACGAGAGTCGATCCTATGCCGCCCGCGCCCATACCCATCGTGCCTCCAAAGTCGCCATACGGTGATATCATGTCGATGGTGTCTGAGATCTGGTATTCTTTTGCTGCGTAGCTCAGGTAGTTATTAGCTGACATAGCTGAAGCGCTGGTATTTGTGCCGTCATATGACGAAGTGTCGGCCATCATCGAGTATGTGGATGGCGCGGGCCCGTAGACGAACCCTGCGACCGCCGTCCCGATCTGGATAGACATGAACGAGAATATGATCAGCACGAATGCGATCCATACGGAACTGATGACCGCCGTGGTCGTGTCGCGCGTGATGGTCGACATCATCAGCGATATGGCGAAGAAGACCATACAATAAAGAATGGCAGCCAGGAAGAAGCAAGCGATCCTCAGCATGTCGTCCATGCCGGGCACGATGCCCTTGAAGAGCATTATGGCAATGGCCAGCAGGAAAACTGAACCCATAGCAACCGAAAGTGTCACCAGGGCCCCCAGCGTCTTGCCATTGATGATGGCATCGCGATATATGGGGCTTGAGACCAGGAACTTGATCGATCCCTTATCCTTCTCCCTCGATATCACATCGAACCCGAGCGATATGCCGAGCATCATGCCTATCAGGGTAAATAGCGTAACCATGCTCTGGAAGACCTGGATCACAGACGGCATCGGCATGGTCGAAAGCGACAGCTGTACCAGAGCATTTGTGGTCTTCATAGCGTTCTTATAGTCGTCCAGCTGCTTGTTGTAAGAGTCGAGTCCCGTGAGGAGGCTGAACACCATGAGCAGGACCAGGATCGCGAATATGATCAGGAATCTCTTACTCGATAAGTGCTCTCTGAACTCCTTTTCCGCGATGACGAGTTCTGGCCTCATGTTAGCCACTCCTGTAAACTGTCTCGAGGAACAGGTCTTCCAGCGATTCCATGTCTAGCCTCAGCTCCTCTATGCGCAGGTGACTTCCGGCCATCTCATCGATGATAAAGTCCCTGATGTCAGAACGCGCCTGTATGGCAGCCATGCCGTCTTTGTAAACGGCACTGATGATATCAGGATTGTCGAGTTTCGGCATCGTGCCGGCCACCTTCACGATGATGTTATAGCGCTCTTCCTTACGCATTTTCTTTCTGACCTCGTCCTGCGTACCCTTAGCTATGACCTTTCCCTTTGAGATGATACATAGAGAGTTACAGACATTGTGAACTTCTTCCAGGTTGTGCGACGAAAAAAAGATCGTCTTACCCATAGAAGCTTGATCCTTGACGACTTTCCGGAACTGGACAACCCCCTCAGGGTCAAGCCCGTTGGTCGGCTCGTCCATAAAAATGACCTGCGGGTCGTTTATCAGCGCCCGGGCCAGCCCCAGCCTCTGTGCCATGCCCTTCGAATAAGCTTCCACCGGCTTTTTAACATCCGACAACCCTACGTAATCCAGAAGGCTTTTGATCTTCGCATCGGCATCCGTAATGCTGTAAAGCTTTGAAAAAAATTTCAGGTTCTGGGCGGCTGACATATGCCCATAAAAGCCGAAACCGTCCGGGAGATATCCTACCATCCGTTTTATCTTGATCGGATTTTTTGCTACTTCAATATCGTTGATAAAGCATCTGCCGCCGGTCGGCTCGACCAGCCCGACCATCATGCAGATCGTCGTGGTCTTGCCCGAGCCGTTTGGCCCGATAAAGCCGCAGACTTCGCCTTTGCCGACCTCTATGTTCATCGAGTCCACGACCGTCACGCCGCCATATGCCCGGGTTAAATTTTCAGTCCTGATCATTGAGTTCATCCCTTAATATTCTGGTTTACTCAAAAATGTATCGGGAATTATCCCCAGCCATCCAGGTCCATTTCCATCGCAGTACCCTGTACGGAGTATAGCATCTTTACTGGTACCGGCACATTTGGCGCTATCCATACCGTGCCTGTGCCCGTGGCATCCTTCCATGTATATTTCGCAGCCGTATATGTGCCAGCAGGGACGGTCACCGATTCACTCCCTGCACTGGTCAGCGAATTGTTCCCGGAGATCAATATCGGGTCCTGATTTCCCAGTCCCATGCCCTTCATAGCGGGCATATCCTGTTCCGTGACATTGTCATTCATCATGATCTTCATGTGGCCACCGAGAATGTCGCCATTCGAGGGGTCCATATACATTTCAGTGGCGCTGGACGTGGTATTGTTACCAAACACCATGTTTGTCGTCGTATTATACCGATTCGCCTTTGTGCCATTGTAATTGACACCATAATCCGCCCTTATGTCCTCGGCGACAGTACTGGTCCCCATGCCCGCCATGATTGCGGTCACGTTATAATCGTACCAGCTAAGTTTACTGTGGTCCACGAGCGATGCAAGCGTCAGGTTTCCTGCCGCCGGCGTGACGGTCGCCGGGCTGGAGCTCGACGACGTGCAGCCTGCCACGACGATGGCCGCAAGAATTGCCAACATTAGAATAAAACTACCATAACTTTGCTTCATAATACCCTCCCATTCCCGCTCTATAGAGTGTAACGCCATGTGAGACACTTACACACCCATTGCATACCGAGCGTATAATACTTAATGAGTTAAGATTATTTAAAATTAATTACATAAAGCGCTTTAGCCATGATCATGGTTCAGTGATGAAGTTCAAGCACGTGCCGTAAAGAAAAGGCCGGGCACGGTGCATTTTTAGCATCTGACGGATCTTAAAAACTAATAATAAGCGCCTATTGCCCGCTATTTATTATGATTGTTAAGCTTTTGGAGCGGGCTCTAAGTCATCTTTATCGCATACGACGACGCCGTACTGGCCAAAGTCGACTTCGTACATATTCCTGCCGCTGCCAGCCATTTTGTATATGATGGTGCCTGTCGCGCCTTCGGGTATGACGCCACCGACAAGTGATTCTTTGATGTCATGCCGCAGCATTACGTTGTCTTTGACTCGCATAAAACAATCTATAATAAAAATGCTTTATATATGTTTAAGCTTTGCTCTCCCGGAATAATTTGTCTGGCCTGAAAACGCTTATAAGCTTACTTCGCGTCTATCTTGCCTATGGGCCGTTTTGTGGCGTTAACGATCGCGGGCTCTGATTCCGGCGGAGGCGCCGGTATTGAGGCCGATATAAAGACTTTTCAGGCGCTTGGCGTGCATGGCACGATTGCCATCACAGCCGTCACCTCGCAGAATACGCTGGGGGTGCAGTCCGTCTTCGACATTCCGCCTCATGTGATCGCGAGCCAGATCGAATCGGTGATGTGCGACTTCGACGTGAAATATACAAAGACCGGCATGCTGTCTCGGGCTGAGACGGTGGGATGGTAGCTAAAAAAATAGCAGATCATCGGTTAAAAGTAATAGTCGACCCGGTGATGGCATCCGAGTCGGGTGGCAGGTTGCTGAATCCGGATGCAGTAGATACCCTGAAAAAGCGACTGTTGCCGATCGCAGAGATGACGACGCCAAATACATTCGAGGCTTCAGTGCTCTCGGGTATCGATATAAAAGACTTGAAGTCGGCGAAGAAGGCATGCAAGGTCATTTACGACATGGGAGTGAAGAATGTCATGATCACGGGCGGCCACATGGGCGGTGTCGATATTCTATATGACGGCGACTTCAAGCTCTACAGAGGCAAGCTCGTCAAGGGCGGCACGCACGGAACAGGCTGCACCTATGCGGCTTCACTGACCGCATATTTAGCGCGTGGAGAAAGTGTAAGGGACTCGTGCGCTAAAGCGAAGACGTTCGTGAAAAAAGCCGTTCTCAATTCGATGGACGTAGGGCACGGCGTCGGGCCCGTGAATCCTGGCGGGAAAAAATAACATTTTTTATAAAGCTAAACGCTTGACAGATATAGCATGCTTTTATTAAAACATGGGCAGTGGCAAGTGGGTCAACCATACGTCACAAAGCATGCATGACAGTTGTAAAAGTGATCTGTCATAACTTATTGCTACGGTCGCGGTCGGCGAGGCGTTTTGGGCGTCAGTCGGCCGAAGGCCGATGCGAAGATGACGGGGTAATGGACGCGGCCTCTGGTGGCCGCGTCGCTTAGCGCTTGCGGAGGCCAAAATGAGCGAAGCGAATTTTGGCCGAGGGTGCGAGCGCGACCCCGGCATCGAAGCACCCAAAACGACGAGTAGCGCTGCCGAAGGCAGCGCGTCGCACCCGCGTGAGAAAAAATCATTAAAAAGTCCAAGCTTTATTATATCGTTAAAAAGTTTTATTTTAGATTTTTAGTGTCGGAGGGGGGATCCGAACCCCCGACCTCCGGATGTCTCAGGTTATGGCATTTAATTCAAATACCCTATGAGTCCGACGCCCTAACCAGACTAGGCCACTCCGACATAATGGCATACTGTAGATATTATCTAACGATATAATTGTTGCGGTTTACCTATTCCACTGTTACCATATATATACGTTATCGGAGATGGCAAACTTACCCATAATAAACTCGCTTTTTAATAGTCTATTTCCGTTTGTTCCGCGTTTCCACGTGATCCTCATATCCAATGTAAACCACGTCGGCGTTAGTGAATATGCCATGCTCTACCAGGCCAGGAATACGCGATAGCTCATCACTAAGCATTGCAGGGTTATCGATCGTTCCAAAATCACAGTCCATGACGATGTTGCCATTGTCCGAGATGATCGGCCCGTCCTTGCCGCTACCCGTCCGCATCGTACACTTGCCATCAAGCTCTGCGACCTTTTTTTCCACAAGCCTCCACGCGTACGGCAACACCTCAATCGGAACAGGGTGAGAAAGCACGTCCACGATCTTCTTCTCGTCAGCAACGACGATGAACTGTTTGGCAGATAGCGAAACGATCTTCTCCTTCGTATGCGCAGCGCCGCCGCCCTTGATGACATTTAGCGAAGCGTCGATCTGATCAGCACCGTCTATGTCAATGTCCAGCTCCGGCTCATCGATCAGAGATGCCAGCGGAATGCCCGCCCATATCGCCAGCGCTTCCGAGCCGAAAGATGTGCACACGCCCACGATATCCAGTTCCTCTTCCACCACGCGCTTACCAAGTAATTTAATTGCATATGCGGCAGTCGATCCTGTGCCCAGGCCCACGATCATCCCGTCTTTCACTAATTCACATGCCTTCTCGGCCGCATTCAGCTTCGCCCGGTCGCTACCAGAAAGATTCTTCATATAATGCGCATAACGAAGTCAAAGCGAAAATAAGTTACGCCTCCGGCAGGCGAGATACAAATTGTTAACAACGGCGGCACGGTAAACACGTGGCGTTTATGGTTACGCCTTCGGTGGCTACGTGAAGTATTTATTTTGGGCGTGTTTGGGGACTACTTATTAACGAGTCACCCGGCCGCCGGAGGCATATATTAAAACAATCTTCTTGTACTTCAGCCACCGGAGACGGGCGGGAAGAGCGCGAGTTCGTCGTTCTCTTTAATATGCGTCGAGGTGTCTTTCACTGTCTGGCCATTCAGGAGCACGTTGACATAGGGCTTGACCTTGCCGTCATGCAGCATGAGCGGCCCGAGGCCCGGATGGGCTAAGATCAGCGCGTCGATCGCGTCCCTCACCGAGTCACCATGGACATCCAGGCTGACGTCCTTCTTGCGCGTGACTTCACGGAAATTAGCGAACAGCTTTACATTGATCTTCATTGTATGAGACAAGGCTGCGTCAGGCATAAATAAATTTTGGCATCATTGTTCGCCAATCTGGTTCTCGAGTCGCGAGTACTGGTCCATCAAGGACTTCATGTCCAGGGAGCCGGTCACATCCACCACGCCGATTGCGGCTATTGCTTCGCCGTTCTTTCTTATGGGCGATACCGTGACAGGGATACCTTTATACACCCCTGCTCCGGCACGATCTCTTATGAACGCGTTCTCGGCTATGGCACGCTCAAGCATCGGTCCGGTGTAGTCCCGCGAGACGACCTTACCACCCTCGACGCGTACCCCGAGTTTATTCTTGCTTCGGGCGGTGACGGGCAGCCCGCCAAAAAGCTCAGACACGCATATGGCGATAGACTCGAGGTCTTCTGCCGTGGAGCTTGCAGTGATACAGATCTGTTGCATGCATAGCATATTCGATTTAAAAAATAAAACGTTTTGTATTCAGAGTTCTAGTTGCTTTTCAAGATAAGCCTGGATGTCTATGAAGTTTTTCATCTGCAAAAGTCCGGTGGTATCGATGATGCCGACAGCTGCGATCGTTTTTCCTGTTTTATCTTTGATTGCCGATGCAAACATAGGTAATCCTTCGTGCCTGCCTCCTTCAGGTTTTACGCACATGCAGTTTTTTCCCTCGAATATCTCGTTCAACGCCCTGCTCTCGTAGAACGAGTCGCTGATCATGCCGTCCTCTACGATGATGCCACGTTTGTTCTTGCCTTTGATCACCACGGGCATGTGGCCCGTGATATGATGTATGGACATCGCCAGGGGTGCAAGGTCTGCGCCTGAGGCGTCTGACGATACTCTTAGCATATCCATGATGAACAGTTTAAAAAATGCCATAAAGTTTTTAAAAATGTTTGCGGCTTAAATCGCGACTTAAATAGCCGATGGTTTGAGCGAGTCCATGTGTGCTGGTGAAAAAAATAATACGTGACAGGCGTCGCCGGAACACGGAAAGATTTTAATAGTTACTTGACAAGTTCCTATGGATGCTGGACTTAGCGTTCGACTATACGTTATTCATTCGTGCGCTCGTAGGCGTCTTTGTCATTGTGAACCCGTTCGGCAACGTGCCGATCTTCATTTCTCTCACGTCCAAGCTCACATCCGAGGAGCGCAGGAACGCCATCATTAAATCAATGATCATCGCGACCGCTATTTTGCTCGTGTTCGCGCTCATCGGGAAGGTGCTGTTCGATCTTCTTAACGTCACCCTGGACTCGTTGCGTATCGCGGGCGGACTGCTCATGCTCGCCATCGCTTTTGACATGCTCATGGGCAAGAGCCCTGCATCGCGGATCGATGAGGCGGAGGAACGCGAAAGCGTGGCCGTCACGCCTATGGCTACTCCACTGCTTGCGGGCCCGGGTGCCATGACCACTGTAATGATATACATGAATGACGCCAACACGCAGGTTCTAAAGGGCTCGATCCTGGTAGCTATAATGATCGCCATGGCCGCCGCGTTCATTATTCTTATTAATTGCGAGACGGTGTACACCATAATCCGAAAAGACGGCGCACGCGTCCTGACCAAGATCATGGGTATCGTCCTGGCCACGATCGCCATAGAGATGGTCGTGAACGGCCTTCTCCATGTATTCCCGGCTCTTATCTAGAGTTAGACTTTATGAAGCGCCAATATAATTATAAATGAGTATTTTTTAATAAATAATATTTTAATGTAAAACTGTCTTCAATTAAAAACCATGAATGTATAATTTAACAAGTGTGCTAGAGATTTCCACCGCATCAACAGTATTTGGTTTTAATGGAAATCTATATAGTGGGACATAACTTAAATATTCTGGCCGTTAAATATAACAGGATAGATTTACTGTTAAATGCTAAAAAGTGGTACTTTAGTAAGTGGTGTAGCATAAGTTATATGATATTGATGTATCTAAGAGGCAGTATCAATATAAGATTGACTATAACTACAACCATTGGGGGCAAACTATGCTAAGCGTGGCAATAGTAGACGATGAGCCGGATTTGCAAAGGCTATATCAGCTTGCCCTATCTTCCAGAGGCTATCATATAGCCTTTGTTGCCAACGATGGCACTGACGCGGTGGATAAGAACCACAAGTCTCCTGCACAGGTCATTATCATGGACCACCGAATGCCGACAAAGAACGGTGTCGAGGCCACAAGAGAGATACTCGCGGAGCGGCCGGATACGAAGATCATATTTGTCTCCGCGGACGAAGCGGTGGAAAAAGAGGCTCGCGAAGCCGGTGCCGTACGATTTCTAAAGAAGCCGATCTCGCTGAAAGAGCTGCAGCGAAATATCGACGAGGTCGCCTGTTTGAAGAATAGTTAAAACAAAGTTGTTAAAAAAAATGAGCGAGCGTTTTTATCGAATGAGCCCGCCCATAGATGCCGTGGTCACGTTTCTCGCATAGCGAGCCAGGTATCCTTTTAAGTTCTTTTTCTTAGGCTTAAATGCCTTTTTTCGAGCTTCTATCTCTTTTTCAGATAGTTGCACATCAAGCCTCTTTTTCGGGATGTCGATCTCGATCACGTCGCCTTCCTTAAGAAGGCCGATCATGCCTCCGTCCACCGCTTCGGGCGTCACGTGCCCGATGCACGGGCCTCTCGTGCCGCCGGAGAACCTGCCGTCAGTGACAAGCGCCACGGACTCGCTCAGCCCCATGCCCGCGATCGCGGACGTCGGGCCTAGCATTTCCGGCATGCCCGGGCCTCCCCTCGGCCCCACATATCGTATAACGACCACGTCGCCGGGCTTAATTTTTTTATGCTGGATGGCTTCGGAGCACTCGTCCTCCGAGTCGAACACCCGGGCCTTTCCCGTGAACTTGAGCATCTTATCGCTGACAGCGCCGCTCTTCACAACTGCGCCGTCCGGCGCCAGGCTGCCGTACATGATGGTGATGCCGCCGGTCTTGTGCACCGGGTCCTTCACACTGTGAATGACCTCCGGGTTCATCACCCTGGCTTTCTTCGCGATCTGCATTAACGATTTACCGCTCACTGTGGGGCAGTCCTTGAGCAAGTGCGCGATGTTATGCATCACCGCAGGTATGCCGCCCGCCTCTTCCAGGTCCTTCATCGTATACGGCCCCGCGGGACCCATGTGGCAGATATGCGGCGTCTCTTTGCTGATCCGATCAAAGTCCGCCAGCTTCAGGTCCACGCCGCCTTCTATTGCGATCGCCATTAAATGTAGGACTGTATTCGTGGAGCCTCCGATGGCCATATCCGTGTGAATGGCATTCTCGAAAGACCCGCGGGAGATGATATCCAGAGGCTTCACGTCCTCCTGCGCAAGCTGAACGATCCGCCTGCCGCTTTCGAACGCGATGCGCTCCTTCGAGCTGCTGACCGCATGCGATGCGGCGCATCCCGGCAGCGAGAGGCCCATGGCCTCCGTCATGCAGGCCATTGTATTCGCAGTATACAATCCCTGGCAGCTGCCGCAGCCCGGGCAGCAGGCATCTTCCATGCGCTTCAGCTCTGCCTCGGTGATCTTGCCGGCCAGATAGTTGCCGATGCCTTCGAAAGAGGTGATGAACGTGATATCCTTACCGTCCAGCCTGCCCGGCATCATCGGGCCGCCCGTCACGACGATCGCGGGTACGTTCATGCGTAGCGCGGCCATGAGCATGCCCGGCACGATCTTGTCGCAGGTGCCCAGCATCACGATGCCGTCAAACCGGTGCGCCTGTACCATCAGCTCGACCGAATCGGCCACGATCTCCCGGGATGGCAGCGAATAGAACATGCCTTCGTGCCCCATGGCGATGCCGTCGCAAATCCCGATAACGCCGAACTCGAACGGCACGCCGCCCGCCTCGCGTATGCCCTGCTTTATTTTTTCAGCCAGCTCCCTCAGATGTTTATGGCCCGGCACGATCTCATTCCAGGCGTTAGCGATGCCGATGAACGGCTTGTCCATATCGTCGTCGGTGACACCGACTGCCTTGAGTAGCGCCCGGTTCGGCGTCCTCGTGATCCCCTTTTTGATCTTGTCGCTTCTCATGAGCATGATCCCTGCTAATGTTTATCTAGTTCCATATTTTAAATCCGCACACCGTACCTGTACGGCTTTCGATATATATGATGCGGACACTTAAACCCTTTGCGGCGCGCGGCGGCCATAATTTGACATAAAGCAGTACGTAATTATAAAATCAAAAAATGAGAACATATTTTGATGGCCGAACATTGCATCGTGGAGATATCAATATACAGGGCCGTGCTCTTCGATATGGATGGCGTGATCGCTGATACCATGCCACTGCACTATGAGGCCTGGCGAAGGGCATTCGAGCCGCTGGGTATCATCGTGGAAAAGATGGACGTATATCTTCGAGAGGGTATGGCGACCAGAACGATGGGAGAAAAGATCGCCGAAGCGAAAAGCAGGCGACTATCCCCGGAAGAGATGGATAAGACCGTCGAGGATAAGACGACCATATTTAACAAAATGGTCGCTGAAAAGGTAAAAGCCTACGACGGTGTTATGGAAACCCTGCACATGCTCCGCAACAACGGGATGAAGACCGCTCTAGTGACCGGCAGTCGCCGCGTCTCGGCGGATGCTGTCTTAAAAAAGATCGAACTGGAAAATGCGTTTGATGTCATCATATGCGCTGAAGACGCGAAACATGGAAAGCCTGACCCGGAGCCATACGAGGCGGCGATAAAAAAGCTGGGCATCAACCGGCTTAACTGCATTGTGGTAGAGAACGCGCCCCTGGGTATCGAATCGGCAAAAGCGGCAAAGGTCGATTATGTCATCGCCGTGGCGACGACCCTGCCGGACTCATATTTATCGAATGCGGATGACATCATGTCTTCCGTATCCGACCTCGAGCAATGCCTGGCACAGCGGTTCAAGGCGAGGCCGGGAAGAGCGAGTGTATAAATTTACAGCTTATCCGGCGATATGCGGCCGCTCATGATCATGTGGTCGGCCAGCACAAGCGAGATCATGGCCTCCACGACAGGGACTGCCCGCGGGACGACCGATGGGTCATGCCTTCCTTTGATCTCTATGACCGCGTTCTCCTTCTTACGTAAATTAACGGTCTGCTGCGGACGGGAAACGGAAGGCGTCGGCTTGACTGCCAGCCGGCAGACGATGGGCATGCCGGTGCTGATGCCGCCAAGTATGCCGCCTGAATGGTTGGTACGCGTTCGAACTACCTCGCCATCCATGTAAAACTCGTCATTCATCTCGCTGCCTTTCAGGCGGGCTGCCTCGAAGCCGACGCCGATCTCGACACCCTTGACCGCGCCTATCCCCATGAGTGCGCCGGCAAGGTCTGCATCCAGCTTCGCGAACACGGGCGAGCCGATGCCTGGCGGAACGCCCACTGCGACAGCCTCCACGATGCCTCCCAGGCTCTCGCCGTCCCGCTGCGCCATGCGGATCGCTTCTTCCATCGCCCCGGCGGAGTTCAGGTCAGCACACCTGGCCGGGTTCTTGTAAGTGTTATTGATGATCTCATCCAGCGTGACCTCCCCGGCCTCGACGTTGTTGATCGCCGTCGTATGCGCGTAGACGTATATGTCCTTAAGCGCCAGCAGCTTTTTCGCTATGGCCCCGGCAGCCACGCGGCTCAGCGTCTCACGGCCTGATGAGCGGCCTCCTCCCCGGTGATCCCTGAGGCCATATTTAGCCATATAGCCATAGTCGGCGTGCCCGGGCCTCGGCAGGTCCTTGATGGCTTCGTATGCGGACGAGTCCGCGTCCTTGTTCCTGACGAGCATGGTAATGGGTGCGCCTGTTGTCCTGCCCTCGAAGACTCCTGAGAGTATTTCCGCGTGGTCCGGCTCGGAGCGCTTTGTGGACAGCGCACTCTGTCCCGGCCTGCGCCTGTCAAGCTCCGCCTGGACGTCTTCTTCGCTGAGCGGGAGCCCTGCCGGACAGCCGTCCACCACTGCGCCGAGCCCGGCACCGTGGCTCTCCCCGAACGTGGTCACTTTAAAGGCCCTGCCAAATGTGTTGCCGCTCATAGCTCCACCTTTCCGCCCAGCCGCTTCAAGTCGCTGAAAAACCCCGGATATGATATACTGACCGATTCCGCCGTGCTTATGGTCGTCGTGCCGGCAGCCATGAGACCTGCCGTGGCCAGCGCCATGACGATACGATGGTCGTCGTATCCCTCCACCTCGGCGCCCTTTAGCGCGCCGCCCTTGATAATAAGGCTGTCCCGGAGCTCTGTGATGTCCACACCCATCTTTTTTAATTCTGTCGCCATGGCATGCAGCCTGTCCGTCTCCTTATACCGCACGTGCTCGGCGTTCACTATGCGCGTCTCGCCTTGAGCGCACGCGCCCAGCACGGCGAGCGTCGGCACGAGGTCGGGCGTGGCACCCACGTCCACTTCTATGCCTTTTAGCTCAGACTTTTCCACCGTCGCAGTGCCTTTTTCCTGGTCCCAGTATACGTTGGCTCCCATGTCGAGCAGGTGTTCCAGTATGGCGGAGTCTCCCTGCTTGGAGGGGAACATGTTCTCTACTGTGACTTTTCCGGCCAGCGCACCCGCTGCCAGCATGTAGGACGCGGACGAAAAGTCTCCAGGGATGTGGTAATTGCCCAGATTATACTCCTGGTCCGCCGGGATCTCGAACTCCTTGAAGTTCGTAGCTATATGCCCCCCGGCCTTCTCGATCATCTCCATAGTGACTTCCACGTATGGCTTCGATTTTAGCTCGCCCTCGATCTGGATATTCGTCTCTTCCCCGGCGAACGGGCAGGAGATCAATAAAGATGAAATGAACTGAGAGCTGATGCCGCCGTTTATGGTGATGTTCCCGCCCTTGAGCACGCCGTGGACGACAATGGGCGCTGTGCCAGTGCCGCGCGTCGAATAGCACACTGCGCCAAGGTCATTAAGAGCTTTTATCAATGGGCCATTAGGCCTCGTTCTCAGGGATGCATCGCCCGTGAAGACGGTGCCGCCATCGGCCAGCGCCGCCATGGAAGAGCACAACCGCAGCGTCGTGCCGCTGTTAGCCGCGTTGATCACGTCGTCGGGGACGCGTGGCTTGCCGATGACGCCGGCGATCTCGATCACGTCGTCCTTGACCGATATCTCGGCCCCGAGCGCCCTGCATGCGCCCACCGTGGCCAGAGTGTCCGCCGATAGCAATGGCTTCTCAATTTTCGCATACTTCCCAAGGCTCCCGATGACGATCGCCCTATGCGTGTAACTCTTAGAGGGGGGCGCCTCTACGCTGCCCCACGCCTCTGATCTGCTGACTTTTGCGATCATGACACGACTCCGAAACGATATAAAGACATAAAAGATAATAAAGGCACGGTCTCAATTGCTTGGACACGGGATAAGTCTTATGAAGACACGATACTTTTTCACAATGGTACTTCTGCGCGGTATCCTCATGTGAAGAGTAGTTTTAATTTCTTTGCAAATTAATAAAGTCTTAATAGTATTAAGAGTTAAATGATTGCTATACAAAGGGTAGTGAGGTAATCCATAGACCCTGGTTCATAGAGGATAACTTATGCTCATCAATAAGATTGATCTGGAACTGGAAATGCTTGAGAGGCACCTTCTTATCCTGAAGTGCGTGGTCCGGGAAGAGCCCATCGGCATCATGAAGCTGGCAGAGGTCACGAAGCTCCCAAAGCATAAGGTCAGGTACTCGCTACGCGTACTGGAGCATGAGGGGCTGATCGGCCCTTCGATGCACGGTGCTGTGACCACGGAAAAGACCAGGCCGTTCATCGAGTCGGTCGGCAACAGGATAGACGGCGTAGATGCTAAGGTCAAGGAGATCAAGCGCCTATCAAGCGAAATTTAAAGGTCGGATGCCATTGGGCAGGATTGTTTTTATCGGTGCCGGAGCCGTGGGGCTTACCGCGGCGTTTATCGTGGCTAGAAAAGATCCCGATGCGCAGATCACGCTTTTTTCAACGGACGATACGGTCGCATATAGCCAGTGCGGCATGCCTTTCGTGCTGGAGGGCAGGATCGAAGGCTTCGATAAGCTCGTGCTGTATAATCCTTCAGTTTATAAAGACCTGGGACTGGACCTGCGTACGAGCACGGCTGTCACTTCGATCGACCTGGAAAAGAAGACGGTGACCAGTGATAAGGGTGAAACCGTCGAATATGAAAAGCTTGTGATCGCCACCGGCTCAACACCTTTTAAGCCCCCTATCCCCGGCATTAACCTGGAAGGCGTGCACACGCTTCACACGCTTCAGGATGGAAAAGACCTTGGCAAAGCCCTCGAAACCGCGAAAAGCGTCGTGATCATAGGCGGCGGCCCCATCGGACTCGAGGCCACCCCGGGGATCTTGAAAAAAGGAATAGCGGTCACTATAGTGGAACGAATGCCACAGCTCATGCCATCCGCCCTGGACCCGGACATGACGAAGCAGCTGGAGGACTATGTCAAAAGTATCGGCGCAGTCATCGTCACGGGTAAGGGTGTTGATTCTATAAATGGGACGCATCGAGTCGAATCCGTTACCGTCGGCGGCGAGAGATTCAAAGCTGACCTGGTGCTGCTATCGGCGGGCGTCAAGCCAAACATAGACCTTGCCCGAAAAACCGGCATAGACATGGGGCCGGCGGGCGGCATAGACATCGACGATCGTTTCCGCGTAAGCAGAAAGGGCGTCCGCATGGACGACGTGCTAGCGGCGGGCGACTGTGCGGAGGTGATCAACGCCGTGACCGGAGCTCACGCGATATACGCCGTCGCTGTAGTCGCGAATCGCCAGGGCAGGTATATCGCAGAGCACCTGCTTGGCAATAAAATGCCGTACGGGCCGGTGATCTGTCCCACAGTGACCGTGGTGGGCGATCTGCAGGTGGGCAGCGTTGGGCTTACGTCAAAGGCGTGCGAGATGGCCGGCATCACTCCCGTTTCGCATAAGGCGAAAAGTTTCACTAAAGCACGGTATTACCCGGGCGGCAAGCCGATCGACGTGAAGCTGATATCCGATGGCGAGCGTATCGTTGGCGGCCAGGTCATCGGCGAGGAAGACGTGAGCGGCCGCATCAACCTGCTCGCCATGGGCATTCACAAAAAGATCACCGTGCACGAGCTGGCGGATGCGGAGACATGCTACGCGCCTCCGGTGGCACCCGTGATGGATCCCTTGACCTACACTGCGGAAACACTCGAACTGAAGTGTAAAAGATCAAGATCAAAAAAGAAAGAAAATAGCTGACCTATTGCTCGCCGCGGATCGCGTCCATGTGCTCGATCCTCTTGCGAATGATGTTTTCTTTACCGATATCGTGCCTGCAGTGGAACTCGCCCTGCACGTTCGCAAGGCCCATCTCCGATAACAATTCTGCCTCTGCTATGGTGTCCGCGACTCCCACGATGGCCAGCGACCTGGACGATGTCGTGTATACTTTATCGTCCCTGGCATTCACGCTCGCGTAATAGACATTATATTCCGGCTTTTCCGCGACGGTAAGTGGCGAATCTTTTTGGGGGTGCTCCGGATATCCCTTCGGAACTATATACTTACATACGGTAGCGCTGCGCTCGAATTCTATTTTCATTTGATCGAGCGAGCCGTCGATCATAGCCTGGCAGATCTCCACAAAATCTGTCTTCAGGAGCGAGAGCACGTTCATCGCCTCGGGGTCGCCAAAGCGCGCGTTATACTCCACGACTTTCATGCCCTCTCTTGTGATCATGAACTGGCCGTACAGCGTGCCCTTATACTCGATGCCCATCTCGCTCTTTAGCGCGGCGACCGTCGAGCTCATGATCTCGACGCCTTCCAGGTAGTCTTCCATCATCATGAACGGCAGCAATTCCGTATGGTCCGTGTAGGAGCCCATGCCGCCCGTGTTAGGGCCCTGGTCATCTTCATAGGCGCGTTTGTGATCCTGTACCGTAGGCATCGGTACGACATGCTTTCCATCGACGAACGCCTGTATGGTCACTTCTTCGCCTTTTAATCGTTCTTCGATGACCGCGCGATCGTTCTTTAGTATCTCTTCCAGGTATGCCTTACCTTCTTCGAGCGTCTTCAGGTGCTCGCCCATTACCTTGACGCCTTTTCCTCCGGTCAGCCCTGCCGGCTTTATCACGCTGTCAGGGAACTCCTCAAGATAGTGATATGCTTCAGCGATTTCCGAATACACTTTAAATTTCGGCGTACCCTTGATGCCGTTCCGGGCCATGAAAGTCCGGGTCCACGCCTTGTCGAACTCCAGACGCGCGGCGTTTTTTAACGGGCTTGCCGCCGGTATTCCCATGTCATCCAGGGCATCCACCAGGCCGGCCGCTAGCGGTGCTTCCGGGCCCACGACGACAAAGTCGACACTCTTCTCCTCGGCGTACTGTGCCACGGCAGGGACGTTCGTCTCTTTTTCTAGTAAATAATCCGCTGCCCTACGCCTTATCCCCGGATTCAGGTTGCCCATGACCGCGAATATCTTCGGCTTATAGGTGCTCCTTGCCAGTGCTTCTACAATGGCGTGCTCCCTGCCGCCGGAACCAACTACCAGGACCTTCATCGTTACCAACCCACAAGATCAATGTTATTTCTATATGATGCTTATATTTGTATCCCGAATGTATAAAAAAGGTAATGCTGTCGGTCGACTACGACTTATGCTCGAGCAGCTCTTTAGATGTCACCAGCGATAGGACCTTGAGACCTTCTTTTTCCAGGCTTTCGCGTCCGCCCTCGCCTCTGTCCACTATATAGATTATAGTATCCACTTCGAGGCCTGCTTCCCTCAGCGAGTGAATCGCGCCCATCGCGCCCTTTGCAGTCGTGACTACATCTTCGATGACCAGGACTTTTTCACCTTTGCTAAAAACGCCTTCTACGAGCTTGTTCGTACCGTAGCCCTTCTTTTCTTTCCTCACGATGACAAAGGGCATGCCGCTCTTCACGCTTGCGATAGCCGCCAGCGGGATGGAGCCGATCTCGATGCCGGCAAGCCGCTGGGTGCCGGCAGGGATCATTCCGGCGATGCGTTCGCCAATAGCTGCCAGGCACTTAGGGTTCGTCTCGAAGACGTACTTATCAACGTAATAGCTGCTTTTCCTTCCGGAAGACAGCGTAAAGTCGCCGAACTTTACGGCGCCGGTCTCCGTTAACATTTCAACGAGCTGTTTATCCATGATATTCACCAGGGCACATTCTTCTTGCCCATCTTGAAGCCTATGATGTTAGTCGCCAGGTGTAATATAGGCGTAATAATGATGACTGTAATGATGACGGCCAGCGTAAAGTTCGCGAAGAACCACGACCAGTCCAGTAATAGCGTCAAAGCCCATGCACCGACCACGAAGTCGAGCTGGTCGGCGATCGGCAGCATGGCGCCACGGTCAAAGCCTATGCGCCGCTTGAAAAAGCTCTTGACGATATCCCCTAAAAGCGAGCCCACGGGCAGGGTGATCACGGCGATAAGTGAGAAGCGCATGAAAAGGTCGGGGTCGACGAACGCCGCGAGATGCGGAGCGATATACGGCGCGGCCAGGATCTCTAATAGTCCCATACCCAAACCACACAAAGAGCCGAGGATGAAGCCTCGATAGGTTTTTCCGTCCCCCAGGACCCGCTTGCCATCGGAAAATTTCTTGCCGAAGTCTATGGGCGTCCCGCCGCCGAAGAGCGCCGCAGCGTTGTTAGGGATGTATGCGGGAAGCATAAGCCAGATGGATAAGATGATAAGACCTATGATTTGAGTGACTAGATCAACCATGATGTGGCACCATTTTTTGACAGGTTCAAGAACAAATCAATATCTTTCTATATCAAATTTGTGTGCTCCTGGTCACAAACTGGAATTCGAAATAATAAAAAGGGCTGAGGGCCCGCACCTAGCAGACTCGCGGGACCGGGTCGCCGAGTGGAGGCTCTATGAAGCGCTGTCCGCCGATCTTCGTGCGCATGATGACGCCGCTGCCTTCCGTGACCTCACCGATGATGACGGCGTTCTTGCCGTACTTCGTGCCTCTGATCACCTGTAAAAGTTCTTCGGCCTTATCAGCTTCCACGCCCATGACCGCCTTGCCCTCATTGGCGACCTCCATGGGGTCGATGCCGAGCAAATCGGCCGCAGCCTTTACGTCGCGGCGGATCGGGAGTGTTTCTTCATCGATATAGATCTTGACATGGCTCTTTGCAGCCATCTCGTTCAGCACGTTCGCCACGCCTCCCCTGGTCGGGTCCTTCATGGCGGTGATGCCGCCGACCTTCAGCGCAGCCTCGATGGTCTTCCAGATGGGCGCCACGTCGGACATCAGTTCCGTGCCGAACTTGAAGCCTTCGCGGTAAGATATGATAGAAATGCCGTGATCGCCGATGGTGCCTGTCACGATGATCTTGTTGCCGGGCTTCAGCGTACAATCCCTGACAGGCTTGTCGCAAATCCCTATACCTGATGTGTTAATGATAATGCTGTCAAGCGCTTCCTTGGGAAGGACTTTCGTGTCGCCCGTGACCAGCGCGCAGCCTGCCTCTTCGAGCGCGATGTCGACGCTCGCGACGATCTTCCGAAGGTCCTCTATGGGAAAGCCTTCGGGCAGAATGACACCGTTCGTCAGCGCGATCGGCTTCGCACCCATCATGGCCAGGTCATTTACCGTGCCCGATATGGATAAGCGCCCGATGTCGCCGCCGGGAAAGAAGATCGGCTTGATGACGTGGTTATCAGTGGTGAGCACCAGGTATTTATCGCCGAACGGTATGGCCGCGCCGTCGTCCAGCGACTCGAGGCCGATGCCTCCCGCATTGTTATGTTTAATATTACAAAATACGCTGCCGATCAGCGATTGCATCATCTCGCCGCCCGCACCGTGGATCAGGCTGACCTTATCGGCGACGTTCGTATGCTTAATGGATAATATCGGCTCTGACTCCTGCATTATATATCCAGCTCCATCGTCTTCAATTGAATATCCTTGCCCTCGATGGCACGTAAAGTTAAGCTGCAGTTCGGGCACGCGCACGTATACTTATCGGGAACGGGCCCCTTATAGCCGCAATTCTTACATTCGGCCACGGCCGGGAGGATCACGAGATTCAGCTTCGAGCCTTTCAACATGTTCTCCTCGGTCAGCACCTCGTACATGAACTCGAGCTGTTCGGGGTTGATCATAGCTAGCTCGCCGACCTCGACTGTGACGCTTATGACTTTTTTAGCATTGTTTTGCTTTGCGCATTCCAGCGCCGCGTTCACCAGCTCGGTCGCGATGCTAAGCTCATGCATTCTGCGGTTCCTCTCCGGCGTTAATAGCAGCTATTTCGTCGAGGATCTTCTTCATTTCCATAGCTTCTTTCTCATCCACTCTTTGAATTGCGAAGCCGGTGTGAATAAGCATCCATTCGCCTACTTTTGGCTCCTCTATGAGATCAATCCTGATCTCCTGCGTGAGGCCGTCGAAATCAGCCACCGCTATATCGCCCTTGATCTCTTTTAATTGGGCCAGCACTGCAAGACACATGTTAACATCAATCTCCCGTCGATAACCTTAAAAATACGCCGTCTCCGGCGTTCTGCACTCATATTTCTTTGTACGTTGAAATACATTTCCATCCCCGTTAATAAGACATTAAATTTATGAGAAGTTAATATCCGCCTTGTGGGTAGCGTCTTCGCTAATCCTGGTGTCTTATTAAAAACCGTGTTTTTGTTGTGTAACCATTGCTTAAGCTGGTTTTTACTGATTAAATCATTATATATTAATTTATTTATAAAATATGTATTAGATAATATCCAGTTATGAGGTAGCATATGAAGAGGAATACGTTTATCGCAATAGTCATAGGTCTCGTAGTCGTATGCGCGGTGGCGGTGGTGGCGTTGAATATGAACTCGCTGCTGCCCCCGGGTAGTAATACGGCTGCATCGACCACGGCGAGCGGGCCCACCAAAGCCGATGCGCTCGAAAAGTTCGACACGCTGAAGGCGAAGGTAAACGCTTCCGGCATGTGGTTCGGAGGCGCGTCTCAACAGAACATGAAGGGCGTGGAGACCGCTATGGTTTATTTATATAAGCAATCCGGCGTAGAACAGCAGGACCAGCTGGCAGCCGGGTTCAATGCACTATACTCGACGTTCCAGACAGAAGACCCGCTGCTGGTCGGACTGGTCGACACTTCCCAGAAGCTGAACGCGCAGCAATATAAAGTGGACGTGTACTCGATGGACAGGCCGCTTGTGGAGCTATACGCGGAAGGCAACGTCACGAAGGCCGAGATGCTGAAGAAGGCGATCTACGTGACGCCTGACAACCAGAACACTCTCGTCGGCAACTCTACTGAAAAGGCGTCATCCAGCCCGTTACCAAGCCGACCGAGAAATTTCACCCCTCCGGCGGACAGGCAAAAATATCTGACCGATTATATGAACGGGACCAGCTACAAGCCAGTGAGCGTACAGGCAGGAAGCGCATCTGACGGTGAGAAGGTCGTTAATCTTATACTGGAGTTGCCAGCTAACTCGACCAACGCCGCAAAGTATGACGAGATCGAGTCGGGCTTCAAGGCATGCACCGGAGCGTATGGCGACTACGACAGGTACTTCATCACGCTGGCGCCCCAGGCAGGTAACGAATATCTGGTGGCCGATGCTGCCGCAACGCCTGTATTTGATTACGCCGGCGGCGACATTAGCCAGTACCAGCTATACAAGAACCTTAACCTGACATACTATACACGATAAAGCGAAGCGGGCAAACCCCGCTTTTATTTTTTTATTTTCAGAGTGCTTCCAAAAGCATTATTCATCTATCGAACCTCTATTATTCCGTGGTTAAGCAGGTCACATTCGGAGGGACAGGCTATGCGGAGTCCCGGGGCGAATCGCTCTGCGTCCGATGCAGGGGATTCATGGCACTCTGCGGAAAAAAGGTCTGTCCTATCCTGGTCAAAGCTAAGACGTACATGGACATCGACCTCGCGAAGGCCAGCATCGCTGGCTCGGCACCTCCGGCCGTGTTCGTGGGCAGCTATGGCTATCCGAAGGTCATCGCAGGGCCCTTGATCCCGCCCGTCTCCGGGGACACCATGCATATGGACTCGGAGAAATGGCTGGGGCTCGGCTTCGACGAGATCCTGAGAAACCGTTTCCAGTTAGTGAGAAGTAAGACGATCATCGATGCGGCCAGCGCACCGGAGCCCAAAGGAGTCTTAGAAAAAATGCAGGAAATGGTCCTTTCGGAAAAGCCCGTGGACACAGAGGCGTCCTTCGAAAAGAAGCCGGATTCCAGGGTAGCGTTCTCCATGCGCGAGGCCCCGTCAGGGCCGTCGGCTACCTTAAAAGAGTTCTCCCTCATGGATAATCCCTCGGTGCCGCATGCCGTGGACAAGGTCGTCTCGGACACGGACTTTAAGGCCGCTCCGGGCGTCTTCGACCTGTTCACGCATAAAATCGAGGGGCGCCAGATCACCCGTCTTTTCTCGGTCGGGCTGCTCGGCGAAAAAACCAATCGCAAGCTGGTGCCTACCGGCTGGAGCATCACTGCGGTGGACGATATTATTGGAAAGCAGCTTGCAGACCGCGTGAAGATAAACAATACCATAGACCAGTATACGGTCTTCAGCGCGAAAGCGCTCGCCAACAACGTGTGTATTTTATTGATGCCCACGACCTGGATGTTCGAAGGCCTGGAGATGTGGCACATCAGCGCGCCTAACTATCACGTGGACTCGGATTTTGAGTTCTATGAGGGAAGAAAGGGATATGCCTCGAACCTGGCGGGCGCATATTATGCGGCCCGGCTACCGGTCCTTGAGTATATGGACCAGATCAGAAGGCAGGCGGGTGCCATCGCGTTCCTCGAAGTGATGAACGACTGGATCCCGCTGGGCGTATGGCGCTTCAGGGAGCTTGCGTATGAAGCGCTGAAAGCCCCGCCGGCACAGTTCGATACTCTGGACGCGGCGATAGGGGAGCTCTCGAAGAGGCTCTGCTCGCCTATAAAACCATGGCTCAACGCAAGTGCGCTGTACAAGTATATGCGAGAACAGCGCAGGCTTTTTGACTTCACATGATAGAAAGTGAAAATATAATAACATTTCATGGTAAATAGTACAATATATTTTATCCATATGAAAATGTATTTAAGGGATAAGCATAAGTTTTTATCCATGAGTAAGAAGACCGTGACTGAGACCCTTTCAAAACAGATCGAGCTGATCAATATCAAGGTGAAAGAGATCAACGATCGTCGAAGGGGCATGAAGATCACGCGCATCGAGGATGAGCTGGACAGGCAGGAGCTAAACAACTACGAGAGATTCCTCGGGATCAAGCAGGGAACCGTAAGCCTGGAATCGGCACAAACCGAAGTCGTGCCCAGGAACAACATCTTTTACGCGACTATGATCGTCGAAGGGCTCATAGAATTAGCGCTCGTCTATTTCACGTTCTCCATATTAGCCGCCCCGACACTGGGCAATATGGATTATATCATGGCAGCTATGCTCATGGCCATGTTCGCCTATATCGCATACACGATGACAAAGGCGCTCCGCAGTAAATAATATCATCTTTTAAACGCCTGATGACCAGGTACTTTTCTATATAACAAATAGTTTAATAACCATATGCCGCATAGGTGATTTCACCGGGTCAGACGCATGCGCAGGGCTTTTTCACCGAAAATCGAGGCAGTCATCAGAAAGCTGAACGAGAAATACGATAGCTCGCTCGGCCCCATCGCATCTGCGAATACCGATGCGATACGCAGGCTGCCCGAGGCGGATGACATCAGGCGGCCGTATTTCCACGACGGCGACCGCATCATGCACAGTAAGGCGTATGCGCGCTACATCGATAAGACGCAGGTCTTTTACCTGATTAAAAATGACCATATCACGCACCGCGTGCTGCACGTCCAGCTAGTTTCCAAGATCGCCCGCCAGATCGGCCGGGGATTGTCACTGAACGAGGACCTGATAGAGGCGATCGCGCTGGGCCACGACATCGGACATGTCCCATACGGCCATGACGGCGAGAAATACCTGTCCGCCATTTGCGAAAAGCACGGCATCGGCGGGTTTCACCACAACGTGCAGAGCGTGCGAGCGCTCGATAAAATAGAGAACCTGAACCTGACACTACAGGTGCTCGATGGCATGCTGTCCCATAACGGCGAAAAGCACGACCTGGTCATAAAACCAGATCGCAGCAAGACCTGGGACAAGTTTGACGGGGAAGTGGAGCGCTGCCGGCACTGCGGCGACGACCACTCCGGTATACTACCGATGACCCTGGAGGGCTGTGTCGTGCGAGTGTCGGATACGATCAGCTTCATCGGCAGGGACATAGAGGACGCGATCACCATCGGGCTGGTCAAAAGAGAGGAAATACCCGAGGATTGTGCCGCTGTACTCGGCAATAACAACCGGGATATCGTGAATAACCTGGTCATCGACGTGATCGAGAATAGCTATGATAAGGAATACATCGCGCTGAGTGAAGATACAGCGGGCGCGCTGAAGAGATTACGCGAGTTCAATGACGATAACATTTACCATAACCCCAGGATCAAGTCGGAGAGTAAGAAGATCGAGCGTATGTTCTCCATGCTATTCGATACCTTCCTTGAAGACCTGAACTCGAAGAACGAGAACTCTAAGGTATTTAAAAATTATATGGAGGCGTTCAGGGGAAGCCAGGTGGAGAAGTACCTGAAAGGCGCCATGAATGCTGAGATCGTCAGGGACTTCATTGCGGGCATGACAGACCAGTATTTCAACGATACGTTCCAGGAGATATACCTGCCACAAAAACAATCAAAATATTGATCAAAGGATCTTTTTTCCAAGCGCCGACGTGATGAGCCCGATGGCTAGCTTGCCTGTCACATTGTGCCGGTCCAGGATAGGATTTAGCTCGACCATTTCAAGCGAGCGCAATTTATCGCACTCGGATATCAGTTCCATAGCCAGATGTGCTTCTCGATAAGTGATACCGCCCTGTACGGGGGTGCCAACGCCCGGGGCTTCGACGGGATCCATGGAGTCCAGGTCAAAGGAGACGTGTAGCGCATCCACTCCTTCGCAGGCGATCTTCAGCGCCTTTTGCATGATCCGGTACATGCCGTGCTCGTCGATGTCCCTCATGGTGAACACGGTGACCTTCGATTTTTTCAGCGCCTCGCGCTCCAGCAGGTCCAGGTCTCTTGCGCCGATCAGTACACAGTGGTCTTCGCTGACGCGCGTCTTCACGCCCATCTTGCCCACCAGGCTTTTCGTGCCCTTGCCTACGGACGCGGCGAAGCTCATGCCGTGAATGTTGCCGCTGATCGTGGTCTCCTCGGTGTTAAAGTCGCCATGCGCATCTATCCAGAGCACGCCGATCCTCTTGTAGTGCTTGCTCAGCGCAGCCGTCGTGCCCATGGCGATGCTATGGTCTCCGCCGATAACAAGAGGAAAGCATCCATCCTCGATGCTCTTGCTCACGAAGTCCCGCACCCTGCGACATGCGGTGATGACCTCATCATAATTTTTCAGCCGCTCGTTCTTTGGCACATGGTTCATTAAAGGCTTTGGGGGCAGGTGTATGTTCCCGGTGTCCTCTACCTCGATGCCCAGCTCAATGATCTGCTCGACCAGGCCGTCGTTGCGCAGCGCGTCCGGGCCCATGTCGATACCGCGCTTATCCGCGCCAAGGTCAAGTGGAACACCCACGATGCGGACTTTTTTCACCATGCCCTTTTTCACCATAAGATCCCTCATGAATAAGGCCTTCATTAATAATAGGCTTTACTGAGATTACATTTTAGCGTAGTTCTCTAGCACTTTTTTCTCCGCTTTCCGCAGGTGCTCGACTGCGGTGGACGGAGAGACGTTCATGCGCATAGCCACGTCCTTGATGGAGGCCCGCCGGGGAGTGTCAAAATAGCCTGTTTCGACGGCTGCGCGCAGCGCCTGCGCCTGTTTTTCCGTAAGGCCTTCCTCGTCGCCGAAGGAGTCGCCATTGCGTATGTATGCAATGTCCGCGCATTGTTCGAGGGCGTCGATGACTTGTTTGAGTTCCTCGCGCGTAGGGGCCATAATATGCCAGTTCTCCACGCCGTCCTTTACTATCGTGGGGCCGATGAAGACACAATTCATCTTAATGATGTTCTCGACTATGGAGTTCTGCTCCGCCCAGGTGATGACTTCTGCGCGATCTTTTGATTGTGAAAGCAACGAGAACTTCTTGATCTCGGGCAGCGACCGCAGGTAAGGCTCCAGCTCCCCGATCATATTGCTCATTATAGTCTGGTAGCCGTAAAGCTGCCCGTTCGGGAGCATGTACGTATATTTGACGATGATCGTGGCCTTGAGAGCCCGGGAAAGCTTATAGTGCCAGCAATTACGGTGCCTGATGCCCACGCTAACGGTGATGTACGCCATATAAGTATACCAAACCGTATGTATTCGGTATATCATTTAAAGTCGATGGTCGGGTAATAGTCATACGGTGAAATTATGGTCACAATATATTATGATAAAAATGCGGACTTAAAGTACCTTAAGAATAAGAAGATCGCCATCATCGGCTATGGCAGCCAGGGCATGGCCCAGTCCCAGAACCTCAAGGACTCCGGACTGGACGTCGTGGTCGGGTTGAGGAAAGACGGCCCTACCTGGAAGCAGGCAAAGAAGGACGGCATGACCGTGGATACGGTCGAGAACGCCGCAAAGAAAGGCGACGTAATTCAAATGCTGATACCCGACGAGATCCAGGGAAAGGTCTACAGGGAGCAGATCGCCCAGTACATGACAAAGGGCAAAGTGCTCATGTTCTCGCACGGCTTCAACATAAACTATCACATGATCCAGCCGGCGGAAGGCATCGACGTCATCATGATAGCGCCCAAGAGCCCCGGCCATTTAGTGCGCCGGATGTATCAGGAAGGAAAGGGCGTGCCCTCGCTCATCGCAGTCGAGAAGGATTGCTCCGGCAAGGCACGCCAGATAGGCCTGGCATATGCCAAGGGCATCGGCAGCACCAGGGCGGGCGTGATCGAGACCACCTTTAAAGAGGAAACGGAAACGGACCTTTTCGGCGAGCAGGTGGACCTGTGCGGCGGCGCAACTGAGATGGTCAAGGCTGCGTTCGAGACGCTCGTGGACGCGGGATACCAGCCCGAGATCGCGTACTTCGAGACACTGCACGAGCTAAAATTAATCGTGGACCTGATGTATGAAGGCGGCCTCAGTAACATGTGGGACAGCGTTTCCGATACGGCCCAGTATGGCGGCCTCACCGTGGGCAAGCGCATCATCAACGATAAGAGCAGGATGGAGATGTGGCGAGCCCTGGAGAAGATCCAGGATGGGGAATTCGCGCGCGAGTGGGTTCTCGAGAACCTGGCCGGCAGGCCGGTCTTCAACAAGCTCACCGAGATGGACCATGAGCACCAGATCGAAACTGTGGGCAAAGAGTTGCGCGCCATGATGCCGTGGCTCAAGAAAAAATAATAAATTATTAAGTATAAAGGTGGCGTAAGCCACCTTTATGCAATTTATCCCGGATCAAAGCCTGTTAATTCTGCCGTTGATCATCCGGTTCACTATAATATATTGTGTTATCGTACTGTTTTAATAACCACATGGTAAACCTCTACTAATGCGAAAAACAATATTTCACTCCGCGCGAACATATTTTTCCTTTTTTCGTTTGGCAAATGTGAAAATCAATATTTCATCTTTCACGCACATATTATTCCTTTTTTCGTTTTATCGATGGATAATTTTTGTATGAACTTGTAGGACAATATGTAAAAAACTGGTCTATGCCTTCCTGTTATTCAATATTAAAAGAGTTGTTATGATTAATATGACCATGAATGATCGAGATACGCTAGATATCATATGTGATGATATATTATGGAACTTAAGATGAGCGAAAACATCTGCATGTTGCGGCGCGTGACCGGATGCGGCGCGGTGGCGCGCGCGTTAAAAACGGAGTGCTTAAAAGCAATTTTTTATATGTGATATATTGCAGATCGCATTGTTAAGGGTCAATAATATATCCTAAATAAATCAAATATATTTACGTATTTTGCATCGGGTCACTTTAATATTTTCTACTAAAATCAAATTTATACTTGTATGGAACATTATTTGAATTACCTTCGACATTGTGCGATTTATCAGCATGATTTTACAGGCAAAATGAATATCTTTATATACCTCGCTTTGGTAAGATATCTATTGTAAGGCGGAATAAGATCGAGACGGATCCTAATAATAAGTAAAAAGGATTCGCGACTTGAGCAAAAAACGAAAAATATTACGAAAAACGGGCTCAAGTTTTCGATTATGGTCCGTAAGGAGAGGAAAGAAAATGTCTAAGGCAAACAAGTTCGCAAAAATCGGAAAGAACGATAAGGCTTTCACTGGATTGGAAGCTGCAATCGTGTTGATCGCATTCGTAGTCGTAGCAGCAGTGTTCTCATACGTCATGTTGGGAGCAGGCTTCTTCACATCCCAGAAGGCAAAACAAGTCGTCCACACTGGTGTAGACATGGCAACATCGTCAGTCCAGACCTCGGGCGACATCGTCGGTACCGGCGACATATCTAACGGCTCTGGCACAGTGTCAGCTATTACCGTGACTTTACAGCTTACAGCCGGTCAGAACCCAATTGACCTGAGCAAGACAGTCATATCATTCCAGGACTCGAACCAATACGTCGCACAAGCTTGGGACGGCTCCGTGTTAAAAGCTGATGGTACAGATGCCAGCATAAACTGGATACACCCATTAACCCCTGCAAACGCACTGCTCGAGACGGGAGAAATGGCCCAGATAACGGTTGCCACAAGTGGCTATACAACGGCAGTCGGACCGAACGATGTAATCACCTTAACGGTTATCCCACCCCAGGGCGCAACCCTGCCAATAACGGTAACTGTACCGGCGGCAATACACGCTTCGATGGCGCTATACTAAGCGTCATCCTTTCTTTAAAGGAAGAAGCATCGAATACTGGGCGAAATGGTCATTTAGGGAGGCTGAACAATGATGGACCAGACTGCAATGGAAAATAATATGATGGGTAACTTGCAAGAGATACCCGATTCGGATTCGGAAAGGAAGATCGATTCCATGGAGAAAGAGCTTCAGATCCTGAAGGGCTCCATTAAGAAGATCATGATCGATATCAGGGAACAAATGAATAAGGCAAACAACCCTTTCCTGAACGTTCAGCAGATCCAGGCCCCGGCCATGCCGATGAATGATCAGTTAGACAGCGAAGATGAATACTCTGAGGAACTTGATGAGGTAGTGCCAGAGATAACTTCACTCGATAATGTGAAGAAATCTCAGACTTCCTCTCTTTCCCCTGAGGATAAGAATAAGAAATGTATGCTGGAAGAGGTCGAAGAGCCGAAGGGAATGCTCGAGGAAATGAACGAGCGAAAAGCAGAATTATCCCCGAAGCATCCGGCTGAAGCGGCGCGCATGGACCCACAGACAATAATCAAGCTAATGCAGTGGACAAGGACGGTGCTCCTTAAGAATGGCAGCGCCAGGTTCTATGACCTGCTTGATGCTTACGTCTCAATGGGATATATAGATGATAACGTGAAAGCGGTCATCATGAAGATGAGCAGACTGGTGACCCCGGAAGCAGAGCCGATGCCGAAGGATATGAACATCAAGGAATGCGTCGGTGACATGTACGCGCTATTCACGATCCTGCACCCGAGGGAAAAGGAGCTGGATTCAAAGATGCTCTCGATCATGCTCGGTTACGAAGATAACAGTACAAATTTGCTGTGAATGATAAATGCATGAAAACGCCTTATCATAAGGCGAAAAACGAAAAACGAAAAACGAAAAACGAAAAACGAAAAACGAATTTCAATCTTAGTACTCGGAAATATATCTCGGAAATATATTTCATAACTCTAAATTGTAGTCTGTCATGGATTTGTATCCCGGCTAGCCTACGCTAAATTTAATCTTAGTATCAAGATAAAAATCTCGGAGGAAAGTTATCGTGGCATCTGAAGTCATTAGCAGCGCATTATTAATGATAGCGACAATAGTCGCGACCGTAGCGCTGATCAACGCGGTCATTCCTTCGATTTATAGCATGTCAGGATCGATCACTTCGGTCACACACAATGTTAATGAACAAATGAAAACCGACGTGAAGTTCATATACGAGACGGCGGACGATTCAAACCATCTGACTGCATGGGTCAAGAACACCGGTCAGACACAGCTCGCGTTGACAAATTTCAATCACACTGATGTTTTTTTCGGCGATGCCAACGGAGTAATGACGAGGGCACAGCTCAATAGCACGGAATACCCTAACTGGTCATTCACCCTGGAGAATGACAATGGCGACGGCCAGTGGGATCCCGGAGAGACGCTCAGGATCGATATTACCGCGCCAGTGGATCAGCCATTCGTATCAGGTACGGATTATAAGGTGAGGCTCACACTGTACAACGGTGCGTTCTGCGAGGATTACTTTACAAAGTGAGGCGATTTTCATGGGATTCAGTACGATCGTAGCTACCGGTGTATCTGTCCTCATATTATTGGTCGTCGGGTACTTCCTGCTGGCGGGCTTTTCAGGGTCCATCGATAACTTGACTGCGACAATGAAGGACGTCGAGTCCATGAAAGGCGACCAGATGAAGACTAGCATCGGAGTGTCTAATGTAAGTACGAGTGGCCATAACATCACGTTCGAGATGGATAACAATGGCTACACAAAGATCACTGACTTCTCGAAAATGGACATTATCATCACATTCAACCAGACAATACCTGACCAGTACAGTAGCTGGGTTCAGAAGACCGATTGGTTCCCCTACCAGGAGAACTTGACGTACAAGGAAAACGCATGGACTTGCGTCAGCATTTTCCCCGATATAATCAACCCGAGGGTCCTAGACCCTAGCGAAAAGATGTATGGAAGTATGTATGTACAGGATGATCTCGTGCCCGGAAGCTACGGGTGGGTGGTCATAATGACGCCGAACGGCGCATCAGGAATGGGCTATTTCAGGGTCAAGATCTAAGGAGGAGCTCGATGTCTAAAAAAAATGTGAAAAAGGACGGTGAAGATGAAGCAAAGAACATCCTGTCCACTGGCAACATGGAAATCGATAAGAGGATGGCCAACGGCCTACCTCTTCACTCATTGAACCTGATCGAAGGCGCGAATGATACGGGCAAGAGCGTCCTGACACAGCAGATCGTATGGGGCGGGCTGAACCAGGGGTTCACGTTTTCATTGTACACGACCGAGAATACTGTAAAGAGCCTGATGTCGCAGATGGAAAGTCTGGCCCTGGACATTTCAGAACGTTTTGCCTGGGGATACCTGAAAATATACCCGATCCACGTGGATGGTGTGAAGATGAACGCCGAACTGACGAAGGATTTCCTGAAGCGCCTGATGGAACACATCAAGCTTTCGAAGGATGACGTCATCGTTGTCGACTCGTTCACGGTCTTTACGATCAGTTCGTCACAGGAGGATATATTCAACTTTTTCGCAGAATGTAAAAGCGTATGCGATGGGGGCAAGACGATATTGATCACCCTGCACCAGTATGCGTTCGACGAGGACACGCTCATCAGGATCCGATCCATCGCAGATGGCCACATCAAGCTTAAGGTGGAAACATTAGGCGACAAGAATGTGAACATGATGGAAGTGTCCAAGATCAGGGGCGCCAGCAAGGCCAGCGGCAACGTCGTGAGCTTTGAAGTACAGCCGGGATATGGTATGAAGATCATACCGTTCTCATCCGCACAGATATAAGGAGTAATGAAAAATGCAAGTTGAAGTAAGCTTACCGTTCGAGATCCAGAAGGTGCCTGAAGGGCATGACCATACGGACCTGGAGAACTGTGAGCTCTACCGCAGCCTGCCAGACGACGTTAAGGCCGAAGTGCAGAAGAACCCGTTCCTGCTCGACTATCTGCACATGATACCGATCGACATGATACCGCAATTCATGGCCAAGCTGGATAGGAAAGCGGGCGAATCTAAAGCCCCTAACGTGATATACCCCGTGAGCGATTGCATATATATTCATATTTTTAGCGACGTGAACGATGTCAGGAACTTCTACATACCAGTTGAGCCTCATTTCATCAATGACATAAAGAAGTACATGAATACGTTGGAGGAGCGGCTGGTCGACATGGTCGCGGACTTCGACCCCCAATCGCAGGAAGAGCGCGAGAAGATCCTTCGGGATTGTATAGCTAAGATATGCGTAATCGATGCAAAAGGCGCTGCGATAGACTCGAAAAAAATCAATGATGCAAAGGATGCGGAAGCTAAGGATAAACAAGATAAAAAAGATGGCAAGAAGCCAAGAGGCCTTAGTATTAAAGACCTGAATGGCTTATTCGGCAAGTTATCCGGGAATAAAAAGTCCAATGAAAAACTCAACGTTACTGCGGCCGAGTACAAGGCGCTTGAATATCTGATCATAAGGGATAAAGTGGGCATGGGCCTGCTGGAACCTGTCATATGCGACCCGAACATCGAAGATATCACCTGCGACGGATACGGGCCGATCTTCCTTGAGCATAAGGTTTTCAAAGGCCTGAAGACTACGATCGAGTTCGACAAGGTAGAGCTGACCAAGTTCGTTTTACAATTATCGGAAAAGATCGGCAAGCCGATCACCTTCGCCAGCCCTATCATCGACGCCACTCTGCCTGACGGCAGCCGTATCAACATCGTGTACGGCGAGGATGTCTCCAAGAGAGGCAGCAACTTCACCATACGTAAGTTCAGCGCGAAGCCGCTCAGCATTTTCGACGTGATCGGCTCGAACACGATGGACTACACCATGGCTGCCTATCTCTGGATCATGATCCAGGAGGGCATGAGCCTTTTCGTGAGCGGAGAGACCGCGAGCGGCAAGACGACGACGCTGAACGCGATCATGACGTTCATCTCGCCGAATTCCAAGGTGGTATCCATCGAGGATACGGCTGAAGTACAGGTCCCGCACAGGAACTGGACCCGTGAGATCACGAGAGGTGCCAACAAGGGCAACAACTCCTCGGACGTGGGCATGTTCGATCTGTTAAAAGCCGCTTTGAGACAAAGGCCGAACTACATCATCGTGGGTGAGATCAGAGGCGTCGAAGGCGCAATCGCCTTCCAGGCTATCCAGACGGGCCATCCTGTCATGTCCACGTTCCATGCGGCATCCGTGGAAAAGCTGATCCAGAGACTTACGGGTGACCCGATCAACGTGCCCAAGACGTACGTGGACAACCTGAACCTTGTTATTATCCAGAGCGCCGTGCGAAGGCCGGACGGCAAGATCGTGAGGAGAATCCTCTCTATAAACGAGATCGTGGGCTTCAACCCGCAGACCAAGGCGTTCACCTTTATCGAGGTATTCTCCTGGGACCCGGTCACGGATAAGTTCATTTTCAGGGGATACAAGTCGAGCTACCTGCTGGAACAGAAAGTGGCGAGGAAGCTCGGCATTCCCGAGAATAAGAATAATATCATGTATGAACAGCTGGACAAGCGCGTTAAGATCCTTAAAAAGATCAGCGATTCCAAGATTACCGATTATTACGAAGTATTCCAGATGATCACGAAAGTGGACAAGAACGGGCTGCTCAAGATGGAGGTGTAACATGGCTGGAGAGATGCCGACAATGACCCCTAAAAAGCTGAAAAGTAAGTCTAAGCATAGCTTCGTCGATCAGGTAAAACACATCCTCGAGCCAGTGACCACCTACATGATCAGCTATATGGAAAGCGCCCGCATCGACATCGACATTCTCTACATGATCACGTACATGAACGCTATCGCCACAGCAGATATCAGCCGTGACGAGATATTTCAACGGGTATCTGAGCGAGAAGAATTCATCTGCGCTAAGTACGTAAAACAGGTTTACATGCTCGCGAAGAACTGGAACTATGAGTATAGTGTCGCGTGCATGATCGTATCCCGCAGGGTAGCGAACAAGCGGCTCAGGGAACTGCTGGCACGCCTGTCCAACTCTATGTCCTCGGGCGAGCCCGAAAAAAAGTTCCTGGAAAGCGAATGGAACACCATGATCATTATTTACAAGAATGAGTACGAGAGAAGCCTCGAATCACTTAAAAAATGGACGGACGCATATGTATCGCTACTCGTGTCGATGGCATTCGTAGCGGTCACCGTCCTCATCTCAGTCATCTTATATAACATAGGTGACCCTCAGACCACGATCCTGTCCACGCTATTTATCATAGGGATGGTAGCGTTAATGGGCGTATACATTCTGAGGTCAGAAGCACCGAAAGAGTTCAAGACGCACAACCTGAAGTACGCTTCGGTAGAGCGTATGAAGGTACGCAGACTGACAACGGTACTTCTACCAGTAGCCGTGATAGTCTCGTCGCTATTGTTGATATTTAACGCCGGCATCGGCGAGGTTCTGGTCGTCATTGGCCTATTGTTAGCCCCGATAGGCTTTGTGGCGATGCAGGATGACAAGAATATTGACAATCGCGACAGGGACTTTTCACAGTTTACGAAAATGACCGGCTCCGTTGTGGGCGGCATGGGCGTGACAATAAAGGAAGGCATCACCAAGATCGACATGAAGTCGATCGGTAGCCTGCAGCCACTGGTAAAAAAATTACACACTCAACTCATCATGGGCATGGAGCCACGATTATGCTGGATGAAGTTCGTAGGCGCCACAGGCAGCGACCTGATCGATAAGTTCACATACATATTCATCGACGCCATAGACCTTGGCGGCGACGCGACTAAAGTGGGCAAGCTGGTCAATACGACCAACCTGGAAGTCGTGCTCCTCAGGATGAAGCGCAAGCTGGTCTCGGCGAGCTTCACCACGCTCATCTTTCCGATGCATTTAGCTATGTCCGGACTGGTGATCTTCATCGTGGAGATACTGGTCATATTCTCGACCATGCTGACCAAGATGTACAGCACCCTGGACTTCGGCGCCAGCACCGATATCGGCGGCGGGATCGGCGGAAGTGGCGGCATATCCGCACAATCAATGGGCTTCTCGCTCTTCCAGAACGTACCCACGGGCCTGCTCATTGAGTTCTCCTGGGGAATTGTCATTGTCCTGACCATAGCGAACACGTTCGCAGCCAAGTACGTGGACGGAGGGCACAACAACAAATTGTGCTACTATGGCTCGATCATGTGCGTCCTTTCAGGCATATGCCTTTTAGTCGTCCCCCCAATAGTGGAAATGATCTTCAGCTTCCCATTATTTACATCGGGGCCTTAACATGAGGAGGATAAATGAATGCTGACGATAGGCGAGCTGGTGATCTGTGGAGCAATATTGATGCTTGCGTTCATGGCGATGATGGTCGTATTCATCAAGAATGCCGTCGAACAGAAAACCAACGTACCAAATTTACTATTATCAATACTCAAGACGATAAATAGGAGAGCTATCATACGAAATATCTCAAAAGCGCCAGAAAATAAGGGCGCCATGGAGAAGAATCAGGAAACTGAGGAAAAGGGAGAGACGATGTCTGAAAAAATAATAACAGAAACGGGGTCGGAGCCTAAGGATAAGAAAAATGCTCCCGGGCTCCTGGCGAACCTGACGTCAGCCATGTTTCAATGGCAGCCAAAGGATCTCTTCGGCAAGAAGAACGAAAAGCAGAAAGAGATGTCAAAATACATCGATAGCGAACTGGAAAAGCTGCTGGCTGAGTCGGCCATGGATGAGCCTGAAGCGAACCAGCTAGAATATAATACCACATCACCCTCCGATGAAATGAAAATGTTGAATGCCGAGAGAGAAGCTCGTCTGAAAGAGCTATTCAAGAACGGCGAAGCTAAATGGCAGCCGGATGCAGCCGACTTTAATGCGGGTAATGCTCCGGGAGCCAGAGAGATAAAAGTAGAGAAGATCCAGATCCAGGAGGGAAAAGCGCTTAATTGGGACGAGATCGTGCCAAAGAAGGACCCTTCGCAACTGTTAAAGGATGCTGAGGCAATGGCACCGATTGCCGGAATGCTGGAAGCCGATATCCACGCAAAAGGCAAAGTGATGGATAAAGCGCCGGCAAAGGCGATAGACAACAACGGGCAGCTAAAGATAAACGATATGCCGATCTGGGGCCACACGGAACTGGGAAAGCCGCTAGATAGATTTAAATCAGAAAAAGGAACCCCGGAGGCCATCGCGCCCAGTGAACGATTATCAATAGATTTACAGATAAACAGTGAATGGAGAGAAATGAAAAACGCAGTTGAGAGCAAACCATCGATAATGCCGGAAACGATGAAGCCGGCGCCAGCAGCCGTTACAGTGAACGCCCCGGTAAAAGCTAAGAATGAGAGCACTAGTGGCTTTGACTTTAGCGACGACATCCTCGCAGAGCTAAAGGAAGATATGAAAACCGAGGATGATATTTCGATGGATATCATGGGGGATCTCAAGGGTAAGCATATCGATGTTAATGAGCTGACGCTCGATTCGATGGAAGTGCTTTCCAGGTTCAGCCCGATCGTGAAGAATAATAAAAAAGCTAAAAAGAAGACGAGGCCAAAGGTATGATCGAACAGATATGCACATATATGCCGCCTGTAGAAGCGCCGATATGTAACGCTTCAAAGAGTAAAGCTTCAAAGGGTAAAGCTTCAAGAGGCTCACGCGCGGAACGGTTAGTTACACGGGCACGATACAAGCGCAGCTTATGCGCGCAAGCGCATGCACAGCGCATCACATACTCGACGTATCACATATCACAATCCTCTCCTAACCTTTTTTGAAACGAGGATAGCGACCAGGCGAGGATAGACGCGTTTTTCCGAGGCGCGTATCCATCGCCACTCGCTTTTTTATCGTATGAATTTATAGGGCATTGGCAGTATATTGAAAACGGTGTATTTGTCATACTTCTGCCCCCGGATGCGTATTTAAAGTCATTAATTTTTATATAAATCGTCACCTCATGTTAGAGATGAAGACTTAACAAATGGGGTGGATTGATGTTAAAAAGAGCAATTAGTGCATTTTTATTGGCCTCTATCGTATTGCTAGCGATGGCTGCTTCGGCCGGCGCCCAGATACAGCCGATGGCCGCTTCGGCCGGCGATCAGGGGCAGCAGTATCAGGACGGAACACAGGCGGGGACTTCACAGCTGAGCATACCGCCGGCGCCGCCGAAGCTACAGCCGGATCCGAAGTTTGGCAGCACGGACAGGGCATCGATCATAGGGGAGAAGATGTCAAAGGCTTCGCAGGGTAACGCGGTTGTTTACGTTGCGGAGAACGCTAACAACACGATCACAGTGAACGTGGACTTAAAGAAGAACGCAGACACGAACCAGCTCGCGCCAGTCCTGGCGAACCTGACATATGCGCTCAGCGATGTATATGACGTGACCGACAGGGCACACAACGACATCTTCCTGAACGTTTATGATACATCCAAGAACTTGATCATTAATGCTAAGTACTCGAATGCGAAGAACGCATTCGAGTACTTCAACGTGGCAGAATCCGCAAGGCAGGCAGAGCCGTCAGAAGGCAGCCAGCAGCAGCCAGCATACGGGCAAAACAACCGGCCTATGGGGGGCAACAAGGATATATGTAAAAGTCAAAGGGGACCGCGCTAAGATTTGCGGCTCCCCCTATTTCACGTAATTGCCGGAAATCAATTCAAGAAATACTTTTTTCGAATCGAAATAGTAGAGCTTGAGAAACATATAAAAATGTAAGCCAGTTGTTATCGACTTTTCCAGGCTTGCACCAAGATCCGTATAACGGCTGTATTCGGATAATTGGTAAAGTATTTCCACGAGCAACGTGATATCTACTTGAACTACAGGCCATTCAACCTGTCAAAGCCATAGGGTAAATTATAACTAGTAGGTGTGGCATTTGAAAGAATATCCAAAATGTCCATATATTAATGCTGGCTCAATCGCAGCTTATGATGGTGCTGCGCAGTCCTGGACCTGCTTACGGTTAAAGCGGGTCGTGGGAAGGTCGCATTGTGAGGAGTGCGAGCGTATCATCGTGCGCATCAACAGACTCGAATGCAGGTGAGCCGGCCATCAATGTCCTTAAGGAGGTGACTAGTAATGCGAAAAATAGTGATGTTCAAGTTACATGATTATAAGAACAACCCTGAGCACACGATCAAGCTGATCGTCCACACGGCGAACATGGGAAGGCTCTATGAGGGATCCCTGGAGAAGGTTAAGCCTTCGGATGCAAATGCGAGCGTGGACATATGGCACGCCGTCATCGGCCAGTCTACTGCGGAGATCACGATCTCCAAACTAAAGTCTGAGGCGATCGTAACAACCCTGGTGTAACTCTTTAAACGTGGTATTATTCGCCACGTGAACTTAAAATACCGGCGTCCGGCTTTAAAGTGCCAGATTCCGGGCGATATTTTTTATGAGTCGTTTTAAATGGCCTGATTTTGACTTTATTAGGTTATATAGGGCCGAATTACGTTCCGATTTATGTTAAGATTTATTTGGTAGTATACGCCATTGACGCTTGCCGATTTTTTATAAAAAGGCACAAGCAAAGCTATATATGGATATAGAGTGACTATAAGGTGGCAAAGAATAAAGAAAGAATCTCTTTAAATCGAGATTTGGGCTTTTTGCGCCCTGCACGGTTTGCGGGGGCCGCGGAGCCATAACAAAGGAGTGAATATCTATGCATGCCGTTAGCGTCAACGCTACGCAGGTCATGGGTGTTATGATAGGCCTGCTAGTAATGGTTGCGGGTGTCATAGTCAACATAAATAGATTTGGAAGTAACGTATCGCTTGGGAACTGCGCCATGTATGTGGCGCTCGGGGCTATTGTCATCGTGACGATGCTGATCGTCGCGAAGGACTAAGCTCCCCTATTTTTATAGTCTCATCTCCTCGATCGCGTAACTCGTGAGTGCATACTATAGCTTTTTCCCGACCTGCATGTAAAATACTGACCATCATGCCTATGGCCTGCAACGGATTATCATAAAAATATCGTTAAAACCGGCTGATGTCATTCGCAGGTGTTCCGATTAGTTTCCCAAACTTTATAAATCAACAATTATATAATATTGTTAGATTACTCATGACGAAGATCATGGTCGTTGACGACGAACCGGACCTGGTGGACGTGGTCAGGCTGATCCTGGAGAGTGACGGATATGACGTGGTCACTGCGAGTGGCGGACAGGAGGCGCTTGAGAAGATCCCGGTTGAAATGCCCGCGCTGGTACTGCTGGACATCATCATGCCTAAAATGGATGGCTGGGAGGTATTTTCCAGGATCAAGGGCAACCCGAAGACGCACGACATACCGGTCATCATGCTTACGGCGAAGGACCAGCGCATCGACAAGCTGATCGGCCTGCACGTGGTAAAGGTCAACGACTACATCACGAAGCCATTCGGCCGCGCCGAGCTGCTCGAAAGGATCAAGAAAGTCCTCGCAGAGCCTAAAAAAGTATCACAATAACCACGGCTTCAGCGGTCAAGATTCCATTTAAAGGGCAGTGTGTTCCCAGTCGTATACTTCGGTCTTGCGCGTGCCCTCATCATCGAACTCGCGGGCTACGAGCGTGTCGCAGAAGGGACAATAATATTCCAGCTCGGTGTCCGACGGGGCAATGGTCGCAAAGTTCACGAACTCCTTTTTTCTTGTGGGGCAGGTCTTTTTGGCGCTCTTGTTCCCCTCGCCGAAATATTTAGACTCATCCCTACCGATCTTCGAGGGGGTAGCGTATTCTCCAGCCACGCCACCCCTGAAGTTGCCCTTATATTCTCCCAAATCGCTTTTCCGGCTCCCAGGCATAAAGGTCACATTAACAAAAACAAGGCGCGAGTATAAAAAATGGATTCGGGGTTATAATGGATGCTAAAGTTTATTAGCAAGCACGGGTTTTAATTAACCTGGATAAATCATCATCATATCACCGAGGCACGTTCATTTTATGAAAGAAGAGATGTCAAGCGTCGACGTATACGCCGTCGCCCGAGAGTTGCAGTTCTTACTGGACTCGAAGCTGGAAAAGGCATACCAGCACACCGCCGACGAAATACGCTTAAAGCTACAGGAATTCAAGACCGGCAAGTATGACCTGGTCATCGAAGCAGGCAAGCGCTTGCACCTGACCACCCATCCCAGAGAATCGCCCAAGCTGCCGCCGGCTTTCCCGATGATCCTGAGGAAATATATATCGGGCGGCCGCGTTACGCGCATACAGCAGTATGGCTTCGACCGGATCGTCGAGATCGACTTTCTGAGAGCAGGCGTGAAGAACACGATCGTAGCGGAGATGTTCAACCAGGGCAACGTTATTTTGCTGGATGCGGACAGGCGCATCATGATGCCGCTGCGTTCTCTAAAGATGAAGGACAGGGACGTGCTCAGAGGCGAGCAGTACGAGTTCCCGCCGAACCAGCTGAGCCCCCTTGACATGGACGTGGCAACGCTCGCGAAACTGTTTGCGGAGTCCGACAAGGATATCGTCAGGACGCTGGCTACGAAGACCAACGTGGGCGGGATGTATGCCGAAGAAGCGCTCTCCATTGCGGGCATCGACAAGAACAAGATGGCCAGCGCGCTCGTGGAGAGCGAGATCAAGCTGGTGCTGAACGGGCTGAATGAGCTGTTCAAGCCGCTAAAAGATGGTACGCTAAAACCGCATATTGTGCTCCACGAGGGAAAAGAGATCGACGTACTTCCGATAGAGCTGAAGCGCTATGAAAAGAACGAGAAAGTCTACTTCGATTCGTTCAACAAGGCGCTCGATGAGTATTTTAGCAAGCACATTGCCATCGAGAAGAAAGTGGTCCTCGAGGACAAGAAGGCCGAGAAGCTCGGCGTGTTCGAGCGCCGCATGAGGCAGCAGGAAGACGCCATTGCCAAGTTCGAGAAAGAGGAAAAGGAGAACGCCCGAAAGGGTGAGGTCATATACGCCGAATACGCGAAAGTCGACGAGGTCATCAAAGTCATAAAAACGGCCCGCGATAAAGAGTATTCCTGGGACGACATACGTAAAATATTGAAAGAGGCTAAAAAGGGCGGCAATCCTGCAGCATCCATGATACAGGCTATCGACTCAGCGACGGGCATGGTATCCGTGACTTTACCCGAAGCCAGTGTGAACCTGGACGTCAAATTAACGGTTACGCAGAATGCGCAGGCATATTACGAAAAGGTCAAGAAGGTCCAGTCAAAAAAGAGCGGTGCGATAAAAGCTATCGAGGAGACAAAAAAAGCCCTGGCGAAGGCCATGCCGTCTGAAAGGACACAGCAGAGGCCATCCGTAAAGAGAACGCAGCGCAAGCCGAAGTGGTACGAGAAGTACAGATGGTTCTTCACCTCGGACGGGTTCCTGGTGATCGCGGGACGCGACGCTGATAGTAACGAGGAGGTCGTGAAGAAATACATGGAAAAAAGCGACATATTCTTCCACGCGCAGGCGCACGGCGCGCCCATCACCGTTGTCAAGACAGAGGGCAAGCCCATCACGCCGGAGGCAATTGCCGAAGTGGCCCAGTTTGCCGTCTCATATTCATCCGTGTGGAAGGCGGGACAGTTCTCGGGTGACTGCTTCTGGGTGCATCCGGACCAGGTCTCGAAGACGCCGGAGTCCGGCGAGTACGTGGCAAAGGGAGCCTTTATTATCCGGGGTGAGAGAAACTACATTAAAAATGTAGAGGTCAAGGCCGCTGCCGGTATCAGGATCGACGGGACCGGATGCTACGTCATCGGCGGGCCGGTGAATTCGGTAAAGGCAAGGGCCAAGTATAGCGTGGTCATAGAGCCGGGCGAGTTCAACCAGGGTGATATCGCTAAAAAAGTCTATCACTATTTGCTAAGCCATGCCAGCGAGGAGGACTCAAAGGCGATCAGGAATGCGGCTTCGCCCGACCGCATCGCGCCATTACTGCCTCCCGGAGAGTCGAGGATCGTTCAATGAAAGTCAATAAAGAGGAGCTCAAGGGCGATTATGGCGAGATCTCGCTGACACCGGAGTCGCTGGACGACCTGTGGCACCTGAAATATATTGTCGAGCCTGGCGACATGGTGTTCTCCATGACCTTCCGGGCTGTCGAGAGCGCCACAGATAAGATCCGCCCTGAGAAGATGGAAAAACGTCTGGTGCGCCTTGGCGTGCACGTCGAGACAGTCGAGTTCCACAAGTTTTCAAACCGTTTACGCATAAAGGGCACCATTATCTCAGATCTGGACACGGGCACGTACCATACGCTCAATATCGAGCCATTCACTGAATTATCGATCATCAAGCACTGGAAATCGGACCAGATCGAGCGCTTACGCGATGCCATCGAGGCCGCCAAGCTCCCGGAAATATCGATCGTCACCATCGAGGAGGGAGAAGCGATCATTGGATACCTGCGGCAATATGGCGTCGAAGAGGCCTCGCGCATCAGGCAGTCGTCCTCGGGCAAGATAGAGGGCACCGATGCGAGGTCCGAATTTTTCGGCGAAGTGGCAGCGCAGATGCGATATGCGACCAAAGTCCGTACGTTCGTGGTCGCCGGGCCCGGCTTTATAAAAGACGACTTCGTGAAGTTCTTGAAAAATCATACCAAAGAGGTCGCCGACAAGGTCATAGTCGAGGACACGTCCTCCATTGGCTCTTCTGGATTTCAGGAAGTATTGCGCAGGGGCGCCATCGAGCGGGTCGCCCAGGAGATGCGGGTCACCAGGGAAGCGCGCATCATCGAGCAGCTCCTGGTCGAGATCTCTAAGGACGGCAAGGCGACATACGGCTACGATGAGACAAAGAAGGCGGTCAATTACGGCGCCGTCGAAACGCTACTGATCGCGGACGAGACCTTAAGGAATTTCAGGGAGAAAGGGATGCTCGATGTGGAGCGCATGATGAATGCAGTAGAGAAGGCCAGGGGAAAGGTTGTTATATTCTCCACCGAGTTCGAGCCGGGTATGCGGCTGGAAAAACTGGGTGGTGTTGCAGGGCTGCTGCGCTTCAGCATCGAGGGGATGTAAAGACGAGCCGAAAAAATACTATTTTTTAATTATGGCGGTTTATTTGGAAGCTAACAGTAACAGTTATTAATACTCAGGGTATAATATAGCGATATATTGTAATGATGCGTATCGAGGGAAAAATGGTAAGAGAATCAGAGATATTCAATAATATTAAGGGTGCAATAAAACTATCATCGTTACGCGATCATCCGTTATTAAAAAAGGGCAGGAACATACTGGACGCCGGCAGCGATTACGAGGCGTTCGTATACAAAAAAATATCACAATATTCACTACCGAGCATGCCCCAGTTCTATTCTAACAGCGAGTTCAAGACGAATGTCTATAAGACAAACGAACCATCGCCATGCCTTGACGAGATATTCTATAAGCATGAGAATTTGATCCCATATGGAAAGGAGTACTGGTTCGCGATCTTTAATGGCATGGACAGGAAGAAGCCCATGCAGCTTGTCTCCTGCTTCGGTAGGCGTAACTCGCGCCGCTCAATAGTAGACGATATAGAGGTGAATGGCCTGAACTCGGCAACGGACGATATCAACACTGGCGCGTTCGCCTGGTGCTATAATGGCCATAGAAAGCTGACCGTACCGACAAAGGAGGCTATCACTCATTCCGGTGAAAAGTCAATCGTCACTAAAGGAGACGGGATCAGCATCGATATATCGGGCACTGTGCCGGAGTATCGAGTAAAGATCGAAAGCAAGCCAATAAATTGTGACTTTACATTAAAAAAGCCCTCGAAAGGATACGACGAAGAAATCCTGAACGAGCTGAAGATGGGCTTGAATTATCAGGTCTATAATCTCTACTATGACTTCCAGGGCCGGCTGAACGATAAGGAATATGCAGGTAAATGTTATTTGCAAAAAGTGATCCTTTCGACACCGCTCGTGCCCTGGTACTGGTCCAGGCTTGTCTTCAACGACGGCTCGTCGTTCGTATTCTTCAAGCCCTACTTCGGCAGCAAGGAACTGCAATATTCCCTGCGCAATAAAGGTGTGTTTTATTCGGCGAAGCATGACAGACTGTTCACCGTTTACAATATAGACGTGAAACATGACGCCTGGAACTCGACATGGAAGATATCGAGCCAGGGCTCTGATTATTCATTTAACGCCGTTGTGAAGGCCTATTCGCACCACCGGTTTAATTTCAAGAGCGGCGGTTCTTTTAATTATAACGAGTACCTGGTGAATGTCAAAAAGTTCGACTTCAAGAGCGGCGAAGTCCAGGTGAGCGCTAAGAGCATGGGGCTAGGCGCAGGTATGTTCGAGGATGCCACTGGCATTTTAATATAAGTGCATATTAAGCAAGCCATATTTAACCTTATTTAATCGAAATTTGTTATATTTTAAGTCCATTTTGTATAATATATTCTCTAATAGAGAGAAAGGCTATATAGTTTAGTTTATTTGTTTAATTTGATTTACATGGCGAACGAAAGGCGTATTAAAGTCGATTTTCCTAACGTTGACCTCGCAAGCGAAGAGATATCGAGAGAATACATCGACGCGGCCGAAGAGATCGTGCAGAGTGGCGAGCTACCGGACATAGAGTTCTTTATCAGGCAGCTTGAAAAGTATAACCGTCTTCAGTACAGGCTCATGGAAAAGACGGACAGCCTCTGCGAGTCCATGGAAGAGATGCTAGATAACGAATTTGTCATCGTTAATGACCTTAATTCGGTATTTGAAGACGTGGATGACATCACCGAACAGATGGAGGAAATGAAGTACTTCATCCCCAGGGATGAGGTCTTAGAAGTATTAGAAAAATACCTTTCGCTACATCAACAGCTCTTTAATAAGCCAGTGTTCTTCGTGGAGTCCGGCTGGGACCTCATACAGGACTACGGGTTATAAACACTCTTTTTTATTCGATATTTTTCACACGAGTCCGATCACAACAGCCTTATAGCCGAGGCATTGCATCGGGTATGGTGATTATTAATGGAAATTGAGCTGGTCATTATCGGCGTTTTATTAATCATCGTTGGAATCATCAAGCATTTTAGACCAAAGAGAATATTGCCAAGAATAGGCTATACCGTGGACATTCCGGGTTATGTGTTCACCGCAATAGGGATCATATTGTTAATAGCCGGCGTATTATTAGGATAGGCCTGTGAAATATAAAAACGGATTAAAAAATGAGGATAGCTGCACGAAAATAAAATGGCTAATATGCCTTTGCTTTCTTGCAGGACTTTTCGGACTGCTTCACTTCGCCCAATTTCGGCGACTTAACCGACATTTCTTTCTTGAGCTCTCCGAAGGTGGCGATGCGCTCCGCAAAAGCGTTATGGCGGTGAATGCTCTCCTCATTGACCTGCTTGATGGTGATGATCGAATCATCACCCATGTTCGGGAACCGCTGCACAAGATTTTTAGCCATGGTCCTGACACAGTCCTCGACAAACTTCGGGTTCTTATGCGCCTGTAAGACCACGTAACGCTCGTCCTCTCTCTTAAGGAGCTCATACATTGGTGAACTCATGGAATTTTCGATGATGTCAATGATCGACTCAATGGAGATCTTGTTGTGTTCTGGCCTGTCATTCAGGGATTCGATGAACTCGATCTGGATGCTGCCTACGCCGCGCTGGTTGTGCGTGGGCATGGGCATGTCCGCTAAAAACTCGTCTATTTTCCCCTGTTCGATGCCGAGCTTGATCAGCTTTTGCTCCGCTTCGGCTTTCATGATGTCCTCAGCGCATGGGCAGGCGGTCATGGCGACGACTCTCGCGCCGATGCCTTTGTTAATAACGCCATCGCGAGTGACGACCGCGTCGCCGCAGATGTCGTAGACTTCCTGGCATTCCATGTGAGTGGCGGGCGAGTGGCGCTTCATCATGTAATCGCCCTTCATGTGCACTTCAGCCCTTGACGCATACTCGTGCTTGTCCAGGAGATCCTTGCACACATCGACACACAGATCCTCAATGGCGTATATGGGCTTTTTCAGCGCATCCTCGAGCGTCTTGTCGATAACTTCCAGGTTCCGTGAAAGGTTCGCACCTTTTCGGTCAGAGGGAAGGTCTACAAAAATGTCGAAGGTGGGTATGAGAATGATGGGACGCTTTTCGCCCCTCTTGATCTCCACCATTTTTTTGACTTCGGTTATGCCTACTTTTGTGAGGCTGATCTGCACGTCCGGGTTGGTGGCTTGAACATCGGGGAGTATCACGTCGTTCACCTGAGTGTTTGCTTTATAGTGTTTAAGTGAGATAAGCTTTACCGTTCGTTTTTGAGCGGCCTAGGCTCGCCGTTTTTGAACAGCCGTGCTGGCCGTTTTATTTTCGCGACGTTTTTCCGGTCGTTTTTATGGTACCTTGCGAATAAACATCAGCTTTATTTATCTACTTTCTCCGGCTCAAAAATGAGACACTCGCCTACTGCTGAAGTAATAAATGCGCGCATGTCAAACAAGTTTTCTATAGACATCGTGCCAGGGTCTCTCCCACTCATCGCGGTTCCGAGGAGCTTTGACGCATAACGTTCGCCGAACACCAGCGCTATGCTTCGCTCCCATCGTCTGAGGTTCATGCTTACGACGTGTGCCGAAATATAATGCTTAGTATTTACCAGAGAATCGCCCATTCGTTGAGAAAATACGATCCTGATGAGCTTTGAAAGGTCGATGGCATGAGCACTGTCTCCGTAACGGACGATGACATAGGCATCTTCATAGGTATGCTTGACAATAAGCATCCGCTCTGTATCGGACTCGATCAACAGTTCCTCCAGCTTCAACTTTTTCATGGCTTCTATATAGCGCTCCAGCACAGGATATTGCTGGGTGCCGTACTGTATGACTTCCACATTTATTATGCCTTGAAATACCCCCGTCAGGGCATTTTCAAGGACGCCCTGCCATTCTATGGTTGACATAACGCACCTCCCATCGTAGTAAATTATAAATAATATGCAAAATACTTATTTTCATAATAAAGAATAAAAGTATCGGTGATGGCGAATGAGCAGCATAGCCAGGGAAGCGTTATTAAGCGTAGACGATGACGGCCCTAGAAAAAAGCTAAAGCTTGGGGAGAAGGCGTTACGACAGGCTGTCAACATTGAAAATATCGGGACAAATGAAGAACCTGAGCAGTTCCCAAAAGTGGCCATAAAGCCCGCGGTCGTGGATGCGCTATTTGAAGAAAAGCCTCCGGCAGCTACGGAAAAGCCTACTTTAGAGGTGGTCAAGAGCTACAGGATCGATGGCATGTGCAATGTGCAGATCCTGTGGAGCGGCTCTTCCGGACGGTATCGCTATGACCTCGTAGAGCCCCCGCTGACCAAGGAAGAAGCACTGGTTTACACCGATGTCGTGGCCGAGCTTCATAAAAAGCCTAGATCAGAGCTTGCCGTTATGAAAAAAGTGGGTGGACGGGGACGGATCAAGCAAAAGTTCGAGCGGCTATGCAGGGAACGCAATGTGCCCGGTCCGCTAAAAGAAAAAATGCGATACTACATCGAGCGAGACTTCTGGGGCTATAAGAAGATAGACGCGTTGTTAAAAGACGGCAGTGTGGAGGATATCAGCTGTAACGGCTACGGAAGCCCGGTCTATGTATATATTCCGGAATTCGAGTCCATACCTACAAACGTTACGTTCGACAGTGAGGAGGAACTGGACGACTTTATCATGTACCTGGTTCAACGGGGTGGCAAATCGATCAGCGCCGCCAGGCCCATACAGGACGTGGCGCTGCCTGACGGCTCGCGGCTCAACGGCACGATATACAGGGAGGTCAGCTCCAATGGTACGACGTTCTCTATACGCGTGGCCAACCGTACGAAGCGTACGGCGGAACTGCTTCGATATCGGACGTTTTCGCCAGAATCACTGGCATTCTTATGGCTAGCCATGGAGAACAGGTGCAGCATGGCCTTTATCGGGGGCACAGCATCGGGAAAGACCGCCGCGCTCAACGCGGTCAGCAGCTTCATCACGGATAAAAACAAGGTTGTGACGATCGAGGATACACGGGAAGTGCGCCTTTCCTCACAGAACTGGACGCCGCTTGTAGTCCGAGAGACTGGCGATGCACCTATCACCGAGTTCGAGCTGTTGATAGCAGCATTCCGCCAGCGTCCTGAATACGTGATCGTGGGGGAGGTCCGGACCCCGGAAGGCGCCAGGTCCGCCATACACGGGATCAACTCGGGCCACACGGTACTATTGACTTTTCACGCTGACTCCGCATGGAATTTTTTTAACCGGATCATGAACGCGCCGTTTAATATCCCGTCAAGGACAGCTTCAAGCCTGTCGATCGTGGTGAACCTTTCACTGGTGAGCATCCCGTCGGGAGGGATCGAAATAAAAGTGCGCAGGTGTCGCTCGATCTGCGAGATATCGGGCGTTGGCGAGGACGGGGCACTAAAGATCGATACGCTGTTCGAATGGGATCCAGCTTCGGACGAGATCAGCATGATGTCGGGAAGCTCCTACACGCTTGAAAAAATAAAAAGTGACAGAGGATGGGACGACCCAAGGCTCATCAATGAGCTGAGCTCGCGCACAGCCATTTTACGGTGGATGGGTGAGAATGCCATTGTAGAAGAGAGAGCGATCGAGAAGATCGTGGAGACTTTCCACCGTGATAGAAAAGGTTTGATGAAGTTCACCAAAGACCACCCCATGTTTACGGGCGGAGATATCCAGTTAGAGGAGTACGCTTATGACGAGCGTTAGCGTTCCAGATCTGGCGACGCTAAGGCGCCTGTCTTTGACTATAAAAGCCGTCCACCTCAGGTCAAACTATAAAAAATGCATGCCTGAAAAGTGCTTCGAGGACTGGATGTATGAAACGCTTATATTTTCCATAGGCGCATTTATTCTCATAGCTTTTTGTGGCATAGCGCTGCCTGTACTACAAGCCATATACGGAACTCCGGTCGACACAAAATTACCGGTGATCATCATATGCATCGGCATATGTGTGGCTTTCGCCGTATATCATTCCAGGGCATACACTGTCAGCTCCATGAAAAATTACAGGGGAGCGCTAATTGATGCGAATATCGCCTATGCCATAGGCTTCATGCTGACTATGGCCGAGTCTAACGTGCCGTTGAAAAAAATGTTCGCTAATCTGTCAAACCTCAGCGATGTCTATGGAGAGGACATAGCGCTAGAGTCGACGTATATTTTATCGCTGGTGAACGAGGATGGCATGGATATCATATCGGCGATCAAAGAGGCTCAATCGATATCGCCGTCGACGGCCTGGCAGGAGCTGCTAATTGGCATCTCGGAAGTGTATGGTAGCGGCGGCAGTCTGCACGCATACCTGAAGAATCGATATGAAGCGCTGGGCGAGCGAAAGCGGATGGACGTGCGCCGATACAACGAAAGCGTTCAGGGACTATCCTCCATATATCTGTCCGCGATCGGCATCTCGGCGATCTTCATCTCGCTCATCAACCTGGTATTCAATATGGCCGGCTGGCTCTCGAACGATTCGCTGGTATGGCTCGATGCAGTGGCCATCGTACCACTGGGCAGCTTCATCATCATTAAAGTCCTGCGGGCTACCGATCCGGAGGCCTGACATGTACAGCCTCTCATGGATGAAGGATGTAAGGAGCGGAAACCTGCAGCCTTCAATCAAATCAGCAGGCATTGGTGCCATTATACTGACTTCGCTTGCATGTAGCTCAGTAATAGCGGCTGCTATTTTCATCATTTCAGCCCGGGCTGACCTGGCGATATTTAGTCTTTTATTGATCGCGCTTACGCCTGCCGCTGTCACATACCAGGCAATGTCCGCATATGATGCGGACATCGAGACCAGGGCGCCGGAGTTCTTTTACGACCTTTCAGAGCAGGTCAAGGCCAGCGGCTCAATAGTCAAAGCGCTAAAACGTGTATCCAGGCATGGCTATGGTGTCATGTCCGACGAGGTGGGCAGAGTCCTGTCGGAGGTGGAAGACGAAGGCTATGACATCGCGTCCTCTCTACAGTCCATGGCCCGGCGAGTGAATAACCGGTATATCAGCCGGTCCGTGTCCGTCATCAAGGAAGCGCTCACAACCAGCTCGAGCCTGGAGAATATACTGAAGGTGGTCTCCGAGGAGGGCAGGCTATCGCTTTCGCTCATGAAAGAGAGAAAGTCGGGCATCTCATCCTCGATATTTGTCATTTACCTGACAGCGATCATTTTTCTCGCAGTCACGGCGCTTTGTATTACCTCGTTCGTGCCAATGTCCAGAGAGTTCCAGGCCGTTTCAGGCATCGGGGAGACGCCGATCAGCCAGATAGCACTACCTTACTATGTCCTGTCGATCTCTGTCGCGATATGCAGCGGCCTCACCGCCGGGGCCATGCGCGACTCAACCATATTCGGCGGCCTCAAGGATGCGCTCGCTTTACTTGTCATCACCTTCCTTGTTTTCGAGCTGATCGTATTTCCCGGATACGACATACTGGGGGCGTATGGGCTTTGATCGGAGACAATTGCGCCGTTTCGGAAATACTGGGGTATACCGTGCTTGTGGCTGTTGTCTCACTTGCGGCCATCGGGCTGATGTCCGCGGGCATAGGAATGCTACAGTCTACTGAGGGCGGGATGGAGTTTTCGGGCTCCGCCGGTGCATTATGCTCGCTCGCTCAGGCGGCATCCGCTGCCGCTGAGACAAATAATACTTTTTATTCAGTGCATGAGATGAGCGTGCCATCCGGCTACGACCTGGAAGTACACGATAGAAATGACGACTCAAGCGTCGTGGACATTTATTCGGATGATACATTACTGGAATCGCTTCGCATGGGTAACGTCAGGCTGAGATCTCCGTTCAGGTCCATAACATTCGAGGGAGGCGCTGTCACGTCGAACGATAGCGGGAATATGCGGTACTTGCGAAGCCCATCTATACATCTTGTAAAGTCGACCGGTTATGCGAATATCATATATCTCGACATGGTCTCCGTTTTATCAAGCACTTTTACTGATTGTGGCGGTACCTTGAATATCGGCGTCAGGTGTGACTCGATCACTACTAAAAAACTTAATACAGAGGGCTCTGTCGTGACCGTATACGTGTCCTGCGGCGAGCCTTCGGCCTGGGAAAGAGAGTTAAAAGAGGCAGGATTCATTACGAATTACCAGGACGGAAGATTAAAAGCCGTATCATCGGAGGTGTCACATGTCTACGTTACCTGTGCGAACGTCGACTTCGAGAAGGTATGACGACGGCGTGGCTATTACTACCGAGTATGTGCTGCTCCTGGGCATTTCTTTATTCATATTCTCGGCCATTTACGTCGGCTGCAACAGCTTCTATAATACATCCGCTTCAGATTCACGAGCGCAATCAGCTGTCATGATAGCTACATATGTGAGCGACCATATCTCAGACCTCTCGTCCGGAGATGAGTCTGCCGAAGAGGATATCGGCCTGCCCGACGGGATAAACGGGGACGGATACGTGGTATATCCCTCCAGTGACGGACACGTAATCTGCGTGATAGCCGCACACGATCATTCGACCGTATACACAGCACCGATCATTTCTAGAAGCGCAGTCATGGTAAAGGGCTTTTTGATCAGCCAGCCCGACGAGCACCGCATAGCCTATGATCTGGCAACAAATACGGTAACACTTTCATAGGTGGTACGAATGATAAATGACGAGAACGGTGTTTTTTCCATCGACTTCGTAGCGGCATATTCTGTGCTGGCTGTTTTGATCCTGTGCGCGTTCTTCACGGCCACGAACATCGTATCCGTAAGATACACGGCCAGCTATGCGGGCGATATTGATCGGATATCCGATAATGTGGGGGACATGCTGCTTAAAAGTGCGGGAGAGCCGTCGACCTGGTATATAGATCCGGGAACGGCGCGAGGAGCTACACGCATCGGCCTGTCCGGTGGCAGTCCGAACGTTATCACTGAAGAGAGAATACAGGCCCTTAGTTTTTTTAACCCGCCTACATTGAAGTCTGTCCTGGGGCTATCGGACAGCGCCGATGAGTACGGGCTACGTGTGGAGATCAAGTCCGGTGACGGAGCATTTTACAAGTCTGCTGGATATCCGCTGCCACCTGATACTAAGGACGTTTGTAAATCCGTCAGGGCCGCGGCCATCGAAGAGCCCGATGGCACGTACAGGTGCGCAACCGTCACAGTATACATGTGGAGGAAGGACGTTGGAACCGCTTCGGCAGATGAATGACCATGGCGCGGTTCACATGCTGGAGGCTATCATAGCCACGGTGCTGCTTATCTCAACGCTTGCGTATATGAATGCCAATGTCACAGCCCCGGCCTTAAGCGAACACGATGGCCTGGTACCCTTATCCAGCGATATCCTGAACGTGTTGATGTACAGGAACAACACGGTGGAAGATCCCGGCCTGGCTCATGTAATGTCCTCGCCGAAAGAATGGAAAAACGACTCTGCTGTGATGGGTGTTAGTATTGAAGAGATGCTCCCGGAGAGTGTACACTATTATTTGCTGTCACCGTACGGCGAGCTGGGCGAGAGGCCGCCGTCCTATATAAAGACGTATGCAAAGCCCTTCGCCGTATATTGTGAGGAGGAAGAAAAGATGGAAGATTGCGAGCTGATCATATGGCGATGAAAGACGACGCTCAAATGATAATCCTGTCGGCTATGGTCATCTGTCTATGCCTGATCGGCATAATGGCATGCGTCGACTCTGTGGATACGTACATCTCTTCCCGGCAGAGCGTATATCTCTCGCAGGATACTGTTGATAACATACAGTGGGCGCAGGATTCGGCGCTGGAGCACACGGCAGCGATCAGCTCCGTTTATGGCTGGCCGGAAAGAAGTAAGGCTGTGGACCTTTTCTGCCAGAGATCTTCACCTGAGGTAAGCGGGCTCTCGGACTGTCTGCTAAATCATGGTGTTTCTTATGAGTTCACTTTTAATGAAAGCCTTGCAGGTAATTATCTGGGCGCGCACCCGGAGCCGGATGCCATGAACATGGGCGGAGTGCTGGTAAAGCCAGGTTCAGGGAACACGAAGGTCTACGGTTGCGCTTACGATGCGTATATTAGCGATGGCGCTACCAGCTATCGCGTGAGCCGCGTGGCGATATTTTAATGGACCTCAAAAGCTTTTTCTGCATAAAGCGCAATGTTCCAGCGAGAGTCCTATGCGGTTTTACGTCGGCGCCGATGGCAAAAAGGATTTTTTAGACAGAGGTAGCGGCGCGCCCGTGATCATCGACGTATTGCGGGCATCCTCCACCATCGTGACGGCGCTCTGGGCGGGCGCAAAAGAGGTCATCCCCGTCGAGGATGCGAATGAGGCACTGGCGATCGGTAAAAAGATGGACGCCGTGCTCATCGGCGAAAGGCACGGCGTGAAGATCGGGGGCTTTGACTATAACAACTCGCCCACGGAGATGCTCGGCGCTGACATCAAGGATAAAACCGTCGTGATCACCACATCAAACGGTACTCGCATAATGGCCAGGAACGGAATCATCGGCAGCACGCTCAACGCCGTAGCCGTCGCAGAGCACATCATGAGCCTTGATCGCGCGTACCTGCTTGCCTCCAGCCCGGTGATGTCTACGGAGGATCTAAATGCGGCTTTTCTCATTGAGATCATGGCCCAGGTACTGAGCAGGGGACGCTTTCGCTATGAAGCGGAGCGCTTTGTCCAGATAGATCCGCAGTGCCAGGAACTGCTAGAGGGCATCAGGCGCTCGCCCGCAGGCGAGAGGGTTACACAGCTCGGGTATCAGGCAGACGTGGAGATGATCTGCAGGGATATCAACCGGTTTCCCATCGTGCCCATATACGTGGACGGAACCATCAGATTGAACAAATAGAGGGCTAAACTTCACACTCTTAGTAGACTAAATTATTAGTTCATGATTTTTAAACGCACTAAGTACTCTGAGTCGCGGTTTCAACACAAAGACACGAAGAGCACGAAGTAGCACAAAGGTTTGTTTAGTGTAAGCCTCCGGCGGCCGAGTAACTTGTTTGGACTACAGTGTCCCGGTGAACGTTTTTGTGTATGCCTCGGGCGGCTGAGAGTCGTTGGACACAGAGAAGGTCACGAAACTCCTAGTCACAAAGATCACGTTATTGGTACTGGGGATGCGATGTGGTTTCGATATGATCGTTCGCTCAATCATGCTATGAGTCGTTTGTTACTATCTTTGAAAATGCTCGTTCTAATGTTAATGAATATCCCTGGCAGAATCATTATACTGACAAACAGGATGACCATGTCATCACTGGCAACAACAACGTGCCCTTAGTGACCAATGGTTTGTGACCTTCTCCGAGTCCAACATCACCCGGCCGCCGGAGGCATACACAATAAAAATAGGGTCGCACAGCCGCTGGAGGCTTACACTAAAACATCTTTGTGCTACTTCGTGCATCTCGTGTCTTTGTGTTGAAACCGCGACTCAGAGTACTTAGTGCATTTATGCTAAAAGCCGCGTCTTCTCAATGCCTTGGGTCTTGATCTGACGGTAAACGTTTTATACCTGCCTATCATACATGATACGCGTCTTAAATTTGAGGGACAACATGGAAGTCGAAACGTTAAAAAAGCTCGCTCTTATGGGCGCCACTCGGGATCCCGTGAACCTCTCGTCCACCATACTGGGCTCATCCATAGGCACCAGTTCGCAGACTGCGGCAAGGCGCCTGGTGGAGCTGGAAGACGAGGGCTATATCACGAGGACTGTCACTAACGAGGGGCAGAAGATCAGGCTGACGGAAAAGGGCATCCTGCGGCTTAAGGCCGAGTATATGGAGTATAAGGAGCTTTTCGACAAGTCCCGCCTGACGAGCATCAAAGGAAAAGTTACGACAGGCCTGGGTGAAGGCCAGTACTATATTTCGCTGGACGGCTACAGGGACCAGTTCATCAAGAACCTGGGCTTTGACCCGTACCCCGGCACTTTGAATATCAAGCTTAACGAGCCGTTCGCGCATTTTGAGACCAGTGCGCTGAAGATCGACGGCTTCAAGGATGCAAGCCGGACGTATGGCGGCTGTAAGTGTTATCCGGTAAAGGTCGACGGCGTCAGAGGCGCTATTATCAGGCCTGACCGGACGAATTACCCGATGAACCTGATTGAGATAATCTCACCCGTGAACTTCAGGAAAACCCTGGGCCTCAAGGACGGGGACGAGATAGAGGTGATCATAGAATGATAGAAGACGCTGTGGAAGCATTGCGGGAAGGCAAGGCCATCCTGCTATATGATTTTGATGACCGTGAAATGGAAACTGACATCGTGATACCGGCTGAATCCGTTACGCCCAAGGACGTTTACCGCCTCAGGAGAGACGCCGGAGGGCTGATCTGCACGGCCATCGACCCCATCGTCTGTGACATTATCGGGATCCCGTACATCGTGGACGTACTGCAGTTCGCCGGAAACTCCGGAAACGGCTTCAAGGCGATCGAGTCCATCTACGAGCGGGTCGGCGACATCCCCTACGATGCAAAATCCTCGTTCTCGCTGTGGGTAAACCACCGCAAGACGTTTACGGGTATCACCGATAATGATAGGGCTCTGACGATCAATAAGCTGGCGGAGATCACAAAGAAAGCCATGAATGGCGAACACGTCAACTTTGGAGCCGAGTTCAGGTCACCGGGACACATGCCGTTATTGAGGGGTGCTCCAAACCTGCTAAAGGACAGGAGAGGCCAGACCGAATTGTCGCTCGTCCTCGCGCGTGTAGCCAACATCATCCCGGCCATGGTCATGTGCGAGATGATGGACGGAGAGACGGGCAAGGCATTGAGCAAGGAAGATGCTATAGCTTACGGAAAAAAGAACGGCTTTGTTTTCGTCGAAGGCAAGGAAGTCGTCGAATACTTCAACAATCATGCGAATGAAAATTTAGCCTCCTCCAAAGCCAAAGCTACACAAGGCGCAATATAAAATCATTCGGCTTATCGTATTTTTTATTTTCGAAAGCCAATTCATTTTTTTATAAACATTACTTCATTCGGACATTACAACATTTTGCAGATGGTGGAGTGAGTAGCAGTTGGGTCAACCTATTGAGTCGCGATCACCGCATAACATTGGTACGGGTCGCTGTCGGCGAAGTATTCAATAAGTTTATAATGAGCGAACCCATGACCATAGAAATAAAAAAAATATGCCAAAAGCAACTACTTTGCCTGGATCTGTTTTAAGTATTCTTTAAATAGCGGATTATATAGCCTATATTTGCCTCTTGAAATCTTAACCACGAGCTCTTTTTTTACTAAACGCTCAAGTAATACTGTGACGCCTTTTCCTTTCAAGCTGGATGGCGAGATATCGCCGTCGTCCATTACAGCCATCTGAAGCAGGACCGTTTTTTCTGCATCCGTTATGCTATTCAGATCCTCCTTAAATTTTATCCTGCCGAAGTGCTCGAGGAGGACGGGGCAGAGCTGGTTGAATTGAGCGAGGTCGAGACGATCGCCCTTTATATGATCCAGTATATCCCTCATCGCTAAAGTGACAAAATATGGATGACCGCCGGTAATCTGACATATCTTCGAGATCACATTCTCGTCTATGGCCAGATGAATGTTTTCCACGATAAGCGGCTTTTCAATTAGCTCTCTAACGCCCGCCACGTCAAATGGCTCGAGGTCAAAACGCTCGAACAGCCTCGTGAAAGGTTCGGCTTTATCCCTTATCTCGGGATACAAATTCATAGGACCAGCGATAACGAACATAAATTGCGCGCCCGATGAAGCCAGTGCTTGCATGTCCGTCCTCAGGTCGTATAATAGCTCTCCATTATGATTGGTGATCAGTGTATATTGAATATCGTCGATCATGATCACGCCCATCCGGATCCCGCTGGACAGAAGCCGTTCCCAGAACTTGATCATCGTCTCCTTAAAATTTATGCTTTTGATCGGCGGCGCTTCTCTTCGCTCTATCTCCGGCTTCATGGATATTTTTGAGATTTTCCACTTTTCAATGATATTCAGCTCGTTTTTAATGAAGTCCCTCACCTTATCAGATATCTCTGCGCTACTCTCGTATTCCCTGAATATGCTCTCTATGATGAAAAGGGAAAAAGTATCAGCATCCGTACAGCATGTCGGCTTTAAGGATATGACCGCCGAAAACGTCGGTATATTATCCCCCTGTTCTTTTAGCATATCCCTGAATTTGAGCAACGTGGATGTCTTTCCCACTCCCCAGCTCCCTAAAATTGCTATGTTGATGGGACGCGTCACTCCTTTAGATCTTGATACGGCTATCACGTTCTGCATGAAAGTCGATAATAGCGTATGCCTGTTGGCGTAATATTTTGGGTTTGTCGGTCCCTGATGATTATAAGGGTTGACGAATCGCGTATCCTGAGATTTTACCGCTCTATTCATGATGCTCATCTTCTCCCGCCATACCGGAACCAAAATGCCCCGGCCTTCCCCTCGCACGATCTGTGTATAAGCATGCCATTAAAATACATGCCCGTACCCGGATACACAGGCTTACCACAAACTGCGCAAGTTTTCCTTGACATTACACCAAACCTTTGTTGTTATTTTTGTTATGATTGTTATTTTCCAATTCGTATTGTTATTTTTGTTATGATTGTTATTTTTTATGATTGTTATTTATTAGATTGATATTTATGCGATCCATATATTAAACCTAGCTGTGTATTCGATGAGAGTAATGGGCCTATAATAAAAATAGCATAATATTCACCATCTGTCGCGGTCGGCGAGGCGTTTTGGTAAATTGAGTTCTTCTTTTTTCACGCGGTTCGACGGCAAATAGAAAATAGCTATGTTAGTTTTGTTGGGTTTCGCGGTTCGACGCCCTGCCTTCGGCAGGGCTACTCCGATTTTTCGGGTGCTTCGATGTCCGGGCCGGTCTTGCACCCTCGCCTGACGTTCGCTTCGCTCCGTCAGGCTCCGCAAGCCCTAAGCAGCGTGCCGACAAGACGGCACGCTCATTACCCGGCCATCTCCGCATCCCTACGCTCGCTACGCTCGCTCCGGGCAAACCCGAAAAACCTCCGCCTCACGCGACAATTTATCGGTACGTTGTACGAGTCTCAAAGAAAATATGACTTATTCTACGAAACGCGGTCGGCGAGGCGTTTTGGGCCTCAGTCGGCCGAAGGCCGATGCGAAGATGACGGGGTAATGGACGCGGCCGCTCGCGGCCGCATCGCTTAGCGCTTGCGGAGGCCAAAGCGAGCGAAGCGAGATTTGGCCGAGGGTGCGAGCGCGACCCCGACATCGAAGCACCCAAAACGACGAGTAGCGAGCGAACGAAGAGAGCGAGCGAACGAAGAGAGCGAGCGTCGCACCCGCTGAAATGATAGATAACTGCTTCCCAGCGAACGTCGCACCCACTGAAATGATAGATAACTGCTTCCCAGCGAGCGTCGCACCCATGAAAACAAAGAAAAACAACATCAACTATTTCTCAATAGCCAGTTAAAAACTTTTCAGAAAATTAACTTCGTACGCCGCAAAGTGCCAAGTAATACTTGTATTGAGCACCTGCAGCATACCTATAATCATCGTCCGACTCGGGGGAGCGTCCTCGTCGGTGATAGTTATGGCCACAAATCTTTACTGTTACAGATATTTACTTTGCTTCTGCTTTCTTCTTATATTCGGTGTAACCGCACTTGCCACAGGACAGCCTGTCCGCGTGGTTTGCCAGGAACACGCCGTCGCCGCATCTCGGGCAGGACTGGTTCTTTCTGGAGACCTTTCCTTCCTTTATTTCATATTTGGACTTCGGCGCAGATGCTGCCTTCTTTGCTGCTGGTTTCTTGTCTGCCATGTTCATACCTCTTTAATTATTCCTTTTTCTCTTCTTCCTTCGGGACCTTCTTCTCGTTCCTCAGGATGATGTGGGCAGTCTCGACGCTCTTCAGGCGCTCGGCGGTCTCGTAGATCTTCGCGTAGCCGCGAGTCTCGCGCTTGCCGAACTCCGACTTCATGCGCTCGATAATGACCAGTTCCGGCTTCGAGTTCAGGTGAGCTGCAATCTGAGCCTTGATCTCGTCTCTGGATGGAGTCCCTAAGTTGTGGGAAACACTGAACTTGACCTCACGCCTCTGTAAAAGCGGGTTGTTTCTTTCTTCTATTACTTTTATGTCCATACTATTCACCTTCGATTTTTATGATCGTCAATTGCCGGCTTCTTTTTTCATCTGCTCGACGAGCGAGACGGTCTCGAGCCGCTTCTTTTCGGTGATCTTCACGACAACCACGCCCTCGTTGGGCTGGCCGTAGATGACGATCGATCCGATGGGCGCGTACATGCACGCCGGTATCACGGCAAGGTCCTCTTCGCCCTCGACGAAAATTCGCACGGGCTTTTTGGAGTCCATATTATCTTTCAGGGCGTTAATTAAGTCATCGGTCACGACGCCCGCAGGGTTCTTCACGGTGACTTCCTTGAAGGAAGCATGTGCAGTGCCCTTGCGCACCTCGTGCTCGACCGGCAGGCGCATGGTCCTATCGTCGACCAGGCAGATGTCCGGCACGATGCCCGCCTTGAGCAAATAATACGTGGTCACGTCCCCTATGGAGATGACCTTCGTGGCTTTTAGCGTATCAACGATGGTCCTGAGACACTCATCGCCTTTGCCTTTGTATAGCTTTCCGTAGGGCGTCTTAAGCTTCTCACGCAACGCGGGCGTAAGCGTTAATGCCACTCTACCGCACCTTCAACGCGAACTTGCCAGGACGCTTCACGTTCATCAGTCGCGCTATCTCGGATTTTACGGGGTCGATGATGACAACGTAGCCGCTCCAGTCTTCGCTCAGCGAGCTCGACTGGCAAGCGGGGCATACTTCGCCCTCGACCAGGCTGTGACATTCCCGGCACGCTTTCAGGTTACTACCCTTTTTGCGCGACTTGGTGTCCTTTGACTTTGCCATTATGATAACTCCAGAAATTTATTGATTGCCTCAGGTAATCACCTTTGCATAGTCACTTCGAAGTATATATAGATGATGGATTTCCGGGCACCGATAGTGGGTTCAAGCGCCGTGTCCCGTGTTCTTATATACAGTGCAAAGGGTGGCGCCGCCGACCGTTTCCTCGTAGACGGGCTTGAATGCGGGGTCGATGGTCACATTGTAGTACTCCATCACTTTGCCCGATACGATCGCATAGTCCTGATCTGTGGTAACGTTTACCGGTATTGCGCGGTCATTGACGACTTCTGACGTGAAATTATAGCTGTTGTTCTTCATCATGAAGCGCTCATTAGAGGGATCCTGAGGCAGCACGACCATGGCAACGGTCGCGTTGCTCGCGTGTACCTCTACATAGTTCATGCACGCGGACGTGCCCTCATTCCACCATGCGATGTCGAAAAGCCGGTTGTCCTGGATATTTTTCTGGCCGCCCGACAGCTCGTTATAATAGTCCAGGTAGTACGGGTGTACGAGCGCCACGCTTACTGCGAGGTACGCGATGAGCAGAACGCTGAGCGCGGCAAATACCGCTTTTTTCGGCAGCTTTAGCTTTTCAGCCTGCCCGGATATCTGCCAGAGCCCGTCGGCGCACAGGAGTGCCACGGCCGGATATATCATGATCAGGTATCGCATGCCATTCTGGATGAAGGACGTGAAGCCATAGGCGAACGGGATGACGAGCCACAGAAGAATGCCATACTTGAATACGTCCTTAGACCTGGCTGCCGCGACGATACCGACGACCAGCGGTATGAAAAGCAGGGCAGGCGTGGTGACCAGGAAGTATACGGGATAATAGTAGAGCGGCGCAGCCTGCGCCGTGCCCAGGAAAAAGTCCCTGGGAGTTGTTTCCCAGTGGCTTAATGTCATGCTGGCATGGCCGATCAGGTCCGACCAGAGCCAGGGCCATATCATGAAGAATATCAATGCGACGATGAGACAATAGCCGATCAGTGATAGCGGGTTTATGTATGGCTTTATCGCGGCCTGTAAGCCATGAGCGCCGCTACTATGTGCTGAGCCCTTCTTCTTGACTTTCTTCACGTATAGCGGGTGCTCATGCCTGTATAGCACATACAGGATCGCCATGGCCGGCAATATTAAAATGCCGTTGAACTTTGTGCCCAGGAGCAGAGCGAGGGACACGGCAGACGCCGCATAATAGGGAATGCTGTTCCGCCGCATGGCGATCATAAATAAAAACATCGTCAGCGTGAAGAAGAAAGCGATGGGCGAGTCTATGGCCGCGATCTGCGTATGTGCCAGGAAGACCGGCGTCAGCGCCAGGATGAAGGCAGCAAGCAGCCCGACTCGCTTATCGTAAAGCTCGCGGCCGATGAGAAATATTAAGACACAGGTCAGGGCGCCCATGAGAGCGCTCGCGGACTTGGCTACGACATACGTATTATAGCTGAACCCGTCGCCATTAAAAATGAGGTTCGCGATCCCGTAGATGTATTTGGCCACGGGCGGGTGCTCCATGTTCTGCGCCCACACGTCAGCGCCGAAGTTCTGCACTTCGAGGTTATGTATATAATAGATGCCGCTGGCCACAGTGATCGGCTCGTCGTAGGTCAATCCCACATCCGTCAGGCCATACATACGAATGGCTAGCGCGAAGATCAATATGACCGCTATGAGCAGAATATCGAGCCGTTTTTCGCCCAATATTGAATTGCCATGATCCTTGCCCTTGTTCATGATAGTCAGCAGCGCTCGTGTATATGGAATAAATGACATCGCTTATGATACATAAGCCTATTCTCATGACGAAAAACTTATCATGCTATCATATATAAAGCAGCGATGCAAATTTTAATAGTGTTCTTATCCAACAATAGTATGAGGTATTATCTGTGAAAGCGGACATCTCGCACCCCACGCTCGACCTTAAGTCATCGAAGAGCCATTCGCTTGACGGAAAAAGGATCGTACTCTGTGTCACCGGCAGCATAGCAGCCGTCGAAGCGGTCAGGCTGTCCCGGGAGCTAATAAGGAATGGCGCCGAGGTGCAGGGTGTGATGAGCCAGGCCTCGCAGACGATCATACATCCGTATGCGCTTGAATATGCTACCGGCAGAAAAGTCATTACGGAGATCACCGGCGCCATAGAGCACGTGGCATACTGCGGCAAGCGTAAGCAGGCATACGATCTTATGCTGATCGCGCCCTGCACCGCGAACACGATCGGCAAGATCGCCACAGGCGTCGACGATACGCCTGTCACCACTTTTGCCACGACTGCGATAGGCTCGCATATTCCCATCATCATAGTGCCTGCCATGCACGGCTCCATGTTCGAGCACCCGATCGTGCAGGAGAACATTAAAAAGCTGGAAAACATCGGCATCTCGTTCATCATGCCCAAAATCGAGGAGGGCGCGGCCAAGATACCGGATAACGAGGAGATCGTCACCAACGTGGAGCGGATCATATCGGATTCACCGCTCAAAGGTAAAAAAATACTGATCACTAGCGGCCCGAATTTCGAGCCCCTGGACCCGATACGCGTGCTGACTAGCAGAAGCACTGGCCGCATGGGTGTTGAGCTTGCCCTCGAATCATTTCGGAAAGGGGCGGATGTGACTGTAGTGCACCGCTCTAATGCGGGAATGCGCGGGATCAAGGATGTATTCGCGGACAGTGCAAATGACATGGACGATGCTGTGATGTCCGAGTTAAAGAAGGGCTATGATATTTACATAAGTGCCGCGGCGATTTCCGACTTCACCGTGGTGGCGGCGAAGGATAAGATCAGCTCAAAAGGCCCGGTGACGGTCGAGCTGAAGCCCGCGAAAAAGATCCTGGACCAGGTGCGTCATGAGTTCCCGTCGCTATTCATAGTGGCATTCAAAGCCGAGACGGTGGACGATAAGGAGATGCTCAAACGAGCAACAGACATGATGGACCGGGCGCAGGCGAACATGGTCATAGCTAATAGATTTGGCGGCGTGCGGGACACGAATAGGAATGACGCATATATCATAAAAGCGGATGGCACGACTGATCACGTAGCCGACAAGAAAAGCATAGTGGCATGCCGCATCATGGACGCCATAACGGAGTATTTTATATGATAGGTAAAGCATTCGCCCCGGCACATATCACCGGTTTTTTTTCTATTTTTGACGACGAGGACCCGCTGAAGATGGGGTCCTGCGGCTGCGGCCTTACGCTGGAGGACGGCGTGACAACGTCTGCGCAGCCGGCCGAAACTACGGAGATCATCCTGAACGGCAACCCTGCGGACGCGCCGACTACCAGGACGATCATCGAGATGCTCACGGAAGAGCCGGTGCGGGTCGAGAGCAAGCTGGCTTTCCCGATCGGCGGTGGCTTCGGCGACAGCGGTGCGGGCGCTTTCAGCACTGCGCTAGCGCTGAACGAGGCACTGCACCTGAACCGGACGTATAATGATCTTGCGTTCTTAGCCCATCTGGCTGAGGTAAATAATAAGACGGGCCTGGGGGACGTGGCCGGTATGTATGCCGGCGGTATCGTGATCAGGCTCAAGCCCGGCACGCCTTTTATTCTTGACCGGATACCGGTCGTGGCCCGCGATATCTACTGCGTGCATTTCGGCACGATCTCCACGAAGAGCGTGCTTACTAATCCGAAGGAGAAGGCGAAGATCGACGAGGCTGGCACGAAGAGCCTGAAGGCGTTGCTGAAAAAGCCGACGTTCGACCAGTTCATGAAGCTCTCTCGCGATTTTTCCGTGGAGACGGGGCTGATTAGCGAGAAGGCGCTGGCGGCAGTCAAGGCTGTAGAAGCGAACGGCGGCATGGCATCCATGGCGATGCTCGGTGATTCGGTGTTTGCGACCACGGATAAGGGGCTTGCGGAGTTCGGCGAAGTGAAGAAGAGTAAGATCAGCTTAATAGGGGCTCATCCGATATAAAATATCATAACAGATAGAATTCTCCTTGTCTTCGCGGTTCGACGGCCGGCCTTTGGGCCGGCCTGCTGCGGTTTTTCGGGTGCTTCGATGTCCGGGCCGGTCTTGCACCCTCGGTCGGCTTCGCTTCGCTCGCCTCCCTTCGCAAGCCCTAAGCAGCGTGCCGACAAGACGGCACGCTCATTACCCGGCCATCTCCGCATCCCTACGCTCTCTCCGCTCGCTCCGGGCAAACCCGAAAAACCTCCGCCTCACGCGACAATTTATGGGTATGTTTTCGTAGTCTCATAAAACGCACGACGATTTCTATAGGGCGCGGTCGGCGAGGCGTTTTGGGCCTCAGTCGGCCATCAGGCCGATGCGAAGATGACGGGGTAATGGACGCGGCCGCTTGTGGCCGCGTCGCTTAGCGCTTGCGGAGGCCAAAGCGAGCGAAGCGAAGCTTTGGCCGAGGGGTGCGAGCGCGACCCCGGCATCGAAGCACCCAAAACGACGAGTAGCGAGCGAACAAAGTGAGCGAGCGTCGCACTCGCGAAAATGATAAATAACTGATTACCAGCGAGCGTCGCACCCGCGAAAATGATAAATAACTGATTACCAGCGAGCGTCGCACTCGCGAAAATGATAAATAACTGATTACCAGCGAGCGTCGCACCCGCGAAAATGATAAATAACTGATTACCAGCGAGCGTCGCACCCGCGAAAACAAAGACAAACAATTTCTGATTTTTACAAACAGCGGACTCGCCGCGATTCGAACGCGGGTCTCTGGGTTTCTTCCGTTGGTTCTTCCGTTCAAATTTTATCGACCGAAGCCCAGTAGGATATCCTGGCTACCCCACGAGTCCACAGATGCTCATGACCGCTGCAAGATATAAACCTTTTCTTTGTAGTTAAAAAACACGGTGTAACTACGGTCTTGTCCGTAGCTTAAGCCATTCTTAAATAATCAAATGCTTACATATAATATCATGAAGTTAAATTCAACAATCAAAGTCATCGCAGTCCTCATCGTGCTTTCATTCGTCTTTTTTTCAGGCTGCACGAGCCTGACCGGCAGCGATAGGAGTACAACACCAGTGAACGAAGGGCAATCTGCGCCCTCATACGTGAGCAGCGACAACAGTAAGTCAACAGGTGGCGTGAGCGGCTATACGGGCATCGTGGCCCCGGTCCCGGCGCCGATCACTACTACGGATACGAACGTGTACACGAACCTGAGCGGCCGCATGGTGATCAGCACTGCCAGCGTGCAGCTGGAGACAAGTGACCATGACAAGACCGTGAACAGCATCCGCACCATTACCGCGGGCTCCGGCGGCTACGTAGAGTCTTCGAGCACGTGGGTCACCAGCTCGAATAAGAAGCACACGTCTATCACAGTTAAAGTTCCGCAGTCGACGTTCCAGTCCGACCTTTCTCAGTTCGAGGCCCTCGGGAATGTAAAATCCGAGAGCATCTCAGGCCAGGACGTGACACGCCAGTATATTGACCTGAACGCGCGTATCAATAATTTGAAAGCTGAGGAGCAGCAGCTCAGCGCCCTCATGGGCATGGGTAAGAACGTCAGCGAAGTGCTAGCCGTCTCGCAACAGCTCTACAGCGTCAGGGGCGAGATCGAGTCGGACCAGGCGCAGCTGAACTATCTGGGTAGCCAGGTGGACTTTGCCACGATCACGGTAGAAGCTTACGAGCCGGAGCCAGTAGTCGGCTATGACTGGGGTATCGGCAACGCCTTCCGCGACGCGTCGCACGGCTTCATCGGAATGATCGGCGGGCTGATCGTCCTGACAGGCTACCTCATACCGCTGGTGCTTTACTTTGTCATAGCGGCGGCCATCCTGTACTTCGTGGCGAAGTTCGCGCTAGGCTTCTATAAGAAACGTCAGATGAGAAAATAGACTAAAAAAGAATGAGCGAGAGTAAGCCCGAAAGGGCTTACATCTCCTCAAGTGCCGCGATGCCCAACAAGTCCAGCGCGTTGGCGAGCGTGATGCGGGACGCATCCACGAGCGCCAGGCGCGCCTCTCGTAATTCTGGCTCCGCGTTCAGGACGGAAACGAAGCGGTAGAACTGGTTGAATGTCTCGGCGAGCTCACGCGCGTAGCCCGCAATAATATGAGGCTTCAGGTCGGTAGAGGCAACCTGTACTTCATACGGGAGCATGGCCATCTTTTTGACCAGCGCGATCTCCTCTTTTTCCTTGAGCACGCTCAAATCGTACTTTTGCGGGATCGCCTTTGCAAGGATGCTGCATGAGCGAGCGTAGGAATACTGGACGAACGGCGCGCCCTGCTTCTCGAAATCCAGCGCCTGCTCCCATTTGAAAGTGATGGACTTTTCCGCAGCCACACGAATGATGTCGAACCGTACGGCTCCTATGCCCACGGCTTCGGCGATCTTGCGCTTCTGGTCCTCCGCCAGGTCCTTCCTGCGCTTGTCCACCTCTATGTAGGCTCGCTCTATGGCCTCGTCCAGCAGGTCATCTAAATTCACGACCACACCCTTACGGGTGGACATGCGGCCCTCAGGTAATGAAACGAACGAATAGAACACGATCCTCGGCAGCTTCGTCTGCCCTAGTATCGTGAGCGTCGCGTTCAGGCGCTGCATGGCCAGCTTCTGGTCCTCTCCAAGCACGTTCACGGCCATGTCGCAGTTCGACAGCTTCCACTGGTGATAGGCGAGATCCCTGGTCGTGTACAGCGAGGTGCCGTCCGCCCTCGTCAGGACAAATTCCTTGTCCATGCCGAAGGACGACAGGTTCAGCGCCAGCATACCGTCCGGGTTGCGTTGTGCGTACGGTGTCTTCGATAATTTGTCGATGACTTCGTTGACCGCGCCTGTCTGGACGAAGCTCGACTCCCATACGAACTTGTCGTAGAACACGTTCATCCTGGCCAGGGTCATCTGCTGTCCGGCCAGGCAGGTCTCAACCATCTTCTTGATCTTGGCCGATACTTCAGGGTCCAGGTGCTCGTACTTGTTCAGTATCTCCGAGATCTCCTTATCGACGTTCTCGTTTTCTTTTCTGATGTCAGTGGCGGCCCTGTAGACCTCCACGATAGCATGGTCAGGCTTATCCGTCTGCGGCGTCGGGAGCTTTGACAGGTCCAGGTGGTCGTAGCCCCAGACGATCGTCGCCTCCTGCTTGCCCATGTCGTCCACGTAATATTGTACCTGAACATCGTAGCCGCCTGCGCGCATGATCCGCGAAAGCGTATCGCCTATAACGGGATTACGGCCTCTGCCAACGTGCAGCGGCCCCGTCGGGTTCGCGGACGTGTGCTCGAGGATGACCTTTATGTTTTTCCCGGGTAGAAGCACGGCTGTGCGGCCCTGCTTCAGGATCTCCTCCAGGGACTCTGTCACATAGCGCTGGCTCGCGTAGAAATTGATGTACGGGCCGGCCATTTCAACACGGTCCACGTACTCGCTTTTACCCATGTGGGATATGATGTCTTTCGAGATCTCCATCGGGCTCTTCTTGAGCTCTTTTGCGAGGCGAAAGGGCAGCGATGAGCTGACGTCGGCGTGAGCCGACTCGCCCAGGCTCATGTCGTCGGTCCTGTAGCCAGCCTGCTCCACGGCTGAAGTCATGAGCGTTTTTACCTCATCCATTAGTTTAAGATACATGATCACACCTTACGAGCCGGTCTTATAGCGCAGGATTGCGGATATGCCGCCGAACGCGTTATAGAGCTGCTCGCCTTCTTCGAACTCCGTGGATATGAACTCGACTTCCGTGTTCATCTGCTCCGCGATCATCGAAAGCTCGTCAACCACGTCCACGTTCTCTGTTATGCTCAACGATGACTGACATTTCGGGCACTTCTCGTAGACTGTGGGTGACTCGCCCGGCCTGAGCTTTAGCGTCTTCGTCTCAGTGTAATCGCAGTTCGCGCACTTGATCAGGATGCGGTTCCTGCGTAAATCCTCGGATAATAGCAGGGTTTCCACTGCGCCCATCTTCAGGTTCGCCCGCACGGAATCCTCTCCGTATGCCGCCAGACCGTTATCGCTGACAAGCTCCTTCATGAAGCGCTCCATGAGCTTCTTCTCCTTGACGACATCGAGATTCGACAGCGTGTCTCCGGCCGCATCCATTAGCTCGTTCAATCCGGACTCATCCGTGTAAGCGATGTCGAAGAGGCCCATTATCTTAGGCTGCAGCTCGTGATGTAAAAATTCGCCCTTGACGAACTCTTCCTTAGAGGGCGTAGGACCTCCGATCAGTATCCCCTGGAAGTCGTTCCTGTCTATATTAAGGAAAATGTCGTTGGCTGCGCTGCCGATCCTGTTGTTGAAGTCGGCGATCGCGATCAATCGTAATTGCTGGAAACGGTGCGACGACTGGCCGCCCTTCCTTTGCTTTCCCGGGACGGTGCTCGTGAGATGCCTCATCGGTGTGACACTCTTGCCCTTAAGCAGGCCGATGGTCGCCTCTCGACGATCGACGACGATCAGGCCGAACGTCTTTCTATCTACGAGCATGTATTCAAGCTTGTCCAGCTCGAAGTTACTGCCGCACCTGTACGAGAACGAGGTGATCGGCTGAGGCGGCTCGATGGTGATCGCTTCCATCGAAGTCCTGTCGCCGCCGATGGATATGGCGCCGCAGAAGATGGCTATGCCGTTCAGGGGAGGCTCCTTATAGTATTTGAGGCGCGACATGATGGACTCCAGTGCGCTCTGCACGTTGGTCTTGGTAGATTTTGACTTGATGTTCGCAGCCGAGCCGTGCTCATCCCTTAGATAGGCGACCACGTCGGAGATCCGCTTATCGTGCGGGATATACAGAGACACCAGCTCCGTGCCCTGCCCCTGCTTGCTGCGTACCTCCTCCAGGTGTCGCTTAAATTCATACTTGTGTCTTGCTTCTTCAGTCATATGAGATGTATCCTGTTAGTTTTCGTTTTAAAGGGCCATAGAGCGAGCGAAAAAATAAAAATACGCGAGGCTAAACGGCATTATGTAAAAGTGATAAGCGATACGCTAATCGACGCATTCCACTATTCGGCAAGCTACGTACGTTAAAACATCATTGTCTCTTGCCATGTAAAATGCGCGGTATGCGTACACAACCCTGAAAATGATAGGACATGGTATATATAATTTACGCAGTTAAAAATCGACACCTGTGGCCGTGCGAGTCTAAATTGAACCAAGGCGGCACGGTGAGCAAGGTGATTGTTTTCTATTGATTATGCATGGGCGTGTTTGGGGGTTGGAACTACTGGAGACACAGAGACTACACGCAGCCATCGGAGGCTTATGATCAACATTTAATGAAAAAAGAAAGAAGAAAGTGGAGAATTCTCCACTTACGGGATTATGTATTTGCCGATGAGGCGGATGGACTTGTTCTTGTCCCCACCGATCGGGGATCCTGCGACAATCTGGGTGACACCCATCTTCTCGAGGTCTGCGATCTTGGCGTTCATCTCTGCCGGAGTGCCGTAGATGGAGAATGCGTCGATCATTGCGTCGTTGACTGCGCCGAAGGCCGTCTTGAAGTCGCCCGTTGCGAGGCCGCCCTTGATGGTGTTGACTGCGTTGAGGTCAAGGCCGTGTCTCTGGAGGACTGGTACAGGTGCGCCTGCCGCGATGAATGCGACGACTGGCCTGACTGCGCTCTTTGCCTTCTTGCTGTCGTTGTCGATTGAGAACGAGGTGTACGCTGCGATGTCGAACTTCTTCTCGCCGGCTGCCTTCTTGATGATTGGCACTGCGAACGCGAAGTCCTTCGGGTTGGATGCGTTGATCAATGCGCCGTCGCCGATCTTGCCGGCGGTCTCGAGCATCTTCTCGCCCTGTGCGCCGATGTATACTGGGATTGCCTTCTGCTTGGGCTTGTATGCCAGTGTTGCGCCTGCGAACTTGAAGACCTTGTTGTCCGGGGTGCTGACCGGTGTGCCAGCCCAGAGGCCTCTGATGATGCCGACTGCTTCGGTTAACCTTGCGACCGGGGTTTCCATCGGGATGCCGATCTTTGGCAGCGTGCTTAAGTCGCCGGGACCAATGCCCAGTGTTGCTCTGCCGTTTGAGATCTCATCGATCGTGCAGATAGCGGATGCCGTGACTGCGGGGCTCTGCGTAAATGCGTTGGTGATGCCCGGGCCCATCTTGATCCTCGAGGTGTTCGCTGCAATGAGCGCTAACATCTCGAAGACGTTACGGTTGTTATAGTGGTCCGTGATCCATAAATAGTTTAATCCATTGTCTTCTGCAAACTTACAATAGTTTATTATTGTTGGTACAGTTTCGTTTGGAACAAATTCAATACCGAAAGTGGCCATAAATTATACCTCCTCTAAATATCCCGCTTTTCTGTATATTTGTATAGACATATGCTATACAAGCGAATGCTAATTAACAGCAAACTCGGGAAGCACTTATGCTTTAATACCTTGTATAAAACTACTTGCTTAAAAGAATATCGGTTTTTTAACTGAAAATACAAAATATGTTTTAATCACTTCAAGAATGGTAAATTGATATCCGGATTTTTGCGCCCATTCTATGTAGTTTTTGGCATGCTCGGGAAAGATTTATATATGGCTTTATGAATGAGCCGCCTCATTTGAAGCCCTTCATCAAAGCCGGTCCGGAGCTGGCGCCTATCCTCGATGCGCCTGCTTCCATGAGCTTTTTAGCTTCCTCGAACGTACGTATGCCGCCGGAGGCCTTTATTTTTATGCCGGGCACGTTCTTCCTGATCAATTCTACGTCTTCAACTTTTGCGCCGCCCGTGCCATATCCGGTGGAAGTCTTGACGAATGCGGCGCCCGCATCCCTGGCCATCGTGGCTGCGAGGACCTTTTGCTCGTCGCTCAGGTAACAGGCCTCTATGATGATCTTGACTGCCGCATCGCCCGCCGCATCTACCAGATCGTCCAGCTCGGCTTGTGCCTGTGCTACCCGGCCTGAGAGCAGGAAGCCTATGTTGATGACCGCATCGATCTCGTCCGCGCCGCACGCAACTGCCTCCTTTGTTTCAAAAGCCTTTGCGTGAGCGATCTGCGCGCCAAACGGAAAGCCTACCACACTGCACGTTTTAATGTCCGTGTCACGCAAACGCTGCCTCACCATAGGGACCCAGCAGGAAGACACGCATGCGGAAGCGAATTCGTACTCTATCGCCTCGTCGCATAGCCTGGCGATGTCCCGCTCCGTTGCGTCCGGCTTCACATTGGTGTGATCGATGAACTTCGCGAACTCCCGGGCGTACATGTGTACCTCATATGAAGCCATACGATAAAATACTATTTTAGGTAGCTCAATAATGCGAATAAAAATATTTGCGAATATATTTCGGAGACAGGCTACTTAGTTCGACTCTTGAAAAAAATTATTCATGGTTATCGATGGGAGAGTGAGCCTCAGGATTGAAATTCGGGTCGATCTCAATGGCCTTCGACATGCATCGTGCTGCCTCTTCGTTATCCCCGATGATGCCGGAAAAGACACCCTTATGATACCAGGCTTCCGCATACTTCGGGCTGATCTCGATCGCTTTATCAAAGCACCCGATAGCCGGCTTATAGTTTTCCATCCGCCCCAGCAGCACGCCCTTCATGAACCATGCCACATGGCTCCTCGGCTCGATCAATGTCGTCCTGTCGTAGCTCTCCAGCGCTTCCGGCATTCTGCCCAGGATCTCCATCACGCAGCCTCTGTAGAACCATGCATCCGTATAATCCGGGCGGTTCTCGATGGCATGGTCGAGCATTGCCACCGCATCGTCGTATTTCCCTTCACGCACATACAGCATGCCTTTACCATACCACGCCTCTGAGATGCCCGGGTTTATCTGAATGGCCCTGTCAAAGCTGTCGGCCGCGCCCACGTAGTTGCCCATAAGGGCAAGCGACTCGCCTTTCGCGAACCATGCGCCCGCGTGATCAGGGCTGACGTCGATGGCACGGTTAAAGGATTTTAGCGACGACTCCAGCATGCCGGTCCACGCCTGGTATGAGCCAAGGCTGTACCACATGTCGGCGTCGTTCGGCTCCAGCACAAGCGCTTTTTCCATACATGCGATCGCTTCCTCGCGCTCGCCGGTGCGCGCGAGCGCTCTCGCGCAGCCGTACCAGGCCTGGGTGTTGTTCGGGTCAAGCTTTAGCGACCGGAGGCAGGCCTGTGCCTCATCCTCGTACATTCCCAGCGAGCGAAATAATAAGCTTTTATTATACCAGTACTTCCCGTTGCCGGGATCCGTGGCAATGGCCTTCTCGAAGCAGCCGAACGCCCTGTCGTATTGTTTTGATTCCATGAGCGCAAGAGCCTTACAATTATATGCCTCTCCGCAGGCTGCATCGAGCTTGATGGCTTCGTCGAACAGGATCAGGGATTCGCTGAACTTTCCATCGATCACCAGTTCGAGCCCGAACTTCAGGGCTGCAGCTATGCGCAACTGTCGGTCGTCGTCCCCCATCGCCAGCATGTTCTCGTCAGCCATGTGTTTCCTCGCGCTTCATGTGATAATGAGTATGCAGTATTATAGCCTTTCCTAAACCAGGTGGAAAATCGAAAACTTTATCGGCCTTTGAGGAGTTATCATAGCTTTCGGGGTCATTAATATGAAGAATGTGATATCTCTATCAATATTTATGGCAATTTGTGCCGTAATAGTACTAAGCGCAGCACCCGCAATGGCGGGATCTGCGGCGTATATAAACCCGAATAACATCGACGGCCATGATAATCCCTTAGCGGGAGGCGCCCCGGTAGTCTTTACACCAGGGCACGAGAGCTTAGTCTCGCCCACGATGGATGACGTATCGATCGTATTCGTGAATGGCACTGCATCGTACATGCTGACGGGGACCATCGATAACCCGGTTAAGAATAACCAGGTCCAGCAGCAGTTAAACTTCATGTACGACATTAAGCAATAAACCGTCTAAATATTCAATATTTTTTAAATGCCCTGAAGGACGCCTTTTTTATTTTATTAAAAATGTCCGGAATTGCATCCCGCTTCTTGGCTGCCCGACATCCCGTGTAACAATAAGAGTTATATTCTTCAATGGTGATTATTGTTAATTCGAGGGTGTCTATTTGACCGAATATATTTACATCGACGGCAAGTTCTATACGAAGGAGAATGCAAAGATCTCTGTTTACGATCACGGTCTATTATACGGTGACGGCGTTTTCGAGGGTATCAGGGCGTACAATGGCAGGATTTTCAGGCTGGACGAGCATATCGACAGGATGTACGATGGCGCCAAGGCGATCATGCTCAAGCCGCCCGTCTCTAAAGAAAAGATGAAGGAGATCATAAAGGAGACGCTGAGAAAGAATAACCTGAAAGACGCCTATATCAGGCCTATCATGACGAGAGGCAAAGGCAACCTGGGGCTGGACCCGAATAAATGCCCGAAGCCCACCATCATATGTATCGCTGAGACCTGGGGTGCCATGTATGGCGACCTTTATGAGAAAGGCCTGACCGGTGTCACGGTCAGCGTTCGTAGGAATGCGCCCGAGGCACTTCCCACAAATATCAAGTCCCTTAATTATTTGAACAATATCCTCGCCAAGATCGAGGCTAACGTAAAAGGCGGGGACGAGGCGATCATCTTCGACGTGCGCGGCAACCTGGCCGAAGGCTCCGGCGACAACATATTCCTGGTGAAGAATGGTAAAATATACACGCCATTCACGCAGATCAACCTGAATGGGGTCACGAGGGGCGCAGTATTCGACCTGTCCGCGAAGCTTAAAATACAGATTGTCGAGTCTAACCTGGGCTACTTTGAACTATACACCGCGGATGAAGTATTCGTCACTGGCACGGCCGCAGAGATCGGCCCCATAACGAACATCGATGGCCGCATCATAGGCACCGGCAAGCCCGGGCCCGTTACGAAGAAGCTCATGAAAGAATACACCGAGCTCACCAGGAAAACTGGCACGCCCATAAACAAGTGAGCGCCGTCCAGTTTCTCTTTTTTTATTACGCTATTATGGCTTGCTTAGAATAGTTAGATGTTTGTCAGTAAGCGCTGCATATATGAAAAAAACGGCCGTATCTTAATACAGACGCTTGATTTACAAAGATATGGGCGTATGCCGCTAAATATTTGACATATGTTTGACTTCTCGCATGCATAATTCATTTTTGCCAGACAGGATAATTCTAAAGCCATAGACTCCCAAACAGGCCGGAAGTGGTGTGCCAATACGATATGATCGAAGGTAAAAGGATACATGATGCTTCCCTCCAATCCATTCGCCTTTTAGCTTCCAAAGTCATGACATCTCTAAACCGTTGGATCATACATATCAGCCAATAATGCGTCAACGTCGCACCACCTCCGTTCTTTTTCTAATTTCATGTTTTAAAAATATACACAAGGCTTTAAGTTTTTTCATGCATAAAAGCCTTGTACGATAGCCCCTTAGATTATGGAAGACTACGATAATACTCATGTCCGCGCTCTGCATCGTCGTGGCCTGTTCCCCGGTCTCGTGTCCGGCGCGGTCCAGTTCGCCCCACAGTGCTATATGGCATCAGGATCTGAAGGAATGTGACAATCATGAACGATGAATGGCTTGCGCAGCTTCAAACGGACCTCTCGCGAAGAGTTCATGATAAGAGCAGTGATCGGATCATTTTCGTAGGGGTCGGGAACCGCATGAGAGGGGATGACGGCATAGGGCCCGTGCTCATCGACATGCTAAAAGGCCACGTTGCGCACGCCATCGATGCGGGCTTTACTCCCGAGAACTATACGAGCGCTATCAAGCGACTGAAGCCTGAAGTGATCGTTTTTATCGATGCCGTAAAATTCGATGACCTTCCGCACGGATACGCCAGAATGCTAGATATAGAAGATGTGGAGAAAAGACGCATATCAGTCCATAATTTATCGCTGGACGTGGTCATGGGCTATCTAAAAGAGGAGACTGGCGCGGACGTGTTCATGATAGGCGTGCAGCCCTCGTTTATATCGGACAGGGAAGGGCTATCTCCTGAGCTTTCCGAGGCCGCTGACAGCATCGCACGCGAGGTTTTGGGATCATTGAATGCCCGTTTAAGCTAAGTTTTATTATAGTATTACGATTATCATAGCATAAGCGATCGAACACCGGGAGTCCGGATACTCGATGGATTGAGGTATTTTACAAATGAAAGACTCTAAAGTTTTCATCATTCTAGTGCTTATCGCCGTACTCGCGATCGTCGCCCTGCTTGTGGCCGCAGTCGGAGTGTTCATGTTTTGCGCAGTATATTCAATGCCATTTGAGGCGCACGTTAACGGATCCTCGGGTAACGTGAGCTACATAAATGCCGCTCCCCAGGGCTATTCTTCCCATCAGGTCATCACTGACAGCCAAGGATTACATACATATAAGAATATGAGCGTGACAGACGGCCCAAATATTACTCTTACCTGGAATGGTGATATACCTGATACGCTATGGGCGATAAATGAAACATCCGAGTATTATACCAGCATTCCGGCTTTAAGGACGAAAGTGATCACATTATGCTCCGGATCCCCGGTCAAGCCGATCACCATGACGATGCCCTACGACCCGGAAGCCGTGACTCAGCCCGATGATCTTGTCGTATGCTATTACAATGAGACTGTAGGCATGTATCTCCCGCTGGACACGCAGGTGGATATAACGAAAAATACAGTTACATGCACCGTTCCCATGAATGATGACGCATATACGGACGAGTACGTCTGCATGTTCGGCGGGTTCGACGGGCAGCAGCTTGCGGATATGTACGTGAGTATCGGCGAGTTCAATAAGGAAGCGCTGGGCTCCTACGTTCCGCCGGACACTATGACGTTCACAGTCGATGGTAATGTAACAATCACTGTGATAAAAGAAGGCAGCGATGGCAAGGAGACCGTTAAGATAAATAAGATCAGGGTTATGTGAGCGGATATCTTGAATATTGAGCCCATTGCTTTTGACGACGCCGTCAATATCCCTGGCTTTCAGCATGCAGGGTGTTAGACTTTTTCATCGTTTGTGTCATGATTAAAACATTTTTACTGAACGATCAAAAATTTTTCAAGGGCACGAGGTAATGATCCCTACCGGATATCGAAGTTCATGTACTTGCCCTTTTCAATGTCTTTTACTTTGACTTCCCGTACCTCTGACATGGGAGGCCCCTGCCGGACCATCTCGAGGAGCTTTTCGACCTGGTGGTTCTCGCCCTCAAGAACGGCATGCACTTTCCCGTCGTCCATGTTTTCCACGTAGCCTTTGACGCCGAGCAATATAGCATTGCGTCGCGTAAACGCCCTGAAACCCACCATCTGGACGCGGCCGGATACCACTACGTCTATCGCACCCATCACGGCCTCTTGATAATAAAAGAGAATAGGGCTTTTAAGCCCTAATCACGGAGGAGTTAGTTTCCAGGGGTTATAGTTGCCGATGCCTAGCGTTTTGTTCGTCTTATCCATCGACTTCATCTTGTCCTTCTCGATGCCCGTCATCGCCCTGATGCAATCGATGTTCTCGGGTATGACATCCGACTCCTGGTGGATGCCCTGGAAAAGGTTCACCTCTCCCTCGCTATCGATGGTCACCGACTCTTCCCAGATGGCGTTCTCCATCATATCGTTCCTGGGCCTGCCAAGCTCTCTACCAAGCTCCATTACGTCGCCGGTGGACTTGATGCCGTACCACGAAGGTATGAGGAACAGCCTGGGCCATTTCTTCAGCGCGTTGATCACGTCTTCCCTGGAAGCGCCCGCTTTCACGTTCATGTTCACGAAATGCATGTGCATGAGCGTGGTGGGCACCTTCATTGCGGAAGTGTCGATCTTAAGGTTGTGTAACACGGTCTGCACGTCCGGGCCGTGGTGGGATGGCAACTTGATTGGGTCGGGCACGATCGCGTTGATCGGGCCGCGCTTGATGTCGTCCGGGTCGCCGCCCCTTCTCACAAGTACGGCGCGTACTTTTTTGACGCCCAGCGCGGAATCCACGGCATAGATCAGCCTGCACAGGCCGGTCGTGTTGCAGGATACGACGCGCACGAACTGTTTACCTATCGCCTCATCGTAGTTGGCCGCCGCATTAAAAGACGTCCCTGCGACCTCATGTTCCTCGCCGCCCTGGAAGATCGCCTTTTTGTTTAGCTGCTGGTAGATCTTTTTGTTCTCCTCGCCGATGCCTTCGGGCGCACAGTCCACGACGATGTCGGCCTTTTTTATCATATCGATGTTCGATCCCGCGATCGATATGCCGGCCGCCTTGAACTTCGACTCCGCCTTTGCGGGATCGACAGCGTAAATAGGATAGCCCTTCTTGTTTGCCACGTATGCCTCGTAGTCGGGCTTGGTCTTCGCGATGCCGAGAAGCGTCATATCGTCCTGTCGCATCAACGCATCCGCGACTCTCTTGCCTATGGTCCCATAGCCGTTCAGGGCAACTTTGATCTTGTCCGCCATTTTCAAATTCCTCTTAATAATATAATTTAACACGTAGCATATTATAGGTTGCGAAAAAAAGTATAACTTCTTCCTACTCGGCAATAAAAAACGCCAATAAATAAAGAGGCGTATGACATGCCGTTTGCTAAATTTTTTATGGTAGATACGTAAGTGCATGAAGATCAAGAATCTTATACCTCTAAGCTTTTTTAGGAAATAAATGACGTTTCTCACGAAGCATATGAACAACGTGAAGGCAACGAAGACTTAGTTTATGTTAAGCCCTGGCGACCGCGTGATACATTGATGTTCATAATTTTAATATCCTGAGTTCGAATTGATCACACTATAAAAAGTCGCCCGGCCGCCGGAGGCATTACATAAAATATCGCCGGACCGCCGTGGTTAGCAATGAGTCGCCTCGCCGCCGAAGGATCATGACTCGGCCAGTTTTTTCAATGCCTGCTCGTCGATGCTGCCCCTGACGGAGGTCAGTATCCCGAACTTGCATATCGCGCCTTTATAAATACCGATGTTCAGCCCGAAGAAAGTCGGGTTCCCCTCGCTGTCCTCGCCAAGGTAAAGAGCATTCTCGCCCTGCTCTGCGCGGCCCTGTACGAACGGGTTTGGATTCTTGTAATATACGTAGTCGCCTATTTTCAGTTTATCCACGTCGCCCAGGCTATATTCATTGCCTTCCTGTATCTCGAGGCTTTTATCTTCTTTCCAGTCCTTGCCTCCCGGCTGCGTATGGAGCTCCCAGCCCTTGACGATCAGGTTATAGAAATGTTTGTTAAATTTATCGTCGCCGATGGTATCCAGCTTGGACTTGAGCACTATCAGGTTTATGGCTGCGGCGCAGTCGATCTTATAATAGCCTCCGTTCGGGTCGAACACGTCGCGGATGGCCTGAGCCTCATCGATACCGGCTTTGACTTTCCAGTACTGGCGGCCATGCATATAGAGCTCGTCCCAGTATTTCGGGCTATATATCTGATGCTCCATGGAACGCCCGAAGCCGATGTGGCCGCCCTGGGCTTTCTTGTTCATGGAATGAGCGTTGTCCAATATCGCGGATTTATATATAGTGACATATTTGTCCGCGCTGTGATCGTTCGTCGTCGCATGATCCGTGTCCCCGGCCAGCGCCGGCGCCGATACGCTCAACAGAAGGGCGACCAGCGCGATAACTGACATGATCTTCCGCATTACCATCCATCGCACCAATCAATGCCATATTTACAGGGTTTAAATAATTAAGTAATATTGTAAATGTTCAACCTTATATCTAAGAATAAAGTTATGCTTAAACATGCAATTTAAGGGTGAATCAAAGGCCAGCGACTTAAAACTTTAACTATTAATTTGTGGGAGATTATGGTAAATATAAATTGCCCAAGTTAAACTTTGAGGTGAATTACGTTATCTTACGTACGATCTTTATTACAATTTTTACCACTTGCGCTGCGGCGCCCTCGCTATGCTTAAGGCAAGTTCGATATAACGGTTCGTAGGCTGTAAAACGATTTATACCGGCATCGCCTTATCATATTCTGGTAACATGGCCAACCTCAAGATGCTTATCTACGATGCGGTAACGATCGTTTACGTGCTCATAGCCGTTGCGATCTTTGTGCCATGGATCCTATTATCACTGAGCCGTTATGATGCGGGTTTTTTATTCATTTCTGATACGATATACCAGTTTTTTTCCTTCTTCTGCCACCAGCTCCCATACCGATCGCTGTTCTTTGATGGTATCAAAATGCCGGTCTGCGCTCGCTGTGCCTCGATCTATATCGCCACGGCGCTAGGCCTGGTCTTTTTCAGGCTGAAGGGTTACGGCAGGCGAGAGTTCAGGATGAACTGGCTCCTCTTCGCGTTGCTGTTCGTCCCTACGGCGCTGGACGGTTTCACCCAGCTATTCGGCTGGCGCGAGAGCACGAACCTGCTCAGGCTCGTCACCGGCTTCCCCTACGGCCTCGGATACGCGTATGGCATCGCCTGGGCGCTACCATTCATTTACGCGCTCCTCGAGCTGATCGGCGTCTGCCTGAAAGGCGATACGAAAGGCGTGAACAGCGTCGTTAAACGGATCATAGCGATGGTCTGGCCGCCGATATTAAAAATATCATTCCTGGCCAAAGTCCTCGGTGATAAAGAAGATAAGGTCGTTAAGATGCTATAAGTACACGAACGACGTTTTAAAAAAAGCTGCCGTGCTGAATATTATTTGCTCTTTGGTTTGTTGTCTGTCCATACGGTAGCACGAAGACACTAAGATTTTTTAGTGTTAACACTAAAGGACTAAAGCTCTAGAGCACAGTTAAATCCTGAAATGTACAAAATCACTATTAAATGTCTAAAACTCTCTAAATCACGGTCTAAGAAACTAAGGAAGTGCCCCGAAGACTCGAACCGCACGAATATGAGAAACAAATGTATACTTGTCTGGGGATCTGCCATCCGGTAAACGGATGGCGAACGAACGTTTCTACATGTTGTGTATGATAGTTTTCATTCGCATGGATTTTAAAATGGACGGACAGCTTGCATGTATTAGCTTCTTAAACTTGTGCAGTTAGAGTTTTAGGGGAACTTCCTTGGTTTCTTAGACCGTGCTTTAGAGCATTTATCCATTTAATAGTGCTTTAGAGATTTTCACGCTTTAACTGTGTTCTTGAGCTTTAGAATTTTAGTGTTAAAACTGAAAAAAGTTTTCGTGTCTTCGTGCTACCGTATGGACAACAAGCAAACCAAACAATATTCAACACGGCAAAAAAGCTTAAAGTCTTTAGCTTCTTAATCCTGGTGCGCATTCGCGAGCTGTTTCTTTTCGCGTTCTTTTTGCTCTTCCTCTTCCATTTCGAAGATCTCCTGCATGTACGGCAGCGTGAATAGCGCGCTCGCAAGGCCGAAGATGGCGCCGGTAATGATGCGCAGGCCATCGTTGCTTAACGTGGACCAGACGAGGCCGTTAGAATCGAAGCCCCTCGGGATCGGCACGCCGAATAATTGCGAAAAGCCGTCAATGGCCATGGGGATGCATAATATGATGTACAACTTGATATCCCAGGGTTTCAGCCATTTTCGCAGGAAATAGAAAAGGATACAGCCTGCGAAGAACGAGGTGTATATGGCAAAGCACCGCGAGCAGACCGCCATCTGGTAGCCGAAGATGAACAAAGACCGCTCTGGCAGCTGATGGCATGTCGCATGATACGCGAACATGATGGAGTTGGCGATTGATATCAGGATCGGCGAGCCGGTCGACTTGAAATACGGGGCCAGCAGGATCGGCAAAATAAAAATGACCATGGCTACGTTCACCAGCGCCAGCCAGTATTTCACCACAAGTCTCGCGAATATTAATAGATATTTATCAACGCTGCTCATTTCGATCACAGGTTAAAGACACATCCATACTTAAATCCTTGATGCTTCCGCAAGCTATGCGGAAGCATTCAAGTCATCTTTTGCCAGCTGTGGCACTATGATCTTGAAATATTGCGTGAGCAGTACCAGGACGATGGCGCCGATGAAGATCCCTGCAATGCCGAAGACGATAGGGCCGAGGATGTATGCGAACATCAGCAGCCCGGTATTGACCTGGCTGCGAGCCATCATTGGGCCTATGAAAAAGCCGGGTAACACCTGAAGTAAGAGTAACACAACTAGAACCATCAGGACAAAATAACCAAGGTTCGCTATTAGCGTTCCTGCCATGAGCGCCTGTATAAAGATGTAAATGAACATGGGTACTGTGATGACGAACATGCCGACCAATGGCAGTAGCGCCGAAACCCCACAGAGAATGCCTAACAGGATCGGTGATGGTATGCTGAGTGTCAGATCGGGCGAAAAGGTGTTCAATACTGTAAATAAAATGACAGCGAGGAATGCAAAGAACACGATGCTCAGAATATTACCGAAAAAGATCTTCTGAAGGTCGCTATCCACGGCTTTCATGTATCTGACAAGCAGCCCGTCGCGCTCCTGGACGAGAGACGGGAACGTCGACTTGAACCAGATTATCAGCCTGTTGTCTTCCCGTAATAGGTAGAACGCGATGATGATCATTAAGAATACTTTAAAGGTCAGGCTGATGATGGTCATACCCGTCGAATACAGGATGCCCTGGATGCCTGAGAAGGAGCCGGAGTAGCCGGACAGGGTCTGATACCAGCTCTGTGACACGATGCTGGTGAAATTACCCGACTTGATATCATTAATCGATATGCTCTGCTGAATGCTGGACACTGCAACGCTCATGTTAGACAGGGGCCCGGCCTGTAGCGATTGGAAACCTACGCTCTGAGCGATCCCGTTAAACTGTGCCACGGCCAGAAGAAGCGTGTAGGACACGATAATGAGGATCGGCAATACCAGCAGAAACATGCACGTAGTGACCAGTAAAGTCTCATTTTTGATATATGGCTTAAGCCTTAGCTTCAGAGGACGTGTCGCGTAATACAGGAAAATCGCGTAAAAGAGTACGTTTACGAAAGGCCATGCGACCCAGAGGAGCACAAGGATCAGTATCAGGCCGAAAATGATCCATTTCGCATCATACACTTTAGACAGGAGTCCTTCCATAGCAACGATGTAATATATTTATAAGACTAAAAATGTTATGTATCCCATATGAGTGACTTTTTGAAGGGCAAAAAATGCGAGTTGTGCGGGAAGGACGCAAAGAAGGCGATGTTCGGCCGTTTACTCTGTGATGACGAGGAGTGCTACTGGAAGGCCCGCAATTCCCGCGAGTGCGCCGGAAAAACGATGAAGCCTTCAGATAACTAGACTTGCCACGTTCATGCCCTTTTTTACCCCGAGTGAATTTGCCACGGGCTCGCATTTGGCCCTGAGCAGATACGCGATCGGCTTGTAATTTTCTTCGGATAAGGACTCGTAGTTCGCCATACCTTTCGCTATGATGACCGACGCGTTCCTCATGGCGTCCAGCGTCTCGGCGGGCGCTTCTTTCACGCTGACGCCTACGGCGTTGGAGCCCGTCGTGAGCACGCGGTCGACTTTTTTGTCCAGGCCCATGGCGTGCACGTCATCCATCGTGGCATCCGTCAAGATGTAATCGCCCCGGACCACTAGCGTGATGCGCGCATTCATGCCTTTTAATTGCTCGAGCACCAGCTCGTCAAAATAGATCTCGCCGCAGTTGTCGGTAATGTAGACAACGTCGCCGCCTTTTGCGAGCTTTTCTATTTTATCCGTGTCGTCCACGTCCAGGCCGTGCTTGAACAGCTCGTCGAATAGCGCACCGAAGTCGCCCTCGCGCACGTCGTGTCCCTGCACGCCGAAGTCGAAGGTGTTGCCGATGATCGATGCCAGCACTGCAAGCCTGAATTGTTCTTTTTCCGGCGCCTTTGCCATGCGTGCGCGAACGGCAGGCATCATGGCCGATGCGATAGAGTTGCTCTCCGCCTTCTTCTCGCGGTACGGATCCTTATCCTTCAGGATCGAGTATGCCTTCCTGTGTATTCCCGTAGAGATGTCGATGGCGTTCGAGCCCTCGTGGAAATTTTCCTTTAGATACTCGAGGCCGCCCTCCACGGCCTTAAACAAGAGAGAGCGGTCGTCTGCGGACAGTTCCGCCTCATATAAAACTCGATTCATGAGACAGGATGCGCATTGCGGGGAGGACTTCATGAGTGATTATGAGATACTGCAGGCCATATATGCTTTTCCGGTGTTAAAAATCGAGGTATTATATACTAGTAATAATATAATAATTGCTATCTATGGAGACTTTGCGCATAGGGATGTTCGCCTGGGAGAGCCTGTATGGCATAAAAGTAGGAGGCCTCGCCCCGCACGTTTCGGAAATATCCGAAGCGCTGGCTTCGAAGGGGCATGAGGTGCACGTATTCACTCGCAGAGGCGACCATGGATCATATGATCTCATCAACGGCGTACGCTACCAGCGTGTCGCGAACGACCGGTCCGATGGCATCGTGCACCAGATGGATTCCATGTGCGACGCGTTCGTGGACCGCTTCAGCTCTGTGGAAAAGCTGTTCGGGCGCTTCGATATTTTGCATGGCCATGACTGGCACCCGGTAAACGCCCTGAATCACATAAAGCATAAGGGGGGAAGGGAATTCGTCCTGACGTACCATTCGACGGAATGGGGGAGGAATGGAAATAAATACGGCACCTGGCACGACGCAAAGGAGATATCAAGAAGAGAGTGGCTGGGCGGATACGAGGCAAAAAAGGTGATCGTCACCTCACGCGCGCTCAAGGACGAAGTCCAGTTCCTCTACAAGATACCATCATATAAGATCAGCCTGGTGCCCAACGGGATCTTTCCAAAGAAGATGTGCAGGAGCGTGGACCCGGGCACAGTAAAAGAAAAATACGGCATACATCCGCTGGCCCCCATGGTCCTTTTTGTGGGAAGGATGCGCTACCAGAAAGGCCCCGACATGCTGGTGAACGCCGTTCCCATGGTCCTCAAGGATCGCTGGGATACGCAGTTCGTTTTCGCGGGCGAGGGAGATATGCGAGGTGAATGCAAGAAGCTCGCGAAAGACCTTGGCGTGGAAGAGTCCTGCCATTTTACAGGCTATGTCCCGGATGATGACCTGTCAGGGCTATTTAACGCATGTGACATCCTTGTCGTGCCCTCGCGAAACGAGCCCTTTGGCATCGTCGTGCTCGAGGCGTGGGACTCCTGCAAGCCCGTCGTCGGCACAGACGCCGTGCATATCATCGACAATTTCGTCAACGGCATCAAAGCGCGGCCTTACCCTGAGTCGATCGCCTGGTGTATCACCGATATCATCAGCAAGCCTGGTGCGCTTAAATGGATGGGCGGGCAGGGAAAAAAATTAGTGGATACGGTATACGACTGGAACATCATCGTCGACGAGCTGCTGGACGTGTACGAGAGCACGCTGTAATAGAGAGGAATGGTGCCAGAGGCATCTCACCGCACCAGTACGCCATCCGCCATAAGTAGCTTTTTTGTGCCATCCTTATATTCCACTTCGAGCGTGACATCCGGTGCCGTGACGAAGTCCCAGTGCATGTTGCTCGAAATGTTGCCACCGTACATGTCGCTTCTCCCGAAAGCCACGTGTACCGAGCCGCCGATCTTCTCGTCCGTCAGGATATAGCCTATGGCGCGGTCGATGACCGGGTTCAGGCCTATGCCCAATTCGGCCACCTTCAGCGCGTTGGGCGCGTTGTACTTTTGCATGTCGTTCTCGACCATCTTGTGCAGCGTGTCGCGCAACACGTCCTGGTTCACTTTTGCTGTGCACTCATCCGGCAGGAGCGTGCCATTCTTGAATTTTATGGTTATGCCCTCGATGATCGTGCCACGAGTCAGGTCGTCTACGGTCAGCGGGCAATAGATCGTACCCTCGCCGTATGTCTCCACCGGCGCCACGAATACCTCGCCTGCAGGGAGGTTTCCGCCAAGATCGCCTACGACGACTTTTTCATTTGTCAGCAAGCCATCGTCAGGGTTAAGCCTCCGCCCTTCTATGTCCAGCCTGAAATCCGTGCCGTGCGGGTCGGTGGCGTGGACGTATTTCGCGTTCGCAAGCACCTGCATCACGTGCTCACAGTCGGCTTTCAGCTTCCCATAGTCAATGTTGCAGCCGCCGATGACCAGCTTCTCCAGGTCGTTCAGGGATACGCGGTACATCTTCGCCATTCCTTCGGTCGCCCATCCCATGTACACCCATCTTTTACCCGGCTTACCGTATACGATCTGCTGCACCGGGAAATTTCCCTCGGAGCGTGCCTGCATTTTATCCCTGAACAGCGCCTTGATCGAAGGATCGCTATAGGCTTCTATGATCACGTATGCGTCCATCGCCTGCGCGACTCCCAGCATGATCTTGGGCGCAAGCTTGAGCTGCTGAAGTGTACTGGTCTCCAGTAAACGCTTCTGATAATCATTGGAAACGGCACTGATAAACGGCTGTCCACCGCGTTTCGCGACTTGTATGCCGATCTCTTCTAAAAATTTCTGCGCATGCGAGCCGCCCGCGATGAAAACCGCGTCGCCATCCTTGACGTCGATCGCCCGCATCACGTCCTCTGCGAGCCTCGGGAAAAGCTTCTCGTCAATCATGATGAGGTTATATGCACTGCATAAAGAATAAAGTGTGTCGAATTAAGCTCACTAAGTTCTCTACGTCACGGTTTCAACACATAGACACGAAGAACACAAAGTTTTAAGAATGCACGATCCTGATGCGGTCATTTTCATATACTGCCTGCCAACGTTTGTATTTCGCTAAATCTCCGGTCAGGATGAGCTTGCTCAGCGGAGCTTTTATGAATATCTCGACAGTCCGCCGCAGTTCGCGGACGCCGCACTCTGGGCTGTATCCCATACGTGCGAGAAATGATTCCGCCTCGCTCGAGCATGATAATTCAATTCCCTGCTGTCGCTCAACGTCCAGAAACACGTCTGCCATCATACGTTTCAGGATCACGCGCACGTCGACCTCATCCAGCGAACGGAACATGATCAGATCGTCAACGCGGTTCAGAAGCTCCGGCCTGAATGGCAGGCTGTCATCCGTGATAGCGGGTTTTTTCAGCTGGCCTCTCATGGCCTTTTTCAAAGCACCAGCCTCCACATCTCCGTAATTGAAGCCCTGTGGATGCAGGTTTGAGGTCATGATGAAGATCACGTTTGAAGCGTCTGCGGTCCTTCCCTTTGAGTCGGTGATCCGCCCTTCGTCGAACAATTGTAAAAACAAGTCCAGCACTTTGGGGTGGGCCTTCTCAACCTCGTCGAAGAGCACCACAGAATACGGCTTTGAGCGAAGCCTGCCTGAAAGCTGGCCTTCTTCGTCGTGGCCCACGTAGCCGGGCGGCGAGCCGATAAGCCTGGATATGCTGTGCTCCTCCATGTACTCGGACATGTCGAAACGTATCATCTCGGCCGCACTGCCGAATAAAAACTCTGTTACAGAACGGGCAAGCTCTGTCTTGCCGATGCCGCTCGGCCCGGCGAACAGGAGCACGGCGATCGGCCCTGATCGCTTGCCAAGGCCGGCGTACGCGATCTGGAGCCGCTGGCAAACGCGCCCGATGGCGTCATCCTGGCCCACAAGCTTCTTTTTCAGGAAAGGCTCCAGCTCCAGCAGCCTGGATCGAGGCATAGATCGATTCGAGGCTATGATCTCAAGAGGGATACCGGTCTTATCGGAAAGGGCCGCTGCGATGGCTTTCTCATCCACTTCACGTTTTTCATTGCCATATCCGCTGAGGCTCAGCGATGGGATCCGGGCGCCGGCACAGGCCCTGTCCAGAAGATCGATGGCCTTATCCGGCAGCTGGTGATCGGCGTCGAATCTTATTGAAAGATCTATGGCAGCCACCAGGGAAGATTCCCGAATATTCACGCCATGATGCTCCTCGAGCTTTGGCCGGAGCGCCTGCAGCATGAGCATCGCATCATCGCGGCCAGGCTCGCTCACGATGACCTTCTCGAAGCGCCGCTCGAGCGCGGGGTCTGCTTCTATATACCGCTGGTATTCAGCGAGTGTCGTTGCGCCGATACATCGCAGGCCCCGGGCCAGTGCGGGCTTCAGGAGGCCCGCCGCGTCCATACCTGAGCCGTCGCCCTTTCCCGAGCCTACTATAGCGTGGATCTCATCGATAAAGAGAATGATATCGGGCCGCGCCTGGGCCTCCTCGATGATCTTCGTGAGCCGCTCCTCGAACTCTCCCCGGTACCTCGTGTTTGCAAGAAGAGATCCCATGCTTAGCTCGATGATGTGATAGCCACCCAGCATCTGCGGATCCTTGCCATGGGCGGTGCGCATCGCCAGCGCTTCGACGATAGCGGTCTTACCGACTCCCGCCTCGCCCACGAGCACAGGGTTGTTCTTCGAGTGCCTCCCGAAGATCCGGATCAATTGCAGCAGCTCCTGCCTGCGGCCGGCAAACGGCCTGAGCCTTCCCTCCAGCGCCTCCCGGGTCAGGTCACGCCCGTATGTCCCCAGGTAACTTTTAGCGGCCGCGTGTTCCTCGGGCGGCCTGGTGTCGCTTTTGCCATTTTTACCCAGCCACGAGTTTAGAAGCGATCGTATTCCCTCTGAGCTGTCCCCGTCTTCCATCATGGCCGCCCATTCACTGCCGCTCTCCGCCAGTGTGACCCAGGCCATCGCCGGCTCGATCATATCCTTGACCGTTATGCCTTCTTCCTGGAGCGCTCGCTCGATGGTAGGACCCGGGTCCTCCAGGACTGCCGCTAATAAATGTATGCAGGACACCTCTTTTTTATATGGTGAAAGCTCCAGCGCGCGGTCAAATATCCTCTTACAAGCCTCGCTTCGATGGATCACTACTTCCGGCTCTTCCCTGCCCTCGCCCAGCCCTTGCCTGATCCTGCGACGAAGTCGCGCCACTGCCACCTCGTGGCCTTCAAGCGCTCCATATAATACATTTTCCACCGCGTCGCTCTCGGCTCGCATCATCAGCCTGGCGTCATTACCCACCTCGGACATGCCCAGCTTCTTTTCCAGGCTTAGCAGCCCGATCATGAGATGCTCCTTTTCCACCTGGTGGTACTTAGACCGGGCAGCCTCTTCCACGGCCACGTCCCATGCCTTCGAGGCGCCTTCGGTTATGCGCATGTCATCCATGCACTTTTCCTCCCCTGGTGTCGGCAAGCGGCTTGTGCCTGATAAGCTCCCTGTACGTCTCCACGGCCTCTTTGAGCCTGCCTGAATCATATAGAGCATCGGCAAGGTTCTTGTACGCCGAAAAAAGGTCCTCGTCTATGCGCAACGCTTCTAGATACTCTTTGATCGCTTCGTCCGTCTGCCCTTTAAGGAAGAGGGCGAGGCCGAGGTTATTGTGGGCCCTGGCGTATTCCGGGTCCAGCTCGATGGCGATCTTATATTCCTTGATCGCCTTGTCCGGATCCCCCCGGGCCTTGAACGCTGTTGCCAGGTTGTTGTGCGCGACCGCCATATCGGGCTTCAGGCGGACCGCTGCCATGTACTCGGTTATTGCGTCATCCCATAACCCTTTGTGGGCGAGTAATATGCCGAAGTTATTATGCGCCTCGGCAAAATCCGGCCTGAGCCTCATGGCTTCGGAGTACTCGCTCATGGCGCCTTCCAGATCCCCTGTGGCGATGCGGGCGAGGCCCAGGTTATTATACGCTTCAGCATATGACGGGTTTAGCCGCAACGCCTCGTGATATTCGAAGATGGCCTCGTCCATGGCCCCGGAAGCCTTGAGCGCTGTGCCGAGGTTATTGTGGGCGATCGCCAGGGACGGGTCAAGACGTAGAGCCTCCTTATATTCATGCATAGCGCCTTCGTTGATGCCCTTATCGCTCAGCGCGATCCCTAGGTTGTTGTGAACGATCGCCAGGTCCGGCTTCAGCCGCAGTGCTTTACGGTACTCGCGTATCGCATCGTCCACCAGGCCGACGTTATAGAGTGACAGGCCTTTATTGTTATATTCCCAGGCCCCCATTTCGAGTTTCGTAGGCGGCGACGGCGGCTCGGCACGTGTCAGCGACCGGTAGAGTTTTTCGAGATCACGCCTCAGCTCTCCGAAATTTGCATACCTGTCGGCAGGTTTTTTCTGCATGCACCTGCTGATCATAGGATAAAGCCGTGAGTGCAATTTAGGCACAGGCTTGCTCTTATGTGCCTCATGATATTCTTCCGAGCTATTACAATCGAAGGGAAGCTTGCCCTTACCGGCCATCTGGAACAGGACGACGCCAAAGCTGTATATGTCGCTGCGGATGTCGCTCTGTCCTTCGAATTGTTCCGGCGCCGCATAGGGCGTCGTGCCCACGACGGATTGATTGTGTATAGAATGCAAGAAACTGGCATCATGCCTGCTCTCGATCGCGAGGAGTTTTTCTATGGCAGTGCCATCCCAGAGCCTGGCCAGGCCAAAATCGGTGATCTTCAGTGTGCCGTCCCTGGCGATCATCAGGTTATCGGGCTTTATGTCCCGATGCGGCGTTACGCCCTTTGAAGCCGCATATTCCATGCCGAGACAGCACTCTATAGACCATTCCAGTGCCTGTGACAGCGCAATGGGCGTTTTCAAGTATTGTGTAAGCGTGTTCCTTCCGGACTCATCCGGAGCCACATACTCGAGCACGATAAAAAGCCTGTAGTCCAGCTCTTTCACGCCTATGGCGCGCACGATGTACGGATGCCAGTCAAGCTGCACCCACGCCAGCGCCTCACGCTTGAATCCGTCCTTGACCGCACCGGAGTCGAGATACTTATCCTGAAAAGTCTTGAGCGCACAGACCTCCCTGGCCTCATGGTCATAGCAGACATAGACGACGCCCATGCCGCTTTTGCCCTCGCCTCCCAGTATGCGGTAAACCTCATACTGGCCGCCTATACGGTAGCCGGGCTTGATCTTCGGCGTAGCTCCATAGGGCAAGCTTATCGCTGCCACGCTCCGCTTACACGAGCATTTGTATTGCCCTTCAACCTTACCAGTGGTATCCCACACTTCCCCCCAACTCCACTGTGCTATTTTATATTGCGCGTATGAAACTTAACAAATGAAAATTTCAATAAATGTGTATGCCAGCAACAGAATAAAAACGTTACTATCCAGGGGCTTATAGAAGTGTTGATACTAAAATAATATTAAAAATGGAAAAATGATGATCTTATTGTGTATCGTACTGCTTGAGCCTGCTGCCACGTAAGAGCGCCATCTTTCCCATATACACCATTTTCTTAACGCCTAACTGACCCATACGCTCGTCCAGCGAGTAGGTCATCGATATGTCAAACGCGCCGTAGCGAATATACGAATATGCCTAATATCCTATCTGTATTCATAATTTATTTATATAATCTAATATCACATGGAATATTATTATGCCGACCAGTAGCGACTACAGGGAATTGTTAACAAGGGTCAGGGATATTAACGCTCTGGAGCAGGTCGCTACGATCCTTTACTGGGACCAGCAGACCTACATGCCAGCTGGCGCATTCCGTATGCGCGGTCAGCAGAATGCAGTTATAGCGGGCATAATACATGAGCGGCTGACCTCTGATCGTATGGGTGAGCTCATCCGAATGCTGAAAAACCAGAAACTTTCGCCGGATGGGACAGTAATTTTACGTGAGGTAGAGCGGAAGTGGAAGCGGGAGTCGAGCGTCCCGGAGCCTCTGGTCAGGGAGATCATGAAGACCAGTTCGCTGGCATACGAGGCATGGGAAGAGGCTCGCAAGCATAACAATTTCAAAAAGTTCGAGCCTTTGCTTAGCAAGATGATCGGGCTGAAGATGAAAGCGGCAGAGCATATCGGCTATGATGATAAGCCCTATGATGCGCTCCTGGAGGAATATGAGCCAGGCATGAATACTCGCGATACCGGAGCGCTTTTTAAGCGCCTTACATCGAAGCTCGTACCAATATCGAAAAAAGTACTCGATGAGCCGGCGCCGGAAAGCATAATACCCGTCGGTAAATATCCACTTGAGGACCAGCGTAAGTTCATTTCACTCCTCGCCACAGGCATGGGATATGACCTGAACTGCGGGCGTATAGACACCTCAGCGCATCCCTATACGGGCGGGACATGCAGGGATGTGCGCATCACGTTCCGATATCGGGAGGACAATCCATGCCTTGCGATCTTCCCTGGTATACATGAAATAGGCCATGCGCTCTATGAGCAGGGCTTCCGGGAGAAGTATTTCGGCACGCAGCTGGCGGAAGCCATATCCTATAGCGTTCACGAGTCGCAATCACGACTATGGGAAAACCTGGTAGGCCGGAGCCTTCCATTCTGGACTTATTATTATCCTAAACTTCAGAAGACGTTCCCGAGTTTCATGAAAGTGCCACTCAGTGCATGGTATAGGGAGATCAACCGAGTAAGCCGGTCATACATCCGCCTTGATGCCGATGAGTTAACATACAACATGCATATTGTATTGCGCTTTGAAGTCGAGGCTGCCATCTTTAATAGTGATCTGAAGGCAAGCGATATCCCCGAGTTCTGGAACGAGCGGTTCGAGAAATATATCGGTCGTGAAGTACCAGACGATGCGCACGGTTGTCTCCAGGATGTCCACTGGACGGGCGGCGGGTTTGGGTATTTCCCGTCCTATGCGATGGGCAACCTCTATGCAGCACAGCTCTGGGAAGCGGCAAAGCGGCAGGTACCCGGGTTGGAGGATAATATTACGGGAGGCGACCTTAGCGTGATGCTGGGCTGGCTACGTAAGAACGTGCATCGGCACGGAAAGCGCTATACTGGCCCGGAATTGCTCGAAAAGGTCACCGGCAAAAAGCCTGACGAAGAATGCTTCATTCGAAATATAAAAGAGAAATACGGGTCTCTATACGGCATATCACTATAAATCATAATACGTGTCCTTTTCGGTAAAATCCCTCTAATTATTTATTTCCAGGCCAAAAACAAATTATTATGTTTATAATGAATAATTCGTCAGACGGCGACTGACATATCATAGAAAATGCCTGGAATATTTTTTACGATCGGCCAAGTGAAAGATGCTGAATATTTCCGATGTAAATGAATCGCCGATAAAACAAAAAAAGGCCTCGAGCGAGGAGGCCTGCCTTACTTATCGAACTGCGTGAGCCTGCCGCCCCGAATGAGCGCTACCTTGCCCGTCCGGATCATTTCCTTGATGCCGAACGGCCGCATTAATTCTTCGAGCGCGTCGATCTTATCCGTTCCGCCGGTAATTTCGATGACCACGCTTTTGGCGCTCACGTCGATGATCTTGGCCCGGAAAATGTCGACGATCTGGATGATCTCGGACCTGTTGCCCGAGTCCGCCGATACCTTGATAAGTGCCAGCTCACGGTCTACCGACTCATTGGGGGCGATCTCGACCACCTTGATGACGTCTATCAGCTTGTTTAATTGCTTGGTGACCTGTTCGATGACATGCTCATCGCCGTGCGCCACGATCGTCATCCTGGAAATGTCCGGGTTCTCTGTCACGCCGACCGTAAGGCTGTCGATGTTATAGCCGCGGCGGCTGAACAAACTAGAGACGTGCGTGAGCACGCCGGGCTTGTTAGCCACGAGCACGGAGAGCGTGTGAGGCTGTTCAATGCCGTTTCCGTTCGACATTACTTCATCCTCCTGTGGTTCACGAACTCGTTAATGGCCGCGCCCGCAGGGACCATCGGGAATACGTTTTCTTCCCGGGCGGTCCTGAAGTCGATGAACACCGGCTTATCACTCTTTTGCGCGCTTATGATGGCGTCCTTGACGTCTGCGGTGCGCTCGACCAGGATACCGTCTGCACCGTAGGCCTCTGCCACCTTGACGAAGTCCGGCTGGCCCTTCATGTTCGTGTACGAGTAGCGCTTATTGTAGAACAATTCCTGCCACTGCCTGACCATGCCCAGGTACATGTTGTTCAGGATGGCCACCTTGACCGGGATGTCATTCTCCATCGCGGTCGCCAGCTCCTGGATGTTCATCTGGATACTGCCATCTCCGGCGATGTCCCAGACACTCTTGTCAGGGCAGCCGACCTTGGCGCCGATGGCCGCCGGGAAGCCATAGCCCATGGTGCCCAGGCCGCCGGACGTGATGAACGTGCGAGGCTGCAGGGTCTGAAGGTAATGTGCCGCCCACATCTGGTGCTGTCCGACCTCTGTCACGAAAATACCGTCTTTTACCAGCGAATTTAATTGCTGGATGATGCACTGTGGCTTCAGTTCGCTGCACTCCTGGTCGTACTCGAGCGGGTACTCCTTCTTCCAGGCATCTATCTTCTGGTTCCACTCCGCCGTCTTCGGGAGCTTTACCTTGAGCGTGGTGATGATCTTTTTAAGGGTCATCTTCGCATCGCCCACGATGGGCACGTCAACGCGGACGTTCTTGCCCAATTCCGCAGGATCCACGTCGATGTGGATGACCTTCGCGTTCGGGGCGAAGCTGTCGATCTTGCCCGTGACGCGGTCGTCGAACCTGGCGCCGACCGCTATGATCAGATCCGAGTCAATGATCGCATAGTTCGCGTAGCGCGTACCGTGCATGCCAAGCATGCCCAGCGAGAGTGGATGGTTCTCAGGGAACGCTCCCTTGCCCATGAGCGTGGTCGTCACCGGCGCCATGATCATCTCGGCCAGCTGCCTGACTTCTTCCGATGCCCCGGCCGCGATCGCGCCTCCGCCGATGTATAATACAGGGCGCTCGGCTTTTTCTATCAGATCGCATGCCTTTTTGATCTGTAAGGGATGCCCTGAGTAAGTTGGCTTGTAGCTCCGCAGCTCGATCTTGTCCGGGTAGGAGAATTCGACGAGGTTAGACTGCACGTCCTTGGGGATGTCCACCAGTACCGGTCCCTGTCTGCCCGTGGATGCGATGAAGAACGCCTCTTTTATGGTACGGGGCAGGTCTTTCACGTCCTTGATCAGGTAATTCTGCTTCGTGATGGGGATGGTGATGCCTGTGATGTCCGCTTCCTGAAAGGCGTCATTGCCGATCAGTGCTGTCGGTACCTGTCCTGTGATGGCTACCATCGGAATGGAGTCCATGTAAGCGGTTGCGATGCCCGTTACTAAGTTCGTAGCCCCGGGCCCGCTGGTCGCCAGGCATACGCCTACGCGCCCCGTAGCCCTCGCAAAGCCGTCTGCGGCGTGTGCTGCCGCTTGCTCGTGCCTCACCAGTATGTGACGGATGCTGGAATCGTACAGCTCGTCATACACCGGCAATATCTGGCCGCCAGGGTAGCCGAAAATAGTTTCGACGCCCTCGCATTCCAGGGACTTGATCAAAGATCGCGCGCCGGGAATTTTCTTGGATGCACCTGCACTCACTTGCTGACCTCCTGTTCGTGGTTTACTGTGCCTGAATGGTAACAAATTGTACCTATTAATAGTTTATCATTATTGTTCATAATAGACCCGGTACCTTTTACTTATCCACCGGGATGCCGGGGCTTGAAGGCTTATGCGGCGCCGTTTTTGCCGAGACACCGTTCTTTTCCTGTATCAAACGGTTCATCCCCTCGACGAATGCCTGGACTGATGCCATGATAATATCAGGCCCCGCGCCCCTGGCGCTGATGACCTGGCCTTCGCGGGACATCTTCACCCAGACGTCGACCAGCGCATCCGTACCACCGGTGATCGCTTCTACGCGATAGTCGTCCAGCTTGATGTCGGCAACGCCCATGATGGCCTTGCGCAGCGCGTTCAGTGCCGCGTCCACGGGGCCCACGCCCACGCCGGACTCGATGACCTCGCGACCGTCGATGGTGACCTTTACGGAGGAGGTCGGCGTCGCGCGATTGCCCGCCATGACCGTGCAGTCGATAAGCTTAATTCTCGCTTCCGTCTTTATGCCCAGTACACTGTCCGCGATGGACATGAGGTCGGCGTCCGTGACATGCTTGCCCTTGTCGCCCAGCACTTTGATCTGCTCCGTGATCTGCTCGAGCTGCTCGACGGTGGGGCTCAGGCCGAATTCCCTGAGTGCCATCTCCACGCCTGCCCTGCCCGTGTGCTTCCCGAGAACGATCTGTCGCTTGCGGCCGATCGTCTCGGGAGTAATGGGCTCATAGGTCATCGTATTGGCGATCAGCCCATGCGTATGGATGCCCGACTCGTGGCGGAACGCATTATCGCCTACCAGCGATTTATTGGGCGCCACCGGTATGCCCATGAGACGGCTTACCAGTTTAGACGTAGGATACAGGCTCTCGAGCTGTATGCGCGTGTTCACGCCATACAAAGCTTTCAGTACGACCACTACTTCTTCGAGTGCCGTGTTGCCCGCTCGCTCACCGACACCGTTGATGGTCACATGCGCCTGCGCCGCGCCTGCGCTCAGTGCCGCGATCGTGTTCGCGGTCGCCAGGCCGAAGTCGTCATGGCAGTGGATACTGATGGGCGCTTTTACCTCATCGGCCATGCGCCTGAAAATTTCGTATGTCTGCTCGGGCTTGAGCACGCCGACCGTATCGCAGAAACACAGCCTTTCAGCGCCGGCTTCGACGCCTGCATTATAGACGCTGATCAAATAATCCAGGTCGGCCCGTGAGGCGTCCTCGCCTGATAATTCTACGATCAGTCCGTGCTTTTTTGCGTACTCGACCATCTTAACGGCCATGTCCCTGACGGTCTCGCGGTCCTTCTTCAGCTTTTCCTTAATGTGAAGGTCGGAGACCGGGACTACGAGGTGCACGGAGTCTACGTCGCATTCTAGGGCATAGTCGATATCACTTTTCACGCATCTGGCAAAACTGCATATCTCGGCTCGCAGCCCCTCTTTGACGACCGCCTTGATCCCCGCACGCTCGCCTTCGGACGTTATGGCCGATCCGGCCTCGATTACGTCGACGCCCAGCAAGTCTAAATTTTTAGCGATCCATACTTTTTTCTCGGGCTCCAGGCTTACGCCAGGGGTCTGTTCGCCGTCTCGCAACGTGGTGTCAAGGAACCTGACATCACCAAATAAAAAGATTCCTTCTAAACATGATGATTCCAGAATGTAATCGATGTTAAAGATATTTTAACCTTTGGGTTCCTCCCGTAGAATTCTCCGGCTAACGGCCATCGAACAAAAATATCTGCGAAAGGCATGTATAGAGCCCAATTATGACTTTAAAGATAATAAAATAAATGAAAAAAGAACAGCGAGGGCTTATTTCTTGTCGCCCTCGAACGGCTTGTCCATATCTTCGGCCGGCTTTTCTGCAAGCTGACTTTCGCTAGCCTTTTTCATATCGGCAGCTTCCTTTTCAGCCGTTTCCTTATCCGAGACTTCCTTTTCCTTTTTAAGGCGGGCATTACGCTGCCGGGCTAACCATTCATAAATACCTATGGAACCGGCTATGACAGCAACAAGGGCCGAAAGCGTGCCCAGGCAGACCTGCGGGCTGGATAATACTGACATCCACGAGCTTACGATCGATTGGGTAGGCGAGGGCGTCGGAAGGGCTGTCGGGGCCGTTGTTGGCGTCTGCGATGGCGTCTCTAAGTGGTCTATGGCGATCGGGTTAATGATCTTCGTGCCCTCGACCATCGGCGTGGTGCCGAAGCCGGTCTTGTAGCCGTCGGCCTTTATGGTGATCTGGTAACTGTCCGGGTACATTTTCGGCGTCGTAAAAGTACCGTCGGAGCCAGTGACCACTGGCGGGTATTGTTTGGCATAGGTCGTAGAGATGAAAATGACTTCAGCGCCGGCGATTGGCGTCTGGTTTGCCGAGTCAATGATCGTGCCGCTCAGGATCACGGTTTCTTGCGGCACCGGCGTAGGTGTAGCGCCCCTGATCACGGTGACAGGGCCCTGTAGCGAGTCCGAGGTCAGCTCAGTACCGTTCGTGTAGGCAGCGATAAAGCCAAACTGCAGGATCTGGCCGTTTGCGGCATTGACAGCGGGGGTATCGAGCGTCTGTGTAACACCTGGTTTTACAAGGTATATCGTATTATTTGATGTGCTTCCGAGATACGCGGTGACCTGGATCTGCTCCGCCCGGTTATTTGTCACGGTGACGGTAACATGGTCGTTATTCCAATAAGCGTTTGAGAAAAGGGGCCCTGTTATCGGAGTTGGCGTCGAGCTAGCGGACGGGCTGGCAGTCGGGCTTGGTGTAACGGTCAGCGTCGGCGTAGCTGTCGTTGTGTTATTATCAGTCGTATTTTCAGCCTTAGCGGCTACAGACATGGGCATATACACGATGACCGCGAGGATCGCTATGAATAATAGCGCAACCGTAAACGTTTTGCTTGAAACTGACATCCTTATCACGCTGGTATTAGTAGAATGGCGGTCTCTGGCCCGTCATTTGCCATGAATAAGCACTGCCATTGATTAGAACGGCTATTCGATAAACAGCAGTCATGCATATTCTGTTCTTGATAAGTTTTTGATTCGCTATATAGTTTTTCATTATGGCTACAGCGTGGCGATAATGGGATTTTGCGATGAGAATTGACTCGCGATGGCATATAATAATAACAGGGAAATATCATGAAAAATTTGAGTTAATTTTATTTTCCATTCACTTTCTTGATCATATCCTCGACTTCTTTGTAGCCTTGCTGGTAGGATCTCTCCTCTTCAGGAGCAAGATATTTGAGCAGGCGTAAAAATTCGCCCACATGCACAAGTTCCTCTTCGGCGACATCATCGAGGACAGCTTTCGCCACCTTATCATCGATCGAATCGCTCAATTGCAGGTATAGCTGCGCAGCCTCGTATTCCGCCGCGATGTTATAACGTACGGACCGGATCAATTCATCTTTCGTCAACTTTCTACTATAGGCAACACCTGCGAATGGGGTTGAAAACTCGGGCATGATATCTCTCCTATCGATAATTCGTCAAATGAAGCGTATTCATTTGCGGATATAATATAATTATGCGATATATTATTATATGCTTATGGATATCGATCATAGTATTTCGTGTCGAAGCTTAAAAAATCAGATGCCACATAAAAAATGTGGCTAATCGTTCGCACTCAATGTTTTCGCAGCTCTCGTAAAGTTTCGCGCTGCACCTGGACGATCATATCGCTCAGGAATCCAAAAATGAATATCTGTATGCCCGTGATGATCAGCAGCGCCGTCAGGATCGTCAGCGGATAATGGTTGATCGCCTTGAACCAGTCGATCGTGACATAAATGCCTACGATCAGCCCCGCGGTCACGAACGCTGCGCCCAGCAGGCTGAAGTAGAGCATCGGGTTGTATGTCTTGCCCAGTTTGTAGATCGTGTAGGCGATCTTGAAGCCGTCCTCAAGCGGGTTCAGCTTTGTGGGCGCTCCGGCGGCTCTGGCCCGATAGGCGATGGGGACCTCGATGATGCGCAGGTCCTTCTTGATGCATTCCACCGTCATCTCGGCCTCGATGCCGAAGCCTGCCTGGTTCAAGTCCACCATCTTAAGGGTTTTCTTATTAAAAGAGCGATATCCGGTTAAGATATCATCCAGGTTGACCTTATAGCCGATGTTGAACGCGACATTCAATAGCCTATTGCCGAACATGTTGAGCCTGGTAAAGGCGCCTTTCTCGTAGTTCGCGAACCGGTTGCCCATCACCTGGTCAGCTTTGCCTGATCGGATGGGCTCGATGAGCCTGTCCACCTCTTCCGGCAGATAAGTGCCGTCGCCGTCGATCATGACGGTGATCTCCTTATCGATGAGGTTGAAAGCCTGCTGAATTGCCGTGCCTTTACCCTTACCCTGCTGTATGACGACACGCGCTCCGGCGGCCTCTGCCTGGCTGGCCGTGTTGTCCGAGCTGTGCCCGTCTATGACGAGCACATCCTCGAAGCCAAGTTTTTTGAACCTCTCCACGAGGCTCTTTATGGTTTTCCCCTCGTTCAGCGTGGGGATCAGGATGCACACATCGTCATTCATTACGATACCTGTACGGTATTGCCGTTCATGACGGCGCTCTCCGGTACGTCCACTGTCCTGGTCGTGTTGCCGAAGCTGATCGTATACTTCGAAATGGGCGTGACGTCATAGCTGTAGCCTGTACCGTTCATCGCTTCCGTCGGGTATGGCACGGTGATCGAATATGTGCCATTTTGTGCTATCGCGCTGTTCGTGTACGTGAACTGCCTGTCATTGGACTCTAGCGTCACGCTTGCGTTTACCTGCGTACCCTCGGGCGCGCTGCCCGTGATCGTTGCGCCCTTGACCTTTTCGAACACCTTCACGAACTTCTCTGGCGGCCTGGCATCCCAGACGAGCTCTACGCCTTTGTTTACCCACACCGGTGTCTTTGCCTGCTCATACAAGGCCGATGCATTCGTGTAATCTGATACGGTCCTGGTCAGATCCTTTGTCATATACTGGGTATTCAAGTTGACATAACCGCAAGTGATCGTGTAGTCGCCGGCGGAGTCATGGACCAGCCTGAAGTGACTCATGCCATCTGCGTCGCCATAGTACAGCTTATACATGGTCGAGTTGAGGAACTTGCCCGAGTCAAAGCCGAGGTTAACGGTCCCCTGGGTGCCTCCCAGGTTCACAGTACCGGCATCCATCCAGCCGCTGGTATCGTTGATCCAGGCCGTGATCGCATAGAACTTGCCCGTTGCCATCTGGTTGTCTATGACGATGTATCGTGAGTTCAGCTTGTTCAGGTTATCGTACGCTGCCTGCTCTGTCTGAGAGGTGAAGAAGTACGACGGGCCTGCCGTGTTGTTCATCTCTATAATGCCAGCCTGGAACGGGTTAGCGTTGGGGATCCTCTGCCCGATATACTCGATCTGATGGCCATAATCCCACCAGCTCATGACACCATAAGCACTCGAAGGATAATTATACTCGGCCCCATTCGCCGGCATCGTATAGGTGCCGTTCAAATAGTCGAAGTTCGATTGTATCGGGCTGCCCTGCGGGTCCGGCGTATGAGCCTTCATCCAGCTCAGTGACTCGAACCACTCATAGGGCATGCCCAGCCCGCCTGAGTTCGCGGTCTGGAATAATACCCCGCCGTCCCCGACCATCTGGCTATTGTGGCTCATTGGCAGCCCCGGGTACACTGCCAGAACGAGAAAGATTAAAACGACCAGTGCAACCGAGATGCATCCGCCTAGATTCTTGTTGAGGAATTTTGAGAAGTCATCGAAGCTCTTGACTTTCTTGTAGAAATTTTGCCTGAGCTTATCGAAGTCGAGGGCATGGAGCGCTTCGTACGCCAGGTAGCCCATCAGCAGTGACGCGTTCACCGCAAAATAGTACTCGAAACGGTTCTGCGAAATGAGCGCCACAAGCATAATTATGTTCCACACGAGGAACAGCAGCTCAGCCGCCCTGGTACGAGTGATCACACGATAGAGCAGTAATATCAAGGCTATGCCCGTAAATGTCAATATGATCGGTATTTGCGGGAACATGTCGGATAAAAACGGTATCCAGGTCGGAGTCGCGATAAAGCCGAACACGGGGCTAGTGAAGTAAAAGCTATTCCACAATGGCGCCGCGGAGATCGTTCCAGTTGACTGATCATAATATGTCGGTAATACTTCTCCGACGGTCAGTTCGCCGCCGGACGGGTGGAATACGTTCAATCCCCATGCGACACTTGCGAATAGCGACGGAGCGATCAGGTAAACCAGCAGTGCGCCGATAATGGCCACGCCCACAAGTGTGATAGGGAAGAATATCTTCTCGGTCTTGTTTTTGTTTAGGACGCGCGATAGCCAGCAAATGATCCCGACGCCAATGATACCTAACACAAGGACGACAGGCTGCGTGATCGAATAAGCTGCCAGCTCGAAACTCAGATTCTGAAGCGAAAACGGCAACACCAGCAGTGCCGGTATGCCGAACACAAGCGCCACTATGATCAATAGATAATCAAGCGATTTACCCTGCATGTGGTCGATGATAGCCTGGATCGTGAAGTATATGATGAAGATAAGGCCGAGTATCAACGCGCCTATCCAGCTTAGCAGATATCCCGCGAAAAACAGGCCGGCGAGAGCGCCGTAGATCAGCGGGAGTTTGACGGACTTGAAATCTTTATTCTTGATCTGTTCGAGGGTCATGTTCGACTTTTTAGCCTCGTACAGCGCATAGACCATACAGGCGACCGTGCAGGCCATGAAGAACACTTCGGCTACGTGATGATCGGTCTCTCCCAGTATGCCTCTCCAGAAGAAAGTGCCCGGAAGGAAGGCAAGCGTCAGCGCCGCCAGCAGGCCGGCGCCCCTGCCGAACAGCTTTTTGCCAATATAGTAAGTCGGGATGATACATAATGCACCGAGGACAGTAGGGAAGTAAGCCGCCACGGTCTCGACAAGCATCGTGCTGGGGTGGCCAAGGCCAAGTATGATGGCAACCGTTGCCGGGATTAGCTCGAAGAGCGGTCCGAAGTGTACGGGACTGCCGAATGGGAAATGAGTGAAGGGATCATACATGATCCTGGTGGGGAAGTGAGCGATGGTGTTAAAGAGCAGCCTCATGTGGAAAACACCATCGTCTGAGGCTACGTTGACGTAATTGGTGCCATCGATCCAGGGCCAGTTCGTGAAAACCGCATCATGAGTCGGCACCGCACGTAAATAAAGCATAAAGCCCATTAAAATCGTGACGATGATCGTATAGATCGAGATGCCGGACCTGGCGAAATTAATGATCCGGTCGGCAATGCTGGCATTCTTCACAGGCTCTGCCTGGACGGCTGGCTCGCTGATCGCCGAATTTGCAACAGGTTGTGCTTTATTTTTAGCTTCGTTCCCGTTTATCTTTTCATCTACGATCACTGGCTGTGCTTTCACAGCCTGCTTTTCTTTATCGGCTGTAGCTTGCGTCTTAGCCGGATCTTTTATACCTTTTTTCTTGCCCTTTCCTGATCTCGCCATCGACTCACCTCGATATTATCGAGTTATTGGTGAATAAGCACCATTTTACATATACCTTTCGTCCATAATTATAAATATCATGCCATACGATGACTGCCCCGCCAATCAGTTATCTTTCGCTTTTAATAAAGATATTACGGCACTGTATTTTTGCTCGATCACATCCCACCCTCTCTTCGGCGGATCAAACTCTCCGGGGCGCTCGCTGTATAATCGCATGATAGCGTTCTTGATCGCCTCCGTGTCTGCGGGCGGTATGAAGTACGTTCCTGCATAGTCCGCCATGGACTCCTGCAGTCCGCCTACGCGGGAAACGATGATCGGCTTCCTGAACGCCATAGCCGTATGTGCGACGGCGCTCTGGGAAGCCCTCAGGTAGGGCAGCACGACCACGTCGGACGACGCGAAATACAGCTGCGCTTCCTCATCAGAGACATAGCGGTCGACAAGCGTGATATGGTCTTTATGCCTGCAGCCTGCGATGGCGCTCTCGACGGCCTGCCTGTCTTCCCAGATCTCGCCCACGATCATCAGCCGGCACTTCGCGGCCACTTCATCGGGCAGCTCGCCGAATGCCTTGATCAGGTATGTGTTCCCCTTATACGGGCGTATAAGCCCGAATGATAATATCGTGTAATCGTCACCTATGCCCAGCTTATGTCGGGCATCGCTCTTTCCCGGCCCTGCCTTGTAGTGGTCAAAAAGGCCCATTGGTACGACCTGGATGCGTTCTGCGGGGATATGGTATTTCTCTGAGATGAGCTTTTTATCAGACTCGGAGTGCGTCACGTACATATCTGCACGCATGACCAGCGATCTTCCCATGATGCGCGAATAAATCCTTATCGGAAGCACGGATTCCTCGAACGGGTCCACGACCTCGTGAAACTCGACGACCACTTTAGCCTTGATGGATAGCGAATTAATGAGACTGATCAGAAGGTGCATGTGCGCCACTGAAGACGTCCACCATTGTAAAAGAATGACATCGGGCTTTTCCCTTTTTAAGAACTTGTAGGCACGGTACCAGGTCAGCGGGTTATTATAATCCATACCGTTATATACTGGAATGCTGGCTTTATAATCCAGGTCAGCCAGGTCTTTCCCCACATGCTTGTTGCCCGGGAACAGCATTTTAGGGAGGAGGTTCCTGAAGCAGACCACGGAGACGTCGAACGAACCTGAAAGGCTGTTCGCCAGCCGTATGTTATAATAGCTTATGCCGCTCAAGAACTTTTTCGAGGGGCCCACGACACATACCCTGGTCTTTCCGCTCATCCGCACCACTGTCAAGCCGACTATCCTACCTCCCGCTATATAAAACACTCGTTCTTCATGACCTAAAGTCTAAGCTAAGACATCACGGTTATGATCTCGCTATAATAGGCTGCCATGTGCTAAAAGAAAAAGTCCCGGAGGCTGTAGACGGCACCCCGGGTATCTAAAGCCGGCCTAAGTCTTTTTAACCGGCCCGGATTTTTCGGTATTCATGCCCGCTATATAGTTATACAGGAACGCGGCGATGAGTGCGCCCAGGACCGGTCCTATGACGTAAATAGGGAATTGTGACCAGTTATTCGCCCCTCCCATTAGTACGTCCACAAGATAAGGTCCGAACGTACGCGCCGGGTTCAGCGAGCCGCCTGTAACATTCCCTTCGACGACCAGAGCTATCGTCGCGGCGGCGCCGATGACCAGCCCGGCCCAGCCCTGCGGCGTCCTCTTGTCGAGGGCAGTGGCCATGACGGCGATCATGAGAAGGAAGGTGCATATCGTTTCGCTAAGGATAGCCTGTCCGTAGCTCACCCCGGGAAACATGGTCGTTGCGCCCAAACCTACGTCCACTGATCTCGTGCCCCAGACCGCGACGACAGCCAGGGAGCCTATGGCCGCCCCGATCAACTGTGCTATGATGTAGGCGATCATGTCCTTTGTAGGCAGGTTTTTCGTGGCCCACAGCGCGATACTGATCGCAGGGTTGATATTCGTCCCCGAGATATGGCCGAATACGTAGACCATGACCATGATCGGGATACCGAACGCGAGGCTCAGTACGAACCATGTCGGGATATCTATGCCCAGGTTGTACGCGTTGCCCGGCAACGGAGCAGACCCCTGGATCAGCAATAGCGCCGTGACCACAATCCCCGTGCCGACGAAAACCAGTACTGCCGTACCGATCATCTCGGCGAGCGACCGTTTTAAAAGACTGAACTCTGTCATAATTAAACCTCCCTTAAAGCCAGGGGCCTTTGCCCCTAAAAAACGTTATTAATTAATGTAAGTTTATCAATGGTAAAAATATATAACCATCGGTCAGTATGCTAGCCCTTTTATGAAGATTACATGCGTAGCAACTGTTACATGTATACATCGGGGCTAAAGTGTAATTTTTTTTACCGGATAACCTGAGGCCGCCCGTCGAGCATGCATAAGCCGCCTGCTATTAACCATGACGAAATATATTTATGGTGCTTGAGCGATGGATAGCCATTAATCAAGTGATATGAATGAGGATAGCACAAGTCTGCCCGAGGTATAGCCCGGACATAGGCGGAGTGGAGACCCATGTGGCCGAGGTCAGCAAGCGGCTTGTCGCCAGGGGCCATGATGTCACGGTGATCACCACCGATCCGTCCGGTAAGCTTCCCCGGAGCGAGATGCTTGACGGTGTAAAAGTGCTGCGTTTTCCCGCATTCGCGCCAGGTGACGCTTATTATCTTTCACCCTCCATGTATTCGTATTTAAGAAAAGACCATGGCTTTGACATCATACATGCGCATGGATATCATGCCGTGCCCGCGCTATTTGCCTCGTATGCAAAAACAGGCAAGCTAATCTTTACACCTCATTATCATGGCCACGGCCACACGTGGCTCAGGGATCTTTTACTAAAACCCTATAAAATACTCGCTAACCGTATCTTTGCAAAAGCGGACCGCGTGGTCTGTGTCTCTGAGTATGAGAAACGCCTCGTATGCAGAGATTTTCCCCGGTCATGCGATAAGATATCGGTAGTGCCCAACGGCGTGAACAAAGCAGAATTCGGGCTTGCCGAGCCATGGCCCAAGGGCTTGAAGATCATCCTCTATGTCGGAAGGCTGGAGGAGTACAAAGGAGTACAATATGCGATTCGTGCCCTGAAGTTTTTACCGTGGCATCGATTACTGGTCATTGGTAAGGGACCCTATAAAGAAGCACTGCTCCGGGAAGCGAAGGACACAGGCGTGCAGGACAAGATCGCCATATTAGAAGGGCAGTCGCGCAGCGACCTGTTACGATGGTATGCGACGGCAGACGTGTTCGTCTTGCTCTCCACGTCAGAGGCTTATGGCATTACGGTGGCCGAGGCTCTCACCGCCGGCGTCCCCTGCATCGTCGCAAATGGCTCCGCGCTCGAAGAGTTTGCGGATGGAGACACGTGCAAGAGCGTAGATCTTCCCGTAAATGAAGAAACTCTCGCGAAACTGATCGAAAGCGCAAGGTTCAAGGAAGTGCCGAAGAGTGTGCTGGACTGGGACCAGGTGGCTGACATGCTCCTGGACGTGTACGGGGTCAAACCATGAAAATCGCCATCGTTGTCCCCTATTTTACCCCATACGTTCGTGGTAACGAGTTCGGGCTTGCCGACGGCCTCTCTCGCCTTGGCGTAGAAGTCGATGTGCTTGCCTCGACGGGTAAAGCGCCCCGGGAAAAGATGGCGGCTGGCAAGGAGCACATAAGGCAATCACTGAATTTCAACGTAAAATACCTGAAAACGCTACTTGACGTGGGCGAGATTCCCATCGTGCCATCTATTGGTAGTGAGATCAAACGCGGGGGGTATGATGCGGTCCTGCTGCAGGAGGACTATCAGCCCATATGCCACATGGCATACCTGGCGGCGCACGGGAAAAAAGTGCCAACTGTGCTCTCTACGGAGCGCACGTATTTTCCGGAAGGAAAGAAGCGTATTATTCTTGACCTCTTCGATGCGACGCTGGATGGCATAGTCAGGCGCGGGGCGACCGCATATACGGCACACTGCACGGCTGCTAAAAAGTTCGCTGAAAGAGATCTGCATGTGCCGGAGGGCAGGATCAAGGTCATCAACGTGGGCGTCGATACATCCCTCTTCAAGCCTACGGCCGGAGAGACGCCCCTGAAGGATGGCGATTTTAAGATATTGACGGTGGCCAGGCTGCACCCCTATAAAGGCCTGGCATACCTGATCAGGGCCATGGAGGCCGTGAAAAAGAGCAGTCCTGGCACCGTACTATATATAATGGGCAGAGGCACAGCGGCCGGCGACTTCAAAGCGCTGGCCTCATCGATGAAACTGAACGATGTGGTACGCTTCGTCGAGACGCCCGTGCCGAACTATGAGATGCCCCCCGTATACAGCAGCGCCGACTTGTATGTGCAGCCCAGCGTAGTGGAGCCTTATGGTATCGCCGTGCTGGAGGCTATGGCTTGCGGCAAGCCGACGATCTGCACAAGAGTGGGCGGCATGACGGATACGGTGGACGAAGACAACACAGGGTTACTTGTGAAGCCGGCGGATCCGATCGCGCTGTCGGACGCCATCATCAAGCTGGCCGGAGACCCGAAAGCCGCGGAGGCGATGGGTCGGCAGGCGCGCGAGTGCGCTGTCGAAAAGTTCGACTGGCTCGTGATCGCAAGAGAATATAAAGAGCTCCTGGATGAGATCGCGGGGCGATAGCATGGACATAGCGATCGTCACGACCAGGCTTGTGGATAAAGACGCGCAGGGCAACTTCACCGCAGCCACGGCAGGCGCGCTGAAGGCTCGCTGCGGCGGGCGGGTATCCATTTACACTTTTGCCTACGAGCGCCCGCCCATCGATGGTGTCGATGTGCATTTCATGGCTGGCAAGAATGGGCATGGCTTATTATCGAACGCAAAGGTATTTTTAAGGACACCGGCACTCGCGAAGGAGCTATCGGGATACGATGTACTGCTGCTCGTGGGGCCTGATGTGGGTGCGCTTCCGGCGGCGCACAGGGCGAAAAAGTATAATCCGGCGTTGAAGCTGTTATGGGTGTACCATGGCCTTACTCCGACTGAGTTTTTATCGAGCTTCAAGGAGAAGGTGCTCACTCGCATCCGTAAGGCCGCCTACCTTCGCTCGATGAGGCGCAGCGACCTGGTGCAGGCGGATAGCTGCTTTGTGGTCGAGGAATTAAAGAGTGAAGGCATTGATGCCTCGAAGCTGGTCGCGATGCCGATCGGCGTGGACTTGAATAGGTTCGCCGCTGGCGCCGGGGCGAAGGTGAGAGCGAGATACAATATTGACGATAGCTTTCTGCTCATGTACGTGGGCAGGCTTGCGGGCCTGAAACATGTGGACGACCTGATCAGGACGATGGTATTCTTGAAGAGCGATAACATACGGCTGATGTTGGTCGGCGGCGGCCCCGAGCGTGAAAAGCTGGGAACGCTGGTAAAAGATAGTGGCATCGAGGATAGGGTGATCTTCGCGGGCCGTGTGGACGATGATGAATTGCCGGATTATTATGCTGCATGCGACGCCTGGGTTACTGCGAGCAGGCACGAAGGGTTCTGCGTGCCGATCATAGAGGCAATGGCGGCGGGAAAGCCGGTCATAGTGCCCGATGTGGCGGCTATGCCGGAGACGGCGGGTGACGGTGGCCTGATCTTTCCACAGGGGAACATTGAAGACCTGGCCGGTAAGGTCGCAATGCTTAAGCATGACAAGAGACTTTATTCGAGTCTTTGTGCCCGCGCCCTTGCCAGGGCATCGTCGTTTGAAATGCCGAAGGTCCTGGAGAACTATATTAACCTAATTCTACGTGTCGGGTCGAAGAAAAGGAACAACTAAGGGAATGTGACGCTATGTTTGTGAAATCGATCGGCATGGGGGTATAATCCTGGAAACGCTGAATATTTGTGTGGCCACTTACTCTTTGTCCAGAGGAAACGGTGTCGACGTCTCCGTGGCAGAGTTCGCAGCAGAGCTGGCGAGATCGCATAACGTTAAGATCGTGGCGGCCTGCTCCGAGATGACCGTACCCGGCGTGGAAATACTAAACCGCTCGGTCAGGGGGCCAGTCAAGATGCGGCAGCTTGCCCGGGAACTCGAAGGCCAGAAGTTTGACTTCATTTCGACGCACATATCGCCGATGGATATCGTGGCGGCCATGACTAAGATACCGCACTTGCTCCATGACCCGGGCGTGATCCCGGCGCGACTGATCGGGAGCTGGGCGGACCTGTACAACTGGTCCCTCGTGAACAGCTGCAGGCTTCTGTCAGCCCGAAAGCTGGCGATGGCACTGCCCATATCCGACTACCTGGGCCGGGAGTTCAGGAAGAAATACCTGTATCGGGGGAAAATGAGCACGCTGCCATATGGCATCGATTTCTCGGGGGCGGAAGTGGAGCCCATAGGCGACCACTTCGGTAAATACATCCTGTTCGTCGGAAAGCACAGACATTATAAAGGTGTCCATGAGCTTATCAGGATATTCGGGGAAGTAAAGAAAGAAATGGGAGACGATGTCCATCTCGTGACCATCGGCACGCCCGATAGTAAGGACTACGGGGACAGGCTAAATGCACTGGCGAAGAAAACCGGTAATGTCCACATGCTGGGATATGTGAAGGATATCTGGCCATATTACGCGGGCGCCTCCGCCTATGCCACCTGCTCCCGGTGGGAGGGCCAGGACAGGCCGGTCATCGAGGCACAATACATGGGAAAGCCGGCTGTATCGTTCAATAATTGCTCACACCCGGAGACGGTCATATACGGCTCCATGGCGAACGACAGCCGAGAATTCAAGGAAGCGCTATCGGGCTATTTATCCGCCGATAGGACGGACCTATCAGTCAGGCCGAAGATTGTCGAGCGTTTTTCTACCGGGAGCATGGTGAGCCAGTTCATCAAAATCATTAAGTCCGTGGATAGGGTATGATGCTTAAAGGAGCGCGATCATGTCAAAAATAGCCATAGTACGCGGAAGCACGATGAACCTCTTTGAGATGCAAAGCTATGCGCCCCTGGCATCCCGGTTCGAGCTCTATGGCTACGCGTCGTACATGAACTTTTTCGAGCTCGACCGCATCAATTTTCCGATCAAGAGGCTCCATGCGACGGAGGAGTACTACAGGTTCCTGCCATCTGCGGCCAAGGGCTTAATATACGGCCTATCGCTGCATAGGGGCATGAATAATAAATTGCTCGGGCTGGAAAAAGAGCTTGGGGATAAGGATATCCTGCACGCGCTCGAGACGTTTAACGGCTATTCCTACCAGTCGGCCCGGGCCCGTAACGAGCATAAGAAAAAACTCGTCCTGACAGTCTGGGAAAATATCCCTTTTAATTCCACGAGGCAGTTCATGGGCTGGGATAACCTGCCATTCCTGCCAAAGAGCCTCTGCTCAAGGCTGACCGCTAACGACCGCATCGTGAGCTACATCAAGGATAGTACCGATATTTTTATCGCCGTGACCGATAGGGCGAAGAATGCACTGATCGTGGAGGGCGTGCCCCAAGAGCTGATCAGAGTCGTCCCGGTGGGGATCGATACCGACCGGTTCAAGCCCGAGGATGTTGACCCGGATATCCGTAAAAAGTTCAACGTGAAGGACGACGACATCGTCGTGCTTTTCATCGGAAGGCTCGCGAGGGAGAAAGGGATCTATGATCTGCTCTATGCCACCAGGCTACTGGCGGCCGAACCGGGCCTCGACATGGTAAAGATCGTGATCGTGGGGAACGGGCCTGAGAAGGATCACATTGTCCGTATGATCCATACGCTGGGGATCGACGGGAAAGTAAGATTGGTCGGCGGTTTCTCATACAAGCTCATGCCAAAGCTGTACAATGCTGCGGATATTTTCATATTACCCAGCATCCCCATGCCCTTCTGGCAGGAACAGTTTGGTATGGTGCTGGTGGAAGCAATGGCGTCGGGGATACCCGTGATCACCACGCTAAGCGGTTCCATACCGGAGGTCGTCGGCGACAGCGCGACACTAATACAGCCTAACGACCCTCTCTCGATCTTCCGGGAAATAAAAAGATTGGCTTTAGACCCCTCGTTACGCAAGGACTATGCCAGGCGGAGCAGGGATAGGGCACTGGAACAGTATCATATAGAAACTATCGCAAAAAAGATCGAATCCGTTTATAAAGAACTGGCTTGACCTTAGGCGGCTTATTTTATCGATGATTTTTCAGGCGTGGAGCCGGGATCAGTCCTGGCCTTTTTTAACGATCGACCTCATCAGGTCCAGGTCTTCTTTATCGATCACGTTAAGAGCGATGATCAGGACCGAATATATCACGATGGCTATAGCCACGATCACGAACAGGTTCAAGTCGTGCAGGTACCATATGACCAGCCCCATCAAGGTGCTTGCAACGATCACTTTCAGGATGATGCCCAGTAGCTTTCTCGCCGGAAGCTCGTATCCAAGCCGGTATATCGAGTAGACCAGAAGCGACAGCATAGATAGCTCAGTCAGAACGACGGCTATACTGGAACCGATATAGCTGAAGAGTGGTATCAGCGTGAGATTGAGCGCCACGTTCAGCACCATGCCGACGCCGGTGATCCTGGTCACCAGCCTCTGCTTGTTGGCCGATTCGAATAGCCGCGTTAACGAAGCTCCGGCGAACACAAAGACCATCGACCAGATCAGTATCTGCATCGCGGGGATGGATTCCGTATAGTCCGGCCCTGCAAACGTATAGATGATCTTATCAGCCAGTATAGTCGTGCCGACCCCCATGGGAATGCCGAGCACCAGCATGTATTTGAGATATTTTTCCGAGATGAGCATGAGCGAGTCCTTCGAGGACAGGTGGAACCTCGCCATAGCTGGAAAGATCGTGACGCTGATGATCTGCGGCAGGATCGCCAGGTAGCGTATAAGCCTGGAAGAGGCCGAATACCAGCCAAGGACAGTATCGCCATGCATCGATTGAAGTATGACGGAATCGACCGAGTAATAGATAGTCATGAACACGCCGCTGATGCCGAAGGGGAGCGCCTCCGTCAACGCGGCCTTCGAGAAAACCCAGTCGAACTCCAGCTTCGGCAGTGGGAACAGCAAGGTACAGACCAGGAAGCTGAAGATCAAGAGCACCAGGTCAGCTATCAAGGTTACCATGGCGAACTCGACTACGCCTAAGTGCTGCTGTACTGCGTATAGGGAGCCGGCCAGTATGACAACGCTATTCAGCACGTTACCGATGGACTGGTACTCCATCTTCTCGTACGCCTGGAATACGGAATTGAAGAGGCCGTTAAAAGCGTACAGGACGGTGGCGACCGCCATGATGTACACGACATATATAGTCTGCTGCGGGTAGCCGCGGAGGTTTGCGAACACGGCGATAAGAACGAAAGTCAGGACCGACAGAGCGACACGTATCACGGCCAGGTTGCCCAGATATTTGCTGATCAGTGACCGATCACGCGCGATCTCCCGGGTCATGAGCGTGCCCAGGCCGGGGTCCGTGAAGAATATGAAGAGGTTCGTGACCGAGATCGCCAGGCTGAGCAAGCCAAACCCTTCAGGCAGAAGGTATCTGAGCGTAAAGGACGTGTAAAATAGGAGTATCAATATGCTGATGGCCTGGGAGGCCAAAAGGAATATGGTATTTTTAGCTATCGTCCGTACAGTGGTCATTTAGTTCATCGAATTATCCAAATTGCTTATCTCTTATAACTTTTGGTGTTAATAAAAAACGGGCCGGATGGTACGTCCGATTATTTGTAAAACAATAAAAGTTATATATGCATGCCATGATACTTCTTCAGCCGCAGAGTGAAGTCCATGGGACCTGCGAGTATCCGGCCCTGAGGATGGGGCCGGCTGAGGTAAGATGTTAACGATCTACGCGATGCCTAAACCGTTCCGCGGGCACATAGGCATCATTCAGAGAAACGCGATTAAAAGCTGGACACTTTTACGGCCAGCCTGTGACGTGATCCTCTTTGGAGACGAGGAGGGTACCGCGGACGTGGCGAAGGAGTTCGGGATCAGGCACTATCCGGACATCGGGCGCAACTCGTACGGGACCCCGCTATTGAGCGACCTGTTTGAGCAGGCGGAGAAGGCGGCGAAGAACGACCTGTTGTGTTTCGTCAACTCCGATATTATTTTAATGAGCGACTTCACGCAGGCGGTAGAGCGGGTCAGTAAAAAGAAGCCCCGTTTTATGATGGTCGGCAGGCGATGGAACGTGGACATAACGGAGCCGCTGGACTTCGGGGAAGGCTGGGAGGACAAGGCCCGTGCACTGGCGCACGAGAAGGGCACGCTTGTCAATGCCAGTTCCATCGATTACTTTGTGTTCCCGAAGGGCTTCTGGGGAAGCGTGCCGCCGTTCGCGATCGGCAGGCCGAGCTACGATAACTGGATGATCTTCGCGGCGAGGAGAAAAGGCTCTGCCGTCGTCGACGCCACCCGGGTGGTCATGGCCATCCACCAGAACCATAGTTACGGGCACGTCCCGAGTGGTAAGAACAATTCCTGGGAAGGGCCAGAGGCTGAGATCAACAGGGACCTGTATGGAAGAAAGAACCAGTTCTATACGCTGAACGACGCAAACTGGCTGCTGACGAAAAACTGGCTCAGGCCAACTACAAACGTGCCGGCGTTGAAGCACATGATACAGAAGATCATTTCGAGATAAACCGACATAGTCCAGGGGCACATGTCGCGTTTGGTGTCTATGAAAATATTATATGACTATCAGGCATTCTCTTATCAGAACTATGGGGGCGTCTCAAGGTATTATTTTGAGCTGATGAGCCGCCTGGGCAGCAATGGCATCAGCTTTGAACTGCCTGCCATGTTCTCGATGAATCACTATGCGAAGAAGCTCAAATCGAGCGGTAAGATACGTACGAAGTATTACGGGTCTTCCGACTGGCCTGCTATTAACCTGATCAGCAAAATGGCCATTAAAACAAAATACAAGGGCATCGAGAACTTTAATAAGCAGAATAGTCAGGAATTAATTAGAAAAGGTGACTTCGACGTATTCCATCCCACGTACTACGATGCATATTTCTTACAGTATATTAGAGAAAAGCCGTTCGTCCTGACCATATATGATATGATCCACGAGCTATACCCCGATCATTTTGAGCGAAACGATGGGACCGCGGCGAGGAAAAAAATGCTAGCGGAGAAAGCGGACAGGGTCATAGCCATATCTAACAACACGAAAAAGGACATACTCAAATTCATCGATGTGGACGAAAGAAAAGTCCAGGTGATCTACCTGGGAAATCCCCTAGACGAGAGCGGGTCAGGGCCAAGTAACGCCATAATTAGCGGCCTGCCGGAAAGATATTTACTCTTCGTAGGCACGCGTGAAAAGTATAAAAATTTCCGCCGGTTCATCGAGTCTATTCTAGGGATATTACGAGCGGACCCGCTCCTGGGAGTCGTTTGTGTAGGAGGTGGGGCTTTCCTGCCCGATGAAGCGACCTTTTTGAAAGAATGCGGCGTTGATCGCAGGGTCCGCCAGTACACTGTGGACGACAGCACGCTGACCGTGCTATACAAGAGAGCTACTGCATTTGTGTTCCCTTCACAATATGAAGGGTTCGGCATACCGGTATTGGAGGCTTTTGCGTGCGGATGCCCGACGATCATCAGTAACATAAGTTCGCTGCCGGAAGTAGGGGGAAACGCGGCTGCCTATTTTGATCCTGATGATACGGGCTCGATGAGCGATGCGATCGAAAAAATCGTGGGCGACGAAGGAGCGAGAAAAAAGATGACATCAAAGGGCTTTGAACAATTAAAAAAATTCTCATGGGATAAAACAGTACGTGAGACGGTATCCGTATACAGGGACGTGGCTGATACCTGATAGAGGAGAAGTACCGCTTATCTCGTACTATATACGGATCTAGCGTCAAGTTCGCATTAATGACCATGCGATCTTCCATCCCGAGGTGGCCTGCATAGAAGTCCCTCGATATATTATCGCTGTTCACTATGACCATTTTGTCGCCGGGCATAGCATTATCCTTTACGGATTGAACTGGTCGTTGATCACTTTGATCCTGGCGCCAGCCTTTATCGAGTCCCAGGTGACAAAATTTAACCTGACGTTCAAATCGATTTTTTCTTGCCGTCTTCCGAGACTTTGGTGAATGTCGCCGTGCCCATTTTGTCCATGAGCTGGCGTCTTTTGAGCTTGATAAGACATGAGCCCATAGAAAATGAGTCGTGGATGACCTTTACCTTCGACGGGTTCTTTTTGTCGCCGCCGTTATGGTTCCATTTGACAGGGAACTCGTCGACTTTCATACCCGATCTCTGACAAAGTATAAGTAGTTCCGTATCCCAGAACCAGTGGTTATCCTGGACCTGGCCCAGGAGCGGCTCGATATCTTTCTTCATGAAGCCTTTGAACCCGCACTGGTGGTCATGGACTTTTGAGCCAAATAAGAGTCTCACAAGAGTATTGTACGATCTACTGGCTATATCGCGGCTGAGGGGCCGTTTTGCACTTGAGTCAGTAATCAGGCGAGAGCCGGTCGTAACAGATACCCCGAGCTTTAACGGGTCTACCAGGCGTTTGATGTAATTGATATCCGTCGCCAGGTCCACGTCCATATAGATCACAAGATCGCCACTACTCGCTATAATAGCTTTATTCAGCGAGGAGCCCCGGCCCAGCCTTGTGTCATTATGCAAGAGAACGATGTTCTTATTATTATCGGCGATCTTTTTCGCGATCTCATAGCTATTGTCCTTTGAGTTATCCTCTATGATAATGATCTCATAAGAAGGATATTCCCGCGATAGATAACAATCAACCCGTTGTACACAGTTTTCGAGCCTGTTACGCTCGTTATAAACGGGCAGTATGACCGATAATTCCATATAAACCAGCTATGCTTTACTAATAAGAGTATTCTATACTTAACCTTTATCATCAAGTGAAAATATAAAAATGAATGTTATTTTTCTCCGGATCAATATGAAGTCTGTATCCGTTTCTATACAGTCGCATAAAACATCAGCCACGGAGCACGCTATTTTTTGTGCGGACGAATATCACATATTGTAAATAAGTACCATTGGGTTTTATTTTTTACAGCCGGTATTTTCCATTTTTTCCAGGCCTTTCTGCACGTCCAACATTTTGTGGAACTTACCGACCTTCGTCGTGTCCAGCGAGGAATCCGCAGGCCGCCTGGCCTTTTGATTTAAAAAATCACTGGTGACTGGCTCTATCAGGCTTTCATCGAGGCCGTAAAAACGGGCTATCTTCTGGGCAAATTCATACCTGCTGACGCGTTCCGAGCCGGCCGTATGGTATATGCCCCGTGCGTTATTGTTCACCAATCCCAGGATCGCCTCGGCGCAGTCTACGGATAATGTCGGGGTATTGAACTGGTCATTGACCACTTTGATCCTCGTGCCGGCCTTCAGCGAGTCCCGGACCCAGGTGACGAAGTTCTGCCGGGCATTTCCGTATACGACGCTTGTGCGGGCTATCACGTAATTATCAAGGCCCAAAACGTAGTATTCGCCAAGCAATTTTGAATACGCATAATAAGAAATAGGGTTCACGGGGTCGTCTTCGCGATACATGCCGCTCTTGCCGTCGAACACGAAGTCCGTGGAGACGTATATCATATTTGCATTAAATTTTTTTGCCGCGTCGGCCACATTTTTGGTACCCAGCGCGTTAATGGCCATCGCCTCGTCGCGGTGATCCTCGCAATAATCCACATTCGTCAGCGCGGCCGTGTGCACGATGACGGACGGCATGGCTTTCCCGACCGCTTCGAATACGCCGCTACGGTCTGATATGTCCAGGCGGACGGCTCCCTCTTTAGGTTTCGAGTTGTACGTGCCGACCACTTCGAACTCACGGCCCAGCACGCTGATAACTTCTGAGCCCAGCAGCCCGCTACCTGTGACAAGTATCATAAAGTATCCCTTTTCGTCCTAATGTACATGATCACTTAGTAATTGTCTGTAATTTATCCTTGAAATACGTCGCGGAAAGCTTCAGCCCTTCGTCCAGGCCTATTTCAGGCTTCCATCCGAGGAGCTTTTTCGCCTTAGTGATATCCGGCCGGCGCTGTAGGGGATCGTTCTCCGGGAGCGGCTTGAACTCGATCCTGGAAGCGCTTTTTGTGAGCGCTTTTATTTTTTTAGCGAACTCCAGCACGGTCATCTCGTTCGGGTTGCCAAGGTTGACCACTTCACCCTTCGTATCGGCCTGCATCATCAGGTATATGCCGCGCACCAGGTCGGTCACATAGCAAAAGCTGCGTGTCTGAGAGCCATCGCCATAGACGGTCAGGGGTTTTCCGGTGAGCGCCTGCGTCATGAAGTTGGGCACGACCCGGCCGTCGTCCAGCCTCATGCGGGGTCCATACGTGTTAAAAATACGGATGATACGCCCGTTAAGGCCGTGGTGCCTGATGAAAGTCATGGTCAGCGCCTCCGAGAATCGCTTACTTTCGTCGTAGCAGCTTCTCGGCCCTACAGGGTTCACGTGTCCCCAGTAGGTTTCCGGCTGCGGGCTCACGTCGGGGTCGCCGTACGATTCCGATGTGGAGGCCATGAGGAAGCTCGCTTCGTGCTCGATGGCCATGTTGATCAGATTATATGTGCCCTGGCTGTTAGTCATCATGATCTCCACCGGATGACTGGAGAAATCTACGGGTGAAGCCCTGGACGCAAGGTTATAGACGTGGTCCACATGCCCTTCGATCTTCAAAGGCTTGCGCGTGTCGTGCTTAATGAAAGTAAAGTTGTCATTCCCGCCAAGGCCGTTGATGTTGCTCTTATCCCCGCTTCCCAGGTTATCGATCGCGATCACGTGCTCTCCCTTTTGCAGGAGATATTCGCAGAGATGTGAGCCTATGAAGCCCGCACCGCCCGCCACAACGGATGTTCTTGCCATGTGCACACCTTAAAATTCTATTGTAGAAGAATCGCCTATGTTCAGCGAGTTCGACTTGCCTATCAATATTGCGCCGTCGCCGATGATGGAAGAGCGCAGCATCATATATTTTACCTCGGAATTGTTTCCCACGATGCTGTCCTGTATGATGGAATTCTGGATGACCGCCCCCTCCGATATAGAGACGTTCGGCCCTATGATGGAGTTTTCCACTTTCGCGTTCTTTCCTATCGATACGGGCTCGATGATGATAGCGCTCTTGAACCCGTTATCGGAAACCTTGTGTTCGGATAATAAAATACGATTCACGTCCAGCAGCGACTGCGGCCGGCCGCAGTCATACCAGCTGCTTACCTCGAACGTCTTGAACGTCGAGCCATCCTCGATGGCAAGCTGTAACGCATCGGTCAGCTGTATCTCCCCCGGAGGATGGGAGGACATGAGGCGGTCGAGCGCCTCGAATAGCCTCCGCGTGTCCTCTATAAAGTAGATGCCCGCGATGCCCAGGTTGGATTTAGAGTGTTTAGGCTTCTCCACCATCTTCTTGATCGTGCGGTCCTCGTTCAGGTACACGATCCCGTAGTGCTCCGGGTCGTCGATATTTTTTACGCCGATCGAGCCTGAGCACTTATCGTTACACCGGTGAAGCTTCATGAAATCGCTATAGCCGTCCTTGAAGATCATGTCGCCCAGCGCGATCATGATGGGACTGTCCGCTACGGCAGCCCTGGTCACGTAGATGGAGTGCCCAAGGCCCAGGGCATGCTCCTGCTCGATGTAAGTGATCTTCTTAAAAATGCTAGAATAGTTCGCGTTCACATAAGAAGTGATCTTATCCTTCATGTACCCCACTACGATGATCACTTCTTCGGGGTCGAGGTCTATCATATTATCCAGTATGTGGCCGATGATCGGCTTTCCCGCGACGAAGACCATCGGCTTGGGCTTCGTATACGTATGCGGATATAGCCTCTTTCCAGCCCCTGCCGCGGGTATGACGACTTTCATGCTTAACCTTCCTCGACTTTTCTTTGTTTTAATACGGCTTAGCCTACATTTCGCTTCATCATAAATATATCTAGCGTCCTCGCTTTATGAGCAATGCGACGCCGAAGAGCGCTACGCACGCGATCGCGTCAACGAACGGCGTTGACGCGGCCTTTCCTGTGGATGAAGGCTGGGGGGACGGCGTTGCCGACACACCGGACGGCGAGAATGCGAACATATCGCCATTGGTAGTGCCGAAGAACAGGTGGCCATCAGCCACAGCCGGGGATGTGAGAATCTCGGACGCGCCGGTCTTATAGGTCCATAGGCTTGAGCCGTCCGCCACGTTCAGCGCGAAGAGTGTGCCATCCTGTGTGGCGCCATACAGCACGTTCCCCGAGACCGCGGAAGACGCGTATATCGGGCCATAATATGCCGATATCCATTTTTCTGAGCCAGTGCCCGCATCCAGTGCGAAGACATATCCGCCGAAGGTGCCAATGAACACTGTTCCAGTGGCCGGGTCTATCGATGGGGACGCGTCCGTCGCATATCCCAGATCATAGGTCCATTTCACGCTGCCCGTAGCGGCGTTAAAAGCGTACAGTGTGCCGTTGTGCGCGGCCACGTAGACGGTGCCGTTATAGACTGAAGGCGAGGAATGGACGTAGTCGTCGCCAATATCATAGGACCATACGATCGACACCAGTGGAGTCGTTGAGCGCGTAGAATTTGCCATGCTCTATGGTGGACTCACTGCTGGAGATACCCGCCAGTGTTTTTGCAGAGTCCTGATATCCATAAGTTCCCACGTAGATCTTTCCGTCCCACGCTGCAGGAGACGACTGTGTTATATTGCTCAGTGACCATAGGTGGTTGCCCGTTCCCTCGTCAAGCGCGTAGAAATCGCCGACGTTCGTCCCGATATAGACTTTCCCATCGTACACTAATGGCGAGGAGTACATGCCGCTGTACACGCTTGACCGCCAGATCATGTTCCCGCTAGAGGCATCTACTTTATACACGTAGGTATCATCCGACCCGACGTACATAGAGCCGTTCGACACGGCCGGAGTGGACTCTATCGAGCCGCTCTCCGCCTGGAACTTCCACTTTTGAGCGCCGGTTTGGTCGTTTAGCGCGAAGACCGTGCCCTTTTCATAATAGACAGCATAGACTATGCCGTTCGCCACAATGGGAGAGGCGACTATCGAGCCGCCGACGTTTATTTTCCAGTCCACCTTGAGTGGCGGCTGCAGCGCCTCACCGGCGTCCGAGGTATGCTGTGCGTCCGCCTTCGACTGCGTCCAGTCGGCCGCATAGGCCGGCATGGAGAGCAGGACTAGCGCCAGTAGTATCAGTACGAGCTTTCTCATTACAAGTCACCTGCCGTAATGGTCGCGCCGGTATTCACGGCGTCCGATGGCACCTGGACTTTGACCGATGCCGGGCCCGATGTGACCGTATACGCGTCGCCCGTCTTTACCGGCATGGATGAATCCGAAGTGGGATAAGGTACGGTGAAAATGTACGCGCCATGCTGGTCAGCGGTCGTTCTTTCGTAATACGTCTTTTCTCCATAAGCGGACGTGATGTTAAGGCTCAGTTCCACTTTAGCACCGGGATCGGCTTTTCCTGTGATCCTGGCACCATTAACGTACTCGAACACTTTGACCGGATCGCCGCCGTTATTACCATAGATATAGCGATAGCGTTCCAGGCCGCTGGTCACGTTGCCGAGCTGATTTTTACCGCCCATGCCTTCGTCGTTATAGAGCCTGGAGTACATCGAGTCGTAGTATTTTTCACTGCCGTCCGCGGACGAGACAATCCCCGATGGCTGGACCGAATAATAGAACATGTGGTAGCTATCCACATCGTCGCCGGCCAGCTCCGGCATGTTCTCGAATATGCCTCCTCCGACTCCTGCATACACCGATCCCATCTTGTTGTCCACCATTACGTAGCGCGCTTTCACGCTGTCCATAATGGCGTTCGCCGAGGTCTCGTTCTGGGCGATGAAGAAGTGCGAGGAACTGGGTATACCGGTCTGGAAGTTGTTAGAGATGGCGGGCCGTTCCGCTACATAAAGGACGTAGTTACCGTAGTCCCACCAGGTCATGATGCCATAGCCGGGCTGCGTTCCCTGGTCGGCCGAGTATAGGTTTGACGTGGCAGGAGTATTGTCCTTCACCCATGAGCATGCATCGTACCAGCTCAAGATCATCTGGTTCGGCGTGTCCGCAATCGTGATACTGGTGTCGAGCACCGGGACAAGGATCACGAGAGATATGATCGATAAGCCTACCAGGGCTGGCGTGATCAAGGCAGTTCCGGATTTGGAGGATTTCTTTTTGCTTTTTGTATCCTCAGGGCTACTAAGTACCTTATCCAGCCCTGCCAGCGATAGTACGACATAGAGGATATACCCGGCGAATATTGACACGGTCACCGCCAGTAAATAGACCCAGCGTGTCTGGAATAACCCCACAACCATCACCACGGCCGTCCATACGAGGAAGAAAATTTCTATGTTCTTCAATTTATCGCCGCGCAGTAGAGAGAGCAGGTACGCCGCCAGGCCGAGGATGGCCAGCAGGCCTGCGACGGAGAAATAGTCCCATGGGATTATGTACCAGGCGGATGATGAAAAATTGAGCAGCGGCTGCATCTCGCTTATGTTCGACGCCATTCCGCCACTGCCCGAGAGGAACCCAAGACCTCTCCCGATCTCGACGAAGATCTGAGGCGACACCAGGTCAGCAACGATCGCGGCTATGCCGGCGACAGCCGCAAATATGACGGAAGCCAGGTACCACGGGGACTTACGTACCGTGAGGGTATCCGTAAGCAAGCCTATGATCGCGAAGAAGCCGACCATTCCCAGCAGGTATAGAATATGGAACCATGAAAGGTATACCATCGAGACCACGAAGCTCTGTCCGGCAGGGCTGATGATGATTGGCGGCGCTACGATCAATAGTGCGACGAGCGATATGATCGTTCCGACAATGGCCAGGTACTGTGAGCGAACACGGTCCAGCGAGTCGACCGCGAACTGGACAAAGGCATATCCGATCAGGATGCTCACGAACAAGGCCGATACATCGAATGCGAACACCATGGAAGCGACGCCGATCCCGGCGAGAGCGGCATAGATGAGCGGCTTTTTCTGAGATCGCAGGCCTGACACATTCTTCAGGTTCGAGAGGTTCAAGCCCCCTGCCTTCGCCGAAGTCACGGCTCTCGTGAATAACAAGTAAGTCAGTAAAAGCAGGAAAACTTCCAGCGCATGATGGTCCGTGAAACCGAAAATCGTCCTGAAAACGGAGCCGGGAAGGATCGCCATGATCAGCGACGCGATCAGTGCCGCATTCTTGCCAAGGGCGTCCTTGACGATGAAATATAGAGGGATGATGGAGAGCACGCCGAGGGCGACCGGCAGCAACGCGGACGTGAGCTCGATGGTGAAATCGCTCGGGTGGCCGAGCCCTGCGATGAGTGAAAGGCCTGCACCAAGTATATCGAATAGTGGGGGCCAGCCAACGATGTAGCCGAGCGGGTAATTAACATAAGAGTCAAATGAGCTCACGCTCGGGAAGTTTTCGACAGTGTACATGATCCTCCTCATATGATAGTATGGATCAAACTCTGCGAAGACCACGTGGCCGTTGACGAAACTAAAGGCGACAGGCAGTAGCCTGATGATAAGCGCAATGACCATTACGACACCCAGCAGGAGCGCGGTACGGTAATGCAAAAGGAGATCGCCGAGGGGTCTGTGTACATCGGGTGACCTGATTGCGACGGCTGACTGTTTATGATCGGACGCTTTCTCAGGCGTCTGTTTATGATCGGACGCTTTCTCAGGCGCCGCATTCGCCCGAGCTAGCTGTTTTTGCGCATCATTAATGTGCGCAGCGCCGGATACTTTACGCTTATTGCCCATGATAAAAACCAGAATATACATCTAGCTATGTCATTAAATGCTTATCGCTGACCGTGCCTATGTAGCATTAAAAAGGCCTTGTTCGATGAGCGCCAGTAGGGCCAGTTTATATAACCATGACCGTGCTGCCGCCCTCTATAGCGTTTTCCGGCACCTTGACTTGAGAGACCGTGCTACCATACCGGACATCATACGTCCCGTCTTCCGATGAATACGGTACGATGAAGCGATAAGACCCGTCACTGCCAGCTATGGCTGTGCTATAGTATGTCCGCTCGCCATCCGGTAGCGAGAGATTTACGCTCAACCCGACTTCTGAGCCGGGTGCAGCTATTCCGGTGATCCCGGCCCCTTTCACATACTCGAACACCTTGACCGGGTCCGTACCATTAGTGGCATATATAAGGCGATAATGTTCCAGGCCGCCGGTCACGTTACCAGATCCGCTCTTATATCCACAACCGTCGAAGTCAAACAGCTTTGCGTACATGGAACTATAATATTTAGGGCTTGCAGTGAGGGCGGACGCATTAACGCGCATGTGGTAGCTTTTCGGATCATCGCCCGCTAGATAGGGCATGTTCTCGAAGATACCATAGGGTACACCTGCGTACGGTGAACCCATCCTGTTGTCTGCCATCACGTAGCGGGCGCTGCAGTTGTCCATGATGGCGTCAGCGGCAGTCTCATTTTGGGCGATAAAGAACCGGGAGGCGTTCTCGATGCCCGTCTGGAAGTTGTTGGCAACCGCCGGCCGTTCGGCCCTGTACAGGATGTAGTTACCGTAGTCCCACCAGCTCATGATACCGTATTCCGGATGTGTCCCGCTATCGGCTGAATAAGTGAAAGAAGTTACCGGAGTATGGTCATTTACCCAGGTGCAGGCGTCATTCCAGTCGGAGGCGTAGAACTCGGGCGTCAGCGCCAGAGAGACACTGCTGATAAACAGAGGAGCCAGCAAAATGAATGAAAACACGGCGATCAAAGTAAGCGCGGGCGTTGCCGAGGCAGTCTTTGACTTCTGTCTTTTGCCACGAATATCCGGGGTAGCCCTGGACTGCGCTGCCAGATGCCGATCCAGGCCCGCAACATCGAGCGCCAGGTAAAGCGCGTAACCGGCGAAAATGGAGACGTTAACCGCCAGCACGTAGATGAAACTCTGTTGAAGCAGCCCTAGCGCTATGGCAAAAGCCGTCCAGATAATAATGAACAGGTCCATATGCTTGAGCTTCCTGCCTCTTAAAGATAGAAGAAAGACGAGAAGGCCGAATAATGAAAGTACCATTGCCGTAGAGAGGAACGACCATGGCACGAGCAGCGAGAACTGGCCGTTCTCGCTAAATAGCGGCTGCATTTCCTGCACGGTACTCAAAACGCTGTTGCCTGAGACCAGGAATATGAGCCCTTCTCCGATGCCGGAGAAGAACCCGGGCGCAAGAATTCGGAGTGAAATCATAAATGCGCACGCGAGCCCCAGTGCAGAAACGGGCAGGGCATACCATGGCAAAGCGCGCCGGGCTAATGCTTCGGACATGCCGCCCAAGATGAGGAAGAACAGCAGGATAGCGAGCAGATAGAGAATGTGGAACCAGGAGATCACCAGCGCGGAGACCTGTGACGCTCCAATGCCCGTGGCGACAAACGGCAGAACGATCGCGAGCGCGACAAGCGATGCGACCGAGCCAACGATGGAGAGGTAGACGGACCGTTCTTTAATGTATGCGTCGTAGGCGTACTGTACGAACGAGTAAAAGACGACGATACCGATGTAGATCGGCGCGCCGGCCCAGGTGAATATCATTGCCGCCATGGCCACACCGGCGAGAGCGGCATACACTAGCGGCTTTTTTTGCTTTATCATGTCTTCGGGCTTTACTCCATGTGCGCTCGATATGGCTCGCATGAACAGCAGGTACATAGTCAGCGAAAGCAGCACTTCCAGACCGTGATGGTCCGTGGCGCCGAAAAGGGACTGATATACGGAGCCCGGGATTATAGCCATGATGAGTGCTGCGATCATGGCTGCGTACTTGCCCATCGTGTCTTTGACGATAAAATAGAGAGGAATGATAGAGAGCACGCCGATGAGCGCCGGCACCAGGGCGGACGCCAGCTCGATGGTGAAGCTGCTGGGATGGCCCAGCCCTGCTAAAAGAGATAGTCCTGCAGATATCTGGTCAAAAAGTGGCGGCCAGTAGATGGGAAAACCGGCCGGGAAATTCACATAAGAGTCAAACACGTTCGTGGACGGGAAGTGGTAGACCGTGTACACGATCCTGCGCATATGATAATAGGAGTCCAGGCCGTTGAAAAGCACGTGCCCGCCAGAGATATCATAAATGACCGGCAGCATCCTGACGAATAGCGCCAGCAGTAATATACAGACGATCAGTATTGCCGTAACTGGCAGGCCTCCGGCCGCTTTGGCCGTAGAAGAAGAAGTTTTATGCTTAGCGCTCATGTATATAACAATTTTTATATATTTATTTATCATCTAATAGTTTGTCGCTTTTTATGCATGGATTATACGAGCAAATGTATGAAAAGCGCATGTATTCATGAATACCGCTGAAATCTGCGGTCAGATTTATTCCCTCTAACAAGAACGTATCATCGGGTGAAGGTCTTTGGCACATGACGTTCTGAAGCTTATCGTAGTGGTAGCCTCATTAGCGGTGATCGTCGGCCTGGTCGCGCTCTTCGCCAGCAACTATATATCTGCAGTCAAGCCGGGAGGCGTGGTGGACAGCAGTAAGAACGCTACCGGAGGCGGAGGAGGCATGCGAAGCATAGGCGGAGGCTCAAATAAAAGCCTTGCGCATAACGCTACGACGCCTGTAATACCAGCGGGCATGGAGCAGCAGGAATATGCACAACAGCAGCAAACAGGCCCGGAATCTCAGCAGGCTTATGCGCCGCAGCGATCAAATATGCCACAGCAAGGCGGATATTATCCCCAGCAGCCCGATCAGTCAGGTATGCCACAGCAAGGCGGATATTATCCCCAGCAGCCCGATCAGTCAGGCGGGGCAGGAGGCACTCCGACACCAGAGCCGTCCGTGAGAGAGCCAACAATTTCGCCAGGCACTGGAGATCAAGGAAGATTTACACCCACACCGGTTCCGGCTTATCAGCCCGAGATGCCTGACATGTCGGAATACATTGCAGGATGGCAGGCTGCCATAGAACAGCTTTACCGTATGCTGCCCTACATATTCTCCAGCCAGTTCGGCTGTATGCCCTCATGGCCTGCGTGGCCGCAGTTTATCAAAACAATTTAGAGTATCAGAACCCGCAGGAGAGGTCAAGTGGGCAGCCGCCGCCGCACATGGGATACTGAATGCATTTGAGGCAGCGCTCGGACACGTATTTATGTTCTCTTAAACATAATGCCAGCTCACTGTCCCACATTTTTGGGAATTCGTCGGTGAGGGCGTTCCCCAGTGGCTTGAAATATGACTGGCAAGGCAGTACGCCGCCGTCAGGCTCGACCGCTAAGGTGAGGCGGGCAGCAGAGCAGGCCTTGATACCAAGGCCCATCTCGACGGGGTTAAGCTGGTGGTATTTTGTAGGCGTGTACCAGATGAACTGCATGCCGAGCTCGTTGGCCTTATTGACGATGTCCGGGAGCAGCGCTTTTAGCTCCTCGGGCGTGAGCCCTTCCGTGTCTTTGCCGCGGCCTGCACGAATGATCGCATTGACGCCGAACGTCTTCACGCCGAGCGAGTGAAGGAACGAGATAAGATCGACCATTGTGCCGGAGTTCGACTTTGTGATCGTGGTGTTCGTGGTCACGTACAGCTCTGGCACACTGTTCTTGATGCCGTCCACGGTCTCCTGGAACGAGTCGGCGCCGCACATCTTATCATGTATGGCCGGGTCGGAGGACTCGATCGTGATCTGCACGTAGTCCAGGCCTGCCTTCTTCAGCGAAGCTACCCGGTCCTTCGTCAATAAGCGGCCATTTGTGATGAGACCTGTGACGATGTCCTTACTCTGGCAATAGGCGACCAGGTCGTCCAGGTCCGGACGGAGGAGCGACTCGCCGCCGGTAAACACAATGTTCGGGACCTCGAAATCATCCGCTTTCCCGATGACCTTCTTCCATTCCTCGGTGGTCAGCTCTTTCGTCACGCGCGGGCCGCCCGCATAACAATGCGGGCAATTGTTGTTGCACCGGTACGTGAGCGCCAGGTCGATGCGGATGGGCGCCTTCATCTTGCCATACTCGGGCTCTTTGAGCTTAACGTCGAAACAAGTAAAAGGACAGGCATTCCCCTGGGTGATGCCCCAGATGGTCGATGTGATGCGGTCGTAGTCGGCCTCTGCCTGTGATTTTTTTACCCTGTACTTCAGCATCATCCGCATAATGACGTTATCCTTCACGCTGCCCACCAGGGGCGGCTTTTTCATGTAACGGATGTAATGCCTGGCGAAGTCCTTCCCGATACGGTCCAGGTAAAGGATCTGGGAGGCGTTGATGATCAACATGCCTGTGCCGTCTTTTTCCTCCCTTAAGTGCAGCCGCGTGTTCTCGATCTTAGTCCTTATCATAAGTAAGTCTCCTTCATGTGCACCCGTGCCCTCCGCCGGCACATGCGCAGGCACATGCACAGGATACGCAGGCGCAGGCGCAGGATACGCAGGCGCATGAGCCCCCACCGCTACTGCTCCTGAACGTCGGTACGCTCTTCACTGCCGGAGGCGCGTTCGCTGCCGCCTGCACGCCGGCGAACTTCTCCACGCTCCCGACCACTCCGGCGGACGTCGCCTCCACCGAATTAGAGATGGAGTTCGCGAAGGTCTCCACGCTGGCCGTAGTTGTGTTCGTGGGCCTGCCGGCCGTGGATGGTGCGCCGGTCTGACGCGTAGGGGCGCCCGTCTGCTGCGGCGCGCCCGTTCCGCCATAATAATGCGGCATCCCGAAGTAGTACGGGTACCACCAGTAGGTCTGGGGCACGATCACCGTGCTGCTGCCCGGCGCTTTCGCCACGTAGTCGCTGGTCTTTTGCTTGAACTGCTCGTCCGCCATGAGCCAGATCATGTTCGTGTCGTACTTTTGTAGCTTTAATTCCGGCGTGTCGACCGCCTGTATCTGCGGCCCAGGCCTCATCGATCTTCTGCTTGTAGTATAATTCCGTATCCTTACGGCTATATGGCCGTGTCTTGTCCACCACGCGCCGTGCCAGCACCTTAAAGCAGTTCAGCAGGCCTTCCTCGTCCAGCGTATTATTTTTAATTGCATCCGCGAAGAGCTTTTCATAGTAATTCAAATCCTGCCGGCTGACCAGCTCGAGCTGTATAGGATCGGTCGATATGAGCTTGACATTGCCCTTTTTCATCAAGCCGAACATGACCATGGTGAGCACGCGCTTCGGGTCGATGCGCAGCAAAGTCGCCGCCTCGACAGGGTCGAGGTCCTTGTTTATGCCGATGCCGTCCATGCTGACCACCGGCGAGGTATAGGAGCTACGGCCGAACTGGCCGAAGCCGAAGCCGAGTATTACGATGATGAAAATAAAAATAACCGGATTGGCGCACAGGCAAGATAGCAGGCTGCCTAATACTCCGAATACGGAGCCCACGCCAGTACTACTGATGCCGGATGAAGAGCTACTCGAGGTCACGGCACCCGTGTTCATGTAAGAGTCCGGGAAGCTGACGGCGGTATCGAACTGCTGGTTATTCGATAGATAGGTGTTATTGAAATAAACGATAGTGAGGCCGTTCTCCGTGCCGATTCCTGAGTACTGGCGGCTGCCTGTGAACACATCGCTAACGTTCATCGCGGCAGGCAGGATGTATTTTACCTGCGTGTCCGTGATGGTCATATCCCACCAGGGCGGCGTGAACGTGACGATATCATAGCCTGCCTTATCGGACGTATAGACGAACGGGTCAATCGTAGAGTAAATTGTCAGGGTCACTGGATTAGTAGGTTTCAGGTTGAAGCCCTGGACCTTGATCTGGCCACTGTCAATGTAAGAAGTATGGTTGACGCCATATCCGTCCACGACGCCAATGACCTTCTGGTTGGGGTCGGTCTGTGGTATCCAGACCTCATTCCAGATGCCTTGCTGTATGACCGCGCTAACGTTATAGGTCATATATACCTGCCCGCTAGGCTGCACGTTGAGGACCACGTGTTGGTAGTTCACCTGCCAGCTGGTGGTCTGGGCTTGAACGGGCACCGCTAGCGCCAGCGCCAGCGCGATGAATGTTAGTAGAATGATAGGCTTTCTACAGTCCATGTTCACACCTTCGATGTATCCTCGTACTTTCCCAGCGGTATGAGCTCCGGGAAAGAGTACGTGGTGATACCGGAGAGCTGCGTTGCGTCCAGGTTGATGTCGCAGATGCCCTTTTTCGCCATCGAGTCCAGCGTCTTTTCCGCCTCGTCGGACTCGAAGCCGATATTAATTAAATCGGCAACGGTGACAGTGCCCTTATTCTTTTTGGCGAGCGTGAGCACCTGCCGCTCCATATTGTGATACCTGGCGTCGCCCATCTTTTCTTCCTGCAGTGACGTGTATGCCATGTAACCGACAGCCGCGGCGGCGGCGATCATGACTAGTCCGATCAAGCCGAAAGCTATGGACCAGCTGCGGCCGGCTATCACTGCCATCAGGGTGATGAACCAGACCGGCAGGCTTAACAGTGCGATCAGCGCGCACACGAGCCCGAAGATTATGGTCTTTAGTTTCACAGAATACAAATAAGCGTCTAGGAGTATAGATATTTTATTCATCCTGTGAGATTTTTCATGGGGCTGTTTTTACATGGGGAACGGACCTAGGACTGATGCCGGGAGCTTACGTCAGAAAAAATACTAATCTTAAACACGGTTGCATAAAAAAAAATGGCAGTAGTAAAATCGATATATTTAGGCTAACCTAAATTTTTAGGGAAACGATTTATATCATACAAATAAATCCGGGATCATGCTGACGGAAAGGACAGAGGACTACCTGGAAGCCATCTATAACGTCCACACGAAAAAAGGCTACATAAGGGTCAAAGACCTGGCCTGTGAATTGGGCGTCAAGTGCCCGAGCGTGACGGAAATGCTGAAGAAGCTTGTGTCACTGCGGCTCATTATCTATGAGAAGTATGGCGGGATATTGCTCACGGAGAAAGGCTCCATGGTGGCCCGGGCCGTGAAAGACCGGCATGACACGCTCGTAAGCCTGCTCATGCTAGCCGGCGTGCCGAACGACATCGCTAACAAGGATGCCTGTGTCATGGAGCACCACCTGAGCCCGATATCGCTCGAGCGCCTCAAGCAGCTTGTCTCAGATATGGAGAACAAACGCACCACTAAGCTCGTTGAATGCCCATTTTAATTAGGCCGAGATCTATCGGGCTAATAATGTTAGGTTTGGCCTAACATTCCCTAATATTTTTTGGGGATTCGTTATTACGACCTAACTGCATCCCGTTGTTTGTAAGAACGTGGCTTCACAATGCCGCGAGGATGATAAAAATGGACTGCAATTGTGAGAAAGACTGTAAAAACTACGGCAAACCAGGATGCAAATGCGCGATGAAAGCGAAAAAAGAGCTGGCTGAAATCCTGAAGAGCCAGCAAGAGTAACGTAGCATAGACAAACACATAAAAACGCAACAGCCGCCTCAAAACTTCCATGAAACCGGCGCTAATCGAGACTGAAGCAACCACAGTATCTTTTCCTCCGGCGCCGGTTCATAGGGAAGCCTCACAAAATGATTATTATGACAATCAACGATATCCTGGATCTGTTCGGGTATCTACGCAAAGCAAATGCCCGTTTATCTGAAAAAGATAAGGGAATAGGTCCCTTATCCACTATTTTTTTAAGCTCACTTCAATACGCAGATCGATCCCGGCACTTTGACCAGCAGGGCCAGGCTTTCGACCACGTGGAATAGCAGGTTGTTCCCCTCGGGGCCGATATATCCGATCGTCATATCCTGGCCGATGACCAGAGAAGTGAAGTAGCTGCCCGAAGCTAGAAGTACTCCGCCTTTCTTCAGGCCCGGTGCCTTGACGACACCCTCCGTGACGATGGTGCGGATATGGTCCAGTTCGGTCCCTTCTCCCTGCGGATAACGGCGCAGCAGAAGATTATACTCTGCCGGGGCTAATGCCATGGAATAAGGCCCGTGGAACCCCGCATTATCCAGCTTCGTGACCGCTTCAATGATCTGGTCGGCGGCTGTACCGATCTTATCCCATTTCGTAAGCGTCTGGGTACTGGAACCCTTGACGGTGAGAAGGCCCGGGATACCATTGATTCCCTGGAAAATGACCTTGTCCTCCTTTACCGCAGCATCGATCGCCGCACGGGCGACCGTATTCAGGTTGACCGCTATCTTATCCTTCTCGTATGCGGCCAGATCCCGTTTCGCGATACAGAATTCCGTCTCTATCAGGCTCACCGGTATAAACGTGCTTTCTGTGATCCCATCTTCAGTCTCACAATCGGCGAGGGGTACGACCTTAAGTCCAAATCCAAACGGGCCTTCGATGCCGATCAGGCGCCGGCCGGCGAGCTGGCTCTTTGCAGCTCCGATCATGGCATCATCCAGTAGCTTCCATGATTCGGCGCTAATAGGCGCCGAATCGCGTTCAAGATATCGATTTTGCATCTTATCACCTCTTAATGAGCTTTCAATGATCCTATTGTCGTTTCATCCTTATTCGCCACAGGCTCAGGTATAGACCCCGAGACTTTTTGCGCCATTTCATCTACTTCAGCAGCTCCGTCTTTGAGGAAACTATCCTCGTCCCCGGTCAGGATAGCGAGAAGGCGAGCGAACTCTCCCGCGTGAACGCGTTCCTCATTGGCGATATCGATGAGCACAGCCTTTGCGAGCGGATTTTCCGTGGCATCGGCATGTGCCATATACTCATGGATCGCTTCTTGCTCCGCGGCAAGGTCCAGACGTATCGCCCTGATGAGTTCCTGAGGCGTCAGCTTGCGATCGGGAACTTTGCCGCTAAACGGATTTACAAATTCAGGCATTTTATACCTCCTAGAATATAGGTTAAGTCAATTGGAATAATTACCATATTAACAATAGTATATAAAACAATAGATAGTAATATAACTTCGTATTTAACAACCGATCATTTGTAAAAATACTCAAAGATGTCTAAAAAGTTTTCAAGATTGATATATTAAAAGACTCACTATTTAGAGACACGCATAAACGGTTACCTCGTTATATGCCGCGAACATTAAAAAAAGTTGAAGGCTCAGTTCTTGATCATGCTGAGGAACTTTCTGGTCCTGTCCTGCTGTGGGTTCGTAAAGAACTGGTCCGGCGAGTTCTCCTCTATGATGACGCCCTTATCGATGAGCATGATACGGTCCCCCACTTCGCGGGCAAAGTTCATCTCGTGCGTCACGACCATCATGGTCATGCCTTCCATGGCCAGGTTCTTCATGACGTCCAGCACTTCCTTGACCAGTTCCGGGTCAAGGGCGGAGGTGACCTCATCGAACAGCATGATCTCCGGCTTCATGGCCAGCGAGCGGGCTATTGCGACACGCTGCTGCTGCCCGCCGGAAAGCTGCATGGGGAAATTATAGGCTTTATGCTCCAGGCCCACTTTCTTTAGCAGCTCCATACCCAGCTCGTCCGCCTCCTCCTTGGTCTTTTTCTGCACCCTTAAAGGCGCCAGGGTGACGTTCTGAAGCGCATTCAGGTGGGGGAACAGGTTGAACTGCTGGAAGACCATGCCGACACGCTGCCGCATTTTATTAATATCTGTCTTAGGGCTGGTCATCTCAATGCCGTCAATCAGGATATTTCCGCTCGAGGGCTCTTCCAGGCGGTTGATACACCTCAGGATCGTGCTCTTACCCGATCCGCTCGGCCCTATGATGACGACTACCTCGCCCTTCTTGACTTTCATATTGACGCCCCTGAGCACCTCCAGGTCGCCGAAGTTCTTGCGAAGGTCCTTGATCTCGACCATGTACTCGCTCATACGATATCCTCCGGAATTTCGTTTACCTTTACTTTCTTCGGTACCTCGGTCCTCTGAGAGCTGGCGTTAAACCGCTTCTCCATGTACTGGACCAGCTTGCCCAGCGGGATCGTGATACACAGGTAGATCAGACCGGCAGCCAGGAGCGGGGTGAACGTGTTATAGTACTCGACGCCCACCAGCTTCGCCTCCATGGTGACTTCCGTGACCGCGATGACCAGACCGATCGAAGAGTCTTTTATGAGTGCGATGAACTCGTTGCCCAGTGGCGGCAGCACGATCTTGACCGCCTGTGGCAGTATCACATAACGCAGTGACTGGTTCGGAGTCATGCCCAGCGACCTGGCCGCTTCTGCCTGGCCCTTGTTCACTGCCTGGATCCCCGCCTTGAATATTTCTCCCATGTAGGCGCCGCTGTTCACGGATAGCGCGATGATGCAGGCCATGAACGCGTTGATGTTGAACTGCTGCCCGGTCATATCACTGATCAGGAAAGGCAGCCCAAAGTTAATGAATAGCAGCTGTAATAGTATGGGGAGCCCCCTGACGCCTTCCACGTAAATCGATGAGGCGTAGCGTAAGAGGGGGTTTGATGATGTCCTCCCTATGCCCATGAGCAAGCCGATGAAAATCCCTATGGCGAAAGCGATGATGGACAGCTGAAGCGTGGTCACCAGGCCATAGGTGATCTCCTTAGACAGCGAATATATGAATAACTGGCCGTCAAGGATGCTTAGACGTCTGCCGCCACCTGCCATCAATATCTCGTATGTGGAACCCGGCACCACGTCGATCTGAGTGGTGTTAGTATCCAGCTTATCCTTGGATATGGCGAAAGTGTGTAAGCCCGGTGATAGCGTCGTGATAAATTGGCCGGTCCCGTTGGACGTCACGCCGGCGAACACACCGTCCACGTAAACAGTAGCCCCGGATATCTTACTCCTTGATACCCTGTCGTCCTCGGCAATTATCGTGACGGCTGTGGTCGATTTATACACGCTCAGCTTTATCTCGAGAGCATCCGGGCCGTTAAAATTTTTTTCAACAGAGCTATTATCATACCCTGCTTTAACGACTGTGATATTGTGATGCCCTGCAGCATAGCCATTGATCAGGAAATTCCCGCGAGTATCCGTCACGCCCAAAAAGGTGCCATCCAGATATATGGATGCGTTATCCATACGTGACATCCAGCTGTTTTCAACGGTAATGGATATGGCCATGTTACTGTTGCTCTGGCCTTGCGCAGGGCTCGCGAGCAATGGGCTACATAACAATGATAAAAGTAATACGAACGCCAATACGCTAATGTATTGTAGTTTTTTGTTCAACCACACCACCGCACCATTTTTTAACCCGATACCTTTTTATTCGTCCCACTTTGTTAACCAATTCACATATTATAAGCCTTTCCATAAAAAATGCTTTGATAACTATCGGCAAAGGCTCGCCCCTTTTTTTCAAAAAAATAAAGTAAAGGCACGGATGACCGTGCCTTAAAGTTTACGGGAACCATACCTTGTATATTGCGTCGTACCTGCCGTCAGCCTTGATCTTTGCCAGTGCGCTGTTCATGGCTGCGGTCAATCCCGGGTTGTCCTTGCTGACAACGATACCGAAGTACTCCGTGCCACTCACCGTGGTGTTGGAGAACTGATAGTCACCGGGGTATTGGTCAACGTACGGCTTCATGACAGAGTAGTCGCCAGCCGCCACTTGTACCTCGCCCTTCTTAAGAGCTGACATGACATCCGGCATTAGCGTGTATGCCTTAATGCTGCCGGGGGTCGTGTAGTTGGCTACTTCGGTCTGTGCCACTGTGCCTGACTGTACGCCTACGGTCATGTTCTTGAGGTCGTCAAGGCTCTTGATGTTGTCCTGGCCGGCCTTTACTGCCAGTGCCTGACCCCTGTTCTCATAATACGGGTCGGTAAAGTCGATGGTCTTCTGCCTCTCTCCTGTGATGGTGAATGCGGAGATGGATGCATCGTACTTACCGGTCTGGATGGACAGGATGATGCCGTCGAAGGGCTGGTTGGTATACTGGACCGTTACGTTCAGTTCCTTCGCGATCTGGTTCATCAAGTCTATGTCGAAGCCCTCTACCTGGTTCGTAGACGTGTTCATGTTCTCGAACGGCGCGTAGCTGGCATCTGTAGCGATGGACAGCACGCCCGGAGTCAGTGTCGTGAAGTTATAGGCGCTCGCATTCGTAGCTGTAGTCGGCGTTGCCGAAGCGTTTGCAACAGCCGTCGGCGTCGCAGTAGCGCTTGGAGCGACCGTCGGCGTCGCTGCGGGCGACGTACAACCACTGAACGCGACAAAAACCGCGCAAATTATCGTGACACATAATAACATCTTTGCATAGTTGCTATTCAATTGATTTGACCCTCCTTACAGGCACCGGGCTCTTATTTGTTTTGTCATGGTAAAGCATGGCAATTCAATACGAGAGCTACATAGGTGTATATAGTCAATAGTAGTTGAGGATATTAAAACCTTTGGAAGCGCTTACATCAATCTGCTTTTATAAATATATCACCATTCAAATTGCGTGGTCATAGCTCAGTTATTTCTATATATTCGACTGTTTTATGGATATATTCTAATTATATATATATAATGAATGTCAATGCTATGACCATTAACCAGTCGACGATGTACGAAAGCATATGTATTCCGAGAGCTTGTATATATAAAGTTCGCATCTGTCCTGCAGGCGAGTATTAGAACACGACTGTTCAGATCTGCGGATCATCTGAGAATATCATATACGCTTATATCCGATTGTACCTTTATCAATAAGGCTACCATGTCCGATGACCTGCTCGATAAGATAGGGCGCAACATCAAGCTCAATTATATCTATACCATGCTGTATAGCACGCAATTGGACAGGGGTATCTGGATGCTCTTTTTAAGCTATCGGGGCCTGGGGCTTGTGCAGATCGGGCTCGTGGAGTCCATATTCCAGCTCTCGCAGCTTCTATTCGGCATACCGGCAGGAGCTATCGGTGATATACTTGGGCGCAAGACGAGCATTTTATTGAGTATTTTCACCAAGGTGCTCAGCTATGTTCTAATATTAATGGCGAACGACTTTACAGGTTATGCAGCCAGCTTCTTGTTCGGCGCCGCCTCACTGGTATTCTACAATTCGGCATCGGAGTCCATTACATATGAAAGCTGCCTGATCACAGGAAAGAGTGACGATTACAAAAAGATCTACGGCAATATACTGGCACTGTCGTTCATATGCACTGCCCTGGGCATCGCCGTAGGGGGCTTTATCGCGAACAATAAATTTGAGTATGTGTACTACGCATCGCTCATCATCCTGATGTTAGCAATTATACCGGCGCTCCTGTTCTCGGAGACCCGAGGAATAGCCGTTAATGGGCCTCCGGGAGGTAAACCTGGATTAATAAAGCTCTTAGTGAGCTCCGTAAATGAGGTGGCGAGCAAGCCGCTCATCGTATATTTATTGGTCCTCTATACGTCAATCACACTTGTGGACATGACCATATACATGTATTGCCAGAGGTACTTCCAGGGCATGGGCGTGCCGATCTATTTTATAGGTATCATCCTGGCGGTTGACTCCGTTTTCGCGGCTTTCGGCGCCAGGCTGGCGAACGCACTGGCAAGATTCCCCACCAAGGATGTGCTCGTACTCATACCGCTCATGATCTTCGGTGCCTACGCTATTCTTTCTTCACTAAATACCGTATTCGCCATACCATTCTTGTTCGTCGCCACGATCTTCGTTGTCGCCTACTGGCCAATCCTGAGTGATCTGATCAATTCGCGCGTACCCTCACAAAACCGGGCCACAATATTATCGTTCAAGAGCCAGCTTACGGGCGCCGCCGTCATGGTCGTGTTCCCGGTAGTGGGATTTTTCGCAGAGCACTCGTCGCTTTCGAGCGCTTTTCTCTGGCTGCTGGCGTTCATGGTGCCGCTGGTCATCTATACGGTGATAAAGATCAGGCGCATAGCATTTTAAAAAACTATTTTTCGATCGGAAAGCCCGATCCGACCCATTCGCGTATGCCGCCGACGAGCGTGCGCACGTCGTTGTAGCCGTAAACGCGCAGGAACATTGTCGCATATGCGGAGCGCCTGCCGGTTGCACAATAAGTAACGATTCTTTTATTATGATCCTCCGGCAGGTCCTTAATGTGAGACGGCAACTCGTTGACTGAGATATTAACGGCGCCATGTATGTGGCCGCCCTCATATTCCCCCGTCTCCCGGACATCGATTAAAAAGAGATCTTCTTTATCATTCAGGCTTTGCCGCAAGCTTTGAGCGGTAATAGTGTTCCACGGCTGCGGCGCGCTCAACATGAATTGTTCCATCGCCGCAAAAATGTCTTCTCTCAAGGCCATAATGATATTATCAAATGCTCTGAGGGAACATTAAATGTTCGAATAAAAAGATCAAATGCTACCGATAGGTAGCACCTTTCTGCCATACGTCTCATTGATGACTTCGGCACAGGCGAGATAGACCGCCGAGAGCCCGCACAGGAGACCTTCGTACCCCCCTAGTGTCTTTATCCATGCGATCCCGGTAAGATCGGCCATGGCGAGCAGGACGAACAGGATCGTCAGGCTGCCGAACACGAGCTGGATGGCCCTGTTCTTTTTCAGCGTACCGATGAACATGTATGCTGTGAATAAGCCCCAGATTGCCAGATAAGCGGCCATCGATGTGCCATCGACCGCCGTCGCCCATCCCAGCTTCGGGAATATCAACAATGCCACCAGCGAGAGCCAGAACATGCCATAGGAGATGAACGCCACCATACCGAAGGTATTACCTTTTAGGAACTCCAAGATGCCTGCGATGACCTGTGCGATCCCGCCGTAGAATATTCCAACGGCGAAGATCATGCCCATACCCGTCGCTGCGATCAGGTTTGAGTTGTGCAGGTTCAAAAATATCGTGGTCATGCCGAAGCCCATCAGGCCCAGCGGGCCCGGGTTCGCCAGCAGCGATGCCCCGGCGGGTTTAGTATCCTTAGTAGTTTCAAGCGTTTGAACGTTGACCATTCATATAACACCAAAACACTAATCGTTACTAATTGTAGATATAATTTGTCATTATTAATTATTATATTGTTTGGTAAATGGCGACCTTCGGATATACGTCATAAAAGCCTGATGCCACAGATTTATTCGGAATTTTGTATATCATTTTCTAGCCAATAGAAAAAACTATAACCGCACATGCTTAAATATCCTAGATATTTATCGGTCCTACACAAAGGGGACCGATCCATATGAGGTATTTTACATGGCTGATTTGAGGGAAAAAGTCGTAGAGGACAGAGGCCTGATCTCGAAAATACAGGCTTACATACCGGGATTTAGCGGGTACCGCGCAAAGGAAGACCTTCGGGCCGCCGATAACATGCTTCGCATACAGGCGGCCGACAAGCTCGCTTCAGTAAGGGCGGATGCGGAAGCCTGCAGGGCTGTCATGGCTAAGAACATGACACTGGAATACCTGGAAAGCCTGGGCGCACTGATAGCGCGCTTTAAGACCGTGGAAGGAGAGGTCCGACATGCTGCACAGGGATATTCCGGTATATCCGCAAAAATACAGGTACAGGAATCACAGCTTAACAAGCTATACGAATACGACCTATCTCTCATGAAAGGACTGAACGACCTAAAGACTGATGCCGCCAGTTTACGTGAAGCGGTAAACACAAAGAACGCGGGAGCCATAACCATGGGGATCGCGTCGATGGACGCGAAGCTCATAGGCTTAGAGGACGTGTTCAAGAGACGTATGACCGCGATCACCGACACGGAGGCCTGAACATGGGGATCATCACAGGAGATAAGGGTAACATACTGGGTGCGGCCACCGTCACATGGGACGACGGCCAGAAGCGGAACAACGTCATGTGGAGAGTGCCCAGAAATATCAAGTTCAACGATAATATCGTCGTACGTGAAGACGAGATCGCTGTCTTTTACAGGGATGGAAAGGCACTCGACTATATTGACAGGCCGGACAGGTACGCGCTCACGTCCCTGAACGCGCCCATCATTGGCAACATAGTCCAGCGTCTTAGTGGCGTGCAGCAGCAGGCAGAGGTATATTACATCCAGAAGAAAGTCTTCGACGGCAAGTTCGGCAGCAAGCAGCCGTACATCTTCGAGGACGCAGTCTTCCAGGTCGTCAAGCTCAGCGTGTTCGGCGAGTTCCGCTACAAGGTAACCAGCCCCATGAACTTCATTAACCAGTTCGTGGGCACACTGAGCCTGACCTCAGCGCCGGAGATAGAGGAGCGGATCAAGGAGCAGGTCGTCCTTACCCTTTACTCCATACTGGGCAAGCTCAAGGAAAAGGGCATGGGCGTCATCAACCTTGCCGCGAATCTGAAGAACATCGAGCAGATCTTCCTTGAGGACTCGAAGTCTGACTTCGAGCAGTATGGTATTCTCATCGACAAGGTCTCCGGGCTGTACATTAATTTGCCCGAGGACGTGCAGAAAGCGGTCGACCAGCGCTCCTCGATGGCGGTACTGGGAGTCGACTACATGAAGTACCAGACTGGCCAGGCCATGCGCGATGCGGCGCAAAACCCGTCAGGCGGCGCCGCTGGTACCGGCGTCGGCCTGGGCGCAGGCATCGGCATGGGTTATATGATGATGGACCAGATGAGACCACAATCGGCGGCGCCGGCACAGGCACCAGCGACGATGCCCGCACCGGCGGGAGTGCCATGCGTGAAGTGCGGCACTAATGTCCCGGCCGGCAGCAAGTTCTGTCCCGCATGCGGTACTCAGCAGCAAACTTCGCAGACCTGCCCGAAGTGTAATGCGCAGGTGCAGCCTGGCAGCAAGTTCTGCCCCAACTGCGGGCAGCCTATGGAGAGCGCGTGCCCCAAGTGTGGTACGAAGGCCGCCGCCGGTGCGAAGTTCTGCCCTAACTGCGGCAACCAGCTAGGGTGAACTGATGGCCGATGTCAAGTGCAGCAAGTGCGGTGCGCAGATCAACTATGAGGCCGGCGATAAGTTCGCCAAATGTAGCTACTGTGATACACAGATATATATCGACAGGAGCGGCGCAGGTTTCTTCTATATAATGCCATATTTTATAGACGAGACCAACGCACAGGGCGTGTTTAAGCGATGGGCGGCCGGGTCGGCTATGGCAAAAGACCTGGACCGCCTTGCACGGGTAGTCTCCATAAAAAAGCAGTACTTCCCCGTATATATGTTCAAGAGGGACGTGCAGGGGAATGAGAAGGTGTTCGTGGAGCCTGCGCGCTCAACCACATTGCCGGGCTTACACAGCCTGAAGGTGCCGGCGGGCGATATCAAGATCTTCGACCAGAGCTATAAGGCGGACGCGGAGCTGTTAAAGCCGGACATCGACATGACCGCCTACCTGCCGAAACTAGACGGCACTGCAAAAGAGCAGGCGCTGCTCTATTTCCCGCTATGGCTACTCAGCTACCAGTTTGAGGGAAAGCAATATGACCTGGTCATCGACGGCTCCTCCGGAGAGACGTTCGTAGCAGATTTCCCGGCGCGCATGGCGGCACCATATTTAATGCTGGCAGCCGCCGCTTTTGCCGTGTTTTTTATCGAGGGTATGCTGGGTTTGGTACTATCGATGATCTTAAGCGTGATCGCCTGGATCGTCATGATCCCGCTAGTGATCCTCACGACGCCATTCGTCTTTGTCGGCGCCTATATGATCGTCAGGAGGTACTAGCATGGGCATATCGGTATCGATGAACTGCCCCAAGTGCGGGGGCGCGCTGTCGCTAGAGGAAGGGTCTAAGACGACCACATGCCCGTATTGTTCCCTGCTTCTCGAGATCCAGGGCGACGATGGCGTGAAAAAGATCATGCTCACCAACAATCTGGATAAGGACAAAGCTATCGCTAGCGTAAAGGGCTGGTGGCACGAGGGCTTCAAGGCACGTGACCTGAAGAAAAAAGGAGAGATCGCCGAATGTTACCCTATATACGTGCCCTTCTGGACGCTCAAGGCCAGGGTGGCTGGCTGGGTATGCGGCTACAATATCGTGCATGAGAACAAGACGACAAAAAAAGTGCCAAAAGAGGTCATGATCAACAGGGACATGGACTGGAACGAGGTGGCCTGCGACCCGGGAGATATCGGCGTCCGGCATTTGCATAATCTGGATGGCAAGGCCGTGCTCCATGACGAGGGCAGCATCCCCACGTTTGAGGTCACATCGTCCGGCACCGACGCGCTGTCCCGGGGGCTGGAGTCGATCAGAAACTCGGCTATCGGCTCATCCGGGGTATCAAACAAGACGTTCCAGAAGGTACACGTGTTCCCCGAAGACGCGGGCCTGATATTTTATCCCATATGGATCACCCGCTACAAGTACCAGGAGCGGATGTACTTTGCAACCGTGGACGGCATCACTGGCAGGGTGCTCTCGGGAAGGGCGCCTGGCGACTACATGTGGCGTAGTCTCGTGATGACAGGAGGAATGGCCATCGGAGGCTTCGGCTCCTGCTTCGGCCTCTGGATCGGGGCAACGATGAGCTCCAGTAGCAACGGCTTAATAGGGGGGCTTATCATTGCGGCGATCTGCCTGGCCGCCGCTTACGGGAGCTGGAGGTTCTACCGGTATGGCGCAGAGGTGACCACGGGCGACTTCAAGACCGATAATAAGCCAGGAATGCCGGCGAGCCTCGAAAAGGCTATGCCGCCCGAAAGTGCCGAAATATTGAAAGCGATCATTGGAGGGAGGTGAACCTGTGACAAAAGTAGTTCCCATCATATGCCCCGGCTGCGGCAACCCGATCTATACGAAAGCACATGATAATGTTTACCTGTGCCAGTGCGGTACGCTGCACTCGCGAAATGGCAAGACGACCATCATAGAATATGAAGTAGGCGCGTTCCAGCCAGGCGACGGTGAGAAAGTATACCTGCCATTCTGGAAGCTCGGAGCCGACTTTGCCGTAAAATATGAACAGGTGGAAGGCGGCATGGTGTCGAAATTTGTGGGCTTCCTGAAGGGAGACTCGAATGCCGGCCGCGTCGACATGCTGTTGCCGGCATTTGACATCGGCGCAAATAAGTACAAGGAGATGGCCCAGCGCCTCACGCTGAACCCCCCGAAGTACACGCCCGACCGCTTCGACCCGAACGTGAGGCACGAGCCTTGCTCTATTACGGCTGATATGACTGACGAGATGGCCGACTTTTTGTTCGTCACGATAGAGGCGGAGAAGCCCGGCGTCATGCAGCAGCTCGACTACGACCTAAATGTGACGTCCAGGAAGATGCTGTACCTGCCGTTCTATAAAAAAGGCGATGACCTGAAGCCCGGCTATTGACCGGGCCTTTTTTACTTTTTCCGCTTATACAGCCCGACGATCTCCGCTTGCGCAATACACGCCCTTTCATGGCCGCTTCGATCGCCCGCCTGGACATTCCGGATGGCACGTCCAGCACTGTGTTCAATGCGTACAACTTGAAGTGGTAATGGTGCGGCTTTCCCGGAGGCGGGCACGGGCCACCATAGCCAGCCATACGAAAATCGTTCAATGCCTGGGAGCAGCCCTTTTTCACGATCTTTTCCGCCGTCACGCCTTCCGGCAATTCGTTCCTCGAGGCCGCAATATTATATATGACCCAGTGTGTGAAGGTGCCACTCGGGGCATCCGGGTCGTCCATTATCAGTGTAAAGGATTCCGTACTTTCTGGCGCACCGTCCCAGGAAAGCTGAGGTGAAATATCAAGGCCGTCACAGGTATATTTCATCGGGATCTCATGATCAGGCTCAAATGATCCGCTGCTGAGGGTCAAACTTTTACTGACTGTGGAACTCATATCATCACTATCTATGAATCTAAAAATAGTAGTATAATTAGATTATGAAGGCTAAAGTCAGTCCTTCATAACATAGTAAAGATATGATAACATATAAACCCCAATCGCCCAGGACCATATCCAGATTAGCAGGTCGACCGCTTCAATATTCGATCCTCTTGCCCAGATCGTCACAGTCAATATAGCGGTCAAGACGATAGTCATTAAAAATCCATTTCTAGATGCCTTTAGCGAATATATTTCCGTGCGTTCGTCCCGGATCAGGCCTCTCAGTGCACTGGACCTACGGCTATAAAGGAATGATATCAGCATGCCAAGCATCACCAGAGCAAAAATGGCGATAGCCCAGAGCGCGAATTCATGTAACTCTCTGACGATTATGATCGGCATGATGACCAGCCAGGTCAGGAATAAGATGATTGAGACGACCGACTCTTTAAATTTTAACATCAGTTCCCTCCTCGAAGATGTCCTCTATTTTTACGCCGAAACACCTGGCGAGCTTGAACGCTAGCGGCAGGGACGGGTCGTACTTCTCCTTCTCGATGGCGACGATCGTCTGCCTGGAGACTCTTACCTTATCCGCCAGGCCCTCCTGGGTCATGTCGAATTTGGCCCTGAGTTCCTTCAAGTGGTTTCGCATATGTAAAGTATACTTTACTTTTTGTATATAAAACTTTACTTTTTGTAAACCAGGCTTTACATTATAAGGCTATAAAAAATTTTATCTATGTACCCGCCAATTGTCCTAATATGGAAGGTAAGAAGGCCAAAGGCCACATGACGTATGCCGGCTCCGGCGTGGACGTGAAAAAGCTGGAAGGCATCAAGTCCGGCATCATACAGGGTTTGACATTCAGGCGTAAGGGCTTCGGCGCCCCCCTGGGCGAGGCGGGACATTACGCGGGACTGATCGACCTTGGAGCGTTCGCGCTTGCCATGACCACCGACGGCGTAGGCACCAAGCTCATCATCGCCGACGCTATGAAAAAGTGGGACACCGTCGGCATCGATTGCATTGCTATGAACGTGAACGACCTTTATGTCATGGGCGTGGAGCCACTTGCCTTCGTTGATTATATCTCCATCGAGAAACCCAATGAGAAGCTGATAAAGCAGGTCATCGAAAGCCTCAACGAGGGTGCGAGACAGGCGAACATCTCTATCATCGGCGGCGAGACCGCGTCACTTCCCGACATTATCAACGGCTTCGACCTGGCGGGCACCGCCGTGGGCACCGTGGATAAGAAGAAGGTCATTACGGGCGAAAAAATAAAAGTCGGCGACGCGATCATCGGATTGCCGTCGAACGGCGTGCACTCGAATGGCTACAGTCTCGTACGAAAAATAATGGAAGAATCCGGCCTGAAATACACGGATAAGCTCCCATACGACAAGAAGACAAAAATAGGCGACGAATTATTGAAGCCGACACGCATCTACGCCGAATTGGTAAAGCTCTTCAAGAACTATGATATCAAAGGCATGGCCCATATCACCGGAGGCGGCTTGTTAAATTTAAAGCGCATCACGAAGTACGGGTTCGACTTTAACGACCCGCTGCCCGTCCCCCCGATCTTCGATTTCCTACAGAAGCAGGGGAACGTCGAGGATGCTGAGATGTATAAGACCTTCAACATGGGCATGGGGTATCTGATCGTGGCCTCGAAGAAAGAGGCGGGTCGCATCGTCAAGATGACCGACGGCAAGATCGTCGGCAGCGTGGTGGAAAGCGGCTGCAACATCCGCGGCATCAAGCTGTGGTAAACCATCTACCACTTTTATAGGACCGAGGCGGCACGTCTATATTATTGTATAAGCCGTGCCGACGAACAGTGGTATTAGTTAGATTAAGAAGCTAAGACCTCGAAGACTTTGTTTTAGTTAAAGCCTCCGGCGGCTAAGTGAGGCATGGTTTCTAATTATTCTCGTTCAATTTGTTCGCAAAAATGTATAGTCACACGGCCGCCGGAGGCTAAACAATAACGTCAGCTGTGCCTCTGTGTTTAATAAATAGTCCCAAACACGCGCATAATAACCGCAACACATAGCTGCCGGAAGCTTATACCAAACCAATTCTTTGCGTCTTTGCGTCGGAGCCCCTGGATTGCGCTATACATCGGTCACCAGAAGATATACGTAGATAGTTGTCGTTCAGCCTTTGGGGTATACGTTAAGATATTTTATCCCGTTATAAATTTTACATTTTTCAATAAATACGACAATTGTCGAACAAGACTACATTAAAATTTATATAGTAGGACTACATTTTAAGCGCTAATGCAAAACAACATTGTCGACCTGAGGGCAAGGCTTGCCGAGAAAATGGCAGGCGAGATCACCCTGTCGCAAAACCCCGGAGAGACCATAAAAAAATGGCGGAAGAGCTTCGAGGTGTCGCAGATCGACCTAGCGAACCACGTGAGTGTATCGCCTTCGGTCATCAGCGACTATGAAAGCGGCAGACGAAGGTCCCCGGGCACGACGATCATCAGCAAGCTGGTCGAGGCGATGCTGGACATCGATGTGAAAGCCGGCTCTCACAAGATCAGAGCATATGAGAGCATGCTCATCGAACAGTATAACTCGAACGTGATACTGGATATCCACGAGTACCGGTCTCCTATTCAGCTTTCCCGGTTCGCCAGGCTCATAGAGGCTGGAAACGATATCGGGCAGCGTTGACAGGAACATTAATGGATATACGATCATCGACAGCTTGAACGCGATTTTTCAGATGAGCTCGAACGAGTTTTATCGATTATATGGCTGGAGCACAGAGAGAGCCCTCATCTTCTGCAACGTCTCCACCGGGCGCTCGCCAATGGTGGCGCTGCGCGTATCCACTCTTAAGCCGGCCGCCGTGGTATTACACGGCCTGGACCCGGCTAAGATAGACCCGGTGGCCAAGAAGTTAGCGGAAACTGAGACGTTCCCGCTCATGTGCTCGAGTATGGAAATCAACACAATCATGAACACATTAAAGGGATTGAAAGAATGACGCTTGGAATCAGTGCATATGGAGCTTACGTGCCCCGTTACCGGATCAAGGTTGAGGAGATCGCCAAGGTATGGGGAGATGACGCGGACGACTATAAGAATGGCTTAATGGTGTCCGAGAAATCAGTGCCCGACATGGACGAGGATACAGCGACAATATCCGTGGAAGCAGCAAGGAACGCGATTGCCAGAGGCGCGGACCCGAAAAAGATCGGCGCGATATACGTTGGCTCGGAGAGCCACCCGTATGCCGTGAAGCCGACAGCGACCATAGTGGCGGCCGCCATAGGGGCAGGCCCGAAGATGACCGCTGCGGACTTCGAGTTCGCATGTAAAGCCGGTACTGCGGCCATACAGACATGTATGGGCGTTGTCTCGGCAGGAATAGCCGAGACCGCGATGGCCATAGGCGCCGATACGTCACAGGGCGCCCCTGGCGATGCATTAGAGTATACGGCAGCGGCAGGCGGAGCAGCATTCGTGATCAGTAAGACTGACCATATAGCGGTCATAAACCACACGTGCTCGTTCACGACCGATACGCCCGACTTCTGGAGAAGGGAGGGCGCGGACTACCCGAGACACGGCGGCCGCTTTACCGGGGACCCCGGCTACTTCAAGCATGTGCTGTCTGCATCAAAGATGATGCTCGAGCACCAGGGTACCAAGCCGAGCGATTATAATTACGCCGTATTCCACCAGCCGAATGGCAAATTCCCGACAAAGACCGCCTTAACGCTGGGATTCACAAAAGATCAGATCAAGCAGGGCCTTACCTGCCCGAAGATGGGAAACACGTACTCGGGTGCCAGCATGGTAGGCCTTTCGGCAGTGCTGGATGTCGCGAAGCCTGGTGACAGGGTGTTCGTCACCTCGTTCGGCTCGGGAGCGGGCAGCGACTCGTTCGACATAACAGTTACGGACCGTATCACGGAAGTGCAGGATCTTGCGCCGAAGACGTGGGATTACATCAAGGATGCGAAGTATGTAGACTACGCAACCTACGCCAAGCACAAGGGTAAGATAAACGTGGACAATTGAGAGGTGACAGAATGAGAGATGTTGCGATCATAGGTGTAGGATGCACCAAGTTCGGTGAGATGTGGGAAAGGTCCTTCAGGGATATCGTAGTCGAAGCCGGAGCACAGGCCATTGAGGACGCGAAGCTGAATGGCGAAGAGATCGAGGCAATGTACGTCGGAAACATGAGCGGCGGAATGTTCGTGAACCAGGAGCACATAGGCTCTTTGATAGCTGACTACACCGGCCTTGCGTCAACGCTTCACATACCCGCCACAAGGGTAGAGGCTGCATGCGCATCGGGCGGCCTTGCGTTACGAAATGCGGTCATGGCAGTAGCGTCTGGATACCACGACGTAGTCGTGGCGGCAGGCGTCGAGAAGATGACCGATGTCGAGACGGGCGTGACCGTGGACGCACTGGCATCCGCGGCGGACCGTGAGTGGGAAGGCTTCATGGGAGCGACGTTCCCGGCGCTGTACGCGATGGTAGCAAGACTGCACATGCACCGATACGGAACGACCAGAGAGCAGCTTGCCCAGGTAGCCGTTAAGAATCACCACAACGCCATGGGAAACCCGAGAGCACAGTTCAGGAACGAGATCACCATAGACACGGTCGTTAATGCAACGATGGTGTCGGACCCGTTCACGCTGTTCGACTGTTCCCCCATAACGGACGGAGCGGCAGCGGTCATCGTGGCCCCGGCGGAAGATGCTAAAAAATACACTGACAGCCCGGTATACGTGCTGGGAGCCGGTCAGGCGACTGATACCATTTCACTGCACAACAGAGCTGACATATGCACGTTCGGCGCGTCCGTAGCAGCGGGCAAGAGGGCGTACGATATGGCAAAAGTGACTCCACAGGACATCGACCTCTGCGAGGTTCATGACTGCTTCACAATAGCGGAGATCGTTGCCATTGAAGATCTAGGGTTCTTTAAGAAGGGCCAGGGCGGCCCGGCCACGCTTGCGGGCGAGACGGCCATCGGCGGAAAGATCCCCATCAACACTTCCGGCGGTTTAAAAGCGTGCGGACACCCCGTGGGCGCCACGGGCATCAAGCAGGCCGTAGAATGTGTCGAGCAGCTCAGAGGCACTGCAGGAAAGAGACAGGTGAGCGATGCCAAGTTAGCCATGACCCATAACGTGGGCGGCACGGGCGGAACGGCAGTCTGTCACATATTCTCGAACGAGAGGAGGAGATAACATGAGCGTCCCGAGATTCTGGAGAGAGATCCCCGCACGTTATAACCTGATAGGGACAAAGTGCGAGACCTGCGGTAAATTCTATTTCCCGCCAAGGCGCTTCTGCCCGGATTGCAGAAGGCAGGGCAAGATGGTGGAGTACAAGTTCAAGGGAACCGGCGAGGTCGTGACCTATTCGACCATATACACGCCGGGAGAGAGCTGGATCGGCGGAAAGCCCTACGTTCTCGCGATCGTCAAGCTTGACGAAGGCCCCAACGTAACGACGCAGGTCATCTGCGAGCCGGCTGATATCAAGATCGGTATGCGCGTCAGGCCAGTCTTCCGCAAGATAGGCCAGGACGGCGACAAGGGCATGATCTATTACGGCACTAAGTTCGTGCCAGCGTAAAGGGCAACGCCCTTTACTTTCTCTTTTTATAGCTTTTTTATCGCATCTTCATAGCACATGAACGTGCGCTCGTCGTAGTAGACAATGATCACTTCCTCAACGCTCGAGTTTTCCTTTAAAAAGCCATGCCATTTCGATTATATTGCCGATACGGAGTCCGCCACGATCTCCTTTGCCCCGTTGTACGTCTGCAGCTTACCGGATACCTTGATGCTCTTTCCCGGCTGAGCGCTGTTCGCTGCGCTAAATGTGTCGCATGACGCGGGGACAAATACGCTCAACGGGCCGCTGTCGGTCTTGATGCTCATAACGAGATGGCCCCCGGTTTTGGTCTTCTCTTTTGAGAGCAGGATGCCCTGCGCGTATACAGTGTCGCCGTCCTTGCTATTCGAGCTGTACTGCGCATGAGTGCTGCCACTCAGGAAGACGTATAAGATTCCGACGGCGGCTACAGCGCAGATCAGTATGGCCACCGTGGCCAGTTCTTCTTTTTGTAGTCTCATACATAATGATTGATTTTTTAGTAGATAATTATTTTCATTTTCATGAAAATATGTCATATATCGCGACACATACCCATAAGTGAAAGAATCTAGTTTATCGTCGGCAAGGTCATCGATATGGCGGTAAACGGAAAAAAGCAATAATCTAGAACATCTTGATGATGAACTTGCAGTGATGGAAGCCGGTACCGTAGCATTCCGTCTCCTCGATGGAGCAGCGGTTCCCTAATTTTTCCTCGATGATCGCTTCCAGTATACCCTCGTCCATGGAGCACTGGGTCTGCCCGATGTTCGGTATGGTGCTACAATCAAAACAATCGTCCACGACTATGGTGGGTACGTCGCCTTTCACTACGCTTACCCTGCCAAGCCCCTGCGCTTCCCAGAATGCGGCAACCTCTTTTAATAGTTCAGGCGCGGTCGTAGAAGTAAATCTCGGCGCCAGCTTCTTTCCCACGTCGCGGCCGATCTTTTTTAATGCGGGGCTTGTGTCAACTCCATACGATTCCATGCCGGAGCGGACTAAATGGAACAGTGATTTAAGAAATGTATATTTATCGCCCACGGAGGCCGGCACTGATTCCAGGATCTTATCGTAGTGCACGCTCACGGGCGTCTTCGAGCTGACGATCAAGTCCGTGTTGATCCCAAAGTATTTCTTGCGGCGGTCGTTCGTATCGACCCGTTTATACACAAGGCCCATATCGAGCAGGTCATTCAGGTGAACGGACATCGTCGACTTAGCCTTGCCGCACGCTTCTATTAATTCCTCGAAAGTGAGATCGCGTTCCTGGAGTTTCTGTAATATTTTATTTTTAATAGGGCTCTCGATGGCGATCATGCCCTTTTTGGCCGTGTATATCTCCAGCTTTTCCTGCATCACAGGACTCTTTTCGTGCATAGTATAAATAAGTTCGTATATACCGAACTGTTCCATATAGCCGAACTTAAATTTAAAATAATTAAGCTGTCAGGCAATAATTATTTATAATATGTACGTATAAGTACGAACTATAATATGTACGTATGAATACGAACTAAAAACATGAAAATGCGGATAATGAGGAGAGAATAATGGCTGCAACAAGTATGTTTTGTTATCAATGTGAACAGACTGTGAATGGAAAAGGCTGCACCAAAGCCGGCGTATGTGGTAAGAATGCCGACGTGGCTGCACTTCAGGACCTGGTGGTATATGCCGTCAGGGGGCTATCCGAAGTCGCGGTCGAAGGGCGTAAATTCGGCGTGAATGACAGGGCAGCAAATATTTTCACTGTGAAGGCACTATTTTCGACCCTCACGAATGTGGATTTCGATGAGGGGCGGTTCCCGGAACTTATCAATCTCTGCGTGGAGCTTCGCGAGAATTTAAAGAAGAGTGCCAGGCTTGCCGGTAGCACGGTCGAGTTCAAGGAAGGACCCGCCGCATACCAGCCGGCAAAAGACCTGAGCGGCTTGATCGACCAGGGAACAAAGGTCGGCCTAATGTCGGACACATTTGCGTCTGACGAGAACATCAGGTCGCTGCAACACACCTCCTTATTCGGCATTAAGGGCATAGCGGCATATGCGGACCATGCGCAGATCCTCGGGCAGGAGGACGAAAAGGTCTATGCATTCATACATGAAGGCCTCACTGCAATGGGAAATAAGAGCCTCGGGCTGAACGAATGGGTAGGCCTCACGCTGAAATGCGGAGAAATAAATATCAGGGTGATGGAACTACTCGACGCTGCCAACACGGGAGCATACGGGCACCCGGTGCCGACAAAAGTGTCGCTTGGGGCAAAGAAAGGCAAGGCAATACTGATCTCAGGGCACGACCTGAAGGATCTCGAGTTATTACTCAAGAAGACGGAAGGCATGGGGATCAACGTATATACCCACGGCGAGATGCTTCCTGCACATGCATATCCCAACCTGAAAAAGTATTCGCATTTCTATGGCCACTACGGTACGGCATGGCAGAACCAGGCAAAGGAATTTGCAGAATTCCCGGGGCCCATCGTCATGACCACCAACTGTATCCAGAGGCCCAAGGAATCCTATCTGGCCAACATATATACCCTGGGAGCAGTGGGATGGCCCGGAGCAATGCACCTGAAGGACAGCAGCTTTGAGCCAGTGATCAAGAAAGCGCTCGAGATGCCCGGATTCCCCGCCGACACCGAGGGAAAGAGTGTCATGGTCGGGTTTGCAAGGAACACCGTTATGAGCGTCGCACCTGCGATCATTGACGCCGTAAAGGCCGGAAAGCTCAAGCACTTCTTCCTGGTCGCAGGCTGCGACGGCGCCAAGCCGGGACGCAACTACTACACGGAGTTCGTGGAGAAGGTCCCGAAGGACTGTGTAGTGTTAACGCTCGCGTGCGGCAAGTTCAGGTTCTTCGACATGGAAATGGGCGACATAGGCGGAATTCCGAGACTGCTCGACGTCGGGCAGTGCAATGACGCGTACTCGGCAGTAAAGATCGCCATGGCCCTTGCTGATGCGTTCAAAGTGGGCGTCAACGAGCTGCCACTGTCGATGGTGCTGTCATGGTATGAGCAGAAAGCCGTAGCGATCCTGCTTTCACTGCTGTACCTTGGAATAAAGGACATCCGCCTGGGACCGAGCCTGCCTGCGTTCATTACGCCGGCTGTGCTGGATGTGCTGGTGAAGAACTTCAACATCATGCCCATCACAACGCCGGACCAGGACCTCAAGGCTATACTGGGTTAAAAATAGTAAACCGTGCTTTGCTCTCAAAAGAGGGGCAGAAATAAGGGGGCAGGAGCAGCAAAGCACGGATTATTTTTTTATTAGTCAGGTTATAACATACAGGAGACGCTCTTGTTTTGTTATCGAATGGCGAAGCAGCCTAAAAGCTACATAAGCCCGGCAGAAAGGTCGCCGAAGCTATAAAGCATTAGGATAAGCAGTAATCGAGGTGTAATTTATGGATAAGTGGACTTGTATACCATGCGGATATGTTTACGACCCGGAGAAGGGCGATCTGGACGGCGGCATAGCGCCGGGCACGGCGTTCGAGGCCATCCCGGAGGACTGGATATGCCCCCAGTGTGGTGCCGCTAAGGAAATGTTCGAAAAAGCCGGATAATTTGTCAGTGTCGCAGATTAACTGAATTTTCAAAATAAAAAAAATGGGTTGCTTTACAACCCATGATTCCGTTTTAATTTTATATTCTAGTTTATTGTGCTTAGTCATCCTTCCATTTCAACGTTATAACGCCAATGCCGAAGAACGCGATGGCCAGCACGCCGATGATCACCATGCTGGTCAATATGACGGAGCCATTACCGGTGACCATTGAGGCCCTTAGGCCGTCGTTCAGGTAAGTCAGCGGCGATATCTTCGCAATGATCTGCAGGAACCAGGGCATCTGGTCCACCGGGAAGAGCGACCCGGAGAGGAACATCATGGGGAATGAGGCGATGCTCGCCGCGTTTCCCGCCATTTCCTCGTCCTTCACGAAGCTGGCGATGATCATGCCCATCCCGGCAAAGGCGATGGAGCCCAGTATGACAAACACCAAGGTCGATACGTTAATTTCCGGGCGTATCCCGAAGACCAGCCATCCCACTAAAAGACATAGTGCTACTATGACCACCATCACGATGACCTGGTAGAGGATCTTTGCCGCGTTCCATTCGATGGAGGAGATAGGTGTCGTGGCGAGCTTTCGGAAGACACCCTTCGAGCGGTTGCTTGCGCTCAGCCCGACGGTGCTCATCAACGCCGAGGACATGATGGACAGGCCTATGATGCCCGGCAGCAAAAACTCGAGATAGCTGATGCTGGCGGTAGCCACATCGTGCGTGGTAGCGGTCATCACTGCTTTCGCGCCCTCCATCTGCATGTTAAAGCCGCTCATGACCTGTCCGATGACCGATACAGTCGCCAGGGACGTGGTCTTGGACCGGTCATAGTAGACCTGCATGTTCCCCGCGGAAGAATTACTCTGCCTTGCAGCCATCACGCTACTCTCGAACCCTTGAGGTATGTCCATGTATATTGCGATCTTGCCATCCTTCAGGGACTGCGCCAGGTCCATGCCTGTGCCGTCCTTGAGATCGACGGCGCCCGTAGTGTTTAGCGCTTTGAGAAACGCTTGCGATGTGGCCGAGTTATCATGATCGACATAATAAAGCGTCGTCGCACTTGACGGTGCTCCCAGCAGGTACCCGAAGATCAGGAAGAATAACAGGGGAAAGGCGAACGTAAAGAACACCCATGCCTTATTGCGGAAGAGCATCTTTAAGCCGCACTCGATGTCGTATAGCAGAAACATCTACTGCACCCCCTCGGTCAGCGCTTCGCCCGTAAGGTTCAGGAATACGTCCTCCAGCGAGGATTTTTTCACGTAGATCTCCTTGCAGGACAGCTTATCGCTGTTGATCGCAGATACGGCTTGTATGATACTAGCCATGCCGTTCCCTTCGGGAAGGTGTGCCTGCAGGTCGTTCCCCACGATCCTGCTGTTGGGCACGTCGCGGGATAGGTGCTCCAGGGCTTCCGCGCTACATTCCCTGATAATTAGTGTGTTGCCGCCGCCATGCTGGTTGATGAGATCCTCCGATGTCCCTTCAGCGATGATCTTACCCTTGTGAATGATGCATATCCGGTCCGCCAGGTAGTAGGCCTCGTCCATATAGTGCGTCGTCAGGATCACGGTCTTACCGTGGCTCTGCAGGTCTTTAATGGCCGCCCATACGTCCCGCCGGGCTTTTGGATCTAGCCCTGTTGTTGGTTCGTCCAGGAAAACGATCTCCGGGTCGTTTATCAGTGCGATGGCAATGCCAACGCGCTGCTTCAAGCCGCCGGATAGGCTCCTGAACAGCGAGTTCCGCTTCTCCTTCAGACCGAACATGTTGATAAGATGGTCGATGTCCGCGTGATTCGGGTACATCTTACCGAAATAGTTGATGTTTTCCCACACAGTGAGCCAGTCGTAGGTGCTGAAGCTCTGCGGCAGCACTCCTATCTTCATTTTTATTTTCATCTCATCCTTTCTCACGTCATAGCCAAGGATATTCACTGAGCCCGACGTTGGCGTCTTAAGGCATTCCATGGTCTCTACAGTGGTCGTTTTGCCCGCCCCGTTGGGGCCCAGGAAAGCGAAGATCTCTCCCCGCTTTATGTTAAAGGAAATACCGTCGACGGCGGTAAATTTTCCATATTTTTTCACTAGCGAATCTACTTTTATTACAGTTTCAGACATTTCTAATCACCTTTTCTTCTTTGTCGGAGCCTTCGAGCGATGCCACTAGCCGCCCATATTATTCTAGCGGCCTATCCGCCAGCCTTTAATATCGCTTATCGAGCGATGCCACTAGCCGATAGTGAGATTCTTGCCGTCAAGCTCCTTTCAGCTTTAAATTCCCGTTTTTACGTGTTCCTTGATTTGTGAGCTTTTATCCTGCTCAAAAGAATTCTTATACTCTACGAGCCCGATCTCGCAGCCGGGACCTATCGTGACATTATTACCGCGCACCGTTTTTGCGGTCGTGTACTCGATGTAGATATCATCGCCTTCGATGGTATCGGTAACGAGCTGGCCTTCGAAATCGAAATTTTGCGAGATATATTTTAAGACCCTGTTGAAGAGCGCCTTTTGTATCCTTTTGATCTTGATCGTCTCTCCACCGATCTCCTTCACCTGACATTTGCCGAACAGGTTAATATCGATACTATTGGCATTCAGCAGGCCGCCGATGACGAAGATCCCCTTGGAAATAAAGGTCTCGGAGTTACAGTCATGCTTGACATCGATGTTCCCCAGCAAGTCGATTTTATCTGAGATCATGCTGCCATTAGACTTTATCGTGCCCCGGATCTTCACTTCCCTGATGTTTGCGTCGCCATCGATATCGAGCTGTCCGTTAATGGACATGAAGTTAGATTCGATGCCCCCTTTTACAATGGCTTCGCCGTTTATCGATCCGCTTTTCGCCTTTAAAGTACCCTGATCGTTGAAGGACCCGTTGACGGACAGCTTATTACAATCCAGGTCGCCTCTCACGGATAGATCGCCATTGACGGACACTTTATCGTACAAGTGCCCGGATACGTCCATAGGCCCGCACATCGTACCGTTATATGATAGTTTTTGCCTGCGTTCTTCGACCATGTTCTCTCCTTTTTATACTTTCACTTGCTTCTTGACACGGGCGCCCGAGGTCTTCTTGAGATCCGTCCGGTACTCGACAAGATCGATCTCGCAGCCGTCGCCGATGCTGACCTTGTCGCCGCGCACTACCTGTGCGGTGGTATGCTCGATGCTAACTTCGTCACCCTCGATCGTCTCGACGGTGAGATGCGTTTTACCGAATATTATCGGGGTGAACAATGAGGACAGGATACCTATACCTTTGTTATCGCCCTTCCGGATACTGATCTTCTCGCCGCCGATCTCCTTCGCATGGGCCGCTGCATACAGGCTGGCTTTGATATCGCCGGCGTTCAAGGTCCCGTCGATCTTGAAAGTGCCCTTGCAGTTAAAGACCTCGGCGTCACAGTTACCGCCGGTCTTGAGCTCGCCTCTCATGTCAATGTTCTCCGATGCGACGTTTCCTTTAACGTGCAGCCTGCCTTCCAAGTCCATATCCTGGACAGACAGGTCACCGCCGACCTTGAGCTCCCCGTTAACTCTTACGTCGTCGGACTCCACGGAGCCCTTGACGCTCGCGCTACCGTTGAACTTCCCGGAGGTCGACTTCACAGTTCCATTGCCGGTGAATAAACCTTCGGTCCGGATATCATCACAGCTCAGGTCGCCATCGATAGTGATCATACCCTCGAGCCTCACGCGCTTATAGGACCCTCCGGGCATCGTCATTAGCCCTGAATACTTCATGTCCCCTCTAATATCTGAACTCATGATCTTTCCTCCTTTAACTCAAATTTATCTTTAGCTCTTCCACGCGCTCCGAAATGCTGATCCTCAGCACGACGCGGGCAGCGGGTTCGAAGTATATCTCACAGGGGCTCGATACGAGAAAGCAGGTCGAGACGCCCATTTTCCTCAGGAATACCAGCTCGCAGCTTTTCCCTCCGAATTTTGCATAATTCTCAGTCAACGTGCTCAACAACAGCTTGCCTTCCTCGATGTTGATATCGCCGGACTGCAAGGCCTTATCCAGCACATACAGGAAGAGAATCTTCTCGAACGTGAAGACCTCCACATTGCCATACAGCTGTGTGCACAGGTCCAGGGTAGCGCCCGTAACGATGTTACGCCTGAGCATATCTTCCTTCGACAGCGACACCATCGACACCGACGAAAGGCTCGGAGACAGCACGTCCGCGAGGTCGTCCAGCGACAGGTCTTCCTTCATGTCCTTGATCTTCGCTATCCTCGCCAGTATCTTGTCGCGGGGGAAGAACGTCTCCTGGCCCGTGAAGGTGGACTTTCTGATGAACCACTCCTCGGGTATCAGGTTCTTGCGCTTCCATCGATAGAGGGCGCCGTAAGAGATCCCCGTGATGTCCAGCAGCTCTTTTTTTGATATCAGGTTTTCTTCCATAGGTCATCACATGTTACCAGCGTAACATAACACTGTTACACTATACTTTAATGTATATAAAGGTTTCTGAACAAGGGGCTTTGCACATAAAGTCTACTTTTTAACCGACTTTATGTGCAGAATTTGGACTTTATGTGCAAAGACTCCCTGTAATAAAAGTTTAAATACTTAAATAATAAAATGAAAATCGGTTGAGGAATTATCGTAATGGGGATAAGCACCTATTAAGATATAACCAGGATTTGAATATGCCGTTTAAAATTTTCATTAGTTATAGTATTAAAGATTCTGATATCGCTAAAGAGATCAAGAAAAATATAGAGCAAAACCGAGACGTCTCGATATTCCTATCCGAAGAAAATCTACTTCTAGGCCATATGGATGATGCAATTTTAAAAGAAATCGAGAGATGTGACTTGTTCTTGGTATTATGCAGTAAAAACTCTCATGAATCGCATTATGTACAGAATGAAATAGGCGCAGCGCGAGGATATGGAAAAACTATTGTGGCTCTTCTAATCGATAAAAATGTAAAACCCGATGCTATGATACAAAATATAAACTATCTTCCAATTTACGATAAAGAAAAGTTTACAGCAGAAATGCCAAAGCTATACCTATATATTGAGCAGCAAGTGCAACAACGAAATGACGAAATCAACAGCCAAAGAAGTTTGAATGCGTTTATAATAGTTGGAGCCCTCGTTGTAATAGCGATGTATGTGTTTTCGCGTAATAAGGAATAAATTTTTTTTATGTTTCTGCTTTGCTTTGAGTGCAGATCTCGGGCGTTATATGTAAGTAGTTGGGCTCTATCCCATTCTCATACATCTCATGGATTATTACCGTCAAATTATAGGCTACGATCTTGGCTAGTAGTTCGTTTACCTGGGCGGTTGGGTTTTTGGATCTGAGGGTTTCACCGAATTTGCGCTTTATGGCTGCGTTGGTAGATTCCACATTGCTGCGTTTGTGGTAATGATTCATGAAATCGTCCTTATTTAGTTGAAAGTAGTGGTACATTTTCTTCCATATAATAGAGCCCTGTGACTTTCCTGTCGCATTCTTCTTGAATGGTATGTATGCTGTTCCTCCAATTGTATTTACGACTTCTAGGTTGTTCCTAGATGAGTATGCCATGTCTGCGAGCACTTCTCTAATGTTGAAGTACTCTGCCGTCTTTTCTACTAGTGGCTGGAAACGTGGGGAATCACCACCATTCTCTCCGGTTATAATAACTTGCGTAATAATGTTAGTCTTAATACCGGTTGCAAAGTGGGCTTTAAGCCAGTGGTGCTCCCTCTTCTGGCTATATTTGTCCCCATAATAAGCACCGAACGTAGTTGTGCGGAATCCGGTTGAATCCACGGCAAAATCAGTTTCCAATTCGGCGACAGGGAGAGCTGATAGTGTAACCAGTTTGTGCACTATTGGGGTTATTTCGGGGTTGTTTAATATATTTGAGGGTATGTTAAAGCAGGGCGCATGGTCAATTTGGCCCTTCTCAACTGCGTTCTGGAATAGACCGTATGCGCGACGGCTTGATAGTTGTGAATACACTTTCTGTATTGAGCAAAATAGGGAATCCCGAAGTGGTAGACGAGGCCTGCCCATCCTCTGTTCTGGTTCTGGAATCTCTTGTACGAGGTCTTTTAATAGGGCATTGAATAATCTGATCTCTTCTTTCTGTGCTTCATTGTACGCATTCCATGTTTGTGAGTGTGTTACATGCATCTTTGGCGAGATGGAGTTATCGAGAGTACTATTCTGGATCTCCCCATCATGGTCGATGATTAATTTTGCTTGCACTCCTTTTATGTCCCCATCGCTTGCGGGGATTATCAATCCGCTTGGACCCTTTTGGAGCTGTTGAATTTGTTGTTCATTGTTTTGTTCTTTTGGATCTTCCTTATTTTTTACTGCCCGACTTTCCTCTTTTGATATGATTACGGCCCATATATGTTTACAATGAACCTTGTTAACTTTGTGATCTTCACAATCGCAGTACCAGCCCTTTTTACCTTGTTTGACAAAGTAAAAAGTCCCCGGGGTTTCCTTCGATTTGACATGGTAATAGCCACCTACTAAGAAATACTCGACGGATACGCCCTGCTCGAGCATCTTCTTGGCTTCAAGCATTCTCTGGGCTTCCATCTCGAAAGTGTTTACCATGTTCGTTACCTCAATAGTACAAATCGTACATTTAGTACATATACCACATACTATATATAACTTATCGTACATTTAGTACAATTGTGATGTATATGCGAAAACTCTTAGGTAGTACAAAAGTTAGCACAGATAATAAAGCAACCATCGTCAAGGATGCGGCAACGATTCTGAATATCAATAAAGGCGATATACTGGCATTTTATGAAGAAAATGGCAGAATCTATATCGAGAAAGGATAACACTTTGTATATTCTGTTTACCATAGAACACATCAAGATGACATAAAATCAGAAACGTAATAAACATACTAGATAGGACATTGAAAGAAATAGTACAATGTATGATAATAAATACAGGAATGTACCAATGAAATGTACTATAAAGCAAAGCTCTACATAATATGAGAAAGCAATATATTGCATTGATGCGCACTGATGCACGAGGAGTGAAATCATATGGCCACCAGATCTAAGACCACTCAAAAATCTAAAACTGTTCAATCTGCAAAAATATTATACAAACAATTAAATTCTAATGACGAAAAAATAATAAAAGTATTACAAGAAAAATTAGAAGCTTATACTACAGACTTAGCTACCGAAATAGGAATTAATCTATCGACAATTAATAGACGAACAAAATTTTTACAAGATGAGGGGCTAGTAGTCAAATATAAGAAAGATAAAAAAATGGTAGTTAAATGGGTAGGCGGTACACCCGCAATTGAACAAGAATTACTGAGTGCTACAAATAAACATATCTCAGCTTCCCTTCTTGCAGAAAACTACGACTCGATTATACTAAACCCATTCTCGATTTTTGCTTTATTATTCGAAGAAAATTATTGGGAAGTAATAATGAATTTAAAAGAGGGTCGAACCGATGTTGAATTAGGTCAATATGTGGGTAACTCGATAAATCTAGATAGCATTAGGAGAATTATCGTTACATGTGAATCTCATAATATACTAAAAATTAATCGAATAAGAGACCCAGCAATTAATGATGTTATAAAATTATATGAGCCACTATATAGGATTGAAACTGTCAATAGAGACTACTTAGAGTATCTAATTATTATCAGGGGATTAGCTTCTTCAATGAGCATTAGGATGGAAGGTAAATTATCTAAAGGGTATTCTCATTTATATGATTCGCTTTTAGACATGGTTGTTCCTATGTTCCTTTCATTAAGGGACAAGGCTACGTCGAATATTAAAGAATCGGATAATGAAATCTTAAAAAATGTCATACTGAACTATGATTTTGCTCCGGATTTGGATAGAATATATCGAAATGAAAATTGGAGAAAATTGTTGAATCAATCCGATAATATACAGATAGATGAAAAATCTGATCATATCATGATTAATAAAATCTTATCAGAAAACTATAAGAAAGCGTTATTGGGGAGAGTGTTGAAGAATTGATACCTGATATTATACGACCTTATTTAGATCACCCTCTTGTAAAAAGCAAGAAGGAATCCGATTTAGAAGTTTTAGATAGCCAAGGACTTAATAATATAATACGCGCAGAAGATCAGATAATTAGAGGTGTGCGCGAGTATTATTTAGATAAAACCAAGAGCGAAAGTGGTAGGCTTACACCTAGCCAGTTCAGCTCGTCGATTCTACTTGCTAGAGGTTTAGCATTTTTAGATGTAGCTCATTATAAACAAAATGTTAGCGATATTTATAATGATGTATGGGATATTACGCCTACCACAGCAAAGAGAGCCTCTTTTAATACAAATATGAGAGATTCCATTATGCCCAGGCTAGAAGATGGCGGCCTTGTGGAATTTGATGCGAGTAAACAGAGTATTGTAAACTATGTTCCATATCCAGTTGGAAGTAAATTGTTTGTACAAAAAAATTTAGTTGAAAATACTAAATTAATGATGGAACAAGCAAACCACTATCAAATTATTAATACAATACAAGATTTTCCAGAATTAACAACAACGATAGAAGCAAAAGCCCCACAATCACAATATTTTAAAAGAGATTTTACAGCACTATCAGAAATAGACATTTTACGTGTGCAAGAAATGCGGGGTAGACAATTTGCATTCTCAAAGGGATTTTTAACAAGCGAAAAAGCCTCTGAGAAGTGGTTACAAGTATTAGATACAGCGGACACTGCTAGAGTGGCATTAAAATCAATACTAGATCTTCAAGGTATTTATGGAGGATTTATTTCTCACGAGGAAATCGTCAAAGCTACTGAATGGAACTCAAGAGGTGTTAATAGTCTTATAAGACACATCGATAATTTGGGAATAGCTCAAAGTACGCATACGCTTGATATGAAAGATGCATTGAGTAGACCAACTACTGGCACTCTGCTAAACATGAATTATCTTGAACTCAATAATGCAGAATCAATATTATCATTCGCGAGAGAAGTGCCAGAAACTATAGACATATTAAACAAACTAAGAACTCACAATCAAATATCTGAAGATGAGCTATTAGATCAATATGAAATTGCTCCAACACAACGTGTCAGAAATACTCTGAAAACAATTGGATTAATCAGAGCAGATAGGCTGAGTGATGCAATATGGGAGTTAGTTCCGTTTAGGGGCAATGACAAATTTATCTCAGATGTATTGACAGTAGCTGCGCATTCCCGCCATGTGTTGGCTCCCGACTACGATCCGACAGGCATACTCAAAGATAATTTTAAGAAATTGGATGAAGCCAAATTACGTAAGGAAACCGATCAGATGAAATTAGACTTTTTCAAAATTTTCGAAGAAGAAGAAGTTAAAAAATAATTATTTTATTATTTTTAGAATCTCCTGTCGGTCAGCTTCACGTTCTTCATCTATTATTCTATTGACTGCCTTGAAGAATGCGAGTCAGAAAGCAAAAACAAGTGGATAACACTAATAACTTGTCTAGCTAGCTATTATTTTCAGAAGCCTTGCATAAGGTTTATATTATAGGTGTTATAACAGTTATACTAGGCAATGCCAACCCCAACCTGTTCAAGGCGAGAAGCCTTTATATATTACCTTATTTCTAGGATGTATGTATTAAAAAATATCCGATCAGGGCAAGGTTTCTCAAGAAAATTCATTTTAAAAGTGTTGTATAAACTTAGTAGAAAATATCCGAAAGGTCATTTTGTTCGAGATAACCTACCCTTCTTTTGGCATTTCTATGGTACTGATTGTTTAGCTGTTGAATCATGTGTGCATGATGCTAAATTCTATACATGGCTTCAACCAGTATGCGGGTATAAATACCTAGGAAAAACCGATTGTTATCCAAATTTCGATACAAATTTAGATGAAGATATAAAAATATCGATAGATAATAATTTAATTGAAATTATGAAACCTATTGATTTGAACGATCCTGCATCAATTCAGTCATTTTATGATGATATATATGAGAATGAAGCACCGAATGAGTTTACAAAATGCTTTGGGCTCTATGTGAAAAATGCGATAGGTGTAGATTCAAAAGACGAAGAGTACGATGATTTCGTTGAAAATGTGATATCGCAAGATGTAAACAACCTTCGAAGTTTGGTAAAACAATGTGGGAGATTGATTCCAAAAGATCCCCTCTTTCAAGATTATAGAATCATTTATGACAGTTATGAAACTATTGTTGATAGAGCACTTACACATATAGAAAAACACGGAAAAGATGAAAAACAAATCTTTAAAAATATTATAAAAGAACTTACTGTGTTTATGTGGAATGGCTTTGTATATGGTAATATGACACTCGAAGAGTGTCATGACGAAGGGTGTAACGAACACATTACAGAATGGTTAAATAAATATTATGATAATTTAGAAACTCTAGATAGCTACGTTGACGTGACGTATGATCGAGTTTTTGATTTAGTTAAAGATGACTTGGATTATGATTATCCAGACGAAATGTCAAAAAAGATTATATCATCAATGGTGGAAGGGTATCTAACTAACCAATGATACAATGGGTATTGATTGGTGTGCACGAGTATTGATTGATAAAAAAGGTGTTTAATTGGTTTTAACCAATCACTTCTTAGACTCAAATATAGTCCTATGCAGCTTGATTTATTGGCAACAACCAGGCAATAGTATTACGACTACATATATGCAATATCCCACTTATAATAGGCATATAAGCTCTAACGTTGTCCATGAATGCAGGGCAGTTATAAAAAGATTCAAGGATGTGGTCCCTGAATTTATTGAAAAAATCGAGCTCGATGATGATGTGTCGGAAGTTTTAAATTCTGATTATAGTCAAGATTTAAAACAAACATATTGCGCAGCTTGGGTAGATGAAACGTATATTGACAGTTATATTAATAATAAAAATCCAAAGTTAGATGAAAATGAAGAAAAAACGTTGAGATCATACGTTACCGATAATAAAGAATACGTTGCTAAGATACTATTAGCCCAAAACACAAAGGAAACTTCTTTAGGGGAGTTTGATAAGTCGATCTCTCTCTTCAAGAATAATTTAGATAGATTATATAATTCCGGTACATCTATTGTTAGGAAACATGATACATACCGTAATTTAAGAGAATATGAGCGGTTATATAGAAGCGAATTGGATCACTTGCAAAGCAAGGGCACATATAACCTAAAAGATATTTTATTAATGATGGATTCATACCACATAAAATTAAAAATTGAAGAGGAACTATCTGCTCAAACAAATTTGGCCTTTTTAACAAACGATCGAAATGACATTTTAAATCATAAAGATCATATCGAAAGATCATTAAGCGGTATTTATGTAAGAGATATAATCACCTTTTTAACATAAATTCAAAGCAACAGTAGGCCAGAGCCTTAAATAGTATTAGATTTACATTTTATTGATGTTATGATAAGCCAGATTGCGCAGACTTCCAAGGGGCCTATAGAGTATACTCTGATAGGTTCGGGTTCCATGGTGCTGGTTTGCCATGGCACCTCAAGCGATTGTTATTCCACGGGTGTGTCTGCGTGTCTCGCTGAAGCTGGATTCAGTGTCTTAACTCCTTCAAGGCCTGGTTATGGGCGCACCCTGCTCGCAACCGGACGTAGCGCGTCAGAGGCAGCAGAGGCGCTGGTAGCTTTGCTGGATAGTCTTGGAGTCCGTAACTTGGCAGTCGTCGCTGTCTCGGGGGGCGGACCGACTGGTATCGCCTTGGCCGCTGAATATCCTGACCGGGTGACCCGTTTGATCCTAGCAGAAGCGATAAGCCAGCCGGAGGACCGTTCCAATGAACCTTCGTATAAGAGTCAAACTGCATTTTATGGGCCGATGCATTCTGTGACCTGGGGTATGTTGGGGTTAATCAGCCGGTTATCTCCTGATCATATGGCACGTCAGACCCTGGCAATCTTCTCGACTCATGACCCAAGGGATGGATTTAGTAAGCTCTCTAAGGAGGATGTTGCTAAAATATGCAACTTCTATAAGGGCCGATCCTCCCGTCATGGCGCCCTAAATGACAATACTCATACCGTGGGGACGGATCTGCTCCGAAGAGTACATCAGCCGACCTTAGTGATTCACAGCCGGGAAGACAAGGCAGTGCCTTTCAGCCATGCCGAATGGTCACTTAAACATATCCAATACTCGGAGTTGTGTGAGGCCGGTATAACAGGCCACTTTTTTTGGGTCGGCCCAGATTTCCCACGCCTCTTACAGCAAATGATCACATTTCTAAAATAATCGCTTAATGATTTGACTTTTTGTGCAAAATTTTTAAAAATCCAACAGCTCAGGGACTTTAGGTGCAGAATTGACTTTAGGTGCAAAGCCCTCACTTCGGAAAGATTTATAAACGAGGAAAGAGCAAGGCGAAAATAAAATAGGTTCTATGATATGATGATCATAGAGCCCATTAACTTTTTTAAGTTAATCACCTTATTAGCAATTTTATTTTCAATAGTTGCTTGATGTCTTTCTTGTGACCAAGTATACTATTGAGATGATTGCCACTATCGCCAGTATTAGTAAGGCGAGGATTTCTTTCCAGTATGGTGCAAGCAGTGCAACTACTATGAAGCAAGCAATTGCTCCAATTACTAGCTTCTGTATGGTGTCCAGCTTATTCCACCACTCGATCGCTGCTAATATTAATATTAATCCTATTAGCAGGATTGCGGCAATCATTATTATCCCGGTTGAGATGGGATCTGTTATGGTATCATCCCCTTTTAAGTATTGGGATTATTTAACGTCATTATACGCGACAGTTAGTCGCGAGACCTAGGAAGAACTTATGGGAGGGTCGTCAAAAGATAGAAAAGTTATAAATAGTTATGTGAGCAACTACTTATCAACGCTAAGTAAAGTCTTTACTACGCGTTATACTAATCTTCTTAGTGACGGCCCCTTGTAGCGGGAAACTCCTAGGGGCCTTCCTAAACTTTTAAACTATTTTACATATATATCCGCTCATAACACGGTGAAACTAACAAATGTTGCTCAGTTTATCCAAGTGATATATAAGCAACTGATTACCCTTATGCTGTTAAAAGACTTAAACTTTGTTTCATCAGCGCGAGGTGAAAGTAATACTATTGGCTTATTATTGCCGAAAAATCCGTTAATAAGCTCCATTGCTAATGATTAGCATGTGCTAATTATTAGCACTCTAATAAAATTAAATGACTTATTCTCTAAATGATTAAATAATAAGAGATTAGATATTTATAAAGCGAGATCTTGGGTTATGAGCAATTATATTTTAATCATATGCATAGTTATATTTTCATTATTAATTAGTGGTTGCGTTGTTATTAACCAAGGACCTCAAAAGGTTATAGGGACACCGACACCTACAACAATACCATCTTCCGCCCCTATTCCAACGCAGACCATTACACCTGTTCCGGCTATAAAAGATGTTCAAATAAAAGTTTTAAGGATGCCTATACCAACTCAAAATATTGCTAATGTCATATATGCTACGGTTATGATCGAAGTAACCGGAGGAAATGACGAAGATCAATTATCCGACCTATATCTTATGATGAATGGAAAAGTAATAAGACCTTCGAGTACTGGTTTTTGTCAGCCTATAAATGGTGGACAAACCGAAATATCCGAATATAGTTATAGTGATAGTGAAATCCCGCCAATCTCACATGTTACCGTGTATGGACAATTTAAAGATGGCACTGTACAACAACTATGGGATGGTAATGTATAAAACTTAATTTACAGATTTATCTATTATTTATCAAAAACTTGTTTCTTGAAGGTGGAGCGCCGGCCTAGATATATGGTCTTAGCGAATGAGCAGTCTGGACCGGCTTAAAACTCCTTGGGGGCTTTATGTATGGGTTGTAAGGATTTACCTTACCGGCCATATCATAGGCGGTTATTCTATTAAAATTAATAGGTGATGCTTGCCGTTTATTTGGAAATTGTGGCAAATATTAATTATTTGTCAGTTATGCGGCACTTGATTTACATCGCCTTTTTTATAAGCCCCGACAACCACTTTCGATCTTATCTGTAACGCGCACTACACTAACACTCGTTCCATATAACAATGAGCCAAACTCAATATTATTCAATCGCATAATGTGAGCGCCCCAAATAAAACCGAATGGTGTTTAATAGAAGGATTTAAATTATTATAAGTAAATTATAATGTCTGTGGGTTTGAATATGGGTGCAGATAAGTTGGCCAAACTGTTATTATTATTTTGTGGATCAGCATTGCTACTTGCGGGGTTTTTTGGACTAATGATAGAATTTTTTGAGGGTTATAACATTAAATCCGAGATTGACAGCAGTGTCCTAGTATTGATATTGGGTGCGGCTATCCTGATGGCCACATCAATAATCTATTATGTCATACCCTCATATCAACACCAATATCGTTTGAGATTGCTCAAACAACATTACTTAAACAGGCCGCGTGGCGAATTAAAGGATCTTGAACATAACATATTGGACACATCCCAGGCAGCCATATGGAATATAGAAACACTAACCATTCTCAGTGACGAGTGTTGTAAAAACGAGACCATAAAAGCCAATTGTAAAAATAAAATAAAAATCGCAAAGAAAAATTTAGAACAAGCAAACTCCGAAATAAACAAACTCAAAGAACTTATTAACAAACTAGAAGACTATGCCAACTTAAACAAAACGTGAGATTAGAAAATTAAAATACTCTTTTTTATCAACTTTAGGTGCAGAATCCAACAAAATCAAAATACCCGAATACAAGGACTTTATGTGCAGATTTTAGACTTTATGTGCAGAATTGACTTTTTGTGCAAAGCCTGAACAAGGGGCTTTGCACCTAAAGTACTTTTTTTCATCGACGTTAGGTGCAGAATTTGGACTTTAGGTGCAGATGAGATAGATTTATATATTCGATTTTAAGATTGTCAAGCCCATGAAGCCTAAAGAGCATACCAATTCCGTCGGCATGAAGTTCGTGATGATTCCAGGCAAAGGCTATTACATGGGTAAGTACACGGTCACGCAAAAGGAGTGGGAGGCGGTGATGGGTGCAACACCTTGGAAAGGCAAGATTTACGCCAAGGAAGGAGATGATTATCCTGCCACTTACATTTCTTGGAATGATTGCCAGGAGCTAATAAGGATGTTGAATTCCAAGGAAGGCCGGAACATATACCGCCTTCCGACAGAAGAGGAGTGGGAATATGTATGCCTGGCAGGGAGCACTACGAAGTATTGTTTCGGGGATGATGCTGGGCAGTTGGGGGATTATGCCTGGTATGCCGAGAACGCTTTTGGTATTGGCGATAAGTATGCTCACGAAGTAGGTCAGAAGAAGCCGAACAAGTGGGGGCTCTTCGACATGCACGGGAATGTCTGGGAGTGGACATCTACTACAGCAGAGGGCCCGCGCCACGTCTCTCGTGGCGGCGGATTTAACAGCCCCGCTGTTCGCTGCCTGTATCGGTACAGGTTCAAGTCCGAAGGCCGCTACTGTAGCCTTGGCGTCCGCCTCGTGAGGTCGTCAGACTAAATAAGTCTCTGCGGAGCAGCAGCATCCAACCCAGGATATACCATATAATCCCTGCGAGTATTATTATAACCCCAATTGCCCTAACAACCCACAAGATTAACTTAGATTTTGGTTTAAAGAAAAAGGATCGGAGAGAGAATATGGAGATAAGATGGTTTGGTCAATCATGTTTTTTAATGAAAACAGCTACAGGAACGAAGATCGTCACGGATCCGTTCAATGCGAGCGTGGGGTACAAGTTACCGGATGTGGATGCGGACATCGTTACAACGAGCCACAATCATGGAGACCATAATAACATTAAATGCATAAAAGGAAACTATGTTCACATAAATAAACCGGGTAAATATTCTGTAAAGGGGATAGACATCACAGGAATATTAACATCTCACGGGTTCCTCAGAGGACAGAACGTCATCTTTAAATTCACTATCGACGGGCTGAATATTTGCCACTGCGGAGATCTCGGCCGAATGTTGACCGAGGAGCAAGTAGCAGAGATAGGAAACGTTGATGTGCTCATGATACCGGTAGGCGGGTTAGCGACGATCAATGCAGAAAAAGCTTCTAAAGTAGCGGGATTATTGAACGCAAAAGTAGTGATACCGATGCATTATAAGACAGATAAATTCAGAGCCCCGATGGCAGGCGTGGATAAATTTATCGGCGTTATGGGAAACTGTAAAAAACCGGGAAAACAAAGCGTTGAAATTACTAAAGATAACCTTGGTGAATATGCAGGCGCATTAGTGTTAAACTACGAATAACATTAAACTAATGAATGCAATGAAGCGAGGTTTTTCATATGCTATACAGGACGATGAAGACGTCGAATCAAAAATTATCGGTTCTGGGATATGGATGCATGCGTCTGCCAGGCCTTCAAGACGGCCATGTTTCGAAGGAGGAGGCAATAGCCGAGATCCGCTATGCCATAGACCATGGGGTCAATTACCTGGATACCGCTTATGCTTACGGCGAGAGCGAGGCCGTACTTGGTGAGGCGCTGAAGGACGGCTATCGGGAAAGGGTCAGCATTGCCACAAAGCTGCCGGGCCCCATGATCGAGTCTCGGGAACAGATGGACGAGATCCTTAACGAGCAGCTGAAGCGACTGCAAACAGACCATATCGACTATTACCTTATCCACGCCTTGAGTTTGGATCGGTGGCTGAAGATGGAGAAACTGGGCATAAAGGACTTTCTCGACAAAGCCATCGCCGATGGCAGGATCAGGTATACTGGCTTCTCTTACCATGATGCTCCGAAGTTTTTCCAGGCGATCGTGGATGGTTATGATTGGACTCTCTGCATGATCCAGTATAATTATCTGGATGAGGAATATCAGGCAGGTAGTAAAGGATTACAATATGCTGCTTCGAAAGGGCTGGGCATCATCGTAATGGAGCCATTGCGCGGCGGCCTTTTAACAAAGCCGATACCTGAGGTAAATAAGATATGGGATGAAGCTGACCATAAGCGAAGCCCGGCGGAATGGGGTTTACAATGGGTATGGGACCATCCGGAAGTGACCGTGGTATTGAGCGGCATGAGCACCATGCAGCAGGTGATCGATAATCTAAAGTATGCCGAAAATGGACTGCCTAATACATTGACTCCGAAAGAGCTATTACTGGTCGAAAAGGCTAAGGAAGTATACAAAGCGCGTGTGAAAGTACCGTGTACCGGCTGCTGGTACTGTATGCCATGTCCCAATGGTATCATAATACCTGAATGTTTCAACCGCATGAACAATTACGCCATGTTCGACAGCTTTGAAACTGAAAAAAAATTGTATAATGGAATGGTAAAGACAGGATTGACTGCCAGAGCGTCCGAATGCGCCGAATGCGGCCAATGCGAGGAAAAATGCCCCCAATATTTGCCCATACAGCAGAAGTTAAAGGAATTCGCAGAACTATTCGAAGGATAGGGTCGATCGAATTCTACATGAACGGAATACATTTTTGAAGCTGGCCGGGGACGGCGACCCGGCCACGTCCTCAAATAATTCATGTTTTAATGGTCTGTTGTAGAATAAGTGCGACCAAACGTGATCTTTATTATTGTAAGTCTTGTTAAAAATAAAATAGGTCTTGTATTCAAGGAGGTAAAACATGGATTACATTTCACCGAAAGAAGCGGCGTTAAACGTGAAACGGTGGCCTAAAGATACCATAACGGCAGGTCGTCGTCATACAGTTGCTATTAAATCCGACGGAACTGTGGTGGCCGTGGGTGATAATAGAAAGGGCCAATGCGATGTAGACGATTGGCGTAATATAGTAGCGGTCGCGGCTGGTAATGTTCATATGTGGACGAACACGGGGAATTCTCATACCATCGGTCTTAAATCGGACGGAACGATGGTGGCCGTGGGTTGGAATAAGCATCACCAATGCGATGTAAGCGACTGGCGCGATGTGGTGGCGGTAGCGGCGGGTTGGCGTCGTTCCTTCGGGCTCAAATCGGACGGTACAGTGGTTGCCGTGGGTCGAAATATTGAAGGCCAATGTGACGTAAGCGACTGGCGGGATGTTGTGGCAGTCACGGCGGGTGACTGGCATACTGTCGGGCTTAAATCGGACGGCGAGGTGATGGCTGTGGGTATTAATGTGTACGGCCAATGCGATGTAAGCGACTGGCACGATATGGTTGCAGTTGCGGCAAGTTATCTTCATACCGTCGGCCTTAAATCGGATGGCACGGTGACAGCTGTTCGTTTGAAAAATGGTGACCAATGCAACGTAAGCGACTGGCACGACATAGTGGCGATAGCGGCGGGTAGTTATCATACCGTCGGCCTTAAATCGGACGGCACAGTGGTTGCTGTAGGTTGGAATGAGTATGGCCAGTGCGATGTAAATGACTGGTGTGATATTGTAGCAGTTGCAGCGGGTTGCGCTCATACTATCGGCCTTAAATCGGACGGCACGGTGGTTGCTGCGGGCGATAATGAGTATGGCCAATGCGATGTAAGCGACTGGCTCGACATCCAACTTCCCGGCAATTAATTTTCAATATTAATAAGTAACTGTTCAGGGTTGGACGCGCGGAGCGCGCGATGGACCAGGCATATTAATAACCTGTGGGCTCTTCCTGGATCGAGCTAACGAAATTTCCATAGGTCGCAAAGTCATACGAAACCAGTGCGTAACCGACTTTAGATGCTAAACACTCCAGAAAGAAAACACATTCATATTCAGATATACAAACCCATCGCTTGGTATGTTGACTTTAGGTGCAAGAGCGACTTTAGGTGCAAAGCCTATTTTGCCCTAAAATGTTTATAGAATGTTTTCCTACCATTAACCAGGTGAGACAATGACGTTCATAAAAGTAGGATTAGAAACAGACCTCTTGAAAGGCTTTATGAAGCCTTTCAAAGTTGGAGATAAGACCATCGTCATCGTGGATGTCGCCGGCAAGCTCTATGCGTTTGACGATAAATGTACGCACATGGGCGGCCATCTTTCGAATGGCCTGCTGACCGAGAACATCGTCACCTGCCCGCTCCACGGCTCACAATTCGACGTGATGACCGGCGAGCGAAAAGCGGGGCCGGCCCACAAGCCCATCATGACATACCCTGTCAAGGTCGTAGATGGCGAGATCTTTATCGACCCAAACAAATTGTAGTAACAATGTTATAACTAACCGACTTTTTGTGTATAAACTGGACTTTATGTGCAAGATCGACTTTTTGTGCAAAGCTTTTTTGAAGTTCTGTGTAGTTGTCGTCAGGTGGCCCATCTCTAAAATATCTGTGTAAATGCGTCGTGTAAAAGAGGTTTACGTGTTGTTGCAGTTAATTTTTTCGACCGTCAATCCATTTACCATATACGACCACGTCCTGCATCTCAAATCCGAGGGCCTCGTAGAAGCCCTTGGCAGATGCATTGCTCGTCCGGATCATGAGCTGCAATTTTGGAATACTCCGTTGTTTGAGCCATGATCCTGCCGCGTCCATGATCGCCCGACCAAAACCAGCGCTCTGCTTTGATGGCTCCACAGCGACATAGTATACCCATCCCCGATGACCATCATGACCAACCATAGTACTTGCCACGACCTTCCCGGACTCCTTGCCGACTAATACCGTAGAAGTTAAACTCATTCGCGCACGCGAGATGTCTGCAATCGGATCGTTCCAGGGCCGGATCAAGCCGCAACATTGCCACAAAGCCACTACATCATTTACATCTGCATCTATGATCTCAGCAATAACCAGTCCCACCTGACTCATCCTCCAATAGGTAAACCATTTATCACTCTAAGAGTTTAAAAAACCATAATACAAAGAATTTAGGTGCAGAATTCGGACTTTAGGTGCAGACTAGTAAATCTTATATATGAGTAGTCAAGATTCTGCCTGCTTCGCACCAACATATAATTTCTAGCGACTTTATGTGCAGAATTGACTTTATGTGCAAAGCCTTTTTAGGGTTCTGTTAAGTCTTCGGTTGGTAAAAATTTAAATTGAGAATGAGCGTCTTGTAATTTTGTCGGTATCTAATAAATGAATGGAATAAATGCTCTAGCATGTTTTTTGTATTCGGAATAGTCTTTCGGGAACTGCTTTATCAATTCTTTCTCTTCCAGCCTTGTCTTCCAAAATATCCCGAGAAGACCCACTATTAATCCTATAAAACCGCCGAGGAGTCCAAGGTAAATGGCTGTTCCAAGAAACATGGCAATCGCGCCCGAATATATCGGATGGCGCACTATTCCATAAGGACCTTTTGTTATAAGCTTACTGCTTTTCGTGACCAATGGATCCCGGCTCCAATTCATTCCTAGAGTTAATCTTCCCCATAATGCAAGAGCTAGCCCAATAATAGATATAAGAAAGCCGATTGATTCTGAGATAAGAGACCTTGAAAACAGGACCGCACCAAAAAAATAGATGTTGGAATAAAAGAAAAAGAATAGAAAGAGAATTATGAATATGGAAAAAGATAAAGCCCCTAAAATACCCATGGTTATGTTAACAAGTGCCGAGTGTTTCTTGTGTTCTGCCATCTGCTCTACTAAAAACCCTACACCCCAAAAAACAACGAATATAACCCATGGCAAGACAATTATATCTATACTCATCAACCGCCTAATAATACAATTAAATATTATAGTATATAATTTATGGTTTTTCGGGTTCTGTCAAGTCTTAGACCTCTATGAACATTATGGTCCGTAGAAAATTATATGATACACTACACGAATGAAATATAATTTGACTATTGGGATATAATCTATTGAGGAAATGAATAATGAATAATTCCAGAATTCCTGCAGTTATTTGCATAATAGCAATGATTGTGATTAGCCTCTATTCTGGTTATATCATTAACAACGTCATTGCATCCAACACACCACCTCCTGTCCCATTCACCCTTGGCAAAGTCGAACGTAACGTAGTTTACAGCGACTCGCAAACGATGGACATCTACATTCCGAATGTTACTTCTGCTCACCCTCTTCCCCTTGTAATATATGTCCACGGGGGAGGGATGACTTCAGGCGATAAGTCGAACATCAATCCCATCTTCCTTAATACACTCGCCTCATCGGGATACGCAGTCGCGAGTATCAATTATCGCCTTGCTCCCCATGACAAGTACCCGGCCCAGATCCAGGATGTGAAGTGCGCGATCAGGTATCTTAGAAGCAACGCCCAGACGTACGGAGTGAATGGCAGTGAGATATTCGCCTTCGGTACAAGTGCAGGAGGACAACTTGTGACTCTTGCCGCCCTTATAGGTCCGAACTCAACTTATGATGTCGGACCATATCTCAATGAATCCAGTGGCATAACGGCGGCGGTCGACATGTTTGGCCCTGCAAACTTAACTGAAGAAAGTGGTTATTCATCTACTGGCATACTACAAGTTTTCGGGCCCAATACAAGCAATGAAGTCATGGCAAGTCCATCGTACTTTGTAAAAGCCAATTCACCGCCTATAATGATAGTTCAAGGAATTAATGATACAAAGGTTCCTGACTCCCAATCCATTGAACTGTATAACAAACTCACCGCTGCTGGAGATCAAACCCAACTCATCCTGGTTAACAACATGGGGCATATGTTCATGCAAGTGGGCCCTGAACCAATGAACCCTACCCTTGAACAGATTGCACAAAATATGGTGAGTTTCTTTGACCAATACAAGCAGGCAGGTGGTTCAAAGTAATGTTGTCAAGCCTTAAATCAAAAGCGAAGATATTACCAAGAGCCAATACTATGATTGTAGTCGGTTACGCATTAGTGGCTGTAGGTTTAGTGGGAGTTCTTACGATCAACGGCGCATCGGGAATCCCTCCATTGGTTCAAGCCGGAGTAGCCGCTTTGATCATCATAGGTCTCTTGCTGTCAATCACCGGAATACTGAAGCTAAGGAATGAAATTGACAAAACTCAAGTCCAGGTAAGAAATGGACTCTTCATGCATGGATTAGCGCTGATTATTCTTTTATTAAGCGTCGCCTTCACGGTAGTATTCTCTTCTCTTTCAGGCTTCCTGGCTGGTATAGTGTTCCTTGCCACTTCATGTATATTAGCGCTCGTGGGAATACTTACTCTTCGCAAGAAGTACATCAGCAGCGGCACATCAGAACGTAAAAAAATTGACTACTTGTTGTTAGGAACCATATTAATACTAGCAGGTGTCGGATTAATTATAGTGTCGGACATTGCGTCTTTATACACAATCTCTCAGTTAGAAAACATAGTCTATGTCGATATTGGCGCCACCATTTCGGCCTATGGCTGCATTATCTCGGCATACTCATTCCTAAAGTTTCATCCACGTAGTTTATGAATGTCAATCTTATTATTATCCCTAGACGACTGAATCAGATAATACAAGGACTTTATGTGCAGAATTTGGACTTTATGTGTAAAGCCGCCGAGTGGATAAAATATATAATTAAATAATACTAATTATCTAAAGGCGCATGATTATGGTAATGAACGGGCTGGCCGCTGGTATTCTTTTATTTATCGGTTTTGGCTGGATTAGTATTATTCTAATGCTTATCTGTTTGTATGCCTGGAAGGGTGACTTTAAGAGTAGCTATAATTACCGGCCCTGGAAGCCCTTCCATGTGCCGGAAGAGACGGCGACGAAGATTGATAAACAGGCAGCCAAATGGCTTTTCTTCATGTCGGCTGCTTTTTTATGCGCCATGATCGTCGGGCTGGCTTACGGTGTCGCGACTCGCAATTTAAACGATTTGTCGGCCATCTTATTGGACATGGGTATCGCGTGGGGTATCATTCTGCTCGCATTTGTCATCGTCGGCTATGTTTATACATGGTTAGTCGTTAATAAACAAAATAAAGATAAGACAAGAAAGCGCGACTCATAGCCCGGTTTCACTTTATCAACAGTTTGGAATTGCCCGGACCTGCATCACCGCGTCAGGTCGATAAGACAATATTTGAGTTGATTATAAAAATATGTGTTTTAATTATATAATAACAAACGATTACAGTATAATATTATTGTAATTAGATTTAATCAAGATAGCCCCCCTTAATGACTTTATGTGCAGGAATGACTTTTTGTGCAAAGCCTTTTTAGGGCTCTGTCAAGCTGGCGGGGGCTGACCATAAACAGGGCATAACGTTAACCCTCATGTCCCTCTAGCCCTCGCCAGCTTGACGGAGCCCGAAAAATCTATTAAGCTTATTGCGCCATTAATTATCATGCAGCCTGTAAAACAGGAAAAAATAAGACCAACCATAGTGCTATATGACCTGCGTAGGTCTGTTTCAGAGCTTCTTGACAAACCTTTTACGGAGCGCATAGACCACCAGGTCTTCAAGCCGGATCAAAAGATATTGGCCCTCTGGGCCGCAGAATGCGCGGAGCACGTCCTTCAGTATTTTGAGGATGAACGCCCTAACGATGACAGGCCCCGAAAGGCCATAGAAGCGTGTCGTGATTGGGCAAGGACGGGCGTGTTTAGTATGGCAGTCATACGCAGGGCTTCGCTCTCGGCCCATGCCGCAGCCCGCGATGCGAAAGGGAACGACGCGGCCTGCTTTGCCGCACACGCAGCAGGCCATGCCGTCGCAACGGCTCACGTTCCTACCCATGCTCTGGGGAGCTCATTATATGGCATCAGAGCCGCTGCCGCCCATTCTGGAAATGCAGATGACGGCCTCATTAAAGAACGCGATTGGCAATTAGAACGTTTGCGTGAATATGCCAGGTATAGGTAAAACCGGCTCAATCAAGTTAAAGAGCTATAACATCTCAATTTTAAGATATTAAATATCAATAGATTAAGAAGCAAAGGATTATCTATAATTAATGATTTTTAACATTGGGGGCCCGTAGCTTAGCCAGGCCGGAACTGCTGAAATCAAAGGCAGCGGCAAGCGCTCGGCTGATAACCGAGAGGCCCTACGTTCAAATCGTAGCGGGCCCACCAGATTTTTCATAAGTGATATACTGTTTTATCAATTTTGCATTTTGAATCAGGTTATCCGCTTGTTTTCGCCCTTTAATCCTATACCACAAACCTCTATCGAGTTCTATCAAGTTAGCGGGTGCTAGACGATGGTTATAGCAGATGTTGAAAATCGGGTGCCATAAATTAAAGCAAAGAGTTAAAAATACCAGTATTCAAATAATATATTGGAATTTAAACAACGTATTGAGGTATTCATATGATCGAAAACATGACACATGTAATGCTATTCGTCAAAGACTATGAAGAGGCGCTGGATTTTTATACGAAAAAACTCGGCTTTACAAAAGTCACGGACGTTAGCCCAGTACCGGGCATGCGCTTTTTGACCGTCGCGCCAAAAGGCCAAGGTACGGAAATAATTCTCCATGTACCCAGCGCCGCAATGCATGGCGAGGCCGAGGCAAAGCGAATGATGGGGCTGATAGGTAAAACCCCTGCATTGATGTTTAAAGTCGATGATTGCAAGAAGACGTGCGATGAGCTCAGATCGAAGGGTGTAATGATCATAAAAGAGCCGGGACCGGCACCTTTCGGTATCCAGGCGTCCGTCGCAGACCTGTATGGGAACCCGATATGGCTCATAGAGCATCCCAGGTAAATAAATATTTTTAAATTATTAGGCTGTTTTTTAGATACTGAAAAGTCTGCGGTGAAACCGTTTACTTAGCTGTGCATTCTTGCCGTAAGAAAGGCGGTGAAATGAAAAATAAATGTAATGTGAAACTTAATTAGGAAGCTGATGATTATTGCTTAAGGGTATGTAATGAGTGGCGATTTGATTAAGATCTCAAAGATTGCTTTTATTATCATTGCCACGGCAGCGACACTATTTTTTGTTTTTTCGACACATATTTTTACCTGGAACATGTTCTTAAAAGATCTCCCTATAATACCTTTGTCAATAATGCTGGGGGGCTTACCACTGGCTATTATACTCTATAAATGGGTGAATATGGATTCTGATCAGTTTAATGATTGGTTTTCTAAGCCTATCATGAATGCGACGCTGACATGTAAAAACGGGCATACTTGCAGGGTATGGGTAAGCTATAGTGGACGAGGCTTTTATTATAAAGACATTCATGGGGATTGGGGAATGACATACCGGATTGGCGGATCTCCAATCGTTAACCCTGATACTTGCCCTGAGTGTGGAGCGCCCTGGTCAGTACCACATAAACATCATGAACACAATTTAGACGAAAAACATAATAAAAAACATTAAACAATGTTGTTTTTAAGATTTATTTTGTATCGGAGTTATCCATTTTTTCGCCTTAAAAAATTAGAGCATTACATCGGCAGTCTCATTGCCGGTGAGTGCCCTGGTCCCTCTATCCTGATACACTAATTGCTTGCTTGGGCTGATCACAGTAATACTGTAACTATCATAATAGCCCCGTGGCGAGCTAAAGCTAATGATAAAAGAGCCATTCGCATCGGTAAGGCCTGAATACTGGCCGGAGACGTTGTTATCTCCGTAACATGTCACAGCCACTGTGTAGCTATTTAGCACCGTGCCATCGTTCATTGTAACTGAGCCGGTGACATTATAATACGCGGTAAGGTTGGTCGGGACCGGCGTCGGGTTATATGAGATAACAGGGGACGACGTATATGGAGTAGGTACCGGCGTTGGATTATATGAGACAACAGGGGACGCCGTATAAGGAGAAGGGACGGATGTCGGAAGCGGCGTATTCACAGTCGGGCTGAGACAGCCGGCAGCCATGAGCATCGCCAAACATATTATCATCAATATGAGTATTTGCTTCATAGAAGGCTATATGCTAAATTCCCGTATATCTTTTTGACGTTCGTCAAACTCATTCTTAAGTTCTATAAGGTCTTAAGCTGGTAAGGAGCTTATAAGATTACTGTTAAAGATCATGTGATGACGCTTTGCAGACTTTTATGGCGCACGTCATAGGTAATAAATGAAGACACAAACCGATCAGTGTTTAGTCTCTATAAGATCTTTTTTATTGACGTAGCTCTCGAGCTTGTTCATTAATTCGCTGAGCTTTGCCGATTCAAAATTGATTTGTTCCAGCATTTTTCTAGCCGAGATAATGTTTTTATTACATTCTTCCGGTGTAATGTCTTCTTTATCGCATGAGTGAGATAGCTCAGCTAATATTTCTGTGCTCGCGATAACACCCTGAGACCTTTCCGTTATGGCGTGGTTGATATTTTTTATCTCGCCTCTGGGATCTTTCAGATAATATTGCCTTTGGGACGCTGTTCGCTGGCGGCTCTGATATTCGGGGATCGCCACGTATACAACAGTGGTCGTTAACAGGATGGCTGCGCCGAGGAATAGTGCGACAAAACTGCTATACTCTTCGATCTTCCAGCTATGGATCAGGTCTAATGATATTCCGAAGAACCCGATCAGTATCAGCGCCATACCGCTAAATAGCAATAAGATCCTGGTCACATTCGCCGTATCAAAGAATGCTGCCATAATATAGAGGACAATATCTTATTATAAATCATTTATTAATTAAAAAATGGAGGAAAAGCTTATTTCTCGTGGGTCATGCCTGGTTTTGCGCTTCACGTGAAAATCAGCTTGCCACTTCTTATATTGCCATATCTTTTTTCACAAAGTATATCCCTTTGAATTCAAATGGTTACAGTGGAGTCAATTATGGCAGAGAAGAAAGTTACGCTAACGATCGATGGAATGCATTGCGAACACTGTGCCGCCGCCATCAAGGACGGCCTGAAGAAGGCGAAGGGTGTCATCAACGCCGAGGTTTTATTCTCGATGGGCAAGGCGAAGGTCACCTATGACCCGGAACAGACGAAGTCACAGGATCTTGCGAACATCGTTAAGGCATTGGGCTATACAGTTAAAGGTATAAAAGAATAGATCCCCCGGGATGGTTTCGGGCAGCATTGTAAGCTATTTACGAACAGCGTGTTTCTAATATAGCAACATATTTAAATATATAATTACGTTATAACTAAGAGGTTGGTTTCATGCTATTTACTGAGAAAGAGATGGAACAAAAAGCAGTGGAGACTGTAGCATCGCTCATGTGCGCGACCGCGAGGACGGCGCCGAAGGCGCATGGCGCGGATAATTTGAGCACACTAGTGCTGACGGGCGAAGATAAGGACGCGCTCGCGAACGAAATGATGCGCATCGGAAAGGAGAATGATATAGGGTTCTTCCAGCGTGACTCAGGTAATGTAAAGGCGGCACAGGCTGTGGTGCTCTTCGGCCAGAAAACTATCCAGCTGGACATACCGGTATGTGGCTTTTGTGGCTTCAAGAACTGCGCAGAAAATGCAAAGGCCGGGGCCGCATGTGCGCTCAGCGCCAGTGACCTGGGCACGGCGGTCGGTTCTGCGGTGGAGATCGCTTCCATCCATCATATCGATAACCGGATCATGTTCACTGCCGGCAGGGCGGCGCTGAACCTCGGCCTGTTCAAGGATAAGAGAGTTACGATGGCCTATGGCGTGCCGTTAAGTGTATCGGGCAAGAGCCCGTTCTTTGACAGAAAGCCGATCGTTAACCCCAATGTACACTAGTAATATACATTAATTTTTAAGATATTTTTTCATTCCTGCGTGCTATAACCAGGCTACATCAGGTTTTTACTATCAAGATCACGTCGATCCGCCGTAAATCTATATCGAGACAAACAAACCATTTCACCACGTATAAATATTTTAAAGGCACTGCTCTATATTGGAGACGAACATGGGAGTCGATTTTAGCGAGCTGGTGCCCCGGCATGAGATAGAGCTGAAGGAACTGAATGGAAAAGTCATAGCGATCGACGCATTCAATACGCTCTATCAATTTTTAAGTATTATCCGGCAGATGGATGGCACGCCGCTAGTGGACGACCGTGGCGAGGTCACATCTCATTTATCCGGAATCATATACAGGGTGACGAACCTTGTGGAACAAGGAGTCAAGCCCGCGTTCGTTTTCGACGGAAGGCCTCCTTCATTCAAGGCGGAGACAATTAAAGCCCGCGTCGAAATAAGAGAAGCCGCGAAGCAAATGTACGAGGCGGCCAAAGCCGCCGGCAGCGCGGACGCGTACAAGTACGCCCAGGCTTCCACCAGCATAAACGCCCAGATCATAAAAGACTCCAAGGAGCTGCTGGGCTTAATGGGAATACCGTATTTAGTTGCGCCTTCGGAGGGCGAGGCTCAGGCATCCTATATGGTATCAAAAGGCGCCGCAGACTATGTTGGCTCCCAGGATTTTGACTCGCTATTGTTCGGAGCGCCCCACACAGTCAGGAACATCGCCATAACTGGTAAGAGAAAGCTGCCGCGCAAGGGCATATACGTGGAAGTGAAGCCCGAGACCATCGAGCTGGAAGAGGTACTAAGGACGCTGGACGTCACGCGCGACCAGCTCATAGACATGGGTATCCTCATCGGCACCGATTATAATCCCGGCATCTATAAAGTAGGGCCGAAGACCGCCCTCAAGCTGGTGAAAAAGCACAGCAGCATGCAGGAAATATTAGCCGAGCTGGGGCAGACGATAGAGAACTATGAATCCATAAAGGATTTTTTCCTGCATCCGCCTACCACGGACGACTATAGTATCAAGTGGGGAAAGCCCGAGCCCGATAAGATCAAGCATTTCTTATGCGACGAGCACAGCTTCTCGAGGGAACGCGTCGATAAAGTGCTCGAGCGGCTGGAAACGGCTGTGTCAGAGACCACCAAGCAAAAAACACTGTCAGCCTGGTTTTAACATTACTAATTTTCAGCATCCAGGATTCAAAAAGGCTTTAAGTGTTTAGCGCAAATATATCACTTAACAATGTTAAGAGGTAGACGCCTATGTCTAACTATGAGGAATTATCTTCAAAACTAAAAATGATATTAGGCTTAAAAGGCTCTCCGGTGGCCGTTAAGCTGGTCAAGGATAAAGAAGAGGTACCGGCGGGTGTGCCGGAAATTACCGAGAAGCTCAGGCATTGCGAGATGGTACAGAAGGCTCGCAGTGGCGTTACTTTTTATGCGACAAAGGATCATCACGCGTGTGCCGGAGGCGCCGGCGCGCTCGGCATTATGGAAACTCCGGAAAAGATCAAGACAGGAGAGTTTTACTTTGGGCTAGGCCGGTTTAAGACCATGGAAGCCGCGAAAAAGACCATGGAAGCTGTGCCCCGGACTGGCAAGCATTTCTTCGCGACCATGTATGCGCCTCTGGAAAATGCGAGTTTTACGCCTGACGTCATCGTGATCATCGGAGACCCGAAGCAGCTATTAAAAATAGCCCAGGCTAACATTTACGAGAACGGCGGACGCAACAATGCTGGCTTCTCGGGCATCCAGTCATTATGTGCGGATGCGGTGGCACAGGTCTACAATACTGGGGAGATGAACGCCACATTCGGATGCGATGGCTCTCGAAAGTACGCTAAGATCGCAGATGAAGAGCTAATAGTCGGCATACCTGCGGGTAAGCTCGAGAGTATCGTGGCAGCGCTCGAAAAGATAGTAAAATAAACGTAAGGCCGATAAGCGGCCCTTTATTTTTTATATAAAGTCCCGGTTTTTCACGCTCGTTTTCTCGAGGCAGCTCTTTACGAAACCGATGAGCTCTTTGTATAATATGATCTTATCCCCATCGTCTTGATAGGCTAACTCTCCGGGATCGAGTTCCACAGAGATCATGCCGTCGAAGCCATTCGCGGCCATGTGCGAGAAAAGCGTACCAAGCGGCAGCAGACCTCCTCCGGGAGTCATATGACCTCTGCCCGAATGGCCGCCATAGTCGCCGATGTGGACGCTCTTGACGCGCGGCCATATCATATCATAAGTCCTGATGATGTCTCTGCCCGAAGCTGCGCAGTTTGAGATATCGAAAGTCATGAAAACGTCGTGCTCATAGCAGAAGTCGCGTATTTTTTTAATATCCATGATAGGCTTTACGCTAAGGCTTCCCATCGGGGCCCCGTTCTCTATGCAAACCGTCCCGTTACCGTATAGCTCCTTATAATACATCACACGGTCCCGGAACATGAACGTCGAGAGGTCCTTAAGCACCGGGGTATTTGGTATTCCGAACACGATGATCTTCGGCTTGAACGTATGGAAAACTAAGTGCGCGTCCATATCTCCATGCAGCAAATAATGTACGGGCTTCTTGAAAGTGGCCCTGGGGACAATGATACTTTTTACGGGAATATCGTGATCTACAGAGCAGAGATATATGTCCTCCGAGCTGATCTCCAGGCTTGAGCAGTCAAGCTCAATGCCATCGAACCCCGCCTTTTCTGCTAAGTCGAAAGTTTCATTTAAATGCCTTTTGCTATTCCCGGGGCGCACCTGTAATAACAATTCTGGCATCACAAAAAAGGTATACTGCAATGGATAAATCAACAAACCATGATAAAATCACATATCGTAGTATATTTCCGTAATTTTCATAGATACGTCGCCCTTCATTTCATATTCCTTGAAGATCGTATCGTTGGATAGGATCCGCCTCTCGACGCGATAGCCGTTCTCTTTGAGCACGTCACCTATAGGCTTTACCCTCAATCTCATAAGCTTAATGAATTCGGGAGGGTTCAGATCTACGGGCATCTCTACCGTCGAATGGACAATGATCTTTCCGTTCTTGACAAATTCAGACGTGCGAATGATATTACCGTTACGCTCTTCCTGTCCCACGACGCGGAAGATGACATCCGAATAGTTATCTTTTAAATACTGTGTCGTAGAAACGGTCGAGTTTACGATGGCATTATACCAGGTCATCGTGGTGTTACTCCGTTCTGTAAAATAAGGTGTGAACATCTCCACAGGGAGATGTTCGCATCGGTTTATAGTCTTTATGCTTTCACGTACAGGGAGCCCTTTCCGGACTCTGCCTTGTCGCCCTGATAGACATTGAACGCGATCTTCTTGCCGTCGCCTTCAAGGTCGATCTCTTGCTTCTCCTTTAGCGTGAAGCCGGGGATCATTGCCTCGATCTTGCCAAGTACGTAGATGTTGCCGCGGATCAGCTGGCCGCCGACCCTTCCGGGGCAGTTGCCATAGACTACGATCTTTCCGCCGACGTCCTTGGGTCCGATGCCTCTGCCGGCATGGACGCCCACGTTGATGTCGGTGTTGCCCTTGATGGTGATCGTGCCGCCCATCATGTACTCGCCAGTATCGTTACCCACGTTGCCGTATACAAGGATGTTCCCGCCCTTCATGCCTCTCCAGTCTCCACGGTAGGAAGCGCCGAGGTGATTGCCCGCATTGCCCTCTATGACAATGTTGCCGCCTTCCATCTGGATCCCGCAGAACGCATCGACGTTACCCTTGACGATGATGTCGCCGCCCTTCATCCAGGCACCGCAGTACATGTCCATGCTGCCTTTGATGAGGATCGCGCCATCGGTCATCTTGGTACCGATGTACTTGACCATCGGAATGTTTCCGTTGATGACGATCGCGACGTCGGCCGCCGTTTGTGCGACTTCATTTGAGCCGCCGATCTCGAAGAACTTGCTGAGTGGCCAGGAAGTGTTGCCTTCCCAGACCTTCATCTCGGCGATCTCTTCGAGCGTCTTTCCTGCGAAGTTGTCGGGGGTTATGCAGTCAGCTTCGAGAACGAGGTACTTCTCGTCCGCCTTAGGAGTTAAGGTGATCTTTTGCATCTTAGTTACCTCCTGCGAGCGGTCCACACTTGACAACCGTCTGGTTCAGGATATATTCGTCCTGCACCGGGTAGTTGTTCAGCGTGAGCGAGTAGTACTTCAGGAACTTCTCGACGATGTCGTTGGCGACTTCCTTGTTGTTGAAGCCGTCCGCATCTGCCCAGGTTGTGGTCTTGGTCGAAGCTGCGAGGCCTACGATCTCTCCATCCTTGACGACGATCTCGCCGCCCTTGATGGTGTATGCTGTGCTCTCGAGCGCCTTTACCAGCAGCTCTGGCTTCTGCGTGTAGTCGCTGGTCTTCGGGTTGAGCGCGTAGATCGCGATATCCGCATCTGCGCCAACGCCGAGGTGGCCTTTCCTCTTTGCCATGCCGAGCGACTTTGCCGGACCTGCCCTGGTCATCTGTGCGAGCTCGTAGAAGTCCAGCTCACGAGAGATACCGCCGAGGCTTGTCCTCTCCGGCACCCACTTGTGCAGCGTGGCCATCTTCGCGTCCCTAGCCTTCTTGCTCATGAGCCAGCTGGCGACTGTCGGGTACCTGGTGAACGGTCCGCCATTCGGGTGATCCGTGGTCATGTAGACCTTCATGGGGTCCTTGACGAGGAGCGCATACTCCAGGCCGATCGCCCACTGGATGCCGTTGACGTGCGACTTGTCGCTGTACAGCACTGGCACGACGCCTGAGCCGGTCTCCAGCTCAATATCTGCGTTCGCCCACTTCAGGTGGCCGAGCTGGTGCAGTCCGAACTCCATCGGGCCGTCCGCCGTCATCGTCGTGGTCTCGTCTAGCGTGACAAAGCCCGCATCGGTGGTGATGTTGTCATGCGAGTTCACGTAGTCTGCCAGCTTGCTTGCCTCGGAAGTGAAGTCCTTCCAGGATGTTCCGCCGTATGCATGGAACTGTGCGTGGGTCAGGTGTATGTTCTGTGTCCTGCCGCCCTTCTTGTAGGTGGGTATGCCCTCGGTCAACGCTAAAGTCTTGAGCGTCGTGGTTATGTTGCCGGGGTGTCCCAGGTTGTTCGGGTGGATGTGTATTGAATGTGGCAGACCGAGCCTTTCGTTCGAGGCCGCAAGGCCTTTAACGATCTCTTTCGGAGTTACGTCGAAGTAAGGTACTGAGTCGTCAATAGAGACGCAGTTCTTGCCCCAGGCGTATGCTTCTGTTCCGCCGGGGTTCACGATCTTGATGACGTAACCCTTGGTCGCCTTGAGCATCCATGCGACGAAGGCATCAAGTTTCTCGGTTTCTCCCTTCTTGATGTACTCCATCACCATCCAGTTGTTGCCGAGCAGCGTGTACGCGCTCTGGTCCAGGATCGGTGTGTCGCGGATCTCTTCGTGGGTGTGCCTCGCCAGCAGTGGAGGCATTGCCGCCTCGTTTGCCGTCGTGTAGCCAAGCCTGGCGTACCTGTACGCCGTCGCGAATGTGGATGGAGCAGAGAATCCTCCGCCGCCTCTGATGAATTTGGAGGCGTGTTCCATGCCAGGATCGTGAAGCTTGTCTTCGGGCCTGTACATCCTGCCCACATTGACCTTAGGTCCCGCTATGTGGGTGTGAATGTCGATACCGCCGGCCATGACGACTTTTCCTTTAGCGTCGATGACCTTGGCACCGGTCGTGAGCTTGGAGGCTTCCACGATCTTGCCATTCTGGACAGCGATATCCTTGACATCACCATTAATGCCATTGGCCGGGTCATATACGAACCCGTTCTTGATCAATAATTCATTTGTTGCTACTTTTGCCCTTGCCATATTTTCACCTCAGTGATGCTTCTGTCCAACGTGGGGATGCCTTTGATCTCATGACCTTGTTCAGGGTTCCCCGGAGGATCATATGATCCCCCGAGTTCTCCTGTATAGAGTCAGACATATTCGGATCTCCTATACGGGATGCCTGATTTACGCCTTTTTCTGAATAGGCGCGGCTTCCAGTTTCTTTCCAGCGCTAAACTTTGCGATCTCTGCAAGATCGTCGTCTGCTGCGTTGGCCGCTCCCGGGCCAGCATGCAGGTCGGACTTCTTCTGTACTGGGCTAGGCCCGAGCTTCTTGATGGTGTTGACCATGTCCTTGACGACTTCTCCCCACAGCGCTCCTTCCGAGGCTGAGACGAAGGTCATCTTGAGCCTTCTGGGGTCAATGCCGTATTCCTGTAAGAGCTTCCTGGTCAGCGCGATCCTGCGCCTTGCCTTGAAATTCCCAGCGATGTAGTGGCAGTCGCCGATGTGGCAGCCAGATATGAGCACCGCGTCCGCACCGAGGCTGAATGCCTCCATGACGTACGAGGGGTCAATACGGCCAGTGCACATCACACGGATGACACGGACGTTGGGCGGGTACTGAATCCTCGAGGTACCGGCCAGGTCTGCGCCTGCGTATGTACACCAGTTGCAGAGAATGCCGAGTATCTTGGGTTCGAATTCTTCAGCCATCTTAGACACCTCCTACGGGGGTGAACAAAGCAGCGATCTGCGCTCTGATCTGGTTGTTCTTGAAGTGCTGCATCGTGATTGCCTTGGACGGGCAAGCTGCACCGCAAGTTCCGCATCCCTTGCACATTGCATCATTGACGTTGGCCCTTCTGTGGCCTTCGCTTAGATCACTCATGGTGACTGCCTTGTATGGGCATAAGCTGCCGCATACGCCGCATCCGCTGCAGAGAACCTCGTCGACCTTGGCCGCGATGGGCTCAAGAGTAACTTTGCCCTGGTTGACGGGGATCTGTGCCGCTGCAGCCGCACCGGCTGCCTGCGCTACTGTGTCGGGGATATCCTTTGGTCCCTGGCAGCAGCCAGCGAGGAATATACCATCGGTCGAAGTCGAGAACGGGTTCAGCTTCGGGTGAGCTTCCAGCAAGAACTTATCCGGGCTCTTGCTGATCGTCAGGATTCCCCTGAGACGCTCGGTCTCTGCCTTCGGTACGATCGCATTTGCGAGGACGACCATGTCGGCCTCCAGCTCGATCGGTGTCCCTAGCAGAGTGTCCTCAGCCTGTATGATGAGGTTTCTCGAGGCCGGATCTTCCTGGATCTTAGCAACCCTTCCTCTGATGAACTTTGCACCCTCGTTCTGGATACGATAGTAGAACTCTTCGTATGCCTTACCGAACGCCCTGATGTCCATGTAGAATATGTAGGGTATCGTTCCCGGCATTTTCTCCATGATCTGGTGGGCGTGCTTCAGTGAGTACATACAACACACACGAGAGCAGTACGGGTTGGAGTCCTGGTCTCTCGACCCGGCGCACAACACGAATGCCACTGTGTGTGGCTTCTGGCCGTCCGATGGCCTGATCAGTTTACCGCCGGTCGGGCCGGATGCGTTGATAAGCCTCTCGAACTGTAAGCCCGTGATGATGTTGTCGTATACGCCGTAGCCCCACTCTTCTTTCTTCTGTATCTCGTACAGATCGAATCCGGTGGCTACGATCATGGTACCGACCTTGATATGAACATCCTCTGGCTTCATTTCGAGGTCAATGGCCTTCTTATCTCCGCACTTCTTGACACAAAGCTCGCACTTTATGCAGCTGTCGAAGTCAACGGTGTACTTTAATGGCACTGCCTGAGGGAAGGGCACATATATTGCTTTCCTTGGGCCCATGCCGAGGTCGAACTCGTTGCCTTTGGTGACCGGGCATACTGCCGCGCAGTCGCCGCAGCCATTGCAGGCGTCCTCAAGGACTCCTCTGGCCTTTCTCGTGACCGTAACGTCGAAGTTACCGATGTAGCCGTCGACCGCTTTGATCTCGGAGTACGTGAGTAACTTGATGTTCGGGTGTCTCTCGACATCCACCATCTTCGGAGTTAGGATACACGCCGAGCAGTCGAGGGTCGGGAACGTCTTGTCCAGCCGGGGCATGTTGCCGCCGATGGTCGGTTCTCTCTCGACTAAATACGTGGTGATCCCGGAATCAGCTAGCGATAAAGCGGCCTGAATGCCCGCGACACCGCCACCGATGACCATGATGGCCTTCTCTACCGGGATTGACTTAGCCTCGAGGGGCTCGAGCAATGACGCCCTGGCCACTGACATCCTGAGGATATCCTTGGCCTTCTCGGTTGCCCTCTCGGGTTCTTCCATGTGGATCCATGAGGATTGCTCACGGATGTTCGCCATCTCGAAGATGAACGGGTTCAGTCCTGCCGAAGCAGATACTTTTCTGAACGTCGGCTCGTGCATACGGGGGGAACAGGCTGCCACGACCACTGCGTCAAGGTTCTGTTCCTTGATGGCGGTCCTGATCTTGTCCTGGCCCGGCGTTGAGCACATGTAAGTGTAGTTATCAGCGTGCACCACGTTGGGAAGCGTCTGAGCATATGCCTTTAGCTTCTCGATGTCGACGACACCGGCGATATTGGTACCGCAGTGACAGATGAAGACTCCAACTCTGTTTGGTTGTTTCTCGTTCGCCATGTTCTTTCCCTCACACAATCTTATCAAGTAATGCGTCTACTTTAATCGCGTGCGCATCCAGTCCCAGCTCGTCCGGGCTCATGCCCTGGGCAAGGCCAAGCAGCTGCCCGTAGTGCAGCACTGGTATGTTGTACGTGTCACCGAATTTCTCGGCAATTTCTGCCTGTCCCTTATCAAACTGTAGGTGACAGAATGGGCAGACATCCACGATACAGTCGACTCCGACTGCCTGCATGTTCCTGAGCTTCTCGTTGGTCATGTCGAGGGCGAAATCGATCTTATACCCGCGAACTCCTCCGCCGGCTCCGCAGCACATCATCTTTTCTTTGTAGTCTACGCTCCTTGCGCCCAGAGCTTCGACCATCTCGTCTAAGAAAGTCGGCCTTTCTGTGGAGAAGCCGAGCTTCCTGTCCCTGGCGGGCTTGAGCATGTGGCAGCCATAGTGTACGCCAACCTTGATACCGTTCAGCGGCTGTACTACGCTGTCCCTGATCTTCTTGATGCCTACGTCCTTGTAGAGCTGCTCTGCGATGTGCCTGACCCCGATGCTGCCCTGGAATTCCATATCAGCAAGCTTTAACAGCTTGTTGACCTTGTCCTTCTCTTCAGGGTGCTCCTTGAGTTTCTCATTTACGTCGTATAATGACTTGTAGCAGCCGTTGCACACTACGGTACAGTCCATTCCCATCTTCTCTGACAGGCAGATGTTCCTTGCCGCCAGAGCTTCCCATGTCAGAATGTCCATAGAGCCGAATGCGCCCGGTGCGGGACAGCAGCCCGCTCCCTTCAGGGTCTCAAGTTCGAGACCTAAGTTCTTAGCGGTCTTAATTGTCGCGACCTCAATGCCCGGATACCTGTTCGGGGCAATGCAACCTAGGAATAATGATGACTTTGCGCTCATTGTTTACCACCCTCTACTGCTGCCTTGATGGCCATTAGGCCAGTTGCGTCCAGGATCTTCTGGATGCCGGGTATGTACTCGGGGTACGTGTGAGTCGTCGGGGGGTTCTCCGCGAGGCCCAGCTTGACCCTAAGCTTCTTGTTGGCATCGTTGTTCGGCACACCGTGGCCAGTCTGATAGATGAGGCCTGCGGTCTGCAGGAAGTTCTTTGGCACT
>CAVTVW010000002.1:0-336559 GCA_963738255.1 uncultured Methanocellaceae archaeon | reverse complement strand
CATCTAAACTCAATTCTATATATCATTAAAAGACAAAAAGATTTGCTTTACCGATGAAATTCGATCGGGTCATTATTGCAATTTTACTAATTAATAGAATTTATGCTTTTTAGATTTACATGGCCATAATATGGGTTCCTAATGAATTGCATAATGACAATGCGCTTGGCGGCCACATAAAGGGCGAAGAGGTTCGTGGTCATGCTGCATGTGATCTACCAGTAATTATCTTTTATAATAACAAGCGATAAATGGCAAAATCGAGTTGCCGTATATATCCCTCAAATAATGATGGAACGGGCGTCTAACGTTTGTGATAGCATTGAAGTGTGCCGATTTATCGGGGGTGCATTGTGCTTAGTCACCATAATAAATTATTGATAATTTATATAATAATTCGTGCATATTTTGTTGTGGTGTTTGATTTGTACGAGCAGAAGTTAAAAAATATTAGCGTAGACGACCTGAAAAATCTGATCCACCGTAGGGATAACGCGTACCTGATCGTTGACGCCCGAGAGATCGAGTCCTTCTGTAAAGGGCACATTCCCGGCGCGTGCGATGCCTTTGACGCCGAAATCGAGTCGCTCACAGCCAAGATGGACAAGAACGCACATATCATCGTCTATGGCCCGGGGCAGTGGGTAAAATCCGAGAACCCCGCAGACCGGCTTTCAGGTGATGCCTCGATGCGGCTCTTGAAGATGGGCTTCAAGAACGTAATGGAGCTGAACGGGGGCTTCGAGGCATGGGCGAACGCGGGCAACCGTGTGGATACATGCAACTCTAAGAGCATCAAGTCGGCCGCAAATCCGCTTAAAAATATGTAAGATCCGTAAGACAGCTAACATCTCAGGCTAGAACAATATTAAGACGTGAAGACGTTATAGATCGGCCTCTGGCAGCACGGCGACTCGACATAGGCTATGGTGAGTATGGCTACGAACATAGTGGGTGTTTTAGTATACTTTATACCACTGAAAAAATAAGAAGTCCTTATGCATCACGCTGCAGCCGGAGGCGTAACAATAAATGTTTTGTGAAATTCCGCGCATTCCGTGCATTCCTTGTGCTCGAATACTTAGTGTGCTTTTTTGCCGGTCATTTCTTTGACATCTAGCTTAAGAAGCACTAGTGGTATATTCGAGGCCGACAGGTAATCGATGCCTTTTTTTACCCATGGTATTTTTGGAAACTTTTAATCCCTGCCTTATCTCGTACGGAGGTCGACATGGCCGAATTTATCGTGTCGCGCTCGCCGGATCTCTCCACGGGAACGAGCCTGCCTTTCATCAATACGCTGCCGTAGCTGGTCATATTGCTGTCGCTATGATCGATTTCGACTGTTACATTGGGGTTTTTTCTGAGTAGCTCCATCTTTTTACCGGACGTCGTGAAATGGAAGTACATCGTGTCCCCAAAATAATAGTATCCATCGGTAAGGTATACGGGTAAGGATCGTGGTTGAAAGTGACACGGCAGATCAGCTGGCTTTTGATCAAGTCGTCCATCTCGCTGTGGGACATGTCGGGAAGCTCAAACTTTTTTATCTCATATTCTCTGGGAGCCTGTTCTTGCATAGATAACTCACCATGGAATTTTCATCTCTTATGCTTAAAACCGATTCGCACAGAACCGGCGGTAATTTTGTAATATTTAACGTAAGTGTCAGTAACGGATGTTTCGTTTCAGTACTCTTTCAGTCCTGCCATGGCACGCCAGTGTCCTCGCGACCTTCTTCCACATATTTTTCACGTTTCTTATCCGCGTAGAAGTTAGTCTTTTCCACGGTTTCTGGGCTCAGGTTACTTTCTTTTTTATCCAGCTTCCGCCTGCGTTTTTCATCAGATGCGATCCGATCCTCGATATTTTCAGCCATAGCAATATTAATAAAATTTTCAATGCTATAATGGTTATACAAGAGTAAAGCGCGAAATGATGTTACTGCACATGGAAAGCTTACCGAAAGTACGGCCATTTTCGAGAATTTGGCAGAACTAGCTCTTTATCATTCTATAAATGGATAAAACGCAAACAATACGGCAGGAAATAATAAAAATAAGAAGCGTTCATGGTTTTGTCTTGATCAGTCGCATGCCATTCAGTATCACGATCAGCGATGCACCGGTATCGGCGAAAACGGCCATCCACAGGTTCGCCAGGCCAAGTACGGCGAGTGTGATGAATATGATCTTGATGGCGATCGCGAATGCCACGTTCTCCTTAATGATCAATAGTGTGAAGCGACCCAGCCGGATCGTATACGGTAGCCTGGACAGATCATTGGACATTAGGGCGATATCCGCAGTCTCTAAAGCAGCGTCCGAGCCGGTCGCGCCCATGGCGATACCCACGTTGGCCGCAGCCAGTGCCGGCGCATCGTTCACGCCATCTCCCACCATGATGGTCGTACCATGAGCTTTTTTAATCCCGTTCACGATATTCGCTTTTTCTTCCGGTAACAGCTCGGCAAAATACCCGTCGAGGCCTATATCGCCCGAAAGTGCTTTTGCCACTCGCTTATTGTCGCCGGTGAGCATGATGACCTCCTTCAGGCCAGCCTTATGGAGGCTTGACACGATCTGCCTGCTCTCAGGCCTGATCTCGTCCGAGACTGTGATCATCGCAAGCACATCATTATCATCCCCCAGCAGTAGCGGCGTCTTACCTGCTTCCTGCGCCTGCTCCATGGATCTGGCCACGCTCTCGCTGACATGATCGAACAATTTAAGATTGCCAATGCGATAGTCCCGGCCGTCTACGGTGCCTATGATACCTTTACCGGTGATCGACTTGAAATTCGTTACGGATCTTGTGTTCCCATTGTGATTTGCTTTTAATATTGCCGCAGCCAGGGGGTGCTCGGAGCGTGACTCCAGCGCAGCGGCGATATTTATGATCTCTTCACTGGTTTTAGAGTTAAATGAAATAATATCGGACACTTTAGGCTTTCCTAATGTCAACGTCCCCGTCTTATCGAAGGCCAATGCCCTTGCATGGCCGATCTCTTCCAGGTAAGAGCCTCCTTTAATGAGCACTCCGTTCTTCGATGCATTGCCGATCGCCGATACGATCGAGACCGGCGTCGAGATGACCAGCGCGCACGGGCAGGAGATGACCAGCAGCACCAGTCCCTTATAGAACCACTGGTCGAAAGGCTGGCCCAGGAGCGTCGGGATGACGACGACGCAGGCTGCCAGGCCGATGACAGCCGGCGTATAGTACTTCGTGAACCGGTCCAGGAACACCTGCGTAGGCGCTTTATTCGCCTGGGCTTCCTCGACCATGTGTATGATCTTACTCAGCGTGTTATCCCTGGCCAGCTTTGTCACTCGGACCTCGAGCGAGCCGGTTCCGTTGATCGTCCCCGCGAATATTTCATTGCCCTTTGTTTTTTCAACGGGCATGGATTCCCCGGTGATATTGGCTTGATCGACATACGAGGAACCGTCGGACACGATACCATCCATGGCGATCTTCTCCCCTGGGCGGACGATCATGATGTCGTCTACTTTTATCAATCCCGTATTAAGCTTGATCTCCCCCCCGTCGCGAATGACGGACGCTTCTTTTGGCGACAGCGTCACAAGCGAGCGAATGGAGTTTCTGGTCTTGTCCATCGTGTACGATTGCAATGCGTTGCCCAGCGCAAACAGGAAAACTACGGTCGCCGCCTCTTCCCACTGGCTTATGAGGACCGCGCCGATGATCGCGATCGTCATCAGGAAATTCATATCCATCGTGAGTGTCTTCAATGAATAGATCGCGCTCTTTGCTACGTGATAGCCCCCTATGACGATCGCCAAAATGTATAATCCGATGGAGATATTTGGGTTAGCCCCCAGGTGGTCCGCGATAAAACCCGATAGTGTCATGATACCGGATAAGCCGGTGACGATCATGGGACGGTAACGTGTAAAGAATGGAAGTTTTTTCTCGCTGCCAACGGTAGTGATGGTGTAGCCTATATCAGAAGCGGCAGCGACGAGATCCTCAGTATCGCACGTATATTCTACCGTCAGCCTGCCCATCGTGAAATTCAGGCTTGCACGCAATACGCCCGGCGTCTGCTGGATCGCCTTTTCGAACTTCTGGGCGCAATCGATGCAGTCCAGTTCCTTGACCTCGAATTCCTTGACCTTGATGCCGCTGCCTGAGACTTTATAGCCGGAATCCTCGATGACTTTCAGGATATCAGTCACCGGACAGGTATGGTTCACTTTGATCGCTGCGGTCGCAAAACTAATCTCGGCAGAAATGACGCCGGGCTGCATGGCTACACGCTTCTCCAGCTTTTGCGCACAGTCTGCACAGTCCAGGTTCTCGACTTGAAACTCAGTCACTCGGGGCTCGGACTGCTCTATTGCCGCGATCTTGAACTCGGCGCATTCATCATCGCCTTTTTTCACAACCTCTGTGCATGAGGCACATTCGCAGGCATCGGTATGATCATGTTCATCTTTATGATCGTCGTCGTGTCCTTTGCACGAGTCGCAATCGCACTTATGCTCATCCATCAGATCGCCTATCCATGCCTTGCGTGTTCCAGCCCTTCGTTATACAGCCGCATTACATGTTCGTCGTCGAGTGAATAGATAGCTGATTTGCCTTCCTTTCTGAATTTAACGACTTTCATGGCCCTTAAAATGCGTAATTGATGGGAAATAGCGGAATGCTCCATGCCCAGCGCGCAGGCTATGTCGCAAACACACATGTCTCCCGAAGAAAGTGCATTAATGATCCGCAGGCGAGTCGGATCGCCCATGACCTTGAAGATGTCGGACAGGCGCGTGACTGTAGTGCCTTCGAGGCTTTTTGCCTGTTCCTTTGCTTTTTCCACGGAATCCCTGTGTATGCATGGGGCTTCGCAATCATCCTTAATATTCGCCCTAACCATGATGTCCCACCTTTTTAGTGAACATGTGAATAACTGTTCACATATCATTATTTAAAAATACCCGCCTTAGTAGAAATACATTTCTATTCTCTAGCTAGCCAATAAGGTCCTGTACGCCTGTTCATGGATCACTAGTTTTAAAAATAATTGATTTAATGCTTGCTTACATCAATAACGTCTGCCAGGCTGGTCGATTTATATGAAAGAAAATCAAGCTTTGTAATGCTTGCTTAGACCAGGCCCAGGTATTCACAGGCCTGCCACCTGATTACTATGGGCAGGTATACGATCTTCAGGAAGAAAGACGAATGGTTGAGGCTTTTGATGAACTTTCTCTCATCCTCGATCATTTCGTCGACCTCGGACTGGTAATATCGAGCCTGATAAAAAGCTTATGATTCGTAAGGTGGTAAGCGGCGATATTATTCGGCCGCCACCTTTTTGTTTTTCAAAAAGGGAAAGTTATATATTCGAGAAATACCTTTAACATTCTGCTCGATGCAGCTTGTTTCACAATGCTGTACGCTAGTGTGCATCGATGTTTTAAATTAAATTTTTACCCTATGCGGGGGTTGCCCAGACAGGTCAAAGGCGCAGGATTGAGGGTCCTGTTCCGAAGGGATTCGCGAGTTCAAATCTCGTCCCCCGCACCAACATTCTTTTCAAATAAAATATTGCAACTCCGCAGGAGTTGCTACCAAAAAGTTTTGAAAGGCTAACGGAAAACTTTTTCAAAAGTTTTCCTGCGATTAAAACTGATATGGAAGTACACGCGGTTCGACGCCCTGCCTGCGGCAGGGCTACTCCGGCTTTTCGGGTGCTCCGATGCCGGGGCCGGGCTCGCACCCTCGGTCGGCTTCGCTTCGCTCGCCTCCCTCCGCAAGCGCTAAGCGACGTGGCCATAAAAGGCCACGTCCATTACCCCGTCATCTACGCATCCCTACGCTCGCTACGCTCGCTCCAGGCAAACCCGAAAAGCCTCCGACGAACGCGACACATAGATATTATTTGTTACTTTGGTGCAGGATTTAGTATCCTGTTCCGAAGAGATTCGCGAGTTCAAATCTCGGCCCCCGTTAGCTAGTGTTTTTGGAGGTAGGCCATCCTGTAGTCTTGCCTAACGATAGGTAAATTATTAATAGTATAAACAATATTAGTTAAACATATACTATTATAACTTGAAATAGTATATGTTGAACTAATTGCAATAATGCAATAAGGAGAATTGCCATGAGAGAACACAGAAAGGGACATATGATTTTTGGCACGGTTAAACTGGATGAAAGCGGGCGGATCGTTTTACCCCAGCAGGTAAGGGAGAAATACGACTTTAACTCTGGAGTTTCTGTCATATTATTGGGGAATGATAGGGGACTGGCCATCGTGAAAACCGATGTCATGAAGCAGATGCTGGATGCAGCGGATAAGGGAGAATTTAACGAAGACCACTATCTCCTGGGCACTTCCGAAATCGATGAAAAAGGGCAAATCGTTCTTTCCAAGAAAGCAATGGAAAAATATAGCCTTGCCGCTGGCGATACAGTGATTATCATGGGGGATGAGACGAAAAAGGGTCCGGCCCTGGTAAAAGCAGACCTGAATAACAGGATCATTGCCATGCTATTAGACGCGTTAAAACTGGGTGACCAGACGGTATAGATAGCAAATCTTCAGGCTACTAATGAATGACTCGCAAGTCGAATAAAGAAGTGAAAAATATTCTTGATATAAAGGTAAAAATGTACAACCGGAGGGCATCCGGACCGAAATGTATGTCCGATGCCATCCTAAATAACTTAGGGATTATTCCTGGGCAGAACGTCGCGGATATCGACTCGGTCGACGGGTATTTCTCAATCGACTTTGCGCTGATCGTGGGCTAGGGCGGTAAGGTCTACGCTGTCGACGATTAGCATATAGAGGCTGAACTATACAATAAACACTGAAAGCTTATAATGTTTATAATTAGCATATATCAAGTCTAAAAATGCTCGTCCCTCACACCACCTAAATCAGTTCTAAGCTATCATTTTTCTAAGCTGGCAAAAGGGCATGATATTAAATCGGTCAAAAATCTATCAACATTAGACATACTAACTAAAGCAGCAATCATAATATATTATTATATTGATAGTTATGTTTATGCCAACGGTTTTTGAGCAAATTGTAAAGTTATGGGTATCTGGATTACTGTCCAGATTCATTTTATTCGCCTTTGGCATTGCGTTAGTATTAATGGGTTTTTATGGGCTTCTGGTGGACTTTATTCATAATTGGCAAATAGAGGAATTTGGAAGCTTTCTTGCACTTTTTTCAGGTGCGGCACTAATGATAGCGGCATACCTCGTTTATACCGTAATACCTGAACAACAGCGTCGTCGCCATTATGATCTTCTTAGTCAGCATTATATGGGCCGGCCCAAGGGTGAAATACAGAACATTAACCATTACATCGCAGAAAGGACCCAAGGCATAATGTTTCGTTCCCAATTCATTAGTGAACTGGTAAGTGCGTGTGCCAAGGAAGACATAACCTATGAGGATTGTTACAGCAAGATGTTGGAAGCTAAAATGATGTTAGAGAACATCGATAACGAATCATCACAGATTAAAGAATATCTTGAAAAATTAAAGCAATTCGCCGACGCTAAAAAACATTAACAATATCATCCCTTCGACTACACTAGAATCAGTTCTAACCAATCGTATTTTCTAAGCTGAATCCCGGCATGCCACTAAAGCGGTCCGAAGCTATCATTTAGCTCGGACCAACCTTACAAATTTATAAGTTATATTAACGGCTTAATGCGCGTCCTCCACAATATCTACGGGATTTTGGTTTTATTAGCATTTGGTATATGCGTCGTCGTGACGCTCATCTTATTCGTAGCCTGCTTTCTCTATCAATCGCTTGACTGAAAGGTATGCCGGGGAATCAGAGGGTATATCCATTAATGATCGCCCTGCGATTACAGCTTCCTGTACCTGTGGATCGAAATCGATCTTTCCAAGGTAAGACTGTCCGGTTTTTTCTTCTACAATATTTTCAAGCTCTTTCGGAAACAGGCATCCTCCGACTGTATAAAAATGGTCAAAGCCAGTTTTTATCTCTTGCGTGATCTTGTAGGCGCGTTTCACGTTATCGAAGGATTTGTTAGACGGCCCCATGACATCAAAGATATCATTTACCCGGTCCGTGATCTTTCGGTTCAGGTGCTCCAGGCCCGCCGGAGAATCGATTAGAATATATTTGTAATTCTTAGTGAGCGATTGAAGTGCGCCTTTAAGTGCTGAATCAGGAAGACAATAGCATCCTTCGATCCATTTGGTACCGACTGCCATAAGGTCGAACGCATCTCCCTCATAAAGTCCATGCTCGAATATCTTAGCTTCGATCCGTTCCGTAGGGGAGATGCCGACCGAGGTCCCGCCATTATTAATGAACGTATCCGTGACGAGCTCTGCAATGGTATTTACACCTTCTCGTCCTAGGTCGACGCCCACCATTTCGGCAAGGTTCTGGTCCGGATCGACGTCCACAAGAAGTATGGGCGTACTCCCTTTCTCGACAAAATATTTCGTCATCATGGCCACGAAACTTGTCTTGCCCGTGCCACCGCGTCCCATTGTAACCAGTGTTTTCATGATATACCGCCTTTTTGATCGTTAGATATTGGGCTCTTTCATCGTAACAGGTGTAAGCTGGCATCTGATCCCATCTATCGCCTGGAATGCTGCAGTGCCGTCGAGGTTAAGAACCGAACTGCCGTGTATGCCTGCTTGCATGACGGCACTATCAAATGGTACTACTCCCAGCAGCGGAAGATTATGCTGATCAGCAAACGCACTGATTATGTCCTTTTGAACATCATTTTCAACGCGGTTACCAACCATTGCGATGTGCGACATTCCCGCTTCACGAGCCATATTGGCAATTGTCGCGGCAGTGATCAGCGATTTTTTGTTCGCGTCACTTACCACGAGCATCCAGTCTACAGCTTCTGATGTCCCCCTGCCGAGATGTTCGAGACCCGCTTCCATATCAAGTACCACAGCCTCATCGCGCTCGACGACCAGGTGGCGGAGCAGGGCGCGGATCAGGCTATTGCCGGCACATGCACATCCCGATCCCATCGACTTTACCGCGCCCATGACCAGCAGATGTACGCCGACCGGTGTCTGTATTGAAAAATCCCGGACGATATCGTCCACGGAAAAGTTCAGGTTGTAGACTCCTGAAAAACCCGTGCCCGTCTTTATTTTTATTAGCTCGTCGTTCTCCAGAACCGGAACGATCCGGGCCGCTTCTTCCTGGGAAAGCCCGAGGGAAAGGGCAAGATTCGGAGATGAATCGGCATCGATTGCTAGTGTAGTGTAACCTGCGCGGGCAAGAGACCATGCGATACCGCTTGCGATCACTGTTTTTCCTACGCCTCCTTTACCGGCTATTGCGATCTTCATTGTCAAAGCTCCTTTTAGTATCTATTGCATCTTAGTAACGTCTTTATTTACGATACCATTCCTTTTTTATCGAAAAATCCGGGGAACATTTCACGCTTACCCGGTATGTAGAGTGCGGCCAGGTATTCCTCGAAAAAATCCGTCTCTACCATGAGATCGATGTAGGCCATCTTCCTGGCGATATTCTCGGCTATGCATCGATGGCCTCGGGAAATAAGCGTGGCATATGCTCCGGAGAGCGACCCGTTTCCGATCGGGTGAAATGTCGCATCGGGAAATTCAGGAATGATACCCAGCCTTATCGCATTATCCATATTCGTGTATGCGCCGAATGCTCCGGCAAGGTATACATGCCGTATATCCGATACAGCGAGCTTGTATTTTTTTAAGAGAACGCCGATCGCACCGCATGCGGCGGCTTTGCTGTCCATCAGATAATCGATATCATGCTGAGTGATCACTATATCCCGGCCGATCGCCGAGCAGTTTGCTGATACTAGTACATACTCCAGGCCCTCGTCGCCGGGACGCACCCGCGTATGATCGCTTCGCAATTTTCCGGCAAAATCGAGTGCGTCTGTCGATACCATGATGGTAATGGCATCGATGATACCGGATCCACAGATCCCGCGAGGGGAAACACACCCTATCGTCGTAAATGATACGTCCGATGTTACCGGATCTATGTCGACATGATCGATAGCGCCCTTCATCGCCCGTATGCCGAACATGACACCCGCACCTTCGAATGCGGGGCCCGAGGCGCAGGATACGGATGCCATCCAGTCTTTATTCCCGAGAATGATCTCTCCGTTTGTTCCCAGGTCCACGATGAGCGATACCTCGTCAGAACTATACATACCTGAAGCTATCGTATCGCCAATGGCGTCTCCGCCGACAAATCTGCTTACGTTAGGGAGGCAAAAAACGGACGCGCCCTCGTGCAGGCGAAGCCCGAATTCTTCTGCTTTTTTGATGAGCGGAGTACGCGAGACGTTCACATTGACCATTTCCAGGTCGTGTGGGTCGATCCCGCAGAATATGTGATGCATCACGGTGTTACCGGCAATACACATGTCTACGATATCGGTTTTTTGTATGCCTGCAGATTTGACGAGAGAGGTAATGACCGTATCGACGCTTTCGATCGCAGCGTTCCGTATCTTTGCAAGGTTCCCCGGAGAGCTGGCATATCCGATACGGGTCATCAATTCTTCACCATAAGTGATCTGCTTGTTGAGGGTCGATCCGGTATCGATGATCTTACCAGACTGGAGGTCGACAAGACATCCTACGACCGTCGTCGTGCCTAGATCCATTGCAATGCCATAAATCGGGCGTGCGCTCATAGCGGCTTCCAGCCCGGTTATTTCCGGTGGCAAACTGACCAGCGAGAGCGTGGCGATCAGAGGCCCATCGGATCCGCGAAGTTCCTGGTATATTTTTTCCGGTACGTATGGCCGCACTCCGGTATACCCTGTAAGGCGAATAGATCCCATGCCACCCGGCAACCCTATCGATGGCATTATCTCGACAGGATAACGCATGATAGCCGGGGATATGGCGTCGATTTTTACCGTGGACGAGAGAAGGATCTGAGGCGAATCGATCCTGCTTTCGACCGGGATCGTAAATTCGCAGTCTTCGGTAATATGCACCTGGCATGCCATGTAGTATCCTTTCTCCTCTTCTTCGGCAGTGAGCCTCTTCCCGCCGCTCTGGTTAACTACCTTACATTTCCCTTTTGTCAGGATCACCCGGCACTTCTTGCAAGTCCCCTTCCCTCCGCAGATGCTCTCGATGGCGACGCCGACCGTTCGCATGGCGTCCGGCAGCGGCGTCCCTGCGGGCACGGTCAGTGTCCGGTTCATCGGCTGGAAGATCACTCTTTTTTCAGGCATTTGGATCATGCTTATGCTTCCTTAGGTGGCCAGTTTGTTTTCAGGTATTCAGGCAGGCCCGAAGAGTCCCTTGGTCCGACCATTACGTGCCATCCGCTCGACTCTTCGGTCTCGCCGCTCAGCCTGGCAGCCAGTCCAGGCAGGACCAGGTTACGGTGCTCTACCATGTCGGCAACCTTGTAATCCTTCAATGCGTTAGAGATCGATTCCGCGGTCAGATACCTGCCGGCGACGGCGCTCTCGACGCTGTTACCGCCCGTATCGGCGACGATCAAGTAGCAGTCGATATTTGCTGACTTGATGTCATTTTCCACCATAAAATACGTGAGCGCGTAGTTCGATGTGATCAGCACCGGAGACATCGGCCCTGGCGAGCCGAGCGTTTTAACGCCGGCATCGACGGAGACAGGCTTACGCGGGTCCGTGTAGATATTGAACCTCCAGATCAGTTGAGGCAGTAGCGCCCATCCTTCGATGCTGTGCATGATCACCATGTCCGCATATCTCGACATCAGCATGGATGCCACGTACGCTTCTTTCCACTGGATGACATCCCTAGATATCTCTGGTGAGAGCCATGCGCTGATAGGCGTGCCGAGAAGCGGGTAGCCGAGCAGCTCGTCATTCTGCTGGAAGACCGAACGCCTGATCTGGGAAAATTCATGGATGGTCAGCGCAAGGTTCGGCTCAACCGACGTGCCAGGATCAAGGACGAGATCGGAGACACCGTATTCCGTGATCGTTTTCACCAGTGAGCGCAGGCCCGGGATATCATGCGGGGCCGATACGACGAGCGGGCATTGGTACTGTAGGGCAATATCCGCCATCTCCTTCCAGTTATCACGCGTTGCCGCATACAGAAGCGGGTGCCTGTCTTTCACATGGGCAAGGCCTGCTGCCATTATTGTTGGATCGTACGCGCAGAGTATAAGGGGGAGATCTGTCTGGCCGGCGACATCCTTTACCGCCGAAGCAAAGGCAGCTGGTTCCTGCATGGTCGAGCGGATGGCGATCGCATCCAGACTGAGGGTTCGCCCGATATAGTTAAACGTGAACGAGCTTACCATCTTTAGCCTTGCTGCGATTTCGTCCTTCGCCATATAATCGGCAACATCGATGGCGATGGGCGTTGGGTTATGGTAGGTGAACTCATGCCGGTAGAGGACATATTTTCCGCCTACTTTGACCATATTCCCGCCGGCGCCAAACGTGACCGTACGTACCGGCGGCATCATTAGGTCCGCCAATTTTTCATATTCCACGTGATATTTTATATCGGCTACCGGAGGGCAATCATCGATCATAAGCTCGCCATTTACGACCCGGGTGGCAAATGTCATGCAGTTTGCCTCATGGCATTCGCCGCAGTTCGTCTTAGGGAGCAGTTTGTATACGTCGATCGGACTGATCTCTTTGATACTTTTTTTAAGTTTACTCTCTGACATACAAATTCCTCCTCGTCATATCCTGGCCGTACTCCAGCATGTGTCCGTTCCGGATTGCATTACGACGTCCTTCTGGATCAGCATCCGGACGATTTCTTTTAGCGTATTCACCGTGGTAGGATGTGCCACCATGAAAATGTCGACTCCGGCCAGTAGCAACGTGAGCCCGTTGAGGGTCTCCCAGAGCGGGCCGCGGAATTCACGGGGACCGAATTTCTCATCCATTTTCGTTCGAGCTTCCCGCGCCACCCAGGCATTGGACGCTGCGGAAATAGTCGGCTGCTGAAGCTCATCATCGCCCATCAGTGCCGCATGACGGGCACGCTCATGGATGGTGAACGAATACTCCAGTCCATACCCTAGCGCAACAGTCGTGAGGTCCATTACGATGTCCTCCGGTGGCAGATACGCGGAAAGCCTGCGATTCAGCTCCTTCGCCTTATTCAATTCAAGGCCGGTCAGCCCTATGACTGCATGGCCGTTTTCTTTTGCCGACCGTGTAATGGTCTCGAGTACATTTGCGCTCGCCATGTCCAGCGTGACAGAGTTCAGTAGCAGTCGCTCTCCTGCAGCCATCTCGGAGATCTTGGCAAAGACTTTCACATCCTTATGAGGATCGCCGCAGCCGCCGATGATCAGCGGCACGTCCACCGCCTGCAAAACCTTCTCTACAGTGCGCGCTGCTTCTGCGGGCGAGGAATCCTTGGCTAGCGGATCGGTGGACACCAGGTGAACGGTGACCATATCGGCGCCAAATTTCTCGACGTTTCTGCGCGCCCATTCCGCGGGATCGTCCATGACGTCCTGGATACCAGATTTAACCGCCATGGGCATGGGTATGTTCATGTCGAAGATATCCATTGCAAATACCGGCAGATGTACGGGCGGCTTATCAACATAGACAAATGGCGGCGAGTCCGATCCCCCGATGGTGAAAGATCTTCCGCGGCTGCCGCCGTCTTTTTTCGTGGCGCCGAGCCTGACTTCATGGATACTGCCGGGAAATTTTTCAAACGGAGGGGCATACGTCTCGTTGAATAATACGGATGGTTTTTCTTTGATCATCGATGGCATGCCATTAGTTACTGCACGGGTTACTGCACGAGATACTGCATTGCCGGCAGGGACCCATAGCTCGAGGTCGCCGAACTCCATGGAAAATTGCTCGAACTCTATTTTTTCCACGTTAGCCAATAGCGAGAGTATATCCTGGATAGGGCCCCGCATCTTCCCTGTTTGCTCATCATTGCGTCCTGCCATATTAGTCACCAGCTCCTGGTTTTTTCGGTTTGACCGATTGGATGATCACGCGGTCGGCGTAGATCCTTGCATTTTTAAGTGTAAATTTAAGCCCGCCCATAGTGATGGGAATATCCTCCCCGGAAAAAACCGGCACTTCGACGTGCTCTTCTTCACGTTCGCCCTCCTCCGACTTCCAGCTCTTTATTACCGGGTGAGATTGTTTCATGAGGAACTCCTGTAACTCATCCACATTCTTTACGTCATTTTGCGTAGGGATCTTTTCGAAGAGCTCGGCCGGTATAAACGGCCTCATCTGCTCTTTTAGGTCAGCCGGCATCCATACGATGCGGGCGTATCCGCCGTCCGCCGAAAGAAACTTCGGGGAGCGCATATATTCCAGTGAAATGCCGTGGAACCCGTCGATCTGCCTGCCTCCTCCGGTGGAATCCGCCATCGTTGAAAACGGCAACCCGTTCACAGTAGCCTCACGGTATCCCCTGGTAACGATGCCGAAACCTTCGGCTTCGGGAATGTAGAAAGCGATCCCTTCAAAGCATCCGCATGAGGTGTGCGGAAAAGCGAAGGCGCTATACAGGTAGATGCGGTTGACTTCGCCCAGCGAGCGTTTTTTAGCGCTCTCGTTGACCCCGGTATACTCGCCTTTTTCTGAGTCCAGGCATTTGCCTTTTTCAATGGCGAATATCAGTCCCTTCGGGTCTATCTGCGCTGCCGCACGCCCGTCAAACCAGCTGATCGCGCCGCAGTTAGCATATCGCTGCGGGGTAATGACACATACGTGGTTAGGTGCGAACGACTGGCAAAGTGCACACCCGTAAAATACCTGCACATCATCATCGGTCAGGCCACGTGCGCGTGCATCGCGGGCTTCATACGCGCTCTTAGCCTCCGCATAGGCTGGCAAAATTTTTTCAGCATCCGTATAGAAGGTGATCTGCATGCGCTCGATGATCGGGAATTCGTTCTTGAGGAGCTGTTCGAGCACCTTACCGACATAAGTAAGGGTAGTGAATCCCCTGTTGAACGCCTTCTTCGAAAGCCTTGCCCATATATCGTAGCGCTGGTTCAGGTGCATGAATCCTTCGATATAGTTGGCGTACTCGTGTATACGGCGCTCGATCACCCCCTCGAAGTCTGTTTCCAGCTCCGGGCCCGCTATCTCGATCATGATGCCTATGGGATAATTCTTAGAAGGCTCCATATCGGCGATATCCGGGCCGATGATCGTGACCGCCCCGTCATTCACCTGATCGCTCTGCCTTACTTGTACCAGTTCGAATTTTTCTTTTATATCGGGGCCGCCAAGCTCGACATATACGTCATTCTTGCGGATGCGTTCGCCTGCATGTGCCAGGCTGACATCTACCGGTATATCACTGAACATTATTTTTCCCTCTCCTGATGCCCGATAATTGCCTTTATTATTTCCAGCCATTCCCTGTTTGAAATATTTGTAAATGAATAGCTTGCATTGGGCTGATACGCGTTGTCAAGGGACATCGTCTTGACGTGCGGGGCGAAGTGCTTAAGCCCGGATAGTATCGTCCACTCCATGTAATATGGCAGCCCTGCGAAAATCGCCAGGTCATAAGGCCCTGTTCCATCCAGCCCCTTCCATTCGCGGTCTGAAAGGCGATGGCCTGCTTCGACTGCCGGCATGATCGTGGCCTGCGTATATCCCCTGCATATCAACGCACGATTTGTATCACCTGTAGCGATGATCGGGATGTCCCGGGATTTTCCGAGATCGATCAAATAGTCGATCATCGTCTTATCGTTAAGTACGATCTCTGAGGCTAGATGCCCTATGATCATCACGGGATGTTTTGATCGTTTTACCATGGCATCGATGATTTCCGGTCTGGATATCACCGCTGCTTTTTTTGGCCCGGAGATCTCAGCGATCTGCCAGGGTTCAATAATGGCCATGCTTTCTCACACCCCCTTATCGAGTATCTGTTGTGTCAAAAGCGTTGGTTCGGGGATCTTTTTCTCCGTCCAGTCCGCTTGTTTTAGGATTGTGATGATCTCCTCTTTCATAGTGATCGGGACATCGCTCATCATTCGGACAAATACAGGTATATCCTTCGGGACAGTACCGAACATCCGCTTATGGAGATCAATGTAATGCGTGAGCTTGATCGCCCGTCCTTTGCCGGTGTCGTTTGGCCGCATACAGAGCTTGGCAGCCATCACGATCGCCTCTTCCTTTGTCTCTGCTGCAAAGAAGAGGTGCTCTGGTACGGGACCGACATAGACTTTTTCGCCGGTCCTGCGATCATAATTATACCAGTCCTCCTCCTGGTCGGCCCGGCCAAGCAGCATACGCCGGTATTTTGACCCGTGCGGCCCGACGATGACCGGTATGCCCAGCCTGACGAAACCCATCGCTATGGCGGCTGCCTTCTGTGACATCGCGCCCCATGCAATACCGACGACGCCGACACGGTTGTGGACGTAGTCCGCGATCTCCTCATAATTTCCACGGAGGTTGCGCTTTGCAAAAATGCTCGCGATCTTTATTGCAGCGCCTGCGATGTGCGCATTCGATACGCACGAGCCCACATTCACGATCCCTCCCGCGTCAAAGTCTCCTGGATATTGCTCATATGGGGTCTTGCCCTCCTCGTCCTTATACATCGAGATAGACATGGCGGCGCAGCCGGACGTTAGTGCAATATACCTGCGCTTTGCAAATTCAATGCTCATCTCGGCGACTTCTTTCCCGCCATTAGGGTAGTTGGCGCAGCCGACGAACGCGACGACTCCGGGGATCTCCCCGAGAACTATCGGCCCTCCGACTTTACGGATCTCGACATCCTGGATAGCGCCCCTTCCTGCGCGGACCTTGAATTTCTCGTCCTTAATTTTTTGTGCGGCAGCGGTAACGATCATGGAATAGACCGGGATCTTTTTCGGGCACGCCTGCTCGCATCGGACACACCCGGTACATTTGTCGTATATATCGTTTATCAGCGTAAGATCCCCGAGCGCTGTCGCTGCTATGGACTCGGGTATACGAAGGTCGTTAGGGCATGCCCGCTGACATTGTTTACACTGCGTACAAGTCCCGGCTATCTCACTGATATTCTCGAGCAAGACGTCTTTCTTTTTTCGTATGGGCGCAATAGTGCGAGCGACACGTACAGCGACCTCTCCCGATTTTTCCGGGTCCAGGATCAGCACTCCGGGCATTTTTCCCGTTTCAAGATCGGCAACGATCTCATCGACGGGGTCATTCGTCCTGTCAGGAAGGCCCATGCAGTTCTTTCCCGACGTAGCAATAAAGGGCGCATGGATATTTCCCGCCTCCATCAGTGCATCGGTACGCACGCATTGCTCGTCCACCACTATGACGTCCGGAATCCCGCTGCGGATATACCGTGTCTGCCATGATATCGGGCCTATGATCTTCGCGCTCTGAGAATATCGCGTGGCATCGATGGCAGTACAGCAGATGCCTGTAACTTCGACCTGCCCGGAAAAGCCGTGTTCTTTGATGTAATCGAGTATGCTGATCGAAGGCAGCACATTATGCCCGATGACAAGAATGACAGGTTTTGTCTTATCGACCGTACCCATGCCGAGCTCGACCAGCGGAGCGTCGGGCTCTGCCTTCGGATAGCCAAATGCAGAGGCCTGCGCGATATCGGCGACTTCCAGGCCGACCAGGTCGAGCGTGCCCGAATGGAATATCTTGGACTCAAAGTCGAGGCAGTCCCCCTCCTGTCCGGTATGCGCCGCAGAGAGCAGGCCGGTGATCCCTCCTTCGAGATACTCCAGCACAGTTTCAAGGTCACCCATTTTTTCCGGTTTGATCCCACACACAAGCCGTGTGATCGGCGCTTCAACTTCTATGGAAAGCCCGCCTATGTCGAGCGGATGGTTACTCCCATATTTTCCGATAATATGTGTTACAAGCTCTCTTGCATGGCTGACATGAGTGGCGGCGCCGATGCATGTAGCGAGCAATACCATGCGTGATTGTTGTGCCGATATCTGGATACCGCAGGCTCCCCGCTTGTTACTAGTAAGATCGCATTTTCCGAATGTACAAAGGCAGCAGAGGTCGCAGTACGGCATATAGAATGGCTGGTAGCGCTTGAGGAGTTTTTTATCCCAGTCCCTGAGTGCCGTCATGGAAGGAAACGGGGTAGGGCCGGATTTCTCTTCCCAGTTTTTCTGGGCTAGCTTTCCTATGGAGACCTCAAGATCCTTGATGCGCCCGCTAGCGGATTCGAACTCCTTGAACTTGACATTAATATCTTTCATGTCCATGTCATCACTCCGGGATATCCACGACTTTTTAGTGCTCATAATATTGATAACGATTAATCATTATCAATATATTTCAAATGATTATCACGATTCATATTAAAGGTTTTGGTTCATAAGCCGACTTGAATAAAAAGATTTTTTATTCATGACAAGAGTGTCACAGGGCAGTAAATGTATCACAGCATGCCACTAAAGCGATCCGAAGCTATCATTTTATTTTGGTACTATTTTAAAATTTCTATATAGAAAAAACTTCTATGTCGGTTAAGATTATTGATGTCAGATCTCTGTATCATGTATGCCCTTTATATGGATACTCGCTATTATTTCATATGACGAAGCTTAGTTAGCTCCTGAAGGTTAGATGATGACGAATACCGACGACATACAACACCGCTCTATTCTGCAAGGAATTGCCCATCGGGTGATGCTGGAAAAAGGACTGGTCCCGGATTTCTCGAAGCAGGTACTTGCCGAGCTGGATAAAGTACACGTGCCGGAAACACAAACTGATTCATCGATACGTGATCTTAGGGATCTTCTCTGGTGCTCCATCGACAATGATGATTCACTCGATCTGGATCAGCTTACTGTTGCCGAAGCGATGCCCGCGGGAGCTGTGAAGATCCGTGTCGCCATAGCTGATGTGGATTCCATTGTCAAAAAGCAGTCAGCACTTGACGATCATGCGCAACAAAACACCACTTCGGTCTACACCGTCGCCGAAACGTTTCCGATGCTGCCCGAGAAACTCTCCAACGACCTTACATCTCTCAATTATGCATCAGACCGCCTGGCCGTCGTCATTGAAATGGTTTTCGCCCCGGATGGATCGCTTCAGGGTTCGGACATCTATCGGGCGACGGTACGCAATCGTGCCAAGCTCGCCTACAACAGCGTAGCCAGCTGGCTCGAGGGAAGCGGGCCGATGCCGCAAGGGATCGGCACCGTCGTCGGTCTCGAAGAGAACCTTCGACTCCAGGACAGCGTAGCTCAAAAATTAAAAACCAACAGGTACGCGCATGGTGCGCTAGTACTCGAAACGATCGAAGCGCGCCCGGTATTTGTAGGAGAGAAGCTCGAGGACCTGAAAACAGACCAGGAGAACCGGGCCAAAGATCTGATCGCAGATTTCATGATCGCTGCCAACGGTGTGACGGCACGATATCTCGCATCCAAAAAGTTTCCTTCTCTGCAGCGAGTGGTCCGCAGGCCCAAACGCTGGGACAGGATCGTCGAGCTTGCCGCCGAGCATGGCTCAACGTTGCCCCAGGTGCCCGACTCAATGGCCCTTGAGCAATTCCTGGCATCGGCCAAAGCCGCTGATCCGCTTCTATTCCCGGATCTATCTCTCAGTGTTATCAAGCTGTTGGGCGCAGGTGAATACGACATCCTGCTTCCTGGAGATATAGCGATGGGACACTTTGGTCTTGCAGTCAGGGACTATTCTCACTCGACCGCCCCGAACAGGCGATACCCGGATCTGATCACGCAACGGCTGCTGAAAGCATCCCTGGCGGGAGCCTCTTCGCCCTATGATGACGACGAGCTGGAGACGCTGGCGGAGCATTGCACCGAAGAGGAGAACGCCGCGAAAAAGGTAGAACGGCAGGTTGCAAAATCCGCAGCCGCAATGCTGCTGGAATCAAGGATCGGGGAGCAGTTCGAGGCCATCGTCACCGGTGCTACCGATCACGGGACGTGGGTCCGCATTTTGAATCCGCCCATTGAAGGAAAATTGGAGAGTGGTTTCGAAGGCATGGACGTTGGCCAGAGGCTCCGCGTGCAGTTGATCAGCACGGATGTGGAGCGTGGGTTTATCGACTTTAAGAATGTGGGGAAAAACAACAGGGTATCTTCTTCAGTCAGACGAAGATAAGAATCTATTTTTTTCAACCCGATTGCGCAACTCTCCCGTCACTTGCAAGAAGCCTTGCTGTTTTTTACAGGTGGTTTTACATATCCATAGTGTAATCGTGATGTAAAGCCATTATAGGTATATATGAGGCTCCTTTTGTTTTTTGCCTTTCGCATTAAGAAATCGGGATACCGGTAAATTTATTCTGAAAACCATTTTTCTGGCGTGCCGAGGGCATCCCTTGACACAGCCGCAGCAACGAAGGCATTGCTTTGTACGGACTTTCATAGTGCTTGCGTCGATCGCACCCACAGGACAAAGTCGCGCGCATGACCCGCAATGATTGCATAGATCCTGGTTGACCATCGGCCCTTTGGCATATAATCTCGCCATATTGAAGTGCACGTTCTTTTTTAAAAGTAGCTGAAACTTATTGCCTTCCGGAATTTTGGGTGCTGCAGAGCTTAAATCATTCAGTTTATGCATTTTATCAATGATCATTTTCCCGAATTCTTTAGCTTTCTTTAAATCATCATTGTTTGGGCGGCCTAACGCCACGGGTGATCTCTCGGTAGAAAATGAATGCTCGCCAATAAAAGAACCCGCTCCCACGACATGAAAGCCAGAAGTTTCGGCAATCAAACGGAGCTCATTCAAGGCCACTCCCTCAGACATATTGCCATAAACCGCGACTAATACAACAGGTTTGTTTTGACCCTTCAAATTTTTGAGAAAAGGAATTAAAATAGCAGGAATCCCCTCAGCATAAACTGGCACACCGATCAAAACCAGATCGCCTTCAATGACGGGAGGAGGGCTTTCCCGAATTGTTTGAGATGTCAAGTCAATCATTGCACTTTGCGCAATACCCGTTCCTTTTACGATTGTGTTCACGATCTTTCGAGTAGCACCTGTGGGCGAAAAAACAATGATGGTGGCGGTTTGAATGTCCATTTTAACGATCCTGGTATACTGTTGTATTCTCTTTAGAGATAAGTATATTAGCACTCCGCTTTTTATTAGAAAGCTTTCGACTCGATCACGATACAGACCCAAAAAACCGCCTACGAACGCGACACATAGCAATCGTTTGATAAGTTAGCGAAGAATCGATTCAGATATGAACCATTATTTGATATATTAAATATGCCAGAATAATAAGAATAATAAATGCTATAAGTATCAGTACTTCGAAATACTGTAATTTAATCCTCAAGATAAAATTTTCATTTATCTCGTTCACCGGACATTGCCTTTGTTTATATTCATTTCTATATGATAATCCAAAAGTTTTGTAATGTCTCCATAATAATATTGATGGTAGACCAATAATTAGAGGTCCGAAGAGTATCTCGGCTATTAATAGGCAAATTGTAGCAACAAATAGTTTAGTGAAAATTACAGTATCAATAATTATGCCCATAAGGATGAACTATCATGAAATTCATTACATATTTATAACTTCTGAATAAGTAAACATGAGAATATTATTACGTCAACTAAATTTTTACTTTTAATTTATTATAGGATATGATCTAAGACGTTCCAAGATTAACGAGAGGATAATTGCACAATCTCTCGTATATCTATCGCCAAAATTATAAAAATGTAAAAAAGTTTCATTAAGCTTCACTTATGCAGCACTTGACACAGCACCGTTTCGCAAAGCAATGTAACTTACAGCTTATCTTTGGCCGCGTAGCGGAATATACCTCAACCATGTGGTGTGGGTGATATCGCATCTTGGCTTCGCGCAGCCCAGGGATGCCCAGGTCGCTCTCGCGGTTGATGAATTCGTAATCCTTTGAGAGCAGCGTAGCGGTTTCCTGGTTTATTACCTTATATATGCCGTCGTATTCCGGCAGCCCTTTTTCGAAGTGGACTAATGCCGTATCCCGGCTCATCCCCTCGAAGATCGACATGGCCCCGATCTTGCCGTCAACCATTATTGTCAGGCCGGAGAGCCCGAGTTCCTTCATGTTGTCGAGACTGTAAAAGACCGCGTCTTTCTCATAGCCTGCCAGCCCGCCATCATGATTTTTAGTAGCATACCATTGATCAAGATACTCCTTGACCTTATCGCAGTTTACCGGTGAGATCGGCTCGGCAGTGGACGATGCGTACGTCCGTCGGAACTTGTTGATCTCTCTGCGGATGTATAGATAGTCCCGTCCTGGCAATTTGGCCAGGTCTTCGGCCTTGTAAACGTACTCTGCCTGATCCCTGTCAGGCGCTATGTCGATCCGGCGATAAATGGATTGCATCCAGTCTGCCGTAGCCTGGTCGAGGAGTATGATCTGCTCGGTGTCGCCCACATCAGCCGCCAGGCGGACTAAATCCTTTACCAGAGATGGGTTCTGCGGGCCCATCGGCGGTCGGAACCTGGTTTTTCCGTCGATCGTGCTCGCCAGGACCACGTTATCGCCTACGTGTGCGTAACTGTAGTTAGCGTAATGGTTCCAGCACACCATGTTCGTGAAGGTATTGTCGCTGTGGGTTTGCTGGTACCGGGAATAGAATTGCCGGAAGAAGTCTCGGTCCTTCATTGTGACCGGCTTAAAATCGTCTAATGATAACACTTAATTAGTGCCTCCTTTATAAATCATGTGAATATGCTTTTGCATGGGCTGAAATCCAATGGACCGGTAATAGTGTTCCAATCCGGACTCGGTGATCTCCTCGATATTCCACGAGTCGACCTGACGAAACTTTATATTCTGCAGGAAGTTGGTTTCCAGGCACATGTCTCTAAAGGATAATCCTGTATATTTATATCCTTTCTCACTGCTTTACTAGCTATGTTGCCCCCTTACCACACCCTCGTCAGAATGACAGTTTACGCTTAAGGTCTCCACATTTGATAACATGGGGTAGAATTGGGTGTCATAATCTGCAAGAATTGTTGAGGGTAGACATATCCTGGCGTTTTGGCAATTCATTAATAGACCATAGAAAAATAATTAATAGCTTGATGACGGGCTTATGCTTTCCATGATCTCTTTTAGCCCCACAGGTTTTTTCAGAAAAGCATTAGCGCCTGCACTGAGGGCTTCCTGCCTGACTCCATCATCGGCACTAATGAAAACGATTCTCGTACACGGCTCCAATTTTAAGATCTCTTTCATCAAGTCCATGCCGCTCATGAGCGGCATCCGGTAGTCGATCATGACAACCACGGGCCGGGGGCTCGCGACTTTAAATTTTTCGAGTGCAGATCGACCGTCATGGGCGATAAAAGAAACGGGTACGCCTCGACGACGAAATAGCAACTCATACGTCCTTACTAGCTCCGAATCATCATCTACTATTGCGACGCCCGTAATACAACTATTTTCAGGCATTTTTCTCACCTATTACGGGTAGATACACTAAAAATCTGGTGCCCTTCGTATAGTCTCTGAGTATACGGTTCTGCACTTCCACGTAGCCGCCGAAACCTTCGACCAGGCTCTTGACCAGGTACAGGCCTAAGCCCGTGCCCCTCGCCTTTGTCTGGCCACGCTTGAACCGCTGGAACACCTCGTCCTTCTTGTCATCGGGAATGCCATTCCCGTTATCCTCGATTGACACGCGGTAATAGGTACTGCCATTCAAGCCGACTTTGTGTATATCCACATCGAGCTCTAGCGGGCCGCTGGAATGTTTCACCGCATTATCGATGAGATTACTGAAGATATCCTTCAACAGAGGATTAGCCCGCACCATGACACTCGCTATTTTGGGCATAGTTTATCGTAGTATATCGGCCGGGAATGTTTGCATACATGTGCAGGACTTCTTCGAGTACTTTTGTTAGATCGATCGCTTCCAGGCTATACTCTCTGGACCTATGCTTCTGCAGCTTTCGTACATTATCGATTAATCGGGCAGCTTTTTCCAGTGTTTTAACCGGTACGTCGATATATTCTCGATCATCGCATTCCAGCTTTCCGTTACTGTCAATGAGCTCCTGCGCCATCTCTAGCCGCATCTTCATGATCTGGTGCATGTTACTGATATCATGGCCCATCAGATCCAGGTAGAGTTCTCCCTGCGCTTTAGCCTCGTATAGCTCTGTTTCAACCTGCTTGCGTTCGGTTATATCCTGTCCCTGTGCGATCGTGGCCAGAAGCTTTTCATCGGTATCGTATATATTCGCCGAGTTCCAGAGCGCTATGCGGATACTCCCGTATTTGTGCTGGATAGGGATCTCTACTGACTCCCACTGCTCCCCCTCCAGTGTCTTATTGATCTTGTATAGTGATTCATCACTGCTATCCGGCGGAAAGAGAATGCTCAGGTGCTTGCCGATCACCTCGTTTGCCGTATAGCCGGAGAGCCGCTCGAAGGCATGATTAAACCTGGTTATGGTGAAATTAGTATCCCAGACGATTATAGGTGCATTTGCATAATTGATCAAGCTTTCCAGATACACCCCTGTTTCCCGAAGGGATGAAGTGACTGATTGGAGCTCGTCATTATTTGTGCGGAGCTCCTCGTTTGCCGCCTCGATCTCTTCGGCCTGGGCGGCGAGCTCTTCGCCTTTAACCTCTAGCTCCTCGTTCGTATTTTGCAGTTCGTCGGACCGTTCTTTTAACTGCCCCATTAACTGCTCTCGCTCCTGATCCGCTCGCTTACGTTCGGTGATGTCCCGAAACACTATGACGGCGCCGATGATTTTATCTTCTTCCGAGAGTGGGGCGGTAGTGAATTCTACCGGGAACCGGGTTCCATCCTTACGCAAGAACTCCTCGTCAGTTACATATTTTGTATCTCCATTTGCCAGGGCAGAGTGAACGGGACACATCTCCGAAGGGTATGGGCAGCCGCTTGGCTGTGTGTGATGGAATGTTGCATGCGCATTTCGTCCGATCAGTTCTGATTGATCCCAGCCGAGCATTTGCACGGCAAATGGGTTAACAAAGGTGATCATTCCATCCGGATCTACACCGCAGATCCCTTCCTTGACGGAATGCAGGATCAGCTCGTTCTGTCGTTTTGCCTTCGCTAATTCCGCCGTTCGCTCTTTCACTAATTCCTCAAGGTGAGCGCGATGCCAGTTTAGTTCGCGCTCATTATGCAAACGCTCCAGGGTCGTGCCCGCGAGGCCGGCGATGGCAAGATAAATATTCAGCAATTCATTCGGAAGAGGGCCCGCGGTCTTATGGCCGATCAGCATGACATATTCCGTATGATATTCCTCGACGATCGGAAGAAAAACGGTTATTGACGGAGCGGGCGCGGGGATGACTTGCGATGCCAAAAAGCCGCTATCCAGTACGTCAGCGATGAGGGCTCGGACCTCATCGGTGAGGATGTGTTGTGCCACGATCGCGTCCGGCAGTGTACTGTAATGAATCGAGATCCCTATCACTGAGTCTCGCTGGACGAAAGCTACCCAATCCGCCGGAAAGTAGGTCGTAATGAACTTCCCGAGCTGATCCCAGACGTCCTGTTGTGTCTTGAGACGGACAAAGTACTGAGCCGATCTTATAAAGGCCTCGAACATCTGTGATTCGCTGTATTGAGTATAATTCATGGTCCATCCACCTTTAGCGGCTGCAGGTACAGGCTTTTAAGGAATAATGTTTCGAAATCTGATGACTGGGATAGATTGATTACCGTCGCTCGCTTACGTAACAATTCTAAATCGGCCGATCCCGTCGGCGATAGGAGCAGGCGTTCACATCCGGCCAGCGCCGTATTTCCGCAGAGCTCCACGCGATCGCACGAAGTTTCCGGTAGCAGGCCAATGGTTTGCGCGTTGCGGATATTCAGGTTCTGGCCAAAGGCACCGCATATGTAGATGCGGCTCAACTCCTCCGCACGCATTTGCGCCTTATCGAGTAGCGTCATAATTCCTACGGATATCGCCGCTTTTGCTCGTTGAAACATATCCACGTCCCTCTTGTTCAAATAAATAGAAGGACTTTTTCCTTGAACTACAAAACCTTTCCCGGAATGGGGTACCGCAAATCTGCCGGTGGACGTCAGGTCTCCATTGTTTCGCAATATGGCTATTAAATCGATGAGGCCGGAGCCACAGAGCCCTATCGCATCGACGCCGCCGATCACCTTGAATTGGATCTCCGGGGAATTCTTTCCTGGATCGATGCTGCAGATCGCACCTGTCTCTGCAGGCATGCCGCACTGCATTTGATAGCTTTCAAAGGCAGGCCCGCCCGCGGCCGAGGTCGCCCAGAGATCCTTGCCGTCCCAGAGCGCCATCTCGGAATTCGTACCGAAGTCGATCAATAATCCGCCCGGCTGATCCATCAGACGGGTTGCCATCACGCCGGCTAGCAAGTCTGAACCGACATAGCCGGCTAGAGGCGAAGTTACATCTATTGCGGCATCAGGATTGATCCCCAGAATATGGGCCCAGATTTTGGGATCATCAAGACGGCAGTGAATCGGCCGCGTCCAGGAGCCTGGTTGTAATAACATTTGAGAGTCCGTCTCCGTTAATAAGGCTAGCATGGGGGTATTCCCGACGATGGTCACACGGATGACATTTTCAGGGCCGATGTCATTTCGCGAACACATGTCCAGTAATGCCTCGTGAATTGCATCGAGAGCCATTCGTGAAAGCATTCGAGAATTTTCCGGCGACTGCCCGGCTGCAATAAGCCGCGTTACGACATCTGCGCCGTAGCATGCTTGAGGATTTTGCCCCGTGCGACTGGAGAGCCTATGTCCTTGTTTGAGGTCCCATAATGAAAGGCTTATATGCGTGGTCCCCAGGTCTACAGCCAGGCCATAAGCGGCTTTTGTAGATTGCACGCCGGCCACAGGTTGAAGATGCGAAGGAGTGCAGGGGATGCATGCCAGATCACGCCAACTGGATGTTGAGGTAGTGCCTATGATCCTGATGCTGAGATCGTTTTCCGGCGTCGCCTGACAGGCAAGACGAATGTTCCGATCAAGCTGCTCGGGAGATAAGATCAGGCGTTCATTCTTCGTCGGGCTATTGATATTTCCGGCAATGATCTCCACGAGGCAAAGGCCACACGCCCCATTCCCCTGGCAACCGCAGCGGATTCGATGGCCTGCGGCTTCGAGTAGTTCACGTACTGAAGAGGAAGATCCTCTAGAAAAGGATATCTCGCGTCTGCGATCGTTATTAATGACTGTCAGTATTGGCATTTTCACCACTAGCACGTGCTGCATTGACCATCGCGGCAACATTCTCGGGGCAGGATTCGGGCGGGATCTCGCAACCCGATGATAGAATAAAGCCGCCTCGCTCACGGAAAGTCTGTAGGAGTTTCCCGGCCTCCGCCTCAATATCCTCAGGATTTCCCTCCACAAACATAAGCGATTTGATGTTGCCATCAAGACCTATAGATGGAAGAATGCCCCCCGCCTCCGTGGCGGAGACGTTGTAATCAAAATTTGCAATATGGACACCCGCCTCGGGGTAATATGGCAGGATAGGGCTCGCAGGACCGGCGATATGTAGCCAGTTCGCGATCGCGCCTGCTTTTCCTAATGCCTGGAAGACCCCTTTCAGTCGGGGAAGCTCCAACTCCCTGAAAAAGCCAGGCGGAATGACGGCCGGCGAAGCGGCAGGGTCGAAAACCACCGGCAAATGGGCTCCTGCCTGTATCTGAGCCTCGCCAAACCGGATTATGACTTCGGTCGCGTAGTCCATTAACTGCTCTAATCGCGCCGGATCATCGACTGCCATGTACAGCGTGGTTTCAAGGCCGAGCAATTGTGAAGTGAGCGTGAAGGGACCTAAGACGCATCCGACGACCAGCGTTTCATCCCCGACTTCTCTTCTGAGTATCTCGATGGCTTTAAGCATCTCCGGCATGCGCCCCGCTTGCTGTGGATCTGGGATAGAAAGCGCACTCCAGTCGCTATCTTTAGACAACGCATATCGTTCGATCACGGGATACATATTCCTGCGATACTGCAGGACCGACCCGATGCTCTCCGTCTCCACGCTGGTATCCATCACCGTGAAGACCGCATCGTAATCATAATGTTTTAACGCATTTAACTGACAGCTGGCGAGCGTTTCTCCATCGCGCACATAGTCATCTACAGAAACGCCGGCGAGTGTAGCGGCATGGCCAAACACCTGTGCAATGACCGGTACTCGGTCCGCATCCTTGAACTTGAGTGTAGCAGCGATCCGTTCCAGACTATTCATTTCCCGCCCCCGATTAATTCTTCGAGATAATGAAGTCCATCGAACGCCGACTCGGCCACAAAATCGACATTGAGTTTATCAGGTGATGATTGCTTCAACGCCGCACCCCCTGCAATGACCTTCACACGATCGAGCTTGCGAAGAGCTAGCTGATCCTTCACCTGTTTCACCTGCGGGATGATCGGAGTGATCAAGCCACTGACTCCTATTGCTATTGGTTGTTCAGTTTGCGCCACGTCCATGAGCTTTTGCAGAGAACAATCCTTACCGCAATCAACGACTCGATAGCCCTTGCCGATGAGAACCGTTTTAAGAATATTTTTACCAAGATCGTGTACGTCCCCTTCCAGGGTTGCGACCACGACCGTTCCCTTTATACCGGACTTCGCCATGCCTGTAGGATAAAGGACCTTCATAACCTCGGTGACTGCACGCCCTGCCAGCATGATCTCAAGGAGGTTGAATTGCTCAATTGTGCATTTGGCATCCAGTGCCGACATGGCAACTTCGACACCATGAACTACGATATGCTCTGGACTGATCCCTCCGCTACTGAGATGTTGAGCTTGAGACATCGATGTTGCAGCGTCGCCTTCGAGAATCGCTGCAATAAGATCATTCATCCGGGGATCACTCATATTGCTCTCCTTCTTCGAAGTCTGTACAGGTTGTTTAGAATGAGTTTCTTATCGTGGCAATTCTTCCAGCATTGATATGCCATAAGACAATAATCCGCGATATATTTCAGTTGACTTCTCGAGAGCATAAGAGTCCCTACGATCCTTTATTAAGGAATATAAATTTTCAGCAAAACGTATCATTATTACTTATTATAAATATTTTTTCAAAAACCATTCCATCATTGTATTCTCCGCTCGCTTCACTTTGGCAAGAGAGACATTCGGCTTGATCATGTGGCGGACACGAAGATCCTTCGACGAACGCGACACTTCGCATTATCTTTAATGGCTCAAGATTAGTATCATAGATTAATTATTATTTAGATGCCGGTAGCATTACTACGAATTTTGCGCCCTTTGTATGATCGCCCGAGATCCGATCTTCTACCCATACACTGCCTTTGAAATTTTCTACTAATGTTTTGACTAAATATAATCCTAAGCCCTTGCCACTCGCTTTCGTATTTCCTCTCTGAAACCTTGCAAAGATTTTTTCCTTTTGTGTATCGGAAATGCCCGGTCCATTATCTTCGACAATGACCTTATAATACGCATTCCCATCCTTTTGTTGCCGTTCCAGATCAAGGTTTATCAGTACAGAAGCCCCGTTAGAATGTTTAATTGAATTCCAGGCCAGATTTGAGAATAAGTCCTTAATGAGCCCATTTGCCATGACAATAGACTTATTACGGGGGACGAATGTGATCGTGACTTCTTTATCCGGAATTTTCGAATATTGAGCCTGGATCACAGTAAGGATGTCATTCAGGTCTATTAACTCGGTCTTGAGCTCGCCGGACTTAACTTTTTGTAGCTTACCAACATTCTCGATCAAATATGTACTACTATGGATAGCATCGAGAGGCTTTGAGAGGCATTCCCTGATCTTTTCATCCGTTACCAGTTCGTTCGCTAATTCCAGATATCCGAGAGCTATCTGATTTAAGTTGTTAATATCATGGCCCATTAGATCCAGATACAGATCGGCATGCATTTTTGCTTCTTTTAATTCCTGTTCGGCCCGTTTACGCTCCGTGATATCTTCTTTTACTGCTATGAAGTGCTTGATCTTGCCGCTGTCGTCCTTCACAGGGGCGATCAGCGCCGACTCCCAGTACAGCTCGCCGTTCTTTTTCTTGTTATGGAACTCGCCATGCCACTCTTTGCCTGAAAGGATTGTTTCCCATAGTTCTTCATAAACAGCCGGAGGCGTTTCACCCGACTTGAGTACACGCGGGTTCTGCCCGATCGCCTCTTCAGGCGTATAACCCGTAAGCCGTATAAACTTGGGGTTGACATACTCGATCTTACCGTGAGTATCGGTGATCACGACGGTTGCCGGGCTTTGCTCTACGGCCATCGACAGCTTGCGCAGCTCATTAAGCAGGCGCTCCCGATCTTCGCAGACCTGCTTATTCTGGATCACTTTCCATTCGCCTTCGCATCTTGTCATAGCGAATTGGTGGGTGCCTGCCACATCGAGAATGTCGCCCGCACTGCACTGATCAAGAGAATAGTTACACATGGCGATCAGGTTATACTGGTCGATGGTTTCGTTTAGTTCCTGCTCGTAATCTAAGAAGTCCTTCCAGCTGCTCTTTTCCAGCCATGACGTGTTCCCGGTCAGCCTTAAGCCATCAAAGCCATGCGCCATGGCTTGATGCAGCTTCTCGACCCATCCGTTAATTACTGTTTTAGCCCTGAAAACGCCATCTTTTTTATACCATTCCGTATGGGGGATTATCTCAATTTGCCCTTTTCGCAAATATTCATCAAAGCCTGGTATTGCCTCGCTCATCAGGCCCCGGACTTCCTCCGCATTAAAAGGCTCCGAAGTTATACACATGCAGAACTCGTTATTCCTGAGGCCGGCATCGAAATATGGTACCAGGACGTCGATTAAATCATCTCGCGTCTTATAGAAAAGACAGAAATGCGTGCGCCACCCCACATCGCCAATGATGTCGATGCCCGAATCCCTTACGGTATCCTTCCGGGTTCCGGGATATTGAGAGGTCAACACAATAGATTAAGCTTATTTTAATCATATAAATATTTTTATTCCGGGACCGAGATAGTCGACGATTGATGAGGAAGCCATGTACCACATATCCGATTTGATAAATAGTAATCAAACCGGAGCTTTTTGAATCCATTAAAAAAATAATAAATCTCGATGTTTGCTTTCGATCATAGACTAATATAATATGAGTTGTCCAGACGATCTTTTATCAAAGTTTGACGGGAGAAAATATCCCGGTATATACTTTATGGCTTAATCGTCCAACTGTGGCTTGATAGTTGGACGATTCGGCGAGAAATCATATATAAGACAAGCGCTATGGTATGTAATGTAAGATATCCCAAACTGATATACCCCCAAATCTCAAAAAAGATAAGCTACAACCACCCAGGTTGATGTCCAGGGCAACACCCTGGATTTCAACTCAAATATCTCATCGAGGATATAATAATTTGAAAGATTGAGATCGTTTAAGATTATCACCTAACATAAGCATCCAGTGAGCCACCTAAAGAGTGATTTCAATATCAACTAAAAAGGAGGCGGATAGATAGAACGAAAAAATAACAAGAATAAAAAAATTCCATTTGTTATTCTTTTTTATATTAAAAAATTGTTTCTCATTGCTTATTCAAATTCTCAGTCATCTTGATATTCTTGACGTGCATAGCGACGTCTTTCCCGAGAAGCTGGCATCCGTCGATCTCGTTTTCCGAGGGCTTGTACTTGACGCGGATGACGGGATCGAGGACTGTAAATCCTATTTCTCGAAGCCTTTCCGCAACGGCGGGCGCGCCCTGCCCGCTCCAGCCGTATGAGCCGAAAACGACCGCGATCTTGCCTTTGATGTCATGCTTGCTAAGGTCGTCCAGTAATCGCAGGATCGGTTTCGCCGGGTGATAGTTAAACGTCGGAACACCAAAACCTATCGCATCTGCCGCCAGCAGGTCCTCTGTTTTAGCATCGAACGCATCGATGATCTGCGTCTCCAGCTCAAGCGACTGCGCACCTTCCATGACAGCTTCAGCCAGGGCTTTCGTATTGCCAGTAGTGCTGTTATAGACAATGATAAAACGGGGCATGATCATGATATATGTAATTTCCAAAATAAAGATGTGTCTATAATTGAAGTTATCGATAAGTTATTGTTTACAGTTCATTATAGAAATCATTTATACTCTGACTTCAATAGTATAACTAGCTCTTTGGGGTCAAGGCAATGCGCAATGAAATCAAAATATTTACTCTGGTCATCGCTGTATTAGTCGTTATTTGTATCCTGATAGGCGTTTATGCAATATACTGGCCATCCGGATCAGTGTTCAGATCGAGCCATGTGGATAATAGTAATATGGGTATTAGCACGAAAATAACCTGGGAAAATCAAACGGTACCATATGGCTGGCCCCTATTCGCACAAAACGGGACAGTCAAAGGGAACATACCCATCCAGGCGCATTACCCGACACTGGTGATGGTAATGATAGACGAAAAGTTCGTACCTTTCTATTATAACGGTAGCTTGAACAAGACACACTTGATCGATCCCGGAGATAATCCCGGGATGTGGATGCCGAATGATACTGCGTTTGAGATAACGGGCATCTCGGAAGGGGTACATGATCTGGCGATCCTCGCTTTCGTTGACCCATATAATTTCAATCATAGCATCTGGCAAAGTAACGGTCCGATCGTGACCAGTGTGCAAAATTATGTCATCATATCGGCCAGTAGCAATGAACGTATGGAGGAGCTTAAGAATCAATCATTTTCATATGCTATCGTCAATTCGATCACATCCTCCTCGGACACTTCATCCATTTGTGAGACTGCCTCATCAGAACCGCTAGGGCTACCAGTAAAACTGCGGAAAGGCGCTGTCTTAAATTATTCTGTGAACATCGGACATATTTATGTTAACGATAATACGACCGACTTACCCTTTAGGGTGGTCCAGCTTCTTGATTATGAGCAAGTGCCTGTGCAATACAATACAACTGATTATGTGTATATAGGTCATACGACAAACAGCGAGCAGGTTGCAGTACCACTGAGCATAAAAGCGCCGGATATATCTGGATACCATAAGCTGATCATAATAATATCGATCAATCCTCATCAAGCGCTTGATCATGGACGTGGAGACGCACAATGGGAAATACAGAGCATTGAATCGACTCATACGGATATAAAAGTGTTCTGAATAAGCTACAAAAAGTAAAAAAGTGCGAGCCGTTTATGGCTCGCGTTTATTTTTATTGTACCGGGACCTTTTCAGAAGGCTTTCCCCACTCTTCAGGCACTATGGTCAGCATGAGCTTATCATAGCCTCTGAGCACAGTGATCTTTGCCTCACGGTTGATCTGCTCTTCCGTGAGCAGCTTATGCATGTCGTCAATGCCTTCCACGGCCTTACCGTCAAGCTCTACGATCACGTCTTTCGGCATGACCCCTCCCGTATGGGCGGGGCTTCCGCGCTCCATGCCCATGACCAGCACCCCTTTACCGGAAGCTAGCTTATGAGCCTGTACGACCTGATCATGCACGGTCACGTTCTGCCCTGAGATGCCAATATAGCCACGTCGTATACGCCCGTCCTTAATGAGCTTCGATGCGACAAATTTGGCTATGTCGGAGGGTATAGCGAAGCAGATGCCCTGCGCCGGCAGGATAATGGCCGTGTTGATCCCAATGACTTCGCCCCTGGAGTTCACAAGCGGGCCCCCTGAGCTACCGGGATTCAGTGCGGCATCCGTCTGTATGATATCGTCGATGAGCCGTCCCGAATATGCCCTCAATGAACGGCCTACGGCGCTCACGACGCCCGATGTGACGGTCCACTGGAAACCATATGGGTTACCGATGGCGATCACAAGCTGACCTGCGCGCAGTGCACCCGAATCACCCAGCTCTGCCGGCACAAGGTCCGGCGCCTCGATTCGGATGACGGCCAGGTCGGTTCCCGGATCGTCTCCGATCACTTTAGCATCATAGGACCTGCCGTCCGAAAGGGTGACATGCACCTGATCTGCATCGTGTACCACGTGGCTGTTGGTCAGGATGAACCCGTCATTGGTAAAAATAAATCCAGACCCCCCGCCTTTGATCTCGGCGGGCTCGTTATGGAAGAACGAGGGCCTGTTCATTACCCTGGTCACGTCTACCTTCACGACAGACGGGCCGACCTTGTCGACCGCACCGCATACTGCAGTCGAGTATGCGTCCAGCAGCTCCGCGTCTTTATGTGTCGGCTTGATAGCCTGAGTCTCGACGGGCACGTTACTTGCATTGGATAAATAGCGTAGTTCTGTTTCCATATTGTATTTGACCTTTGTATCTTTTTGATCCGGGGCCGTTGAAAGTGACGAGCTTAACGGTCCTGACAGTTCCTGTTCATAGCGTAACTGTTTTGTAATCAATAACCATAAGCTAATGTTTATTGTATTAATACTTTATGATGCATGTCAATAGCTTATACAGGCCAGAATATTATAAGAGGTAATCATGGATAACAGAAAGCTAAGAAGGCATTACTTCAGTCGCTACATCTCATAGCGGATTCAGGGTTATCGATATATGGATGAGCATACAAGGTTAAAAATTGGGAAAGTATATACGAGATATAAACTTAGAATTACTGTTAACCGTATAAGAGGTATAGCTATGAGCAAAAAAGTCGACAATCGTATTGTTCTTATTATCGCCTGTATGGCAGCTTTTATCACGCCGTTTCTCGGGTCTTCGGTCAATATCGCGATACCGACGATCACCGGGGAGTTCCATGCGGACAATTTTTTAATGAACTGGGTAGTTCTGGGCTTTCTTCTATCTGCAGCGATCTTTGTCGTGCCTTTCGGAAGGATCGCGGATATCGTGGGTAGAAAAACGATCTTTATCATCGGCCTCGTAATAATCGTCGTATCTTCGCTATTATGTAGTGTATCAAATTCAGTCTATATGCTCATCGCATCCCGGATGCTCGAAGGCTTTGGCAGCGCCATGATCTTCGGCACGCTCGTCGCAATACTCACAGCAGCATACCCGGCTAAAGAGCGAGGCAAAGTGCTGGGCATTAACGTGGCGATCACATACCTCGGCCTATCCGCGGGCCCATTCATCGGCGGCATCATTACCCAGTACCTGGGCTGGAGGTTCATCTACGCGGGCATCATGGCCTACAGCTTGATCATCGCAGGGCTTGCGTATTTCCTGATCAAGGATAACGAGCGCTGTGCCGATAAGGGAAATTTCGACGTCGGCGGCACGGCCCTGTACGCAGTGATGCTTTTATCGCTTATGTATGGCCTCTCGCTGATACCGGACGTCACGGGTGCCGGGCTGATCGCGCTCGGGCTGCTGCTCATGGTCGTGTTTTTCTGGTGGGAGCTTCGCCACAAGAACCCGGTCGTGAAGGTCAGCGTCTTCCGCAATAACAAGGTGTTCATGTTCTCGAACCTCGCCGCCCTGATCAACTACAGCGCCACCTTTGCCGTAGCGCTACTGTTGAGCTACTACCTGCAGGACATAAAAGGATACAGCCCCCAGACGGCCGGGCTTATTTTAATTGCGCAGCCGATCGTGCAGGCGGTCTTCTCGCCGCTGACCGGAAGGCTCTCTGACAAAATGGAGCCCAGGATCGTCGCATCGGCCGGCATGGGACTGTGCGTGATCGGGCTGGTGCTTTTCGCCTTGCTTACGCCACAGACATCCATGTTGATAGTCATCGCCAGCCTGATGTTCATGGGCCTGGGATTTGCGCTGTTCTCGTCGCCCAATACTAATGCGATCATGAGCTCGGTCGAAAGATGCGACTATGGCGTGGCATCAGGCATGGTCAGCACGATGCGCCTGGTCGGGCAGATGTTCAGCCTTGGCGTCGCCATGCTCACCTTCTCCATGATCATGGGCCGCGTGGAAGTCGTGCCGGGCGACCCGAAACTCATGTCCAGCATTCAGATCGCGTTTGTCGTGTTCGCTATCTTATGCGTCATAGGCATGTTCGCGTCGATCGTGAGGGGCAACGTGCGCAAGGCACAGGCGCCAAGGCAGAGCGCTCACTTGCCACAGGCACAGACTAGCAAGTAATAGCCGGAACGGGCATCGAAAAGGCTTAATCAGTGGCCTTTTCTCATGCCCTCCGCTGTAATTTTTCAGGAACTGTTATATCAACGCTTACCATACTTTATCAGGTGAGATACTATGCAGCTGATCAGCTATACGGATGACACTGGCAACCTGTACTGGATGGTATACGATCCTTGCTACAAGGAATCTCAAGCCGAGCTAAACGAGATATCGGAAAAAGGCTGGGACGTGAAAGTACAGATCGACGATATAGATGTAACGGACCTTGAGTTGCTCAAGGATTTCCTGGACCAATATTTCAGATAAAAAAAGCTACCATATGATCTCGTCGTCCTGCGTTTCTTTGTATACATATACGCAAAAATCAGTCTGCAAGTAATCAGCCCTGAAAACGACACGCCCGGAAAGCTGGTCACAGAATCGCAGTAGCCTGTCGGGATCCTGATAATATAACCCGTCACATCCGCAGGCAGCTCTTGTATGTAAGAAGTCAGCGACGATCCCTTTCTTGCTTATTTTATACATCTTTTTCAGCGAGTTCTCGATAAACGCCTGGTTATTATTGATCTTTAAGTTGAAAATCCCCGACGCTATCGCCCAGTCATATTTACCCGGTATGATGTCATTCTCGAAATCGGCCTCGATGAAATGGGCATCCGGATATATTTCTTGGGCTGTCTTGATAAAATTACGATTAATATCAACACCGGTATAGTTTACATGTACTCCGGTATTTGACAGATATCCGTACAAGTCCCCGAAGCCACAGCCTACGTCTAAAAGGGAACAACCGTCGAGATCGCCGGCCATCGCCAGGTTTTTAAAACGGATCGCCTGCGTGCCTTTGATCCAGCCCAGGCTCCGGGGATCGTAGCCATAGATATGGAACTTGCTGTTATAATAGGTCTTTTCTCGCCTGGCATTGCGCCAATCCATAGAGATCACCACCGACCACCATGAAAGAATTTTCTATGATCATATAAAAGTTATGTGACACTTGATACGGCTATTTCGCGGGGATATTCCCGAATTTTATCAAATATGATGTGTGTCACCTGCTATCTCATCTGCTTTAATGCGGGGAAGATTATTATAAAAATCACCTATTGTAAATGTTGAGGTATTTCATGAAGGCAGTTGTGTACGAAAAACCAATGGAGGTCAGGGTAGAAGACGTGCCGAGACCAAAGATCGAGCATCCGCGGGACGTGATACTGCGTATCACGAGTAGTGCGATCTGCGGCAGCGATCTGCATATGTATGACGGGCACAGTACCATGCAGCCAGGCCGCGTGCTCGGGCATGAGCCCATGGGCGTTGTGGCGGAGGTTGGTGCCGCAGTGACGGAGATCAAAAAAGGCGACCGTGTTGTCGTTCCTTTTAATATTGCATGTGGCGTCTGCATGAATTGTGTGCGAGGCTATACGAACGCCTGCCTGACGCTGAACCCGCAGAGGGCGGGCGCCGGCTACGGTTACGTTGGGCTTGGCAAATACCATGGCGGGCAGGCGGAATATGTCCGGGTGCCCAACGGCGACTGGGCCTGCTTAAAATTACCGGGCAGCCCGGGTGACGAATTTGAAAATGATTTCGTGCTGCTTGCCGATATTTTCCCGACCGCGTACTATTCGACGGACATGGCACGTGTCACCACCGGTAAAAGCGTGGCGATCTTCGGCGCAGGGCCAGTGGGCTTGCTTGCGGCATTAAGCTGCAAGATCAAAGGCGCATCGGAAGTCTACGTGGTCGATAAGTCCGGAAAGCGCTTGAAGCTGGCAGAATACGCGGGAGCCACACCGATCAATTTCCTGGATGGTGACCCTGTCGACCAGATATTTGCTTATCGTAAGTCGAATAAATTAATGAGAGATTCACTGCGTCCTGGTGAGGAAAAAATGCTGGGCGTGGACTGCGGCATCGACGCCGTGGGCTTTCAGGCTTATGATCGCGATCATCCGGACCAGTTCAAGGCTAATCAGGTACTGTTAGATCTGGCGAGGATCATCAACCCGACCGGCGCGCTCGGCATTATCGGCGTGTACCTGGAACAGGACCCGGCGGGAAAGACCGCGGACGAAAAACAGGGCAAGCTGGTGATGCCGATCGGGCAGATGTGGAGTAAAGGCATCACGTTCGCGACCGGGCAGACTCCCGTAAAGCTCTATCATGCGTACTTGCGCGACCTGATCATATCAGGCAAGGCGAAGCCGAGCTTTATCGTCACCGATGAGATCGGCATCGACGAGGCGCCCGCGACGTACCGTGAGTTCGATAAAAGGGATCAAGTTGTAAAAGCCGTGATCAAATTCCCGGGAGCGGCTGAGGCAGCTTGATATTTAGACAGTTGTTATTGAATCGGTCACAGTTCCGAGGGTGAACTCGCCACTGTCAATGGAATAGGTAATTCGGACATAGTGTGGTGCCCCATTGTTAGTGAAATAGTAGATGTAGTCATTACCATCCATATGTTCGAAGGTTACGTCTCGAACCATAGTATCATTATCCCAGCCATCTACATTCTGGGCCCAGGTTCCAATCAAACGGCTTGCTTGCCTATCGACCGCGTTATCCGCCCCCTTTACGATTGTCGGGAGCGGAAGTACGGTGACAGACGGGGCTATTTCCGTCGGTGTCGGTACGATTGTCGGCGATACGTACGCCGTCGTTGTCGGAGCTGGAGTATTTGACCCGATACAACCCGCCATGAGCACTACGATGAACATTAATGGCAATATGAGTAAGAATCTGTTTTTCATATGCACGCCTTCGTTGATATAAGCACCAAATAAACATATATATACTCATCGATGCCTGCGATAAATTATGCAAGCTCTTATTATTTTCAGCAGGCTGTCAGATATAGAGCTATGGAGAAAAATTAAACTTCAAATTTATCATCTAAATTAACTAATGCACGTCACACTTTCTAAATCAAGATCAAAATAAACTGTTCTCATTCCGATTATATCAAAAGGAATTTTTTGACCATTTTTTATCATTTCTATACAGGGCTTTTTCACTATATGACGTATAGCTAACTCATATATAACATTGGCATTAAGGTCAGTTAAATCAGCTATACCCAGATCAGATTCTACTATTTGATATATTATTTGATTTGTTATCATTCCAGATTCTTTAATATGATCTGCTATATGCTAATGTGAGGCAGGCGACATTAAAAGTAGAACGCAAGCACAATGTGAAAATATTAGTTCTGGATATCAAGGTATTATCGCTCAACATAAATCGAATGGCATTTAATAGAAATATTTATATTTTTATAAATAATTATAATATTAAGGGGTTTGGATATGGACGCGCAAGGTATGGTCAAACTGTTATTATTATTTTGTGGATCAGTATTGCTGCTTGCGGGGTTTTTCGGACTAATGATAGAATATCTTGAGGGTTATAACATTAATTCGGTGAAAACTAGCGTATTAGTATTGATCTTGGGTTCAGTGATCTTGATGGCCACATCGATCGTCTATTACCTCATACCCTCATATCAACATAAATATCGTTTGCGATTGCTCAAACAACATTACTTAAACAGGCCACATGGCGAACTAAAGGAACTTGAACACAACATATTGGATACATCTCAGGCAGCCATCTGGAATATAGAAACACTAACCATAATCAGCGATGAATGCTGTAAAAACAAAATCATAAAAGCCGAATGTAAAGATAAATTAATAACTGCAAAGAAAAACTTAGAACAAGCAAACACCGATTTAAACAAACTCAAAGTACTAATTAACAAACTGGAAGACTACACTAATTTAAACAAAGCGTAGGAACTTGGTACTTAATATTTCATCTGCAACTGTTTGGGGTATATAGCTTGCGACAATAAACCAAGTTCCTACATCTATTCTATTTTATGCAATTAATATATAAACTTGCACTTTAATGGCTTCCTGTCAGGTGTTTTATAACTTTTAATCGAAAACATTGCACGATAATATACGAATGGCGAATTAGTTGAGCATTAAACCACAGCTATATAGATTACCTATTTATAGGCCATTCGTACTGTATCCATTCGTCCAAATGACTAATAAGGGGGCTGTGTGGTGTTGGCGTTTCCTGGGGGCATGAGATGCCGGGTAAAACCACACGGTCTTGTTTTTCATATTAATCTGTTATAATCAAGCGTTATGTCATTAGAATATGGTGGCGACCAAGCGGCCGTCAGGATGTCTATATTATTGAGTTTTCAGCAATTGATTGGAGTGATAGATAAAAGTTTTAAACATAGCTTATGCACATAAATAGATAATGACTACGCGAATTGATATTAATGGAAGCGGTACTAATAAGATCGAAGTTTTAAAATATTGTTCAGAACATCAGTTCAATGTCAGACAGGCAGTACATCTCGCCAGGCTTCAGGCCGAGATGTCGGAAGAACTCCTTAAACACTTAACTGATCTCGCAAATGGTAATTATGAAATCTTGGATGACTGTATCAAGTTCGTCGAACAGATCGAGCAGTTAGCGAAGATGGGTCAAAAATCGGCTATGCGGCTTGAAGAATCCGTTAAAGACTTGCACAAATGCATCAAGCGAGTTAAAGAAACGACTCCCCACACTTAATCCTGTAATTTTTCTATCATTGACAAGTTTTTAAAAGATTAGCAACCGACATCGGCTTTCAAATCTTATCATCTTTGTATCGATACAATTAGTATAACACGACACACTTTTGAAATCGACGTGTATGCATGCAACCTTATTTGAATCATTAAAAGGATGAATATAATGAGTTATGGCCGGTCCCCTTGGATAAGTTTGTGTTGACATGTACCAGAACATAGTTATCTTAGTGACGTATGCATGAGTGACGGATTAATAAAAAGATGATAGGGCTAAGGTATTTGCATCCATACTTTGTTATACCTCAACCCCAGAAGCCCCCGGTGGGATTTGAACCCACGACCTGCTGATTACAAATCAGCCGCTCTACCAGGCTGAGCCACAGAGGCGCATTAGAACACTAGATTACATATGAAAAGCAATATTAATAATTTGCGGATTTATCAGTGTGAATTGGATAAAAGATTTGAGTCTAAGATAAAGGTTTCTTTGAATGTATTTAACAGTTAAAAATTAACAATGTGGACCGTTATCCTATGCGTCGTACGGCTTCGACCATGTTCTGTAGCTTGGCGGAGGCGGCCTCGCGCGTGCGCATTCGCATCCCGCAATCGGGGTCGACCCACATGTTTTTCTTGCCGATTTTTTCGATACCCGCACGGATCGTCTTTTCAATCTGCTCAACGCTTTCCACATTATTTGTGGTCGAATCTAAGCAGCCAAAGCCGATGGTCTTTCCATATGACTCGATCAGGCCTTTATCCATCACTTCAAGGTTTTTAGAGACCGAAAACTCGTGGTCGAGTATCTTTACATTAGTCTCTAATAATTTTTTGAAGATAGGCCTTATATCACCGCAGACATGCATCGCCGGCAGCTCGATATTTTTTGCGACGATGTTCACCGCCTTTATGCCTGTTTCCAGGTCTGCGTCCACGCTGAAGAATGGCTCGTCGATCTGGATCACTTCGGCGCCCGCCTGCAAGAGCGCGCGCGCCTCTGCCGCCTGCGCATATGCCAGATCAAAGATCAGCTCAGGGTCAGAATTGGATTTGTATGGTGAGCTACTATCGACCACAGAGCTTTTCGCCATCGTCGTCGGCCCCGTGATGATGCCTTTCACTTTCTTTTTAGATAATTTTTTAGCGTAGCAATAATCGTCGACGGTCGCGGGCTTATCCGGGACCTCGATGCGGCCTGTGATGTGATATCGAGCGCCAACTTTCTTGTAGCCTTTCATGTTCATGGCAAAGATGCCGACCATGTCACTTCGCACCTGGCCGTCCGAAATGATCTGTACGCCCAGTTTATCCTGATCTGCGACGGCGATCGCTATGGCTTTACGCACGTCGTCCTCGGTATTGATTGTTATTCCGGCCGGGTAGCTACCGACCACGGTAGTGATCATCATAATAACCAGGAGTTATGTATAGAGTGATAAATTATATAGATGTTGGTATTATCAACATGAAAATAACGACTATATCATTGTCGAATAAATTCATAAAGTCGTGCAACCACCTTTTAAAAAGCTAAATGGGATATGTCTCGATAAGCAAGCCATGATTGCTTCACTGGTTAAGGAGAAACCTTTTATAGGTTAAATTATCTTATGATAGTTTAACCTATGACGTATACGGAGATCATTATCCTGGCCACGCTCATGAACAGAGCTAGACACGGCTATGACATTAAAAAGGTGGCGGAAACCATTTTCGGTGACAACATCACCATTAACAACAACACGCTATATACAAACCTCCACCGTTTCGAAGAGATGGACGCCGTAAAAAGTGAAATCCAGGAGAGTGCCGGGAAGCCTGATCGTCATGTATACAACATAACGGAAAAAGGAAAAGAGATATTCCGGGAAATGATCCTGGACTTTTCCTCCGCCATAGCGACAAATGATGAAGAATTCTACGCAAGAGTGGCTTTTTTCAAGACCATTGAGCCTGAAGAATCTTTGAAGATCATAAAAGTACGTGAATCCGTGCTGCTTGATCGCCTCCACCGATATGAAAACATATGCAGGTCCCCGGATCATTCTTCGGAAGGCTACAAAGACAGAGTAATGCTGTTTTTGACTAAGCAAATAAGAGACGAGATCGACTGGGTAGGATCGCTCGAAGCTGATCTACTCGTGAAGTGATTTACATGTTACAGAAAAATGAGATTTCCCCTAAGTCAGAGGGCGCTGTCGATTGGGTCTTAATGATCGCGCTTTTAGCAGGACCCTTCCTGACAATGCTCGATTCAAGCGTGGTGAACGTTGCCCTTCCGGACATAGCTACCACGTTCAACAGTTCACTAACGGAAGTCCAGTGGGTGCTTAGCGGATACCTGCTAAGCCTGGCAGCCGTCCTTGTCGCCTGTGCATTCCTGTCGAAGCGGTTTGGGGCAAGCCGTGTATATATCGTCAGCCTCGTCGGATTTATATTAGCTTCGGCCGCCTGCGCCTTCGCTCCGTCGCTTGAAATATTGATAATCGGCCGTGCACTCCAAGGCGCATTCGGCGCTCCGCTGGTACCACTGGCGATGGACCTTTTATTGGGCGGCCATAAGTCGGGCGCTCGAAAGATTCCCGTCGGGTTCGGGATCGTTCTTTTCCTGGCACCGGCCATCGGCCCTACCGTCGGCGGATTATTGATCAATACGGTCGGCTGGCCATATGTATTCCTCATCAACCTCCCTATCGGCATTGCAGCCGCGGCGCTGCTATTGGTCAGTAAGACCATGAGTAAGCATGACGTGATAGAGAAGAACATCAGCTTTGACCTGATAGGGTCGGTCATGCTGGCAGCGGGCCTGGTACTTACACTATACGGCGCGTCCGAAGGCGCCATCGATGGGTGGCTCTCGATGAGCACGTTCCCGTTCTTAGTTCTTGGGGTCGTGCTGATCCTGTCCTATGTAGCCTGGGCAATGAAGAAAGATAAGCCCGCCATAGACCTGAAGATCCTCCGGAGTTTCGATACGGCGTTACCGCTCATTGTTAGCGTGATCGCTTCGATCATCATGTTCTCGGTACTATTTTTGGTACCTGTCATGATGGAAGATATCCAGGGATTTTCGGCCATGGACACGGGCCTGGCCCTGCTGCCACAGGGCATCGTCATGGGTCTTGGGTCCGTTATCGGAGATCGGATCTATATGAAGAAGCTGCTGTCAATCCGGGCTACGGTGATGACCGGGATGCTACTACTCGTGATATCAACCGCAGCGCTATTGCTCATGAGCGCGTCCACGCCCGGATGGGTCACCGCGATCATACTGAGCGGCCGCGGGTTTGCAATCGGCTTGACTATACAGCCACTGCTCTTCGAGATGATCGCTACGTTGAAGCAGACAGAGGTCTCGGACGGGAATACGCTCTTTAACGTCATGCAGAGACTGGGCGGTTCCATAGGCATTTCGGCGCTTGCGACAGTTTTCCAGTCCCAGGAAACCAGTCATATCAAGCAAGTACTCATAAGCTCCGGGATTAGCTCGGGGGCTATAGGCCAGGGATTAAATGCGTCAGCTTTGTCTGGCGTTCCGGCTGTGCTTCGCGATAAAATACTGTCAGGAGCCATGAGCGGCTTCCACGATACTGTGTACATACTGCTGGGGCTGGCGATCCTTGGGCTGATCCTATCGGCATTCCTGAAGGAGCGGCAGATAAACACCTGACATTATCCTTTTTTTCTTTTTGCCAAACTTTTCAGTTCTTTTCCCCAGATACCGTGGCCGGGTTTTTCTCCGTTAAACACTTGAATCGAGTCAAATGTCTCGAAAGCTATCCCGAGCACTAAAAATGGGAGCACCATCATCCAGATAAAGCCTAGCATCGACTGTTGATCACCGGGAGGCAACAGTGGAATGCCGAATAAAAACACACAAAGATTCGAAGCGGTCAGGTACGACCCATATACGGCGAAGCCCAATAGCGACCATTTTGCAGCCAGTCTCCAGCCATAGAGTGCCATTGCGAGAAAAACCAGCAGGCCGAGAGTTTTTAATGCAAGTAATATAATGTACCCGGTAAAACCTCCGCTTATCAGATTGGCGGTGGTGCTTAGTCCTTCCGTGCTGCCGTAGATATGGTTCAATGCCAGGAATGTCGATAATACATCGCCGATCCCATAGGTAAGAAAAGCTGATACAAATATGAGAATGAGTATTCGATCAGACACCTGAAAGCCGGGCATTTTAACATAACCTCATGAATTCAAAACAATGGATATGTCCTACAATCATTATATTCTCTCGCTAGACTCTAGCGATGATGTCTTCCGGATACTTGATCCATTATACAACCGAAGACATCTCCGCCATTATTCTCGCAGATCACTTTTTATTACGGCTGATAACGATCGTCCCTGCGATCCGGTCGAATAATCGTTGCTTTTCTTTTCTATATAACACTATCATCAGAAATGCATCGGCCAGGATGGCCACGATAAATAATTTCGGAATGCTCCGGATCATCGTTTCTTGATAGCTGGCCTTTTTACCATCTGCCCTCAGCACTTTTATGCCCAGCAGCCATTTACCGGGCGTATAGCCGAAAAAGCCCTCGGATATGACGAAGTATGCGAAAATGATCGTCATGTTCGCGATCACGAAAATATAGAAGAATTGCAAGAATATAGGGACCATTTTGATCTCACTTGTCGGGGGGTCCAGGACAAATCTCAAGATTATAAATGGCACTGCTGCGACGACGGCGAATAGGTTGACAATGATCATATCAATGATAAATGCGATAGACCTGGAGATGATCCCGGCCTTATGTAGCGAGTTCACATATGAAGCCATATACATCGATGCGATCTCATCCGGACTCTCGGAAGATTCGAAGGCCGACTCTATATCCTCCTTTCCGACGTTTGAGACCCCGCGAGATCGTGCGTTCATGATCGAAGCATCCGTATAGTTGGAAATCAGCTCTTTTCTGATCTCGATCTTTTGGCTCTCAGGGACATCGATCTCATTCAAGATCCGTTTTACTTTAGTCTCTAGCAGCTTCCGGGCTTCTTCACTGATTTCCATTTTTTCCCCTCCAGACGTTGTTCATCGCATCGGTATACCGGCTCCATTCGAGGATCATTTCATTTAACAATATTATTCCTTTTTCCGTGATATGGTAATATTTACGTGGGGGCAGCCCCTGTTCAGATTCTTTCCAGTAGCTTGTGACTAGCTCGTCGTCTTCCATACTATGCAACGTAGGGTATGCATTACCCTCGGTAAGCTCCATGGCGCCCTCGGTACGGACTCCGAACTCATGCCTGAGCTCATAGCCATACATGTCGCCATCGCGTAATATTGCCAGTATGGAGAACTTCGTCGCACCCCTTTTCAGTTCTTTTAGCCACTTTTCTACGTCGTTCTGCATCTATGCCTCAAATATTCGGTCTTTTCTTCATAAACTTATTGTATAGTACAAAAGCCGCTAGCGCAACCAGCCCCACTATGACGAACACGTCAAGATATATCCAGTATTGCTGGAGCTGCTCCCATTTATTCCCGAGCATGATACCTGCATATGTTAACGCAAAACACCACGGTAATGAGCCGGCGAAAGAATATATGGCAAACTTCGTGAAGTTCATTTTAGCCATGCCCGCCGGTAATGAGATAAACGTACGTACTATTGGCAGGAGCCTTGTTATAAATACCGCTTCTACGCCGTATCTGGAGAACCACCTGTCTGCCCGGTCAATGTCGTGCTCGCCGATCATCACGAGCTTCCCATATTTCTTTAAAAACGGCCTGCCGCCATAGTATCCGATATAGTATGCTATCGTTGATCCACCGAGACACCCGAGGCTACCCGCCAGGCCCACGAGCCAAAAATTGAGGTCTCCCCTTTGCGCGGCGAAGCCGCCAAAAGTCATCACGACTTCGCTAGGGATCGGTAGACAGACACTCTCTAACGCCATCAAAAGAAAAATGCCCAGATATCCGATCTGGCCAATGATGCCGGATATATAGATTGTTAGAAATTCGAATATCGCCATCGTCCTATCACCAAAATAAAAAAGGCACTACTCGGTCCTTAGTGCCTCGATCGGATCCAGCGTGGCCGCCTGGTTTGCCGGGTATACGCCGAATACCGAAGTGATGAACAAGCCGAAGCCGATCCCTAGGATTATATTTTGCATCGACATGCCCATGGGGAGCCCTGCAACCTGGCCTACTATGGCCGCTACAACGGCCGATATCAGCACGCCGATCGCGCCACTGATCAGGCCGAGCAGCGCAGATTCCGTCAGGAATATGATCCTTACGTCAGTCGTCGTCGCGCCGATGGCTTTCATCAAGCCGATCTCCTTCGTTCTTTCCTTCACGGTGAGCATCATCACGTTCATGATGCCAATACCGCCTACCACGAGCGATACGGCGCCGATGCCCGCCAGTACGTCGGTGATCAGGCTGAATACCGTCTGGATCATGCTTGAGAACGCTTTCATTGTCGTAACAGAGTATGCCTCGTTTCTGTGAAGCCTTGCCAGCGCGTCCTGTACGTTAGATGCAACCGCATCAACGTTCTGGATATTATCTGCACGTACTGTGATCGAGGTGTAGGTATCCTGGTCGGAGATCCCCTTCAAGCCTGCCTTGGTCATGTAAACCGCAGAGTTGACATTTCCAGACGTGACTGAGGTGTTAAGCTCCTTTAGCACGCCGACGACTATATACTGTTGCGACTTGCCGGTATACGGGTTTGTAAGCTGGAGATACGAGCCTGTACGGAGGATCTTACCGAAAGTGCCGTTTGCCGCCGAGCTGCCCAGCACGACCGAGTACGTATCGGTCTGCGAAAGGAACCGGCCATGATCCATATCCGAAGCCAGGTTTGACTCATATTGCGGCACCACTGCTTTGACGGGCATCGTGCGGTTATCGCCCAGATACGTACCTACCGCGCTTTCGGCGATTTGAGGTTCCACCTGGGCTACGCCTGGAGTGTTTGCCAGCAGACTTACATCGCGGTCTGTGAATGTCGCGGGAGGCAGCTGCACCTTCAGGCTTCCTGAACTGCCCTCGCTCATCATTCCGCCAAAGGCCGAAGACCCGGGGGTCACGGTCATTGTATCCAGGTCCAGGCTGCCGAACTGCTGGCTGACACCTTCGGAAAGCCCGTTCCCTAGCGTGAGCATGACCACGATGGCCATTACGCCGATGATGATGCCCAGCGAGGACATCATGGTCTTGAACTTATTACTCGTATAATCCGAGAATGCATACTCCAGTATGTCTAAAGATTTCACTGCTTAGCCCTCTTACTCCTCAGATATACGAATATCCCGCCGATAATGACCAGGACTACGATAATGATGCCGATGACGATCATGATACCATTACCGTTGCCGCCGGATGTCGGCTGTACTCCGCTGTTATCGACGTATACGATCGCGGGAGCTGACTCGTGCACGTTGTTGCCGTTCTTGTAGACTACTTTGAACTGCGGGTTCGCCCCGTTCGAGGCGTTCTTGCTTGACACATCGATCTGGGCGGTGTATAATTCGCCAGCGCCAATGTTACCGATGACGTACTCCTGCATGGGCTTAAACGTATAACCGTCGCCCGACGGAACAATGCTCACCGAGTTCACGTCATTCGCACGATTATTCACCACATCAAGCGTAACACTCTTCGACGAGGAACTGAACGACGCGGGAGCATCATTCACATAGATCTTCAAAGGCGTATTATCCACACGCACCGGCACCATATAATTCACATACACATTACCATCAGTCGTAGTCACCCTGAACAACAACTGATAAAGACCATCAGAAGCATCCTTATCCACCGTGAAAGGGAACGTATACGTGACCGTGTCACCCATGCCCAGCATCGTACCCTGAGGCTGCTGCGGATCCACATGTATCGGGCCGCTGTCACCTAGCGAAATTGACTGTAAGTAAGCATTCGAATACGAAGCATCCGAACTCGTCGTAGTCTGGGTCGTCGAATGAGAAACCGCCACGCCATCGGAAGTGCCTGTGCCATAATTGATCACGTCCTGCGTCGAGTGCGTGTCGCCTGTGCCGGGCGCCTTCAGGGTGTTCGCCACGGTGATCGTGACAGTCCCGGAATCCCCGGCCATCACAGTGCCTGGTGATACGGTCACACTGCTGCTGACGACAGACAGCGAGGGCGCGGTTGCGGCAGCATACGCCGGCGCGACCAATACGATTAGAAGCATCACGAAGATGCCCAATACACTAAAATACTTCATATTATCTCTCCAGTTATGAAAATAAACTCTTAATTCGCTTCATCTCCGGTGATCAGGCCGTCCTTGATCCTGATCACTCGATGTGTAATAGCCGCTACCTCGGGGTTATGCGTGACCATCACGATGGTCCTGCCAGCTTCGTTCAGCTTTTTGAATAGCTCCAGTATCTCGTCGCCCGTCTTCACGTCCAGGTTGCCCGTTGGCTCGTCCGCCAGCAGGATAGAAGGATCGTTCACAAGCGCCCTGGCTATTGCCACTCGCTGCCTCTGGCCGCCCGAAAGCTCGTTAGGCCGATGCGTTATGCGATCGCCCAGGCCTACCTCTTCCAGGTATTTCTTAGCGACGCCGGCCCTATAAGCCGCATCCTTCTCCTGGAAAATCATGGGCATCTCCACGTTCTTGAGCGACGTAAGGCGCGACACGAGGTTGAACGTCTGGAAAATGAACCCGATCTCTTTTCCGCGGATACGGGACAGCTCGGCATCATTCAGTTCGCTGACACGCTTGCCGTTAATGACGAGCTCGCCACTGCCCGGCCTGTCCAGCAATCCGATCAGGTTCATCAGCGTGCTCTTGCCGCTGCCGGAAGGCCCCATGATACTAAGGAACTCGCCGCGCTGGATCTCGAGGTTAATGCCCTTAAGCACCTGCAGCTCCTCCCCGCCCATGAAATAGCTCTTCCTGACATCATTCAACGAAACTACCGAATCCATTTTTTACCTCTGTATTACCACTATCCTTCGATATGACCTTGAGACAATGCGCAGTACATATCCAGGTATGGTACATAAGCACATATGGTACCTATGAGGATTATGTAGTATAATCTTTAGTATATAAGCATTTCCACTGGAAACTATAGATAAAGAAGAACAAGGAAATTTAAAGAATAAAATAACACGGCATCAATATAATAAAAGCGCCCCGGGCGGTGGGCTCCGCCCTCGGGCGAGATAACAACTGAGTTAGAATACCTCTCTGGCTAACGTGTGCAATTGGGTAGAGGCTTACCGGCTATGGCTTAAGGACGAATATTTCTTTTTTACACATTCCTCCTGACCAATAAATTGTATAAATGGTTCATTATAAGATTTTGATTGAGTCTTTGTAGGGAATTAGAAAAAAATATCGTATTAATAGCGACCGTATGTACAAGAGAAGCCCGGAGCGCGTGCCCTTTGAGTACGCCAGTGTTAAACTTGCCCGATGCTGCCCGATTTAAAGTTAGTCGCATAAGCTATTTAACCCCACCACGCCCTGTATATCGCGATGACCGGGAGAAAACCCTTCGAGCAGGCTTTAGATCATATATTTTGGTGCGACTCCTGTAATGTGCCGCTAATATCGGAACAATGCGGCGCGTGCGGAGCCATAGGCAGAGAGGTCAGGCTCTCGCCGCCGGGAGACGTGCGATTCTGCTCCCCATTCGAGCGCACGGTCATCAGGCGCCTCTTCAATGATATTTATCAGTGTGACCCGATTGGGGAAAAGCTCGTCCTGCTAAATAAGATCCCCGGCGACGATAAGACCGACGAGATCATCGTAGACGGGTACACGATCGGCGTGGTCGCATATGACCTGAAAGACGGGGCGTATACACTTGACCTGCGTTTCGAAGGCGCTAAGTTCCTATTACCTTTGACGAAGGCAAAGACCGCTACGATAGACGTGCCCAGGGGAATGCACCTGAACGGCAAAGGCATTAAGGGCAGTACAGTCATAGAAGCCTCCCCGGACATCAAGATCGAAGACGTCATCCTGCTACGTGTCAATGATACCTTCAACGGGTATGGCGTAGCTAAGTCTGATAACCTGAAAGATCCCAATATCAACACGATCAAAATACGAAAGATCGGCAGCGGGCAGGTAAAGCCGAACGAGAAGCTCACCACCATAAACGATGCCGTGTCTGCGAATAAAGGATCACTGGTGGCAATGGAAAAGAATGCCATCAACGCCATAAACGGCGTGGCGAGCCAGGGAAGAAATCGTGAGCTGCCGGTCACCGTATCGTTCAGCGGCGGCAAGGACAGCCTCGTGGTTTTGAACCTCACCCGGAAGGCCGTAAGACAATTCGAGGCGTTTTTTGTAGATACGGGCCTTGAATTCCCTGAGACCACTAAATTTGTCGAGGACTACGCGGCAAAGAATCACATAAAGATCCATATAGAGCATGCAGGCCAGGCTTTTGAGGAGAATTTCCCGGCATTTGGCCCACCCGCTAAAGATTTCCGGTGGTGCTGTAAAGTTTGCAAACTCGGCCCCATCACGAGCTCATTATCATCATACAAAAAAGGTGTGATCACCATAGACGGCAAACGCCGATACGAATCGTTTAGCCGTGGCAATATCAATACCGTAGAAAAAAACCCGTTCGTGCCGAACCAGGTCGGAGTATACCCGATCAAGGACTGGAGAGCCATAGAGGTATGGCTTTACATTCACATGGAAAAACTGGAGTATAACCGGCTGTATGACCAGGGCTTTGAAAGGATCGGCTGCTGGCTCTGCCCCGCGGCATTACAGGCTGAGTACGTGCGCATGAAAGAGCTGCACCCCGCAAAATACAAGGAATGGCAGGCGAAGCTCCATAAATGGGCGGAAAGCTCGGGCCTTCCCATGGATTACGTCGACCTGGGGTTCTGGCGCTGGAAGGAGCACCCCCCTAAAATGCTGAATATCGCGCAGGAAAGGCATATCAATCTCAGGCCATCTATGAAAGGCGGCATGTCACTTGACATCATACGCGGCATTAGCCCGTGCATCAACGGCGGCTACAGCATCGAAGGCGTACTACGGCTACCGGACCGCGCCTCGAATGAGCGCACGCTTGAGATGCTAAAGACCATCGGCACGCCCGTATACTCGGAAGACCTGGACATGACGCTGCTGCGCGCAAAAAGAGGCACCAGCAAGCTATTCGCCGCGGGGCAAGTCTATGCCACATCGGACGATAAGATTGAAGCGCAGAAACTATTCGAAAGCACGGTAAAGCAAGTGCTTCGAGCCTCTTTATGTACGAAATGCGGCATATGCGTGAAAGCCTGCCCGGGCCGCGCCATACGGATAGGAAAAAATGTTACTGTGGATGAGAAACGCTGTAATGCGTGCGGGAGATGCACGAAAGCATGCGTCGTGGCCAGGTACTATGACAGGCTTCTCCAGAAAAAATTACCGAAAAATATATCATTCCAGTAGACCCGAATGTAGACAAACCTGCTGACATACACAGGTACTCGAAAGATTTAAAAGCGCAATATGTATAATAAGGACTAATCAATTTAACAAAATAAAAAAATCGTAAGGTCCGCTGGCCACTCTAAAAATTATCATTATGGCACAGTGCTAAAAAATAAAGGCTATGTTAGCGCTCAGGGAAGACTAGGCGCCAGCTTCATGCCCCAAAGGCTGATCACGATCGTGAAAGCTAATAAGATCAGCGCGTACACAAGATTCGTATACGAAGACAGTCCCGGCAATTCCCTGGCCAGGGCGAACAGTCCGATGAAGACGGCGAGTATGATAAAAGATACGCCGATCTCGATAAATTTAATATCAACTTTGCTCATTCAAGCACCATGACATAATCGTGCTTGATTGGACATATGCTTTACGATTGCTTTAGGAGATATAAAATGAGACAAGGGCTTGTACCAAAAAAAGTGTTCTTTACGAGCGGTTCCGGGACACACAAGGAAATGCTCGAATCATTCGAGATGGCCTTGCGAGACGCGGGTATTGAGAAATTCAACCTGGTCACGGTCAGCTCGATACTGCCCCCGAAATGTGAGATCATAGAAAGCAAGGAAGGCTTAAAGGAGCTGGTCCCCGGAGAGATCGTGTTCACGGTCATGTCACGAAACTCGTCCAACGAGCCGAGCCGCAGGATCGCGGCCTCGATCGGGTGCGCCATTCCTGCAGACAGAGTAGCTGACTTTGGCTACCTTTCAGAGCATCACTCCTATGGCGAGACCGAGAAGTTCGCCGGCGAGTATGCGGAAAAGCTTGCTGAAAATATGTATTTTACGTGGAAGAAAGAGAACCCGAAAACGACGATGAACATTGCAAAAACAGCTGAAGTCGATGATGAGGGAAACTGGACAACAGTTATATCTGCTGCCGTGTTTATACTATAATGGTGATGCAAAATATGCGCTGCCCCGGATGTGGAGAAGAGACGTTCGAAGATGAGCTGATCGCGGGCAAGTGCCCGCTTTGTGGCGTCAAGATAAAGGAGCCTTCGGAACAGGTTTCCGGTGGCTCATCCAGCGATCCGTTCATTACCTGCGTCCCCGACTATGACGATATGCCGTTCGACATGGCAAACTCTTCTGTCGTAGACAGGATGTACGACTTATTCGGCGACATGTTCACCGTGCTGGAACGCTCGCTGCTGATCAGCCGCATCGCGTATGATATCTCGCAGAATACGGGGCTTGAATTAAAGCAGGCCAGAAAAGTCGCGCGTGATGTGGTCGACCAGGATCAGGCGGAGTTCGAGTTTAACGTGAAGCCTGAGTGGTACGACGAGTTTAAAATAAAGAAATGCGCCAAGTGCGGCCGCAGCCACTTGATGGTAGGAAAGAAACTCCTTAAGGGCTGGATCAAAGACGACGACGCGGATTACGAAATAGAGTACATCTGCCGCCGTTGCATGTAAATCTTTTTTATTTATCTTTTTCTGAGGTAATACTTGATCGATATAAATCGGCATATCTTATGCTCAGCAATAATATCGTAAGGTATGTGAACATGGCGATGGCGATCGAAATAATGTAGCCACCCAGCATCATTGCTGCATACGCGGATATGGTTCCCACCAGGATCACAGAAATGACAGATGTAATAGGTGAACGCTCGTTTGATAGCTGGGGCATCGCATATATTAAGAGTATCGCATCTATCGCCATGAATGCGATCCCATATGAAAGATAGTTAAGGCTTAATACTGGTACTATAAGCCCTAATAGCATGGCGATCATGACCAGATATAACCCTTTACTCAAAAAAGGTTTCTTTATATCGCCCTTAACAGTTTTCGCCTTGCTTTTCATATGAAAGAGCCTTGTGATCAAGTCGGGGTGATCATAAACCCCCAGCCGGTAAGCGGCGAATATGACCAGCCCTCCCAGTGCGATGCCGATGGCGGCTCCTGCGAGTACGTCGGAGGGATAATGAACGTCGAGCACGATGCGGCTAATGCCGATCAACGCAGCTACTATGTAGCTGACCAGGCCCCATTTCCAGCCAAAGTACGCCAGTATGATCGTGGCGGCAATGAATGCCGTAAGAGCGTGCCCGCTCGGGAAAGAATAATTGCTAGTATAGAGGTATGACGGCGCAATTCCGGCATAGGGCCGTGGCCGCTGCACCAGGTCTTTAACGTCCTCAGTGACCAGCGAGGCGAGAAGAAATGCGATGGCCAGCACTGCGGCGATCTTTTTCAAATTTTTATTACCCAGCGCGATCACGATCGCGGCATATATCAATAATGCCGTAGGGCTGCCGAACTCCGTGAGCATGAAAAAGAACGGCTTAAGCGCCGATAGCGCAGGCGATGTCAAAGCCGAAAGGATCGACTGGTCATATGCAAAGAGATCAAGCATCTAATAAATGATACGCATCCGGCATATAGTACTTATCCATGTAAAAAAATCGTATATATGTCAGCGTGGAAGACTATTATCTTTTTAAGTGCCATTGCTTGATTTCCATGAAAACTTCATCTGGGTCACTGAATATAGAGACGCCCTCCATCTTCGCCAGCGCCTTCGTGTTCTTCGAATCGACTTTTCTTATTTTCAGTGGCACCGCGCCCCCACCTGAGATCGCCCTGTGCGGGCATAATGGCACACATGCACCGCAGCCTTTGCACTTCAGGAGATCGATCTGGTCGGTTATCGCTTCATTTGGGCATTGTTCCCGCGGCTCGCATACCTCGCATGACTGGCACTTCGACCGGTCAATAGTGTAGGGCATTTCAGAAGTGACTTTTTGTTCCCAGTCAACCGGAACGATCAGTGATGGGATGCCGCTTTTCATCGCCTGGGCGGCACAATTCGTCACCAGCGTATCGGCTATCCCATATACGATCTTAGCCACGGTGTTCGATGTGGCCGGCATCAGAATGAACACGTCATAGCGGCCTACGTTAAAGCGGCCGATCTTCGGGAAACTGGCGCCCTGGTTCGAGTCCAGGTAGACTTCGTTCAGGTACGTGCCGTCGGATATCTCGACTACGTCTTGGAGCCCGTACATCCGGGATACTTCTTCACCGGCTCTCGACATGAAAGTGGTGATCGAATGTCCTTCGGCCTTGATCTTTTTCATCGCTGCGAATGACTCTTTCATCATATGGCCGGCGCCCGTGACGCCCCAGCCTATGCGTAAATGACCGTTCTGTGCCATAATGGGTGCATACTAATTCCACGTGGTCACTTATAACTTTATTGGGAAAAGGCCATGAGCGCGATAAATCATTAAATACAAATAAATATATATTTATAAATTGCCATGAAGACATTAGACAGCGTGGACGCCAGGATCGTCAGGATCGGCGATTCCATAGGCATATATTTCCCGGTGGAATACGAGTCCCTTGAGGGTTTTGATACGGAGTTTTCCGCTGCCTTAGACGGCAATGACCTTGTCTTCGTGATCAAGCCGCATATTGATAAAATCGTACGCAGGACAGTGGATGAGCTCTGGAAAGATATACGAAAGCTGTTCTCAAACATCGGCGATATCGGCGAGACGCCGTGGAAAGAGCTGGAGATCGTATGGAAAGCGCCCGAGGCTTATTATGAGAAAGTGCCCATCTCAGCGGAAGAAGTGATACAGCATCGATTCATACGGGCTTCATATGGCAAGCCCGAGTATATTGCCGGTACGAAGGAGGATATGCGGAAAAGCATCAGCGACACGATGGAAAAACTTTGCGAGCAAGCCGCCCTGAGGCTGGGATTCGAGGGTGAGCTTTTCGCGCGGGCATTCGGACAGTCCGTCGCAAGCAAGTTCAGCGCATCAAGCTGTGTATATGGAATGTATGACGTTGTCTGCGAGATCTTTTCTGAAGAATTTGACCATGTGAACGAGGAAAAATGCTGGAAACTGACGTCGGATAAAGCTGCGAGCGGCGTCGAAGCGGCTTATAAAAAGATCAAGTATCTGGAAGCACACCCGGAAGAGTTCAGGAAAGAGCGAGAGCGAATCCAGAGCAAATGGGGCTTTCCGCTACAGACACAATGATCCTCTAATAATAAAGAGCAGGTCAGAAAATGAAAAATATCGTTTTTAATATAAGTCTATAAGGGATACATTAACAAGCCGAACGAATGTTCGTGGTCATCCTCATTGCGCATGACGATAAAGTACTTTTTATTCGTATGGTCCTCATTTAACACGACGGTATGCGCCCACTGCGGGCAAAGCGGCGTGCTACCATCCAGGTCTACGGTCATGTAAGGCTCGCCCTTTTTACATTGTTCCAGCCCTTGTCGGTCAAGCACCATCGGGTATATCTTCGCGTCGTTCTCCTGGAAATCTGTAACTATGCGAATAAGGCCCTTGCCAGTCAACTCGTGATACCAGTACGAGTTAGGCTTCAGGTAGACAGTCTCGCTGTGTAACAGAGTTACTGCAGGCTGACTCACCGTATAACAGTCGGATGTTGCGAACAACATCGATATTTTTAGCAGCGCGGAAAGTTTTTTCATTTAGGATTCCTCACTGCCCCCTCTAAAATTAAATAAGTGCTTAAGGTATAAGGCATTTTTCGTATACTAAGAAGATTGCTAGATTATAACGAGCTTAAGTCAAGCCTTTTTATGAGACGCTCGTGTATTTTTTCATTCGCCGACGCTATCATGGAGATGCCCGTGGCCGTCACAGGGAAACTGGAAAAAGACTTGCCTCCAGTATCGGTGATCAAGCCCCCGGATTCTTCCAGGATGAGCGTTCCGGCCATGACGTCATAACAGCTCAGCTTATTACGCGTATCGATGACTGCATCGAGTGACCCTCGCGCTAGCAAACATAAGTCCAGCGCAATGCTTCCCATAGTCCGCACCACGCAGCGCTCTTCCTGCAATGAGACCAGGTTTTTCGGTATAGGCCCGGAATTATACGAATATATGGCATACCTTGGCTTTATGGGATTTTCTTTCACAGACATGGGCTTACCATTCCATCGCGCTCCTTTGCCTTTTTGAGCTGAAAATATGCCGAAGGACTTGCTGGCCACCGCAGCCGCCGCGATGTCTCCGAATGTAGCGCCGTTCGCTTTTTTAGCCATGGCGAGAGATGTGCAAAAGTATGGAATGCCCAAAACGGCGTTTTGCGAGCCGTCAATGGGATCCAGTACTAATGTATATTGAGGCGTTCCCGACGACGGCACGACGCGCTCGCCAAGCTCCTCTGAGATGACCCTCGCGCAGATGCCTTCCTGCATGATGACCGAGTCCAGCGCATCTTCCGCGACCATGTCTATCTTTCTCGTGATATCCTTCGGACGGCGCTTGAGCACGTCCGCAAAGTCTTCGTGCATGTCTAGGTATTCGGTCGAAGTCCTGATCACCGACTCTGCCATTCTTATTACTAATTGCTCATCGTCCATCTCTCTTACCCGCCCATTTTAACACGGCATTCGCAGCCTTGATCGCAGCCTGTTCTTTAGTCTCTGTTTCAGTATTTACTATCGCGATCGGATGTTCCGGCGCCTCATATGGCACGTTCAAGCCCGGAACAGTGCTGCTCTGTCCGGCTTTCCCTTTTTTATAGATGTCATGCGGTGCATGCCCGCCTCTCCGAGAGGCCTCCCTTGCCATGCATATATCGATCGGGCATTGTACATATATTTCGCCGAAATCCGTGATGAGTTTCGGAGCGACATCACGGTATTTTTTCATGTTGCCCGTCGCATCTACTATAACGTTCACGCTTTCGTCCACCAGCAGCTTTGCCATATAAGCTATGGCGGCATATACGATCGATCGCTCTTCTTCGCTATACGTAGGCTGTGGGGTCAGCACTTTTCTGACCTCGTCCATCTCCAGGACCTTTACCCGGATGCCTTTTTCCACCAGGATAAATGACATATCGTGCGCGACCGTCGACTTGCCACTACCGGGTAAACCGGTGACCCAGACTGCCCATGCCACCTTATCGCCCCTTAAAATAATCATTCACGTGCCTATAGTCGAATTCCTCAGCATCGAGCACGTTATCGATGAAGTTGAACAGCTTTTTGCGTACGCTCTTATCAAGATTCGGATACCACAGCGGACTGGCCACTACGAGCGCCCTGAACGCGAAGAACGGCGGCATCAGCCGCAATATATCGAGATCGCCGCTCTTTGTCAGGTAATTTTCCATAAAAGTATCGTAGAGCTGCCCGAATTCCTTGTCGAGCGCACCATACTTCTGCAGTGAATAAAAAATATAGTTCAGGCTCATGCAGGACACGTCGTCGGCTGCCTCGCCGTATTCTCCCCTGCTGCGGTCCAGCACGGTAAAGTCGACGCCGTTGCGGAACATGATATTCCACGGGTGGAAATCGCCATGCACTACACAGAGCCTCGGTGTCTGATCGCACAGCTTCCAGCGCCACTCTACGCACTTCTTTTCCAGCCGCTCGAAATCCTTTTTCGAGTAAAAGTCAAAATTGTCGGGATAGCTGTCATCCAGGCCCATTATACATTCGCCCGAGCCGATCAGTTCACGGATCCTGCGCTTGTACAGTACAGTATCGTCATGTTTTTGCGCATGGATATACACAAGATAATCAGAAAGCGCTTTTGCCCTGTCCAGGTCCAGCTGGTGGAAAAGGCCGGCATCGCGAATTCGATCAAGATCCCGGTAATATTCCAGGCCGCCGATGCGGTCCATCAGGATGAAAAACTCGTCTGCGTCGCCCGCGCTCTTCAGGCCGCCATATTCCGTGAAAAACCCCACGTCGATGGATTGCACGTGCTTCGGAAGCACATTGAATGCGGCGTTCTGCCAGAGCATGATCCCGGCGCGGTCTGCAAAATGGTCATGGCCGAAGCCCTTCTGCACGCGCATCGAGGACAGGACGGCAGATCGCTGCTGGCCTTCTAAAATAAAATCGATCAGGTATGGCTTACCATAGCCGAAGCCTTTCAGTTCTTTTTCGCCAGGCTCGGCGCCCATCTCCAGTATTCTTATTAATTGGACGGGCTTACCGAACACGCTGGTGAGGTATTTCTCGACATGCTCGCGATATTCGACCATCATGGCACTCCCATGATGGGGTATAACCGATTGTGCACCAATTCTATATACCACGAGCGCTTACTATTTATCATGCCCATCTCTAACCCAGAAAATTCAATATCAAAACATCTCAAACTCGGTACTGTAACGGACGACGATATAGCCCTAATCAGACAATTTATAGCACACAAGCAGGCCGCTGCAAATTTCTCTCCTGCACGCGAATCCGTAGTCATCATTTATCTTGTTAATTGGCGCCGATATATTAAGGTAGAGTATCGCTGTGCGCGGCTTACCGATATAGAGTTGGGTATATCGGCGATGCGTAAAACTAAACTATCCCAGAACACGATACACGATTACACCGCGACGTTAAAAATGTTCTTAAAATACCTATCTAAAAATCATATCATATCGATTAGCACTGATGACATTCGCGAGGAAATCCATGTGCCATCGACAGACCGCGATACCACACACCCCTCGGAGTTATTGAGTACAGATGATGTACTCAAGCTTGTATCATCTACCGGTAATATGATGCATAAAGCATTATTGGCTGTAGCATACGAAAGTGCGGCTCGACCCGCTGAGGTGGCCCGATTACAGTGGCGTGATGCCGTCACTGATGCCTATGGTATCCGTCTACATATAACAGATACAAAAACAAAAAAACGGCGTATGGCGCGCTTAACATTCGCCGCGCCTTATGTATCAGAATGGAAACGTGTATGTACGTCGGAGTATATGTTCCCGACTCGCGATGGTAGCGCCGGGATATCCTGGAGCACGATGCGTAGCATCATGCGTCGCGCGGGTGACCGAGCAAGAATTGAAAAGAAAATGCATCTATACTTAATGAGAAAATCGCGCATAACCCAGATGGTCAGGGATAATTACAATCAGAGCGCCATTAAGGCCACGGCATGGGGAAATCAAAGCACTTTGATGATGGCCACATACGTGAGGTTGTCCGATGAGGACACCGACATGTTACTACTTCAAGGAGCAGGTATCACGCCTAAACCACAGGTAGCGGATGTCACGCTCGCACCGATTACATGCCCTGTATGTCATACCGTGAATCGAGTCGACGCCGACCACTGCCAGAGATGCGGTAGTCCGATATCTGAACGGGCTCTGGCTGAGAAGGCGTCGTCTCCGTTGGCCCGGTTGACTGAAATAGGCCTGACATCGGACGATGTTCTCGAAGCACTCCAAGACTTTTTATCCAAGAAAATGTGATTCCACATCACGAGGGTGATGTGGTAATCTTTTTATTTTATCATCCTTTTCTGTCATGCGTCCACATGACAACTGTGCTGTGGATTTAGTACCACCGATTGGTGCCAGTGGCACTGATGTACTTGTGCTTGGCGCCCCACATCCTCCGTATCGTGGATGGCCTGACCCCATATCGTTTGGCCACCTCGCAGGGCGTGCCGTCGTTTTCGGCGTCGATGATGGCCAATACTTCGTCGTCACTTAGTCTGCCATACCTATAGATTATACAGGCGCTCATCATACCATCCCCCTGCGTTCTCTCCTCACGCCTGTGCGCACATCCCACGCACGTCGCTCATCGCGCCGTAGCCGCGAGCGCGCTCGCGAGCGCACAGCCGGCTGTGCCGAGCTCGTCACCGGGTCGCGCCATAGCGCCTCTATCGTGGAGGGCACGACTCCGTAGCGTTTGGATAGCTCCTCGGCGGATATGCGGCCGCGCATGGCGCATATGTCCACCCGAGCGGGTCGCGAGATGCGAGTCATATCAAAACCTGTGATACATCAGCCGCATCCACGCCGACGCCCCGGCTCGGGTCCGTGTCGGGTCCGGGACGGGTCCTGACCTCTCATCCAGTCGGACGCGGCGTAATTTTTTCCAGCCGCCGTCAGCCTGTTTCTCGTGCCACCAGCCGTCGCAGGGCTGCACGCATCCCGGCCCGTGCAGTGGACGGCGGCGGCCGTCTGGGAATACCCAGATATCGTCACGGACTTTCATGGCTTTCATGGCTTCCCTCGCGGCCTTATTGGTACGGGGCCGAGCGACATAATTCCGCGCTCCACGGGAAATAATGACCATCCCGCAGGCCATCCGCCATCGCGCAGATTTATGCGATACTCGCCCATGTCGCACGGGTCGTCGTCTTCGTCACATTTTTTTCTTCGCATACATTTCACAATGATATTTATAATAATATAAGTATCGTTAGCAAGCGCTCATCCGAAACTGATACTAATAACCTAAGCGCTATGTGATTACTATGACTACGATACCAACATATGATGAATTCTATAAAATGCCGTTTGAAGAAAGAATAAAGTTCGATGAAACGCTGAGCGATGACGAACGCATAAAAATGACAAAACAACATTATCATGAGTTAGACGACAAGCGAAAAGAAACTACAGGACGAACTATTCTATCTTGGAATGGAAATGTTCAATCTCGACCAGTGTCTTAGAATGATGACTACAGACGGCGACGTTGACTTTACAGACAAGCGCACGATTTAAGCTCATCTGCTCAAGGAATCTTTCGAAGGAGCTATCTGGCTCATCCTGAAAAGCGGCACAGAGACCAGGGCATGTTTCAATTTATATACAGGCGCTTGCTAATATACGCCTTAATGTTGTGGATGTGGGATAATGATATGTCCAACATGTGGCCGGGATAATGTTCCAAACTCAATAAAATGCGTGTATTGTGGCAATTTGATGTCATCGGCGACTATATCTGATACAGTCCAACCAACGCAACCAACGTCTGATACAGTCCAACCAACGCCAACGCCAACGCCGGTAACGCCTGCTGCGAACGAGATTCCAGTAGATGAGGCGTTTAAAGCCAATCAACGTTGGCGGTTTATTAAAATATGCTGTGGTTTGTTGGGCGGAGTTTTTACCGTGCCTTTTATATGTGCGCTCTTAGAGGGTCTAATGCAATACCCTGGAGATGCCATTTCTTGGTTTATGTCGGTTATATTAGATGATGGTTTCTTCTGGCTAGGTATAGTACTGCTCGCGATAGCGGTGTACATCCATTTCAATAAGAACCTGCCGTATAGCCAATCGCATGACAGAAAAGGGTGATGCCGCCGGTAACTCCACACGCCCTTAACTATTGTTAAGTTATCTGGGCTTTATCGGGCTTGACGCCCCCTAAGCGCTTATACTACCTATTAGTAGGATGTATAGACTATACTACATCCTACTAATAGGTAGTATAAGCGGTTGATTTTTGTTCGTGAAACTATAGTTTTTGGAACAATATGTCAAACCGTGATATGTCTTGACACTGGTCGCAAAATACCTACGTTTCCGATGGAACTATTGCCCAACCGACGTGCCAAAAAAAATTCTAAAAAAAATCGCCTACTCCGGTGGGGATTGACAGCGAGTAGCACGGGTCGCAGATGCGACTACCCTGACGATGTCGCAGCTACCATATCCCATTTTTGCGACTACCCTGCGACTACCCCCTGCGACCCCCCTTTTTCGAGTAGCGTCGGACCGTGCTACTCACGTTTGACTTAATTTCACACTTTATTTAAGGTATTTTTTGTCCTTCTCTCCCCCCGGGGGGGAGAGAATAGAAAAAAATATAGGATTTTTGATCAACTTTCGGCTCGAAAGTGAGTAGCACGGCAAACGTCGCCCGAAAAGTGGGTAGTCGCAGGGGTAGTCGCAGGGTAGTCGCACTTTTTTTTTAGTAGAGCGTCGGCATCGTGAGGGTAGTCGCACGAGCGACCGTGCAGCTATCGCATTTTTTTTTTAGTAGAGCGTCGGCATCGTTAGGTAGGTCGCACCTGCGACTACCCGCGACCCACCTTAGCGGACTGCTTAGCAAGCGCTGGCCAAGCGCTGTCTATCCTTAAGTCTCCAGGATTTTGCTTTGTATCCTTTTGAGTTGAGTACGTACTGACTCTCTACCATGTCAAGCTCTCTAAGAATCTTCAGATGCCGCATAGCTGTGTTCTCGCACATGTGCTGCTTTAACTCCTCTAGGGTTTTGGGTCCCTGCGATAGAAGTCTAACGGTCGGCCATGCGATGTCTATTGGCTTGTTATCTCTCTTCACGCCAATGCGCTTTGGTACGTTCTCTAGGTGTTTGCGATTGATGCCGCGTCGTATGCACTCCACCTCAAACGCCGCTCTGCTGTCAATGATGGACCGGCTCATCTTGTTACCTCTATGTTCAGGAAGTAAGTCTTGTACATGTGCACGCACGGCTTGCGCGCCTCATACCTTACTGCGCCCTTCCGCTCTAGCAGAGCCATTGCGTATGCTACCTGAGACATAGTGAGCCCTGTTGCTTCCACTAGGTCCTTGCGCTTCACACCGTCCCGCTCTTGTAACGCATGGAGCACGGCGGTCTCCGATTGATTGAAGAACACATCTGTCATATATTACAAAATGTTATTTATAATAATATAAGTATCGGGATATCGCACCACTAAATACTTAACCGATTACCACTCCTTAAGAGAGTGGAGGTGTGTGTATGCCGAAATGTGATATGTGTGGTCGTGGTGGCGATATGCGTATCCGGGTAGACGGTTCCTATTTCTGTAGGTCGTGCGGATACGATTCGCGAAAGGCAAGAGAAGAAGCCGCTAATACGGACAGGGCTGCGGACAAGATTTTGTTGGAGTCGTTATCCAAACAGCTGACCGAGGCACGGGATGAGATTGAGCGGTTGAAAAGAATCGTAGCTTTGTACGAAGATGATAACAAACTATAGGGATACCTATCCTATCCCCATTCTATTCTAATGCAGCCACGGGCATCCTGCAACGCAGCACATCGCATCCTGTAATGTTTAAGTGCGGTATCTCTTAACTATCAAGATATGCTCAAGGTAACGACTGGGGACTTCATCTGTCCCAAATGCGGTAGCGAGACTATGACACTCTACCGGGACACCGAGGACGACAGCCAAGGTAACGCAAGCTGCTTCCGATGTCTGGCGGGAATATATGACGATAGCCGGCCAAGGACTCTAGTTAAGGCTTCTAAATTTGTGCACGATGACGGAGGAAGGCGAAGAAGGAGATAATATGGGTCACAGGTTTACGCACGAGGAAGCTGTTGCTGCCGGAAGAAAGGGCGGCATGGCATACGCACGTAATATGGGGTTCAGTCCTCGCTCCGTTCTAGCGGATGCGAAGGCGGCCTATGAGAAGGGTGTAAAGGATGGATATCAGATTGGCTACACGAAAGGAAAGAATGATTCCAATCGTACGGATACTTCGGTTCCAAATACGAAGCCTTCACCACACTACGCTTGTAAGTACGGCGGCCCGAACAAGACCGATGTATTCATAACTTCTTTCAATGGCGCGCACCGCTTCAGCCGTAATGGTGAGATAAAGAAGTACCGGCCAAGGCTTAGGACTTCACCCGGCGGTATACCAAATGAAAGATACGAGGCTCCTTATGGCATGTCATTCGACCGGCAGTATGTCTGGCTTGATAAGGGATTGGAATGTATCATCGTTGGCGACGTGGTATTCACAAGAGCTCCTGATATGAGATTCTGCCATTGAGCTCTGAGCTCCAGTGGTAGAAGTTGTTTTACATTTGATTCATTTGCTCGTTCTGCTTGACGTTTTCCGGGATGCTTCTGAATTGTTGTCGATTAAATTAGAATTACCCAAATATATGCACTATAGTCTAAATCAACCCAAAATTGTACCTAATTAAATACAAATTACTTTCGAAATTAATTTGTAATTAATTTGGGTCACCCAAGCCATAAAGTTATAAAAGTGAAAGCGCTTGTTTATATAAAAATGTGTCATTGATATTATGGTGGTATTTATGGGAAAATGGTTCGGTGTATGCCTATATGGTGGTAGTATACGAGTGACCACCCTAGACTTTTTTATTTGGCGTATGTAGAATCAATAAATATTCGTAGTTACATTTTTGCAAGGCATTATTGAAGGAGCCTTGAGCTCTGAGCTCATGGCCCAATTTACCGACCGCCATAGTTATGGCGCGCGCCGCCGAGGCTGAAAACGAAGACGCCGACAAGTATGCCCCCAATGCAGATAAGCAAGACAAAAACGGATATCATGCCCGTGGCCATAGAGGACAACAACGTGGATGCACTAGCGAAAATCGTGCCGTTGGTAATAATATTTACGACCTCGAAGATGCCTATGCCGAGGCTTACGAGTGTTATAATTGTTCCTATCATTTTAAACATATAATATCGATTATTATTCAATTGGTTGAAGGATAAAATCTTTCTGTCGACTTATAAAAAAGTGTTAATGGTATTGGCTCATTATCTCCACTCCCATGATGGTATATTGGCGCTCGTTAAAATGAAGCTATGTCCTGGAACATCATGTAGCGGCTGAATATATCATCCTTTGTTATCGTTTTTAGCTTATTCAGGCTAAAATCCTCCGTGTCAAAGGAAGCGATGGCACTGCCGAAGATGACCGCTTTTCGCATGTTACGCGGCGATATGTCATCGGTCTTTGCCAGCCAGCCGATAAAGCCGCCTGCGAACGAGTCTCCAGCTCCCGTCGGGTCCACCAGCTTTTCCAGCGGGTACGCAGGTGCGCTGAAGCAGGAGTTTTCCGTAAAAAGAATCGCACCGTGCTCGCCTTTTTTAATGATCACGGCTTTCGGGCCCATATTCAAGAACGAACGCCCGGCGCTGATCAAATTCGGCGTGTCGAAGAACTGCCTCGCTTCTGCATCGTTCGTCACGATCACGTCGACCTGCTCGATCATACGCTTCAGCTCTTCTTTCTTACTCTCAATCCAGAAGTTCATCGTGTCCATCATAACAAGCCTTGGCTTGTGCATCTGTTTTAGCGTCTTCATCTGGATCTCGGGATCCGTGTTCGCCAGGAACACATATTTCGCGCTCCTGTATGCTTCGGGTACTTTAGGATCGAAGCTTGCCAGGACGTTGAGCTTAGTATCCACGGTGTGAGCCTGGTTCATGTCGTAGTCATAATAGCCTTCCCACCGGAAGGTGTCGCCCGACTGTGTTTCCATACCCGTTATATCGACACCCATGTTCTCGAGGAAATCGATGTGCTTTTTCGGAAAGTCCTTACCGATAACGGCCACAATGCCCGGGCTTGCAAAGTTTTTCGCGGCGACGGACGCGTATACGGCGGAGCCCCCGAGTATTTCCTTGACTTCGCCGAACGGCGTCTTGATGCTATCCAGCGCAACAGTCCCTGCTACGATCACGTCAACCATTAGATCACCCATTAGTGCTTTTTACTGTTAAAATAATACGATATTGATCCCACGCGCCGAGATGATCGGCGCATGGAATGGGCATAAAAATTTATGTCCCAACATTCCACGAGCTCAGATATTTTTCCTGCTCTTTCGTCAGCTGCTCGATCTTGATACCCATGGTCTCGAGCTTCATGCGCGCGACGCTATTATCGATCTCTTCGGGCACCTTGTAGACCTCGTTCTTAAGCTTCTTGTGAGTCTCCACGATATACTTGACCGCCAGGGCCTGGTTCGCGAAGCTCATGTCCATGACCTCGGGCGGGTGCCCGAACGCACATGCGAGATTCACTAAGCGGCCTTCGCCAAGAACATAGATACGGTTACCGTTGGGCAGCTTGAACTCATCCACGTCTTCCTTGACACGCACGCCCTTTTTTGCAAGCTTTGTCAGGTCGTCAAGTGCTAATTCAACGTTGAAGTGGCCGGAATTGCATACGATGGCCTGGTCTTTCATGAGCTTGAAGTGCTCTTTGCGGATAACGGCGATGTCGCCCGTGACCGTTACAAAGATGTCGCCCTCTTTTGCCGCCTCGGTCATATTCATGACCCTGAAGCCTTCCATGACCGCCTCAAGCGCCTTTCGCGGGCTTACCTCAACCACGATCACGTTAGCGCCCATGCCCCTGGCGCGCATCGCGACGCCTCTGCCGCACCAGCCATAGCCGACTACGACCAGGTTCTTTCCCGCCAGTAATACATTAGTGGCATTGATGATCCCATGCAGGGTGCTCTGGCCTGTGCCGTAGCGGTTGTCGAACATCATCTTGGTCTCTGCGTCATTCACGGCAACGACCGGGTACTTGAGCGCGCCGTCATTGGCCATGGCCCTGAGACGAATGACTCCTGTCGTCGTCTCCTCGCAGCCTCCCCAGATATTTTTTAGATATTCCGTATGCTTCGAGTGCACCGTAGCGATCACGTCGGCCCCGTCGTCCAGGGTCACGTTTGGCTTGATCTTCAGCGCGGACTCGATATTCTGGTAGTACTGCTTCTCATCCTCGCCCCTGATCGCATAGACCTTCACGCCCTTCTTTGCGAGGGCTGCGGCTACGTCGTCCTGTGTCGAAAGCGGATTGGATGCGGTGAGCGCCACGTTCGCGCCGCCCGCGAGGAGCGTATCGATCAAGTTCGCCGTCTCTACTGTTACGTGGAGACATGCGATGATATTGACTCCTTTCAGAGGCTTGTTCTTCTTGAACTGAGTCTTGATGTAGTCTAACACAGGCATATGGCGCCTTGCCCACTCGATCCTTTCCAGGCCCTGCTTTGCGAGGCCGATATCCTTAACAACATAGTCTTTCATGATAACACCGTAAACGTAATGTTAAATATTTAATTTAGTTACTTTACATAATTAGCTAAAATAGTATTTTAATCTTTCTTAATGTTAGGTAAAACTTCAATATATTTAACATAATGGAAAAGATTTAAGTCATTATACTGTTAGAGAGGTATGTGGAGTATTTACCCTGCGTTAAAGTATAACCCATCATGGTTTATCTTTTTTAACGCCGCGTAAAACGGCTTATGGACGAGACAGACAGAAAGATCGTGTCGGCACTATCACAAAATGCGAACATCCCGCACGCCGAGCTTGCACAGCGCCTGAACATAACGCGCCAGACAGTGGCCGCCCGCATCCGGAAGCTGGAGCGAGAAGGCACGATCAGGAAGTATAAAGCCGTCATCGATTACGAAAAGATAGGCTTGAGATCGTTCTTTATACTTTTCTTGAAAATGGATGTGGCGGACCAGAAAAAGGCGGCATCATTCATCAGCGCACTAAAGCAGGATCCTCACGTCCTGACCGACGTTTCCATAACCGGCGAATGGGATGTGATGCTCATGCTAGCGTTCGAGGACGTGAAGGATTACGAAGAATATATCAACGCCATGCGCACGAAAATGGGCTCTATGATCAAGGATATTAAAAGCCATGTCGTATTGAATTTTTATAAGACGCCCGACGACTACGTGCCCGCTACCGGATAATATCTGATAAAAAACCATTATACGAGACACATTGATATAAGAATATATCAGTGGTTTGATCGTGCCCTGATGGCTACGACGCTATAGGATATGTTATCGGATAGCTCCTTCAGCAGCTCGACTTCCGCGTCATTGAACGCGTCCATCCTGTCCGAATAGATGAGAAGTACGCCGAAAGCCTGGCCATTCTCCATGAGTGGCAGGCCTATGATGGAGTTTATGCCCCTATCTAGCGCTTCTTTTCGCCACCACTCGAACTGGCCCTTCAATCCGTCCCATCGCAGGATAAATGGGTTACCGTTCCTGATGGCCATTCCTCCCGGCCCCATGCCGCCCACGGACTCGTCGGACCAGGATAGTTTGATCGTTTCCACGTAGCCCGTATCATTTCCGGCGTCGGCGACCGGGATTATGCGCTTCTCCTCATCCATCCCCTTATAGCCCACCCATGCCAGCCGGTATTCGCCGGTCTCGACGAGGATATGACAGATATCGGTCAACAGCTCTCGTTCGTTTGTTGACTGTATGAGCGCGCGGTTGCAATCGCTTAATAGCCGTAACGAACGATTTGCTACGGATAGGTCATATTTATCCTTATTGCGCTGCGTAACGTCCCTGGTAATGCCACGATATCCGATAAAATCGCCACTTGAGGAGAAAATAGGATCACCGCTAATCTCTACATTTACGGTATGCTCGTCTTTGTGTAGGAGCGTACATTCGAAGAGATTAAAAGGCTTCATTTCAAGAGCTATACCATAGAGTGAGCCCTTAACACGTTTAACCTCCTCGGAGTTCATGAAATCGTAAGTTGTCTTGCCCAGCATCTCCTCAGGCATATAGCCGATCATATCAAAAGACTTAGGGCTCATGTATGTAAATGCCAGCCGATTATCGGTCTCCCAGACACCATCCGATATATTTTCGACCAGGCCGCGGAACTTTTGTTCACTCGCCCGTATTACATCCTCCGCCCGCTTTCGATCGGTAATCGCTCGCGTCGTGGTCACGATCCCGTCCACGCCAGGGACACCGAACATGTTCATGCCGACCGATTCCACTTCCAGGTACTCGCCGTCTGATTTCCTGATCCGGTACTCTATGGGAGTTCCGATATTTTTATTATCATATACTGCGCCCAGGTCTTTCCGAACTCGATCCAGATCGTCGGGGTGAACGAAATCAACGGGTGATTTTCCCAGCATATAGCCGGACGGATACCCGAGAAGCTTCTCAGAGGATGGCGAATTATAGATTATGAGCCTATTCCTGTCCAGGATCCGGATAATGTCTGACGAGTTCTGGATCAAGGACCTGAACCGGATCTCACTAGCATGAAGAGCTTCCTGGGCTATTTTATGGCCCTGTATCTCTTTTTCCAGTTCTTCATTATTGACCCGAAGCTTCTCGTTTGTGGTCTTTAACTCCAGGGTCCGCTCATCTACCGTTTTTTCAAGCTCATCGCGTGCCTTGCGTATGACTTCTTCCATCCGCCTGTGCTCGGTGACGTCCTGCGCCGTCCCCTGCAGACGGGTGATGTGGCCGCCATCATCAGTCTCAAGGCTGCTTTCGGTGTGGAGAATTTTTTCAATCCCATCCCGGGCAATGATGCGTATATCGACACTGTTATTACGTTTATTATTAATGAGATCGTTCTGGACACCGATCAAAATATCTCTGTCTTCCGGGTGGACCAGGTCAAGGAACTGGCTAAATCTATTTGTGCTAGACTTTGAGTCCAATCCCAGGATACGATACATCTCGTTCGACCACTGGACATCCACATTCTTCAGATCCGGTGATGGACCCTTTAAAACAACTTCCCAGCTTCCGACCTGAGCGATCCTCTGAGCCTTGGCCAGGTGAAGCTCGGCTTTACGTAATGCTTCCTCCGCCTGTTTTCGTGCCATGATATCTTCGATGATCACGATGTGATAGTTATCCGCGTCGTTTGTGTTGAGCAGGGATACCGTTACGTTGGTCCAGACAATCGAGCCGTCTTTTCGGAAATAGCGCTTTTCGCACGAGTAGGAAGATATTTTTCGAGCCTTCAGCTGCTCCAGATACTCTGCGGTGAGGGCGATATCCTCGGGGTGTGTGATATCTTTATAGGTCAGGTCAACAAGCTCGCCTTGCTCGTATCCCAGGATGTCGCAGAATCGCTTGTTCGTCGATTTGATACGGTCATTTTCGTCGACATACGCGATGCCGACGGCAGCCTGTTCGAATATCGCCCTAAACTGTGTTTCACTTTCTCTTATCTTAAGCTCGACACGATTACGCTCCGTGATATCCCGCGTAATGCCACAGACCATAAAGCCTTTTTCGGTCTGTATCGAAAAAGTCATAACGTGAATTGTTTTTTTCGAACCATCGGGGTGGTCGATCTCGCGTTCCACATACTTATGGATATCGGGTATTTCTCCGGTCTTTAATATTTTTTGCCCGGAAGATTTTATGCGCTCACGAAACTCCGGAACATTACACATATCCTTGACCAGCGAAGCCTGGAGATCCCAGATATACATCCCGATCGCTTTTTCACGCGCTATGCCAACTATTTCTTCCTCGCCCCTGTTGTATTCGATGATCCTGCCATGCTCGTCTGTGAGCGTGATCCCGTCCATGGATTGCTCGATAATGTTGCGTAATTTGCGCTCGCTGTCTTTAACGGCTAGCTCGATGCGCTTTTTATCCGTGATATCCTCAAAAAGTATTGTAACGCCTTTCTGCCCGTCATCAAAAACAAGAGGGATGAATTTAATGTTAAAGAATGTCTCGTTTTCTTTCTTTTTAAAATACGCTTCCGATGTGATATTTTTTCCGTCAAGGGCGGCTGTCACGCTCGGGATTAACGAAGGGCGGAACTCAATCGGAAATGATAATTTGTCCAGCTTTTGAAATAGTATATCGCTTCTTTTAGAGTTCGTGAATTCTAAAAATTTATCGTTCACGTTAATGATCCGTAGATCTTTATCCAGGATAACGATGAAGTCGGATGATAGGCTCAGCATCGCAGATATGGGAAGCCGCTGCGATAAAAAGTAGACCTTCGACGGGCCAAATGCCTTTACGTCTAGGTGCCCCGATATGACCAGCATTTCCAGGTATTTCGCGACGGAAAGCCTGTTCATGCCTATTTCCCGGGCTATTTCCGTGACATTCATTCCCCTGGGATTATTTTTTAATAATTCCTTTATGCGTGAAAGCCCTTCCCGGTCGATATCCATTAAGGACTCATGTATCTATTTATATTACAAATATTCTTTGGTTAGCCAAATAGATTCTCATATGAGTTATACATTAATGATTATCATAAAGCGAAACTTATATCTATTATTAAGTAATCTATTGACTTGTAAATAAATGCCCCCTTAAATTAAATACTTGGGGTGATGGCTGATAGCGATCACCCCTTATACTCATTAAATAATTCAATAGACTATTTTAATATTTTACGCGTGCTAGAAAGCCCTTCCAGATATGGATCCAATGTACGGACTAGTATTAATTTATGTAATAAATAGCATAGTAACAGGCTATATATACCCCTAATATGATTTACAGTATTGATAACCAAAGGCAGATACTTTTATATATGATAAAGTTATAGATCGTTGTGCGTAAAAACGCAAGCCCCCTAATATTAGAAAAGGATGGCGGGGTAGCTGCCATCCTTTTTTCGGTTATAAGATCATAAAATTTTTTACTTGAAAACAGGATATATAAAACGATAGATCTGAGATCGAATACCAGATATATAACGTTTACGTCTATATTGTTATTTCTACTCACGTTGATAGTACAAGTATTGCAGTCATTTATGTATGAGCTCTTAATTAAAACATATAGTCGTGGATGAAAATAGCAATATACTTATGTGTTTAGGGCTCATAAGAGATTTTACCTATGCAAATTTGAACCCATATCGAGTATAATTAGGATGAATATTTCGGGGGTGATGCGGTTGGAAAAAACATTAATTAAGCCCATAGAGATCCTGTTAGTAGAGGATAACCCCGCAGATGTCAGTCTGATCATCGGACCACTGAACGATGGAAACGTCTTGAACCACCTCAACGTCGCGTCGGATGGGGCCGAAGTCATAGAAAATATTCTCGCAATAAAAGACCTATCAAAAACGGGCGTGAATAAACGATGATTGGGATCCTGGAAGAGCTAAACGTGGCTTATGCAGGCAAGATTCCCGAAGCTGTGTTCAAGGCAAAATGCAAGGAAAAAAACTTTTCAGAAAGCGATATCGAGAAAGCCCTGTCTCAATATGCGACACAGATCGTAAAGGATGATACTAATAATCCGGGAATAAACGATAAGGTACGGGAAATCATAAAATCTATGAAAAATTCCTTCCCCGAAAGAATCCCGTATGATTTTTTTTCTAAGAAATGCATGGAAATGGGGATCCCCATGCAGATTATCGAAGCCGTAGTCCATGAGAATAGAGGCTTGTTCCTGATCACAGTCAATAAAACTAACGATTACGGGAATATCCTGATCATTTTAATCTATCATTGTCTGAAGAAGGTCTATCCGGATAAATCTGCATCACAATATTATGGCATATGCCTGGAGCGAGGCCTGACAGTGAATGATATCAGGTTCGCCCAATCGGCCACGGAGATCGTCGTCCCGGACATGGGCGAAGATAGCTACGCCGGAACATCTTCGGATACGACACAAATTGAAGCCAAGATAATCGCGTTAATTCGTAGAGTTAAAAAAGAATATCAATATGCTATCCCCGTGACGGAGTTCCTTCGCAGGTGGGATCGGGAAGAGCTTTTGGCTGGCGACGTCGATATGCTTATTAAAATTTATACATATTACCTGCTTTCGAGCTATAACGATCATCGCATGACCAAAGAAAAGAGCGAAGCGGCTGCCAGGATAAAAACTGTAAACGCCCAGATATCCTCCGTCCTGAAAGATTTGAGCACACAGTATGGCAGTACGATCCCGCATGATATATTTCGGCAGAAATGCAAAGAATATCATTTTTCACCCGGAGAACTTGAGTACTCGATTAATATGCTAAATGAATATAAAGGCACATCTGATAGCTTTGACGGGATCAAGTTCATGAACAATAAGGCGTACCTGATCCTGACGGTCCTTCGTAAAAAGTATCCGGGTAAAATACCTTACAACATTTTCTATCAGCGATGCAAGGCGATAGGCTTGACCAAAGAGGAGATAGTTGAAGCGGTGCATCAGTGTGGGGTGACAATGTTCACCGGTAAGATCGAGGAAGAGCCGTACCTGCGAGCCCTGGACGATATGATCCTGAAACATAAGGCAAAATCGACAGACACAACCCCTTCCGGTAATATTTGAGTGATATAATCGATAACCGGCAAAGGTTCGACATTTTATTAATCGTACCGGATCATTCAAAGAAATATCACAAAAACAACTAATTCAGACCTGATTTTACAAATACGACTATATTTCTTTATTTATTACCAGATGATGGTTTTACTAAGCACCTTGTATTGTATCTAATGCGGTCGTACCGTAAACTATATATTGCTACAAATGATTATATCGGATTGTCGATATCGAATGTTCGATATCGGTACATGATACGGCCTAAGCATGCCGTGTATCATAAGCGATATCGAATGTAGATCGATTCAATAGGGTGAAAAATATGCGCGATATGCGAGACGTATGGAAAAAGCTGGATAAGCTTGGAAGATATGGCGGATACGGTGGGCTTAAGACCTGGGTATTGTATACGCTAGGTGAGAAGCCAAAAAATGGCGCGGAGATCATGGATTCCATCGAGTCCATGAGCTTCGGTAGCTGGAGGCCTTCGCCTGGCTCGATCTATCCTATGCTAAATAAAATGGTCGAAGAAAACCTGATCAGGAAGCGAGATGACGGCCGCTATGAGCTTGTGCCCGAAACATCCGGGGAAGCCTATGGCAGCTGGGGAGGCGGATCCTATTCGATCAGCAGCATCCTGACGGATATCGATAGCTACATGGCATATATTGAAGACCTTCCAAAAGAAAAGGTATTGCCATACGAGGAAAAGCTTAGCCATATTATCGAGCGGATGAAAAACCTTAGAGAATCGCTACATAAATAATCGTAAAGAAGGCGATCTATTGATGTATTCAAATGAATGTGATCGAGAAAGAAGGATCCTGCGCGACAGGTTCCATGACATGAAGCGTGCACTCAAACAAGCCGACCGCGAGATGAAACATGCGCTAAGAAATTCGCTCGCGTATGACTGCAGACATAGTTTATGCGAATGCCTTGCAGGAAAGCTTGAAAGATCGGGGCCCGCTACGCTCGAAGAACTGATGTCTGAGATCGACAGCTCGCTTTCATACCTGGAAGAACTGCCGGTGGGAAAGATCGCGCCATATGAAAAAATGCTCGTCAATACATGCGATCATATGGTAAAGCTCAATGAAACGTTGAAAAAATAGAAAGAACAGTATCGCATTGACCGGATCGATTCAGATGATTATATGAAAGAGATATCAGGTATTTTCGGAAGATCAGGTTATACAGGGATCGACATTATGGCAGAGATATATTATATGGAAAGCGTCCTGAGAGAGATCGAATGTGATATCTCTTACCTGGAGGACGCTCCCGATGAGTTGCTGGCTCCATACGATGACAAGTTCGATGTCATATGCGAGCGACTGAAAAAGCTCGATGAATATCTGCATAATTTAAGGAACATTGTAAAAGTTCAGGATTAATCAGAGGTGTATCATAATGGTAATAGGAACAGTGATCAGGACAGTTTTTGGCGCAGTATTCGGCGCAGTATTCGGCTATATCGTAGGATTATTTGTACAGTGGATATTCCCCAATTTCACGACGTCTTTATTGAATGGCCTGCACAGTATAACAGGTATCGGCGGCGTGAGCCTGCCGGCGCTCATAGCGGCGGTCGGCTTCATCGTAGGCATACTTTCAGGGCTGTTACAAAGCACAAAGAAGCACTGGTGGGAATAACCTACCCAGGTTATAGATCATTAACCAAACATTTATGTAGTAATACCGTATGTAATTTGCTGACAATATGTCATCAAATTACATATTGTAATAATTTTACAATAAGTTAAAGAGCCTGGATAAAATGTCTGTAGCGGAACGTAAGGAGCGGGAAAAGGAGCAGCGGCGCAGCGATATTATCGACGCGGCCGAACATCTCTTTTTCACGAAAAAGTTCGACGATGTATCGATGGATGAAATAGCGAATGCAGTGGAGCTTTCCAGAGCGACGCTCTATCTATATTTTAAGGATAAGGAATCGCTTTATTTTGCCGTGCTCCTGCGTGGTATCAGGATCATGAGCCAGAAATTCAAAGAGAGTACAAATAATGAGATCACCGGACTGGGTAAGATCGCTGCCATAGGCAACATGTACATAAAATTCAGTACCGACTACACGGACTATTACCGGCTGATCCGCTATGCGACTTCGCAACGATTTGAAGAGAGTGATAACGAGTACATGAAGGACATTAGAGTCGCATCCACGGAGCTCATCCAGATCATGTGCAACTCCATTAAAAAAGGTATTGAGGACGGGACCATTAAAAATGACCTTGATCCCTATGAGACGGCGATCTTTCTGATGAGTTGCACGGAAAATACTCTTGACGTCTCCCGGGAAATGAAGAAGAACCTTGAAAAAAGAGGCATCAGCCCTATAGAGTATATGGAGCATTCTATGAAGCTGATGGGGTATGCAATACTGAACAATACCAATAACACAGGTGTAATTTATGACAGACCAAGTCATTGAGATCGATTCGCTCGTAAAAAAATATGGTAATTTTACGGCGGTAGACAATATATCATTAAACGTTAAGCGCGGCGAGGTGTTCGCGTTCCTCGGCCCCAACGGCGCAGGAAAGACCACGACAGTAGAGGTCCTGGAAACCCTGAAGACCCCGACGTCGGGCTCAGTCAGTGTGCTGGGCTATGACGTCCGCAAGGACGAGATCAAGATCAAGGAAAAGATCGGAGTATTACCGCAAAGCTTCAATGCCTTCGAGTGGCTGACCGTCCGGGAGAATATCGATTACTTCGGCCAGATGTATAAGAAAAGCGTTAGCGTGGACCAGCTGATCGAGACCTTCGGCCTTGTGGATAAGAAAAACGTTCTATTCAAGAACCTGTCCGGAGGGCTTAAGCAGCGAGTAGGGATCGCCATATCGCTGGTCAACGACCCGGAGATAGTCTTTTTAGACGAGCCGACCACCGGGCTGGACCCCAGGGCCCGCAGGGACGTATGGGAAGCCATCAGGGCGTTAAAGAGCAATGGCAAGACGGTATTTTTGACCACCCACTACATGGACGAAGCCTATTACCTTGCGGACCGGATCGACATCATCCACAAGGGCAAGATCGTGGCAGAGGGCTCGCCCGAAGACCTCATCAACAGGTATGGCGGCGGAAATACGCTCATCATCCGTGAATGCGGCCAGACGGCCGTCGAACAATTACTCAAAGAGATACCGCTAAGTAAGATTATCGGGAATGATGTGGTCGCTACGCTGCCTTTCGGCGGCGAGATGACAAGCATATCGAAGGCCGTGTCGATCATAAACGACGGGAACTACGCGTGCAAGGAGCTGTACGTCAAGAAGTCGACGCTCGAAGACGTGTTCCTGAACTTGACCGGTGAAAAGCTCGCGGAAGGAGGGCATTAATATGGTCCGCATAATTACAGATATCAAGTATAGCCTGACGGCCTTCTTCAGGAATAAAGGAGCTGTCTTCTGGTCGTTCATTTTCCCGATCATCCTGTTCGTGCTTCTCGGGTCCCTGCTGGGGAACCAGAGTAGCACGGTCACTATTTATTACGTGGATAACGACCATTCGATCCTTTCGAGCCAGTTCATCGGCGTATTGAGAAATGCCAGTACATCGGTCGTCCTCATGGACGGGACGGGCATGGACCTGGCTAAGAACCTTACAGATGCAAAGATATCCTCATATATTGTAATTCCTGAGGGTTTCGGGAATGAGGTCATGGCAGCTAAGACCGGCAGTAATTCTACCGGCGGGGCTATTCAGTTATATATGGATAAGTCCCAGCCAGTCTCGGCTGCAGCAATGTCAGTCGTGAGCCAGGTAGCGGATAACATGAACATTCAAATATCCGGCGCAAAATATCTGATCACAGTCAAGCCCCAGGATGTGGCGACGACCAACGTGAATTACCTGGACTTCCTGTTCCCGGGCATCATCGGCATGTCTGTCATGTCCATCGCAGTCAACGGTACGGTCGGCCAGAGCGCCCGGAACCGGGCCACGGGCGTGTTCCGTAAGCTGGCGACGACACCAATATCGAGGATCGAGTGGAACGCCGCCAGGATCATCAACCAGACCATCATCCTGCTGATGTCACTCGCGGTCTCAATTGTGGCTGCCTGGCTGATCTTCAACATACATCCGAACATCAATATATGGATGATATTGATGATCATCGCGGGTGGTGCGGTCTTCTCGGGGCTGGGCAACATCATCGCCAGCTTTGTCAAGGATGAGGACACGGCCGCGAACGCAGCCAGCGCTATGACGTTCCCCTTGATGTTCGTCTCGGGGTCGTTCTTCTCAGTCGGCTCGATGCCCTGGTTCTTACAGGACCTGGCAAACATTTCACCGTTGACATATTTAAACAACGGCCTCCGGAGTGCGATGCTCACGGGCAATAACGCAGACGTGCTGTCGAATTTCGCGATCGTCGCCGTGCTCGGCGTCGTACTGTTCGTCATAGGTGTGGCCGTGTTGAAGTGGAAGGAAGACTGAGATTGTCTTCCTTTTTAATATTTTTTGGTTCTTGTGCGTTTTTTGGATGGTAGTTCTGTTAACCTATTTTTAGAAAAATGGTGTTCGCCTTTTTTGATCGTAGTTTTTTTGTTCGGTCGTCGTGCAATCGGTCTGGTAGGAAGCACTAAAACACAAAAATACATAGAAACACGAAATTTTTTCAGTTTCTCTAATGCGCTAAGGCCACTAGCTCTAAATCACTATGCGCAGGCTCACAGTCAAATCTCTAACAGCACTAAACCGCTGTTTTAAGTCTCTACTAGCTCTAAGACACAGTTTCTAAAACTGAAAACAAAATCACCAAGGAATCGAACATCACAAAGATCCGAAGCTCAAAAATGTAATGCTTATTAGCCAAACTCTTTTGAGTTTCAGGTTGGAGGGGGTCGTGCTCTTTGAGAGTTACTTTACAGTTTTAAAAACCGTGCCTCTGTGCCAATTGAGCATTAAAACCGCTCATTCGTGATCATTAGAGCATTGACAGTGAGCCTGCGCATCGTGATTTAGAGCTAGTGGTCTTAGCGCATTAGTGAAAAATCTAAAAACGTTTTGTGTTTCCGTGAAATTTAGTGATTTAGTGATTCCAACCAAACCGATTGCACAGCGACGATAACATGCACTACATAACAACGAACAGAGAAATAAAAAAATGAAAATTAATCATCACAACTATCATCCAAAAAACGCGGAAGAGTCATTTTTTTAGACGCCAGTTTCTGATTATTTCGTAGTGTTTGTTTTTAGCACTGCAGAGCGGAGCTCTCTTGCCAACTCGTATGCAGTACCAATTTTCCAGAAGTGAAGGTAAAATAGCCGTGGCTCCTCGTCCAGCATATGGTGATGTATCGCTACTACGTCGATCCCGTCGGCGGTCAATGTGTCTATGACCGGACCGACCTCATCGGCGGTCAGCGCGAAATCGCCAGTTATCGCTGCAGTATTATTGCCTAGCGGCTGGAACTTGATCGTGGTGGCTACGTCCAGTGAGGCCGGTACTTCCATCCCTCCGCTAATGATGTGCTCTTTTCGCGGGACCTGATACTCGTATATGCCATTTTTAAATGTGGAATCGTAGCCTATGACATGATCCAGGTATTCCCGATCTAGGCCATTATTCTCCGATAAAGAAGACCCGGATACATTGAACGGCGTGGCGCTCAATAAAAGCGCCGTATGGATGTTTTTTGCCATCTCCACAGGGTCGCCCACCCCTTCGATGTGTAAGTCCATCACGCGCGGCGATTCGCCGATCAGTGTATTATGGATGGCCGTCACGTTCATGCCGGCCCCTAAGAGCTTATCCCGCACTGGCCCGATTTCGTCTTCGGTTAGTACCAGGTCACCCATGAGCATGGCATGATCGCCCATTCGCTGGAATGCAACCCAGGAGTCGAGCCCCATAGCAGGGTTAAGCCGTATGCTTCCGATGGTAACGTTCAGGTCGGTCCTGAGAAAGCTTATCCTAAAGATGCCGTCTGGCGATAGTGTGCCGTTTTTTCCGATCGCTTTCTCGACCGGCTCCCACACGCTGATGTTATTCCCGTTTTGCACGGGACCGGACATTTGAATGCCGCCATAGATGACCGCTAGGATGAGAAAGGCTATTGCAATGGATAAGTAGGAGTTTTTATCCATGATGACTCCGACGATATACCACCGTCGAATAACGGGTCATCTTAAAACAAGAAAAAATCACTTGAGGATAATCGCAACTTCTTGAGTATTTATGATGTAAAAATCTGGAGATATAACTGTATATACAGGATGCATCAATCACTAAAAAAAGTTCGTTAAATATTTTTATATAATCATCAGAAGCTTTATGCTACTTTATAACTTAAAATATCAAATCGTCCTGAAGTGTGTAATATTGTTCAATGTTATACTCCAGTATAAACGGCTAACATAGATAATGTTACTGGGCTTATCCAGCAATCGGTGTGGTATGGCGGGAAATGGATCTGGGGCAAAAAAAGACGGAGGCATCCGTCGAGGCGTGAAGGCGTCTGATAAAGATACGCGTATAGCGAAGCTAGTCGAGCAAGTCAAGAATTTAAAAGAAGAGAACCAGAGTAAGCATGAAGAGCTCGAAGTACAAACTGAAGAGCTCCAGACTCAATTAGAAGAGCTTCGCGTTAACAATGATGAATTACAAAATATCACACGCCAATTAAGCGATAGCGAGCGGCGGCTTGATTATTCTCTGATGGCCTCTGGGTTAGGCGCCTGGGATATGGACCTGGTAAATAATACGACCTGGCGTTCGGTGTGGCATGACTGTATTTTTGGCTATCCTGAACCATTGACAAAGTGGAACCTGGATATTTTAATCGAACATGTAGTGCCTGACGATAGGGCTGAGGTCAAGAAAAAGTTCGATGAAGCCGTACATGAGCATAAAGACTGGAACTTTGAGTGCCGTATCCGCCGTACCGATGGTGTGATCAGGTGGATATGGAAGCAGGGCAAGTGTAGGTACAATGAACTGGGTCGGCCTGTACGGATGGGGGGCATTATCCAGGACATCACGGAACGCAAGCATGCCGAAGAAGCCGTTAAGTTTGCAAATGCGTATAACCGCAGCTTGATCGAAGCCGGCATTGACCCGCTTGTGACAATTTCGCCGGATGGTAAGATCACCGATGTGAACAAAGCCACTGAGGCAGTGACTGGCTACCCGAGAGAGAAGCTGATAGGCACTGACTTTTCCGATTATTTCACCGATCCGGAGAAAGCGCGAGAAGGATACGAACTTGTATTTAAAGAAGGCTCAGTCAAGGATTATTCGCTGGAGATATACCACCGCAAGGGACGCCAGATACCCGTATTGTATAACGCATCGGTATACAAAGACGAAGCCGGGAAGGTCATCGGAGTATTCGCTGCTGCCAGGGATATCACGGAGCGCAAGAAATCCGAAGAAACTATCCGGCTTGCGAATGCGTACAACCGCAGCCTCATCGAGGCGAGCCTTGACCCACTCGTAACGATCGCTCCGGACGGTGAGATCACTGATGTTAACGAAGCTACCGAGGCAGCGACCGGTTATGCTCGAGATGAGCTCATAGGTACCGATTTCTCCATATATTTCACAGAGCCCGGAAAGGCTAAAGAGGGTTACCTCACGGCGTTCAAAGAAGGCACGGTGAGGGATTATCCGCTTGAAATAAGGAGCCGAGACGGCCGCAAAACGCCGGTACTTTATAACGCATCAGTATACAAAGACGAGGCCGGGAAGGTCATCGGAGTATTCGCTGCCGCACGTGATATCACGGAGCGCAGACGAGCCGAGGAAGCAGTCAGGCTTGCGAATGCGTATAACCGCAGCCTCATCGAGGCGAGCCTTGACCCACTCGTAACGATTGCCCCCGATGGCAGGATCACCGACGTCAATATAGCTACAGAGACTGTTACAGGATATTCCAGGAATAATCTAATAGGTACCGATTTTTCGGATTATTTCACCGATCCGGTCAAAGCGCGTGAAGGGTATCTTATAGCTTTTGAAAAAGGTTCAGTAAAGGATTATCCACTAGAAATACGAAATAAGAAAGGCCGCCTCACACCAGTATTTTATAACGCATCGGTATATCGCGACGAGGCCGGTAAAGTTATCGGCGTATTCGCAGCAGCCCGCGATATCACGGAGCGCAGACGAGCCGAGGAAGCAGTCAGGACCGCATATGAATATACCAGAAGCCTCATCGAGGCGGGGCTGGACCCGCTAGTAACGATCGCTCCGGACGGCAGGATCACTGACGTGAATAAATCGACCGAGACAGTGACTGGCTACCCGAGAGAGGAGCTGATAGGCACAGACTTTTCTGATTATTTCACCGATCCGGCAAAGGCTAAGGAAGGATATAAGACCGTGTTTAAAGAAGGCACGGTCAAAGACTATCCACTGGAGATACGGCATAAGGACGGGCGCATCACACCGGTATTATATAATGCAACAGTATATCGCGACGAGGCCGGCAGGGTCATCGGCGTATTCGCAGCAGCCCGCGATATCACGGAGCGCAGGCGTGCTGAAGAGTCTTTGCGGATCGCGAACGCATACAATAGGAGCCTCATCGAGGCGAGCCTTGACCCACTCGTAACAATCGCCCCCGATGGCAAGATCACCGACGTCAACAGGGCTACAGAAAAATCGACCGGCTGTTCACGGGCGGAATTGATAGGCACGGACTTTTCGAATTATTTTACGGACCCGGATAAGGCGCGAGAAGGTTATAAGCAGGTGTTTAGAGAAGGCACTGTGACGGACTATGAACTCGAGCTTAAGCATCGGGACGGCCATATCACGCAAGTGGTATATAACGCATCCCTGTATCGCGACGAGTCTGACAATGTGATCGGCGTATTCGCCGCAGCCCGCGATGTTACGGAGCTTTACCGAACTGAAGAAGCGTTAAAACAAAAGATGGTAGAAGTCGAGCGATCGAATGCAGAGCTGGAACAGTTTGCATATGTAGCGTCCCATGATCTTCAGGAGCCATTGCGCGTGGTGGCGAGCTATGTAAAGCTATTAGACAGAAGGTATAAGGATAAGCTCGATGCGGATGCAAATGATTTCATCAATTATGCGGTCGAAGGCTCGATGCGTATGCAGGAGATGATCAACGATCTTCTGACCTATTCCCGCGTAGGCACCAAAGGTAAGCCATTCGAGTCTACAGATCTGGAATCGATATTCAATCGCATATTAAAGAATTTGAGCATATCGATCAGCGAGAGCAATGCCACAGTGACGCATGACCTGTTACCCACAGTGATCGCGGATGATCTGCAAATGACGCAATTATTCCAGAACCTTGTGGGCAACGGCATTAAGTTCCGCAGCAAAGATAGACCACCTGTAATACATGTTTCAGTGAAGAAGCTGGAAGACTCGTGGGAATTTTCCGTTAGCGATAATGGGATCGGCATAGACGCTGAATATTTCAACCGTATCTTTATTATTTTTAATCGTCTTCATACAAAAGATGAATATCCAGGCAGCGGCATCGGTTTGGCCATATGTAAAAAGATCGTCGAGCGTCATGGAGGACACATCTGGGTCGAATCTAAACCAGGTGAAGGATCGACATTCCGTTTTACGATCCCGATGAGGTCGGACATCAATATCAAAGAGGGTGAGTGAGTATGAGTGATAACGGCAATCCAGTTGAAATTTTACTGGTAGAGGATAATCAGGCCGACGTACGCCTGACAGTAGAAGCGCTTAAGGAAGGAAAGATATCGAATCACTTGAATATCGCACGTGATGGGATGGAAGCAACTGATTTTCTTAAAAAGAGAGGCAAGTTTGCTAATGCGCCTGACGTGGAACTGATACTTCTTGACTTGAACCTACCAAAAAAAGATGGTAGAAGTGTTCTGGCAGAGATAAAAGAGGATGATAATTTACGTCGCATACCCGTCGTGGTCATGACCACTTCAAAAGCAGAGGAGGATATCGTTAAAAGCTATAACTTGCACGCAAATTGCTATATCATAAAGCCAATCGATTTCGATAAGTTCATAGATGTTGTAAAGGCCATTGAGGATTTCTGGGTTTCCATCGTTACTCTTCCAAAAGGCGGCCGTAAATGAATGCGAACTCTATAACCGTACTACTAATAGAAGATAATCCTGCAGATGCGCGTCTCATAAAGGAAATGCTGAAAGAATCGGCAAGTGCCGATTTTAGAATGGAATGGGTTGATAGACTATCAAAGGGGATAGAGTACCTGAAGGACCATAGCGTAGATGTTATTTTATTGGACCTTACGCTTCCGGATAGTACGGGTATAGAGACTTTCGAAAAATTATATAAACATACGCCTTATTTGCCGATCATCGTGCTCACTGGAGTCAATGATGAGCAAATAGCGATAGAATCACTGCATAGCGGCTTACAAGATTATCTCGTCAAGAATACGGTTGACGGAGACATGCTGACCCGCTCCATACGCTACGCGATTGAGCGCAAACGACTGGAAAATGCGCTGCGGACCACCAATGACCAGCTGGAAATACGAGTGAAACATCGTACGCTCGAACTATCCGATGCCAATAAGGCCTTACACGAGGAGATCGCCGAGAGAAAGAAGGCAGAGGACGCTTTGAGGGAAAGCGAGGAGCGGCTCAATTATTCTCTTTATGCCGCTGACCTGGGTGCCTGGGACCTGAACATGGTCAATCAGACTACCTATCGGTCGTTAAAGCACGACCAGATTTTTGGCTATAAGACTCCGGTACCTAAATGGAACCTGAAGATACTACTGGATCATATGTTGCCGGAAGACCGGAAGGAAGTCGAAAGAAAGTTCGAGAAAGCCGTATCGGATCACGAGGATTGGAACTTCGAATGCCGTATTCGCCGCGAAGACGGCGAAGTGCGCTGGATCTGGAAGCAAGGCAGATGTAAGTATGATAAGTACGGAAAAGCCATTCGTATGGCGGGCGTTATCCAGGATATCACCGAACGTAAGAGAGTCGAAGAAGAACTAAAAGAGTCTAAAGTGCAGGCTGAGTTGTACCTTGACCTTATGGGCCATGACATCTCGAATATGCATCAGATCATCATGGGGCAGCTTGAACTGGCGAAAGAAATAATGGATACCGATTGTAGACTGGATGCCGTTGATAAACGACTTATAGACACTTCCCTCGATACGTTGGAGAGGAGTGCCAGGCTCATCGATAACGTTAGGAAAATCCAGAAGCTGAATCATGGCGAATTCAATGATGAGATCATTAATCTCAATAGCCTGCTCTCTGATATTATAAAAGAATATAAAAACATAGTGCCGGACAAATCGATCAAATTCGTGAATACCGGATCGCATAGTGTCAAGGCGAACAGACTGCTCCGCGATGTATTCACTAATTTAATAAACAATTCAATCAAGCACACAAATGGTAATATAATTGATATAACGATCAAACTGGAAAACGCTAGAGAGAACGGCAAAGATTATTCTATGATAATGGTCGAGGACAATGGCCCCGGTATTACAGATGATATGAAAGAAAAGATATTCAACCGGTTGCAGCGAGGTAAGACTAGTGCCAGAGGCATAGGGCTCGGCTTATACATTGTCAAGACACTTGTAGAGAGTTTTGGCGGCTTTGTAAAAGTGGAGGACCGCGTACCGGGTGACCATACAAAAGGCGCTAAATTCCTGGTCTATTTACCTATAAAAGAAGTATAGAGTAATTATATGAATAACACACGTTCAAGCGTGGCAATTGTCGACGATAAAATCCAATTGGTAGGGACTTACGAGATACTTTTTAAACGGCGACAAATACCGATGTTCTAGGTTGCATATTGCGGGCCGAATGCCGTATACAAATCCAAAAAAGCTTACTCAAAACCCAGGGTGGCCATCATAGATTACCGACTCCCCCCATGAGCGGCTTCGACATCATGAAAGCGATGTTAGCAATCGAGCCGGATACTAAGATCAAACATCAATAGAGTCGCCAGGCTTCATGATGATGACTTCGGTATCGGTATTTTCTTCAGCTAGCTTTTGGAACTTTATCGGATCTGCCTTGATTAGATCATGCGTGTTATAATGCATGGGAATGACGATCTTCGGCTTGATCAGCTTTATTGCGATAAGGGCAGCGTCCATGTCCATGGTATAATAGCCTCCGATCGGGAGCATGGCCACCTCCGGAGCGTACATCTGACCGATCAGCGCCATATCGCCGAAGACGGCCGTATCGCCCGCATGATAAACAGTAGAAGAGCCGCTGATGACAAAGCCTGCCGCGTTGCCTCCATCCCAGGACCGGGCTTGATCGATCCGACTCGTATGGACCGCAGGGACCAGCGTATATTTCATGCCGCTTATCTCGGCAGTGCCACCGAAATCGATGGCCACAGCGTCCAGGCCTTCGGACTCGAAATATTCTGCGATCTCGTAGACTGAAACTACTTTACAGCCGCTATTCTTCGCGATCTCAAGCGTATCGCCGATATGGTCGGAATGCCCGTGTGTCACCGCGATTACATCCGGCTTCAGATCCTCCGGCTTCGCCTTTGCCAGGCGATTACGGCTAAAATAAGGGTCTACAAGTGTCTTGTTCCTGTCATCGATCTCAAATGCGGAATGCCCGTGCCAGGTAATTTTCATATGAATGACTGGCTTTAAAAATTATATAAGATTATTGCTTAGACAACAGATCAAACGTCGATCGAGTCACCCGGTTTCATGATGATGACTTCAGTATCCGTATTCTCTTCGGCCAGTTTTTGGAATTTTGTCGGGTCCGCATGGATCACGCTAAACGTGTTATAATGCATCGGAATGACGATCTTCGGCTTGAGCATTTTCACAGCGACCAGTGCCGCTTCCTCATCCATCGTGAACCGCCCGCCAATAGGCAGCATTGCGACCTTAGGTTTATAAAGATCATGAATTAGCGCCATGTCGCTGAATAGCGCCGTATCGCCCGCATGATATACGGTAGTCTTATCCTTGATCACGAAACCGGCAGGGCTTCCCGCATCCCATGCGAATCCTGCCTCATCGATCCCGTTCGAATGTATTGCCTGCACCAGAGTATATCTGGTACTGCCAATGTCGACAGACCCCCCGATATTGGCTCCAAGCGCGTCTATACCTTTCGATTGTATATACTTCGCGAGCTCGTTCACGCACACGACTTTGCAGCCCGTATCTCTGGCTATGCTGAGTGTGTCGCCCAGGTGATCCGCGTGTCCATGTGTGACCGCTAGCACATCGGGCTTTACTTCGTTCCACTTGACGTCAGTCATCTTGTTACCCATAAAAAATGGGTCAATTATGCTATCCATGCTTTCATTCAGCTCGAAGTTCGAATGCCCGTGCCAGGTGATCCTCATTTACAGCTCACACTAATATGTATGCATTATTATATATTAAAGGGTTGTTAATTGAATTTAATGTCTTAAAAGAATAGAACCTTTGTACACTTCCTGTTTTTAGGCGATAGCCTCGATCTTGAATTCAAAATCGCCGTCGGGTATTTGCTCATATAGTGGCGTGTTTGAAGCGTAACGTGCGAAAGTCGGCAGCTGGAATATTTCCCCGCGACGCAGAAGCCCGAGCATTTCACATGGTACGATATCAGTGGTTTTATTTTCCATTGTATATACTTTAAAATCCTTTATTTTTCCAAGCCCGACAGACTCTGCTAGCTTTAAAAAATATTGATCCGCATAGGATCTCAAAAAATCATCATCCGGTGAAAAATTTAATTGTCTCAAGCAGTATTCTGCGTGGCTTTTTAAATAATCCGGCGAGAAGCCCATATAATAGCTCTCTGCCGCATCAATTGTTGCCGGATTGTTCACGGAAGCCATGACGACGTTCTCCTTGCGTGGCAGCGCGGGCTGGAAGAGAGGTCCATCGCCCTCGCCGGAAATGATCCCGTCGATAATACAGATCTCGTCCAGGTTGAAAGTCTTCAGGATCGCATCATGCACTTGCACGAACGTTTCACTCAAGAGCTTATAGCCTCGGGCCATGTCGCGACGGGAGATCTTTGCCCATAGCGGGTCGGCACAATAATGTCCCTGCGCCCGCCTTTCCGAAGTCTCGAGTGCCCCGTACATATTCTTCATGGCGCCGGTAACGAGCGCGTTGCTATGCGACTTAAGCTTGGCGATATTGATGAGCAGGTCCGCCTCGCCGAAGAGCTTATTCACATGAAAGCTCGTAAAATCCGGGTTCCAGGCGGTAGACGGAGCTATTTCAATACGCTCATCAGAAGTCGAAGTCAATGTATCACACAGCTTTACGTCCATGTCTTCCAGAAGTGATTCACAGCCGGTCTGCAGAAAAACTCCCCTAGTGCCACCGGGCCACTTCGTGCCTTCCGCTACGATCACTTTACCCCCGGAATTCAGGATAAAATCGCAGGCGGCTTTGATCGCGAACGGGTCCGTACATACATGATTATGAATGCTCATATCGGACTGCCTGGGGCCGTACTTAAGAGAAGGATTCGGAGGCTGGGTGAAGTTAGGCTTGATCACCACTGTACCATTTAGCTTCAGGCCGTCAAGCTGACCATCGCTTTCCAGTGTCAGCAGCGCTTCCATTGTATTATCATATGCCGCCCGACCCAGCGACGTCGCTTCCATGGCTATCGCCACAACATCGAAGTTCATAACTGCCCCTTATACATTGGCATCGCAACTCTTCGAGTGATATTCATAGGACATATCCTGGTAGCAGCGAGGGCATAAATTGCCATAGCCCTCCAGGACCCTGATATCATAAAGGCATAATGGCACACCGCATATGGCGCACTTCATATCGGCGTCCATTGCTCGCCCGCATCTTGAACAGCTTTCCGGCATCGGTGATGGGTTTGAAGCCGGATTTATATTAATTTTAGTCGGGTATGCAGCGTAATTTTACGACATATATAATGTCATTTTCCGTTTTATGTATGCGATACTTCGTGCAAAATCAGTGGCCCTCAACGCAAAAACGCAAAGGCGCAAAGGTATTTTTCGATTAGCCTCCGGTGACCGGGCGACTTACTATTATGATCGAATAGATCTCCGGTCACAAATGATGGTAACATATGGAATCGCATGGATGCAGGAGGTTTATTATTAAAAATATTATTTGCTTCATTGTACCTTTGCATTGAAAACCCCTTTCCTGGCATACGCACCCGAGAGCTTTTTAGTATACATGCCACTCTGTTTGCAATTATGAGGTAAGCGGGCGTGTTTACCAGTGCCGTGGGCACTTATAAATAACAGTGGACAGGATTGAAAATAATGTCTTGCGACATAGACTTCACATATTTTCTCAGTTATGCGTTGATTGGATTAATAAGTACAATCAGATTGCGATAGTTAAATTAGCACCATATATGGGCCATGTCAAGAGCTTACTCGCCCATCATGCTCGCATTTGCCGTAATTCTCTTTCATGGAGACTATGCCACACTACTATAGAGCCGTAAGATGGCCTGTCATATGGCAAATGCACCGTACAATCTGCAGGCAATCATTATAATCGCGTGTCCCCCACGCAGGACTCATGAACGTCAAAAAACTATTGTTCATGTGCCTTGCACTGATCGCCGCCAGCATACTGGTGGCACCTGCGTCGGTGCGTTTCGGCGTACGATGGACTACGGCTACAGACGTATCTTACCTGTTCCTGATAGGCGGGATATTAATGGCTATGATGACGATCGGAGCAGAAAAAGATGAGGAGCACAGCTCCGCATGTCTAAAAAAGTAGCCGAATAATAAAATAATTTTTTTAGAACATAAAATCACTATACGTTAAAAAGCTAGTATTGCCTTTTTCACATTCAATATGGTTCAGGCAATATCTCTTGACGTATCGATGTAAATGCGGTCTGTGACTTTGAACTTGATGTATTCCGTTATCGGTGTCATGCCGCGGATCTTCGGGATCGACAGCTTGCTACTGATCTTGTCGCCTTTCATCTCGATCTCGATGTCGAATATCGTGTCGCAGCTATACTGGATAAGGTTCTCGACACGTTCCGTATGTACGCCTTTGACCATGAATAAATAACAGGCGCTGTCATGATCGTTGACAAGGTCATAGATCTTATCCATCAGGCGCTTAATGATGCCGAACTCAATGCCCAGCTCTATGAGGAATGAGAAGTTATCGAATATGATCGTGAAGCTGCCCGAATCACTCGCATAGATCGAGTTCAGCCTCGCATCGATGAACTCGATGACGAGCCTTGCCGCCTCTGAATGATCGCTGGCCGTCAACAAAATGTTATTATAGTACTCGCCATGTACGTCGATGAATTCGACGTTTTCCGTCGTATGGGAAAGCTCGGACATGTTTCGCGCGATGTACCTAGGGCTCTTCTCAGTGGTGATATAATAAGTCTTGCGTGGCGTGCAAAGCTCGAACAGGAAAACATCCGGTACGGACTTGGGGTCTGCTCCGAAGTACACCAGAGAGCCTTTTGGTATACCGCCGTTGAGGCTGCGGTCTAATATGTCGATGCCTGTGGCAAGCCTGTTGCCATCCGAGTAATCTTGTGTCTCAGGAGGGGTTTCAGGGCTTACGTTTAGGCTTGCGATGGGTATAGAGCTTTGCTCTTCAACAACATCCTTAGGCGCCTCGTTAATATTTAACCACCAGACTTATATTATCCAATACCTTAATTTAATAAGGTAAGTGTTCGACAACAATCGGAATGCGTCGATGAGTTTTTATCTCATGCACATTCAGCCGATATATATTTTTTGGCATAAGATGATAGGCTTGTTGATATATAAGGCTTTTCGGGTCTATACAGGTAATAATGGCATATAAAAAGGTCACCTGGAATATTATTGGTCATATACAAATTCATATCGATAGGATTATTCCTATAAAATAGCTGAACGATAATAAAAAAATAAAAAAAAGAATATAGCGGGTTTAGATCAACAGTGCGAACATCACGTATGCGATGATCATCATGAAGATTGAGTACTTTAATCCCGACATCCACTTGCCTTCACCCATGGTGCCTGCCAGCAGTCCCGCGAAAAAGCCTTGAATTATAGCCGCGTGGAAGAACAGGCGCAGGTAGTCATCCGGGTTGAAGGACTGGATAAAGGAAGTACCAGCAGCCTGGGACGTGCCGGCGTCTGCTGAGCTGGTCGCAGCGGTAGCCATGACCGGCAGGAAACTCGACGACAGTGTATAGACACAATAGATGAACACGACGAACGAGATGAAGATGATCACCACGTAGATCAGCATGCCATCCGACCGCTCTCTACGCATGTCTTCCCCTATCTTTGCGTCGTTCGCAGCTACGTTCAGCACATCCTTGATGTCACCGCTCGACTCGCTGGCCTTGGTGATCAGCGTGATGACCCTCGTGGACATGCTCGTATTAAGCGCGTTGGCGAACTTCTTGAGCGCCGTATTAATGTCCGTACCCCATTGCAGGTTACGCCAGATCTTCTTGATCTCGTTGCTCAAGGAGCCGAAATTCGAGCCGGAGATTAGCGTGATGGACTGCATTAGCGTCATGCCCGTTTCGTTGGTCGAGGATAGCTTCTTCAGGAAGTCCGGCATCTCGCTTGCGATCTTCTTCGCACGCCTCTGCTTTTTCTCAAAGAAGTATGACAGCGGTATGATGATGATAAGCGTCATAAAGATGATGATATCATCAAAATAGCCGATGATCGGCCCATACACCATGAAAGGGTCTCCAAGATCTTTCGTCGCGCCTATCATGATCTGGTATTGGATATCCGATACCTTCGAAAACGCACCTGTCAGGTCACTGAACGTGACGATAATGAAGAGGATCGCAAAGATTATTGCCACCGGCACGCTGATCGCCAGCGATAGTGTGGGATCCTCACGAATTGGCGCTATGGGGTTAGCCAGGAACTCCTTGAACTTGAGGTTCTTCTTATTCTCATGTATCTTTTCTATTAGCTTCTTTTCCTCGAGTTCCGATAAGTCGGATTTCTCCGCATGCACCGTGTCGTAAAAGTTGATGACATGTGTCGTGAACTTACTTGCAGCTGCGTCGTCAGAGGGCGTGAGTATGCTGATCAGCACTATGAACATGACGGAGCCCAGCGGCAGCATACCATATACGATCACGTACAGGATCGTGGGGCTGGAGCCGTTCATGATGGCCATGACCGATTCCATGATGATGATGAAAAGCGGTCCTGCCACGAATGCGGTTACATACGATTCTGCGATCAGCCCGAGCATTTCCAGGAACGATTTTTGATCCTGCATGACACGCTGAAGGTACTGGTCAGTCTTGCCATCCAGGTAAGTCGTTACGTCGCCGCCCGAGTCTATGACGGACAGCAGGTTTGTCAGCAAGTCCTGTAGATAGTTGGATGGCGTCTGGCTCACGCAATTAAGGATCGCCGTACGAAGGTCGCAGCCGAAGTAGTCCATGTCCCTTATGATCAGGCCTACTTCCCGGGAGATCTCTCCATATGTGCTCTCAGCATCGTTCAGCGAGCGTAAAATGGAGATAATGTCCATGCCGCCTTTTGATAGCGCATACATGAACGTGACAGCGTAAGGCAGCTGCTTATTGATCTTTGACTTACGGTCGCTCGCGTTGAGCGACGGTATGAACAGGATCACCGTATAGGTGATGTAATAGCCGAATATGGCCATCAGCGCCATACCCATGAAAATCACGATCACATCTGTAAATGGTGTGATCCAGGTAAGCGTATCAGGCATATGTACGTTAGTGAAATTACCGTTGGCGTTGACCACCCTTAATATCAGGAATGCGATCACCACGCCGAATATGGCGCCGATGAATCCCACGATCATTCCGACGAGGTATGCCACGGAGGCATAAACCTCGTAGGATTGGGCCATATGAGCCTGACGGAGCTGCTTCTGCAGGGTGTAAAAGTTTTCTCGGTGCTTCTTCACCTCTCCGCCAAATATCATAAGTGCTATTGTGCTAAGCTCATCCATGGATTAATCCCTTATCCCGAGTTTTTCAAGGACTTTGTCCGGCTTCACGGCATACGCCTGTATGATCGCGGCGATCTGTTTGAAGTCGCGGATGTTATTCTTGAGCATATACTCAAGCACTTTCTGGCGATGCGAAAGCTCTGTCGTCATCTCTTTCTTGCTCCATGCCCTGCGCTGTGCAATATCCGAAAGTACAGTGGATTCCCCTACTTTATCGAACTTATCGGTTGCCGAGTTCCAGTTGAACACATCGTTCGTCCGGATGTTGCGCGTGTTCGGGTCAATGTCGTGTATCTCCACGAGCTTCATGTTTCGCCTGACACGCTTGTTCTTTAAGTACGTTTGAGACTGAATGGCCACGATATCCAGGGCCGTGATCATTGTACGGGGAACGCTGATAGGCGGGTTCTCCAGACGGTGGATGGCCGACTCAACCGAGTCTGCGTGCATGGTCGAGAACGTCGTGTGGCCGGTTGACATAGCCTGGAAAAGCGACAATGCTTCCTTACCTCGAACTTCACCCACGAGCAGGAATTCGGGACGCTGCCTGAGTGCTGCTTTGAGCAGGTCGAACATCTCGATGGAACCCTTACCATCCGACGTGAACGAGTCACGCGTTAATCCGGGGATCCAGTTGATATGCGGTAGCTTCAGCTCACGGGTATCTTCCAGCGAAATGACCTTCGCCTTAGGCGGTATAAATAATGATACTGCATTCAGCGAGGAAGTTTTTCCCGAAGCTGTTCCGCCAGAGAAGATCAGCGACTTGTTGTTTTCGATACAGAGCCACAGATAGGACAGTTCCTCGGCCGAGAACGTGTTCCATGCGAGAAGATCGATCGGAGTGATGGGCACTTCCTTGAACTTACGGATGGTGAACGTGCTGCCGCGGGTTGTGATCTCCTTGCCCAGCGTCATCTGGATACGCGATCCGTCCGGCATCATGGCATCGATCATCGGCTCTGCGATGGATATATGCTTGCCGCAGCGCTGTGCGAGCCTGATCACGAAAGAGTCCACCTGCTGCTCGGTGAACGTGATGTTGGTCATGATGTTCTCGTAATTCTTATGGTACAAGAACGCGGGAGTATCGAAACCGTTATTCGAAATATCCTCGATGAAGTTATCGTGCATCAGCGGGTCGATCTTACCGAATTGTAGATAGTCTCGCGTGATGTAATACAAAATCTTATAATATGATTTTGTGTCGATCTTACCGATGTAGTCCTGGATGACCTCGGTGGTCTTTTCCGTCAACACTGCCTTCTTGTCAGTGGTTGCGTCCAGGTTCTCGACAACGAGTACGTCCTGTAGTCGCTCGTACACTTCTTTTAAGAGCTCGCTCTCGAAGAGTGTCATTGAAGGCTCGACCACGTAATAGAGGTAATTATTCGTACCTTCGTTATACAGGATAGTGACGAATGCATATGGCTCTATGACCCAGTATCGCTCTACTTCTTCGTAGCCCTCGACGCCGGGGAAAACTGCCATCGTGCCATGTTTCTCAGGGTCATAGGGCTCGAAAGTAAGCTTAACCCTTGTCTTTTTCTTTTCATTCTTAGCTTTTTTACCCTTTTGAGCTGCTTCAGGCACTTCCTTGAGCCCTGTCGCCTTTTTGATGGGCACAGGCTTTACAAGGGAGTCGAACTCACCGACAATGTCGTCCTCTGTTTTCTGAAACACTTGTATGGATTCTAATTCAACTTGTTGTGACGGAAGCTGCGATATTTCCTGCTCGATCGAAGGCACTTCCGACCTGACGCTGTCGAATAAGCCGCTGTTTTCCGGCTCCGCTGCTATACTGGCATTGACAGGCTCGGGCTCCGGAGCTATCGAGTATTGCTCTTTCGATGGTGTCGCTGCCGGGTTGCTGGCAAACGTCTTTCGGGTCATCCCCGCCCTGTTCTGGGGCTCCACAGCACCGCCAAACAGCCTGGTCGTGCGTTTGTCAATAATGTCCATCGCGTCTATTGCGGGCTCGGGTGACATGACCTCGGGCTCCTTTTCAGGCATATCATTTATCTTGAAAAGCTCGTTAGTCGGTTTTTCTTCCGGCGGAGTGGTCAAAGCCAGAGCCTGCTGCTGAACCGAGGCCTGAGCCACCTGCTGTTGTTCTTCCGCCTGTTCGGCGACTTGCTTTTTCTTTACCAGTCCATAAAAATTCTTTTTATCCACATTATTATGGAGGTTAAGGTCTAAACCATCGTTACCTGTTCCTGACACCCATACCACTCCCTTTTCAAATGACCGCACTTTCTTTCGAGCGATTAGTTTTATCTTAAATGCCCATACCTTCCGATAATAAAACATCTGCTCAGAATGCTTTTTTTCGGATGGCTACCCCGATGCTTACCATATAAAACGTTAGATTATATAAACTTGAAGTATATACGTTTTTTGGCCAAAATAAGGTATAAGTATAACTTTTTTGGTAGTGATTTTATATTTTTGGTCACGATTTCGATTATTTATGATTTATTTTACATATTTTATATTCGAGAAAGTTACAAAACGATAATTTACAGGTCTTAATATATCTTAGATATTTACAATCCACAAAAATGACCGCCCTATTAACGATTATAGTCATTAAACAATATCGCGGAATATGACCGATCATAAAAAGAACTAAAAATGACATTTATCATAAAAGACAAATGTCATTTTTTATGTCATCGAAATCAGAGGTCGTCCGCGACGATCTTCCAGTGCCCGTTCACTTCGACGACCTTGGAAGTCTTATCGATCAGCAGCGCTATCCCGTTCGATGGCATGTACTGTACGCTTGTCCAGTGTGCGGAAGCAGCCCTATGTCCATCAACATCGTCCGTCTGCTGTATGGTGTCCACAGATACATACTGGACGATGGTCTTACCGCCATATGTCTGCGCCATGTTATTATTAAGCTTGAGCACGTCCTGTCTGCTCAGGTGCTGTATGCTGCCGTCCTTGTCCACTTTTACGAGCAGCTGCGCCGCCTGCGTGTACTCACTTTCATTCAGTAGATCCATATAGCTCTGGATCACACGCTCGGGTGTATTATCCACATCGTTAGGCCCATAAACGCTTTCCAGCCCGTATACGATGTATTCATCCGGGTATTCGATCACGTATGAGACAGGTACGGGCACTGAGGGGTATTGGTAGTAGAAGACTGTTACGTTGACCGGCGTATCGCCGGACATCAGGGTCTTCTTCGTTCCGTATACCGCACAATTATTAAAGTTCCCCGCAGGGACCGTAATATTATCGTAGCCTACCAGTGTATATTTAGTTTCGATCGTATTCCATGCCTGGTCGATCACGGTCAGGTTATAGGGCAGGTTAAGGGTCTGTGAATTTATAGATTGATGTGTGATATCGGTCACGACGGCCTTATTTGTGTGGTCGCGGGACTTGTTGATCCATACGTCTCCGCGCATCGATCCCTGACTGGATATCACGATGGATGATAATCTGTTGCCGTTTGCCTCCTTAGGGTATGCGAGCACAATAAATTGAGTTGTATTATTATCGACATTATCGGCCTGAATGTACGTGGCCATGCTGAACTTTACCGGGTCAAAGAGATCGATGCCTGAGATCGTAGTTTTTGTCTCGTGCGTAGGTGTGGTACAGCCTGATATGGATACTATGGCTGCAATGGCAGCAATGATCAATATCATGAGAATAATATTGTTGTTCTTCATCGTTTCGCCTCTTTTAGTAGCCCTGCCACGGCACATGCGGGAAATACTCGGGAGATCTCGCCGCCATATGTATGGCCAAGCATCGTGAACGGGATGTTCAGGTCGCATAACGCTTCTGCGGCCAGGAATTCCCCCAGGCCGCAGATCACGGCAGTTTTAAGCCCGTTACTGCCGGCTACCTCGCGTATGCATTCTTTTAATGTTCCGACCTGCTGAGCATGAGCCTGCTCTGCGATCTCGATGGCTTCGAGGATAGAAAGCTCTTCCAGGTCGCAGCAAACGACACGCGCAAGCCTGCGTGCCGCCCCTGTCCGGTCTTTGTCGCCGCCATCCGGCGTTTCACAAGTATAGTCTTCGGGCTTGATATGGCCCAGTAACAGGTGCGCGTCACCGGTGGCCGCAAACAGTTCCGACGATGTTCGCACGCTTAATCCCCGGATATTCACGTGTTGCAGTAACACAGCAATATTAGTCCGCAGAGTGCCGGCATAGATCAGCTCGCCCCTGGCCAGCCGCTCGAAATCGGTCATTCCGGCTTTTGGTACACCGGCAACGATCGGTATGATATCGGTGGTAGTGCTGCCGATGTCTATAAACAGCGTGTCATGATACGCCCGGCCCAGGAACCTGGCTGACGCCATCCAGTTAGCCGCGGAAAACAGAGAATATTCTGACGTATTATCATGGAAACTTCCGTCGACACCGTAAAAGACAGCTTCGGGAAAGATTTTCTTAACGGCCATAGAGATATGATCGATGCCTTCCTTTTTAGAGGCATAGCAGTCAGCCAGCTCGCCCGTGATCGTGACGCCTATCGCATCGTATGATCCCGATTCTTTTTTGATCGTATCCAGCGTGCCTTCCAGGTCTGCGCCTCGCCATAGCGGCAAATATTTTGATGAGGTAAAGCTGCCGTCATCGGAAGCCGCTTTGGTGTTCGCACCGCCGATATCAAGGCCTAATATCATGTCATGGTCTCCAGGTCATGTTTCGTGAACGTAAAATGCCCGCTCGCTTCGACGTGATCGGGAAGCGTGCCAAAGTGCGACTGCAAGATAAGTTCGGCTACGTTTACCTGCAGCACCCGGGCCAGCCCGAGCACCGCGGTCGTCGGCCGGGGGTTCACGTCGACGATGTATGGCTTTTCTGCGTAAACGATGTCTATGCCGAAAAGGCCTTTGCATCCCAGCATATTACCCGCTTTGCCGGCTACATCGAAGATCTCTTCCTTCGCAGGATGCTCGATGTTCACGTCATTGCCATCGTACACGATAGCATTCTTTTCGAAATGAATATGCTGCTTATTCAGTGTTAGCGGTAAGATCGTTCTTCCGCCGATGAGCGATACGCTGAGGTGCTCGCCCTCTATGTATTCGGTCGATATATATCCTTCTGTGTCAACCGGTCCGGGAGCAAGATAAACGCCCTCGGAGGCACAGCCATAGCGAGGCTTTGCCACGCACTTAACGCCTTTTTCATGCACTAATCGTGGTGCAAGTAACCCATTATATAGTAAAAGCTCTGTGGTCTCCTGCTTATCTGCGCAAAGCTTGACCACGCGAGACGAACAGCCCAGGTTGATACATTGTTTTTCTATGAAGGCCGTATATCTTTCCAGCTGGTCATCCGGTGCTATGATCAGGCCGCAATCGCAGGCCTTCGCCAGTTTCACAAGGCTGTCATCGAAGTCGTCCGGCACACATACCGTACACCCGGCCGTTTCGAAGGATCGCTGAAGCGTACGCAGCATCCCACGCCCCTCGTTTGCGATCGACATGCCCGCGCAGACCGAATATTCAGCCAGCAGTATCTTCATAATGCACCGTGAAATAGTCATGCAGAAAGTATAATAATGTTATGCACCGGTGGCATTTGGCATAAACGAAAAACTAAAACCGCCGGAGGATTATACTAAATCGATCTTTGTGAAGCTCCGTGCTCTTCGTGTCTCGTGGTGAAAGGCTGAGCGATTCTAGGGCTTAGTTTCCAAATCCGGTGTCGAAGTCCGAGTCCGATGCGGATAGCTGTATGTATCCGGTACCGGCACTTAACGTTACGGTGACCGTCCGGTCATCTGTAGACAATGTGTAATCAGTCCCTTTATTAAGGCCTGTGGCACTTAGCTCATTATCGAAAAACTGGCTCCACTCGTCGGTATGATCCGTCGTGATCGAGATGGTGAGCTCTTTTATGGTGATGGAGAAGCTTGAGTAATTACCCGAGAATAATGTACTCTTTATAACCTCGCTACCCGTTGAACCGATGGTGTCGGGCTTACCATCTATGCGGATGTCGTTCAGCGCAACAGAGATCTGTGAAGTATTCGTATCCTTCATCACCGATATGCCAGGTTCGGCAACCATCGTATTGCCGTTGCTCTGCGATAGAATGACCATGCCGTCCTCGTAGTCGAATTCCTGGTCCAGCCAGTAGTTGTTGCTGGAGTGATATTTAACATCGCCCAGGTTTGACCTTGCGTTAACGTTAAAAACACTTCCATTCATGTCCCGTGCTTTTATGCTAAGCTGTCCATAGGAGGGGTCGATTATCAGCGTACCGCTTGAAAGTCCGGGATCTATCACCGGTATTGCCCCCCCGCCCATCTCGATACTCGTCGTCGTGATAGAGCCTTTTCCAAGCTGTGATGCCTGGTCAAGCTTTAGCTTATAGTCTATGATATCCTGCAGGGCAACATTCATATGGCCAGCTTCTGCCTGCTTTTTCATATCAGGCAGGTAAGTGAGCCGGAATACCAGCAACACTGTAAATATCAGGCCTAGAATCAGGATCGCGCCCAGCACGGTCGATATTCCCGATGAGTTCATGGTCTTTTTTACTGGCATGCTCATCCGCTCACCTCAAACTTACCAATTAACGTACCCGATTGCTTTTCATAGACCATTATCGTATGATCTTTCCCGGCCGTGGGTATTGAGACCGTGATCGATTCTCCCGTATCCCACCGGCCATTATCGTTAGTGTCGGCGATCTTCATGGATGAGGAGCCATCTGTGAATTCCACTCCGTCTATGATAATGCTTACACTCGAGAATCGCATGCTATCGCCCCCGGAGTCTTTTGCCACGACCGTATGGCTGTCGGGCATGACCACCTGGACATTCATACGGATCGTTTGCGAGGAGTTTGACATGAGCGCGAAGACAGCCAGCGACAGTATTGAGAAAAACACTACCGTAATTGTTATCATCATCAATTCCCCGACGATCTCCGAGGCGCCTGATTCCGATCCGTTGAACGATTCCCTGCACATGTGTACACCTACATCAATAGCATGATCGTCAGGTATCCGATCAGCATAAGAATGATTGAATGTTTCAGCCCTGAATACAGGCTACTCTCTCCGAGGATCCCGGCAACGAGACCCGAAAAAAAGCCCTGGATGAGGACTGCGCGCGCCAGCAGCAGCTTGACAGAGGTCATGTTCATGGCGTAGGACTGCGGCATGAGCAGGGTGGAAACATTATAGCTGCTATCTGGTATTCCCGTGCTCACACCCGGTATCGGAAGGAATAGCTGCGTGAGCGCAAATGCGATGTAGAGGAAAACGAAGAATGATATGTAAATGATCGAGATATAGACGAGCATGTTGGATTGCCGCGCCGCGCGCATCTCATTATTTGTTTCGGCATCTATGGCTGAAAGCTGCAATGTATTCTTGATATTCGCCGAAGACTCGCTAGCCTTTACGATGAGAGTAACGATCCTGTGAATGGAGAACGTGTTCACGCGATACTCGAAACGGACCAACGCGTCTTTAACACTTGCTCCCCAATCTAAGTCCTTCACGATACGCCAGACCTCCGGGTTAAGCACGCCAAGGTTCGATCGCAGGAGAGCCCTGAGAGATTTATCAAGCGTAAGCCCGGAGTCGTTAATACTGGCCAGGCGCTTCAAGAACTCGGGTATCTGGTATTCAATCTTCATTACCGAATGTTTTTTTATCTCCCATAATACGCTGAATGGTATGACAGCGATCAAAAATCCGACGATCACCGCATGGTCGATGGGCATCAGGCTACTGTGGATGGGTAAGCCGCCGATCAAATATACCCAGAGGGCAACCAGGATCGCGGCCATGAACGTGAAAGGCAGTATCAGCAGAGGATTATTGATCAGCGACGCGATCGGGCTCTCGAGCAATTCCCGGGCTTTATATCGCCATTCGTGGATGATGATCACATCGTCATCCCTACCCGTCATAGACACAGGCACGCCGCCGAACGATTTAATTGCGTTTTGTTCTTTCAGGACCTTATCGCTATGCCATGCGAGGCCGATGAAAAACAACATCATGATGAACATCACGGAACCGATCGGTATGACCAGGTACACCACATAATCGAGCATGGCCAGATTCGTCGGCTGGATGATGCCGATCGTCATCATGATGATAATTAGAAAAATGGGGCCTGCAACCAGAGCCGTCACATAGATCTCGGCCATCATGCCCAGCAGGTCCAGGAGAGTCTTTTGCTCCTGCTCGCGAAGACTGCGGTACTGTTCGATACGGATGTAAAGGAAATGGGACACGTCTCCGCCACTTTCCATGATACTGATCATGCTATCCAGAAAGCTCTTGAATTGCTCGGATGGCGTTGTAGCGGCCACTTTTCTCATGGCGGTCATCAGGTCATATCCGAGTATGTCGATCCCTTTCACTACGGCAGAAGCTTCCACTGAGAGCTCCCCATAGATGGCTTTATGCTCACTCAATGCACGGAAAGATTCTGCAAGGTTTGATCCTCCGTTGCCGATGGCGTACATAAATGTGACCGCATCGAGGAACATGCCATTAATAGCACGTTCACGCTTACCGATCAAAAAGATCGGGTAATATACAAAAAACGCCTGCGTAATGATAAAAGCGGCAAGGAAAGATATGATGATAACGAACGCTAGGATGAACCATATACTGCCCATGATCGAGGCTAACAGAGGCGGCACTGTAAGAGACTTTGATGCCAGGCTCCCCAGGACGCTGATCGAGCCGGACTCCATCTCCAGTATTAGATCGTAATTAAAGAAAGCTGAAATACAGGCGATCACCGCAGCGATCATACCCACGACGATTCCTGTGAGGATCGACCTCGACCGGTATATCTCGGCTGGCTCGTAAATGTTTGCTTTCTTCAAGGCTCCGTCGAGGTATGCATAAGAATCCTTATGCGTATCGGCATGTGTCCCGAATAGCTGATAGGCGAGGCGATCGTATGTGACGGGGCTCATTAGTGCTTACCTCGCTTTTCTTATGATGTCAGCGAGCTTATTATTCTTGACCAGGTCCAGCACTTTTTCTGGCATCACGGAATACAGATGTGCTACGATGCCGACACTCTTGTAATCCCTCAGGTCTTCCCGAGTGAGGTAGTCCAGCAATTCGATCCTGTGTTTCATTTCCACGGCCAGACGCTCGTTGCTCCAGCCAAGCTTATCGGCGATCGTCGCCAGCACATGCGAATTTTGCTGTGACTCATAAGTATCGCTGAGCGAGTCCCACTTGTATAATTGGTTTATACGGAGGTTATTGGTACGCGGATCGATGCCGGTGATCTCGACGATGCTGCGCGTCCTGCGCATTTTTTTACCGTCGATATTGATGAGTTCTTGTATGCAGACGATATTCAGGGCCTGCAGCATCATGTTAGGCACGTTGATCGGGTTATTCAGCAATCGGTTCACCACAGCCTGGATCGAGCCCGCATGCATGGTCGAGTACGTGGTATGGCCGGTGTTCATGGCCTGGAACATGGTCATCGCCTCTTTTCCGCGGACTTCCCCCACGATGATATATTCAGGGCGCTGCCGTAAAGCGGCCCTCAATAGCTCGTACATGTCGATCTCGCCCCCAAGCTGTTTGGTCGGGCCTTCACGCGTAACACTCGCAAGCCAGTTATTATGATAGAGCATCAATTCGCGCGTATCCTCAATAGTAATGACCTTAGCGCCCTGGGGAATGAATAACGATACCGCATTTAAAGAGGAGGTCTTTCCGGAAGCGGTACCTCCGGCAAATATCAGGCTGTTATTATTTTCGATGGCCAGCCACAGGTACGCGAGCACCTCGGACGACATGGTATTATACTTGATCAGGTCGATCGGGGTGAACGGGTCGGACCGGAACTTACGGATCGAGAACGAGCTGCCCATGGTCGTCACTTCACGCCCGAGTGTCGCCTCGAGACGAGAGCCGTCCGGCAACGTCGTATTAGAGATCGGCTCCGAGTACGAGATGTGCCTGCCGCCTCGCTGGACCAGCATGGTGACCATGGAGTTTAGCTCATACTCTTCCCTGAAAATGACATTGGACTTGATGTTCTGGTACTTTCTGTGAAAAAGATAGACCGGCTCATTCACGCCGTTACAGGATATATCCTCCAGGAGGTCGTCGTGCATGATCACGTCGATCACTCCATATCCCAGGTAGTTGCGTTCCAGGTAATACAGGATATAATCAAATGACTTCTTTGAAAGCTTGATCCCGTAGGTGGATAAGAGCGACTTATATACGTCCGTCAGGACCTTTTTTCGCTCTGCTTTTGTCGCGTAGATATGGCTTCGTATCAGGATATCCCGGATATTTCGGAATAGACGCTCCAGTAGATCATGTTCCGGCGGGCTAAGCTCTGGCTCGCAGACGTTATAGACGTACTCCAGGTTCTTTTTATCATACAATATCGAGATATATGCCAGGGGCTCGCTTATCCAGTAGCGCTCGATCTCTGTAGAGCCTTCCGTGATCAGATCGTCTTCATTCACCTGTATCAAAGGCGGCTCCAGCGGACGAGGATGGTCAGATGCGGCAAGCCGCATCTGCTGTGCAATATCTTCGATGATCTTTTCGGATGGCCGGCTTTCATCTACGTGGAATTCATTCAGGATCGACCGCTGGGCACCGTCAAATAACAGTTCCTTAGCTTGAGTCGGAGCCTGACTATTCGGCAGTATCTCTTCTTCATCTTCAGACATTCGCACATGGCTTAATGGGTTGAACACATATAACTTTTATTATAAACACTAGCATTACGATCAGTTACTATGTAAAGGCTAATTGATATCCTGTTAGGCGAAATGCTAAAAAGAGCTCTGAATACCCGTCACATTATAGAGCCTGGCAATCGACGCATACCTGATATCGTAAATTTTTTGTATTAGCAGGTTGATTACATTTACAAATTAATGTGATATTTAGAGGCGGGTCTATGATGAGATCGAAATTTTTTATGCTATCTTGTATAACTTTTATAATAATTGTATTAATGATAAGTGGCTGCGTCACCAGTCTTAACAGCGGCAAATCAGGATCCGCAAAGAATGTGTCAAGCCCGTTATTTACTGCCGTAAGAACAAATAATACGACGGTCATGATAATGCTTTTAGATCTACACGGTGCAAAGAGCGTACAGGGCTTACATGTTGATAGTCCGTCGATTAATTCCCCCGATATTATACCTGTAAATACAGACGTTCCGGCTGGTAAAAATTTCAAGATCACCGATGCGAATCTGGCTGGCAAAGTGAATCTGGTGCTGACATCTTCGGTGAATGGCACTAGTACGATAGTTCTAAATGGGACTATCTAAAATTTTTTAGAATAACATTTATTATTTTATTTATTTTGACTTTTCTGCGTTTTTTGGATGATGGTTATGATGATTTATTTTCAGTTTTTTATTTCTCTGTTCGTTGTTATGTAGTGCATGTTATCGTCGCTGTGCAATCTGTCTGGTTGGAAGCACTAAACCACTAAACTTCACGGAAACACAAAACGTTTTTAGATTTTTCACTAATGCGCTAAGACCACTAGCTCTAATGCACGATGCGCAGGCTCACTGTCAATACTCTAAAGATCACGAATGCGCGGTTTTAATGCTCCATTGGCACAGAGGCACGGTTTTTAAAACTGTAAAGTAACTCTCAAAGAGCACGACCCCCTCCAACCTGAAACTCAAAGGAGTATGGCTAATAAGCATTACCTTTTTTGAGCTTCGGATCTTTGTGATGTTCGATTCCTTGGTGATTTTGTTTTCAGTTTTAGAAACTGTGTCTTAGAGCTAGTAGAGACTTAAAACTGGGCTTTAGTGCTTTTAGAGATTTGACTGTGAGCCTGCGCATCGTGATTTAGAGCTAGTGTTTTAGTGCATTAGTGAAACTGAAAAAATTTTGTGTTTCTGTGCATTTTAGTGTTTTAGTGCTTCCAACCAGACCGATTGCACGACGACCGAACAAAACAACAATGATCAAAAAAGGCGAACACAATTCTTCAAAAAAGGTTAACAGAACTACCATCCAAAAAGACGCACAAGAACCATATTTTTAATGGTCATATATTGTACGAACCATGTTCAATTGGATGCATCCTATTGAAAGGATATTTCGCCGCGATTGATCTTTTCTGCAGACGTGTACGCGTCGTACATACTATAGATCCAGATGCCCAGATATATGAAAAGTCCGATACAAACAACAGTTAACAACCACGCGACGATCGCAAAAATGATCAGCTTAAATCCACGGTCGTTATAACCAAGGTATAATTGGCCCATGCCAGGTATGAAGAAAGATAATATTAGCGCCAGTACGGGCTCTTTATGTACTGTTGCCTGGTTATGCGAAGCCATGATGCTCGCGCAATTTTTACAGGTATCTTTTCCGTCTATGGGCACATTGCATTCGGGACAAACACCTTTGCCGCATCTTGCGCAAGTGCCTATGGCATCCTTTTCAGGATGGTTATAACACTTCATATAGCCCTACCCTTACATTCGCTCTACCTAGATAGCGGCATTTTGTACATATAGGTTACTGTCGGGGACTTTATTTCATTATTGTATCGGGTAATAAGAAATATAACTTCACGCAGCGCTATACTTTGTAAATGACGCATCAAATTCTTATCACTAACGACGATGGCGTGAACTCGTCAGGGCTGTTGGCTGCTTATGAATCAGTCAAAGACCTGGGCGAGGTCACGGTCGTGGCCCCGGCGACACAGCAGAGCGCCGTAGGGCGCTCCATGACATTATTTAATCCGCTCAGGGTCTCGAAACACAAGGCGAACGGCATCGTGATCCACAGCGTCAGTGGCACGCCTACGGATGCCGTCATCATCGGCATGTTCGTGGTCATGAAAGAAAAGCCGGATCTAGTGATATCCGGCTTCAACATCGGCGAGAATCTCACTACTGAGGCGGCCACGACTTCGGGCACCATTGGGGCCGCTTTGGAAGCTGCCGGGCAAGGTGTCCCGGCAATCGCAGTTTCTATGAAAGTTGAGGACGAGGGCGACAAGTTCGCGGACACGGATTATAAGCGGGATTATATCGCAGCCATTTCCATCGTAAACCGGCTGGCTCGCTGCGTCCTGGAAGGCGCGCTGCCGAAGGGCGTCGACGTGCTGAACGTGAACTTTCCCGCTAACGTGAAACCAAATACCGAGATCGTGATCACGAACCTGGCGAGAAAGATGTACAATACGCGCGTCCATCTGCGCCACGACCCGAGGGGCAGGTCATACTACTGGATCGACGGCTCCATCGTAGAGGACGCGGAAAAGGGCACGGACCTGCATACGATCCTCAAGGACGGTAAAGTCTCGGTCACGCCGCTCACGTCGGATATGACAGCGCATATAGATGATAAGGCGCTGAAATCGATGATAGAACGTGCGTTTAAGAAAGAATGAGTATACTATTTTTTCATCGAGTCCCTGAACTCTTTATATATCTCAGACATAGTGTACTGCCATTCGAAGGAGTGCATCATGCGCTGATAAGCGCGATCCTTTGAGTATTCTTCCTCCTTGAACTCGATGCCCTGATATTCGACATTCATTAGATAAAGCCCGTTCGCCAGTGCCGGCGGTATCCCTTCCTTATGCGTTTCAGTCTGGAACATCTCTTCGATCCACTGAGCCGGCCTTTTGTTAGATCCCACAAGCCTAAGTCCAGTGACTATCTTTCGGACCATGTTCCATAGGAACGAATCGGCAGTAATATTTATAATATATAGATCGCCGCGCTTCTCTATAGTAATGCTCTTGACGGTCCGTACGGGATTTTTGTTAGGCTCCACGCTTGAAAAGTTCGTGAAGTCGTGCGTGCCCAGGAACATTTGCGAGTAATTCACGATGCGACGCTCGATCACGTCGGGCGCGTATAAAATATAACGGTATGTGCGGCTTTTCGCATCCCTGCGCGGGTCGAAATCATCTGGCACATCGGCTTTTGCATAAACCCAGAGATCTTTCGGCAGTTTGGAATTGATAATGCGAGGCTCGACAAGCTTTTCATTTAACGGCTTGAACGCGGCCACCTGGCAGAGCGCATGCACGCCCGCATCCGTACGGCCGGACATCTCGACTTTTCCATTTTCTTTAATTATGCCCAGCTCGATGAGCCCCTTTTTCAGCTCGCCATCGACGGTCCTCAAGCCCGGCTGTGACTGGGACCCATAAAAATCCGTGCCTATATAGGCGATTTTCAAGGCAGTTTTCATCGCTCAATTACCCTCATTCGAGCGGCTGTCTCTGCCTATGACTACGATACCGATCGCGATGATCGCGATCAACGCTGCGATCACTATCATTTCAGTAGTATCGACGCCCTTTTCCGCACCGAAGACCAGGATACGCCGGATCATGGCCGTCAGGCCTGCCGCCAGGATCAGCTTCAGGTCTAGCTGGTGGCTCTTGAAGTACACGACCACCGTCTGTATAAGCTCCGCGATGATCAGCACAGCCAGCAGGTCCTGCAGCGCCTTGACTAGATCGTCGAGCACTAGCGAGCCCGTAACAAAGTTAAAGATGTCTCTACCCACCACGAACATGGCAACCAGGGCCATGATGATCAGAAATATCGCTACCAGCAGGTAGATCCCGGACTGCATTTTTTCGAGGATGCCAACGACCGTTTCGCTTGTATCACGAGGAGTTTGTGCCATTGTGTCCACCAGCCCCTAATTCATATCCTTATGCTTAACTTTTCTATCGCCGATCAGGTATATGCCGAAAACGATCACCGCAATGAGCAGCGCAGTGATGGCCATTTCCTCCCACGTGATCTGTTTCTCGACCCCGAAAACAAGCACGCGTCGAACCATGGCCGTCAGCCCGACGCCAAGGATCAGCCGCAGGTCAAGCATGTGTAGCTTGATATATACAATGACTGTCTGGATCAGCCCTGCGATGATCAGGGTGACAAGCAGGTCGTTCAAAGCCGTATCAATAAGTGAGAGATTCACCGGCCCGGACACGAATTGCGACAGGTCCCGCGCCACGACAAAGAAAGTCAGCAGCGCCATGATCCCTAAGAATAATGCCACAATCAGGTATATGCCCGACTCGATCTTATCGAGCGCGCTTGCGATCCCGACATTATATACTGGTATTTTATACTGGCTTTCCGGAACGTCTGCCAAAGCTATCACCTTGATAGAGAACCGTATGGCGTTATTAAATATCTATCTACCCATCAAAACAGAGCCACTAAGCGCCCAAAGTGAGTCTAGTGCTTTACTCAGGCACTTTTTTTAAGCCGTATTGTTGTTCGCAAACCTGTAGCTGCTTGAGCGTACCAACAATAATAATGATCATATCGGTTCCCAGGACCTTAGCCGGCTCAGGGCTTGGATAGAACAGGCCGTTCTCAATATACCCCACGATAGAACAGCCGATACGGCTTCTCATCGCCGTGTCTTTGATCGTCTTATTTTCGATGAGCGATCCCTTGACTTCGAACTTAGAGAGCATCACATTCTCGGAGAGCATGATCGTATCCTCGAAAATGCCTTTTTCCACGATACGCGCCAGTATCTCTCCACCCATCGTGGATAGCGATGTAACGTAATCGGCACCGGCCCGGTAGATCTTACCGACAGACCGGTCCAGGTTTGCCCGTGCGATGATATTGATATGCGGGTTCATGTTACGGGCCATCAGCGTGGCCAGCATGTTCTTATTGTCGTCGTTCAGCGTCACGATGAGCGTGGATGCGCGAAGGATACCCGCGTCGATCAAGGTCTGCCTATCGGCTGCATCTCCGATCACCTGGCTTATGCCAGGATACGATTTCGTGTCTATGATCCGGTAAGGCATGTTTTTCTCATCGAAGTGCCTGGCTACCTCTTTACCGACGTCGCCGAAACCCGCTATGATCGTTTCACCCTGGCAGACGGGCACCTTGATCTTGGCCAGTGAGCTCATGTTCTTGAGCTGTTCGTCCGTGCCCACGGCCATAAGCACGGAGGCTTCCTCGATTATCATAGAAGGCGGCGGGTTCACGATAAAGCGGCCTTTCTTGAATATGGCGATGATCGTCGCTCCCGTGCTCTCGCGGACTTTGAGGTCCTTGAGCTTTTTTCCAGCCATCGGGTTATCCGGATAGACGGGCAGCTTGCATATCTTCATGTCGCCGCCCAGGTCCACCAGGCTGGTCACCTCGAAATTAATGGACGAGATAGCTGTCATGCCCAGGTTCATGCCCAGGATCCGCTTTGGAGATACTACAATGTGGGCTCCCGCATACTTCAGGTAGTCTGCGGTGTCCATGCTTTCCACCAGCGCGATGACCTTGCAAGAGGACATCTGCGATGCTGTGATGACCACGGCGGCATTCTTTTCATCTCCAGCGTTCGCGATGAGTGCCGAGGCTTTTCCGACCTGCGCCATTTGCAAAGTCTCCTCGTCGCCCGGGTCTCCATGGATCGCGTAATACCCGTGGTGCTGCAGCGTGGTCACATGCTCCTCGGAATCATCGATGATGACGAAAGGCTTGCCTGTGCCGGACATTTCACCGATCAGCGAATCCACGAGCGCGTTATAGCCACAGATCACCACGTGGTCTTTTATCCATTCAGGCGGCCCGCCTCTCGGAGCCTTGAGCCAGCGGTCCATGATCGGTGTCACCATGAGAGGAAATACGACGGCAAAAATGAACAGGACACCCGTGACCATGACAAGGATCGTGAACATCCTGCCCAGCGTCGTGACAGGGTAGATGTCGCCATAGCCAGTCGTGGTCATGGTCATGACCACCCAGTATAGTGCGGTAAAAAAGCCGGCGCTCTTGATATTGAAGTTCGACTCAAGTACCATGAACAGTTCCACATAAATGAGGATCACTGCGATGACAGCGGCAGGATAGACAAGGTACGGGGATTTGAAAATGCTTCTGATCCGGGTCCGGGTGAATTTTAGCGCCATGAAAATACAAGATGAATATTGACAGGATAAATAAAAAGAGTTATGCGTGAGATGGCCTCACGCATGAATTATACTTATTCTGGCTTTGAGACCAGGGTGTTCTTGTGGAGAACCTTGCCGTCTGCTGCGTGCGGGGTCCTGAGCACTGCGTCGGTTGCCTTCTCGAGCTCGCGAGCTTCGTCGCAAAGCTTGGCGCCTGCCCTGAGTAACTCGTGTGCTGCACAGACGGTGATGATGTACTGCTCCATTTCCTTCTGCATGAAGCAGCCTGCGAGGTCGAGGTTGCCGACATTCTCTGCACAGGTGTATGCCGCCAGTGCCTTTGCCTTTGCGTACGGGTTCTTGTAGCCTGCTGCCTCGACTGCCTTCTCGGCAGATACGACGATCTGCGGGAGTGCCGGGGCGGTGCCTGCTGCGAAGCCCTCTATGAGCTTGTCCAGCTCGGTCTGGATGAGCCTGACGACGCCGGTCTCGGTGAGCACCTTGGTCATTTCCGCGTTGAACAGCACCATTTCGGTGGGGTCGAGGAACTGCCTGCGTGCGCCGATCATGGAGTCAGCCTTGACGATGAAGTAGCCGAAGCCCTTCGCCTTAAGGTCATCCTTGATCTTCATTACGGGTACGTCCGAGATCACGATGGTCGGGATGCCTGCAGCCTGAATTGCGTCCCTTGCCTTCGTGGGGCCGGGGATCGTCGCGTTCGGGCTGATGACGATACAGAACTGTGGCTTGAACTCGAGGATCTTTGCGACTGCCTCGTCTGCCTCTGCCTCGCCCAGCTTTGCGCCGGTGCCGATGGTCCTGACGTATACGTCTCTGTCTGCTCTCTCATCGAGTAAAAGGTCGATGTACCTGGAAGTTCCAAGATTTCCTAGCTTAACGATTCCAACTCTTACAGTCATGATAATCTTATTTCTGTATGCTGTAAAAGCGATATATACCTTTCTGCTTGCTTGGCAATAATGGCATATGCCATCGTGTTTTTTGTGCATGCCCAATAGATTATAAAGGAATAAACCAAATAAAAAAGTCTGAAATCGCAAGGTACATATACTATTGCTGATATTCCGCTTGCCCAACATACGCTTCAGTTAAAAATGTTTTTTTACCTCGTATTCCGCTATAGTTTTTAGAAAATATTAAACCTATTATAAATAATATAGTAATTGCTTGACATCAAAGCCTTAGGAGCACGACAGGTTGTGCAGCTGACCGCAGTCGGCGCGTGGTGGTTCGAATCCACCTTAAGGCTCTTCTTTTTATTTTGATCATGCTTCCATGATCCGAGATGCCGCGCATATCTATATGATGCGGAAAACATACAGCGCATAGGCAACGATGCCGATGAGCATCAAGCCGATGCAGGCAAAATCCATCGCATATAATGGAATATCGGTGAACTTTATCTTGCTTCCGGAGTGATAGCCGCGCAGCTCGATGATGTGCCCGAGGCTGCCGGCACGGCCGATGGAGTTCGATAACAGCGGCGTGATCGTAGGCCCGATGCTCTTCGAGAGATTCTTGATGCCGGTGGCGTTAAATCCCCTGACTGCCTGCGCTTCCCGGATCTTACGTGCCTCGATCTGCAATGTCGGGATAAAACGTAGCGTGATCATGAGTATGAGCGCATAGTCCATCGGGAAATACATACGACTGACCAGCGTGTTCACCAGATCTGATGGCTTCGTCGTGTTCACCAGCAGCATGAATGAGAAGAACATGGCCGCCAGGCGCAATGAGATCACTATGCCGAGCATAAAACCGTCGTAGGTAAATAGCGTGATCCCGCTGGCCACATATGGTGTACCGCTTCTCACGGTCAATACCGTCACGATGATGAGGAACAAGAAAATGACTGATAGCATTTTAAGCTGATCCCGGATCTCCTTCGCCATGCCGGACGTTAACAACCCGGCCAGGGGGAGTGCGAGTAATACTAGTAGTATCAATGGGTCACCGGTTAATATTCCAGTGATAATGATGAACGCGCAGAACAATATTTTTGTCAGCGGGTTCAATTTGTGCACGAAGGAGCTGCCATCCACATACTGGAATATTTCGCTCATAATACAGCCTCCGTGAACTCTTCGATCGTTAGGCAAACCCTGCCGCGCTCGCTGGAAAGCTCAATGATCGGAGGAGATTTTAGAGATGCCGCCCCCAGGGCTACGTTATCCTTCAGCACTTCGGCGGGGCTGCCCTGCTTGAAGATCTCGCCCCCGGCGATGATGATAACATGATTCGCATACCGCGCCACCAGATTCATGTCGTGTGACACCATCATGATGGCTACGCCCTCTTTTTTCAATTTTAAAACGACTTCCATGAGCTTGGAGCATTCATTATCATCCAGGCCGGTGGTCGGCTCGTCCAGAATAATGATCCTCGGCCCCATGGCCAGGATAGAAGCCACGCAGAGGCGTAATTTTTCGCCATTCCCCAGATAGCGAGGATATTCATCCTTTTTATTTAAAAGGTCGACTTCCTCTAGCGCTTTTATGCTGCGCTCGCTGCTATCCGTAAACCCTAGATTAGTGGGGCTGAACATGACCTCTTCCATTACGGTTTCCGCGAAGAGCATATTATCCGGGTTCTGGAACAAGAATCCCGCGATACGCGCTGCTTCCTCCACCTTAAGGTCCTTTACGTCATTGCCATTCAGCAGTACCATGCCGCGCTCCCGCGGCTTCAGCAGGCCGATGATATTTTTAAGTAGCGTGGTCTTTCCGGAGCCATTGCGGCCCAGTACCGCCACGACCTCGCCTGGCCTGACCTCGAATGAGATGCCCTTGAGGACGTCTTTATCATTGTAGCCAAAACGCAGGCCCTTGACTTCTAGGATTGGCTTCTGGCTATCGTCGATATGCCGCCCATTATCGGGGCAGGGCTTCAGCTTAATGCCCCTGGCATCAAGAAACTGTTTTCCCTCACTCATGCTTAAGAGCATTTCAGGTGACTGAAGCTCCATCGCCAGCTTCGGCACGCATGGGTAAGGCATGATCCCGTATAGCTCTCGGCTCTTTAAAACTTCTCTCGGCTCGCCGAAAGCTGCGATCCGTCCGTGATCGATCACGGCCATGCGGTCAACTTTATCGATGATATCCTCGATCTTTTGCTCGATGAGGATGATGGTCTTCTTCCCTTCATTCTTTAGCTTCGTGAGGATCGAGTATATCTCCAGCGTGCTCTGCGGGTCCAGTTGCGAGGTCGGCTCGTCGAATAATAGGATCTCCGGGTCGACGGCCAGCGCCGCTGCGATAGCAAGCTTTTGTTTCTCTCCGCCGGAAAGCTCGTGTGTAGCCCGCTTCAATAAATGAGCGATGCCGATACGGGCGAGGGCTTTCTCAATATCCGCAGTCCCCGAAGGCAAGTTCCTTGCCTGTAAGCTGAACTTAATTTCATCCTCCACGAGAGGCATGAATAACTGTGATTCGGGATCGTCGAACACTACGCCCATGAAAGCGCCTATGTCGCCAATCGTATATTGTGATACGTTTTTATCTTTTAACTCCAGCGTGCCCTGGAAATCGCCGCCAATATCGTTGTGTAGCGCGCCGAACATGGCCCTGCACATCGTGGTCTTTCCGGCGCCCGAATGGCCGGTGATGAGGATGAACTCGCCTTTTTTGATCTCCAGTGAAATGTCTTTAAGCGTAGGTTCTGTCCCTTTCGGGTACTTATATGTGAAATGGCTGAAAGTGATCATGCGATACCCCTACACAATGGAGTTTATAGTACAAATTTGTACAATATTGCTTTTTGGTTATAAACTTAGTCTATGGTTATAAATATAGCGTATTATACCGGATAGCTTTGCTATGTATGATAATTAGTCTTTGCAATATTGGCCGGCCAGGTAAAAATAAAAAGGCGTAAGCCCTTTCGGGCTTAGCGCATTGCTTTTTTCGCGGGGAAGTAGAGTATCTGCGCCAGTACCATGTTGATGATCGCACACCCTATAACGATAGGTAATGCAGATAGTACGAACACGTCCACCGGGGGCGCTTTTGTCGTGAACAGTATCCCCGGTACGGCGAAGATGACCAGCGCCGCTACTATGATGAACGATATGCCGCTGGCAAGTGTCGCCAGAAGAGCTACGATGGCTGCCTTGTACTTAGCGAGCGTATTCGGGATGAAGTATAGGCCGACCAGGGCTACGAGCACCGCTATCGCACCGAATGCGATCTTGGTGTTCGAGGCGGTCAACACGGGGAAGGCGAGTACCTTGTACTGGTCCAGCGCAAAGAACAGCGTGAACGCGAGCATGGCGATCAGGCCGATTGCCGTGATGACGAAGCCGACGACGTTGTCCTTACGCGCCGTCTTCCCGACAAGCTTGTCCACGCCGATGATAGTAAATATGGCTACCAGCGCGCCGATGGGCTCACTGATCAAGTTGGCGGGCGGGAACAGTGAATGGCTGATCAGCGCACAGATGATACCTGCCACGATACCGATGCCCAGTGCTTCTTTGACCTTCGGGGCTACCAGCACGATGGCCAGGCTATAGAAAGCGATCACAAGGTTACTCGTAATGGGGCCGGGCGCAATGAGCGAGACATAACGCACGATAGCGCCAATACCCAGTAATATTCCGACAATGACAATATCCTTAGATTTCATTATATCCACCTATCACAAACATATGTATAATAATGTACATCTTAGTACTAGATTGTACAAACACGTATAAGTATATAATGCTATCGACTGGACATCAAGTGATAATAGCTTAAAAGGCATATTTCGATAGTGATCTGAAAAGCTTATTAATCGCTTTACGAAGAACACGTCAGATTCTTATCTGCGGGACTAATTACTTTCAATATACAATGAGAAGTTTTTAATCTCAGGAGTCGATTTTATATTAATGAAATTTAAAGGCTGAATAATACTATAAACACTGAAAGCTAATAAAGCTATAAATTAGTGTATTTATTCTAATAGTGCTCGTCGCCGCACCATGGGCACGACTTTTTGGATACTTTTTCGTAGTTCTCATATAAAAATAGTCGGGGGGGATAAGTTCCCCCGGATCGATTCTTAAGGCTTATACGACGCCGTCGGTGACCACTAGGATGCCGTTGGTCGCCGGAATGATCTTCGTCATTTTTACGCTGTTAGCCATGGCCTGGCTGTCTGCTGACTTGACCACGTCTATCCTCTCGCCGTTTATTGCGGTAAGCACGGCCTGCGTGCTCCCCTCAGACGGTGCCTGCGGGTTCTGCACTATGGTACCCTCTAACATGTACTTGCCTGCGCTCGAAAGCGTGGTGGCGTTGCTATACCCCAGGTCCCTCTTTATAGAATCGTCGGTGGGTGCAAATATCATGTAGGCCCCCTCTCCAGTAAGCTTCTGGTCGTTCCCAGAGGCCTTTAACGCCTGGGCATACGCAGAAAGGTCCGGGTTGTTTTCTATTAACGTCATAAGGTCCTCGGTCGCAGTCTGTCCCTCGGTCGCAGTCTGTCCTTGAGTTGCAGTCTGTCCTTGAGTTGCAGTCTGTCCTTGAGTTGCAGTCTGTCCTTGAGTTGCAGTCTGTCCTTGAGTTGCAGTCTGTCCTTGAGTTGCAGTCTGTCCCTGTTGTGCCTGTCCCTGTTGTGCCTGTCCCATCTGCGTGTCCTGTGAGGCCTGATCTCCCATGATATCACTGGAGCTCTGCGCCATTGCCGGAGTGGCCACGGCCGCAAGGAGCACTAGGAGTGAGAGCATCGGCACTATTATTTTCAATCCATTCATTATATTCACCTCTATCTACCTATTCATCTAGACTCATCTTATGCGGGGTTAATGGTTATCGGTCGGAAAGACTGACTTACCACCGGCCACCCCAGCCGCTATACCAGGAACGACCCCAGCCGCCCCAGCCGCCACCCCAGCCGCCACCCCAGCCGCCCCAGCGACCCCAGCCGCCCGCGCCGCCCCACCGGGCACCCCACCTGGCAGAAGCTACCGTCATGATCAATTCGAACGCGACCAGAGCGAGAAAGACGATGATAACCGGATGTTTCCAATTCATAATTGTCTTTGCTTTTGCAGCCAGTTCCCATTTTAGCTCATCAATTCCCAATTTTAATTCATCGAAGTTCAAAACATCCCCTCCGTTGAACAATGATTTTTAACAATACAGATATATAAATTATTTTATATATTAGCGAAAATGGGGCATAACAGGGAATTTAAAGATAAACTAAGCTCATATATGACTTTATATATTGTTTAGGGCGCAATTTAGCCTTAAGTGCGTCTTTCGGTTACAAAATAGAGGTATTATTATGTCATGAGTTATTAGATAAACAGTTCTTACGAGTTATCGGTTGATAGTAAAATATGCCCCTGACATAATATGAAAATTGGTATAAACCGATTAATTTACAGAACCCTAGTTAATTCTAACTTCATCGAGCCCAATGCTCGTAAAAAAGGCTTATCTTGTGAATTCGAGTCGTCCTGTACTGGTTAAATGGCATTATAAATATTAGATTTTAATAAGAAGACAATAACCAGTTGCATGTGATCAACAGACCAGGGGTTAAAATTCCTACGGCTTGAATATTTATGGTACAAATCCGCCTCACTTTTTTATCAATTGTTTGCTAAATAAAATAATATCTGTCCCACGACTTATGGGGGTATATAACCTGTTCAGCGTTTTTGGACACTTTCCCATAAACATGACTGAATAATAATCAATTATCAACCACGAATAGAATTACCACGTACCGGGGGGTCATATGATAAGCGTTCGATCGCAGACGAGGTATTAAGCTCTTTAAGATTCCCTGGCTCATAGCTCGCTGTCATATCAGGCGCCTTCCGTCGACACCCGGCTCAAGTGTCGAGGTCGGCGAGCCAGCGTAGCGCCCGCAGGCCGGGCAAGAAGCAGTATTCGCCGCCGTGGTTGACGACGAAGGCGGGCAATCCTTTTAGGTGGCGGCGGATCGGCCGCTTCGGGATGGTGAATTCACGGCCATCGTTACTGCCCGCTAGCGGGTCCTTTTCTGCGGGTGCGCCGATGAACTTTCCGTCGTTCATCCACTCCCTCTGGATGAACTCGAACTGCCGGTCAAGGTGCGCACCAACACAGGCGAACATGAGGCCGCGGTCGGCCCCATCGTCCTCCAGGACGCCGGGGGGCAGCGGCGAGCCATATGTAGTGCCTCGCCTCATTATGCGGTGTAGGCGCACTGCGCCGATGACGACCGAGTCGCGCGGGTTCATTCGCCGGACGTGCGAGCCTAGCGGGCACTTGAGGCCACGCGGGTCGTCGCCATACATGAAGGCGTTGTATATAAAGGAGTCGCGTTTCGGGTCGGCGCCAAGTTCAGGATCGTCCTTGTCCGGAGCCAGTGCCAGCGGTGCGCCACTGGGCCAGCGCCCGACGATCTTGGCGCTCAGCCACTCCTCCTCGGCGCGATCTTTGGCATTTTGATGCAAGTACTGGCGGAAGGTGGCTACGCGCATATGCAACTTACGAAAGACCGCGTAGGTGCCGTTACGGCGCAGTACCTCGGGCTGCGGTGTGGGGATGATGTTGAAGGTCTCGTCCTCGTACCCCAGGACGAACTCGCCAGCCTTGAGCGGCACTTCGTTCGGGTTGGAGCCGGGAATGCCGGTACCCTCGACGGCCGGATTGGCGATGCCGTCCGCGAAACCGAAATGATTTCGCAGGTCCGCCGTGGCGTGCGCGTCCTGTTGCCAGATGGGGACGATGCCGGGCAGATCGCGGAGGGCGTCGCGGACGTGGCGGACAGCGGCCTCTAGACTGGCAGTATCGGGCGCGACCCCGATCACCACGAGATGGACGTCCTGCGAACCCAGCGGCTTCTCCCAGTGTTCGGGCGCGTTCTCCCCCACGTCTCCAAGCTCGGCCGCGCGTGCGGCCATGCCCTGCTGAAACACGGGCGGGAAGGTGGCGAGCGACTCCTCCGGTACCCCGAGAGCTTTGAGTCCCTGGAAGCTGAGTGCCACGGTGAGCGACACCGGCTTCGCGGGATCGAAGGAGGCAACCGAGGCGAGATGCGGGATCAGCCGCCGCAGCAACTCGCGCCCGGCATGCCGGTCGTCAAGACGAAAGATCCGGTACGTACCCGCATAAGGAACCGGCCGCGGCTCCAGGGCGGCGGCCTGTATGTCATCAAGCTCCAGCGCGACGTTCGGCCTGGCGGTCATGCCCGTGCTCCTTGCAGGTCGCCCCGCGGCAGAGGAGTGGGCGGCGCCAGGTAGGGGAAGGTGTCCGAAACCGGCTTCGCCGGCCGGTCCACGCCGTCACTCACGCGCGGTCCGTTACCAGCGTTGACGAGCAGCGTGTACAGCTTGTCCATCACGTCGTCGTTCAGCGACCGACCCCCGCACGTTTGGTGGGCGTGCCCATTGAGGGTCGCCTTCTCGATCTCAAAGAAGCTGTCGGCGACGTAGGGCCGCGTGGCATCGACCACCAGGTAGTCGGCGAGCAGCAGCTCGGTCAGGGGGTGAGCGCCATTTGAGCCGAGCGGCCAGTCAGTCTTGCCATCCATGCGATCGAAGAGCGCGAGGTTGGCGTTCATCCGGGCGCGGAAGGTGCCAGCATAGTTCTTGCTCATGTGGAACGCGTCTTCGAGGTCGTAGAGGTCGCGCACTTCCAGGTCGCGGTTGACCGGGTCATACTCCTTATTCGACATGATCGCGTTCTTGATCTCCGGGCGGCCGACCCGCTCGATCCGAATCGGAAGCTTGCCGGCGATCACCGTCTCGCCGACCACCGCTAACAGTGGCCCGCGGCCGCTATGCAGCCACGGTCGACAGTCAGCCTCGACTACGATGCTCAGGACGTTGAAACCCATCAGGCTGTTGGTCCCGACCTCCTTGAAGGCGAGCCGCCCGGTCTTTTGTGACTCCAGGATGGCGGGCAGGTCGATGAAGAACGGATCCGATCTGAGGCCGGCGTAGACATGCAGTCCGTCGCCGTACCCGCCTTGTTCGTCGTTAACGCGGAAGCGTGCCGTCTCACCGGACGGCGCAACGCACCAGCCTTCCTGTACAGGAGCCACGTCAGCTCCGCCTGGCCGTGGAGCCTCGAAGTGGCAGTTGAAGACCAGTTCCTGGTCATCGCCCGCGAAAGGGAAGGCTGTGGCTGCGCCGATGCCCGCGATGGTGACCGGCCGCAGCCGGAAGCGGTAGACGATCGCATCCGAGAAGTGTGAGTCGTAGGTGGCCCTTGGCAGCACGTTAAGCACGAGCACGAGGTAGCCAGGGTGCTCAGGGCTGGGGAACGCATAGAGGTCACAGATGTCGCAAGCGGGATTCGCGATCGCCCGAGGTCCGGAGAAATGGTCTGACATGGGTCGACTCTTGCCTCCGGGTCAGTAGGCCGCCTGCTCCAGCAGCGGCTTAAGGGCCGGATGTTGGAGAGCTTCCTCGGCGGCGGGGTCATCGAGCACCTGCTGGAAGGCCTGTGACAGACGCTGGGCCTTAATGATCTCCGGCATCGTGAGACCGCTCAGGGAGTTGTAGTACGTGGACGCCTGGATCTGTACCGACTGGAGGATTGCCTTGAGCTGGGCGCTGGCCCGTTTAACAGTATCCTTGATATCGGGGTCTTTCAGGTCGAATTTCTCGACGCCACCGGCAGACTTTACCCACTCCACGACTTTGTCGCCCTCGACGGTGTGCTGCATCCAGTCCAGGAAATTTTCGATGTTTATGAGCTGCAGGGCGTCATCGATGTACGGGTCCCAGTCGCTCTCGAAGGCAGTGATCCACACGAGCTGCCGACCGTCATTGAAGATCACGTGCCGCGTGTCCCGTAGACCGACCCGCTGGATTTCCTTTGGGTCGATACTGTGTAGATTTCCCGCAAACCGCCGAAGCGCCGCGCGCAACTCCTCCTCATGGCCCGTCTTGACGGTGAAGAACGCCGATAACTCGGAGATGACCCCGTCGCTGAGGCCCTTGCCTGACTTCTTAGTGAGCCGGCCCGTCGTATCATTCTGTTTCATACTGGTCTTCATCATTTCCCTCCTTCGTTCGCTATGCAGCACGAACTCGTCCCATGATTTTGGGGGCGCCACAGCCGATCTCGGCAATGTGGTTAATCCGCCATTTAATTACAGGTTATAGGTTAATTATATTCATATTAATATTGATAATTTGATAATAATATATTGATAATGTTTTTTAAAGAAAATAGCGGTTAGTATCCTGTATTCGGTCCTTTAATATCTAAACGAGCAGTCGAATGCTGGCCTGGTTTAGTAAAATCCTAATCGTCATTTATCATGTTAATTTATCGAATCGTATTACATTTCAATAGCTATTCTTTAACATGGAAAAATGCGAAGTATGAATGTGTCATGCATGAACTGATCCGGTGGACCATCGAATTCGGCTTAATTGCTGGCACGATTATCCTCACATTCGCCCAGGGGCTTGATATCCCCCTTCGTCATCTGTCATTTTTCAGAGAGCACCCCGACTTGCTACTTAAGTCGCTCGTAGCTGTAGTCGTTCTTGTACCGATCGCGGCCCTGATGATCATTCTTCTGGTCAGACCCTCCCCCGCCGTAGCAGTCGGCCTAATAATCTTGGCAGCATGCCCGGCAGCCCCACAGATGCTCGTAAGTATACCCAAGGCCGGAGGCAAGCTGGCTTACGTCACCTGCCTCCACCTGACTTTGGGGGTGCTTTCGATCATTACAACGCCAGTAACCCTGATCCTTCTAGCGGCCGCGCTAAATTTCCAGGCAAGCGTTCATCCCTATGTGATCGCCGAACAAGTTGGCACCTCTTTAGTCCTTCCACTCCTGCTTGGAATGTTCTTCCTCGCCGTGTTCCCACGAGTTGCAATAGCTATACGTAAGCCGCTAGCATATATCGGCCAGGCTATAAATTCCCTCCCGATCGTCATAATATTATTAATGGGATACAATTTCCTTCTGCAGATGGACCTTCGTTCGTATTCGGCCATTGCTTTAACGATCTTCATTGCCCTGGGGATCGGCTACTTCCTGGCACCCCGCCAGCTCGAGGAACGAACGACCCTGGCTCTGGAAAGCGCCGCCCGTCATCCTGGACTAGCATTCATTATCGCCGTCCTTAATTTTTCACTGGAGAAGGCCCTGCCTGTATTTATCCCATACCTGGTCGTGTTCGTGGTTATTAGCATGCTATACATGAAGTGGGTAAAAAAACGACAGCACAAAATATTAAAAAAACAGTATAGCGAATAAAATCGGTGGAAGTGGGCTTAGACGTCTAGTCCTAGTATTTGATCTAGACGACGTATCATCTCCCCGATGCTATCACCCAGACGTAGGTAGTCTGATAGCCCATTCGTCATTTTAGGATTGCCGTATTTTCATAGCGATATTAACTGGCGGATCTACAAACCCGCCAAAAACAAATTCATCGACTGAGGAGGACGAGGGACTTGTATAATAAAAACGTGTAGGCGTATTAAACGCATATCACTGTGCGATACTATTCTCATGAAATGGAAGAACGACTTCCTATATTCGATGAATGCGCGTTACCTTCCGCAAGGTGTTTATTTTTTTATTCAGAGCAGATTATCATGAAGTACGTTTTCTGGTCTTTTAATAACTAATATTCGGGAGGTTAAATATGGGGATTAGAGAAACTATCAGGGATGCCAAGCTTGATGAGCATGGTATAGATGTTAAAGAGATCGATTTACCGCTATCAGGCGATTCTGCCGAGGCTCTTAAAAAATTGATGGCGATTGGCATCATTAAGGACAGGCCGGAATTAGCGAAGTTCCTGGCTGCTGCCTACGTGAAGAACAAACTGGGGGCAGTTATGAGCGGGGACAAGGCTCTGCCGGATTCGACGATCAGGGAGATCATCAAAGAGAATGGCATCGACAGGGACTTTTCCGACGTGGATAAGAAGAAATTACTGGCGTTGCTGACCATAGGTTTTATGGCCGTCCACCGTTACATGGTTAAGGAAAGGGTTGCAGAGAGACGCGCTGCGTAGTCACCTCTTTTTAATTTTTCTCATACTGCTGGTATATAGCTGTGGAAATCGTACGGCCCAGTCTCATTTTAGATCTCCGAGAGACACCCTATCAGGCCCCGGAAGCCCGTGTCGCCGAGGATTTTACGAAAGGGCGCCAGTCCCGTGGTCATACTGTCAGCCGTCGATAAGTAATTACTATTAGCTGATTTTTATAAGAAAAAGCGTTGAAGAGTTTTACGATTTATAGGACAATTACTTTCAATGCACTACGAGAAGTTTTTAATCTCAGGCGTAGATTTTATATTAATGAAATTTAGAGGCTGAACTATACTATAAACACTGAAGGCTTATAATATTATTAATTAGTATATATCAATCCTAAAAGTGATCCACGCACCATACCAAATAATACAAAGCTATCCCATTTTTAAAAAAAAATTATTTTGTTCAAATTAAATCGTTCCCATGATATGCGAGGGGATACAGTTATTAGGAGGCCAGATTCCGAGCTTTGGTAAGGACGCTTCCGAGAATGTCCTTTACCACAAGTACCCATTCGCGGTTGCTGCTGTGATCTTGGTCAATTCTCCCTGGACCATTCACTTCTTCTTTGCAGACAAGTTTAGGCTGACCGCTGCGCGGATGAGGTCCTTAAAGGCCGAATCATCAATCGCTTCACCTTGATATATATCGATAGCACGCCGCACAGTCCCGTCTTGATTGAAGAGACCCTTGGGGTCCTTGAGGGAAGCGCCCTTGGCGAATGTAAGTTTCACGTGATCCTTGTATGACTCACCCGTGCAGACAAGCCCATTGTGAGACCAGCCCGGAGTTCCAGGGTTGGAGGGTTTTACCCATTTCCATTCCTCCGTTATTGATGGATCTGCTTCTTTGATGAGGTCGCGGATGTGGTGAAGCGTGTCCCCTCGCCAGTCTTTGAGTTCTGCAATTCTTTCATCGATAAGCTGGGAAGGCGATTTTTCGTGGTTGGTATCGTCTTTCATCATAGCTTCAACATTTAAAGTGTGCCTTAATAAGATTGACGGTTGCTAGGACTTCGATGAGACACGAGTATTATTCTTCATTCAATTATATGTTCTGTCATGTCTTCGATACATGACGAAACATATTTAACGAGACTTGCTTGTAGAAAAGTCCAGATACCGCAGACTTGACAGAACCCTTTAATCTCGTCCCCCGCACCATACCAAATCGGTTCAAAGCTATCTTATCCTCTTACATCCGTTTAATTAGAAGAATCCACCAAATTGATCTTTCTTTTTACGATGGTTTTTCGGAGACTCATGTAGTTCTCCTATTGCCTTTTTCAAAATGTTACTATTGTCCGGTTTATATATGAACTCGTAGCGAGGTTTATCCAGCTCATCTATACTTGATTTTATTAGTGGCTATGTTTCTCGCATGCCTTTTGACATGCCATATCATCTTTCACCTTTTCTAAAGGGCGCAGTTGTTAGATTTTTTGTAATGTACTTTGCCATGTACGCCGCAGTGTATCCTACCTGCGCTTTTGCAATCCATACAATATACGATGTACCCAGGGTTGCCAATCTCCAATAGTAAACGATATCACCCCACGGTATGAACGCAGTTATTAGCGCATGTAACTGCAACTTTCTGTTTTATCGAAATTTATTACTTATAGATATAGGAAATTGTATTCAACCGTTTTTGTTTATAAAACGTTGAAGAGTTTTATGATTCGTACTACTATTACTTTCAATATACTACGAGAAGTTTTTAATCTCAGGCGTCGATTTTATATTAATGAAATTTAGAGGCTGGCTGCTGGACGTCGACTATATCGTGGAGAACGACAGGCCCATCATCAGGATGTGGTGCGTGGATGACGCGGGCAATAGCGCCGTGATCTTCGACAACTCCTTCGAGCCTTATTTTTACTTAGTGCCCTATGGTGACGTGCCCATCAGCTCGCTTGAGAATATGATGGAAGAGGTGGGCGGCGAGCTGATCAAGCCAGTACGCGTCGACATAGTCGACCGAAAAAATTTCGGCGTGCCCATGAAATGCTACCGCATTTTCACCAGGCTTCCGAGGGACGTTCCTCACTTGCGCGAGACCGCCCTCAAATTCGGCGACGTCCGTGAAGCCGACATCCTTTTCGGTATGCGCTATATTATCGATAAGCGCCTGATACCTATGGGCGGGATCGAGGCGGAGGGCGAAACGGTGTCGGTCTCATATGCCAGCCTGGGCATGATATGTAAAAGCCCGAAAGGTTTTGCCAGGGAAGACGAGCCGAAAATAAAGATCCTGGCCTTCGACTGCGAGATGTTAAACCCCCGTGGTATGCCGGACGCGAAGAAAGATCCCATCATTATCATTTCTATTAAGACTAATAAAGAGACGAAAGTACTGAAAGCACGTGACGAAGAAGACAAAGAGATCATCAAGGAATTCATCCATTATGTAAATGAATATGATCCGGATATGATCGTCGGATATAACCAGGATTCTTTTGACTGGCCATATTTGAACGAGCGCGCTAAGAAAAATAAACTAAAGCTGAACGTATGCCGGGACGGCACGTCCCCTATGTTCGGAAAGGGCGGCATACAGAAGAAAGTCAAGCTGATCGGCCGCCTAAACGTTGATCTATATCATATAGCCGCGAGGGACGTGGACGGCGTCAAGATCAAAACGCTCGACAACGTGGCAGACTTTTTGGGTGTCATGAAAAAAGACGGGCGCGTGAACATCCCCGGTGCAGAGATATATCAATACTGGGAAGACCCGAAGAAACGAGAAGAGCTAATACAGTACGCCGAGGATGACGTGACCAGCACCTACGGGCTGGCCGGCGAACTATTACCTCTACAGTATGAATTCGCCCGCATGGTCCACGAGCCTGTCGACAACGTATCGAAGATGGGGCGCGGAAGACAGGTTGAAGTGTATCTTGCCTATGTCGCCTATGAGTATGGCGAGCTGGTACCGTCCAGGGGAGGAGAATCCGAGACATACCTGGGCGGGTTTGTGTTCGAGCCGGTCAACGGGCTGCATAAGAACGTAGCATCACTCGACTTTTCTGCCATGTACCCGTCGATCATGATCGCCTATAATATTTCGCCGGATACTGTCTGCAAGGACTGTGGCGCAGAATGCAACCCGCCGGCACCCGAAGTGGGCCATTGCTTTAAAAAAGAGCCGGAAGGCTTCTTCACGCGTATCCTTCGCTCACTCGTGACCCATAGAAGCGCGCTTAAAAAGAAGCTGGCGCTACTGGATAAAAAGGATAAGGAATACAAGATGCTTGACATCAGGCAGAAGACAATAAAGATCCTGACAAATGCATTCTACGGCTACACTGGCTGGTCGCAGGCGAAATGGTATCGCAGAGAGTGTGCTGAAGCTACGTCCGCATGGGGCCGGTATTTCATTAAAAAGGCTAGCGACTTCGCCCGTGAGATGGGCATGGAAGTGCTCTACGGCGACACGGATTCGCTATTCGTATCGATGAAAGATGGCGGAGACCTGCAGAAGACCATCAAGGAATTCATCAAAAAGGTAAAAGCCGAGCTACCGCTGGACATGGATATCGATAATACTTATAAGATAATTTTCTTCACCGAGTCTAAGAAACGCTATGCGGGACTCACCATGAAAGGCGAGATCGTCGTACGTGGCCTTGAAGTACGCAGAGGCGACTGGTGCGACCTGGCGAAAGAGCTGCAATCCGAAGTGATCCGCATCATCCTCGAGGAGGAGAACCCCGAGAAGGCAGTCAGGTTCGTCAAGGACACGATCGCCCTGGTAAGGGAAGGTAAAGTGCCGCTGAGTAAGCTGATCATCCACAAGACGCTGACCAAGAGCGCTTCAAGCTATGAGAGCGCACAGGCACACGTACACGCGGCGGAAAAGGCTAAAGCGCTGGACCTGTCGGCATCGGTCGGCAACAAGATCAGCTACGTGATCGTGAAGGATAAGGGTATATTAAGTGACCGGGCGTATCCGGTCGACATGTTCCAGAAGTTCAAGGACGGCATGCTATACGCAAAAGACCGATCATACGAACTGGACTCGGACTATTATATCGAGAAACAACTAATTCCGACGGCGCTGCGCATACTCGGGTATTTCGGCCACGGCGAGGATGAATTAAAAGGCAGCAGCGTGCAGGGCACCCTCGGGCAGTTTTTCTGACAGCCATAAAAATATAAGCGATTGGCCCATTATAGTCATGAGGGATTGTATTGGATATGATAATCGAGATTGCCGTAGTCATCGTTGTCCTGCTTATAGGTTTAGCAGTATTATTTGCGCTTTTTAAATTCATGATTAAAACAGCGGCTGCACTAATATTGAACGCCATCGGTGGTATCGTTATATTGCTGATCGCGAATTATTTTTTTAATATGCTGATCCCGTATGATGCGTTGACGTTGTTGGTATGCATCGCCGGAGGCGTGCCTGGCGCCGCGTGCGTCATAATATTAAAGCTGATAGGCATCTCCCTGTAAAAAGTTTCAGCACGCTCTTGGTCCCTCGTTAAATAACCTGCCGGACCTCTTTTTCTTGATGAGTGAGAAATACTTCTCGCTGAGCGACCGCATAAAGATACTATCCGAGGGCACGAAGTACGATAGCTGTAACCAGACGACGACGTGCCATACCTTTACCCCGGACGGCCGGTGCATTCAGCTCTACAAGACGCTGATGACCAACAAATGCAGCGGAGAGTGCCTGTATTGCCCGAACAGGTGCGGACGCGAAGTGACCAGGGCGTCGCTCGCGCCGGAAGAGATCGCGAAGATCACGTGGGACTTTTACCGGAGGAACGCGATCGAAGGGCTGTTTCTGTCCTCCGGGATCGTAGGCGATCCGGAGCACACGACAGAAAAACAGCTTGACGTGATCAAGCTCTTGCGCAGCCAGGGATTTAAGGGATATATCCACGTGCGCCTCATGCCCGGCGTGCCGAGGGATATGCTGCGGGAAGTCTCCTTATACGCCAACAAGTTCGGCGTGAACGCGGAAACGACGTCAGGCTCCCGGTACTCTGAGCTCTGCCCTAATTTCGATTATAACAATGACATTTTAAGGCGCATGGACTGGACGCACGAGTTCGTGAAAAAGCGCCGCTCCGAAGTACGATACGGAGAGGGAATAGTCGGTGCAAACGATACGCAGTTCGTCGTCGGTGCGTCGGGCGAGCCCGACAGCGAGATCATCCATACGATCGATAATTTTAAGGCAAATTACGGGCTGCGCAGGCCATATTTCATGAGTTTCGACCCGGTCCCGGGCACGCCGCTCTCTAAAAATGATCCTTCGCCGCTCTGGCGGGAGATACGGCTATATCAGGTATCTTACTTGCTAAAGGATTACGGCCTCCGCGCTAAAGACCTGGACGATGTGCTGAATGATAACGGGTTCCTGCTGGATGAGGATCCAAAAGTAGCACTGGCCAGGACGAACAGGGACATGTTCCCTGTCGACGTGAACGAAGCATCATTCGAAGAATTATTATTAGTCCCGGGCATCGGCCCCGTGACGGCTCGCCGTATCGTACAGAGCAGGCCTATCGAGGACTACGTGCAGCTATCTAATATCGGCGTCGTCCTGAAGAGGGCGCGGCCGTATATCAAGGTGAAAAATCGCGTTCAATTGAACCTGGAGGCGTTTGTATCATGATCATCGGATATCTAAAGAATGTCGACGGCGTCATAAGGGCGGCTATCGCGCTCAAGGCGAACCCCTGGGCTACCGCTGTCTGTGGTAAGGATAATAAAGACCTCAAGCAAAAGCTTTCGCAATACCATGGCGAGGCCGTTGTGAACATCGACGATGTCGTGAAGAACGTGCCATTCCACATTAAGGCGTCCCTGCTGGTGAAAACCCCGACCTGCGGACGCGCACAGCGACCGGTATCGCTCGGGTTATACCTTAGCCACGCGCTACGGCATAACAAATGCGTGCCGGACGACCTGGTAAAGCTGCTATCATATTATTATCCGAACCTGACCGTGATCCTGGCGCATAAAGATACCGCAGCAAAGCGCTACTATCACATGTACCGAGAAGTGGGCGGTGAATTAGAGCGAATGAAAGCCCACACACGGCTCAGACCGGCCGGGGACCTGATGTACGTAGAAATTTACCCCGAGCACGACGTACAGGATCTGTACATGGAATGGGCGGCTCGGCGGAACGACGATAGAGCTACCGTCGTAAAATGCCATACGAGCTATTACATCGTTAACGCATGCCGTCTCGGATACCAGAAAGAGATCGTGAGCATATCAAAAGAAGAGGCCGAGAGGCTTTTAGGTAAGATCCCGTCTGTGGATAATGCGATATGGGACACATTCTATGACTCGCAATCCATCGAGAACCGGCGCAATAAAAAGTATGCAAAGAAGATGCTGCCGGCAAAATATTCTTATATCAGCCCTGAAGTCAGAAAGGAAAGAAAAAAGATCGAGCGGGGAATACCGCTCAACAGCCTGGATGATTTCAGCGACAATGCCTGATCAGGCATGCGACTTTGTCTTTTTTACCAGGTTCTTATCTGCTAGCTGTTCTTTTTCCTCACGCTCGAGCATTTCAAGCAGCGCCTTCTTCACATAATCCGTCTCGTCCGGCCGGAATGCGACCTTGATACCGTCATCGTTCTCCAGGTATTTGTAGCCCCGGATGATCGCTACGGGAGTGCCTTCGTTTGCCTCACCCATGATCATGTTGGCGCACGCGGCGACTTCGTCTGTGATACCTTGTATCGTGATCTTGAGCTCGTGGCCGTAAAGGTCTACGTCTCCGCGACGGTCGTGCATAGCCGCGATGCCCGCACATCCTACAGCCACGCCCATCTGGCCGTCTCGGAACGATCGTCCATTGGTATCTGTGATGATCACTGCGACTTTCTTACCCGTCAATTCCTTGAACCTGTCTCTCAGCTTGCGGGCGGTCGTGTCTGAGTCCTCCGGCAGTAAAAGAATATAGCCTGTTTCCGTGTTAGAGCGGTCGATGCCCGCATTGATACAAATGTTCCCATAGACCGTCTGCACCAGCAGCGGGTGTTTCATCAGGATCTTTGTACTATTGTTCAGTACAAACTGTATGAACCTGGGATCCTCGTTGTTCAATATAGCCAGCTCTTCCGCTTTCGGAGTCGGTGTGACCTCGCTTAAAAGATGCCTGCGCGCTTCCGCTTTAGCGACGATCGTCGACGCGATCACGACGATGTCATGATCCTGTATGTCCGTATGGGCGGCGACAATGGCCGCAAGGTCATCGTCTTTCTGTATCATGGGGATGCCGTCGACAGTAAATGCAGATATCTTCAATGAGATTCCTCCATCAAATTACAGAAGGATAGGGTTTCAAAACAGTATAAACCTTGTGTAATGCCCGTTTTTAAATATACTATTCACTATTAAAAATTGCTTCTCACATAAAAATAATATCAGTACGGCCCCGGCGGATTGGTCCTGAAAGGCCGGTTACCTTCAGTCTCCTTCGGCGAGCCTTCATCCTGTTCGGCGTTGCCTCGCTCCGCCTCTTTCCTCTTTTTCATCTGTTCTTCTTCGCGTCTTTTACTGAGTTTTTCATGCGGCATGCAGTATCTCCTGTATCATACTTCAAAGGTCTTATTCCCTGTCGGCCCTTCTACCGGCTTTTCGGCAGGCTCTACGTTATAGACCTGTGTGTTCTTTCGCTTCTTTTTCTTATCTTCCTGCTCTTTTTTCTCATGCTTTTCAGGCATATGAACACCTACAGGTCATATTCAGGGGGCTGCTTTTTCCTGTGTTTTAAGATATGCTCAAGCCTCCTGTCGATCTCCTCGTTCTCTCCCGTATCAGAGGTCGCCGCATCCACCCAGGTAACAATGCCGTGCTGCAGGTCTTTTTTGTCTTCCGGCGTGGCAATGTACTGTCGATCGGCACTTTCTTCCCAGATGCTTTTTTCCTGTGCATAATAGACCTTGCCACTCATGACGATCTCGTCTGAAGTACCCAGCTCCTCCCTTGGCGGAGTGATCTCTCTTACAGCTTCTTTCTTTAATCCGGCAGGCTTTTCTTTCCGGCTCGTTTTATGTCTTTCAGCCATGGTATATGATCCCGAAATGCTGCCCCAATATGGGCTTTATCCATTAATGAGAAATGATCATTCCGGTTTTTGAACGCTGTGCATGTTTAGCGCGAATTTTATGGCCGGGGCGACAGATTTGGCGTTACTGCCTGAAATCAAATGATAAAACGCCGTACTGGAGCTTTACTCCGGGCCTGACACTATCCTTGCCGGACAGGCTGTCCTCGTACAACGTCTCCTCTGTCGTGAACTTTACTTTTGAGGGGCTTGCGACTAGCTCCCGGGACCGATAGAAATTACCCGCTTTCACTTTAGTGATGCCGTATTCCAGCGGCTTTTTCGCCTTGATCACGATCTCTTTGACCCTGACCGCCCCGAACGGAAGTACGATGTCTAGCTTAAACCCGTTCTCCGCATCCTTCACGTCTAGTTTCAAGTCCGCCTGATACCAGCCGTTTGCCGTCACTTTCCACTTGAATATATATCCGATACCGCAGGTATAGATGAAACGCTTACATGACGGAAGAGGCAACGGCCCACAACGGTGATATGAGTCAGGCGAGTATATGATGCCGTTAAATGGGTCGATGGAAGACGGAACTGTATGCTCCTCCTCGTTCGACACTTCGAACCCGGTCACGTTCCCCTCCACGCTGTCCGGGAACAGTACTGCCATGCAAGGCAGTAGTGGCGCCTTCTTTTTTCCCTCGGTACCCTCGATGTCCTTTTGAAGCTCCGGGAATCCCATGGCAATACTGACCTTGACCATGCCGGATTTGCTTGCCTCGATCGTCACACGGTCCACCGCCAGGGATAGCTTTGACACTGGCCGCGACAGGTAAAGCTCATCGAAGTCGACGGGCACAAAGCTCGTCGACGGCAGATTATTCTTCGAGCGCTCCACGGCGTCGATGCTCGCCGTGATCAGGTGAGACAGGTGATCATCCTTCAGATCAAGTGATATTTCCATGGCTTCTTCCAGGCATGCCTGGGACTCTTCGAACTGGCAAAGGCAGCGATAGGCGTCCGACAGGCCGATCAGTGTCCCGGTCAATGAGCGTTTATCGCCTATGCGCTCTTTGATCTCTTTAGCGTTTAGAAAAGCTTCTTCCGCATCCTTATAATGCTGTAAAAAGATGTGTACGAGGCCGATATTATTGAAGATGCCTGACATGGTAGCATCCCAGGCTCCGTCCTTATTTTCTTTTTTAAATGATGTCAGCGCGGTCTGTAATTCCGTCAGCGCTTCCCCGTAAAGGCCTTTAGCCGTGAGCAATTTAGCCTTATCGCTGCGCGATAGGCCGATCTGCACGTGGCGCGTCATCTTTCTCTGAGAAGACATCCTCTACATATAAGTGTAAAAGATATAAAATCCTTGCTTTAGTAAGCGCACGGAGATTAAGAGGCTTAGTCCTCGAAGATCTATAAGGGAAATATGCGGGATCATATGCGTTTGATCTTGGTCCCTTCCTTACTGTCCTCGATCGTGATACCAAGCTCCTTAAGCCGGTTTCGGATCAGGTCGGAGGTCTCGAAGTCCTTCTTTTTGCGGACGGCATTCCTGATGTCCACGATCACCTGTAATAATTCAGATTCCAGCTTCCCTTCGGACTCCTTTGTCCAGCGTATGCCCAGGACCTGTGAGTATGTAGCGTATAGGTCCAGCACTTTTTGCCACTCCGCGGCGGGCAGGTCGCCTTCGGCTAGCCACTTGTTAACCTCTCTCGAAAGTTCGAATATCTCGGCTATGGCTTCTCGTGTATGTAAATTATCGTTCATGGCGTACTCGAACTTATCGAGGCTTATCCTGAGGCGCTCGTCGATGCTTCCCGGGGGTTTTGCTTCGGCTAGGGGCGACTTTATTCGGTTTTCCAATTCATATACGGTATTCCTGATGCGCTCCAGGCTGCGCTGTGCCTCATCCAGGGCGGCGTCGCTAAAATCAAGCGGGCTCTGGTAATCCGTGTTGAGGATAAAAAAGCGGAGCGCGTCGGGCGAAAATTTTTTAAGCACGTCCCGCACGAGGAAAAAGTTTCCCAGCGACTTGGACATCTTTTCTTTATTGATCATTAAAAAGCCATTGTGGACCCAGTATTTGGCGAAGGGAGGCTTACCAGTATACGCCTCAGTCTGCATGATCTCGGACTCGTGATGTGGAAATATTAGATCCATGCCGCCACCGTGGATGTCGATGTTCACGCCCAGATTTTTTATCGCCATAGCGGAACACTCGATATGCCATCCTGGCCTGCCTTTGCCCCATGGGCTGTCCCAGTCGATGCTTTCGCCGGGCTTTGAGGCTTTCCATAGCACGAAGTCCATCGGATTACGCTTGCGCTCGTCGATCTCGACTCTGGCGCCTTTTTTTAACGATTCATAGGGCTGGTGAGATAAAGCCCCGACTTTCTCCTTCACACTGTCTATGCTAAAGTAAACGCTTCCTTCGGATACGTATGCATGGCCGGATTCTATTAGCTTTGAGACCATCGCTATGATCTCAGGTATATTTTGACTTACGCGGGGGTGGACATCCGCTCTCATGACGTTGAGCCGGTCCATATCCTCGAAATAGGCGTCGATGAACTTATTTGCAAGCTCGATAGGCGCGACACCTTTCTCGCCCGCACGACGTATTATTTTATCATCGACGTCCGTAAAATTTTGCACATAGGTGACTTTATAGCCCATATATAGCAGGTAGCGACGTAATGTATCGAAAACCACGTATGCACGCGCATGGCCCATGTGACAATAATCATAGACTGTCGGGCCGCAGACATACATTTTTACGATTTTGTCGTTAAGCGGCACAAAGTCCTCAACCCTGGAAGTGAGCGTATTGTATAAGCGAAGGGCCATGAGGTTCACCAATTTCCATTATTATGATTTATCGTAACAAGGATTTAAAACCATTGATATAAGCAAAACCTTTTGTCATTTTTTATACTTGCTAGCCCGGTAATGAACGATACGCTTGAATATTTCCGGGACTGCCATCAGCAGGATGAAGAGCACCAGGCTGAGATAAAAGATAGGCGTGCCGATCTGGCTGAGGTTGCTGCCCAGCATGGTCAGTATGAACGCGCCGGGGAATTCGCCGATCAGGCTTCCGATCAGGTAATCTATGAACGAGATATTCGATATGCCGGCAATATAGCTGACCGCGTCGAACGGTATGACCGGTATGACTCGCGCCGCTGCGATCATGAATATACCGCTGCTCTCGAGCCCTTTGTCCACGCCGTCATATCGTCCCTTGAGCCATCGCTTGATCCTGTCCCTGAACAGGTAGCGGGACATGGAGAAAGTCAGCACGGCGCTCAGCATGGTCCCGATCAGTGACAGCAGTAATCCATAGAAATGCCCGAAGATAAAGCCACCGGCAATGGTGAACGGCGTCACGGGAAGGAAGGTGAACGGCCGGAGGATATTTATCATAATGAAGGCTGCCGGCGAAAGTGCTCCAAAAGAAAGAACCGTACGGCGTATGTCTCCCGGCCGTATAGTACTGTAAATATGGACCAGGCGATCAGGGCCGACCAGCAATAGTGCCGCTATGATGGATATCGCCCATATGGCGATGATCGTCGTCCGCACTGTTAACAAGCCTTTAAGCGCCATGATGTAATTACTAGCATTACCGCTTAGGTATAAAGGATTTTTTATATGGTTTTCGCGTACTGGAAACTATTTAGGAATGACGGCAGAATTAACAATAGAGGTTTCATGTCTCACCCGCTAGAATCTTATTTAAGCGAGCTTAAGGACGGTAGCATCAGTGACGACGACGCGAAGGACAGTATCGCCAGCCTGGTGAACGATCAACAACTTCTCATCGACGTGTGCGCCATGTTCACAGTGGAGAACAACATAGACGCGAGGTGCTATGCGGTCGGTAAAGTCTACGACGTGGGGGACGTGCGATACGGGTGTGTCACTATAATTTCAGAGGATGTCGCGAATGTCATCGGCCAGGAGTATTTACAGAACACGCACGAAGAGATTAACTATGCGCTGGTCAGTGCTTACATCGAGTACTGCAGATTCTGCAAGGAAGCCGAGCACATGGAAGACTCGTGGGATGACTATTTGAATTTCGTCCTATCCAAGAACTTTTTACCACTTTATAACAACGGCGTGCGTGCCAGGCTCATCTATACGGAGGCCGTTGAAAAAGCGCCCCTGCCCATTGTAGTATTCATACTGTACCAGAAATACGATGAGATCTATAAATGAGCGTAAGAGTTATTTTTTATCCCTCGCCAATACGTTATGTGATCGCTCATGGAATTCAGCCGTGAAGTATTAGAAAAATTCCCCGGCATCTGCGTGGCGGAGGGAGATGTCAAGGCTATACGTATCGAGCCGCTAAGCCCGGCGCTTGACGTTTATAAAAATGAAGTGTCAGGCTTGATCAGATCACGTTTCACGCTGGAAAACGTTAAGGATGACCCGGGTTTCCGGGCATACAGAGACTTTTTCTGGAGCGTCGGCATCGATCCGACGAAGACCAGGCCGGCGTCCGAGGCGCTGGTGAGGCGTATCCTGGCCAATAAGCAATTACCCACGATCAACACTGCCGTGGATGCCTATAACCTTGCGTCCGCATTGAGCGGCGTACCAATCGCCGCGTTCGACGCGGATATGCTGGAAGGCCGTCTGACCATGCGGTTCGCGCTGGACGGAGAATCGTTCCAGGGGATCGGAATGAAAGAGCCTATCCTGCTAAAATGTAACCAGGTCATTCTGACGGACTCAAAAAATATCATTGCATCCTACCCTTATCGGGATTCCGATGCAACGAAAGTAACGATGGCAACGAAAAACATGCATATCGTATCATGCGGCGTGCCGGGGATAAGCAAAGAGACGGTAATCGAGGCATATGGAATATGCGCCCGCAACCTCTTATCATATTTGGGCGGCGAAGTGAAAGATCCACTTATTTCCCCCTGACGATCATTTTACTTGAACCTCTTCTGCCTTGAGAAGCGCATCCAGCTCGTCCGGGTTGAAGCCCAGCAGTTGTTTATCGCCGTAAACTAACAGAGGAGTCGCTCTTGCTTTGTACTTATTCACGAGCTCGTTCCATGCTTCTTTATCCTTTGAGATGTCTTTCTCCACGAACTCGATATTGCGTTTCTTCAAATAATCCTTAAGCTCATTGCAATAGCCGCATGTCGACTGTGTATAGACCGTTATTAATGGCATGATCCACCCCACATCATCAACTCCGTTTACGGGCTTAAAAACAGTATCACTAGAATTAGCATATGGAGATAATGATCATGTGCCGATAATCCTGCGTATCTGTATTCTATTCCGCCATGCCCATGTGCTAAGAGGCGGTTTTATTTCCCCTATGTCGAAATGGTCATGTGGTGGCTCTGGAATCCTGTGCGCCCGCAGCCCTGATGTACTCGTCTTCGGCTTCTCCGAAGCGCTTTTGCTCTTCAAGTAGGACTGCATAGCTGAAGTGCGCGTAAAAATTGCCGGGATTTATGGTGATAGCTTTACAATATTGTTTTTCCGCTTCATCGTATTTGCATATCCTTTTTAGAAGGTTGCCATATTGTACATATATGTCAGCGGAGTCAGGTTTCACCTCGCTGGCTGCCTTGTACTCTTGTTCGGCGTCATGCAGCATTCCCGCTCCTTCCAGCAATTGCGCATATCGTAGGCGATCTTCGGGATCGTTCGAGTCTATCTCGATGGCCTTTCGTAATTTTATATTCTGGTTCATGGACCTATTACCCTTCGTTCATTCTTTTCTATATCGCAAATCTGGACGATGTTCTATCATGCTTGCCGTCATACTTCCGGCGATATCCGGCGATAATAATATTTGAAAGTCTAATGTCAGGTGACATAATATTTACTTGATATTTATTTGTAAAATACCCACGTAACGTTAAAATAAGGCGTAAAACAGACTTATTTGCCGTGATAATAGCTATAGCAAGTTATTTAATCTTATCATGCCCGCTATCGGTTGGTTACTATAAAACACCGTATGTATGACCTTATATTAAATATATATTAATATATCGTCCACCAATTCACAAATAAGCCATGAATAGTGGTTAGTTATCCCAATGGTTTATTATTTACCTGTATTATTAGTATGCCTCCCGGAGAAGGTATCACTGAACATTACCCTTTTTTAGCTAGTTATCATATATTAAGGAAATATCCAGGGACCATTTTGTATACATCGTTATATCGAGTGAACGGTCGTGCGATATTCAGGCCGAAATGTGCATCAGGGCCGAGTATGGGCGAAATATTGGCGAATATTGTTCATTAGAGGCTTAAAGATTGCCTGGCTGATCATAGACTATTCTGCGAGCACCTCGGCCTTCTCATATTAATCGAATATAGCCCGGGATATGACTGGATGATCATTGAAAAATTGAGAGATATATCGTAAAATAAGTTTCAGCTTTAGCGTTTATTAAAAAATCCGTCGATTTAACGATCAGACTTGCCTTAACCAGGCCACTAAAGGTATGTATATTATGAAATTATTAAGTGAAAGGTAATGGCTATCGTGAGAATGATCGATAAACAATGTCAGGGAATCCGGTTCGAATAGCTATAAATAACTTAAAAAGATAGTATATTTCCTGAATTGTTCGCGAATTTATCGATCGTTTTCAGCAAATGAAATTAATGCAGGTGGAACTTGATGTTGGACGATATTCCGGAGGAAGAATACCTTTTTAAGGGCAATACGGCTTGCGCCGGATGTAGTGCCATGCTGGCGCTACGTTACATACTGAAGGCAGCCGGGCCTAATACGATCATCGTGAATCCGGCATGCTGCTCGACAGTATGCCAGGGCACGTATCCAAGGTCGGCATATGGCGTACCTGTTTTAAACATCGCATTTGCAGCTGCGGCTGCGGCTGCAGATGGGATCGCATCTGCCAAAAGAAATCACGGTAAAAATATCATAGTATTCGCAGGCGATGGAGGGACCGTGGACATAGGCATACAATCCCTGTCAGGAGCCTTCGAGAGAAACGCGAACATCCTGTACGTTTGCTACGATAACGAAGCCTATTCTAATACGGGCATGCAAAAGAGCGGCTCGACGCCCTATGGGGCCATCACGACGACAACTCCGATGGGCCGGAAAGACTCGAAGAAAGACATTGACATGATCATTATGGCGCACAGGCCCGTGTATATGGCCACAGCGTGCGCATCATATCCTAAAGACATTTATAAAAAAGTCCAAAAAGCACTGGCCATCGAAGGCACCAAGTTCATACACATATTGAGCCCCTGTCCGACGGGCTGGAGATATGATACAGCTTTGTCAGTCGAGCTGGGTAAATTAGCCGTGAAGACGGGTATGTGGGCGCTGTTCGAGTATGAGAATGGCAAGATCACCGTTAACGCACCCACGCTGGCTGCATTGAAAAAGCCAGCGCAGCTTTCGGACTACACGAAGCCGCAGGGCCGATTCAAGAACGTTGACATAGAAAAGCTACAGAAAGAGGTCGACGAAGGCATGGAACGTATCAGGGGGCTGACACAATGAAAAAGATGGCAACGGGCAACCAGGCGGTCGCGTACGCCGTCAAAGAGTCGGACGTCGAAGTAGTCGCCGCTTATCCTATTACGCCGCAGACCGAAGTGGTCGAGACCATAGCTTCCCTGGTCGAGACAGGCAAGATGAGCGCATCGTATATCCGCGTGGAGAGCGAGCATTCGGCGCTGGCCGCGTGCATCGGCGCGTCGTCGTCGGGCGCGAGAGCATTCACCGCCACGTCGAGTCACGGCTTACTATACATGCATGAAATGATCCATTGGGCTGCGGGCGCCAGGCTGCCTATCGTCATGGCAAACATCAACCGTGCTGTAGGTCCCGCGTGGAATATCTGGGCTGAGCACACGGACTCACTGTCGCAGCGAGATACAGGCTGGCTGCAGTTCTATGCGGCCACGGTGCAGGAAGTTTACGATACGGTATTAATGTCATTCAAGCTCGCGGAAAAGGTCAATCTTCCGACGATGGTCAACCTGGATGGGTTCATTCTTAGCCATGCCATACAGCCGCTGGAACTCACGAGCCCGGGCGATTTCATACCGCCCATTGACCTGCCGCATGCGATGGACACGGCAAACCCGATCACTTACGGGAACCTCACGGCACCCGGTGAATATTTTAAGTTCAGGTACGCGATGCACGACGCGCAGCTTCGGGCGAACGACGAATGTCGCCTGATCGAGATTGAGTTCGCCGAGCGCTTTGGCAGAAAATATGAGCCGGTGATGGAATACCGCACCGAGGATGCCGACATAGTAATCGTTGGTATGGGAACCATGGCGCGCGAAGCGGAAGTGGCTGTCGACCTGCTGCGTAAGGAAGGCGTTAAAGCCGGTTCCATGCGAGTGCGCCAGTTCAGGCCGTTCCCGAAATTAAACCTGGAGGGCAAGCAAGTCGTCGTATTCGACCGCGACTGCTCCTTCGGCGCCGGCGGTATCCTGGCACAGGAGATCAGGTTCCACCACCATGTGCCCGTCTACAACGTCATCGCCGGCCTGGGAGGCCAGGACGTGAACTACGAGACGATCGCCCGAATCGTGAAGAAGGCGAAGCCTGAAGGCGAGTTCTGGCTAGGGGTGGACTAATGTTAGAGATACGCATTCATTCCAGGGGAGGCCAGGGCGGCGTCACGGCTTCAAAGCTGCTGGCGCAGGCGGCTTTCATCGAGGGCAAGTACAGCACCGCATTCCCTAACTATGGCGCGGAGCGCAGAGGCGCACCAATTGTTTCATTCGCACGTATCTCAGACAATGAGATCAAGATCAGCAGCCAAGTGTACAAGCCGGACATAGTCGTCGTGCTGGACGATTCGATCATGGACCTGGTGGACGTGACCGAAGGCCTGAGGCCAGGCGGCTTGCTCATTGTGAATACACAGCATGAGAAAAAGCTGAAAGACGGTAAGTATAAAAAATTCAAAGTGGCAACGGTGAATGTGACGGACATTGCACTAAAGGAAGGGCTGGTGCTGGCTGGTAATCCGATCCTGAATACGCCCATTCTCGGTGCGCTGGCTAAGCTCGACATCATTAAGCTGGACTCGGCCGTGCAAGCGATCCGGGATATGTTCAGCGACGAGCGAAATATCGAGGCGGCAAAGGCCGCATACCAGAAGGTGGTCGTATGAAGGATGCAGCCATAAAACATCATGCAATAGCAAATAAGCCAGGCGTTAAAAAACACAGCCATTCGTTCCTTGATGACATGCCGATCACTCCGGCATCCAGGCCTATGCATGGCGCAGCCGGAAAGACCGGTACCTGGAGAACCTTCAAGCCAGTCGTCGATAAGCCGTCGTGCAAGAAGTGCGGGAACTGTATATTGTTCTGCCCAGAAGGCTGTATCGACCGCGAATTAAACGTAGACTACGACTATTGCAAGGGCTGTGGCATATGCTCAAAAGAATGCCCCACCAAGTCGATCAAGATGGAAAGGGAATAAAGCGTTATTCCCTCTTTTTATCAAAATTTATATCATTGTAAAAAAGCATTTATAGGTTATACACCATTTGTTCGCTATGCTCTGGGAGACCGTGAACGCCATCGATATCGTGCGCATATTGCTATGCGTTGCCATTTTAGGGTATTCTTGCATCACGGATTGGAAGATCAGGCGTGCATCCAATAATTTATGGTACCTGATGGGTGCTCTCGGGCTAATACTTGGCTTATTAGAATTCGCACTCCTGAGCTACGACACCTCATTCCTCATTAACTGGGCCGTCGGCTTCGGATTCATGTTCATATTGATGTATGGCATTTATTATATGTTCCAATGGATCGGAATGGCGGGGATCGGCGGTGCTGATGCAAAGGCACTGATCGCACTGGCCCTTATGTTCCCCTACTATCCGCAGGTTTTCGTTATCCCGGGCCATATCCTGCCGATCTCGGATATCTCCCATTCGTTTATATTCAGCTTCACTATCTTTGGTAATGCACTGGTTCTGAACTTTATCGTGCCAGTTGCGATATTGATCATGAATCTGGTCAGGGTACCATTAGGTGAGCTGTTAGCTGACCCGGTGGCATCGTTCACCGGCTATAAAATGAAAGTGGAGAGCCTGAAGAATAAGCATGTTCGCCTGATGCACAATTATAGCATCGAGAACGGCCAGTTTGTAACAAAGAGGATTTTTGGCGGCGGCGAAGTCGATGATAAGACCTACAAGAACCTGACGAAATGGAAGTCCGAAGGTAAGATACCCGCAAAGGTCTGGGTCACGCCAAAGATACCGTTCCTCATACCGATCACGCTTGGCCTTATCGTTGCAGTGGTTTACGGGGACATCTTGATGCAGATCATAAGCTTTTTTATTGTGCATTAAGCCCAAAATATATTGGGCCATATACGTATCCGGATTGAGAAATAACTGAACCAAGCATATATCTGGACAGAAGATAATCATAGTTTATAAAGTGGAACGTCGTTATTTGAATAATCGCTAATTGAGAATAAACGTATATGCCATGACTAAAACCGATGATACATATTACTTACACGGGCATTGCGCTGTATTTGCGCTAGCATTACATAAAGTGTTTGGATATCCGATGTGTATTTTGCTCATAAATGAAAGTTTACCTATTCCTGTCCCAAATGATGAAAAGGGTATAGCGCATGCATTCTGTGAGATGGATGATCATGCGATCGATGCGAGCGGTGTTAAATCATTAAGCGATATGTTAGAAAAATATTATTTTCATGAACGTGTAAATTATACGGAAGATCAGCTAAATAAACATAACTACCAGGGTAAAAAACTGATCTGTAAATCGGAAACCGATAAGGCTATAGAGTATATTATTCAGAGTCGACAAAAATACATGATAAACTAAATAGCGGCTTTGAGACAAGCCTCATCTGTAAAACATGTCGATTCTTATGGGGCATATGCTTTAATCGAAAGAATAAATGCCCAAATAAACTTATAGTTCTAGTAAATTATAAATATTATTTCCTTAAAAAACCGCCAAGTTTATCTAAATAAACTATACATTTAGAGATTCTGTTAAATTCAAAATATCATTCATGGAAGATAAATATGTCAAATATCAACGGAGAAGCTGTGCTAGACGTATTAGAACTGCTGCTTACGGCAGAGATCTATAACAATTCTAGTAACCTGAACGAGGATGACCTGCCCCCCAACATACGAAGGCATTACTGGGACGCGGTAGAGAAGAAAGTCAACAGGCCATTGAAAGTCGTGGAATCAGACATTCAGGCGATCTACGGGCTCGAAAATGCGAAGGATATCATGTCCTCGCTTCCATTCGTTAACTTCGATGAGTTCGGATCGATCTACACGCTCACGGTCCTCGACCTGGGGACAAAATGGTTCGCAAAGAAGGATGTGACTGCACGCATCAACAAGAACCCGGTCCTTGCCTACTATTACCAGAACTATGGCACATTAACTGTAGACTACCAGGCTGTAAAGGCGAAGAATCCCTCTAAAGAGTCAAGCAAAGAATGGATCGAGGGATTAAGCAAAACGATCGCAGATGAAGGTGCGGATTCAGTCGAAATGCTCAAGCTCGTGCACATCGTCTCGCCGGAAGACGTCGGACAGAAGCTTGATGACATCGTCCTGACCGGCGACCAGGAAGCCGAGGTAGAAAAGATCGTCAAGGCGATCCAGTACCGTGACTATTTACGTAAGATCGGGCTGCGCGAGATCGGCAAGCTATTGTTCGTAGGGCCCCCGGGAACGGGCAAGACCTCGACGGCCCGGGCAATGTCAGCGAGGCTCAGCCTGCCCTTCCTGGAGGTGAAGCTCTCCATGATCACTTCACAGTACCTGGGCGAGACCTCCAAGAATATCGATAAGGTCTTCGAGCTGGCTAAAAAGCTCAGCCCATGTATCCTTTTCATCGATGAGTTCGACTTCGTCGCGAAGACGAGGACGAGCGACGAACATGCCGCACTAAAGCGCGCCGTGAATACGCTGCTGAAGTGCATAGACGAGATCAGCCTCGTGAATGATGGCGTACTGCTCATCGGCGCCACTAACCACCCGAAGCTGCTTGACAACGCCGTATGGAGGCGTTTCGACGAGATCGTCATGTTCCCGCTCCCCGATGTGGATATGCGTAAAAAGATCTTTGAATTAGTGCTTGCCCCTATCGAGGGCAAGTTCGAGATCCAGCAGCTCGCGGAAATGACACAGAATTATTCCGGGTCCGACCTGCGCCTCGTCGTACGTGAGGCAGTACTCAATGCGCTATGCGAAGACCGCACGAAGCTGGATCAGAAAGACATGTTAGAAGCTGTCAGTCAGTTCGAGGAACGCATAAACCTCAGGCTCAACGACGATTCTAGCGCCTAGGATACGAAACTCACAAAAACACGAATAGTGCGTTTTGTTAAAGCCTTCGGCGGCCATATGAGGCCGTCTTTTTTATATAAGAATCCGACAGCCGGGTGATGCCACAGAGACACAGCTAACATTATGAATATTAAAAAAAGGAGATACACATCCGCATGAGGCTTATATTACAAAGTCCTCGTGCGGTTCGTGATAAACCGTTTAGTGTCTCGGTTATCTTTGTGTGTAGTGTCTTCACACCTGGATCTTGAAGTTTTCAAGAGATGCGCTCAGGGCTTCGCCGAGCTTACGATCTCCGCCCTTCGATGGCTTCTGGCTGAGAATGACTTCGCGCTCTTTTTTCTTCTCTTCCATGGCGTTCTTCTCCTCTACACTTAATATGTTGACTTCCGCGATCTCACGCACGGCTTTCATGATGATAGATATCTCCAGGTCAAGGACGCCGAGGGGCGTGATCTTGTTCTTGATAATGCGGTTCAGCTCGTCGTAGTCGCTCGCGGCCATGAAGAATGCGAGGTTTTTATCGCCGCTAGTGTGATAGACCTGCAGAACTCCGTTGACAGCCTTCAGGTTATTTGCCATTTCGTCCAGTGTGGCTGCGGGAACTTTTGCATATATGATGGCACTGCAATTGAGGCCTACTCTGGGCTTATTAATGATCGAAGTATAGCCTTCGATGATGCCCTGCTCTTCCATGAACCCGATGCGTTCCCTTACAGTCGACTCGGCACGGTCCATCTCTTTTGTGATGTCCTTGTACGTGATACGGCCGTCCTTCTGGAGTAGCTGCAAGATTTTCTTATTGAGGATGTCGATTTCCATAGTGCTGACCAGCTGTTATGGTTGATTATGAATACCAAAGGCAGCCCCTTCAATCGCTGCCATTCGCACGTATGATAATGTTCGCGCTTATTAAATAAATAATTAATGGTTCTTATATAAATATGTTTACTATTATATTTTTTATATGTACGTTCGGGCTATATATGTATAGATATAAACCGCTGACGCAGGCCATATTTATACGTTGAACATACTTTTTATAGAGCCACTATGATAAAAAAGTTTTGTTATTTGTCAGTCTTAAGCTTTAAGCGCATATGACCATTTGTGCATGGGGTACGCCTTCTACAAAGATGACATCCTCGAAGTCCACGAAACCGTTCTCTACGGCCAGGGCGACACTTTCCTTACCAACAATGTTCGCTATCGTCGCTTCATTTAACGCGGATAAGACCTCTCCATAATCCGCATGTTTAGTCCCGTAGAAATCCTTCGATACGTCAAGACTTACCCGGTCGTCTGAAAATTTTTTACCCAGGCAGTCCTCGTCCGCCACTGCCACTAGTACGTCCCTGTCGATGTTGTATACTTTAAGATACACTGGCATACCTTCCTTTTTTGTCGATAGGCATTTTATTCCCGCAACAATTACGTATGGCTATAATAGCCGACTTTCGGCTCGAAAATTTCGCCAATTTCCTTTAGTTTCTTTATTTCCTTTTCAACTTTCTCTTTGGTCAGGCCATGTTCCATTGCTTTTTCCAGTATCTTATCCGCGGGCACACCGCCATTGCCGTACTCCGCCGATAGATCCATGATGATGTTCTTCAGGTCCTTGATGCGCTCGCGCTGTGACCGGCCGACGCCTACGGTCAATATGTCGATGTCCAGCTTGCCCGTCTCGTTATCCATGCCCACCTGTTTGAGGCTGCTCATTGTAATGCTGATAGTTTTTTCCACATCTTCAGGCGTGACTTTTTCGCTCAGCCGCATCTTAGCTGAAGCTTCAGATAGCCGCACGAGCCCTTCAAGCTGCCTGGCAGTCACCGCGATCGGCGCGTTATCGCCCTCGCCTTGTTTACGCAGCTCCAGGTAGAATTTAATGATATGTGCCTTCGCCTCTTCAGTCATGATGGGAAACACCTTACGTTTTGCGTAAGCGATATATTTCCGCAAGAGCGCCGCTTCAATCTCCGGCCGTATGGACGCCATGGCTTCCTTTATGGACTCGTCCGTGACCTGGCTGGACAGGACGTGCTTCTGGTGTTCGTTCAATTCGCCAGCGTAGTGGGACTTCAGGATATGCCCCGCAATATTCTTATCCCGTTTCTCCTCTGGCTTATCCTGTAGGATAAAGATCAGGTCAAAACGTGACATTAACGATGGCGGCATATTGATCTGCTCCGATATATTATCGAAGGGATCGAACCTGCCCAGTTTCGGGTTTGCCGCACCAAGCAGCGAGCAGCGGCATTTCAGGGTGGCCAGGATTCCTGCCTTAGCCACACTGATGGTCTGGGATTCCATCGCCTCGTGCAGAGAGCTTCTGTCCTCGGTTTTCATCTTATCCATTTCATCGATGGCCGCCACACCTTTATCCGCCAGGACAAGAGCTCCGGCTTCCAGCGTCCAGCTACCATCGAAATCGTCCTTAACTGCGGCCGCAGTCAGGCCTGCCGACGACGCACTTTTTCCCGACGCATATACACCTCTGGGGGCCAGGTTGACCACGTACCGTAAGATCTGGGATTTTGCTATACCAGGATCGCCCACGAGCAGTATGTGTATGTCGCCACGGATGCGCGTGCCGTCCGGCAGGTTCTTTACCACACCGGAAAATAGCTGTAGCGCAACGGCTTGCTTAACTTCTTCATAGCCATAGATGGAAGGCGCGATCGATCCGATCATTTTATTTAAGATACGCGGGTCTTTCGATAGTTTCAGGATCGCTTCCTCGTCCTCCGGAGAGATCTCCAGCTCGTCGAACTCCTGCTCTTCGATCTCGATGGACATGCAGTCGAGGTAAATATCAAAATAGATCGTTTTGCCGTCGCGGTTTATTTTTTGTATCGATCGCAGGATACCGTTGACAACAAGGCGTTCGCCAGGCGTTACAATGCCCGCAAGGTCGTTGTTCATATTGATATCCAGCGTCTGTGGCTGCTCGCCGCCCCTCAGGTCTTCCGGCGATTCCTGGACCTTTACACGCTGGTAGTCCTCGAAGCTGGACTCTTTGAACATCAGGCGGAAAACGCCCTTCTTTTCCTCGTTACAGGCACAATAGGACGGCTCCAGGAACCTTCCCACGCCTTCCTGGGCGATATACTGGATGTTTCCACAGCGCGCGCACTCGAACGCGGCTACTATGATGCGCGGCCTAACATCCGTGATCTTTCTGACCGTTCCTTCAATAGAAACTAAAGAATTAATGTGATCACTTCGCAGGTCGCGGACCTGCGTCTTTTTCGGTATCTTGATGATCCGCACGTGGGCGGATATTTTCTTCTTTACGGGGAGATCGACAAGCGCAAGCGCATCTTCGGCGTCTTTAAGGACTTTTCCTGGATTGACGATCAACTCCTCAGACAGGCGCGAGTCAAATTTAAGTATATCCGGGAATTCTACAGTCAATGACTTCGTCTTAGCGTCAGACACGGCCAGTTGCTGTATATTATTCTTATAGTACCGTGTGAAGAACTCCTTCCACTTTTGTTTGGATGAAACGACGCTTGTTGCCATAGATATACCCCGCCTACTTTTGGGAATCTAATATAGTCTGAGGTTATAAGTATCAGTTTCGGATGAGTTGGCCGAAAGTAATTATTTGAGAAAAAAGAAAAAAAGTTTAAGAAATATTGATATCCCTGCGCTTGAACACGATCACCGAAAGTGCCAGGAATACGATCGCGAATGCTACCAGTACGCCCAGGTTGGTCCAGTTGACTACGTGCGATACGGCAATCGTATTCAGCTTGAGATAGTGGAACAGCGACAGCGCACGAAGCCAGTCGATGCCCGTCACCATGGAGCCGATATTCTCGATCAGGTACATAGCCAGCAGTACGCCGATGGATATCAAGGCAGCAGTACGGCCGTCACTCATGAGTGCCGAGATGAACAGCGAAGCTGCGGCAACGGCGAGCACGAATATACCCATATATAGCATAGCTATCGCGAACCATTCGATCTGCACGGTAGCATTAACGTATAAGGCCCCGACGTATACAGCCGCCAGCATGGCCAGCATGATCAAGGCTACAAGCGGTATCAGCGCAAGGAATCTGGAAATGATCACGTTTTCCCTGCTGACCGGCAGAGACAGCAGCATGTCGCTGGTCTTCTGCTCGACCTCGCCAGCGACGAACGATGCCGTCAGGAATGCGATGTACGCGCCGAGCACGATCCCCATGTAGCTCAATACCTCGATCCCGACGAAACCGCCATAGGTGGTCACGGATAAGGCCTCGTCACCCAATAACGCCTTGAAAGACGGGTTCGAAAGGATCTGGGCATACATGTCGCCCATAGACGCCACCTGCGTATAGAACGTAGCGATCATGAGGATATAGGCAAACAGGATCACAGCCACGATGACCGCGCCCATGGTCTTGTCCTTTACCGACTGCTTGAATAGCTCGAATGCCATAGTTATTTCTCCCTTACATAGAAGTGCATGAACACGTCTTCCAGCGTCATCTGATGAATGCTGATGTCCGCCAGTTTATGAGATGATAATTCTTTGAGTACGTTCTCGATATTGCCGGTCACGGTCAGCTTATAGGAGCCGTTCGGCTTAGTCACGTTCGCGATACCGTCCATCATGAAGATGGAATCATCCACCGGCACGGCGAACTTCACGTCGATGACTTTACCGGATTTCTGCCGCAGCGCTTCGACCTGCTCTTCTGCGACAATGGACCCTTCCTTGATGATGGCCACCCGGTTGCAGACCTTCTCCACGTCGGAGAGCACGTGCGACGACATGAAGATCGTTGTGCCGTTATGAGCCTGCTCCATGAGTACGTCCATGAAGGTTTGCTGCACCAACGGGTCAAGGCCGTTGGTCGGCTCGTCCATGATCACCAGGTCCGGGTTGTTCATGAACGCCTGGATGATCGCCACTTTCTGGCGCATGCCCCTCGAGTATTCCTTCATCTTGCGGTCCAGCGAGATGTCGAACGTTTGTGCATATTTCTTCGCGCTCGCCTCATCATACCGGCCGCGCACGCTGCCGAAATACTTGAGAAACTTCCAGCCGGTCATGTTACCGTACAGGCCGAAGTCACCGGGAATATAGCCAATGCGTTTCCTGATCGCTACTGAGTCCTTCTGGCAGTCCAGGCCAAAGACACTGGCACTGCCGCCCGTCGGCCGTATGAAATCCAGTATAGTCCTAATAGTCGTGCTTTTGCCCGCCCCGTTGGGCCCGAGGAAGCCGAAAATATCGCCCTTATTGACAGTGATATTCACGTCTTTGATCCCGCGGCTCTTGCCGTAGAATTTTGTCAGGTTCGTCGTTTGAATGACTGTTTCCATTTTTGTTAGCCTCCATATATGATCTGGCGACCGGCTGCCCGCTGATCTGCAGGAGATCGGAATGGATAATAACGACGGGATAAGTCACTGCCGATTTTGCCTTATCCCGTCGCTATTTGAAGTTAAGATGTTTGTTACACAATATATAAGGATTTTCTCGCAGGGTTACGTTCGGTTATATAAAGCTATCGTTTTGAGCCCTTGCAGTCATGCGATAATATATCAATGTAGGCCCTAGAATTTTATTCGGCGCCTGGTGATAGCAATGGTTAAAAAGATTAGTGTATATGCGTATCAGCTGCAGAGCCTTTACCCGCCAGATATGTCGACATTGCCTTGAAAATCAGCTTCATGTTCTTGACAATAGCCTTATTCTTCGAGTTGATGGCGTTCATACTATTATCTGACAGCGGAAGAACATATAGTATCTCGGTGTCGTCGACGACGAGAATAAGCATGTTCTCAAAGTTGAACATCGATAAGAAGTCCTCGAAAGGCGGTATATACTCTTCCTGGTTCGCGGACTTGTAAATCGCGAGCATCCGGACCATTTTTTTCTTATCGACGATCGTTATATTCGCCTTATCACTATTGAAAAGAGTTTTCAGGCTCTGCGTCTTGTCGTTGCTGCCCGACATGATCGTGATGTCAATTGCAAGGTCCTTACGTGCAAGCGGCTTAAGGTATTTTACGAAATGATCGGATGAAAGTAGTTGTACGCTCTTGTCTGCATTCTTGACCATGTCGCGGAGCTTATACTCCACGTTCTTTTTCGTAAAGACATACCACAGAGACTCCGGCAACCCGTCATTGTTCACGTTCGTATCAAGCGTCGCGAACAGCTTTTTTGCGTGGTCTTTTGCCTTCACATGAGTGTCGAACAGTATCTCGAGCCCGATATCCGGGGAAACTGCCTGATATGTGATTGGCTTTCCGTTGGTAAGGTTAATGAGCCCTTTCTCTTCGAGCGACCTTAGCCCTTCATAGGTGTTAGGCTTCGAGATGCCGACGAAGTCGATCAATTCCTTGACCTCGGAATTGTTCATGGCGACGAGCGCTACATAGATCTTGGCCTCGGATTCGAGCAACCCGAGATCCATTAATGACTTAACCAGGTCCTGAGGGATATGGTCCATATTTTTTATTCCAGATGTATTTGTTTAATAGATTAATAGATTTTAATTATTTATTATAGGCTTCTAGAGCTTAAATATAACTCGTTATCCCTTAGCAGTCATGCTACCCGGAAGGCGCAGCAGCACTTGCGTGCCGCAGCGCCCGGCCCGGTAACAATAATGCTACGTGTTATTCATTGACCGACGCCGGCATGATATCGGTTTTATGCCGGCCAGCTAGCGCGAGGTATACCAGGAATACCAGGGCCAGGACTCCCATTGCCGTAGCGAACAGGAAGATGTAGTTGAACGCCGCGCTGATGGTATACATCTTATTGGACGCGTTCGTCAGGAAAAATCCGCCGACAACGGGGCCGATAGTGCCTCCTACGCCCTTGAACGTGTTCAATATCGCAGAGCTTGTGCCTTTTTCTGTCCCCGGTGTCAAGGCCAGCATGAGTACCTGGAATGCACCCATACCAAGACCGAACCCCGCTCCCATCATTACAAGAACGATGGCAAGGCTCGTCTGGTCAGTCACGTAGTATGCCAGCGCGTACATCGCAACGATCGCGACAAGCGAGCCAATTACTAGCATTGGCTTTGCGCCGAGCTTATCCAGGAGCACGCCGCCCAGGATGGCAAAGACCAGCAGCGACACGGACATCGGCGTCAGGATCGTGCCGCTGTCCTGTACGTTCATATGTAACACCGTCTGGGCGAACGTGGGCACGAACAACATGCCCGCAGTCAGCCCGAGGGAGGTCACCAGCATCGCCAGGTTGAGCGAAAGGACCTCGCCTTTTGCCAGCAGCGGTATGTCGAGTATCGGTTCCTTTGTGCGTCTCTCGTACAGGAACAGCAACACCAGCAGGACTGCAGACGCAATGAATAGCGGGTACACGTTGATATTTGTCAGCGCCATCGTCTCTAGCCTGACCAGTCCCAGTAACAGCGAAGCTAGCGACCCGCCGATCAAAGCGGCCCCGATAATGTCAATGTGGTGCTTTTCATTACCATAGCTTTCATGGAATTTCAGCGCCAGGAGAACTGACAGGACACCGATGGGGATGTTAATGTAGAAGACCCATCTCCAGCCAAAGTTCTGGATAATATAGCCACCGATGTTTGGCCCTATGATCATAGCGAGTGCGCTCATCGCCATCAGCACACCCATCGTCTTGCCCTGCTTATCGGGCGGTGCGACACTGCCCATTGCGGAAAGCGCCGCTGGTATGATGATACCGCCTCCGATGGCCTGCAGCCCTCTGAACAAGATCAATGAATAAATATCCCATGACAGGCTACATGCGAACGATCCGATCGTAAAGCATAATATTCCGAATATGTACAGCCTCTTCCTGCCGAACACATCGGATAACTTTCCTCCGAGCGGCATGACCGCCGTGGAGATCAGCATATAGATAGTCATTGTCCATGCGACCCAATCGTAAGACGTGTTGAAGCCTTTTACGATAATGGGTAGTGCAGGAGCGAATACATACATGTCAAGTGCCATCATGAAGACGCCCAGCATCAGCACGATCATGACATAGTATGGTGATTCCCAGATGCCCTTCTTTGTTTCTGCCGTAACAGTTCCGATCATTTTGATCCCTTCTGATTAGCAGACCTTGCGCCTGAGTATATACAAAAATCCTGTACGCGCAAACATCGTACGGCTCGGCAGGGCCGTCGACCTTGTGCATGCCGGGTCAGCATGCCTTAAGCACTTAAGTCTGCTAGCTTATATTTCTATTAGTTGTTAAACAGGTAACAACATTCAGTAGAATAGCCTAAAAACTATAAATAGATTGTGGAATAGTTGTAACCGATATTACAACAATTCTGTATAAATAGCGAAAATGACGTATGTTGACTACATGTGCCCTTGCAGGTAAAAAGTAATGATATACGTCAGTATTTCATACTAATTTTGAGACAATGGCATATCTGCACGTGCAAATTAGCGCTAAGCCTGCTGAAGTCTTAGTTCATCTCAGATAAACCCATATCGGATTGTTAAACTATAAAACCTGAGAATGAGTAATTAATAAATTGTATGGTCATGTACGATGTCTTCTGCTATGGTGCCATTTCGCTGGACATTTCGGGCAGGCTGGCGAATCCTCGCGACGAAGATCACCAGGTCGTAGCGACTGATTATCGCATTTCTCCCGGTGGCGACGCTGCACTCGTCGCGATCACGCTGGCTGGCATGGGATTAAAAGTGGCGCTGGGCGGCGGCCCTATCGGCGAAGACCCCATGGGACAATATTTACGCGACAGGCTGAAGGAACTCGGCGTCACGGTTCTGGCGCCATCTTTCGGTAAAACGGCCATCGCGTCCATACTTGTGGAAAATAACGAGCGGCGCTCCATCGTTACATATCATGACGAGACCGAGGAAAACGAGATACCGGTACAGGAAGATGCGGCAGGGGACTCGAAATATATCTACGCTGATGGCTGCTATGCGAGAAACAGCGCGATCGTTGGTAATGTGGCGCGAGCGAAGCACATCCCGTCGCTGCTGAACTTCGACGCGGCCTCGGTCACCAACGTCGGAACGTTCGGGACGGTTATCGCGAATGAAGAAGCTTCCCGGATCTTCTCACAACACCCTTATGAGGCGGTCAAGCGGATCCAGGAGATCAATCACGGCCAGGCGATCGTGACCATGGGTGAAAAAGGATGCGTATACTGTAATGACACTTCTAGCTACCTGCCGGCCCTTAAGGTTAAACCAGTCGATACGACAGGTGCCGGTGCAGCTTTTGCGGCTGCTTTTATTTTTATTAGGTTAGGCGGAAAAAGCTTTCACGATAGCGTACAATTCGCCAGCGCAGCAGGTGCCTATAAAGCGATGGCTCGAGGTAGCTACCGTCGCTTCACCAGGCAAGAGATCGAAGAATTTATCCGGTTACACCAGTAGACCGATTACATTGACGCCGATAGCTTCGAATTCATTTGTAGCTTAAATAATATACTTATATAAAGGGCGCTTAAAGCTACTATCATGAAACGGCCATTCATTCCATTAGTTATTATTGCCGCGGGCTTGCTGGCATTGACGATATGTATATCGCCGGTGCTGTCTCAGTCGCTCGGGGCAAGCATATCGGGAAAAGTACAGACAAACACGGGTAACGTTCCTAACGTCACATTTGTGGAGCTGGTAAACCCGTCCAATTTATCACAGGAATATACACAATATAATACAACGCCCGATAAGGATGGCTTTTTCCAGTTTACTAATGTATCGTATGGCGATTATTCAGTATTCGCGTATGCACCGTATTATTCATGGGGCATATCTGCACCGATGAACATTACGGACAATACGACATATACGGCCAGCGTCGTCATGCTCGCCGAACCGGTATATGCTGATTTTAACCCCGGCAACGTGGCAGTCAGCTATAATGGCGTCTCTCCGATCAATGTGACTATATACGACCATTGGGGTAACGTCGTGCCGAACTGGTATATTGTACTTCAGGCCACGGGAAAACAGCCGGACCCGTCTGCCGGATATACGGATAATAATGGCAATTTCAAGTCTACCGTCCAGTACCAGGATAATGTCGGCTCCTCGGTAGTGACTGTTTGGGCAAAGGCTGCGAACGGCTCGTATTATGAATTGCAGGGAGGAACACTGCCGACCGCAACGCCCACGACAATGCCGACCTCGATGCCTCCGGGACTATCGAAGGGTAACGAGTCTGATGGGACTAATGCGACCAACGTGACTGCACCCGCCCCGGCTGCCGCAGTAAATACCACCGCTACAGCCACTCCGGGCCCGACATCCGCAGCAACTGCCCAGCCGACGCCGGGATTTGAGCTGATCGCCGGCATACTGGCCATATGCGTCGCGATCGTAATAAGCAAAATAAAGTAGATTAGACGCCCTAAGGCGTCTAATTTATAGTTTTTTCTCATTAATAATTTTTCAAAGATTCTGTCTTCTTTTGTTATTTTTGTGATTGGTTTATTGCGAGTTAATATGTTGAATAAATATTATAGAAATTACGGTGTCTCTACCTTATACCGCCCACGGTATTCGATCTCCTTCACGCGTTCCAGCACATTATCGGCACCTTTAAATGTCGATCGATAGCCCGAAGCGAAAGCATCCATGAGCTGCTCGTGGTTCTCGTGCGAGCTGACGAGTGTCTGGTAGAAAACGTGTACGTCGACACCTCTGGACTCGAGCATCTCATCCCAGAACGAGAGGCCGAAATCGATCAGATATATCTTTTCCCCGTGAACAAGCATGTTAGACGTGGTCAGATCCCCGTGAATGATGCCACCGGAGTGTAGTTTGCCTATGAGAACTCCCGCTTTTCTCGCGTTCTCTACGTTAATGACAGACTTTAGCTGTTCGCCATGGATATACTCCATGACCAGGTCGAATTTACCCACATCATAGATGATCGGCGTGGGGATGCCGAGCTTTCTTGCCTCGGATATGATCTTGGCCTCAGCACGCGTCCGCTCGCTTCGAAGCCGGTCGTCCAGCTCTTTGTACCGGTAATGTTTCTTGACGCGCATCTTGACGACTTCTGCGTCTCCGATCGTGACGATCGCCTCGGCACCTCTACGTTCTACAGCCATGGTATATCCACCTCGTCCGGCCTGAAACACGGGTTAACAGTCGAGTTCTCGACTGTGATCGTCATGCCGTGCTCCATCTGCAAAAGGCCCGTATAAGCGATCATGGAGCCGTTATCGCCAAAGAACTTCCGGGCAGGCGCATAGAACGTGGCCCCGCGCTCCGTACACATCTCTCCCAGCATCTCCTGCAGCCGCATGTTCGCGCCCACACCGCCGCCGATAAGCACTTCAGTCTTACCCGTATGCGCCAACGCGCGCTCGGTCACCTCAACAAGCATGGCGAACGCGTTCTCCTGTAATGAAAAACAAACGTCCTCTTTCGGGTACTTTTCCGCAGCATCTTTAGCGGCGGACATCATCCCCGAGAATGAAAAGTCCATGCCCTTGACCACATATGGTAAATGGATATACTGTTTCCCCTGTTTCGCGAGCGCCTCGATCTTCGGCCCGCCCGGATGCTGCAAACCCAGGTAGCGCCCGAACTTATCCAGCGCGTTACCGATGCCGATATCCAGTGTCTCGCCGAATATCCTGTACTTGCCCATACGGTAGGCAAGCACCTGGGAATTGGCGCCGCTGACGTACAGGACGACGGGATCGCGACATCCCGTCTGCCAGCGCCCGACCTCGATGTGCGCAACACAGTGGTTCACGCCCATGAGAGGCACTTCATAAGCAAGCGACAGCGCCCTGGCAGCAGTGGCCACGGTGCGCAAACATGGCCCGAGGCCGGGTCCCTGGGAAAACGCCACGCCGTCGAACTTGACACCCGAGTCGATGACCTGGCGGACCACGTCGCCGATAAAAGTGGCGTGGTGCTGGGCAGCCACCATAGGGTGTATACCGCCAGACTCCGGTATATACGGGTTATTAGCCTCCGCGTATACCTTATCATGGCCGACGATGGCGGCGGACAGGCTCCATGCCGTTCCCTCTATGCCAAGGACTTTTTGACCGTTCATTAGAACCATCTTATTATGATTATTTAATAGTTAAATGTTTTTTACATCATGTTTTTCTCGACGAACTCGCCGATGTACGGGATCTTGAACTCTCGCCCGTTATAGACTTCATATGCACCGTACAGCGCATAGAGCCATCCCAGAAATATAATCGCCCAGCCGATGCACGGCACCCAGCCGACCACGGTGATCACTAACCCGTAGATGATCGCCTGCATCGCATGGAACCTGACGAACTTATCCTGAGGTTCGAGTAAAAGCATGATCAGCCCGGTCACCCAGAGCAGCACGTAGGATAAGGCGCCTTTCAATCGCCGGCTTTCAGGCTCCGCCGCGGACGAAACTGTAACGTTCGGTTCACCATCCATTTTCAATCACAGCCCTATAAAGGCACAGCGATTATTTAATCATTTGGAAAAAAGAACGAAAAATAAAAAAGAATGTTGTTTGATTATTTCATGAACGTCTTCTGGACGAAGTCGGCAACCATCGGCATCTGGTAGTCTTTGCCAGTGTATACCATGTATGCTGCATACAGGAAGTATAACCATACCACTAAACTGATTAACGGTGCGAGACACGCGCCGATCAAAGTTATAGATAAAATCGTATCGACAATAATTAAGACAATTCCTATTGCAATGCTACCAATGATAGACTGCCATGCGTGGAACTTTAAAAATTTATTGTCACCTGCGATCAATAATACTATGATGCCGGTAATGAATCCCAACACGTAGGCGAGTGCACCCTTCATCTTTTCATCATCAGTCCTTCCCGCTGCAGCGGATGGAGCTTGGTCTGCCATAAGTAAAATACCTCCTCAATATATATTTGATTAATACAATCGTTTGCTATTTAATTGTTTGCTGGTTTATGCACTTAGATGTATATAAGCTTGCATCCGGTCTTTTTTACTAATTTTATATAGATAGATTATGCTAATTATATAATTAATAGAAGCACTGTGAGAGTTACAGCAAATAATGCAGTTGAGATGATGATAGCTTCGGACGCGAAGTCATTCCTTGTCTTGAATTGCGCCGCCAATACGGAATTCGTGACCGCGACGGGCGTTGCCGCCTCCAGTAGCGATGTCTTGTATATCTGTCCGGAACCCTGTGTAGCAAGGCCGGTCATTATGACCAGCGCAGGCAGCGCTATTAGCTTAATGACACTTATAGCCCCGATCTCCTTCAGGTTTGACTTAATATCGGCACCGTATATCATAGCGCCGGTAGCCAGTAGTGCCAGCGGAGAGGTGCTGTCCGCGATAAGCGATAACGGCAGGCGGATAAGGTCGGGTATCACGACCCAGGAGAAGAGGACCCCAAGTAATGCAGCCCAGAGAACCGGAAGCTTATGAAGCTTGCCGGCTTCGACTTTAGAGCCCGTATAACGCTTAAGCAGGTATACGCCGATAGTAAATACGACGAGAGTATGGATCGTCGAGATAAAAGCTGCCATGCCGAGCGAACCCGATCCCTGCACCGTAACATTAAGAGGGAAACCGATGTATCCGGTATTTCCATAAAAGGAGCAGATGACGAATACGGCGAACATGCCTTCCTTGAGCTTTAGTAATTTTGCGACGGCCAGCGCAAGAATTATAGCGGCCAGCAGCGGGACCAGGCTCAATATATAGATCTCCGGGTCGAGCAGTATGTCCCAGCTCGTATCATGCAGGCTGACGAACGTAATGACCGTGATGCCTACGTAATATACATAATCGTTGATGAGGTTCAGCAGCTTTGCGGGCATGAGGCCCAATGACTTTAGTATCCACCCCAGTAAAATGACACCAAAAATGGGGATCAGGACATTTAGGACACTCATCAATGTGTTAAAGGCGCTAAAAGACAAATAGCTTATTCCCTTATTTGAAAGCTTAAAAAATCATAACGGGAGATACCCATCCCCCGCATTTTGATCTTTGCTAGCTCAGGTAAAGACCAGGCCGGCCGGTCCGGGAACCGGGATACCGAACGCGATCTGAGGTTGCTGTAACCCGAACGTGGTCGACTCCGAGAATCCGGCTGCCTGTGAGCCCTGGACACCCAGGTTACCGCCAAAGCCAGTCTGGAAAGGACCGATGCCAAACGGGCTGAACCCACATCCCAGTCCACATCCCAATCCGGCTGCAAGTGGCGTGGCCAGTGCGCTGCCGAACGAATCGGTGTTCACCGTCGAGCCGACGCCGGATGTCCACGTATCCGTCGTCACGATGCCGTTGCCGAAGTTACCATAGGCCACGGGCACTCCCCAGGAGTTCAGCGGCGGTGCCGCAAACGCCGGACAACCTAGCTGCGCTCCTGCCGGGAGGCAGATAGCGAGCGTGAAGACACCAAAAACTGCTAGCACTAATAGTTTTGAAACAAACTTCATACACATCCCCCTCTATTTGGTTGGTTTGGTAACCGTGAATAAATATATTATCGCCTTAAGGCGCAGTTAATAACGATGTCCCCGCAATATAAACAACAGAGTGCTGTTATAGAATGATAAATTGGAGTTATTGAAGTATAGAATGGTTAAGGCCGCCAAGCCATATAATATATGATGGATTCCGGGTTATGCGGCTTTGGTAAAAAATATCATGTCTGGAATAACTGCCGGATGTCCAGGATGTGTGTTCCCGTTTCATCCAGCGTTAAATCCCAGGCAAGGCCCTGGCCAACATGGACGTCCCATGCCATACTGCCGTGATAGGAGGACCGCTCGATCTGCTGTATACCGCCAGGGCCGATGGTGTAATTCAATGGCTTGCCCGCTATGCTGTAGTAGGTGAGATTTTGACCTACCAGGGTGGTGGTTATGGCTTTTTGATGATCCTCAGATGACGCCACGCTACTGCCGTCGACGATCGCGGCGATCAGTAAAACGCATGACACTAATGACATAAATCCCAGGACGATCATGAATAATGTGCCTTTTTTCATCGCCGCATCTCCATACATAAAAAGGATGTCATATTAAAAATATTTTATTTAAGCTACGGATAAAATTGAAGCTATAGAGTTTATACGGCAGGTTATTCTTATTGATATATCATCTATTGATATGTCACTGTTTAGCCCGATTTTGACAATAAAGATCATAGAACATCATATCAGTTTTATAAGAATTATACCGTGCCCCTGAACATAACCGGATAATGCTCCCTAACTAATATTCACCTGCATATGGTCAAAAAAAATTGATCGATAAATTGTGCAAAATGTGAAAAATATATCGAAATAAAGAGCTTGCAATAGAAAAATAATCGATAGTATGATATATGTAAACATTATAAATAGTTACTAAAACTGTAGCGAATCGCATGAATCGCAATTTACATGTATTGCAAAGTTATTCATTAAAATCATATAGGGAAGGGGGCAATGTTTAGAGACATCCGTGTGCAAAACCGTGGCCTGATCAAGGCTATCGTTTTTTGGGCTTCGCTTGCAATAGCTATACTGTTAGCAGCAGGTGCCTACTTATACCCCGGACTTTCCATAATTTATATCAATTATTGTTATATCCCGATCATTCTCTCGGGTATCTGGTACCAGCGTAAGGCTATTTTTGTCGGAGGGTTCCTGGGGCTATTCCAGATCTTCGTCGAATATGCCATTAATGGCATGGTGACCTCTAACGACCTGATCATTGCCGTCGTTTTTGTACTGATATCACTCATTGTAGGCGTCCTCTCTTATAAGAAAGACGATATATGCAAAAGATTCAAAGACACAATGAACAGGCTGAACGACTTCAATAAGCGCCTGACGCACATCATCGAATTATATCCGGATCCCACACTCATCATCGATAATAATGGCTATGTGATCGCCTGGAACAAGGCCATGGAAGAGCTGACGGGCATTAAAGCCGTCGACATGATCGGCAAAGGCAATTACGAGTATTCGATGCCGTTCTATGGCGAGCGAAAGCCTATGCTGATCGACAGGGTCAACGCGCCGACCGACACGATCCCGGGCTACGATCATGTAAGCATCAAGAATGAGACCATAGAAGCCGTGGCTGTGAACGCCTCGATCAAAGGTCAGGAAGTCGTGCTCTGGGCGACCGCCAGTAAGCTATACGACGCGGATAACCAGATTATCGGCGCTATTGAATCGATCAGAGATGCCACCGCCCAAAAACGGCTGGAGGAAAAGCTGCAGCACCAGTACGAGGAAATGGAGCATCATAATGATGAGCTTAAGCAGCAGTCGGATGAGATCGCTTACCAGCACGAGGAGCTTACGGGCATTTATAATAAGCTTAAGGAGTCCGAAGAAAAGTACCGGCTCATCATGAGCTCCGTGGGTGACGGCATATTCATAATTGACCTGCAAAGACGGATCACATTCATCAACCTGAATAACCCGAGAGTGCAGAAGCTGACCGGTTTTACGGAGGAGGAAGTCGTAGGCCATCTTTTTGATGACTTCATCGTAAAAGAGTACGTCGACTTCGCAAGGGATAAATTCAACATCGGCATCACCGGCGCGCCTCTTGCTCCGTTCGAGCTAGAGATCGTGACAGGATATGGTAAGCACATACCAATAGAGCTGAACGCGAATGCCATGACCGACATCAACGGCAAGATCACAGGCGGCATAGGCGCATTCCGCGACATCACCGAGCGTAGGGTGATGGAAGAGGAGATCATCCGCGCATACCAGATGACCCACCAGATCCTCGAGAAAGCACCGCTGGGCATATATGTGGTAGAGGAAGAGGGCGGTGTCGAGTACGTGAACCAGTCGATGAGGAACATCTCCGCAGGCGACGAGCCCGAGGATATGCGGAATGTGAACGTACTTGAGCTGCATACCTATAAACAGCTGGGCCTGGACGATAAGATCAGGGCAGCTCTCAAAGGCGATTACTTCTATCTGGGCCCGGTCGAGTACGGCTTAGACCATAGTAATGACAGCAGAGTCCGTAATTTCATGGGCATCCCCATGGAGGAGAACGGTAAGAAGAAAGCGCTCATTTTTGTGGAGGATGTCACCGAGAGTAAGCGTATGGAACAGATGCTCCTTGAGAGCGAGGAAAAGTTCCGCAGCCTCGTGGAGACATGCAATGACATAATCTGGGAGACCGACAGGAATATGGTCTTTACCTATGTCAGCCCCCGGGTAAGCGAGGTTCTGGGCTATACGTCCGAAGATCTGGTCGGCATGAGCGCCATAGAGCTTTTACCTTCGGATTTAGCGAAAGAGCTCGCGCTGATCATCAATAATCCTTCAGTGACTAAGACGCCGTTCATGCTTCAGGAGACCGACATACCTGACAAAAACGGCAACGTGCTCATCATGGAATCCAATGGGTCCCCCATGTTCGACGAGCATGGAGACTTTAGAGGATACAGGGGCATCACGCGCGATATCACCGAGCATAAGATCGCGGACGAGACCATGCGTGTGAGCGAGGAGCGCTACAGGCTGCTGTCCGAGACTTCTCGTGACCTTATATTTATCATGGACAGCGACCTGCGTGTCCAGTATATCAACCATTATGCAGCCGATTCTCTTGGCAAGAACCCGGCTGAAGTAACGGGCAAGCATATAAAGGAGCTTTACCCGCCTGAAACATATGAGCTGCAGAAGCGGCACCTGATGATGGTCTTTGAGTCCGGAAAAGCGTTCTCATTCGAGGACAGGATCAAGCTTTTCGGCCGCGAAGCCTGGGTGAACACACAGCTTGTGCCAATGAAAGCGTCCCGCGGTGAAGTGACGGCGGTCATGGGTGTCTCTCGTGACATCACTGGACGCAAGATGGTCGAGGCGGCTTTGCTGCTTGACGAGTCCAGGCTGGAGGCGCTCCTGAAGCTGAACGAGATGAAGAATGCCACGCAGCAGGAGATCGTTAAGTTCGCGCTTGACGAAGGCGTCAGGCTGAGCGGCAGCCAGGTCGGCTATGTCGCGTTCACCAACGAAGACGAATCGGCCCTTTTCATGTACGCCTGGTCGGATGCTGCCCTAAAAGATTGCCACATGGACCAGCAGCCCAGGATATTCCCGGTCGATACTACCGGCCTTTGGGGAGAAGCAGTCCGCCAGCGCATGCCGATCATCACGAATGATTACGAGGCTGAGGATACCCTTAAAAAAGGCCTCCCCGAGGGGCACATGCCGTTAAAGCGGCACATGAACGTGCCACTATTCGACGGAGACCACATAGTCGCTGTTGCCGGTGTCGGAAATAAGAGTGAGGAATACGACCAGGCGGACGTCAGGCAGCTGACATTGCTGATGAGCGGCATGTGGCGTGCCGTCCAGCGCAAGCGTGCCGAGGATGCGATCCAGATGAAGAACCGCGAGCTGGAGCTGGTCAATTCGATCACTTCCACGATCAACAGGACCAAGAACATGAAGGACATGTTCGACCGTATCCTGATGGAGCTGTTAAATTTACTGGACATGGACGCGGGCGCGATCTACCTGTACGATACAGATGATGGCAAAGAGCTACGGCTGGCGGCTTCGTCTGCCAGGAACGATGCTGGCGAGGCGATCAGCTATCGTATGACGCTGGACAAAGACTTCCGCGTGCCGGACTGGGTATGCTCCAAGGCCGGCGGCTCCGAGATCTGTAATATGGTATTTAATGAAGTCGTAGCGGACATCTGCGTACCCCTGTACATTAAAGAGGGCGCCATGGGGATCATGGCATTCTATTCATCCAGGTCATCCTACTTCAAAGGGGACAGCTCCGCGCTCATGGGCATAGGTGCCCAGCTAGGCATCGCAATTGAAAATCACAGGCTATTTAAGAAGATACACGACACGAGCGACTATCTTGCGGATATTATCAATGAGTCACCTGACGCCATGATGACCATTGATAAGGACGGCCAGATATTATTATTTAATAAGAGCGCGTCCCGCTTGCTCAAATATTCCCCGGAGGAAGTCACGGGCATGAAGCTGTCTCAGCTATTGCCGGCGGGGCAGGACCTGGACCTGACGGAGAAGCGCAACCTGGTGAGAGAGTTCGTCTCGAAGGACGGCAGCACCACACAGCTCAACGTCTCATCCTCCAGGATGTACAAAGATGATGCCACAGGCATCAACATCATCACGCTAAAGGACCTGTCGGAGATCCGCGGCCTTAAGATCACGCCGATCGTGGAAAATGCAATCGAGACCACACAGCTTTACCACCTGGAGCCGGGCGGCATATACATGGTGGATAAGCAGAACGGCCCTGATTACATGGAAATATTCGCAGATCAGGTAAAGCATAATATCCAGGGATTATACGTCACGAGACAGAACCCGAAACGTGTCAGGGAACAGTATGGCCTTGAGAAAACTCCCATCATCTGGCTGAACGCAAGCGAATGCTCGGGAGACGAGAACTGTATAAAGCCGGATAACCTCTCCGGCCTGGGCGCCACGCTGAGTAAATTCATGGCGGAGGCCAATGACGGCTTGATATTATTGGACGGCACCGAGTACCTGATGATGCGCAACAGCTTTGATTCGCTCCTGAAGTTCGTGCACTTCCTGAATGACAGGCTCATGCAGAGTAACTGCCGGGTAGTCTTCTGTATGGATACGCTGACCCTGGACGAGCGCCAGCATCACATGCTGTTAAGCGAGATGCGTAAATTCGATGAGTCTGACGCGAACAAGATCGATGCCGATAAGGAGAATATCGCTCAGAAGCCAACCATAGAATAATGGAGCATAGTAAAAAAAATCCTTTATTCTAACAGGTATTTATAGACATCTTCATCCCAGTCGTAGATCAGCTGAAGCCTGTCAACGAGCACCTTGGAAAGCTCCTCAGCCGTCATGTAGCGGTATTGCTGCTCGAATAAGTCAAGGAACTCGTGCGTCCAGGTGTTCTCTAGCTTGAACTCGAGCTCCGATATCTTCGCAAGAAGCTCTTTCTTAGTCATATTCACGCAGCCCGTAGGGTATTTGACTTCGGCCTCGTCATCCAGGTCTGTCAGCCCATCGATGTCTTTAGGGAGCAGGTGTTCCCAGTTTATTCGCATGATCGCCCTCCGTAGGCGCTGATCGTTTCTCCGATTTCCCATCCGAGCTTATCGCGTATGATCCATAGTGCCATCTCCGGCGGTATGGCGCCGATCTCCGTGACGATCATATCGATATACCGGTGCGGAGTGACGTCGAATGCCGGGTTTGATACAGTTAGTGTCGGCCATTTCTTCTGTATCTCGGGGCTGAGCACTTCCGCCGGGTCGCGTTCTTCTATTTCCACAAGGTCGCCGAGCAGCGTGCGCGGGCTGAACTTGTAGGTCTCTGCGGCCACGACGAAGGGCACGCGGGCTTCATTCGCCGCAAGCGCCACCTGCGAGGTACCGACTTTGTTGATCAGCGCACCGTTCACGGTAACGGCGTCTGCGCCAACCACGACCAGGTCCACTTTCTTTTTCTTGATCGTGTAGCGTACCGCCGAGTCGAGTATGAGCGTTGTCGGTATGCCGGCCTTCTGGAGTGCGTCGATCGTCACGTAGCCCTGCTGCCTGGGCCGGGTCTCCGTTGCGATGACGTTGATGTGCTTGCCCTGCTCGAAAGCGGTCCGGAAGATCGAGAAAGCAGCCGATGAGTTGCAGTGCGTCATCAGCGTATCCCCGTCTTCGATGCGGCGTGCGCCGATCTCACCGATCTTCTTTACCGCTTCCTCGGAGTTACGGATGAATGTGTCCGCATTTTGTATGATCGCCTGTCGCGCCTCTTCGACAGTGTTAGCCTTATAATGCATCGTGGCCCTGAGCGCATTGGGCAGCGACACGGCTGTCGGCCGGGTGCTGTACATAAGATCGTAAGCGTTCTTCATCCTACGGTTAAAGTCGTTCAGGTCCTTCGAATCTATGGACCTGGCTTCTTCTTTTAGTGCGTTTGCTGCCGCGCGCGCGATCTTACCCGCGCCCCGGATCTCCATGTTCTTTATTTTTTCGGCTGTTTCCGTCAGTACCGACATACTATGATCACATCCGAGACAAATATTTCGTACTCCTATACGTCACCGTAGTACAAATATGAAGCGTTCAAAGTGTTGATCACATCATGTTTCATCACGATACCATGGTCATCCGCATCAACAGTCACGGGTGTACTTTCCAGATGCCTGTGTCCGTCTTTTCGCGATACAGTATGGGCAGATAACAAGTTAATCAATAAATTAGCAAACGATAAAAAAAATAATCGTGAAACTACTGCGTTTTGATCTTCTACCACGGGAGCGTGACGAAGTCGCTTACGTCCACGATACCTGAAGTCAAGCTGCCGATATTAGCCAGACAGCCTTGAATCGAGGATATGCCGGTTTGCCCCATCAAGTCCGAAATATCGGTGTTGGGCATGGTGAATGAAGAACCGCCGGACTGGCTCGTGGACGGCATGGTTGGAAATGCAAAACCGGGCGTGCTGAGGCCAATGCTTGAAGGTATTCCCGATGCCTGGGAAAGCATGTCTGATCCCATACCCATCGGCACCATCGTGCCGGGCAGATATGAGGATATCGCATCCTGCCCATTTATCAGGTATGCCCCCGCCGTCATCATTAACAGCGGCGCGCTCAATAATATGACTAATAAAACCCTTATCGCTCTCACCTTATCACCCTCGATAGTATAACCTATCACACATATATTATTCGCATGTATATATAAATTATAGTTATATAATTATCCGATTTTATAGATTTCATGATAGCTGTTATAACGAGAGCTGGGCTAAACGAAGCTTTTTATACAGAGCGACGATATTGGTGCCTTGTGATATTGCAATGGTAGAAATGTTCGGTGTCAGTGCTATGATCGTAATGGTTTTTCTGGCCCTGACTGCCGTATATATACTGATGAAATTTTTCGAGGATAAACATGGTGATAAAGATGTCGTCTTACAGCCGCCGGTAACAAACCCGGTACAGACCCTGCCCCTCGAGGAAGAGTTCATCTATACTTTTACCAGGCCCATGCTCCAGGACGGTGCCGACCTGATGGAGGATGCTGTCGAGTCAATAAAGCTCGGGTGCAGCCATTATGACCATAGCGCGTTCGTAGAAGCGAGCGACGAGTTCCATGGTGCGATCAGAAGTCTCGACGATGCGGCCGATAAGTTCAAAGAAGTACTGAATGACGTGGAAAACCAGGCTTCTCCGCCGGCGCTGAAAGCGAAAAAGCTCCTGGACGACTGCAATTATTTCAAGACAGAGTCAATCAGGATGGAAAACGCTTGCGACGCGATGATCAATGATAAAAAGTTTGAAGCCGGGAAGCTCGCCTCAAAAATAAAAGAGCTAGTGCAAATAGCATCCAATTGGAAGCCATAAAGATACGAAGCTCACTATTTTTCACCATAAAGTTATGGAGCGTACTGAGACCACAAAGAGGTTTTTGTTGTAAAAATGTGGACGTTGAGGGCTTAGTGGCGTGCTTATGGTATGGTGGTGCCGCCGGAGGTTTCGAGGTTAACCATGCCTTGCACGATCACTTCGTATTTGATGCCGACGTTTGTCGCGGGCGGGACGCGCTTTAGCATATCGGAAGCAAAGGCGATGTCGATGACTACTTTCAGGTGCGTCAGCTCATACTTCGAAAGGCGCTCCGGGAATAAAAGACATCGCGCAACGGACGGGGATATGCGGAATATGACGGCCAGCGCGGCAAGACCCGGTGACTGAGAGAGCAGCATGGCTAGCGCCTTACCCGGATTATGGCCAACGTCCGGGTACTTCGTCGACATCTCTGTAAAGTACGGCAGCTTCAGTATCCGGTCAATTGCCTCGGTTATGAATTGCTCGTTCACGACCGTATGAGAGTAGTTCGAGTACAGAAAATTGTAGATATCTGCGTCAGAGCTCTGGACCTGGCTGAACACTGCCTTATAGCCATCAAACGTACGTAATAAGCGGTAAAAAGGACCGTCCTCCGGGTTCGCCCGGATCTCCAGCAGCGGCGTTGCCTTTTCGATAGCCTGAAGGGCGCTGCGCTCAGTATTAAAGCCCGACAGCTTATCCGCTAATAATGAATTCAGCGATACGAAATCGTTCTGTCCTGAAAGATATGTGATCAGCTTGGTCACCGATGCGTCTTTAGCCATAATATACAGAGATATTCTGTTAACTTAGTATATGAACATTTTTTAACAGGATGTCATGTATGCATCAGCACTGAGAAATGATGCTTAAAAATAATATAAAAATAAAAATGTTACTTGTTATGTACAGGTACGTCGGGGAATGGTAAAGAGCTGAATGCCCGCATGACGCGATAGTTGATCGCAAGCGAGAACGTCTCCGCATACTCGATCTCGACCTGCATGCCGCGGTACTTTGCTGTCGCCTCTTCACGCTCCATAAGATGCTCCACGCCGCCCAGATGCTCCACACCGGCTTTTTCCGAAAGGCTCTTATGCTCTTTTAGCGCTTTGAGCTTGGTCTGTATGGTACTCTCGATGTCCACGAAAATATCACCTGCCGAGTTCACGCCGCCCGAGGTCTCGGAATAGTATAGACACGGCACCTTGTAGGGCTTGTGCTTTGTTTTTACTTCGCCCACCCGCGATAATAAACAAGCACCCAGCACTGCCGCCGATAATGCGCGATGGTCTGGATTATAGTCTGTCGGCTGATGGGTGATCACGATATCCGGCTTTATTTCACGGATCATCTCCACGATCTTGTGTACCGTGGGCGTGTTATTCTCGATCGTGCCTTCGACCAGGTCTAAGAACATAGTCTCGCACCCAAGGACCTTAGCGACTTTCGTCGCTTCCGTCCGGTTTTCATCACATGAAGATACGCAGATCACTCGATTCCCTGCTTTTGCCATCTTCGCAAGTGTTCCGCCGCACTGATAAGGCATATCGAAAGGGTCGGCATGTGCGCCGATCGCTAAAACAGTCAGTTTTGCCATAAGGATCCTCCCAAATTTACTGTTGATATGACTTCCAATACAATAAAGCATGACAAAAGATGTTCCGAAAAACCTGTATGAGCATAAAACTTTTCATCTGTGAAGCCAATTGCTGTTCAGATGGCGCGCACATACACGATCGTGGTTTCTACAATGGACGCCGCGAGTGTCAATATCAGGGATAACCTATTCAGGATGGCGACATGGGTCAAGGTCACAGAAAGCCCTTATGTCATATACAGGAGCGAAGGCTTCGAGCTGGTGGAAATACCCGACTATCACGTTTTCCAGGACGGCCTCGACATTAAGCTGGAAGCGCTCGGCCATAAGCCGGAAGCGATCATTTTTGCATCCAAGCACCGCAGCAAAGATGAAAGAAAAACTCTCACGGTACATCATACGGGAAACATCGGAGAAAATAAGTTCGGCGGCAGGCCTTGCGAACTGGCCACGCCCGCACCTCATGTTGCGGCATCGCTGCTGAAAGCAATGAAAAATTCCGTTACGGCGTATGGTGTCTCCTACGAGGCCACGCATCATGGCCCGTCGGACCTGGCTACTCCGTCTGTCTATGTCGAGATAGGCAGCACCATGGAGGAATGGAAAGACTCTACTGCGGGCGCTGTTGTGGCAAAAGCGATCCTCGATATTAAAGAAGACCTGGATATGCCGTGTTTCGTGGGTATCGGAGGTAATCATTACGCTCCGCGCGAAACCTCACTCACACTCGAGACCGGCGTCGCATTCGGCCATATCCTGCCGGACCATGCCATTGCGGAAGTCACGGAGGACATTTTAAGACAGGCTTTTGAAAAGACTGGCACAAAGTACGCTTACCTTGATAAAAAGTCGATACCGAAAGAACAGCGCGAGCGCATCGAGGCGCTCATCGCTACATTCGGATATGAGATCACGCCTGAGTCGGAGATCAGAGAGCTTTCAATGCCATGGCTCAGGTGCCCGAGGATCGTGGAGATCGCGGGGACTAAAGATCTTCAGCAAAAGCCGCAGTTCACAAAAAGCTTACAGGACACGCTGGCTCATTGTGATCCAGGGGCCTGTGGCGGCTGTCCCATGGGGATCATAGAAAACGTGGATGACACGCTGCTTTCTATGGCATGGAATGTGAACAAGGAAAAATTACAAACGATCTTTAACGAACAGCAGATCGTATATTTTTACTGGTCAAACGGATGCCCTGCGGGCATCATCATTGGCGTAGATAAAGCCGCTGTGACCGCCGCAGTAAAGACGATCGTCGACTGCTGCGTGGATATCCTTAAATCGAAATATGAGATCAAGTACGACCACTGGGAAGAGAACTTATATATCATCGACCGGCGCCTTGATCCGGAGAAGGCCAAACAGCTAGGCGTTCCGGAAGGGCCGTTATATGGCAGGCTGGCCAGAGGCGAGGCAGTTATAGTCGATGGCGTGACAATTACGCCTCAAATGGTATATTCTCAGACCGTTAAACGAATAAAGCTAAATAATTATTCCTCTAATATAGGAGATAGGGATGGGGTAATGGAACAAAAGGAACCAAGCATCTTTAGCCCGGTTAGTAGAACGGCAAAAGAGATCAATGATCACGGAGAGATCATCGACAGCGAAGAACGGCAAAACGCGATCATCGATGGAGAAAGGCCGTCGGCACAGCCCGATCAAGTGGGCGACACCGATGACGACATCATGAAAGTGATGGAGAACCTGAAGACCAATGTGCTCGTACTCGGGTGCGGCGGCGGAGGCTCGAACTCTATCACTCGCATGGCGCTGGAAGGCATCACAGGCGCAAAGCTGTTCGCTTTGAACACGGACGCGCAACACCTGCTGCATACGAAGGCGGACAAGAAGTTCCTCATCGGCAAGAAGCTGACCAGAGGCTTCGGAGCAGGCAGCCTGCCGGAAGTGGGCGAGAACGCCGCAAAGGAAAGCCTGAATGAGATCAAAGCGGCTATAGCTCATTCCGACATGGTGTTCGTTACGTGCGGCCTGGGAGGCGGCACCGGCACAGGGTCCGCGCCCGTCGTTGCACAGACTGCGAAGGAAGGCGGCGCGCTCACGATCGCAGTCGTCACCACGCCCTTCAAGGTAGAAGGCGCGGTCAGAAGAGCGAACGCAGAGAAAGGCCTGGCAAGGCTAAGAGAAGCGGCGGACACGGTCATCGTCGTGCCAAACGACAGGCTGCTGGAAGTCGTCCCGAACCTGCCAATGCAGGCGGCATTCATGGTCGCCGATGAAGTACTCGCGCATGCGGTCAAGGGCATCACCGAACTCGTCACTAAGTCGGGCCTCGTGAACCTGGACTTCGCTGATATCAGGACCGTCATGTCCAACGGCGGTGTCGCCATGATAGGGCTTGGCGAAGGCAAAGGCGAGGACGGAGCACTTAAATCCGTCGCGAACGCGCTAGAGAGCCCGCTGCTCGACATCGACATATCAGGCGCCAAGGCCGCCATCGTAAATGTAGTGGGCGGCGAGCACATGACGATAGCGGAAGCGGAAAGCGTCGTAGAAGAAGTCTATAACGCGATCGACGCGGATGCGCGGCTCATATGGGGCGCATCGGTCGACCCGGAACTCGGGGACATGGTACGCACGATGGTCATCATCACAGGCGTCAAGTCAAACCAGATACTGGGAAAGGCGACTCCAGAACCGGTGCAGGTGGCTGCGACACAGCAGAAGACGCTCAAGTCGCAGAAGTTCGGCATCGACTTCGTCGGGTGATATACGAAAACTATATCTTTAAACAGAATAGTTATGGATTCGTCTTTTCTTAATTTCATATTAAGGATGGTAGATGACAGTGGCAGAGAAATCAGGAACGATATCGCTGGAAAATATCAGCAACTCGATCAAGCAATACATCAGGATACTGCAGTTGACCCGCAAGCCGAGCACTGAAGAGTTTTTAAATATCTCGAAGATCGCCGGAGCAGGCATACTGCTGATCGGCGTCATCGGGTTCGCAATATATTTGCTAATGGTCCTGCTTCCGACCGCCTTGATCAAGTGATGGGATTGTAATGGCAGAAGGAGAAATAGCAACATCAACGACCGAGTCAAAAAAAGCGACCGTGTACGCCGTGAAGACGACGGCAAACCAGGAACGCTCCGTGGCAAACCTACTTTCAATGGTAGCTCGCAAGGAGATGCTGGACATCAGGTCAGTACTCGCGCCGGAAGAGCTTAAGGGATACGTCCTTGTGGAATCACCCATGCACGAGATCGTGGAACACGCGATCCAGAATATCCCCCACGCGAAGACAGTCGTCAAGGGAGCATCGTCCATAGCGGAAGTTGAGCACTTCCTGGCACCGAAGCCGGCAGTGACGGGTATAACCGAGGGCGACATCGTAGAATTGATCTCCGGTCCGTTCAAGGGCGAGCGCGCCCGCGTAAAGCGTGTGGACCTTGCAAAGGAAGAGATCACTGTGGAGCTGTCCGAGGCAATGGTGCCGATCCCGGTGACAGTACGCGGGGACATCGTGCGTGTTTTGAGCAAGGAAGAGGCGAAATCACCTTCAAAACAATAATTTTTTGTTCATCAAAGTTGATATAACCAACTTTGATGCAATAGTTTTTTTATATCGAATCAAGTAAAGTTCATTCTACCGTAAAGTACTATTAGAAGCCTTACGCTTGTTCAAATTCAATACAAGTCCGTTTACGGATTGTGATAAAGGTTTTATATAGACGGTATCCTAGTAGACTATATTACAGGTGTCACTTATGCGAAAGATCATTGCGTTCATTGCATTACTGATCGCGACGGCTTTTGTCTGCGGTTGTTCTGTGCCGTTCATGTCAACCTCGGCACCGCATCCGACGCAAACCGCCGTCATACCGGACCAGCAGACGAACGAGCCTACATACACGCCTTTACCGATCCCGTCGGTAGTCCTTGCGACGCCGACGCCGAGGGCGGAGCAGTCGTTCGCTATCACGAACATGAACATTCACTGGAAGACCAATGCGGGAACAGAGAGCGACACGCTCACTTTTGATATCACGAACGATGGCGCGCAGACGCTGACTGGCTTGACAGCAAAATATACGGTAGCCACCTACCAGGTATTGATCGACCCGGTCCTGGGCGATATCCCTGGCGAGCTTGCCCATGTGTCTTCTAGCAGTATAGGCACCCTGAATCGTGATCAGGTAAAGAACGTCACTGTAACCCTGTCGGGACCTAATGGAGCTTATAGCAATGAAAAGCCGGCTAATGCGACGCTCACGATCACGTGGGACGGCGGCTCTAAGACCATATTCAAGAAGTCCGGCTACCAGAACCCGGATTATAGCAATGGTGACATGCCGATCACCGATTCCGACATATATGTTGCACCACCGGTCCAGACTGGCGTGGTGAATTAATCGCAATATGACTATGTTGGCGGCATTACAGCCCGATGGCGGTAATGCCACAAATCTTTTTCTTATGCCTGTCGTGTATCTTTTCGAAAGTTAAGCGTAATAACACATCTCTCCGCATTGTTCCGGCGAGTATGTTCCCGACGCGATACAAGCCTCATAACAGGCTCCTGCATCATCCCCATAACTTCCATAATCCCCATAGCCGCCATAATCGACTGGTACATAGACAGGATATCCATAGCTGCCATACCAGGATGGGCTATACCCATAGTCCCAGCCGCCATTATTCCAGCCGTCCCAGCCACCCCAGCCGCCATTATTCCAGCCGCCTCCCCTGCGATCATGGCCAAAGTCCTGTAACCCTCGCCCTCCGATGCCGCGGCTGCCAAAGTTCCGCTGATTAAAACTTTGGCTACCGATGCCTCGATTATCGATACCGCGTCCATTAAATGTACGCCCTCCGCTGCGTATGCCGCCCGAGCTTCTGCTAAATTGGCTTCCGGATGCACCGCGGGAGCTTCCGCCGCTGACATGTCGGCTTCCCACGCCGGTATGTGAGACGACATGCGAGCCGCTGCTACTATGCCCGCCAGCGTGACTTACCACATGGCCTCCGCCTGATCTCCCGCCACTGCTCCTCGCAGCCTCGGCCACAGGAAGTATAATGGCGCAAATGACCATGGCCACGATAGCCATTGCTATTACACGACTCCAATCCATCTTCAATTTCGTCACCGCGGATACGTAAGATGACCCTGGGTAAAAGACAACGCTGATTTAAGCTGGATTACAGGTACTTTTTATTGACTAAATGGCTATATATACGGCATAATACAGAAAAGAAAACGGTCAGACTTGATGAAACCCTTTTTATCACTTATGGCTAATATGATAATGAGGTTTAGATGCCGGAGGAACCGCTAAAAACTTACCATGAAAAGCGCGATTTTAAGCGCACGCCGGAGCCATATGGCCGCAATAACGACGCGAAGGAGGCGATCTTTGTCATTCAGAAACATAAGGCTACGAATTTGCACTATGATTTCAGGATTGAAGTGGATGGCGTACTAAAGTCGTGGGCCGTGCCGAAAGGCCCGTCGACCGACCCGAAAGTCAAGAGGCTGGCTCTGCCTACCGAGGACCACCCGATTGAATATGCCGGGTTCGAAGGCGTGATACCGGCAGGCTATGGAGCAGGCACGGTCATGGTATGGGATACGGGCACATACGGGAACCTGTGGGCGGAGAAGGACGCGGATCACAGGCTGACCATGGCGCAAGCCTATGAAAAAGGCCACATCGAGATCCGGCTGAATGGTAAAAAGCTGAAGGGCGGATATGCGCTGATCAGGACGGGCGGCGCGGACGATCGACGATGGCTTATGATAAAAGAGCGTGACGAATATGCCAATAAGCCTGACGACCCGGTGCAAAACGAGCCAGACTCGGCATTGACGGGCCGATCGCTCGAGGAGATCGCCGGGCAGGGAGGCCAGCGTGAATAAGCTACTGGAAAGCCTTCCGGAAAAAGCGCGAAAAAAGCTCCGTTTAATAGAACAGCCTGACTGGGAGGACCCGATGCTTGCCACGCTCACGAAACAGCGCTTCGACGACCATGGCTGGATATTCGATAGAAAGCTTGACGGCGAGAGGTGTATTGCCTATAGGAAACACGGTGGAATACGTCTGATGTCGCGCAACGGGCATTTGATCAATACGTCATACCCCGAGGTTGTCGAAGCGCTGCTAAAGCAAAATATACAGGATTTTATCATTGATGGCGAGATAGTGGCATTCGATCAAAATGGCGCCACAAAATTCGAGCTGCTACAGCCACGCATGGGCGTGCTTAAGATCAGGGGAACAGGCACTTCCGTCTACTTTTATGTTTTTGATATACTCTATTATGACGGATATGATACAACGCAGTTAACTCAACTGGACCGTAAATGGCTGCTTGAACAAGCACTCTCATATGGCGGCTCTCTTCAGTTTGTGAAGCATCGGACAGGCGGCGGGCTGGAATTTTTTAAGGAGGCCTGTGTAAAAGGCTGGGAAGGGCTGATCGCAAAAAAAGGCGATGCGCCGTACGTGCACAGCCGCTCGGACATGTGGCTCAAGTTCAAATGCATGGCAGAGCAGGAATTCGTCATCGGCGGCTTTACAGAGCCACAGGGGAAACGAGAGTATTTCGGCGCCCTGCTACTCGGGTATTACCGCGATGGCAGGCTAATATATGCAGGCAAGGTAGGGACGGGCTTTGATAACACCACGCTGGAAAAGCTCAATGAAAAATTTTCCCCGCTCGAACATAAGACATCGCCCTTTGCCGAAGAAATACGTGAGAAGGGAGCGCACTGGCTGGAGCCGGTGCTTGTGGCGCAGATCGGGTTCGAGGAATGGACGGACCAGGGTAAGCTTAGACAGCCAAGATACATGGGACTGAGGCCTGATAAAGACGCAAAGGACGTAGTAAAAGAGGTACCGACATGACGGAAAAAATTAGCATAGATTCACATACGATCAATATCACACACCCCGAAAAGATCCTGTTCCCGGAGGAGAAGATCACAAAAGGGGAAATTGTTGACTATTACCGCCGCATAGCCGATACGATGATCCCGTATGTGAAAGACCGCCCCATGTCACTGCAGCGATTTCCCAACGGGATCGGAAAAGAGGGATTCTTCCAGAAAGAGGTATCCGATTATTTTCCAGAATGGATCAAAAGAGCGACTTTAGATCTTGAAAAAGGCCGCACACAGCACCAGGTACTGTGCAATGACGCGGAGACGCTCGTTTATCTGGCTAATCAGGACTGCATCACGCTGCACATATTTTTAAGTCGCGAGGATAAATTACGCTATCCGGACCGGATGATCTTCGATCTTGACCCCGGAGACCATGATTTCGATAAAGTAAAATCCGCCGCAAAAGAATTGCGCGAGAAACTTTCGGACATCAGGATGACCGCTTTCCTGATGACGACCGGTTCACGGGGATTACACGTTGTCGTACCTCTTGATAGAAGTGCCGATTTTGAAACTGTACGCACGTTTGCCCATAGTTTCGCTTCCGAAGTGGTGAAAAGTAACCAGGTACAGTTCACGATCGAAACATCAAAGGAAAAGCGGCATGGGAGGCTATTCCTGGATTACCTGAGGAATTCATATGGACAGACCGGCGTCGCTCCGTATTCCATTCGCGCATTATCAGGTGCACCGGTCGCCACGCCCATTCACTGGGAAGACCTGGACCAGTTAGAAACTTCTCAAAAATATAATATAAAAAACGTTTTAGGGCTGCTGAAAGAAAAAGGCGACCCCTGGCTGAACATGATGAAATATGCAGTCTCGATCGAGCAGTCACAAGCGCTTATCAAATAATGGCATCTATCGCTATGTTATGAGACAAATAAATATATCAGCGTTTACATCATAGGGATTTTTGTTTTAAGCAGGATTGTATATGCTAATAGCCATGTAAGGCTTTAAAAAAGTGAAAACTTATGATATCGATATTGCTCGTTGACGACGAACCCGCCTCTCTTGAGGCTACCGCTGCTTTCTTTAGCAAAGATGCCAAATTTGACGTCGATACTGCATGTTCTGCCGACGAAGCGATGGAAAAACTAAAAAATTACAGCTACGATCTTGTATCATCAGATTACTTAATGCCGGGCATGAACGGCTTTGAACTATGGAAGCGACTTCGTGGGATCGGTGACCATACTCCATTCATAGTACACGCGGACGAGGGCTGGGAAGACCTGGTGTCCGAGACACTCGGCAACGATGACTTACAGATATATCTCAGGAACGGGCAGGATGACAGAGACCTGGTCAGGCTTCAAGTGATCGTCGAAGAGACAGTCGGGAAAAAAAGCGATAAAAAGGCTTTGTCCCTGATGAACCTGAACTACCGGCGGCTCTTGAACTTCAGGCAGGAAGGTATCCTGTCGGTCGACATACTCGGAAGGATCAAGTATAATAACAGCCGGATGGCGGAGATGCTGGGCTGCGCCAGTGAAGATATCTGCGGCAACATGCTGGTATCCTATTGTAACGAGCATGACGCTGAGGCCATCTCCAAATGCCTCGACGACCATGCGGAAAAACTATCCGGACCAATCGAAGTAGCGCTGATCAAGAAAGATGGCACACACCTCGATGTAAAGCTCTCGGTTTCCCCGGAATATACTGACACCAACCGGTATGAGGGCATGATGTTCATCGTGACGGACCAGACCGCACAGCGGCAGGTAACTGAAGCGATAATAAAAGAAAAAGAAAATATCATAAATGAAAAAGAAGCGATCATTAAAGAAAAAGAAGCGATCATAGAAACAATCAATAAAGAAAAAGAAGCGATCATAGAAACAATCAATAAAGAAAAAGAAGAGAGCGTAAAAGAAAAAGAAACGATCTCGAAAGAAAAACGTGAGATCGAGAGCGATCTAGATTGCCTGCGGGAGATCGTGTATAAAAGTTCGAATGCAGTACTCGTTATTGATGGCAGTGGCACCGTCTCCTTCGTGAACCCTGCGGCTGAAAAGCTCTTCAACGCGGAGCCCGGTGCGATCGAGGGAGAAAGGCCGGGCTTCCCGCTAATCCCCGATACGCCGATCGCGGCCGGCATGATCGGCGAGCGGCAGACCATCATAGAGATGTGTCTCGGCGACATTGAGTGGGGCGGCCAGCCGGCATACCTCGTGGCGATCCGCGATGTCACGAGCCACTTCATGGTACAGTCTGAGCTTAAGAAAGTGCGGGACGAGCTTTATGGTAAGGTGGAAGGCCGCACAGCCGAGCTAATTGAGACGAACAGGACATTATTGAGCGAGGTCGGCGAGAAAAAGCAGGTGCTGATCGCGATGAATGAGGCAAACGCCAGCCTGAAGGAGTACAGGGACCTGCTTTCACTGATATGTTGTGAAACCATCCACACGAATAAGACCGGAGTGGATAATCTCGGTAAGCTGATCGAGGCATTCGGGTTCAACAAGGAAATGACTAGATTGCTAAGCGCGCCGCTTGAATCGTTCAATGAGAGCTCTAAACTTGCGGGCGAGACGATCAAATACCTGCGGTCACAGGACCCGAGTGTGAAACCTGTGGATATTATAGATGCCATCGCCCAGGTCAAAGCTCAGTACCCCGCGAACGACAAGCATATAGCGATTTTAGTCAATACATCAACGCCATGCCCGGTGTTAGCGAACGAACTGATCGAGGACGCGATCTCCGATATCGTGGAGAACGCCAGGGAGCGGTCGATCCTGAACAGACCGCTGACAGTCAGTATCACCGTGTCGCGTATCGCTGGCGACGATAAAGATTATTGTCGATGCACCCTGGAAGATAATGCTCAAGGTATTATTGATAAAGCATCTGCATTCGCATTTCCGCAAGAAAGAGCTAATAAAGGCCTGGGATTATTTTTAGCTAAGTCGATCATTGAAGGCTTCCATGGAAAAATGTGGGTAGAAGACCGCGTTCCGGGCGACGATACGAAAGGCTGCCGGTTCGTGATCCTGCTTCCGGCAGCATAAAAAAGATGAGGCCTTTGGGGCCTGCTAACATTTTATTATGAGCTCATACTACTGTTGAACCCATAGACAAATGCAGCCAATAATGCAAATAACATTATGGATATAACTATACCATAAATGAAGTCGATGATCAAGGATACGACTATGAAAATTAACAGGTTCGCAGTCGTCGTCCCTTTAATGGGTAGCGTACCCGACTTCATATTATCAGCGACCTTATATGCGTTAAAGATACCATATAGCCAGATCGCTAATCCCGGTAAAATAAAGATTATTAATCCGATAAGGGTACCGATCAGGTACATGAACCCCTTTAGCATCCCTTCGCCGTTATAGACCTGTCCCAGTCCAGGGAATAAAAACGATCCGGCGGCCGCCAGTAGAGGCTCTTTTTTAACTTCGATTTGCGTGTTTAGTTCATTAGTTGTGTTTTCCATAAAAATAACTCCCTGTTATTATGTCACAGGCGATCAATCGCCTACCGATGATTTATGAAGTATATGGGATATGTAAATATAACGTTTTGTTTACATGTGTAAAAAGTATAAACCACGTTTTGAGCTTTTTATTATCGGCGCAAAGTCAGGATGACAGCATTGGGTATAGAAAAATGAATTACAGCGACCGTAAGCTACCTATCCCGGGATTCGGCCATATGCGCTTACCGATGTAGAGCTATGGACATATGGAAGAGCCCCCTGCGACACGGATGATCAGGCACGCTATCAATACCACATAACCGCACAATACCGGAAAAACTCAAGGAAACCAAATGTCAAGTCGGAAAATAATATTTAGTATATCGTTTTTGTAAGAGAGTAGCGAATGGTGCAATAACATTTATTAGTTAATCGTTTGTTATAATAAAAATAAATATCAAAACTAATGGCTTATCCATTCATCATGCATTTGCGCTATATCGTTTTGCATCTCTTCTATAAGTTGACTATTTTGTATGATTACTTCGTTCAATGCTTTGAGTATTTCTTTGATTTTTTTATAGCTATCGGGATCAGGGGTATCAAGATATGTTAGATATTGGTCACGTAATTCATGAATCATTTCAGCTTGTTCGCTGAGGCGTTGCATCTTAGCTCTTACTTTATAATGGCTCTCTCTCTCTCTCTCTCTCTTAGAATCAGATTTAGATACCATCAACGACACAGCCTTGACACTATTGGTAGTAGCATATGTAAAGTGAGCATATGTAAAGTGAGTTTATATAGTTATAGTCACAAGTATGCTTACCAAACGGTTGGAGGATATCTTTAATATCTTTTAGGACCAACATATTTTGCGGATTAACAATAATAAATTTGAAAAATTAGGGTGAATATCATATGGAGATCAACCCGTTCAACTGGTCGTTAACCTTTCTGGGTGGAACACTCACTATAGTCGTCGCGATCGTATTCACGATCGCATCCATGCTTTTGTATCCCGGGACAACGTCTCTTTCGGACCATTTCATGGGTGACCTGGGGAACGCCGACCTTAATCCCGTTGGTTCAATACTTTTTAACTTCGGGCTGATCCTTGCAGGCATGTCGCTTATAGTCTTCATGTATGGCATGAACAAATGGCGCACGAAAGAGCTGAATGACCAGATGTTCACGTTCGCCCAGGTGAGCGGCATGGTGTCAGGCATCGGCTTCGTGATCAACGGCAATTTTTCGGAGAGCTTTAGCTATTTGAACATTTTCTGGTATGCCGTATCACTTGTATTGATCCTAGTGTCGATCCTGCTATTCAGCATCGAGCTTCAGAAGCACCCGAAGTTCATTAAGAACATCGCGTACTTCGGGTTTATCGTGGATTTCGTGATGATCGCATTGATCATCCTCACGCTGGTCAGTGTCTTCACCACGACGCTGGTAGGCCTTACTAACATGCTGATGTGGCTTTCATGGGTATTAGCCTTGATCTGGATCGCCATGATCGTTATTAACACCGTACAGCTACACGACATTGGTGAACAAAAGCCGACAGATACCAGTAAGGCTTAAAATTTTATTTTTTAACCATATTTAACATTAAAATTAGAAATTAGCTTTTTATTTTCACAAATACGCCCGAATGACTTTAAATTCCGGATATAATAAAGCCTTGTAAGGATATTCGGTGAAAGATCTTGTCGGGATCGGTCAATAGGCCTGTCGTTTTATTATGCATATGTCTGATGCTATTAGCATTATCCATTTCGATCTGTGGCTGCAATACGCCGATGACATCAACCCCGACGCCGGCCTCTACACAGGTCTCAGCATTCGGAGAGCCAGACGAAATTCCTTCGTTGTCGGCTCAACCGATAAATAATTCGAGTCTTTTGACGGTCCATTTCATCGATGTCGGGCAGGGTGACTCGATCCTTGTCATGTATGACAACAAGAGCATGCTTGTCGACGGGGGAAGACAGGATGCCGGTCGCGCCCTGGCGTCATATTTAAAGAAGGAAGGCGTGAACGCGGTGGACGTGATGGTATCCACACATCCTCACGCGGACCATATCGGCGGCCTGCTGACAGTATTACAGGAATTCCCGGTAAAAAGTGTCGTGGATAGTGGCCGGCCACATTCGTCACGCACCTATGAGCGGTATCTCACGCTCATCGATGAGAAGAACATACCGTATAAGGTCGCGGAAAGGGGACAATATATCAATTTGAGCCCCGCCGTTACGATCGAAGTGCTATCGCCGCCTGCTTCGGGCCTGGAAGGAGACCTGAACCAGAACTCCATAGTCTTGAAGCTAATTTATGGGAACGTTTCCTTCCTGCTCATGGGCGACGCAGGCTTTACCACAGAAAGGAACCTGATGACTACGCACCAGAGCCTGAAAAGCACCGTACTTAAAGTCGGGCATCACGGTACAAAATATGCCACGAGCAGAATTTTCCTGCGAGAAGTAAAGCCTGACATAAGCGTTATCGAAGTGGGAAGCAATAAGTATGGCCATCCCGCCCCGGAACTATTAAAAAGGTTGAAAGATATAGGCTCAAAAGTGTATAGGACCGACATCAACGGCGATATCGTGATAGCGACGGATGGAACGACATATTCGGTAACGACACAGCATCCAGCGATCGAATCGAGCCTGAGCCTTGTGAGCGTTGCCATGCCATTGTATTCATCGATAGAGATCAGATATTTGAGCCCGCCCATGAGTACGGAGGCTGCCGCATGAAAGTAACACTAGACAGGTTCGAGGGCGAATACGCCGTATTACTGGTCAGGGATGATGAAACAGTCTCCATCGATTTTCCCGCATGCCTCCTGCCTAAAAATTCTAAGGAGGGGGACATACTGGATATCACGATCACGAAAGACGTTGAAGAGACGATTGAAACGAAAAAAAGAGTGTCGAAGCTGATCGATAAATTAAAAAAGAAAAACCTGGAATAAGCCCCATTTTACGTATGAGCGATCTTTGTGATAGATGAACACCTGGTTTTCTTCGCATCATAAATCTGAATGGTAAAAGACGAAAAACCGTGTAGCTAACAATTATTTTAAAAAAAGAGATATTGCCGCTATGGCAATATCGATCATTTGTATCCTCATGCGCGAGCAGGCGCTGATTTACCCATGCTAAGAAGATCGAAGGACATCACCATCAGCAGAATGCCGTAGAACATCTCGAATATCCCGATCACTTTGACAAGTGCGAGAGCGCCCGATAGCGGATATATGATCAACAGCACGCCGAAGATCACGGAGATGATGCCCCCGGCGATCAGCAGGATCTCTCCATGTATCGCTTTACGGAAGAGGAACGCCGATACAGCCTGGAAAGTACCGCCGAATATTGCATTGAAGGCAATGACATATAGAAGGGTCAGCGCAGAGATCCCGGGCCACATGAAAACGGCGATGCCCGCTAATATGGCTACTACACCCTGAAGCAGCCTCAGCCACCAGCGACCATTAGTTTTTTTATTCAAGAGCGAATTAATGACCAGCAGGATGCCGTCGGTGAGCGCGAACGCCCCGAAGAGCAATATTAAAAGCACGAGCGTCATTCCCGGCATGGCAAATATGGCCAGCCCGAACAACACTGCGATAATGCCCCTGAGTAGTAAGATCCACCAGTTCTCCGATATAGAAGTTATTCTAGCATTCATGATAAACTCCATTCCATTCATTTATTTTTGTCCCGATAAAAATAAATGAGGGAGTGAAAAAACGATTTAATATGCGGACGTATTGGTGATTATGTCCTTTCATTTACCTCATAATTGCTATAAGTCATCGATATCAGTCAATGGACCTTATACAAAGTTAGCAGTTTATTCAGGATAAAACCGCGGACCAGCCATAAAGTTCCTACAGTGTTTTATAATCCAGCTGAGAAAGAATCAGGTACGCGACTCATGTAGATATATATGGAAATAATGGGCTGGCGAGGGATAAAATAAAAAAAGTTTTTAAACTGTTTTGTATCTCAAAGCTTAGATCTGGCGATTTGCAGATATACGATATCAACGATCCGCTGATATCGATATCTACAATCATGCATGACTTAGCAGATACCGCATCCGCCAAAGCCGCCGAGACCACAGCCGCCAAAGCCGCCGAGACCACAGCCGCCAAAGCCGCCGAGACCACAGCCACCACAGCCACCACAGCCACCACAGCCGCCGAGACCCCAGCCGCCCCATCCGAGACCGCCGAGACCGCCGAGACCACAGCCACCGAGACCACAGCCTAATCCGCCGAAGCCAAGTCCGCCGAAGCCGAGACCTCCGAAGCCGAGACCTCCGAAGCCGAGACCCCTACCAAAGCCGAAACCATGACCGAACCACGCAAATGAGGGCGCGACCACGCATGCTAAGGCAACCAGACACACGGCTGCCACTACCAAAGTTCTTGCCATCTTCATAACTGCACCTCCATAATAGCGTTAATAACACCAAATAAATAGATTGTCAGGGACTAGAACGGGATAGCACCGGTTTGGGCGTTATATCGTATGATGAGCTGTTTTAAGAGCCTTAATTTAAAAATGAACTGTATTATAGGCAATATATTGAAACAGGGTCATATACGCAACTATTATATGGAAATATACTATAATTGGTATCCAAACAGGCGTTTTGCAAGAGAAAATATATTGAGTATTAATGACATCGGCGGATAGAAAACATATTATATATGCACGATGTTCTATAGCCGCATAAGAACAAAATCATCAGCTCTTTTAAAAGAGTAAATACCAGCTTTTTCCTTTATTGTGCTAAAAGCGTCGTATTAAGACTTTTTTATGGACTATATTTTTGTGCTTATCTTCAGGTATATCCGCTCATGTCGATCAAAGACTTTGCGCGGTAACAATGCCCTCACATAGTATCAATATTATGGAGGCTTACAAATACCTGTGATGCATGAATGCAGTGTATCATTAGAAGGATTTGATCGTAATCACATAGAAGGATTTGATCGTAATGAGTTCATTTAACACGTTAAACTTAAGCGAGCCCGTGATGAAGGCAATAAGCCACATGGGTTTTGAAGAAGCAACACATATCCAGGAACAGGCAATCCCTGTCGCAATGGAAGGAAAGGACGTCATCGGACAGGCTCAGACGGGCACCGGGAAGACCGCCGCGTTTGGAATACCGATGATCGAGCACATAGACCGCGCCTCCAGGGATATCCAGGGCATAGTCATCACACCCACCCGCGAGCTGGCCGTCCAGGTAGCCGAGGAGCTAAACCGGATCGGACAGTATAAAGCCATCCATGCTTTACCAATTTATGGCGGACAGGATTTCAAATGGCAATTAAAAGGACTTAAGAACTCGCCGCAGATCATCGTCGGTACGCCGGGCCGTCTGATGGATCATATCAGACGAAAGACCATCAAGCTCGACCATATTAAAACCGTAGTCCTGGACGAGGCAGACGAGATGCTCGACATGGGATTCAAGGACGATATAGAGAAGATCCTGAGCTACGCACCCCAAAATCGCCAGACATTGCTCTTTTCGGCAACCATACCGCCATTGGTCATTAAGCTTGCTAAGAAATACATGAGACAGCCCATATCCATTGGCAGTGTCTCGGAGCACATGACAGTACCCGACATATCACAAAACTATGTTGAAGTGAACGAAGGTCAAAAGTTCGAAGCACTTTGCAGGCTGCTCGACACGCAGTCCCCGGAACTTTCCATCGTCTTCGGAAGAACAAAGATGCGCGTGACAGAGCTCACGGAGGCGCTGAGCAAGCGCGGATACTCCGCAGGTGGCCTGCACGGCGACCTGGACCAGCCGAAGCGCGACCGTGTCATGAAGCAGTTCAAGGATGGCACCATACAGATGCTCATTGCCACCGACGTAGCTGCGAGAGGACTGGACATCAGCGGCATCACGCACATATATAATTTCGACATACCGCAGGACCCTGAGATATACGTACACCGCATCGGCAGGACGGCGCGAGCCGGGAAGAGCGGCATGTCCATCACGTTCGTCACGGCCAGAGAAGTCAGGCTCTTAAAGCTCATCGAGCGCATGGTCGGGTCGCGCATGAAGCGCTTGGAAATACCGACTGTGGATGACGCGATCAAAGGACAGCAACGCGTGGTCATCGATAGCATCCTGGAAGCCGCTGAAGGCAAGGATGCCTTACAGTACCGCTCTTTAGCCGAGATGCTGTTAAACGACAGAGATTCAGTGACCATAGTTGCTGCGGCACTAAAAGTCCTGATCAAAGAGCCGGCGGCAATACCGGTCAAGATAACGGAGCCCAAGGGCAAGAAAGAAAGGCCTTACAAATATTCGAAGAGGCCAAGGAATTATTGATCAATGGCAAGATTTGAGGTGCAATAATTTTTATTGCATTCTCAAATTTTCCATGATCAATCTATTTTTCTAATAAAAAACCTACTATTGCCTTAAAACCATTATATTATTATTTGATCGATCCTCCGGGCATATAGTTTAAAAATCTTATTCATTGGTGAGCGTTCGCTCGATTGATGATAATATAATTTTAAGCAACACGTTTTTTATTCATATCAGCCATGTTATATCCATGTTCTGCGAACTTGAGGGCCTTAGCATCTATTATGAATCTTATGGCGAAGGCACGCCCATCTTGAACATCCATGGCTATGGCATTGACCATCACGTCATGTCCAACTGCATGGAGCCTATTTTTACAAACCGCCCGGGGTGGCAGCGAATTTATCTTGACCTGCCTGGCATGGGGAAAACAAAAGCGCCCGAATGGCTCAAGAACTCGGACCAGATGCTGGAGATATTGGTAAAGTTCTGCGACAGGGTCATGCAAGGCCGCAGATTTCTAGTGGCAGGTGAATCATATGGCGGATACCTGGCCAGGGGCCTGTCCTTTAAGATACCACAGCGTCTGGATGGTATCTTGTTGATATGCCCGGTCATCATCCCGGATAAAGACAGGCGTGAACTACCGTCCAGGACAGTGTTCGTGAGGGATGAACAATTACTAGCAAGTATCGAGCCATCGGAGAGAAAGCTATTCGAGCGCATGCTTGTACTACAGGACCGAAGGCGATGGGAGCGATTCAGGAAGGATATCCTCCCCGGCGTGAAAGCACGGGATGCTGACTTTAACCAATGGCTGATCCATAACGGATATGGCTTTTCTTTCGATGTAGACAGGCTAGAACATCCTTTCGAAAAGCCCTCCTTAGTTCTGGCAGGCCGTCAGGACGCGTCAGTCGGGTATAAGGACTCGCTAGGCATCATGGAGAATTATCCGAGGGGCACGTTCGCAGTGCTCGACAGGGCCGGTCATGGCCTCGAAGTCGAGCAGGAAGCGGTCTTTAATTGTATCGTCGGCGAATGGCTCGATCGCGTTGAGGAATATCAAAAGCTCGAAAGTATTAAACATCAATCTGGAACAATTTGATTTAAAAATCGAAAAAAAAGTAAATATTTTTACTTTAAAGAAAATTATGCAATCATTTTTACGATAAAATCGAAAAGTTTATTATATTCATGAACAATAATTGTTTTTTGTAGTACTATCTATATGGTATTACATTAAGGGGGCATTATGATAGAGAAAAACAATGAACAGTTAACAGTCGGCGAAATCGTCGGCTATTCAAGAAGGCTGAACTTCTTTTCAGCCCGGATCAATGTCCTCGTGAAAGTCGATGGCAGAGTCATAAAAATACCCATCGACTACAGGCAAAAGAAATTTATCCAGAGCGAGAGCCCGGTGGGCAGTACAGCGGCAATCGGGTTTTTCGATGGTGAATGGCACATAGGGAGCAAGCCGGCATCTCATGAGCAGTATCTTCATGAAATGGATGTACAGTTCATGGAATTGCTAGATAAGGCAAATGGCAATGGATCTATGGCAGCCAGCGAAGCCGAAGAGGTCGCAGCACAGGACCAGATATTTATCAAGAGCGTAGAGCTGGAATTTAAGGGCGAAGCGAGTGTCATGCTGAAAAGAATGGGACTGGCACACCTGATGGTCATCTCATGATCCTATAAGCTACGCTAGATGATGTCGTTATATTGAAAAATGATGTAATAAAAATTTTTAGTTGCTGATCTTAAGATGGTACATATTGTACGTTTTCAATATGTCGTCAACTTCGTTAGTGAACTCAAGCTCTACCTGCTTGATGTAGGCCATCTCGTATTCAGTGTTCTCTTCAGGATATGTGGCGAAAACGCCCATAGTTTCTTCTATTGCTCCAATCTCATCCATTTTAATCCCCTAATTGGCACTAATGGTGCCTTATTTTTATAATAACCCCGGGCGTTTAAATACTTTTCGATTATATAGCAACCTGTTACCGTGTTTTAGCTATGGCCCCGATTTGCGGATCCGATATTCAAGGAATTATAAATAATACATTTCGTATATATAATAAAATATTATGAAAACGAGATTATCACTATGGATTTTCAATGAATATCTATATTTAGTGATGCAGGTATGTAGGTATGTTGCAGTAGTGCAACGAATAAGGGGGCAAACAATGATAGGAAAAACATATGGAAGGCCGGCTATCGGAGATGTTGTCGGCTATACAAGCATGCCTGATCATCCAGCGGATAAGATCATGCAGGCAAGGATAGAAGGTACGATTGTCGAAATACCGATCGATGCCGCTCGAACAGGATATAGAATAGAGAATAATCCTCCGGGCAGCAAGATATCTGTTTGTTTCTATAATTGCGAATGGCATATTGAGGGTAAAGCTTCTTCTTCACGAAGCGCCAATCCGAGGATCGGCATATCGATCACCGAACTATTAAAAGATCGAGATGTTCCGACTTTCGAGCAAGCACCGGCTCCGGATATAAAACTCGAAAGCGACCCGGAGATCATGCCTGAAGAAGACATCCAGGCGGCTCAGGATTATATCAACGAGATACAGGTCGAGTTCAAAGTCGAAGCGGAAAACCTGCTTAAAAGTATCAATCTGTCACATCTGAAAGCCGGTACGATCTGAAGCGTACATTGGTCACGATTATATCGTGAACCAGGCTTATTTTTAGGCTTCATTAGCTATGGCCTAAATTCCTCATGACCTAATGATACTCAGCTTTATTTTTCTGCCGTATATATCAAAAATCGCGTTCACCTCAAGAGCTTAGTGGCGAACTAATAAAAAAATAAAAAGTGATTGATTGTTGATTTAGCATATCTGTGGCTTTTCGGTAATTGATCCAAGGAATACGAGAACTTCTTTGATCTCCTGCGTTCCTGTTTCCATGTCTTTTATGGAGACCTTTCCTTCGGCCATTTCCTTTTCGCCCAGTATCAATACCTTTTTAGCTCCGATCGAATTGGCGTATTTCATCTGGTTGCCGAAGTTCCGGCCATGCATGTCCGTCTCGACAATGTAGTTCTTTTCGCGCAGCGATTGCGCCATGAATATGCCTGTCTCGCGATATTGCGGCGAGGTCGTCAGTACGTAATAGTCCGTAACGATCGACTCTTTCGGCCACACGTTCGCCCGCCTCATTAGGATCTCGAGGACCGCGTCGCCCATGCCGAATCCCACTGCGGGCATATCATCGCCACCGAACATGCCGATGATCTTATCATAGCGCCCGCCGCCGAAGATGGCGCGAAGCTCGCCCTTCGTATCATAGCACTCGAACACGGTGCCCGTATAGTATCCTAAGCCGCGGATGACCGAAGGGTCAAGTACGCAGTACTGTTCCATGCGGTACATCGATAATAATTCCAGCAATTTCAGCAGGCTCTCGTATCCGCCCTGAGCGGCTTCATTTTGCGGCAGCAGCGGCTGAAGCTGCATTAGCGCAGTCGAGAACGGGCCCCGTGAGTCCAGTACCGATAGCAGTGTTCCCAGCTGCATATCATTCATGCCTGCCTTTAGCAATAGGTCCTTGAACTCGGCATGGGTGATCTTCGCTCGCTTATCGATGGCCGCGAACACGCCCGCAACGTTATCGATCTTCAATCCTTCGAGCACGCCTTGCATGAGCCGCCTGTCGCTGATCTTAAAGATAAATTGCCCTTCCAGGCCTAAATTGAGCATGATGTCGATGCCCGAGGCAATGACCTCGGCATCCGCCTCGGCGCCGCTTACGCCGAAGATGTCCACGTTTAGCTGGTAAAACTCCCGTAGACGGCCGGACTGCGGCTCCTCATAGCGCCACATCTTGGGCATCGCGAACCACTTGATCGGGCGCCTCAGCGCTTTTTCCCGTTCCACGACCATGCGCGCAACCGTCGGCGTCAGCTCTGGGATCATGGTTACCTCACGGTCGCCCTTGTCCTTGAAGTTGAACGTCTGCCCGAGTATCTCATCGCCACTCTTTACTCTGAAGAGGTCCAGCGATTCAAGGCTCGGCGCATCGACCTCCCTGAAGCCATAGCGCCTCACGACGCGAAAGATCTTATCGAGCACGTCCCTGCGGGCCGCCATGTCCTCGGGGTAAAAGTCCCTGAAGCCTTTTAATGATTGAAATTTCATCTGATCACGTCGTATATGAAGCGTTTATGTCAACATACTTATGCGTGAGGTCGCAGCCCCAGGCGGTAGCTTTGCTCTTGCCGATGTTGAGACGAACCGTCACATAGAGCGTATCCGCGCCCATGATGGCCTTTGCTTTTGCCAGCGTCGCATCGTCACTCTTAGGGTCCCCGTTGTCCACCAGCGTCACGGTGTCCTTGCCGTTTGAAAATGATAACGATATCTTATCCATGTCCATCTCGCACGACGAGTAGCCGACTGCGCACACAGCCCTGCCCCAGTTCGGGTCTGTCCCATATACCGCGCTCTTGAAGAGCGGCGACCGCACTACGGCCTTTGCTGCCTTCCGGGCATCCTTTACGGTCTTCGCGCCCTCGACGGTGGCCTCGATGAGCTTCGTGGCCCCTTCTCCGTCCTTCGCGATCTGCTTCGCGATCTCCATGGTGACTTTTTCCAGCCCTTCCTGGAACTTTTTCATGTCTGGCTTTCCGGCTTTTCCAGTCGCGATAAGCGTGACCGTATCGTTTGTGCTGGTGTCGCCGTCCACCACGACCATGTTGTAGCTTTTATCTACGGCCTTCTTGAGACATTTTTGAAGCGCTTCGCGCGGCACCTCCGCATCCGTGAACACGAACGAGAGCATTGTGCCCATGTTCGGCTCGATCATGCCGGAGCCTTTTGCAATGGCACCGATGTGAATACCGCCGTCGATCTCGACCGAGTACGACTTCGGCACGAGGTCGGTGGTCATTACGGCTTTATTTGCGGCAAGGCTGTATTCCGGCCCTGTGCCAAGCTTACTAAAAACGGCTTCGAAATGTCCGTTTATCCAGTCCATGTTCATCGGCCTGCCGATGACCCCGGTGGAAGCCACTGCGATGGAATGCGGGCTCACGCCAAGTTTCTTCGCCAGCAGCCCTGCCATGGCGATCGCATCGTTGATACCCTGCTCGTGGGTGAACGCATTAGCGCAGCCGCTGTTGGCTATGATACCGTTAAAATCGCCGCCGTTTGTCGCGATATGATGCTTTGTGACCTTGACTGGCGCCGCTCGCACTTTATTCAGTGTGAACACGGCCGCTGCCGGGCCTTTCGCCAAAATAATGGCAAGGCCCATCTTTCCTTCTTTGATGCCATACGCTTGTACGCCTTTGACGGCACATATGCCGCCTTCTATCGTTTTCATCTTTTTACCCCTGAGTAGCCTTTCGTCCGCCTAATCCGTGTATGATGTCGTCCCTGGTGATGATACCTACGAGCTTGCCCTTCTGGACTACTGTCAGCCGGTTGATCTTATGTTTGACCATCAGCGCGGCGGCATCCTCTATGTCTGCGTCCGGCGTGGTCGAAATGACGTTCTTTTTCATGATGCTCTCGACAGTGTTCAAGCCTATGTCCTTGTATTCCTTCTGCAGGCGCCTGAGCTGTACCAGTTCCTTGAACGGGATCTCGAAAATGATCTCCAGCGGGCTCGGCAGCCACAGCGTGTCCGACTTCGGGGGAACGGCGAGGATACGCAGGATGTCAGCCTCGGTAACGACACCGACCAGCTTATCGCCGTCTATGACGGGAACGCCGCTGATATCCTTCTCGCTCATCAACTTCACGACGCTCTCGATCGGGTCGGAAGGCTTACAGGCGACCACGTCCTTTGTCATTATGTCTGAGACTTTCATGATACCTCCTTATGGCGACAGCCCGCTTGTCCACAGGCCTGTGCGCTCGTCGAACCCGTACATCAGGTTCATGTTCTGGATAGCCTGGCCCGCTGCGCCCTTGACCATGTTATCGATCGCGGAAACGACCACGATGCGGTCCGTGCCCTTGTCGACCTCGAACCCGATGTCGCAGAAGTTCGAGCCTCTTACGGTAGACAGCGAAGGCTTGTTCATCCGCACGAATGGCTTGCCATGATAGAAGTCTTCGTAGGCGCCGCGAACGTCATCATCGCTAAGCTGCTGGTTCACAAAGATGTGGGCCGTCGTCAATATGCCGCGAACGGCCGGGACGAGATGCGGCGTAAAGCTGACCTTTACCGAGGGGTTCAGCGCTCCTAGCTCCTGGTCAAGTTCCGCCTTGTGCCTGTGCTTGGTCATGTTGTACGGGACTACGTTCTCGGCCAGGTTCGGGTAGTGCGAACTCTCCGTCGGCTCCTGCCCGGCACCGGATATGCCCGATTTTGAGTCGAAGACGACACGATCCGCGATACCTGCGCTTACCAGTGGCGCCGCCGCCAGTATTGCGCCGGTGGGGAAGCATCCGGGATTCCCCAGCACTGCAGCATCTTTAACTTCCGGGTGAAGCTCAGGTAAGCCATACACGGGCTCACGGGGGTCCAGGTGCTTCTTACCGTACACACGCTCGAAAACGTCGGACGGCATGCGATAGTCTGCACTCAGGTCGATCACCCGTACGCCGTTACCTAGCAGTCTCGGCACGACCGTCATGGCCGCTCCGTGGGGCACCGCCGTGAATACCACGTCGCACTGGTCCGCCAGGGACTCCGGGTCTATGTCGACCAGCGTGATATCAACCAGCCCCTTCAGGTTGGTGTGCACGGAGTCAACGGGCTTTCCGGCCTGGCTTCTTGACGTAACGACCGAGATCTCGGCCTTCGGGTGTACCGAAAGAAGCCGCAGCAGCTCGCCACCGGTATAGCCGGTGCCGCCGATAATACCTACTCGTAGCATGTTTATCTCCCATCGATGAATGATGATATTAAATTTCGAGCTCTTTGATGCGCTGCCTGATGTGCCTGCTTGACGCGTATGGTGACAGATCGCATTTCTCGATACGGACGACCTTCGCTCTTAGGCCGCGCTCCTTTAGCTTATCCTCTAATTCTTTTTCGTTCCAGTGCTGGTCAAAGCCTAAAGCGATAATGTCCGGATCTATTTCCCGTATAGGCTTGAACATGTCTTCCTCGCTGCCCAGGATCGCCTGGTCTACGCACTTGAGCGCGCATACCATGAAGAGGCGCTGGCCTTCCGGAAGGAGCGGCTTGCGCTTGTGCTTTATCGTACTGTCCCTGGCAACTATCACATATAGAGCGTCACCGAGCTTTCTAGCTTCCTTCAGGTAGAGCACGTGCCCCGGATGCAGGATGTCGAAAGTGCCGGTAGCGACGACCTTGATCATTTTACTTCGGCTCCTGTGATCACGGGCAGGCTCACTTTCTCGCCCGTCGGATTATAGCACACCCAGTCATTTTCCGTGTATGGATACGATACGATGATATTATAGTAGCCTTTCGCCCCGAACATACTGAGATCCGCCTCTGAGAAACGGAGATCATGTACGGGATGGCTGTGGACCGATCCTACCACCGACATATCCAGGGGCATCATGCCCAGCAGCATATGTGCGGAGGTATCGTCCGAGGTGGTGCCCGGCACCAGAAGTACCTCTTTGATGATGCCTTTTTCCTCCCGCAGCAGGCCGGCGAACTCGTGCGGATGCGTTGACTTGCTGACCTCGAGGATGAACATCAGCGCATCATGCGCAATACCGGACACATGTTTCTTAACCATGATATCACATACATAAACGTGTTTTCACTACTATGTATTTTTCGTACTTAAGAATTTTCTACAAGGATCTTATTCATGTCGAAGGCCGACAAGAGATCCAGCTTAGGTACGCTGTAGGACAATAGAATTTTACTGTACATTCGATCGTAAATATAGTGAGCGCTTATGTAGTAAGCCTTTATTTTAAGTAAGCTATATAAATAATAAGCGTAAATATACTCTTGGATAAATGGATTGGGGATTGGATATTAATGGATAGGCTATTAATCGTAGATGACAACATCGAACTGCTTCAGCTATACAAAATGATGATAACGATGACAGGCCATTATCGTATATCCGGGACTGCGACTGGTGGGAACGAGGCTGTGTTCAAGTATATGAGCATGGTAAAGAAGCCGGATCTCGTACTCATGGACGTGAACATGCCGGACATGGATGGCATATCAGCCGCTAAGGCGATCCATCACCTGGATAAGGATGCCAATATTTTGTTCGTGACTGCCGATGACATATATAAGAACGACCTGCCCCCCGAGCTAGCGGATGCAGGGATCCTTAGAAAGCCATTTTCAAAAGACGAGTTCTTCCGTCAGATCAATCAGGCATTGAGTGCAGGGCTTTTGCAATAGTCATTAAAGCATTAAGATAAGTAGCGCTTGTGAGCCGACAATGCACATGAGCCTGCCTGATCGTGCACCCATTTATTCACGCGGCACTTTAATCTTGCGCGACATCATGCGTTATTAACGATGAGACTTAGCGGGCAATTTATCGACCCATCCTCATACGGGGCATATCGCTTTTCTAATATTCCAGGCACTATCATATGGGCGCTAACCGGGGAGAGCTGTAATAGCATGCTGCCGGAAGACGTATTTTCTGATCCCGGAAAACAATATGATAAAGTCGTACTCTTTGTAGTCGACTCGCTGGGATGGAGCTACTTTAGCGAGTTCAAGGATAAGCACCCGCTATTACGTGAGTTGTGTACGCGCGGTAAAGCGACCGTTATCGCCACGCAGTTTCCGAGCACCACTGCATGTGAGATCACGACTATTAATACGGGACTGGATGTCTCGCAACACGGGGTCTACGAGTGGTATTATTATGAGCCTGAGGCGGGAGATATCATCGCGCCGCTGTTGTATTCATATGGTAGAGAGCACAGGCAGCGAGATACATTAAAGAAAGATAAGTGCCTCAAGCCATCGAGCATATATCCCCGGGTAAGCCTTCACCGCACCCTTCAGGATATGGGCGTGAAGTGCTATGCGTTCCAGAGCAACGAGTTCGCCCGTTCCACATACTCTGACATCGTGCTGAACGGAGCGGAAGTCAGCGGGTTCGGTACGCTATCGGAGGGGCTGTTTAATTTAGCGAATGCGATTGTAGCCGAAGACGGGAAAGCGTATTATTATTTCTATTTCGATAAGATCGATTCTATATCGCATCAATACGGGCCGACATCAGGGCAATTACGTGCGGAGATCGATACATTTTTTACTACATTTGAGCAGATATTCTGGGACCGTATAAAAGGTAAAGCTGAAAACGTACTGTTCATACTGACAGCTGACCACGGTCAAACGACTATCGACCCTAAAAAATGTATTTACTTAAACCTGGAATATCCCGAATTCGAACGATATATAAGAAGATCGACTAGCGATAAGCCACTAGTACCGGCCGGCTCCTGCAGGGACATGTTTCTGTATATTAAGGATGAAAACGTGGATGAAGCATCAGGATTTTTACGTGAAAAGCTTGATGGCAAAGCGGTCGTGTATAAGACCGCTGAGCTGGTCGAACAAGGCTATTTTATGCGTAAAGAAATTTCAAAAGCGCTGGCCGGAAGGCTCGGGAACATCGTCATTTTACCACTAAAGGGCGAATCTGTCTGGTGGTACGAGAAGAATGTTTACGAGATCACGTTTATAGGGCACCATGGCGGGCTAACCAAAGAGGAAATGGAAATACCGTTCCTTACATGGAGCATGTAAAAAAAAGAAAGGGAGTAGGGTGTAAACCCTACTTGTTGAGTATGTCGCTGATGATGCGCCCGTAGGCAGGCCTCGTGATGAGGATGCCTATGAACACGCCCAGGATCGTGGTGATGGCGAATCCCTGTAGCGCGTTGAATCCCATGTACCAGAGGGGGATCATTGCCACGACCACCGTTGCCGCCGAGGCCACGATGATCTTGAAAGCCGTCGACAACTTCTGCAATATTTTCTTGGTCGTCGGCGCCTTACCCGTGGTCAGCACCTCGTCAGTGATAATGATCAGCTGATCAATACCCGTACCGATCACAGCAATAATACCCGCAACAGAAGGCAGATCAATCTCCCAGTTAATGAAAGCCGCCACACCTAATAGTATGATGACCTCAAAGATACTGGTCAAGAACATGGGCAAAATGATCCTCGGCTCCCTGTAACGGAAATACATGATCCCGCCAATCGCCAGCTGCGCCAAAACCATCGCAACGATCACAGTCACCTTAAACATCGAGCCTTGCTCAGCCGGCACCTGACCGGAACCAACCTCCACCACCTGCACAGGCAACGAACCGCCACTCATTTGTATGAAGACTGATTCGGCCTGGTCATGGGCTTTCTGGTCGGAGCCACCAAGCATAGCGTTCATCTGTAGCACCGGTGACTTAGCGATATTCGCAGCCAGCTGGGCACTCAAGGGTTCTCTGTTGAACTCCACGCCATCAAGCAACATGATCAGCGGGTGACTGTTCGGGTCCGTCGTGGCCCCATACTTGACAGCTGCCTGCTGGAGTTTCGATGCGCCCGTAGGCGTCAGGCTGATGGGCACACCCCAGGTGTTATCCTGATCAATAAATTGCGTAGGTGGCGATACGCCCATCACATCAGAGCCGTCAAGGACTAATGCGGAGTCATTGCCGGTGGTTTGTATGCGCATCTCGAATTTGCCCTGTTTACCTACAACCTCTTTGGCCTTATCCACCGTGAGGCCGGCGAAGTCTATGAGCATGTACGCGTTTTTATTATCGTCACGGACGGTGTGTATCGCCGTGTTCTTCAGGCCATACTGGTTGATCTTGAATTCCATGATCGACTTAGTCTGCTCCAGGGTCGCGTCCGAGATGGTCTCGTTCGGATTGCTCTGGTTGATCAGTTGTAACTTCAGAGTGGAGCCGCCCTCGAAGTCGAGGCCGAACTTCAGGTTCGTGTTAAACTGACCATTCGAATAGCTCGGGCCAATAAGCACGATGGCTAACAACAGGCAGACAACCAGTAATATGACTCGCCAGTCCGTCAGGAGGCGGGTCCACATACCTTCATTTTCCTTTTCAGCCATACTTAGCCTTCGCCCCCGGAGATTCCATATACCACTTCAACAAACCAGCGTTAAAGAACCACGTGTTCATGATATCCGCCAACAACCCGAAGATCATCACAGTCGAAATCGCGCCAAGAATAGGGATCGGCGAAAAACCCAGCACAAAATCAAACGTCGATACGATATAAAGCACCACGAAAGCCGCGATCGCACAACCAGTCATAGTCAAACCAGTAAGCCGTACGCTGGATATCTTCTTATCAATATACTTCCGCTCTCCCAATACCTTGGTCGTCAACAAAATATCCGTATCCACACTATAACCGATCAGCATTAATAATGCGGCAAACGTGCCGAACGTCAGCTCAATATGGAACAGGTTCATGAGCGCGACGGCGCACATGATATCCGAAAAAGCGGACATGATCACTGCCACGCTGGGCACCGGACTGTGAAATATGACGAAGATAGTGATCGCCATGCCGATGAAAGCGATCACGATCGCCCACATCGCCTGCGCCTGATTAGCAGCACTGAACGTACTACCCGTATGCTCAATACTACTGCCCGGATAATTCGCGTTCACATAACTCGCCAACGCATCCTGCTGCACAGAACTCATCTGATCAAAACGAACCGTCTTCAAACCATTCGAACTATCAGAAACAAGACTCACCGGAAACGAACCAAACTCCTCACTAAGCGCAGCATCAGAATGATCCGTCTTCAACGTAACCATCGTCCCACCCTTAAAATCCACGCCCAAATGCAAAGGAGAACCAACAGTCAAAAACGTAAAACCAGTGATAAGCAACGCAATCACCAGAACCGCCAACGGAAAACCGATGGCCTGCTTCAAAGGAAGCTCCGGAAACTTCAACTTGGAAACCAGCCCGCCAGCGACAGGACTGGAAGCAGGTACTGCCTTAACGTCTCTGGCAGGGACCTTGTTTTCCTCCTTATTATCGTTGGGCGGCTGATCCGGGAGCTTTTGTTTGGATGGTGTCTTTACCATATGATAAGCCTCTAATATAGATTGTATTTCTAGCGTTTAAGCGTGATATCCATATGAGTGTATTATTGCCATAAGGATAGCCCCTAGTCATGATGAAGCGCTTATCGAGACAAGCACTTCATGAACATTAGATCGTCATATGTTACGATAATATGATCTCATCAGTTTACGATCATTTTAGGATTATACGCTAGAAATCCAATAGCTGTATTACTATTTAAATAAAACGACTTCATAATATCATAAAATTATGAACATATCGAAAAATCTTTGTTTTTCCGGAGTTATAGAAGATTTTTCGTAATCACGGGCATCGCCACAGGCCCATACTGTATAATCATATAGCGGATGCAGTCGGTCATATAAAATTATTACCAGACGAGGTAAGGCTAGCAGGCTTAATCGGCAATGTGAGGCAAATTTTTTATAGTTATGAGAATAATAAAACCAGTGGTTAGCGATTTATTATAATAAGCTATATAGACGCTAACATTTAAACATTAAAAATATCGTAGTGGTCTTAAATATGCTAGAATTGAAATTCGTGCGTAATAACCCCGATGTCGTCAGGGAAGCGCTCATCAGGAGAAACATGGGCACCGAGCTGATCGACAGCCTTCTTGAAGTTGATAAGGCGTGGAGGGAGTGCCTGCAGGAGGGCGACGAGCTGAAGCATCAGCGCAATGTCGTGACCCTCGAGATCGCAAAGCTTAAAAAGGAAAAGCAGGACGCAACGTCCAAGATCGATGAGATGAGAGACATTTCCGACCGCATCAAGCAGATCGACGAGCGGATCAGGGGATACGAAGCTAAGATCAACGATATCATTATGAATATCCCCAACATACCGAGCACGACAACACCATTAGGCAAGGACGAATCGGAGAACGTGGTCGTACGCACATGGGGCGAGCCCAATAAATTCTCTTTCAAGCCAAAGCCTCACTGGGACATAGGCGAGGACCTGGACATCCTGGATTTCCAGCGCGCCGCAAAGATCTCGGGCGAAGGATTTACCGTTTATAAGGGCATGGGCGCTAAACTAGAGCGCGCATTGATCAATTTCATGCTTGACGTACACGGGAAACAGGGCTACTTAGAAGTGTTCCCTCCGGTACTTATGAATGAAAAAGCCATGACCGGCACCGGCCAGCTTCCAAAGTTCAAGGAGGACATGTACGCCTGCACCGATGGCTACTACCTGGCGCCGACGGCAGAAGTGCCCGTCACTAACCTGTACATGGACGAGTATATAGAAAAACTGCCCATGTACATGACCGCATATACCGCATGCTTCCGTCGAGAGGCAGGCAAACACGGTCAGGACACGCGCGGTATCATCCGACAACACCAGTTCAATAAAGTGGAGCTTGTCAAGTACTCGGACCCCGAGACTTCGTACGAGGAACATGAGAAGCTCACGGCCGACGCCGAGGAGATACTGAAGCTCCTCAAGCTCCCGTACCGCGTCATGAACCTCTGCACGGGCGACATCGGGTTTTCGGCTGCTAAGACCTACGATCTTGAAGTATGGGTGCCTGCGCAGGGCAAATACCGGGAGATCTCGTCGTGCTCGAACTTCGAGAGCTTCCAGGCGCGCCGTGCCAACATCCGCTACAGGACGCCCGAGGGGCCAAAATTCGTACACACGCTGAACGGCTCGGGACTGGCGGTCGGCAGGACTGTCGTCGCAATACTCGAGAACTACCAGCGCGAGGACGGCAGCGTGGAAATACCCGAAGCATTAAGGCCATACATGAATGGCGCCACCGAGATCACGAAGCAAAATGCAAAGTGATCTCTAAATCTTTTATCAATTTTTATTTCCGTAGTGCCTATTTTGTAATATCAAGGACGACAAAGCCTCAAAAATATGTTAAAAAGTAATAGTGTCTACTACCGTCGAGTGATTGAAAAATTGTAAGATAAAAATTGTCAGGATTATTTACGGGGGTTCACCAGGATCTTGCTGTCCCTGGCTCCGAAGAATTTCTCCGTAAATTTCTTAACAACGTCCGGGTCATAGTCCGCACAGCTGAATACATTGATGTAAGCGCTCATCGTAGAAGGCGAGAAATGCCCGCTGATACACGACGTCTCTATGAACTGAAACATCGATAATCCCGCAAGGTCAGTACCTGGCGCGCCAAAACGTTCCACGAAGCATTGGCCGTACCTCTTCATCTTGATAAGGTCACACAGCTCAATCACGTATTTTGTTAATGCTTCTGCACTATCGATCTTGTCATTACAGCCATGAATGTCTATGCTGGTTTCAAGGCCCCATATTTCTACGCCCGGGGCATATCTATTGTTCATGGTACAAAAGGCTACATTCGCAAGATATAGAATTTTCGGTCGCACAGTAAAACTAATATATAAACCACCTATGGTTCCTATGGAAAACAAACGATAAAATGCAAAAATAAAGTAAAATCTTGTACATTCATAATTATTAAGCCAAAATATTATACGGATTTTCTAATATTGGCATAATTTCGAGTAGCGTTGTACTTTTATAATACTCAAAAATGGTAGTTTATATTTAATCTTTGATGTCCTCGTCAGCATTGCGGCCGCACAGGATATCGTTGGCTACTTTTACGTTGACAAGAAGATCATCCAGCGTCGAGAGCAGTGATCCGATACTATTCACTTCGACTTCGGTAATGACCTTTCCGCCCTCATAATGAGTTTTCACATAATCGATGTTGTCAGCCGAAAGCGAACGAGCGATGAACTCGGAATTACATGATTCTATCGACAGGCGAGCTTTACACTTTACCATTTAGCTGTCTCCCGATGATCTCATCAACGCTTGCCAGGAATTCTTTTTCGCGCCCCAGAGGAATGTTGGCGCCCGATGCGATCTTATGTCCGCCACCGTTGCCTCTGACTTTAAGGGCACTTTCGCGTATGGCGATCGAAAGATCAAGCCCCTTGCTGATCAGGTCTGAGGTGCCGCGCGCCGACACTTTAATGCTGCCGTCCTCAGTGTTCAGGACTATGATAGGCTTATCCGGCATGACATAGCGTATGATGGTCGATGCCACCGCGCCCGTCACGTCGCTACAGCGAATATTCAGGTAGCGTATAGAGCCCATCTCCCGGACCTGCTGGACAGCTTCATTGAACGCATCAAGTATCTGCCTGGAGTACTCGAAGTGTTTCGATTCCGCCTCGCTAAGCGCAGGCTCGTAGCGCAGGCAGATCGCGAGTCCAAGGCCGGGGACGCCCATTTTTCCGCACGAATTTACGGTGTTCGTAAAATCATAGACATCCTTGATGATCTCGTTGTTTAATATGTACGCGTCGCCTATCAGCGAGTCGATTGTGTCCGGCGGCGATTTTCTCAGAAGAAGCAGCGAAAGTGCGCTCGCCAGGCGTTTTAGATCTTCAGTAGAGAGCGATTCGATATTGCCTGACAGGCCTAATTCGGCGATGAATTTTTTCGACTCTTCGGGCTTTCCGGAAAAGTCAAAATACGGGTCTGTCGAGAGCTCTAGCACCTTTTCGATTGGGCCGCGACCAAGCTTTAATCCCTTATGTACCGTAATAGCGCCGGATGTGATACCTTCTTCAAGAATGTCGCGATTCGTGCCGATCATCTTTTGCTTGTCGCCGATGGCGCCGGAAATTGCCATCCCTGCCAGGTCCTTATTGTTCCCCATGATCCTGGCGAGGGAGTACGCCACACCGGATCCTGATACCTCAGAGCCCCCGTCCTGGCCTATTAACAAAGGATTCACGTGAAGGACTTTGATCTCTTTCTGCGGCACATGATGGTCGATAACAACCGCATCATATCGATTCACAATATCAGGCTGGCCTGAGCCCATATCGCAAAAGATGACCATCTGCTCTTTATCTAAAACGGTATGAATAGAATCGTCTAAATTACTGACGATGGTAGCTTGAAAAGAAATATTGAGGCGCTGCAGCATATGGCAAATAATGCCACAGGCCGTGATCCCGTCAGCGTCATGATGGGATACGACCCGTACGAACTGCTGCGCCTTGATCTTGTCGGCTGCGGGTTTCGCGATGCGAGATATCTCGTCAAGCTTCGACATAGGTCGAGAACTTCCTCCGAAACCCTTTGGCCCGACTTATCTCGAGATGAGGATCTCTGCCGTGGATGGCGTGTAGATCCAGTCTGCGGGCAGTACGCCAGTTGCGTGGTAGTACTTAAGCAGCCTTCTGACCTTAGACTCGGTCAGCTGGAGCGCACGTTTGTTGTGCAGGTCCTTATGGTTCTCGTCGAGATGCTTGCGCAGCCCGATGGCCTTTCTGATCAGGTTGGTGAGGTCTTCGGGAACCTTCGGGCTTGCGTTGTTAGCCTTCAGGATCTGCGTGACCTTCTTGCCCGTCACCTGAGTGATGTCAGGGACGCCATACCTGTCTCTTAAGACAAGGCCGATCATGCTGGTCGGGACGTTCTGGCTGTTGAGATTTAATACTAATTTCTCTACTTCTTCCTTCTTGATTGTTAACCAGGCGGGTGCGGTCTTTCTGACTGGTTTCGTGGACCTTGCCCGGCCTTTCCTTCTGGTATGCATTTTAGCCATTAAAAACCCTCTGAATCGTTAGTGTTAATCGATTTATTAGTGGTGACGAAGATGTACCTTAATACTCTGATTAGCTTATATAAGTTTTGGCCATTTTGAAGACTCTAAGCTTAAGAAGACACTACCACGAAGGTAATTCAGGCACTATACGGTTCACGCAAAGAACATAAAGACTTGTTTTTGATAAGCCGCCGGAGGCGTAACCATAAAATCGTCGTGTTTAAAAAAATATTGTTTTTGTGGCACTTCGTGTTTTCACGGGTGCATTGATTTCCACTTAGCAGCGATGTAGTCGCGGATCAGCTTGGCGCCGAGTATGGCGGTATTGCCCGTGTCGTACTCGGGCGAGATCTCTACGAGATCGAAGCCGATGGTCTTTGGCGCAAGGTGGCGTATGACTGTCCTTACTTCTCGAGGGGTCATGCCGAATGGCTCGGGAGTACCTAGCGCGGGCGCATATGCCGGGTCGAGGGCATCCATGTCAAGCGATAAATAGATCTTATCACAATTAGACATGTACTGGTCGACCTCTTTCAGGATATTATCAATGCCCATGTCATTGACATCATTGGAAGTGTAAGAGCGGATGTCCTTATTGCTTTTCACGTAGTCGTACTCATCCTTCGTTCCGCTGCGGATGCCGATGGACACGTATTTAGAAGTAATGTCATTAATGATATGTCGGGACACACAGGCGTGATTATTCTTGACGCCGCCGTATTCCTCGCGCATGTCGTAGTGCGCGTCCATGACGACCACGCCGATGTTCTTATCTTTATAGGCGTCAACGCACGGGTAGGTTAAAGAATGCTCGCCGCCCATCATGATCGGGATCTTGTTCGCACTAATGATCTGACGGGAGACTTCGTAGACGACTTCTAGCGTCTGGTCTACGTCTGCAAAAATGTCGCAATCCCCCATGTCGTGGATCGGTACTTCCGATAGGTCCACGTCAAGGTCGCCGTTATAGGTCTCGAAATTATATGATGCCTTACGCATCTCCAGGGGGGCCCATTTGGAGCCCTTGCGATAGGAGGACGTGCCGTCGAATGGCGCGCCAAATAGCACGAAGGTTGCGTCCTCGAAGGAGTCATCGGCATCGGCGAACAGGTTGCTGTTCATGTTTTTATCCCTTGGTTACGAGCGCATCTGGATCTTCATCTTGCCCATTGCAGAGATGTACGCGACCTCTCCGCCCTGCTTGACCTTGTCCTTAAGATCTTCGGGTATGCTTAACTCGAAGGTCGAATAGTCAGCAGAATCCATTACCTGGGCGGTGTTGCCCGCAATGGAGAGAACCTGGGCGTTCTTTCTCTCTACGATGGGTACGTAGATCTTCGCATCTACCGGCTGTACGATCGAACGCTTGGAGCCGTCGAAAATGCCGACCGCGTCTACCCTTGCTTTTGCAGCGCCGTGTTTTCCGGGCTTCGAATGCTGCACAGCCACTATAGCGCACGGTTCGTCATCGATGATCACATACTTACCCTCTTTCAGGGTCTTTACCTCGGTTTGCTGCTTCATTAATAATTCCTCCACTAATTTACTAGCAGTAAGCGCTAATAAATTCGCTTAATATGAATACAATGTAACCGCCTTGCCATTAATCTCAGAGTTTGCTCCGACAAAGGCGAGTCTGGGATATTATAGTCAAATCCGTTATAAATAGTTAATGCAGGATTCATGGAATCAAACCCTAATGGGGAAATATTCCGATATCACTACAGCCGTTATTTTGTACTTTTAGACTTTTTCTCATCTGGTTCTGAGGACAGACAGCTTTCATCCTCTGTCTTGCACTCCTTGATCTCGCCGAGCTCTTTCCGGTATTCGGTCTCCTCTCGCAGTATACCTTCACGACGGGCCTTATCTTTTTTACCGCCGATCAAGGCCATGCTGACGCACTTCTCGGCCTCTTCCTTTGAGATGCCGCACTTGACTAGCTTTTCCACATTTTCCTCATAGGTCAAGTACGGGTCCACGGTATCCTGCCGATTCTCTACGTCACTGTCCGAAAATTCCGGCTTGCCAAAATCCGATTTTCTTCCTACGCCTGCCATGGGTATACCTTACTTATATTATAAACGCGAAAGATGTTAAACTTCACCATCGGATAAGACGCAATGTAATAGCTTGTTACCTGAAATAAAAACGAATGGATGAATCATTCGAAGATGTATTTCAATATGTGATTTAGGGGATTTTTTGTCAAAATATCTATTTTCTTGCTCAACTCCTTGCCCTGGCCTGCGAATATGAACACGTCTATGCCGCTGGTCAAGGAGAGCAGCCTGTCGATCGACCGCACGTTTCCCTGCTTCAGCGGCTTTCCGATCACGATCTTCGTGATATTGTTCTCGTTCGCGAACTTTGCGATCTCTACAGAGATGTCTTGTCCTTTAGCGTACACGATCTTGATCTGCAGCCGCTCTGCGACCTCTGCCGCATTTTTAAGCCAGACCCGCTCTTCTTCCGTAAACCTTTTGTCCATGTCGCTAATCACGTGTACTGCGATGAGTTCCGCGTTCAACTCAGACGAAAATACGAACGCTGACCTTATGATCTGTTCTGCGAACGGGCTGGCGTGCAGCCCCACGAGGATCCGCTCGGAGGCGTACCAGGGACCTTCGACACCATGCTCTTTTAAGTAGCGGTACATCTGCTTGTCCATGCGAATGGATACCTGGCGTACTGCTAGCTGGCGTAGTCCAAGCAGATTGTGCTGTCCGAAAAACTTGATGACTGCTTCCCGAGCCATGTCCTTCGTGTATATCTTGCCCTCATGCAAGCGCTTGATCAAGTCGCTGATGGGCAGGTCGACGAGCTTGACCTCGTTGGACCAGTGAAAGACCGGGTCCGGGACCGTTTCCCTGACCCGGACTCCGGTGATCTTGGCGACGAGGTCATTCAGGCTTTCCAGGTGCTGAACGTTGAACGTGGTCCACACGCTGATACCTGCATCCAGGATCTCCTGCACGTCCTGGTATCTTTTTTGATGCTTCATGCTGGGAGGATTTGTATGGGCGAGCTCGTCTACGATCACGATCTCCGGCTTTCGGGCCAATATACCGTCCAAATCCAGTTCCTTGAAGCTAATGCTATTATAATCGATGGACGCCGTTGGCACGGATGGAAGTCCTCCGATCATCGACTCTGTCTCTATGCGCCCGTGCGACTGGACAAAGCCGACGACAATGTCTTTGCCTTCTTTCTTGATCTGTAGCGCATCATAAAGCATGGAATAAGTCTTGCCGACACCGGGAGAATACCCGAAATAAATCGTGAGTTTACCTTTCTTCGCGTCTGATTCTTCTCGCGTGATCATCCTGAGAAGCTCATCCGGGTCCGGTCGCTTATACTCATCCATAGTCTAGCTCATCTGCATTTTTATTGATTTCTCCAATATAAAAACATTGCTCATTGCCCGAAAAGGCGTATGAGCAAATGCTAATTAATTCGCTCATCGGATAGAATCCAGAGCCATGTTTAGCTTCACTACGTTCACGATCTGATCGCCCGGAGGGCCCACGAGTGGCCCCTCGATATTAGCATTAACGAGCCGCTCCACTGTCGCGTTGTCCAGACCTCGTACCTGTGCGATCCGCGGGACCTGGACCATCGCCGCATCCAGGCTGAGGTCCGGATCCAGGCCGCTAGCCGATCCCGTCACCAGGTCAACTGGTATTTCGTGGAGGCCAGTCGCATTCTGCCAGTATGTGGTGCGGTTCGAGACGTCGCTGACCAGCTGCTTATTCGTCGGGCCGTAGTTCGAGCCGCTTGAAGCCAGCGGATTATCGGGATATGGCACCGTATAGGACGGGCGTGACCAGAAATATTTTGGGTCCGAGAACGGCTGTCCGATCAATGTAGAGCCTGTGACCTGGCTTCCATTATGTATGAGGCTTCCGTCCGCCTGATACGGGAATGCGATCTGCCCTACCATATATATGACGGCCGGATACACGATCCCGGTCAACAGGAATAAAGCCACAAATATGATGATCAGCGGCCTCAATTGTTCCAGTATGTCTTTAATCATCGTCTATCCCTCCGTTATATGAACATGCCTATGAACAGGTCTAGTGCCTTTATACCGATGAACGGTATAATGACCCCGCCGACGCCATAGATCAGCAAATTGTATATAAACAATTTTTCAGAGGCCATCGGCCTATATTTCACACCCCTTAGTGCGAGCGGTATGAGCAATACGATAATGATCGCGTTGAATATGACGGCCGAAAGCACCGCACTCTCCGCCGAATGCAGGTGCATGACATTCAAAACGCTCAGCTGAGGATACACAGTGTAAAGGGCAGCAGGCACGATCGCAAAATATTTCGCGATGTCGTTGGCGATGCTGAACGTCGTTAACGCTCCCCTGGTTATGAGTATCTCCTTGCCAATGCGCACGATCTCGACCAGCTTTGAAGGATCGTTATCGAGATCCACCATGTTGGCGGCTTCTCGCGCAGCCTGCGTACCCGCGCTCATGGCGACGGCAACATCCGCCTGAGCGAGCGCAGGAGCATCGTTCGTGCCATCGCCGGTCATCGCAACCATCAGGCCGTCCTTCTGCTGCTCCCGGACGATCCGAAGCTTATCCTCCGGTTTTGCCTGTGCTACGAACTCGTCAACGCCCGCCTCCTTTGCGATGTGCGCCGCCGTCAGCGGGTTATCACCGGTTATGATGATGGTCTTGATCCCCATTCCCCTGATGTGGGCGATCTTTTCCCGGATCCCTTCTTTCAGTACATCCTTCAGGTGTATGACGCCTAGTATGTCGTTATTAACCGCGACAAGTAACGGCGTCCCGCCGGTGTTAGCGATCTTTTCTACGAGAGTATTTACGTTTTCGGGAACTTTTCCACCCTTGTTTTTAACATACTCCTCTACTGAGTCGGGCGCTCCTTTTCGATAGGAAAACCCGTTCTGGTCCATACCGCTCATGCGCGTTTGAGGCGTAAAAGGTACAGGCGTGGCGTCAGGCAAGCTGACTGTCTTATCCAGACCGTATTTATTGACCGCGAGATCCACAGTGCTTTTACCCTCAGGAGTCTCGTCGTTCAAGGAAGATATCATCGCAGCCTCTGCGACTTCCTTTTCAGTATGCCCGTTCACCGGTATGAACTCGACCGCCTGGCGGTTCCCATAGGTGATCGTGCCCGTCTTATCCATCAATATCGCGGTGATATCGCCCGCGGCCTCGACCGCCCTGCCCGACAGCGCGACCACGTTCTTGCGGAACAGCCGGTCCATGCCCGCAATGCCTATCGCAGGAAGTAAAGCCGCGATGGTGGTCGGCGCGAGGCAGACGAAAAGCGATACCAGTACTACCAGGCTTACAGCAGTGCCTTTTCCGACCGTATGCACGCTAAAGACCGAAAGCGCCCAGAAATTGACCACGACGAATATAAAAATACCGGTCAGCGATATCAACAGGATATCCAGAGCGACCTCGTTGGGCGTTTTCGGCCGCTTCGCGGCCTCGATCATCCCGATCATCCGGTCGATGAATCCTTCTCCGGGCGATACGGTTACTCGCTCGATGATGCTATTGGATATGACCTTCGTGCCGGCGACCACGCCCGATCGGTCACCACCAGCCTCGCGTATTACCGGAGCTGATTCACCAGTGACCGCGGATTCGTTTACCACGGCCGCCCCCTGGATCACTTCTCCGTCAGAGGGTATGATATCGTTTGTCTCGACGAGCACTACATCGCCCTTTTTCAGCGTCGAGGCCGGAACGACCTCGTGCTCCGAGCCGAACTCGGGCTTTTTCAGCTTTTTCGCGGTCACATGCTCCTTCATTTTTCGGAGCTCGTTCGCGCGGGCCCTGCCACGTATTTCGGCTAGCGCCTCGGCGAAGGTTGAGAAGATCACCGTCAGCCACAACCAGATCGAGATCAGGCCGAGGAACAGGACTTCACCTCCATAGACCAGCGCATATAGGAAGTTTAGAGTTGTAATGACACTGCCGACCTCGACGCAGAACATGACCGGGTTCTTCCAGAGCGTTCTCGGATCAAGCTTTGTGATCGAATCCAGGAACGCTTCCAGCATTATTTTTGGATCAAATACGCCCGCCATTAGAACGTCACCCCCTGTGTCATGAGCAGGTGCTCGACGAACGGCCCGAGCGCTATTACCGGGAAAAAGGCCAGTGCGCCTACGACCAGTATGATGAAGACCAACCAGAATATGAACGCAGGCGTATGCGTGGGAAGCGTCTCCGCGATCGTCCTGAAGTGCTTTTTATTAGCCATCGAACCTGCGAACGCGAGGGCGGCTATGGCAGGAGCGAACCTTCCTATGAGCATTGTCGCAGCCCCGGCCAGGTTATAGAATGGCGTGTTGCCGCTTAATCCGGCAAAGGCACTCCCGTTATTGTTAGCCATGGAGGCGAATGCATAGAATATTTCCGTCAGGCCATGGGGGCCCTGGTTCGCTATCTGCGATATTCCGTACGGCACGAGATAGGCGAACGTGGAAAAGAAGTGGACGGCTAAGCCCGACGTCAATACGATCACTACGGCAGCGCCCATTTCCAGCTGCTCGATCTTTTTGCCCAGGTACTCGGGAGTACGCCCGATCATCAAACCGGCAACGAACACCGCAATGACGATGTACGCAAGCATCGTGTACAGGCCTGAGCCCACGCCCCCTGGCGTCACTTCGCTAAGGAGAATCAAGAATAGCGCAACTCCGCCGCCGATCGGGGTCAGCGAGTCATGCATGGTGTTCACGGCGCCGGTCGAGGTGCCAGTCGTCGAGGTGGCAAATAAGACAGATTGGACTATGCCAAAGCGTACCTCTTTACCCTCCATATTTGGGCCGTTCGCCCCTAGATTTGTCAATATCGGATTACCGTAGGCCTCGGCCGCATACATGATGGCAAGACAGATCAGGAAAATGATCATGATCGTCGCAAAGATCGCCCACCCCTGGCGCGTATCTTTCACCATCACACCGAACGTATATGTCAGTGAAAAAGAAATGATCAGGAAGGACAGTATCTCGAGAATATCAGTTAAAGTACTGGGGTTCTCAAACGGATGTGCGGAATTGACATTAAAAGGTCCGCCCCCGTTGGTCCCGAGCAGCTTGATCGCTTCTTGCGATGCGAATGGCCCCATCGGGATCGTTTGCCCGGTAATGACAGCGCCATTGGCCGCCGTATAAGGACTGATCAATGTCGTGTTAACGTATGGGCTGAAATTTTGTATGACACCCTGGGACATCAGGAGGACCGCGAAAATTATGGATATCGGCAGCAGCAGATATAACGTACACCTGATCACGTCCACCCAGAAGTTGCCAATCGTCTTTTCCTGCCTGCGCACGATACCCCGGATAAAAGCGATGGCAATGCATATGCCGGTAGCTGCGGACAAGAAGTTCTGAACGGTCAGTCCTGCCATCTGTGTAAAGTAGCTTGCCGTGGATTCTCCTGCATAGTTCTGCCAGTTCGTATTTGTCATAAAACTAATGGCAGTATTGAGCGCAAGGTCCGGCGCGAATCCCGAGAAGTTTTGGGGATTAAGCGGAAGTATGCCCTGAAAAATAAGGATCAGGAACAAGGCCAGTAACCCCAGCAGGTTAAAAAGGATCATGGATATGGCATATTTTTTCCAGTCCATTTCTTCCGCCGGCTTTATCCCGGCAATCTTATAGAAATAGTCCTCTTGACGTTTAAAAAGAGTTATTTCTCCCTGAAAGACTTTTGCTATGTATGATCCGACTGGTTTTATCAATACTGTTAGGATTATTAAAAAGATCCCGATGAATAACGCATCTAAAATTAAATCAGTCATTCTAAGTTACCTGCATATTGTCATGTTAAACATTGAGCAATCGCTTTAAATAAGTATTTAAATGTTTCCGCAGCAGCTTTACTACGTATATTTAAAGCTTCCGATTTATGCAAGTACGATATGAATTAAATTTACTTGAGACGCACTTATTATAATAATATTTGATGAGTAATCATTGAATCAGCAATTATTATTTTGACACCGGAAGGCATTTGCCGTATTAAAGCTCCTTCCGACAGTGATACTATAACTAAGGTAAAGACGACCGGCTTTGTTGTATCAGGCGCTTGAGCTCCATGATATAGTCACGGTTGAACACCAGATTCATTATAGCATAAGAGAAGATGCCGATCACGATCAGCAGAACCAGAAGCTCGACCTCGCCCAGGCCCAGCATACGGACAGACAGATACGCCAGGTACACGATCGCAGCCATCGCGATGCTTATGATAAATTGTTTCGCAAGCTGTTCCACGTATTCTACCAATCGGAGCTCGATGAGGGTATCCATGATCATCTGCAGGATGACAAACTGTGTGAAGCTCAGGCCGACGAAAACCCAGGCCAATGCTATGATCCCGTAGCTGGCGACAAAGTAAAACACGATCGTGTTCATCACTGCGACCATCAGGTTCCACTTAAACCCGAACTCCGCCCTCCCTTTTGCCAGATACGTGGGTACGGAGGTCGTTACGAGGGATTTGATGATCGCCTCGATCGAGAGGATCTGGATCATTGGTATGGCCGCGATCCACCGGTCCCCGAGGAAAGCAGGCACAAAGACCGGCGCCGTGACGATCACCAGCAAGAGTAAAGGACATATCGCAAAGGAGATGAAACGGGAAATAAGCAAGTATCCCTCCTTTAATAAAATGTTCACGTCCTGGAGCCTTGAGAATATGGGAAAGGACACTGTGATGATCACCGTGCTAATCCGTAGGATCGGCGTGATGATCAACTGATAAGCCATGGAGTAGAGCCCGAGCATGTCTGCACCGAGGAACTTTCCGATGATGAGGTTTAGCACGTTGATGGCAAAAAATGTGACACTGCGCTCGCCCACCTGGTACAGCCCGAAGCTGAGAAACCCCTTAAGGTCAGAGCGTCGAAAGTGAAACTTGATCCTCCATCGCTTCCATCCGGTAAGAAAGAACTGTATACTCCGCAGCCCATAAAAGGCCAGCTGTCCCCAGACCAGCGCCATGACACCGAAGCCCAGGTATGCCGTGACCGCCGCCACGATCAGGCTGGCCAGCGAGGCTGATATATCGATAAGTGCAAGCTTTTTAAATTCCAGTTCTTTTTGCATGAGTATCTGAAAGATCTGCCCCACCGGCGCCACCAAAAAAGTCAGACTGGTCAGCATCATTACCCCGGTCAACGCAGGCTCGCTAAAGAACCCGACGGTAATCGGAGTGATCAGCAGCGTGGCTATAAAAAGAATGCATCCCAGGCCTATCTGAAGCCAGTAGAGGCTGGATAGCTTTTCGATGGTCGTATCCTGCCGCTGAATGATCGCATTGGAGACCCCTATGTCGTTAAAGGCTTGCGCAAACCCGATCACTACCATGGCCATGGCCATGATGCCGAAAGCTGTCGGCGATAAAAAATTGGATAGGATGGACACCTGCAGGATCTGGAACACCGAAGTCAACAGCGTTGACAGCCCGTTCCATTCTATACCTGCGACAGCGTCCTGCTTAAAAGATGCCTCGATCCCCATGATACAATTAACTATATCCAATCATTCTTTTAAATCTAAACCATTAATTAGATAGATATTTTGAAAATAATCGACCTTAAGTACCTTGTTTCACGTAGGCAGGACCAGCATTTTTAACTCCTTGAGATAATCTCGGTCGAACATCATGGCTAAAAAAGCCCAGGCTATGGCAAACACCGCGATAATGAGCATGAAAATCGCAAGCTGGCTAAAGCCGACTGAAATTCCAAGTATATATGCCCCATAGAGTATAAAGCCTAAAGCCAGGCAGAGGAGCGATGGTCTGGCTATCGAGCCGATATAAGCCCTCCATTTCAGGCCGATCATATCGCCCGTGATCGTCTGTATCATCAGGAACTGGATAAAGCTAAGGGCTGCGAAAGAACAGGTCATAGCGATGATACCGTACGGGGTGGTGAAATAGAATAAGACTCCGTTCACTGCGGATACGAAAAAGTTCCAGATGAAACCCAGGTCGGCGTGGCCCTTCGCGAGGTACGTCGGCACCGTCGCGGTCCCCAGTGACTTGAAAAGCCCGACTATGCATAATATCTGAATGAGAGGTATCACGTCCCCCCATTGGCTCCCTAGTATCACCGGAACAAAGACCGGGGCTATGAAAAATATCAATACAAGGATAGGAAAAATAGTAAAAGCAATAAACCGTGTCATGTGAAGATATCCCCTTATCAGCATGCCATTTTTATCCTGTAGTTTTGAAAAAATTGGAAAAGCTACGGTCATAAAAACGGTATTGAATCGTAATATCGGGTTGATGATCAGCTGGTATGCCAGTGAATAATGGCCGAGTGCGACCGGCCCCAAAAATTTCCCGATGATTATATTGATGACGTTGATCGAGAAGTAGGTGACCGTGCGCTCGCCCATCTGGTAAAGACCGAAGTCCAGGTATCCACGCAGGTCGGACCTTTTAAAATGAAGCGCGGGCTTCCACCGGGCCAGGCCGATCCATAAGAATTGCAGGTTCCTGAGGCCATAGAAAGTGATCTGGCTAATGACCAGGGCCATCACGCCATACCCTAAAAATGCAGCTAGTATCGTGATCGCCGTACTTGCCAGCGATGAGATTATGTCAATCGTCGCAAGCCTGCGGAACTCAAGCTCCCGCTGCATCAGTATCTGGAACTGCTGTCCCAGAGGCGTGATCAGGAAAACGATGCTGGTGCCTAGCATCACATTTGTCAGGGAAGGCTCGTTAAAAAACCGTACGGTGAGCGGGGTGAGCAGAAACATGAGCAGGAATAGACATGCCCCGGTCATGATCTCCAGCCAGTACAGGCTGGATAAGTTATCTTTCGTCGGGTTCTGGCGCTGTATGATCGCGTTCGAGATTCCCAGGTCCGTATACGCCTGCGCCAGCCCTATCACCACCAGGGCCATGGCCATGATCCCGAAATCGGAAGACGTTAAAAATTTGGTGAGGACAGCTACCTGGACATATTGTAAAACAGAGGTGATGAGCGTGGATAACCCGGTCCACTTTACCCCTTTCACCGCCTGGCCCTTTAACGTGATCATCTTCGTCATGCTGCCATATGAATGACAGTATCACGGGCTTTAAAAGTAAGGCGATGATTATTCAGATTGCGAAATTTTTAGCCTCCGGCCCCAGTCAAGCGTATTCCAGCAAGCCCTGGGATGGGCAAGTCTATACATCAGATATACAGGCTGGATGGCGCTCATCCCGGAGGTTCGGGGATCTTCCGCTCTGTTTTTCAGGTCTTTATGATGCCGCTAGGAATATTCGAACTTGAGCTGCCCTGCGAGAACACATTTGTACCGCCCGGCTGGACCAGTCCCGGGCTACCGTATCCGAACGGGCCGAAGTTGATGGCACCGTGGAAAGGATACCCGTTATAATAGGGATATCCCGGAAGTACCGGCTGAGCTTCCGTAGGAATTGAAAAACCCCATTCGGGCGTACCTGGCAGTGCCGCGGGCGAAGCGTTACTAATTGTCGGCCCTGTACCAAACGCCGGAAAGCCCAGTCCGGGCCCGCTAAAGCCAAATACCGGCCACAGCCACGCGTACGCCGGCGCTGCGAGCAACGAGGCCGCTATCATACAAATAACTGAAAAGATCAGTGCTCTTGCCACCTTCATAACCCCAACTCCAGCTTAACCTCTCGGCTGGAGAGTTAAAAATATTACCTGCTGTGAGAGCGGATTCTCGCCAGTAATAAACGCTGAACGATAAAAACCATGGACGGCTCGCTCATAGGACAGGCCTGTACTTATTGCCAGGTCTTGTGCAATGTATTCAGGCACATGATCGTAGCTGAATAGTCTAGTGACTCTAGCCCATGGCTTGCTTTTACAATCGTACAGCTGGGGGAGTATGACTCGATTTAAGAATGGTTCATAATGATAAACATGGTTAAACATCGGATAAACAAGGATAACGTCACCTATAAGTTAATAATATTTTTAGTAGTTCCTGATTTATACTCCTTAATTGAGGAGGGTATTGTAAGGTGAGAGTACAGATAGCGAATGCCATTATCTTGATCGCGATATTAATGATATCGGTACAGCCTGTGTCGGCGACGACGATCAGTATCCCGTTCACTTCCATCGGATGTACGGCTTTTATGCAACCGCTTGCCAATACGGCTTGTACGATCGAAGAATTTAACAGCGTCAGTACGACTGCACTGGACGCGGAACACCTGGGCATATCCTTCCCATTATCGGATGATCAACCAGCTTTGCCTTTCGGCTCTGTAGACCTTGCGTTCCCGGCAATGTCCCAGGCCACATTGGGCAACATAGCATCACAGCGAACGTATTTCTTCACGGATACCTTTTAAAAAATATTTTTTGTAATATTCGCCCAATGGTTCCATGTCTATTTTTTTAATTGATTATGTTTTTATTATTTGGTTTACTTGCTATCCATACGGTAGCACGAAGACACCAAATTTTTTAGAGTATACACTAAAATTCTAAAACTCTAGAGCACGGTTAAAACGTGAAAATATCTAAAACTCTATTAAATGACATAAAGCTCTAAAACACGGTCTAAGAAACAAAGGAAGTGCCCCTAAAACTCGAACTGCACGATTATAAGAAGCTATTGCATGCGAACTATATGTATCCCGTTTTGAGATACATGCGAATGCGATCAAGCCAAATAGACAGAACCGATCGTTTACCATCCGTTTACCGGATGGCATATCTCAAAGAGGCGTACATTGGATTCTTGTATTGGTGCCGTTCGTTTTTTCGTGACACTTCCTTTGTTTCTTAGACCGTGTTTTAGAGCCTTATGTCATTTAATAGGGCTTTTGTGCATTTCGAGTTTTAACTGTGCTCTAAAGTCTTAGAATTTTAGTGTTAACACTAAAAAATCTTCGTGTCTTCGTGCTACCGTATGGACAGAAAGCAAACCAAACAACAAACAAACGCCCGTAATACAAACATGTAACTACAGCAATACACAGGGTACATAATGGTATTAACACCCTGTGGTTAACAATAAGTTACAAGGCCGCTTGTGGCTGAATAGTAAAAAAAGTTTTTAATATCCGTAGCCAAGGCACCTGATTCCTATGTTCGCACAGTTGCCACCGGGCAATTGAAATCCTACCAGCCTGCCATATGCAGTTACTGAAAAGCTGAGAGGATCTTCATACATCAGGTCGTCGATCGGCCGACCCATCAGTATTGAGTGGTATGGATCGTTCAGCGTCATACCGCCAGTTGTCCCCGTGCTGGCCGGGACGATATTGTTAACGGTCGATGTACTGGTATTGTTGGGTGTTTCCGACACATTCTTATCAAAATTCAGAGCGTCGATCGGTGGTATAGAAAGCTTAGCCTGTCCGGTAGTATTCGTAGCTGTTGTATTGTTTTGAGCTGATGTGTTGTTAGAGGCAAGGCCAGCATTGATCACCGGACTATATCCACTCATGCGTCTTACATCAAGGGGCTCCGAGGAGATGTCCGCCGCCATCATCTCCGAGCCTGTATCCGCATATTTCCCGTCAGGAGTGCTGGATTTCTTAAGCGTCTGGTAACTGCCGTCGCCGATGCCGACGTTACCGCCGATCTTCACAGCGTTCCAGCCCAGTGTTTGCACATCTAACCATGGAGCGGTACCGGTTATATTATACCCCATAGGCTCCCAGTTCGGACAGACCACCGACAGATAAGCTGTCAAGTTAGCCGCAGCTAAGGCTTTTTCTTGCTGTGTATACGTAAACACTGTTAATAGCGATAGCGTAAAAACTAAAACAATAGCTACCGCTTTTAAATGACTCCCAACACCACCTTTCATATTAGGTTAATCCATATGCGTATTTTTAGCCTTATTGAAAGCTAATAACGAAAAATTCAGCCCAAAAAGAGGTTCGGCCGACTCACTGGACGTTTCCAGCCGTTTTTACCATCATCACCGGGCATGGCGAACTTTTTATTAATCGGTCTGCTGTAGAGCCCAGCAGGTGCTCGAACAGTATCGGGCGTTCCGACGCACCGATCATCATCATGTCGTAATTTTTATGGGCTTCGTCCAGGATCGTCTCGGCAACGGGGCCATGCCTGAGTAAAGACCGATACCTTACGCCAGCTATGTTAAAAATCGTCGAGATGGGACGGAAGACCTCTGTCGGGTCGTCATTTCCGCCACCGACGTAGAGGATCGTGACTTCTCCGCCGTATTTTTTTAATAGGATCTCTGCCATGCTTGCCGCCCGTAGTGCGTGCCGGTAGCCCGACGTGGGCAGTAGAATGCGGTTATATGCCAGCGGCCTGTCATCGTTATAGCTGAGCACCGCAGTCTCGATCTTTGATTTTCTTATGACATCGTCGATCTTGTTACCGAAGAGCCGCTTGGTCCGCTTGCGGTAAGTCGAGGTCGCGAATAAAATGAGGTCGTGCTCGGACGACTCGGCTTCCTCGAGTATCCCGCCGACCACTGAGGAGGCGTTCTTCACACTGTAATTCACGCGTAAGCTACTTTCCGCGGACAGCATGTGACTGGTCGATATGGCGTTCAGCGCTTTTCGCCATTCGGCAGGGGACACGGGGATCATACTGGACATGATCACATTCAGGAACGTGATCGAGCCATTAGGCCTGAGGAAATTGTTAACGAACTCCAGTATGAATTTCAGGTTGGAAGTCCTGGAGATCGGTACGAGTATGTTATTATACAGACTTACACCTTCAATATTTTTTGAACGTATTAGATCGGTTTTAAAGCCCTATTTTAGCCCGTCCAGTTTTCTTACGGCCCGGTTTAACCCTAAATTTGTATTTAAGGCTATCGCCGCAGGTTAATCTATGGATATATAAGACTAACGCTTGAGCGTTACAATCTCATCAAAGAATAAGGTGGCTCGTATGATATAACCTTTGAAGCCCAAGATCGATCACGATAAATCTAAATATCAAAATTCGGATTAGCTACCTTTGCCATAAGGAAAGATTTAAGGCAAAGGCTTTAAATTTTTAGCAAATACAGGAATATGGTTATTAACCAGATCGCTATATAATAGGTATCACCGTAAGTGCAATCGGTCGGCCGACAGCCGGTCATGAGGGGAATATGCAGGCAAGATCCGTGGGTATCATCACAAGACTGGACGTAAGTGACCCGAAGGGCATCATTTCGGCCTTTGTCAAACACCTTTCATTTAAGGTCAAGCTGTTCCTGGATCCCGTGACCTCTTCGCTGACCGGCGTAAAAGAGTCCACGGAGATCGACGAGATGTATGCGGACCTGGTCATCATTTTCGGCGGCGATGGTACGATCCTGCGCTCACTACAGCTTTTACCCAATCCGACACCGATCCTGGGCATAAACATGGGAGAAGTGGGCTTTTTAACAGTAGTAGACCCCGAAAGTGCACTATACATGATCGATGACATTATCATGAACTTTGAGGTCATCGAGCGCGCGCGCATGTCAGTAAAGCTGAACGCCTATGACCTGCCGTGCGCCATGAACGAAGCCGTGATCATCACCTCGAGGCCGGCTAAAGTCTCACAGTTCAGGATATCCATAGATGGGAAGCTGATGGAGGAGATCAAGGCAGACGGCGTCGTCTTCGCGACGCCTACGGGCTCGACCGCGTACGCGATGAGCGCCGGCGGGCCGATCGTGGACCCGAGAGTGGACGGCATCATCATAGTCCCGCTCGCCCCCTATAAGCTATCGGCCAGGCCGTGGGTCGTGCCGGGCAGCAGCAAAGTGAATCTCGAATTGCTAAAAGAGGATAAGGAGTCGATGGTCGTAGTGGACGGGCAGTACACGGCTACCGTGACCAAGAACGACGTCCTGACGTTCACCCGGTGTGAAACGCCGGCCCTGTTCGTGAAGTTCGGCGACAAGTTCTACGACCTCGTACGAGAGAAACTCACTTGATCCGGAAATGATGATCGGATATAACAAGAATTTTGTCATTTTATTAAGCGAGGTAGACGTTAATGTCGAACGATCGGTATAGAGAAGGATTGGAAAAACTTAACGAGATCGATGGCGAAGCGGGACAGAAGGTAATGGATAGCCTGAAGGATATCGCCCCGGACCTCGGCCAGTATATCATTGAGTTCGCTTTTGGGGACGTATATTCACGTCCAGGGCTGGACCTGAAGTCCAGAGAGATCGCTACCGTGGCAGCCCTTACAGCGCTGGGCACTGCAGCGCCACAGCTTAAAGTCCATATTCACGGTGCGCTCAACGTCGGCTGCACAAGAAAAGAGGTCGTCGAGATCATCATTCAGATGGCTGTCTATGCGGGCTTCCCCGCGGCGCTGAACGGCATCGCTGCAGCAAAAGAAGTATTCAAAGAGCGTGACGAAAAAGGGCAGAGCTAAAAAATTTATTTTTTATAGACCGTCGCTCCGTCCGGGTCCAGTCCGCTCCATTTAACGGCATAGCCCAAAATCTTAAGCACAGGGTCGACGGATTTGACGCCCTTCGCACTGATCAGCCCGGAGGCTTCCGAGTAGAGCATTTTTTCGGGCATCGACGTTCTTAACGCATCGATCACACGGTCTGCAACTAGTTCGTCCCCCGAGAGCGAATATCCCGAGAGGCCATGTCGCTCGACGTAGCGACGGATCGATTCCGGCTTTACGCCTTTTTCCGAGGCGGCACGCTCGATGCTGACCACATCCCCTTCGACCTGAAGACCGGACTCAGTTAATTTTAACATGCCTTCGGCAGCCTTTTTCTCGTCCCACACGCTCAGGCGGTCCGTCACATCCTTGAGCGGTATTTTCTTATCGAAAAAGATCACGCTGCCCGAAAAAAACTTGAACGCGTCGCAGGACATTTTCGCGCTGGCAAGCACGATGAGGTTTTTATCCTTTACCTCGTTAAGCTTAGCGACTTTTTTCTTCAGGTAGTCGGCAGTCCAGAAGCCCGCGATCTCCAGGTATACTTTCGTGCCATCCTTTTCCAGTAAAAAATCAGGGATGAAGAGGTATTTACCGGTGATCAGCGGCTCCGGCTCACGCGAGATCGCCCAGCCAGTGCCCGCATTCATGAATGACTCGTAGAACTTTTCTTCCGGCTCGCTGTCGAAGGTCGTCGAATCATCGATCTCCGCGAATCGCCCGAACAACGGAGCATACGTTTTTTCATCCATCGCGAAGCTGTAGACACGAGGGTTGCCTGAATAGTCCTTTCGGACGATGCTGGCGTCCATGCTCCAGCCGGGCGACGATACGATGAATGGCAGCAGCTTTGCCAGCGATGTCCCGTATCGCTCCGTAGATTTCAACGCCGACATCGGGCCGTCGACCATGATATCGAGCCTGCTGTCCGATTCCTCCGCTGCATACATCAGTCCTAATCGCTTGACGGCACGCAGTGTTTCCTGGTGCCCTCCTGATGCGCGGAATTTTAAGCCGGAGGCCTGGAATAATAGCGTCTGAGCCAGCGATAAGTTGTACTCGCATAGTAAAGTCTTAGCTTCGGGAGGAGAGAACGCTCTGAGGATCTGCTCGTTCTCCAGGTCGGCGAACATGGAGTCATCGACGGAGCTGTCCGGTACTTTCAACACTTCCGCCGCTTTTTTTATCGCCTGAGACCGCTCTTCCGGAGTCGTGACCGGGTACATGGCAGCGGCTGCCTTAAAAGCCTCTCTGCGAGCTGCCACAGGGTCGATGGCGCTATCGACATGTAATATGCATTTGCGCTCCAGCAATGCGACCAGTCCTCTAACGAGGCGATAGTCAAATCCCTGGTCTTCCATCTCCTCGAGTATGTCTTTTAGCTCGCCGAGCTTTTTTCCGGTATGATCCTTAAAGGCGCCGATAATGTCATCGGCAAGCTCCAGCGTATCGCCATCGAGCGATACGAATGATGGCTCTATGTCGTTACCGCGTATTTTAGTCCTCAGCAAATCAGCAGTAAGCATTAGCGCTCCACCGCCTTGTTCCGACGGTTTGAAGATTCTACTTCCTTCGTGCTCCTGGAGACGACCTCGTAAAGGATGGCTTTCTTATCGCCCTTCTTACGCAGTATCCTTCCGAGCCGCTGGATGAACTCCCGCTTGCTGCCGCTACCGCTTAAGATTATACCCACGCTCGCGTCCGGCACATCCACGCCCTCGTCGAGCACTTTTGAGGTGACCAATGCACGGTACGCGCCTGTCTTGAAGCCGGCCAGGTTGTCCGCCCGCTCGTCCTTCGGCGTCGTATACGTGATATACGGGATCAAGAATTGCCGGGAAATACGATAGACAAGATCATTATGCTCCGTGAAGATGATGACCCGGTCATCCGGTGATGAATGCTTTCGCAGCACCTCCGCCAGGGCTTCCAGCTTTGAGGACGAGTTTAGCGCCGTCATCCGGGCCCTGTGGCGTGCCAATATGGCTTCCCTCGCGCCCTTGTCCCGGCCGCTCCTCATGACCAGCCGCTCGAAGTCCCGGGGCGAGCGCAGTACGATGTGATTATCCCTCAGGTAGCCGGTGTAGGCTTCCTGGTCTCGAGTATATTGCTCCTCTTCTTCGGGCGTTAGCGTCACGAAAAGACGTTTCAGGTCGAAGTTCGCCAGGTGTACGCCTTCCATGCTCTCCACGTTCTTTTCGAAGACTTTGCCGCCGACCAGCCGGGATAGCTCTTTCTCGCGGCCGTCCTCGCGCTCGTATGTAGCGGTCAGCCCGAGTCTGGCAGGGCAGGCCAGCATCTCGGCTATGGAGGAATAGCCGGGCGAGGGCAGGTGATGCACTTCGTCGAAGACGACCAGGTTAAATTTATTGCCCAGCTCGGCGGCCCTGATATAAGCGGTATCATACGTGGCCACTGTGACGGGCCCCAGCCGGTGCTCTTCGCCGCTGTACACGCCCACGTCGATGTCGAACTCTTCCTCCAGGACGGATTTCCACTGAGCCAGGAGATCCAGCGTCGGAACTACTACAAGAGCCGGATTGACCAGCGTCATGGCCTTTAGGGCCACATGAGTCTTACCCGCACCCGTAGGCAGCACGACAACCCCCCAGCGATCCCGATCCCATGCGGCGATAGCAGTTTCCTGGTAATCGCGCAACACCGTCTTCATGACCAATCCGGGACAGGGCACGGGGTCCATGACATCGTCTCTGAAGGCGAACCCGGACCCGTCCATGTACGCCTTGATATCCCGGTAATAGAGCGCCTGCGCTCTGTAGGCGCCTGCCCTCTGGTCCCAGGACGAATTGGGCACGCGGATGTTGCCATTAATGAGTATAGTGCCCTTATCGAAGGTGAGGTGGATCATCGAGATTAGAATGTGCGTAGCTTAAATAATCATTGTGGTCGGCACGAAAAAAGCAGGCGAAGGTTGCCGATAATTCGATTAAAAGCCGCCAGGCGGGTTTTCGATAGCTTTATTAAAAGTGAAAGCCATACACCAATCCTGACTATGAGCGGCTATAACAACGTGACCGACCGTATCGTGATGATGATCCTGCGCTGGCTACTAGTGTTCATATTGTGCGTATTCATAGTGCTGTTCAGCGTTGACTACCTGTTGCTGCACGGCGATATGATATTGAACAAGGCCGGAGGCGCTTCAGTGGTCGCTTTCCTCGACAAGACTGTTGGAAATGTGATCTGGGGCCCGGGGGCCGATATTAACCGGTTGTTCATCGCGGCCATTTCAATAGGCTTTTTCGTCGGTCTCATCGGCATCGTATACAAGTTTCTAAGAAAAGACTGAGGATGAAATAATGGCTGGCTTTAAGGATGAAACGGGCCCGGGCATGATCATTGCCAGGGCGATCGCCATATCGGCTATCATGTCGATAGCGATGATGCTGATGGCCCTGGGATTCATGCAGCTGTTATCGGGTAGCGCGGACCTGCCCGTATCGACTGCAATCGTCCTGATCGTATTTGCCATATCATTCATCGCAGCCGTTGTGCTAATGGAAAGGGCGGGGAGCGACCAGACATCTTCGCTCATAGGCGGGGCTGCGATAGCGCTTTGTGTGACCGCCCTCGTCATAGCGCTCGTATCTGGCGTATCGTATATAGGCGGGCACGGCGATCTTTTGCATAGTCCGGGCACAGACTTGAACACGCTGCTCACGGGGTTTGCGATCTGCCTGGTGGCCAGCCTTATTATTAATAGGCTGACGCTCAAATTATAAAAACAAAAGCCCATTTACGTTTTACCGTTGATGGATAAGCTATATATGGATATGTAGCCACATAGTTGGTTCTCTTATTTCCTGCCTATAAGCTTTATTGAAGCTATCGATCCAATGTCCAGACCGTGGGGTTTTGCCTCGACGTTTTCCCCTCTGGAACCTGTGAAATAATTTCTTCTTATACTCGTCTGGTATGCATGGCCTTATCATCCTCATGATCACCCGCATCTTTCCAACTGAAAAAACAAAAAAGAGGGAATGTTCCAGTGTATTATGGAGGCACACCTGTAAAGGGGAAAACGGAAAAACCAATTTTGTATTTAAGTTGTTTTAATATAATAATATACACATAATATTCTTTCGACGATAATGCTGTGGTGACACAATGCCAAAGCCCTGTGAAGAGTTCCGATTCAGCGAAGAAATGTGGTATCAATTCGTCATGGAGATGGCGGAAGAAGGCGTCGTAGTACTTAATCATGACAATGCCATCGTTTTCGTAAATAAAAAATTACTTACTATGTTGGGCTATTCCCGGGAAGAAATGCTCTGCCACAGCATATTTAATTTCGTGGCCGAGGACGACAGAGACGATGTTAAAAAATCGCTGGAACGGTGGCGTAAAGGCGTAAAAGAAACTTATGTGGCTAGGGTGAAGAGAAATGATTCCAGCTACGTGTGGGTCGCCGTCGCTTCCACTCCGTTGATAGACGAACATGGAAAATACCGGGGCGTCGTATCGACGGTGCTTGATATTACGTCATTGAAGCAGAGCGAAGAGGCCCTGGAAAGGGAGAAATCCCTGGCGGATATGTACCTGGACCTGATGGCCCATGATATCAACAACCTAAACCAGGTCGCCATCGGTTACACGGAGATCGCAGTCGATGGGCTCCAGCAACAGATGCCTGACAAAGGCCAGATACCGGGCATGTTAAGCAAGTCCCTGGAGGCACTCCACCAGTGCACCGAACTTATTAACAACGTTAAAACCCTGCGACAGCTGAAAATGGTAAGTCCCCCGTCGGAGGTCATCGACCTCGGAGAAATCATCGAGGACGCGGTGATGGATTACCCGAAAGTCCCAAACCGTGATGTCGATATCAAATATGAAAAGATCCTTAACTGTTACGTCCGTGCCAATCCGCTGCTTAAAGAGGTTTTCACGAACCTGATAAGCAACTCGGTCAAGCACTCGCACGGGTCGATCATGGTTTGGATCGCCATCGACTCGGCAATAGAAAAAGGCAGGAAATATTATGAGACGTCTATCGCGGATAACGGGCCCGGGATTCCCGATGACGTGAAAGGACAATTATTCCAGAGATTCAAGAGCAGGGATCAGAAAGTCACCGGACATGGGCTAGGGCTTTATCTGGTAAAAACGATCGTCGAAGGCTTCGGAGGCATCGTTAAGGTCGAGGACCGGGTAAAGGGCGACTATACGAAAGGTGTCCGGTTCGTGGTCATTTTGCCGGCTGTTGAAAAGTAATATTAAAATTTTTATTGCTCTTTCGTTAAATCCACATGTCAGGCTGAGCCCAATCGAGACTGGAGCCAGTAAAATAGATTTGGGCCTAGCCAGGTCGAGATCGGGTCAAGTAAGAGAAAAACTAAGGCGATGAACGGGCTGAATATGGCGAGTATTATGGTGAGGAGCGCAACAAAGATGGAAAACAGGGTACGTACAGAAAGGTAATCAAAATACCTTTTGTTTAACGCCTTCTCAACCAGCAAGTACTTCCGCTGTATGTGCCGCCACAGCAAGAATAACACCGCGCTGCCTAATGCGAGCCAGGCGGCGTAGAGGACCACGGCGATACTGTCATTGCCATACCGGCCGAGCGCCGAAGCCGCGAAGGGCATGATCGTGACGAAGAACAGGAACACGATGTTCAAAGAAATCATATAATCGTCAACTTCGGCAGCATAGTGGATGATCTTGTGGTAGTTATACCAATACACGGCTATGAGGCCGAAGCTGATGACATAGCTAAGAAAGTTAGGCCAAAGGTTGAACAGCGCAGAAAGTAGGAAATAGCCTCCGCCTCCCGCGAGGCCTTCGGGGATCTTGAGGTCGATGGCCAGAAGCGTGATGGAGATGGCGAAGACCGCATCGCTAAAGCTGATCAGGTTATCCTTCGTAAACTCGAACCTCTTCACCAATCCGTTCTCCGTGCCATCGGTTGCCGCTGCCATACACGATACATTCCGGTATGATGGCTTATAGGTTATCAAAGCACTCGATAGATGAGGGTTCCAAAATGTTAATATTCGCCGATTTTATGAGAAAAGTCAATGGGAATCATAAATAATGTAGCCGATGAAGACATCGTGTATAGATGTAGAGGGATCTGGACAATAGATTGGAACCATCCACTAGCATTTTTCACGATGCCTCCACCCGGTATTATTTCCATTGGACGGGCCCCGGGGAGTTATTGGCCATAGCCTGTCAATCTAATTATAAAAAGGGGTAGGTGAAACTCACTACCAATCCGTATTCATCCCCTATTCATCGTTCCGTGTAGCTGATCGGGATTCCAGCCGGTGATGTAATCACCGGGGGTGGTGTTTACCACCAGCCGCCCCAGCCAAGTCCACCAAGGCCACAGCCACCCCAGCCCAGGCCACATCCGCCCAGACCCCAGCCGCCCCAGCCAAGTCCGCCCCAGCCGCCCCAGCCAAGTCCACCAAAGCCACAACCGCCAAAACAGGCGGATACGGCGGGTATAGCCAAGACTATTGCAGCTAGCGCTAGAACACCGAATACTGCTAATTTCTTAATTTCCATAAAATTCCCCCTACATTGCTAGGAATAATAAACAATGATAAAATAATTAGTGACGATTATTGGAGATTTACTAGTTCTAAATAAATAAATTAGCGATACGACCCAAAAACCCTCACCATAAAGATGGCCGATGCGTACAGTGATCGTCTAGTAAATTCATAAGATCTGTCGAAAAAAGCCACATATACAAACAAAAACTGATAGGATCCAAGTGATAGTAGCTGATATCAAGAGATTAGTGGCAAAAAGTGTGCCCTACATGCCCTCAAAAAAAATAAAAATAGAGACGCTGTACTCCTGGCGTTAAGATCGACTTTTAAGTGGGCTCTGCAACCCTGGCCATGGTTCCATGGAGCCTTAACGCGAGTAATCCGATTATTAAGCCATAAGCGATGGCAAAGATGCCGATCGTCTGTGCCAGTGCGATGGCCCCGGTTAGAGGCCTCATTATCAATAGAACCCCGACGATGATTGAAAGGATACCACTGATAAAGAACAGCCACTCTCCAGAGAACACCCTGCGCAACTCGATAGCCGAGATCACTTGCAGAGCACCTATGAAGATGAAGTAGAACGAGATAACATACAGTAGCGAAAGTGCGCTGATGCCAGGCCATATGAACACGGCAGCGCCCGCCGAAACGGCAACGATGCTCCCTAAAAGCCGTACCCACCATTTCCCGTCCTTGACCGTTACCGTTTGCAACAGCATCAATATGCCGACGGCAAAGGCATAGAACCCGAACATTAGCACGAAGACCGCGATCGACAGGCCAGGCATAAAGAAAACCAGAAGCCCGAAGATGATCGCGATGACACTCAACAAGAGCATGTCCCACCAGAGGCCGCGCCATGCCGACCTGATCATGTTATTAACATTACCGGTTGTATCCCCTACATTTTCCGTCATTTGATCACCAATGAGTATTATAATATATTCATTTTAATATAGCCAGTTCCGGGTTGTGAGCGATAAAAAATAAAAATTTAATGCTTTGGAGTTCTTTCGAACTCGCCAAGCTTCGCTTCGCCCCTGCCTGTCAACTCTTCCATCTTGCCCCTAATCTCCATGCCAGGCTTGCTCATTTCTTTGCCCGCCTCAGCCATCATCCGTCCGCCGGCTTGTCTGGCAGTTCCTTCTACCTCTTTCCTTATTCCCTCTATGTCTCTCTCAACTTCACCCAGCTTCTTTTGGACATTGCCGACTCGCTCCTCGACCTTGCCAATTATCTCTTTATCCACACCCCGCTGGTAAAGGGTCTGGCCGATCTCTTGCTTGATCCTGCCGACATCCTCCTCCATCTCGCCCAGGACTTCCCAGCCCTCCAACTGTTTTTTCTCGCCAGCAAACTTTTGTTTCTCACCCCGCTCGTATATGTCTCTGCCGACATCTTGCTTCATTTTGCCCGACTCTTGCTTCATCCGGCCCTCTACTTCCTTCCGTGCCCCTTCGAGTTCCTTTTTCATTCCAGCCATCAAAATTCACCATGTGACGGAACCGCTCAAGCCTATAAAATAATTGACAACGTAAAAAACGCGATGGAAAGAACCTTGATGGCGGATATGGCGGCTATCCTGAATGTATCGAGCGGGTGTATAGAACCGGAAGCCTTGCGATAACACGAAGGGCGCCCTGTACATGGTTATGTTACCGGCTATAGACAGTTAAGGCTATCCCGACGAATCGCGTAATCTTGTGATAAAGATTTAACTTATAAATATGTAATGAGAGCTTCATTATACGCCAAAAGTCCCATATAAAGAGCACATAATTGCACAAACATGAGATGGGGGCCAGGTAGGGTTTATTTTCCGCATAAAATAATAATTTTGCTTAGAATGTGTATTTTTCAGTATGGACCTATCATTATCTATACAAACCATAAGAATCATATATAGAAGGATAATATACACACGAACCTACAGCGAGTGATAAGAAGCTATGGAAAGTAGTGACAATTGTATCGTATATCGGTTGAGTATGCAAAACATACCTAATGAGTATGCAATCCATACATACGGTCAAGTCTATATGGATTGATTTGATTCTAACGAAAGATGGCGCTCATGAAAAGTATCGTTAAAGCGGCACTGGCGGTTCTAATGATCTTGTCGGTGATGTACTTCATCATCCCGTCCGCATCAGCTTATCCGCCCGCTGTTAACGGTATTACAGGCAGCGTATGGGGAAAAGTCCTCTCGCAGGATAACGTGCCCGTCGATAACGCCTACGTTTCAATCGTGAACGCATCAGACACGTCACAGGTATACGGGAACACTACTACTGATTCCGGGGGCAATTACCGGTTCGATAATGTTAATGCCACATATGATTCGATATTAAATTTATCGGTCGACGGCAAGGGCGGCATCGTTTATAAGATCTACGCATATAAGGCACAGTACGGGAACGGCTATGTCGGCCCGTTCGGCCTTAACGTCCGTGCCAACTCCTTGAATGTGAACGGGATCATCCAGACAAGCATGACGAATATCTCGATCTCTGCAGAAATGCTGTCATCGGTCATGAAAGATGATAAATGCGCCAGGATTACTGCCACGGTGTATGATTCTTCAGGCCAGCCGGCGCCGGACGGCACCATCATAGATTTTACGGTGGACGAGCCGGGCTGGACATCCAGGAACGGATCTCTTAATAAGGAAGGCAGGCAGTCGACGACTGCGACCACGAGCGGAGGAAAAGCATACGTAAATTATGGCTGGTTCCCTGCCAGTGCGATGCCGGCAAATAACACGATCACAGTATCGGTACATTATTTTTCAGGCAATAAAGCGTCCATGGACCTGTATTTCCCGTCAGCGATCAGCGTGACGGTAACCCCGACGCCAACGCCGATACCCACGCCTACTGTGACCCCGACGCCCACGCCATCGATAGAGCCTACTGCCAGACCTACGCCCACGAAAACCCCGACTATCACTCCGACGATCACCAATACCGTCGAGCCGACTGATCAGCCAGGCTTTCCCGTTTCGATACTAAGCCTGCTCCTCTACATATTCGTCGGCGCCGTCGTGATCGCACAAGTCGTTGCATTATTCTACGGGTTGAAATTGCTGAAGAAGAAAAAATGATTGATCACCTTCATAACTCAAGATACCCATACGGCGATATTTTTAAAACAATACCTTAAATTCATATATTTTTATTTACAAACATAAGTTGCTTGCATGCCAAACATATTCACTGCAAATGCTCAAGGTCCAGCAAGCTTAAATATTCGAATATGCGTATAAATCTTTAGGGATTGGACTGGAGTTGTTGATGAGTGAATCTCGTCTACATACGTTGATATTCAGCGAAAGCTATCGAGAGTTTCGATACAGTTTACTTCAGTTTTATACCCTTCGGGCCGATTCTTAGGCCCACTTTATACAAACACGTCCACGCATCCCAACAAGGACGACTTGAGTAATAAAGCGAAAGCGGCACATACGCCTGTGACTTACATAGGCCCTGAGTATGATTCCGCATGATAAAATTGGGGATGGGATTAAAAATATGACTATGGAATCAACTGTGCAGGAAGCACTAAAATACACGGAAATGGAACGTGAGTACCGAAACGACAAGGGAGAAAACACAGCAGGTAATGACTTTGAAGATTTCGGTCTCCCCCAGATCAAGATCGTAGGATGCGGCGGAGCCGGTAACAACACCATCAACCGTCTATATAACGTAGGCGTGGATGGTGCTGAAACAATTGCAATTAACACGGATAAGCAGCACCTTGACGTGATCAAGGCTGACAAGAAGATCCTGGTCGGCAAATCCTTAACGAGAGGCCTGGGCGCGGGCGGTTTCCCGGAGATAGGGAAGAGAGCCGCAGAACTCGCTCGCAGCACGTTACAGGAAGTATTGAAGGACGCAGACTTAGTATTCATTACCGCAGGCATGGGAGGCGGAACGGGCACAGGAACGGCACCGATCGTCGCCCAGGTCGCGAAAGAACAGGGCGCAATCGTCGTCGGCATGGTATCCACGCCATTCAAAGTTGAGAGAGCCAGGATGGTAAAGGCTGAAGAGGGCATCGCCGACCTAAGGGCAGCAGCGGACACGGTCATCGTACTGGACAACAACAGACTACTAGAATTCGTACCGAACCTGCCCCTGGAGCAGTCATTCTCCGTCATGGACCAGCTGATCGCAGAGACAGTCAAGGGTATTTCCGAGACTATCACGAGGCCGTCATTAATTAACCTGGACTTCGCAGACGTGAAGGCAATCATGAACGGTGGCGGCGTCGCAGTGATGCTCGTCGGCGAGACAAAGAGCCAGGACAAGTCCGACAACGTTGTACGCAACGCATTAAACCACCCGCTGCTCGACGTGGATTACCGTGGCGCAACTGGCGCACTGGTGCACATCACCGGCGGGCCGGACCTGACACTGAGAGAGGCCGAGAACATCGCAGAGTCTCTAACGTACGAGCTGGACTCCCACGCAAACGTCATATGGGGCGCAAGGGTCCAGAAGGACTATGAGGGCAAGGTCAGAGTAATGGCCATCATGACCGGCGTACAGTCGCCGCAGATCATGGGTAAGGGTAATAAGTCGACCGCTACGGCGGCAGATGACAGCGCTACGACGGGCAGGCTGAACATGCGCGGCGGAAGCACTAAAGTATCCAAGTCCATCATCGACGTCATCAGGTGAAGCGGCCTCCGCTTCGCCCTTTTAATTTTTATACGTACAACAAAAAACAAAAAGGGACGCCAAACCTTTTCTTTTTATATTCTTTTGCATTGAATTTTTCGTTATTTAATCATTTAAAGCGGAAATAATGATTACTTTTTAACTTTACGCTTTATCGTTAGCCCAATATCTGATTCGATGGGAAAAAAGCTTATAACGAATGATTACGATATTACCATGTTCATTATGTCGGCGGATGAGGAAAGGGTTGAGCTTAATCCTAAGTACATAGAGAAGCTTATCGAGACAAGGCTGTACGCCATCACCGAAAAAAAACATCACGATGGAGCCATTTTTACGTTCTATTGCCCCCGGTGCGGGCATAATAGCACGGTGATAAAGCCGCTGTTCTTCCAGAACCTTACCATGGACTCGTTCATGCGCGCGGTCTCAGGCTATCGTTTCGAGACACATGCCTGCGTATGCGGTAACAAGCTGAATAATAATAACATCATTACCGCGTTATACAGCCATTTTTTCCACGACACCGGGCTGGATCTGCAAGCTGAGATCACATCCGGTAACGAGTTCGTGGCCTTTTACTCGATGAACCTGAAAGGAGAGCGCCAGCAGATAGATAACTGCATGGACTTACGGTATATGTACCGGACCTTCGGGCACGTGTTGAGCGCCCGGGAATGCTGGCGGCATGCGCTCGCCACCGTAAAAGAGACAGGAACAATTCAGCTCTATAACATTGAAGAAGGCTACACCATCGTCGTGATACCCGCCGAAAGCGCCCATACCGAGGCAAGCATGAGAGAGATCACCGGCCCGGACTGGCCCGGTAGCTCCGCAGTCGTCATCAGGCTCAAAGAGCTTGACGAGGAGCCGGAGCGTTTTACGGAAACATACAAGGAATGGATACCTGACTATGTGGACGACATCGCAAGTGGCCATTTAGACGCGGTGGCGGTCATGGATATATCCATATTACGCCTGGTCATGCAGAATACGCTAAAGAGCCAGGACATCGACTTCTTCTTAAAGGATGACGTATGCCGTATAGAGAAGAAGCCATTTTATGCTAACATTTCGCTAAAAGAGCTATTAAAAGAGGCGGTCTATCGAGGCAGGAGCCTGCAGGAGATCGTGGATGAGAAGATCGATTTCGGGCTCAACAGGATCTATTCCGCAGAAGGCCTGTACAAAAACATCAGGCGGGAAATGCCCACCTACGATTTCGCGATCGACGATGACGGGATGGAAGTCATAAACCCGCGCAACGGCCTTTCCGAGAGAGTGGATATCTATGGCATAATACCAAAGAACGGCGATCGTATTATCATATCGCAGCTGCGGGAAGCATTGAATAAGAGCGAGTCGTTCCAGCCGACATGCGGTAAATGCGGTAAAGAGGCCCTGATCCTCAAGTCGATAGAGCCATCTTCATGGCTGAAGCATACGCCGAACGTAATGAACTATGTCTACGAGGAAAAGGAAAATGCCGTAGTATTGTATTATGTCTCGTGCGGCGAGCACACGGAGCCCGTGAAAAAAACGGACCTGGCACAATGGCTCGTGGAGAGGAACGCGCTGGATGAGATCTTCGAAAAGGAACTTGACAGCCTGCGGCTGAACGTAGAAGCGCACGCCGGCCTGTTCGGCAAGGATGTGATAGTGGGTGCGCTGAGCAATAATGCCTGTGATATCATGGTACATCCCTCGTTCATCAAAGGCTTGCTACAACAGTTACGCGTAGATCTGGGAAAACGCGTGATCGCCTACGCTCCCATGAAAGAGATGGTCCTCATCTACAAAGAGGACGCTGACATGGAGAACCTGAACAAGGCTGTATCGGACTTACAGGGACTCATGGCTAGCAAGGACTTAAAACAGACCATGCTGGACTATGCAGACGTGTTCGACCTGAGTGAGGCCCATGGCGTATTTAACCTGGTGACGCTGCCCGAAAATCAGAATTTACCGCTAGAAGGCAATGCATTTCAATAAGGATCGTAAGACTATAGGCTTACTCATCTGACGTAAGCAGATGGTAATTTTATCAAGGCTATATCTATACGGACATTTTAGCATTGTAGCTATTTGTTATAGCCCGTATAGTTCTATTCCTGCCCAACACCGGTATTTTTATATACTGGTATACCATGCGGCTAGTGAACTATTATATATGCTTTTTAGCATCTTATTATAGTCCCATATACAGTATACGCATGACTGACCAGATGCTCACAGCTGGTTAACGGCATCATACGGAAGCTTATATGATTTTTGACCGCGACAGGATCGTATAAAAAGTTCAGGCAGGTGATATCATAGCCTTTGAATTCTCAACCGAAAAGAAGCTGAAGCTCGAAAACGGACTATCGGACCGTACTTACTTTGCCTGCGCGCTATTATTCTTCGGGCTCATCATACTGCTGATGCTGTATATCTCATCGTTCTTCATGTATGACGGGATGAACTATGACACCAACCAGTTTTACAGGATGGCTCAGACAATTATAAATGGTGCCACCCCATACGTCGATTTTCAAGACCCCAAGCCTCCACTCGTCTATTTTACCCTGACATTGCCCCTGTTGTTTGGCCAGAAATTTTTAGGCGGGATGCTACTTGTGGGCTTGTGTGACATGATCAGCGCTGCCCTGGTCATGAAGATCGGCTGGAGCTTATACGGCCGGTTCGCCGGGCTTGTGGCAGGGCTGCTTTTTATCCTGAACATCGGCTGGGCGCAGGGCTACTTCGTCATGACCGAGCCATTCACGGTCCTTTTCATACTTTTAGCTACGTACTTTGCGCTATGCAGTAAAAACAAGCATTATTTCATTGCTGGCCTGAGCCTGGGGGTCGCCGTCGGCTTCAAGCAGTACGCGCTGATCGCGCTGCCGTTGTTGCTACTCGCACTGTACATGAATAAAGAGCTAAAGCACGTGCCGGCCTTCCTGGCGGGTGTCGCGCTTCCGCTTATCGTGATCTTCGGCGCCATCCTGGCGGCCTATGGCGAACAAGCACTGAACGCTGCATTATACTGGAGCTTCGGAGTATCGGGCACATATATAGGTGAGGCGGATACCGACGGGATAGCAAACTATCAGAGCGATCCGCTGATGCTGCTTCCGAGTCTCGCGATGGCCTCGAGTATGTTTGTCTCATTGATATTCTTTGCATTTGCCAGCGTCTTCAAAGATCATAAGCTTAAAAATGTGGAAGTCTATTTCCTGTTGTCCGGGATCTGTTTCATGTTGACTATTCTCATCCGGCAATACCTGCATTACTGGGTGCTGGCGCTGCCATTCTTTGCCCTGTTGTGCGCAAAGATGTTTACAACCGATCCTTAATGTGTCTTTTTTATCCGAGAAATACAAGTATGATGCCTGTATATAGATAACTTTATATGCTCTTCTAAGTTATATGGTAGCATACATCATACTAGAGGTAATTCCATGGAGTATTGGGACCCAAAGATGGAGACGATCAAGCGCAGCGATCTGAACGAGCTGCAGCTGAAGAGGCTGAAAAAGACGCTCGGCTGTGCCTATAAAAACGTTCCCTTTTACAATAAAAAATTTAATGAAATGGGCATAAAGCCCGCCGATATAAAAACGCTCGACGACGTTCACAAGTTACCATTCACTAAAAAAACAGACTTGCGTGACACATATCCATTCGGGATGTTCGCCGTGCCGATGAATAAAGTATCGCGTATACACGCCTCATCAGGCACCAGCGGTAAATCCACGGTCGTAGGGTATACGCAAAAAGACCTTGAGACGTGGGCGAACCTGATGGCTCGATGCTTTTACATGGTGGGTATCAGGCCCGGGGACGTGTTCCAGAATGCCGCGAACTACGGCCTGTTCACCGGCGGCCTGGGCATCCATGCGGGCGCCGAGCGCCTCGGATGCACCGTAGTACCGAGTGGCACGGGCAGTACACATAAGCAGATCGATATGATCAAAGATTTCGGCGTGACGGCCATGCACGCGACGCCATCGTACGCACTCTATATCGCGGAGACGGCGCGCGGCATGGGAATCGAGCCGGGAACGCTACCACTGAAGATCGGAGTGTTCGGGGCCGAGCCCTGGTCTGTGAACACCCGTAAAGAACTGGAAAGGACTTTCGGTATCAAAGCGTATGACTCCTACGGCCTTTCGGAGATGATGGGGCCCGGTGTCGGTTTCGAATGCAAGGAGCAGAACGGCCTGCACATCTGGGAAGACGCGTTCATCGTAGAAGTCCTGGATAAGAACGGCGAGCAGTGTGCACCCGGGGAAAAGGGCGAGCTTGTATTAACGACGCTATGTAAGGAAGCGTTGCCACTGATACGCTACAGGACTGGAGACATCACGACTTTGATGGACGGCGAATGCGAGTGCGGCCGCACCTCCGTGAAGATCTCGAAGTTCTACGGGAGGTCGGACGACATGCTCATCATCAGAGGCTTGAATGTGTTCCCGAGCCAGATCGAGCACGTACTCATGGATATGCCCGAAGTCGGAGAATATTTCCAGGTCGTGCTGGAGCGCGTTAATCATCTGGACGAGATGACGGTCCGCGTAGAAATGAGCGATAAGGCGTTCTCCGGCGAATTAGGGGACCTGCAAAAGGTAACGGGCGCAGTAACGAGAAAGCTGAAAGACACACTGAACCTGCGCACGAAGGTCGTACTGGTTGATAAGGGTAGTCTCCCGCGCGTAGAGGGCAAAAGCAAGAAGGTCATCGACCTGAGGACGAGCATTTGAACGATCGTGCGGGCGATATTCAGCCTGCCCGATACCGGTAGGTCCCTTTGAGTACGTACAATAATGTACCAAGCTTTTAAATAGAGACCTGTCATACGATTAACTGAGGTTTACACATGGTGATGCTGGATTATTGGAACTCTCAAGTCGAAAGAGCTCCGATGGAAGAGCTGCAGGCGATACAGCTCCGTAAGTTGAGACAGCTTGTGGAAAATGTCTATAATAGCTCACGCTTTTACCGCAACAGGTTTGACGAGGCCGGAGTAAAGCCCTCGGATATAAAAACACTGGAAGACATCACGAAGCTCCCGTTCACCTATAAGAAGGACTTACGTGACAACTATCCTACGAATATGTTTTGCGTTCCTTTGAACCAGGTGGTCAGGTTCCACGTCTCGTCCGGCACGACCGGTAAGCCCACCGTCGTGGGATACACAAAGGGCGACATCGACATGTGGTCAAATTCACTGGCCCGGGCATTTACGGCCTGTGGCATCGGCAGGGGCGACATCATGCAGGTAAGCTATGGCTACGGCCTCTTCACGGGCGGCCTGGGCGCGCATTATGGCGCTGAGGAAGTCGGTGCGAGTGTCATCCCGATGGGCGTCGGCAATACCGAGCGCCAGATCGAGCTCATGAAAGACCTGAAGGCGACGGCAATCGCATGCACGCCATCGTATCTGCTGCACATGGACGAAGTGGCAAAAAAGATGGGCGTCAGCATCAAGGACGACACGGATCTTCGCTGTGCAGTACTGGGGGCAGAGCCCTGGTCGCTGGAGACGCGCAACAGGATCGAGAAGTCGATGGGCATTAAAGCATATGACATCTACGGCACTTCCGAGATGTCGGGGCCGCTGTTCACGGAATGCAATGAGCAGAACGGCATACACGTCTGGGCCGACCATTTCCTATTAGAGATCATTGACAAGAACGGCGATCAGGTCAAGGATGGCCAGAAAGGCGAGCTTGTCATTACTACGCTGACCAAAGAGGCACTGCCGCTGGTCAGGTACCGTGTCGGCGATATCACTATCCTGAATAACGAGGAATGCAAGTGCGGCCGTACGCATCCCAGGATCATGAGGATCACTGGCCGTACGGATGACATGCTCATTATTCGAGGCATCAACGTGTTCCCGAGCCAGGTGGAGTCGGTACTGATGACCATACCCGAAGTCGGAGAGCACTTCCAGATCGTCGCCGAAAGGAACGGCGAGCTGGACGACCTGACAGTCCGCGTCGAAGTCGGAAAGGCAGCGTTCAGTGATAAGATAGCCGACCTCATGAAGCTCGAGAAAAAGATCCAGTACGAGCTGAAAAAGGTACTGAACTTACAGACAAAGGTAGAGCTGGTCGAAACCGGCACGCTGCCGAGATCGATGGGCAAGTCCCAGAAAGTGATCGATAAAAGAAAGATTTAAGGGGTTACATAGCAGAGGCTTCTATATGAGTGGCACGATAAAGCAGATATCGCTGTTCGCTGAGAACAAGCCAGGCAGGCTGTCAAAGATAGCGGATACGCTATCAAAGGGAAAAATAAACATCCGCGCATTTACCATCGCCGAAGCAGGAGATTTCGGCGTCATCAGGATGGTCGTCGACGACCCGGATCAGGCATATAAGACGTTACAGAAACAGGGGTTCGCCGTATCGGAGACCGAGGTCATCGGCGTCGAGATGAAGGACGTGCCGGGCGGATTGTTTGAGATATCCAGCACGCTTGGTAAGAACGGCGTGAATATCGACTACGCGTATGCGTTCGTGACGAAGACCGAGCTTGCCCTTTTGATCATACGGGTGGATGACGTGGCCAAAGCCCAAAAAGTCCTAAAAGCGGCTAAGATCAGGCTCGTTACACCAGAAGAAGTTGGCAAGATCTAAATGTAGAAGGCGTATGAAAAATCGCCTTCTATTCTCTTATTATAATACTTTGATCGTACGGGGCTTCGCAATAATTTCGCGCACTTCGAGCTGCTCGAACGCGTCCGATTTCGCAGGCTTGATGATGAGTGCCGTGTCCACGCCTTTCTTTGTGCCGCCGAGGCACATGACTTCATCGGCGACGGATTCGTCGAGGTAAGCGGCGATCATGCCCATCTCTACGGCTACTTTAAAGCCTTCGCCCATGCGGCGATAAGCGGTTTTCATGTCCTGCGGGTACGTGTAAGGAATATCCTTATAAAAACAGATCCTGGTGCCGTTCTTATTCATCGCTTCCCGGGCCTCGGCTGAGAACAAGGAGGGGTCTGTGCCCACGATGGTCAGTGATATGCCTGTGCTCCTGAAAAGATTATACGCCTTCAGCGCCGTATTTCCCGTTTTAGAGGGCACGAACACGCGCTTGATGCCTGCTTTTTGTGCCTTCTCTCTGGCCGTTTTCAGCGTCTCGTTGGTGTTCTGCTCACCCGGCGCATCGAAGTAAAGGATATCTTTCTGCATGCAAACCACATTATAATAGTAGATTGAGGAGCATCTTAAAACTATTGCAAGGTAAGTGTACACGTATAAAAATAAGCGAGCCGTAAGGGCTGAGGTACCCTTACGTCCTCTGGTCGATAAGCCGCCTGGTCTTTTTTTCCTGGCGGGGCAGCGTGCCGACCGGCACAAAGACTAGCTCGGGCTTCAGGCCCATGAGCGTGGACGTCAACTCGTGGATCATCGTATCCCTGATCTGAAGGAGATCCTTTGTCGTCCCCGTCGTCTCGACCTTGATCTGTAAATGGTCCATGGAGCCGTATTCGTTGCGATATGCATAGGCATACCATTCCGGCCCTACCTGCGGGTACTTCATCAAGACCGACTCGATCTGTCCCGGGAACACGTTGACGCCCCTCACGATGACCATGTCATCCGTCCGGCCGCTTACGCGGTCGATGATCCTGTGCGTCCTGCCACAGGAGCAGTAGCCGAGCAACTTGCTCAAATCCCGCGTTCTATAACGGAGCAGTGGCATGCCCTCCTTCGTGAGCGTAGTAAGGACTATTTCCCCGCGCTCGCCCTCGTCACACGGGTCTCCATTCTTGTCAAGGATCTCCAGTATGAAATGGTCTTCCCAGATGTGGATGCCCTCATGCTTGTGGCAGTCCAGGCCGATGCCAGGCCCGAACATCTCGGTCATCCCATAAATATCAAAAGCCTCGAATCCGAAGATATCCTCGATCTTGTCGCGCATGCCGTTCGACCAGTGCTCGGCGCCGAAGATGCCGACGCGTAGCCCGAGGCTCTTCGGGTCGATGCCGAGCTCCTTGCAGACTTCCGCGATCCTTAGTGAATATGTGACCGTGCCCCCAAGGACCGTCGTGCCAAAGTCGCGCATCATCTCGATCTGCTTGTGCGTGTCGCCAGGCCCGATGGGTATGACCATGCAGCCCAGCTCTTCACCGCCATAGTGGAAGCCCAGCCCGCCGGTGAACAGGCCATACCCTGGCGTCACCTGGAATACATCGTCCTTCGTGACGCCCGCCATGTCCAGGCAACGGGCGAACATCCGGGCCCAGGTCTTGACGTCATTTTTCGTGAGAAAGACAACAGTCGGCTTGCCCGTCGTACCCGAGGAAGCGTGCATCCTTACGATCTCGTTTTTCGGGACTGACAACAGCCCGTACGGATAATTATCCCGGAAGTCGGTCTTCTCTGTAAAAGGTAATTTATGGATATCCTCGATGCCCTTGATGTCATCCGGAGTGATACCAAGGTCGTTGAACTTTTTTTTGTAGAAAGCGTTATTCTCGTAGACATTTTTGACGACGGCCCGGAGCCGCTTGCTCTGTAAAGCTTCCAGCTCTTTTCTGGGCATAAAAGTGATATCGTTCATAGCCTTGTGACTATTTACACTGCCGCTAGTTGACGATTGTGCGTTCACTTAAGGCCTCCTATGTATATGTTTGTACATAGTGGTATGTTTATACCTATTAAAAGCTTTCGTGTAACGTTGAACACAATAAAGAAGAATAAAAAAACTCATTTTTAGAAATAAGCCTCCGACCAAATGAGGCTTATTTAACAAATTTTCCTGAACTTCGAATGCTTACGCATCTTGCCCGAGGTCGAAGGCCTTTTCGTTGATAGCGACAGTCTTTGGAGGCACAGATCGAGCTATTGCTTCCTTGAGCGTTTCAGGCTTGAGGGGCAGGTACTTCGACACGGCCCCGAGCATTACGACATTCAAAGCTTGTGCTGCGCCGGCTTTCTTTGCCAGAGCAGAATAATTTTCGGCTTTCACGTCGGCACAGATCTCCTTCATTTTATCAACAATGGTATCGATCTCGGGATAGGGGATCTTGCCGGTAGCCACTGTGACTGGTATGATGGGCTCGGTATTGATGATAGCGATGCCCTTCGGGCTCGCATACTTCGCGAATCTCAGCGCCTCCAGCGGCTCCATGCTCATCAGGCAGTCTGCACCATGTGCAGGTATCAAAGTACCATATTTGCATCCGATACGGATGTGGTTCTCCACGGCGCCGCCTCGCTGGGCCATGCCGTGCGTCTCCGCCGCCCGTATGGAAAGGCCGTCAGCGACTGCGGCTCTTCCGATGATGTCTGAGGCGAGAATAACGCCCTGGCCGCCCACGCCAACGATGAGTAGATCATATTTTACCATGTTACGCACCTCTCGTCTTGATGGCGCCGAACTGGCACACCTTCGTACACAGCCCGCAGCCTCCGCACATTTCATTGATCACTGCTTTGCCGCCATGAATTTCCATTGCGGGGCAGCCCATCTTTACGCAGCGTTTACAGCCTTCGCAAATATCCTCGATGACCTCGAACTGCTTTCTTCTGATGCCCATGCGCCTGGCTGTGATAATGCACGGCTGCTTGGCGATGATGACCTTGACACCTTCCGTATCGTAGGCCTTCTTGAAAGCAGCCTTTGACGTTTCAAGGTCAAGCGGATCGATGGTCTGTAAATACTCGACACCGCATGCCTTTACGATGGCTTCCAGGGAGACCTCCGTCGTCGGCTCATCCAGTATGTTCACGCCGGTGGACGGGTTCGGCTGGTGGCCGGTCATGCCGGTGGTACGGTTATCTAAAATGACCACCGTGATGTTCGCCTTATTGTATACGGCGTTCATCAGGCCCTGTATGCCCGTATGCAGGAACGTGGAATCCCCGATCGTACAGGCGACCTTGTTTTTAATGCCTGAGAAGCTCAAGCCCGATGCGACTGTAATGCTCGCACCCATGCAGATGCAAGTATCGACTGCAGATAGCTGCGTGCCAAGTGTATAGCAGCCGATATCGCTGGCGAATATGGATTCGTCCTTGAAGACGCTACGCAGCGCATAGAATGTGGCCCTGTGCGGGCAGCCGGGGCATAGCGCAGGCGGACGCTGGGGTAATTCGATCCCGATCTGTACGTCGGATGTCGGGACCGGCGGCTTACCGGCCGCCTTTCGAATGATATTAGAGACTAAGACGGGGTCAAACTCGCCCTCGTTGGGCACTTCACCCGTCATCTTGCCCATGACCCGGGAAGAATACATCCTTACCTGCTCTTCCACGACCGGCATCAATTCCTCCAGGATAAGAATACGCTCGACATTATTGGCGAGCTGCGTGATGAGCGACGGATCGATGGGGTACGCGCCGATCTTGAGATATGAGACTTTGGTGCCTAGAGTCTCCATAGCCTCTTCGGCATAAATGCTGGCCACGCCGGATGCGATAATGCCAAGCTTCGCGCCTTTCTTGATGTGGAGCTGGTTCCATGGGGAATCAGCCAGCGCTTTACGCATGTCGTCCTGCTTTGCGTTCAATTTTTTAAGTAATACGCGCGTATTTTTAGGCAATACCACGAAGCGGTCCTGGTCTTTCTTGAACTCGATATGACGGTCCCCGGGCGTGATATCCTCGACATCAACGTCTGACTTAGCGTGCGAAACACGTGTGGTCGGCCTCAGCATCACCGGGATCTGGAACTTTTCGGAAAACTCGTAAGCGTATTTGAGCATATCCTTGGCTTCCTGAGGAGACTGCGGGTCAAAACACGGGATCTTGGCGAACTTCGCATACATGCGGCTGTCCTGCTCATTTTGAGAGGAGTGACAGAATGGGTCGTCCGCACAGATCAGCACAAGGCCGCCCACGACGCCCGTATGAGATAATGTCATGAACGGGTCTGCGGCCACGTTCAAGCCCACGTGCTTCATGGTGATCACGGACCTGGCGCCCGCCCACGACGCGCCGATGGCAACCTCCAGGGCGACCTTCTCGTTCACCGACCATTCGATATGAAATTTATTTGCTCGCGCATACGGGGCCAGCGCCGCCAGTATTTCCGACGACGGAGTGCCCGGGTAGCCCGTGGCTACGTCGACACCGCTCTCCAGCAGCCCACGTGCGATTGCTTCATTGCCTAGCAGGTATTCTTTACTCAAAATGGCACCTCAAACGTAATTTGGTTTTACGATCCGCCTGGCTTAATCGCCCTGTGCCACGCCTTATTGCACACTATATCAAGCGATCGTCGTATTTTTTCCGGTAGTTCAAATCAGTATATAAAGTCATGGATATATAGCTTGTGAATCAGCCCGGATAACGGCATATAACTATACGCTCGTGTTCGGAAGCTATATATAATGCTCATCCTTTTAACTATTTTGTTTTATGGACCTTACAGAAACATTATATTCGGCTTTTTCATTCGTTGCATTAGTTACAGGATCGGTCCTACTGGTAGCTCTACTGATATCCATTATTATTATAACCATCGTACTGGTGCTACTGGCTTATTCTTTTAAGACCGGGAATTTTTTATTGCCCAACCTGATGATCTTCAGCATCGTGTTCTTCGAAGGTCCCATAAAAGCCGTTCTCAGGCTGTTTGGCGTGGATGATACGCGTGTAGACAAACTGAGCATCAACATCACGAACAGGGCCATGTGGTCAGCTTTCCGCAGGACGCCGTTCAATAAGCGTGCGATCTTCGTGCCACAATGCCTGCGCTCCATAGACTGCCCCGCCCGGCTGTCGCCGGAAGGTATCGTATGCAAAGACTGCGGGCGATGCGAGATCTCGGCAGCTAAGAAGGAAGCGCAAAAGTTAGGCTACTTGTTTTTCGTCGTACCGGGCTCAAGTTTTATCGTCCGGATGATCCGTAAATATCACCCCGAGGCGATATTAGGAGTCGGATGCCTGTGCGAGGTCAAAGAAGGCCTGGATCTCATGCATAAGTATAAGATCATCTCCATGGGCGCCGTACTCGAACGTTCCGGCTGCGTAGCGACCGAGATGAACTGGAAAAAACTATATGAGATCATGCGTGCGGAGCATGGCACTGGCGGCAGGCGCATCGGGGCCGATAATATGCCCATTGAAGCTGAAAAGCATATACCGCCTACATTCTAATAAGCCATTATTGTAAAAATGATCACTATACAAAAGTATATCTTCTTACCGATGATGTTTTTAATTATATTCGAACCTGATCAGCCGTGTGGCTACTAATCGAACTGACTCACGTTTAGATAATCGATCTAGACCCCACACACTATCGTTGACTTCACCGGCGACAGCGTCGAAAGAATTTGGGTGAAGAAATGGAGCTGATCTTAGATCCAATATACATCGTAAACCTGTTACTAAGCCTGATCATTGTGTCGGGAGGCATATACGCCTACATTGTAAGCAAGAACAGAATACCGCTTTATATTGCGCTCGGATTCTTCGGCTTCGGGCTTACGCATATGTTCTTGATCATGGGGCTTGAGAGTAATTATGAATTGTACATCGTAGCTATACGTACAGGTTCATATTTAATCATCATAATCGGCTTGTATTTTTTATGGAGGAACCTGGATACTCATGTAAAAGAGCTTTCCAATAAAAATAAACAGCTGGATCTGGAAATAGATAATCACAAGCTGACAGAGGAATGTCTCCGGCTATCGGAGCAAAAATATCGCGTGATATTCGAGAAGACCCAGACGCCACTGGCCATTATCGAAGATGATATGACTATTTCCCTGGTGAATTCCCAGTTCGTGATGTTCGCGGGCTATCCAAAAGATGCGATCGAGGATCATATGAAGCTCACGGATTTTCTAACTTATGACGAGCGAGATAAACTGATAAAATCTCGTATTGGCCGTAAAAACGGGTATCGCTTCGTCCATGATAATTATGAATGCCATTTTATCGACAGGCACGGCCGATTGAAAACCGTACAATGTGGTGTCGCTGTGATACCGGAAACTAAGAAAAACCTCGTATCACTCGTCGATGTGACAGAACGTTACCGTGCCGACGACACCATGAAAAAATATGGGCTGATATTTAAGAGCGTCCGTGACATCATCCTTTTTCTCCAGACCGATGGCACTATCGTCGAAGCAAATGATACTGCCATAAGCTCCTACGGGTATACCAGGGACGAATTATTATCCATGAACGGCGAAGAGCTTCGAGCTCCGGAAGAAAGGCCATACCTCCTCAATCAGTTGAAGCAGTCATATCAGGACGGATGTCTTTATGAAACCATTCACATAAGAAAGGATGGTAGCCGTTTCCCAGTCGAGGTCAACTCGAGTGGCATGGAGATCGGCGACCGAAAGTTGCTGGTTTGCGCTATTCGGGATACGACGGAGCGGATGAACGTCGAAAATGCACTAAGGACTACGCAATTTGCTATCGATCATTCATCGGAGATAGTTTTCTGGATAAAGCCTGATTCACGTTTTTATTACGTGAACAATACTGCGTGCCAAATGCTGGGCTACACGAAAGATGAGCTACTATCACTTTCTATACCGGATATCGACATCGATCCGAAAGTTAACCATGAGAACTGGCCCTCTCACTGGAAGCAATTGAAGGAATCGGGCACTATGACCTTTGAGTCCGGATACCGCACGAAAAGTGGCAGAATATTCCCCGTGGAGGTATCGATCAATTATCTGGAATTCGGCGGCAAGGAGTTAGACTTCGCGTTCGTGCGGGACATCACTAAAAGAAAAAAGGCAGAGGATGCCTTGCGGGTGGCTAAGTCTGATGCTGAGCTTTACCTGGACCTGATGGGGCATGATATCAGCAATATGAACCAGATAGCGCTGGGCTACCTGGAACTTACGATGGATTCGCCCGGCATCGATGAGGAAAGCAAAGAACTACTCAAAAAACCAGTGGAATCACTTAAGGACAGCGCAAAGCTCATTGAAAACGTGCGAAAGCTTCAGCGAGCAAAAGCGAATGATAGCCAGGCCGTGGAGATAGACATCGGCCGCATTATCGAAAAGCTAGTACACCAGTATGATAAAGTCCCCGGCCGAGAGGTGACCATAAATTATTCGCCGGCCAGCGGCTATATCATAAAAGCAAATGGCTTGGTAGAGGACGTTTTCATGAACGTCATAGTGAATTCTATCAAGCATTCGACCGGCCCGTTGACCATCTGGATCAGCCTGGATAGGGAACGTATCGGTGCTTTAGAATATTATCGGGCGACCATTGAAGATAATGGCCCGGGCATTCCCGACGATCTGAAGGATAAGGTCTTCAACCGCCTACAGCGAGGGTCGACTAAATCGAAGGGTAGCGGACTCGGCCTTCACCTCGTGAAAACGCTTGTCGAATCCATGGGCGGATCGGTGAAAGTGGAGGATCGCATGCCCGGAGACCCCGGTAAAGGAATTAAGTTCATTATCATCTTACCGGCATCGGGTGATGGAGCCCAAAAAGCGGAAAAAGTAAAATCGCTCACATAAAAGGGTGTTTCACACTATCGCGTTTCGAGATGATTTCGGTGATGCCTGGATCTTTGTCGAATGCGCGCTTAATAGCGAGTTTTGTAGCTTCGTAATTGTAATCGTATATCTTTTTCTTATCGACTGCCTGCCAGTGTATGAATACCGAGACGATAAGCAGCAGGCTTTCGACGTCGATTTTAGATATGATCCCGTCTGCTACGCTATCGGTCACCGCCCTTGCTACGGCGGCCTGTGCGGGCCCGAACATGAGCGTCGCCTGGGAAGCGTTCTTGATGGAGACTTTATTGACGATCAGCGTGGCGGGCTTTGCCATGAGATTCGGCGCCAGCACTGCCAGCAGGGGCGTATGCTGTGATTCCGGCTGCGCCAGGGCAGTTAAGAACGCCGTTTCGAAAGGGCCGCCTTTTGACCCGATCGCGAGGTCGATGTGCGCCACTTCATTGCCTTCGCCCACGAGGGCTTCTCCTACTAACATATCCATTAATTTCACCTTATATTGTTATTTATTATATATACAATGTGAAATATTAACATTTGCCATCGTACGCTTATCAAGGTACAGCCCCGGGAAAGTTATCATAAAAATGTGCTAAGTCATATATGCGCATGTGTCATAAAGACTATCCGGGGATGGAAGTATGAACTTAAAAGGAGTGAGAATCGCTTTAGCGATCGTCTTAGTTTGCATGATGGCTATCCTGTCATGCATGGTGCCTTTTGCCAGTGCGGTACAAGTTTATTCGGGCGATAGCCAGCCTAATGATAATTTCCAGCTGCCAGGGGATACAGGGACCGACCAGCCATTACATATCATGAATATCGATGACCTGGTAAAGCTGACGAAGAGTAATACGAGCTATGTCCTCGTGGACGCACGGAAGCGGGACCAGTACGATAAAGAGCATTTACCAGGTGCCGTATCCATACCGCTGAGCACGACGGACAGCTACGCTGCCAATATGAACAAAGACAAGCTGATCGTCGTATATTGCCAGAGTTACCAGTGTCCTATTAGCACAGAGTCAGCCAGAGAGTTCATGAAGCTAGGCTTCACGAACGTATGGGATTACAAGGGCGGCATTCAAGAGTGGAAAGATAAAGGCTACCCGGTATATGGCAGATAACAAGTGAAACTACCGGGCTATTATTTTTCATGATCACAATGATTGATATTATAATGGCCTGGCTGAATCATTAAAATCTTACATTTATTTGAAAATAAGCCTTCTTGTTCTGCAGTTTTAAGAAAATCCTTAAAAATATTTTTATTAATCTAATTTTTTATATATCTTCATAAAAAGGCCCCTTTCAGAGATCTTACTCTCGGTTTTGACCCCATAAGCTTTGAATATACCTTCTTTTCCGATTTGTAGTATTTTCGATTGATTGGGGCCAAAGCTATGCGAAATATTCAGCGAATAATGGTCGCCATCATCAGTATAGTTTACCATATCGCAGGAATTTTGAATCTTAAGCTTAAGGACTATAGCGTCCATGATCTCTTTCAAGCTACATTCTCTTAGAGGTTTGCGATAATAGTATTCTATTAAGAAAATCACCGGTTTCTGATTCGCCAGGTACTCTAAACACCTATCCATGTCAACATTATCCAGCAGCATCTTATAGCTGTCTTTCTGTAAAAAGATCAATACTTTTCTAAAATCCTTACCCATTTGCAGCCATACCTGATCTTCCTGGGATAATGAGGGAGTCTGGGTAGTATTGTTATCCAGGAGTTCCAGGGCATGCTCTATAGCTTTTTGCTGCGACCCATATTTTTCCGCATGCTTTTTAAGTAATGCATTGTGTTTCAAGGAAACAGTGGTGTTGATCCGGTATTTTTTCATAATTATTATGCCCGCTGTTTTTTATTCATGCTAAATATTTTAGTATATTTTTATTGTTCATATAGCTATCCATACGTATGAGAGATAAACAATACGTATATCATACGTATGCTGTGCGGATAACCGATTTATAACCGGATATGAGATAAAAAGTAAGAATACTATCGGTCGTATAATGGCAACGCCATTATAGGAAGTGTTTAGGGAGGTATTTTATGAAAATATCGTATCAATGGATATTAGCAGCTATAATAGTTCTATTAATTATACTGGTTGGTGCTTATGCGCTAACCAATGGCAAGAGTACACCTGCCACAAATGTGACCGCGACGCCTACAGCCGCTATCACGTTCACGCCTACGGCGACGATCGTGGCAAGCCCATCAGCTACACCTAGTGCTAACGTAACGGCAACGCCTGCCCCGACGACCATGCCGACACCTACGGCGACGCCGACCTTATCCGGTTCGAACGGTGTGAAACTGACAAGCTTCGGATATTACATCACGTACCCGCCGTTCTCGGATAACGAGGTACATGTGAACCCGAACTACGTGCCAAGTCAAGGAGATGTTGTTTACTTCGATCCGACATCCGCTACCATCACCAAAAATGTCAACATGCTGGATGCGGTAGCAACGTCCGACGCGGTGGCTGTCGTGCATCGCAGTGGTAACCTGAGCGGGACTACCCATGTGACGATCCGTGTGGATGACAATGATTACATAGATTCTTGGAGCTTTGTTAATACAGTGAACCCGTCCGATATGTGGCAAGCGGACGTGACATTTGCCCCAGGTGAGAGCGAGAAGACCGTCGGTATATATGTCTCACAGAATCACGCGTACACAGTAGCGGGAAAGTTGTACTTGACGATCACAAGCGCGGATGGTGTCGATTCCATAGGGAGTAATGATGAGTACACGCTTACAGTCAATTCGCAATCGGTGACCCCGTCGCCCAGCCCATCGCCGAGCATAACGCCTTCGGGGCCAACGGTCACCTTCCAGGTTGCCCAGGGATCATACGATGTGACCTCCAATCTATATGATCAGAGGATAAATCTCGTGAGAACTGGGGATCTCAGCCATGCATTGACGGTGAATGTCGTTTTAGACCAGAATACGAATGATTTAACAAATGGGGGGGCCGTCACATTCAGTTCAGGCGAGGACACTACCATGATGTATTTCGCAGCATATTATAGGGTTGTGACTAAAAACGAGGACCCCATGTATTCTTACAGTATTGCGCCCGGATCAGACTATATTGTCGGAACGCCGGGTACGTACACGGTGAACCTCCATTATAGGCCAGAAGTATAATTTAATTTTGTTTTTATTTTTTTTAGTTATTACTTTGTTTTTATCTCACTATAAGGCCTCTTTGGATCGGCTAAAATTGAGAATTATGCTAATTGATAATTATCAAGCTTGAAAAAGAATTCCCTCTTGATATCACTAATTTTGAATATATTAGAATATGATACAGAAAAATAAGGGCTTATGAATATATACATAAAATGAATAATTAATATAATATGGTCTTAGGCGTGATTCTAGGCGCCGTCTTCGGCGCGATTTTAGGCTACATTGTTGGCTGGATCGTTGAGCTATTTCCGGGTTTCAATACTGCGCTCATTAATGGCTTGCAGGCATTTGGCCTGAACGTCGGCTCAATGCCCGGCGGCATCAAGGCGTTATTGACCGGGCTCGGGTTCATATTAGGATTGCTCGGCGGCATCATACACATGTTCTCAAAAAGAGGGCATTAAAATATCATAAATTTAATATCTGTTTTAGCTTTTTCATAGCTTCTAGCTCTTGAGGGCTGCCGCATTTTCGGACAATGGACTCATACTCGTGTATCTTTTTTTCGCCCTCGTTACCGGTATAGAACCGCAGCCTGGTGCCCACGATAGTCGCCTCGATGATAGCCGGGAAAGCACGACTGAATACCGGTGTGACGCGCTCGACGATAGCAGATGTAATTGGTTCGATCGCGACATATTCGCTTACGCTACATTTACAATATACCCATGCTGCCGCACCCTTTAGACTGGGCACGATCAGGCCTTTTTCCATTGAAAAATAGCTAGAGTCAAGATTCTCGAACGCAGAGACGACATATACCAGTGGGTCCGTGGTAACGTTAGCCATGAGATAGCCCGTCTCTTCGACGTTCTTCAGTGTCGTCGTATTCGGGAACATTCGTATAAAATACCGGTCGCCATGTTTGACCACGCCCATGGGTGCCGCATTCGGCTCCCCTGACTTTGATACGGACGTGACGATGACCTCGGTGATGCCTTCCTTGAAGATCTCGTCCATGAGCTCACACCTCAAGCCCGTTTAATAGTGCTATGAAAATGCCTGCGATGATGAGATCGGCTGTCGAGCCCGGATTGATCTTCTCCACGTAGAGCCTGTTCGAAAGCTCGTTCAACGTCATCCGGTGCTCCAGCACGTCAAGGGCTAGTCCCTGCACGTAGACTGCTTTGTTCATATCGTATTTTTTTACGACGAACGTGTCGGGCTCCTCGGCCAGCAGTTCGATGAACGTCAGCACAGTCGCGTCGTTCATCGTGCTAGACTGCCGTTTTTTCAATATCTTCTCAGCGGCTTTAAAGGAGCGCGAGAATCCATCTACCCATTCCTGAGCCACCATGTCGTTCTTCGCGGATATCGACATGATGTCGAAGAGCGTCAGGCCCTGGCTGCGGATATGTTCAAAGGAGCTCTGGTCGCTCACGTCCAGGCTCTTTTCTTTCGCATTCAGGTCCCCGGAAGATTTTATGCGCACTTCGACCATGGAAAATGCCCTGTAAAAGTCCACCGCATCCTCTACAGTGGTATCTTTGACAATGTTAATTACGTTAGAGCGGAGATCGCTCAAGTGCCCTGCCGAAGCCGCCTTGATCAATGGAAATAGCAGGATGTATGCGCCGAAATGCGTATTCCCTCCGCGCTGCCAGTGGACACATTCTTCGGACGCTTCTAGTATGAGTTGGCCGATCCTGCCTTCATTGCAGCCTTTTTCGAGTATCGGGAATACACCGATGGCCGCGGCTAAAAAGTCCTCATATTTGGTGCCTACATAATCATGCTCGCGATCGATATTGCCGGGTTTAGGCGTGCCGGAGACTTCCAGGACCATGGCGAGCACCGCGCATCGCGCAATATAAGAGGGTAAAAAAGGGCCGTTCATATCAGGTGATGACCTTATCCTTGTCGATATGGCTGATGATATCTTCCGAGAGCTTCTTTTTCAACAGCGTATATTCCTTATCATCCATCTTGTTCTCTTTGATAGACTCATCTCGCAGGTAGCAGGACTTGTTGAACTTACAGCACCACACCATGCTGCCGAAACAGGTCGTACTGCCGCGCTCCAGCTTGGTGTCCTTTCCGAAGCCTAGTTTAATACGCGCGAATTGCTCCGGGCTGAGGTTGGCACGGGAAAGCGCGCCGTGCACGGGGCATTCCTTGATCGGCGGACAGCACCACGTTAAGCCGCGGAGGTCTCCGCCCCTGCATATGTGCGAAGGCGCATTGTACCAGCCAGTCTGGCGCTGCTGGTCCTCTGTATAGCTAACCAGGCTTTTTACGATCTTCGGGTCGCTCATGGCAGCCCTGGCCACTGATATCATGTCCGCCCCGGCCGTATACATGGACTGTGCAGTCTCATAGTTAGTAATAGAGTTATTGCCGATGATAAATAAACTCGTGCTGTCCCTGATCTTCTTGATGACGTTCAGGTTGGCGGCTTTTGCGCTTATTCCCATGGCATCCACGTGCACGATATCAAGCCCGGCCTTTTCGAGGGTTCTGAGCAGCTTGACATCCTCCACGACGCCACTACGCATTTTTAATGAAAGTACGACGCCGGTCTTCTTGACCTCAGTTACGATGTGCGCCAGCCCGACGCGATCCTTCAGCATGACCTCGCCGACGCCGAGCGCCTGCATCTCTTCCTGGCGGCAATGGGCGTTGATCTCCAGCATGGCCCCATATTTTTTCGCGAGCTCGGCAGCCTTGACGTATGGCTCCGGCGTTGCGGAGCGTACATTCAGCCCGATCGCGACGCCCCGGCCGGAGACTTTCTTAAGCTCGGATTCCATGAGGGCGAAAATATCGTCCGAGACGAACTCTTTGCGGCCCCTGGCAGACATTTCCTTTGAGGCATTCATAGTCGCCTCGTCAATGCTGTACCCGCCCAGGATATACAGCCCCGCCTCGGGAAAATTCTCGAAGAACGCGCTATCGCTCGTGCCGGCCATGGATGCTACGGCCACAGGGTTGCTAAAGGTCAAATAGCCAACTTTCAGGTCAAAGAGATCGGACATTGATCAACACCAATATTGCTAAGATAAATAATGACGAAGAAAAAGTAGTTTTTGGTCGGAGCTCAAACTTGCTCGCCGATACGATTGTCATCGTGATATCGCACTTCCCTGCCCAGGAAGGTCATGAAGGCCCGGTTGAACTCCCCCGCCCGCTCCAACGGCGGCACATGGCCGCATTTCTCTATGATGGCCAGCTCGGAGCCGTGAATTCGATCCTGATACCGGTAAGCATCGGTGAGAGGCACGATCATGTCATTCCGGCCCCATACGATGAGCGTGGGCGCCCTGACCGACTTTAGCGAAGCTTCATAGACCGGGTCCGCAAGCGAGAGGTTTTTTGCATTCTTGATCAGCGCAGCACGGTACGAAGGAAGTTTCATACGTGCCCATTCCTGCCAGAGAGTGTCGTGTGGGATCGCTTCTTTGTTATAAAGCATACCCTCGGCATAATGCTTGAAAAGCTCCTTGCTCCGCGAAATAAAAAGGTACATTGAAGAGCTCACGAGCGGCAAGCCCGGAAGGCCCTTATAGAGCGGCGTAAGGCCGATGGGCGCAGTTAACACGAGCCGGTTGACCCTGCCAGGATTTTTAGCTGCGAATCCGGCTGCGATGGCCCCGCCCAACGAAACACCCACCACTGCGGCATTATCGATACCCGTCGCGTTCATGAAGTCTTTGATAAAGTTAACGTAAAAGGACAGCCCGTAGTTTGATTCAGGCTTGTCGGAATCCCCGAACCCGGGAAGGTCGAGTGCGCAGGTCGTATAATATTTAGATGCTGTCTTGACAGAGGTGTCCCATATCGCGCGAGAAAAGCCCATGCCGTGCAGGAACAGCACTACTTCGCCGCTGCCCTGTAGCTCATAACAGACGTTGATGCCGTTGACTTTTACCGTTTCTTCCATAGCATCCACCACCGGGACCCCTACCGTCCCAATAAGTTAAGATGATATGGCTGTTGATAAATACGTTTGTGTCATACTGGCCTTAATTCGGCCCATATGGTCAAAAAAACGCCGTAAATGCCTTTTATTGGCATAATTACAGTTTTACGAGCGTTGCCGCCTTTCCAACTTCGGCGATCATCGGGCATTCCCATACAGGGTCGTATGCGAACGTGAAAGATGCTTCGGGATGGTTTTTTATAAAGCCCATGATATTTTCAAGAGTAGCGTCCCTGCCTTCACATTCCAGCTCGCTGATCACTTCAGACTGGCCGATGGGATAGGTCTCATTCAGCTCGTCGGGGAATACGCCGAAGGGCATCTTAACGTGGTAAACCGAATCGAATCCGACGGTGTCAATGCCACGCCTGGTCGATATAAGCGCTTTTCCTTTGACAGAAAGGTGATTAAGCAAGAGGTTATGGCGGATCACTTCGGGCCGTCTGGCGGACTCAGAGCCGAGGTAAAAGAACGCTGACTTCGTCGCCGGGTCGAATTTTTCAATGTATGACGAATAGTCCATCATATGCTTCAGGCCCGACAGCATCTTCGGGTGACTCCTGCAGCGCCGCTCCACGAGCTCCATCAGGTCGCCGTCAATGATGCTCTGCTTGATCAGGCTTAGCTCCGCGAACGTGACATAGAGATTATGCTCCGCCAGTAGCTTTGTGCGGCTCTTATTGTCCATCTCGGCAAGCTCTTTTGCCGTGTGCGAGACGCAGACCGGGCAGGAGCAGGGCAGGTGCTGCATTTCGCCTATGTGGTAGGTGCCGTCCACCGTCATGTACCGGCCGTCCTTAGCGTACAGCGCATATGCGGCGGAATCAAAGAGATCACATCCGAGAGATACGGCAAGCGCCATCATCATGGGATGCCCTGCACCAAAGAGATGCACGGGCGCATCGGGACCGAGGCCCATCTTACAGCGAGTGACCACGTCCACCAGGTCGCCATACCGATATGATTCCATGAGCGGTACGACCGCTCCGAGCGGATAAATATCAAAGTCCATGGCGTAAGTGCGCCTTGCCGCTTCCTCACGCATATCCAGGTGAGTGGATCCCTGGACAGGGCCGGCGAGCATCATGTTACCGGAATACTGCCTTGCTTCGGAAAGCCGGGACAGCGTGGTCTCTAGTTCAGCCCTTGCGCGCTCCGGCGGCACGTCCGGCGGTGTCGGTATATCCAGAGGCACCCCGATGTCAGTGCCGATGTCCCGCTCGAAAGTTATGATCTCGCCGTTCGTCACTTCCACAGAGCCATATACGGAAAGCTGGAAAGAGCCGGAATCAGTCATGATCGGACCGTCAAAATCAAGCATGGCGTGCAGCCCGCGCTTTAGCGAGTCTTCCCGGAACCGGTCGCTTCGATAAATGATGTATGAGTTCGTGATGAGCATCTGCGCCCCGTAGCGCTTCAGGTCTTTAGGCTCTATAAGCCTAAGATTAGGATTGATCACTGGCATCACCGTCGGTGTATCCACCACGCCGTGCGGCGTGTACAGCCGGCCGGTCCTGCCGAGCAGGTCCTTGTTCACGATCTCGAAAACATCGGTCATAATATGCCAGTAAATAGATTAGCCTTGTATTTAATAAAATCGTTAGCACTAAAAGAGAAGGTGCGCGGGTCATATATTGGCGCTATTTCCCGTAATTACCCCGAGCTTTTATCGTTCTTCCGTCTTTTTTTCGACGCCCTTGTGGCTGGTATCCTCGTAAAATTCATGCCCGTGCGTCCTGGACAGTTTCGCGCCGATCAGCCTGCCCGCTTCGCGGACCGATACTTTACATTTTCCTGTTTTTTCTTCCATGTTATTCACAGAGAAAGTGGATGCCTGTGCTGTGATAACCGTAATGCCCGATAATCGCATCCGGGTCACTACTTGACTTGCGGTATGCCCGCAAATTGGGTTTTACAGCACTATAACGGACGGTTTAAAGGAAGCGCTTATTGTCGTGCCTTATCTCGAGGCATGGCGACGACCTCGCGGACCTGCACGTCGAAAAAATTATTCGCATGCGCCGGCAGCATGACGCAGGCAGTATCCGCGCCGCTCCAGGTACCACCGATAGCCATGATCTCGGTCTTACCGTTCACAGGTATGCAGCCGCTGTCAGAAGCCATGATCGTGATCTCGACACAGACTTTTGCACCATTGCTCAGTAGCGTGCGTAGTGCTTCCGAGATCGCCTCTGTGCGTGAGGCTCCCCCAAGCCGCCGCGAGATCGATCGCTCCACGGCAGAGAGCGCATGCGTCTGCCTGATAATGACAGCGCCCAGCTCTTTGATCTCCCGGGCATGTTGCTCCTCTAGTTCATCGACGCCTGGCTTTGAAAAACCGACCTGATGCCCGACGACTATGACATTGATCCCTGAACCCTTGAACGCTTTTGCCGCCTTCAGGCCAGTTGCACCGCTGCTGGTCGCTACCACAAGGTATTCGAGATGTAATTCTTTCGCGCGCGTGAGCGCTATCGCGATCGTATCATCCGTGTTTTGCTCGCCTGCTTTTTCGAAATATACGATGTCTTTGCGGATCATGATATAATATTAGAGTATAGGTCTAATCTAACTGACGCTTATGCCGTGCATGCGCTTACTTTAAAATAAGTCATGGATAAATATACAAATGAGGTGCGCTATACGAGATGCCGCAGACAATGACTCACAATAGGATCATCGGGTATTCGTCCATCGATAGGACACTGATCGTATACCCAGGGCCGGATGACGAGGAAAAGCCTCAGGAATTGGATATCTCGCAGGAGATCGCATTCGTACTGAAAAAGCGCGGCTGCGCCGGAGCCTGGGATGGCGACCGGTATATAGCATGCGATAGCCCTGACGCACCATATTGCAATAAACACGGCGGCGCGCCGGACCCGTGCGTCACGTGCCGCGGCGACTGCATGAAACAGAAAAAGACCTGTAATATGGAACATTCCGTCTATCTTGCCGTCTTCGCCCCGGACATCATCAAAGTGGGCGTCTCAAAGATGCCGCGCCTTAAAACAAGGCTGAATGAACAAGGCGCAGATATAGGTTTCGAGATCGCACGTTATCCGGATGGCGAGCTTGCTCGCAAGCGCGAGCGAAGCCTGACATCAACATATCCGGACCGTATAGCTTTTGATCAGAAACTGAATGGTATCACTAAAAAGATCGATGCCCGGACACTGCAGGATATATACAGTAAGTATGACGCGAGCCACGTCATGAATTTTAAGTATTTTGATAAAAGCCTGTGGATGCAGCCCATCGTGCTGGAGCCGAAAGACGATATGGCTATTTCCGGCCGCGTACTGGGCATAAAAGGGAAAGCGCTAGTGCTCGAGAAAAGCAGCACGATCTACGCGATAAACCTTGACGGGCTGATCGGCTATGATTTTGAGGCTGGAAAAGGCATGCTGAACCTGCAAACGTCGTTGTTCGAGTTCGCTAAAAAAGAGTGCTTTAAAAATGATAGTATTCTTTAGTTAGCATTATATCTTCAAGGTCATTTTAGCCATTATCTGTTTTCAAAACATGGGGAGTCAGTCTAGTCCCCTAGCATCCTATTACGTTATTTAAATTAGTATTAATATATTAAAAGTGTAATAGTATATATTAATGAGTCTCGAGTGCGATGGTGATATCGACCTTAAAAGCGTTGATTCAAAATACAGGTTGATTTTTGAATGCGCTTTTGATGTGATCTTATTAGTTGATCTTAATGGTCATATCATCGATGCTAATTATGCAGCGATTAAGAAATACGGCTATACGCGAGATGAGTTAATTTCGATGAAAATTGTGGATTTACGAGCCCCAAGTGAACGGGATTCGGCCGAAAGGCAGTATAAAGAGGCGTATAATAAAGCGGCTATTTATGAAACGATTCATATAAATAAAGACGGGGGCACATTCCATGTAGAGGTTAGCTTGCGTGGCCTTATTATAGATGGTAAGAAGGTTCTCTTAGCTGTTGTACGGGATATCACTAAACGTAAGGAGGCTGAGAAGGTCCTCTCGCGGATCGTTTCCATCGTGGAGTCTTCCGATGATGCTATTATGGGCATGACGCTTGATGGCATAATTACAGAATGGAATCGCGGGGCCGAAAAAATGTATGAGTATACTGCGAAAGAGATGCTGGGCCGATCAGTCAATATCCTTATCCCGGAAGAACGTGCGGGAGAATTATCGCATATTATCGAAGTTATCAAGCAGGGCGGGCGTTTGGAACTTATTGATACCGTACATGTCAGGAGAGACAGGAAGCCTGTTCCTGTATCCATGAGTGCCTCGCCTATTATTAGCCCAAAAGGGGAGATCGTAGGAATATCCTGGATTGAAAGTGATATTACCGAGCGTAAAAAGTATGAAGAGGCGCTCCGAGAGAGCGAGAGACTGTTCCGGGGCATATATGAACAGGCCCCGCTAGGCATCGCCATGATTGATTCGATCACTGGCAAATTTCTACATATAAATTCAAAATATGTTAAAATTATCGGTCGAACTGAAGAAGAAATGCAAAAAACTACATTCATGGCCATTTCGCATCCGGATGAACTTCAGGAAGACATCGATAACATGACTGAGCTGCTTGCAGGCAATATCAAGTCATATAATATGAAGAAACGACTATTCCGTGGTGATGGTTCTGTTATCTGGGTGAATCTCACAGTCGTTCCATTATGGGAAGGTCATGAGTTTGAATACCCCCGAGTACATATCGCTATGGTGGAGGATATAAGTGAACAAAAGCGAGCGGAGGAGACTTTGCAAAGGCAGGCTGAGTTGATTGATCTAAGCCCTGATGCTATCATGGTCCAGGGGTTCGATGGCAGGATCACTTTCTGGAGCCACGGGGCAGAATTATTGTATGGCTGGACCAAGAAAGATGCGATCGGACAAAGTTCGCATATCCTATTATTGACTAAGTTCCCACAGCCCCTAGAGCAGATTAGCGAGCTATTATTTCAAAAAGGTTACTGGTCGGGCGAATTAATACACACTACTAAGGATTCCCGGCAGGTTATTGTGGAAAGCCGCTGGCGAGCCCAGTATGATAAACATGGTAATATAAGCAATGTCATGGTGTCGAATGTAGACATCACAGATCGTAAGAAAACGGAAGAGGCGCTGGAAAATGCCAAAGCCCAGGCGGAACTATATTTAGATTTGATGGGCCATGACATCAATAATATGAACCAGATCGCAATGGGTTTCCTCGAGATTGCCATCGAATCATTTCACATGACGGACGAAGAGCGAAAATTTATTGAAAAGCCTGTTGATACGCTTAAGAATAGCGCAAGACTGATCGAGAATGTTCGTAAGCTGCAAAAAATAAAAGAAGGCAGCCTGAAATATGGAAAAATTGACCTATGTAACATCCTCATAGAAGTGAAAAATGATTATTCACATATTCCCGGCCGAAGTGTAACGATCAATTTCATGCCCATTCCTCAATGCTATGTCGTTGCGAACGAGTTCATAAAGGAAGTCTTCTCCAACCTTGTCGGTAATGCTATCAAGCATACCGATCCTCAAAAACCTTTAATAATCGACATTGGGCTAGAACCTAAAAGTGAGCATGGGAAATATTATTACAAGGTAACTGTCGAAGATAACGGCCCAGGTATACCCGACGAGCTTAAGGATAAATTATTTATGCGATTTCAAAGAGGCAATACGAAAGCCAGTGGAAAAGGATTGGGATTATACCTGGTCAGTACGCTTGTATCAGATTTCCACGGAAAGATATGGATCGAGGACCGGGTGACTGGTGATCATACGAAGGGTAGCAAATTCGTTGTCATGTTACCCGTAAGTAAATAATCAGATCGATAGGTAACGAAAATATTCGCGATTAGGACCAATAATAAAAAAACGGCAGTGTCTGTTATTAAGTTGTTTTAGTTTTTTGTTTGTGCGTCGTATATTTTTTGATGGTATAAGTTGGGAAGGCCGAGGGGTTATGTGGAGATTAATTGTCAGAAAAACTAAATGTTACACAAAAATTTTGAGAATGCTCGACAACGCATTAGAAGTCTTCCAATTCTACTGGAACATGATAAAACCAATACAAGACAAAACACCAGCCATGAAAGAATGACTCGCAGAAAAAGCATGGACATGGAACGATTTCCTAACATACCATTACACACTATAACCTAGGACATTGCCCCTTTTTTAATAGTAGTAACAAGGTATTCTTTTTGTAAATTTGGTCTTACAAAAAACAATACTGTACCGAGTACAACAGCAATCCAATAATCGGTTTCATGATGTCTTTTTGCATATTCAATTTTAAACGTTTTCTTACAATACTTTAAAATAATTAGTAAACGAATCTCTTTTTGCCGGCAGTATATCCGGATGTTGTCCTGCATGACATATATTAATGTCTTGCATTGTCCTGGATGCGAATACCATTCAATCGTATCGAAAGACCAAGAACTGAACTGAAAAGTTCCTTGCTGACATACAACCGACATGTACATTAGCCTTTTGGGAGGCCGTAAAGTGGAATCTAATGAAGTCTCAGGAAAGGTCGGAGTCAACCGGCCGGAATCTATAACTGACACTGTCAGACATGCTCTTAGCTTCAATCATCGTCGCTCAAATTATGGCATTCTGACAGCGCTAAATGAAAAATCATATAAAAAGATACTGATCATTCGACACTCCGCCACTGAAGGAGTAGTATCTAATAATAATAATAATCTCCTAAATCGAATTATTCCTCAGGCTTCGCCGAGCGGATTCGAAAACCCACATCAGCTGTCCATTAAAGGAGTTAGAATGGCATTAGACTTCGGTAGAACTATCCGAAATATGTACCCTGATTCTAAGCTCAGTCTCTATCACTCACCGGCGACAAGATGCAAGATGACTGCTAACTATATCTCAGAAGGACAAGATCCAAATAATCAAAATTTAATAACTCCCATGATATCCCTCGGATTAGGAATAAAAGATCAAGCCAGATATGATGAGCTGAGAGCTAAATATACCCATCTAAGATCTTATGAGGGGCAATACCAGTTTATTGAATTTAATAAACGATGGGTGGCTGGCGAGTTTGGTGAAGCGTTGATCGATTCAAGACAATATGCAAATGAGATTCTCGGTAAAATGTTAAGACTGGAAGATACTACTGATAAGTCAATTACTAGTTTTATCGGACATGATATGACTCTCTATCCATTGATCGGCCATCTTTTTGGGATTGGAAGTATCTGCCCAATCAATTATTTAGAAGGCATGTCATTCCTATTTAAAAACGATAGCGTAGATATCCGGTTCAAAGATGATAAAAAATCAATGAATGTCGATGATTTGATCGTATGAGAACAAAACCGTTAATCGCAATTTTTTTAGTTGCGTTAGAACTTTAAAATGAGAGTTGCCTTTACTTTTTACAAATACATTTTTGTGGTAGTTAATTAGAGGCTTAAAAATTGCAGTTGCTTCGGCTTTTCTGTAACTAAATGATAGCAGTATTGACTGGAACGAACCGGAAATGCTTCACAAAGATAACCGCCCGATTACACGATGCTTTAGCACTCTTTCAATTCATTTGGAACTTTATGCACCCATTGAAATGTAAAAAGAACCCCAGCAATGATAGAATGACTCACATAACTAGCAGGGCATGGAAAAAGCTACTCACATACCAATATGATCTGTATTAACGGACACTGGGTAAAAAACTATCGATTAAAAAATCACCATTTTTAATGGCTTCCGTAAAAAGAGATAATGTTAGATGAAAAGTTAAAATAAAAAGATCTATTGTTTTAAGGCAGTGCCTATGACATCGCCCATACTTGTCTCAAGCCGTTCTTCGCCGATGACATGATATTCCCGCTCCACGCGGTTACCGCGCCGCTCGAGGAAGCCTTCTCCCGTGAGCCTTGTCAGGTATGTCGATACAGTGCTGAGCTTGATCTCCACACCGTACTGGCGCTCATATTGGCTCTTGACGACTAGTGAAGTGAACCACTGGCCGCTGAACTCGAATTTAAGGAAGAGCGATAGACGCTCTTTGATGGTGGGCTTGTCTGCTGACAGGTCCGAGATGTCCTTTGCCATGACGGACATCCTGTCGGCCTTGACCTCCTCGCTGTTACCGAGGTTCATCTTAATGGCATTCAAGGCCTTCTGGACGGCGTCAAAGCTCACGCCTTCTCCTGCGAAGGTCAGCTGAGTGATCTTCCCGCTTTTATCGTCCATGTTAAGTTTTATTTCCATTGGCCCAACCCCTGAATAGCAAAAAAGGCAATCAGCGGTCCAATCCATCCCATTTATGCCCTATAGCACACCCGCCGATTGCCTTTTATACGTTTTTAACGTTTTTTTGTTTTTAACCCAATCCAATCCCTACTTTGTTTGCCGTTTTCATTTTAGATGATATTAAGTGCCCCCACAGTTTACCCCTATGCTGCCCTTTATATCCCGTCGTTTAGCTTTACAACCAATCCATCCCTAGATCGTTGCAATCGTTGCACCGCATCCCAACCCATCCCCCGGATTGTTTGCTGTGAACCATGCCGCTTACGACAAATAACTATACAATCTATTGCTATATAAGCCTTTTCATGAATCGGAGGTTTTTTATCAGTGTTAAGGACTTTAACACAGATTACTACGATTATTGGCCTATAACCTGTATATTTTACGATTATTTAACCATTTGCATGTTCACGAGTTAATGGGTAATAATGGCAAATATTAACAAATATAAGCCAATAATACTGAATTACGTGTGAATTAAGAGTCATATTTTGTGCTAGACATTAAAACAAGCAATAATGGTAAAAATAAGCTCGCTTCACACTTTAATTGTTTACAAACACATCAACATGAATACACATTCACAAGCAGTTGTGTACCAGTCGTGAAGAACGATCAGCCGAGTTTCAGTGCTCATATGGGGGTGACCTAAGAATATGCCTGTGCGCATGCCAGTATACGTTAAAAAGAATTGACGCTTTATTCATCACACACAGTTAAGGATCTTATTTACGTCGATATTTTTTGCGACCTCGTCCTTGATGGTCTTGATCTTCTTTTCATCGGTGGGGTCGATGCGCGCGATCAACTTCTCGATCTTTTCGGAAGCCGTAAGCGTATCTTCGCGTACGGAGATCAATGGTACTTTAAGTTCGCGCGCCCGATCGATCACATCCTGAGAGGGCAGTAATCCGCCCGTCAATACAATACATGCAGTGGATGTGTTCAATGCCATCTGTAAAATGTCATTACGGTCGCCCCCGGTGATGACTGCCTTGTTCGGCACGCGCTCGAAATAACGCAAAGCCGACTCCTTTGACATGGCGCCGATCAGCGTCTTATCCACGAGGTTTTCGATGTTCTCCTCACCGGTCAGCACGATACCGTTCATCTCTTCGACAATTTCGAAGACGTGTAGCGCGCGCAACGATGGCGTATAGGGCATTGAGCCGACCACAGGTATGCCCTTGCTTCGCAGGAAATTTTCAAGGCCCATGTCGTCGTTAAAGTTCAGGATGACGCCTTTGAGCGGGATGCCGCGGTAATCCAGGTATCCTTTGATCATGGCGAGCCTGTCGAGCGATTCGGGGTCCGAGTTACACAGCATGATCAAATCAGACTTGAGCGCCTCCACCAGGTCGAACCCAGACAGGCCATACAGAAAGCCGATCGTGATGTACTCGACACCCTCGATGATCATCAGGTCTTTGCCAGCACTGACTTTTTCGTATGCCTGTATGACCTGCTCCATTTGTAATGCGGACATCTTCTCGCGAGGGAACGGGCTCAGGTCGTTCACACTTGCGTCAAAATCCAGCAGGGACTGCATGAGGTATGCGTCCTCTTCCACCTGCTGCCCGTTCACGGTGATCATCTTTTCGCGAAAAGGTTTAAAAAAGCCCGTATATACCTTAGAGTTCAACGCTAATCCAAGTGTTATGACGGTCTTGCCGCTGCGGGCATTTATAGAGCTGACAAAGATCGATTTCATCGGGAACGGTCACTTCAATAATTAATGGTCACGTATCTATAAAAAATATATGTATAGTCAGGGATTGGCGACTGGTAAAACAACAGTGAACCTGGCTCCCTTTGTATAGTCTCCGGGAACACGGTCTTCCACCCAGATCCGCCCTCCGAGCGTCTCGACGATGGTTTTTACGAGATGTAGCCCTAGCCCTCGCCGGCTCGTCTTCCAGGGTCGATCCCTGGAAGAGCTTAAAGATCGTTTCTTTGAGCTGGTCGGGGATGCCCGGACCCGTATCCTCGACAGTGACATAACAATACTCCAGCCCCGCCTCGAAGGTCTTTGTTACGCTTAGATTAATGGCCAGCGGGCCGGTGGAGTGTTTTATTGCATTCTCGATCAGGTTCTTGAACACGTCTTTTAAAAACCCGTTGGAGTTCACCAGACATCCCCGTACCGGCGCATAATTTATCGATATTTCCCTGGATGGCGTGCGTGAATACTGGCTTTGCATTTCTGATAGCATCGTCCCCAGGTCATTAGTATTAAGCTGGATATCGTGTCTCAGCAGCTTCCTCATCTTTTTTACATTCTCGATCAGCGTAGAGCTATTTTTTATTATTTCCAGTGGCTTGTCTAGTAGCTCATTATGCTCTGACCCATTGCCCATCGTCTCAAGGGCAAGCTCGAGATAGCCCATGATGGCATGATTCATATTACTAAGGTCGTGGCTCATCAAGTCTACATAGAGATCGGCTTGCCCCATGGCATCTCTCAGTGCAGCTTCCGTACGCTTATGCTCTCCTACCTCAGCCTTTAGCGCGTCATTAGCTTTCGATAGCTCTATGGTCCGCTCTTTGACCAGCGCTTCCAGCTTATCGCGAGATCGTATCAGATCATGTTCCATCCGTATCCTGTCGCTGATATTTGTGATAAACGCATAGTAATATTGAGGAGAACCATCAGCCCGGCAGAACTTATGCAAATATATTTCAACGGACACGGTCATGCCGTTCTTCCGGACCATTTCTTCCTCATATTGATGTATAAGACCCGGACTTTGTAGCCTTTTACACGAAAGCCCCTCGATCAATTCCGTTAGTTGCTTGAGCTGCGTTGCCGGCGTAAAATCATCCGGCCATCGCATCGCCCCTATCTCCGCCTTCGTATATCCGGTAAGTTCGCAAAACGCTTTATTAAAAGTAAGTATGTGCCCGTCGCCATGAATGGCAATGAACGAGATCGTGTCGTTCTCGATCGCATTCGCTGCGAAATCACCTAGCCCATTCAGCTCTCGTATTGCATACTTCATCAGGAGAAGATATTCGTAACTGCTGATAAAATAAAGACATGAAATCAGCGGAATAAAAAAACATAAAACAATAACTGACGATTTATTGAACGATCATCAGGTCACTTTTCGGTCGTGGGCTGACAATCGAATTCCGGTAATATGACAACGAACTTGCAGCCTTTCGTATAGTCGCCTTCGACACAATCCTCGAGCCAAACGCGGCCATTAAAGCTCTCGACAAGAGATTTTACGATGAATAGCCCGAGCCCGGTGCCTTTTGCTTTTGTCGAGCCTCGCATGAATCGCTTGAATAGAGTACGTTTCTTCTCATCCGATATGCCCGGTCCGTTGTCGCACACAGTCACCATACAGTACGAATTGTCCTGTTCCCGCATCTTTGTCAGGTCGATATCGATCGTCAGCTGCCCGGTGGAATGTTTGATCGCATTGCTGATCAAGTTTGAGAACACATCCCTGAGCAGGTCGCTGGCCAGTACCTTACAATCGCCCGCCCGGTGGAAATTGATCCTGACATCGCGCCCCTCCGTGGACCGGTACTTATCGATCACCTCCGCCAGTAATGACTGGAGATCGATCATCTCCGGCTTCAGCTCGCCGGCTTTTATCTGCTGGATCTTACGGACGTTGTCTATGAGTGCGGAGCTGTTAAAAAGCATCTCCCGCGTCTTTTCTAGAAACTGTATATCGCAATGGCCATCCTTCATGGTTTCCAGAGCCATCTCTACATATCCCAGCGCCACCTGGTTCATGTTGTTGATATCATGGCCGAGCAGGTCAACATATAACTCCGCCTCCTCTCTGGCGTCTTCTCGTGCCCGCTCCGCCAGCTCGAGCCTGTCCATCATCGCATTGAATTGTTGAGCCATATCTCCGATCTCGTCCGACCGCTTTACAGTAGCCCTTTCCCGATAATTACCGCTGGATATCACCTGCATAGTTTTTGAGAGGCGGATGATCGGCCCAGTCAAGTAATTTGCGACATAATAGCCCAGTATGGCCAGGCAGATGATGAAGATCATGAGCATGCCCAGCATTATCGATAATTCGCTTTGTAGAGGTTGGTACAAAGCATTCTCGGGTGTTGAGACTATGATACCCCATCCCAGATCCTGGATCGGGTAGAAAGCTGAGACCCTGGGCTGGCCATCCCATGTGTTACTATCCAGGATGACGCCGTCTTCGCCATGTAAAACATCCTGGACAGCCATGTATGAGGAAACATTCGTACTTAAGGCTAGCTGAGTCCGATTATCATGCGATATGAGCGACCCGTTATGATCGACGATCAGGACATTCTCGTTCGGGTTGATGATCTGTGATTGAATATTATTCATCAATATTTGAGGTGGAACCATGACCATTGTTCCGCCTATAGTGGTATTATTATTCTTTATTGGGTCAAAAATTGCCACAGTATAATTGTTAAGAATATCGCTATAGTAAATTCCCGTGACAGGGTCGGAATCATATAAGGGCATCAGCTCGGACAGGTTATACGGTCTCGTTGGCTCGATATTACGATCGTTGGTACTATACAAGATACTGCCATTGTTATCGATAAAACTCACAAGGCCGGTCTGTGGCGTATCCATTTTTAGGTTATCGGCGATTTCTTTTAAATGGGGTACGTCCCTTCTCTGCATTGCCCTGATCGTATCGGGACTTTTCGAGACAATATTGACCTGGCCCTCGATATTACCCATGTACATGTCGACATAATTGGCCAGGTACCGGCTATCCTGGCGATCATATACCCTGGTGTCACTCAGAATGCCCTGTCGCGCATTATATAGCTCTATTCCCCCGAATACAAGTATGATCAGTATGCCAGCTACCAGGAGAACCAGCATGATGCGGGTCCGTATGGAATTTAATCGCATTTTTATATACCCCTTATATAATAATTATATGTTCTACTAAATAGTTCTTACTAAATAGTTTTAAAAAATAAGTATGGAAGATATGATATGCTAATTATGTTTGATGAGAATATTCTAATGGCTTATTGAGAATATTCTAATGGCTTATTATATTGCTCAAATTTCGCGATTATGGACATCAAAATTGTTTCTATCGAATCACTGTTATCATTATCACAGTTTTATCATTTGTCCTGTTATTGCGATTCGGCATATTCGCCATTAGCGATCCAGGATATGCCCGGGGTGAGTTTTCGATCATTACAAAGATCAGGGAACTTATGTGGCTAACAGTATTCGGCGTATGTTTTCACAATCTGTAATATAATACAGCATAAATTGCTCTATTAATAGCATCTAAGACCCCTATCTGGGGTTATTGCATTTTTAAGAACTAAATACATGCCTGTTTCATACAATAACTTAAGATTAGCGTTTATTTTATGAAACAACATAAAATATCGCTTATTTTGCTATTAAATATGCCAATATTTTTATTTCGAAGTGAAAATGATTGCGTGTTAAGGAGGATGGATCGGACTATGATACGGAAAATAGTATTTGCGGCTATCGTCGCATTGGTGGCAGTCGCATTCGCAGTTCCGGCATTTGCCCAAATGGGATATGGCGGATACGGCATGGGATGTGGCGGCGGCGGATGCGGCCTCGGATACGGTGGAATGGGGTATGGCATGAGTGATGGTATGGGCTATGGAGGAGACTACGGAGCCAATAGTGCTAATATGGGCATGGCAAAAGGAGCCAACACTGGCATGGCAAAAGGCTCAGACATGGGCTACGCCCCAGAATCAGCCAACACAGGCATGGCAAAAGGAGCCAACACCGGCATGGCGAAGGGAGCCAACATGGGCTATGCTCCGGAGTCAGCCAACACCGGCATGGCAAAGGGAGCCAACATGGGCTATGCTCCGGAGTCAGCCAACACCGGCATGGCAAAGGGAGCCAACACCGGCATGGCGAAGGGAGCCAACATGGGCTATGCTCCGGAGTCAGCCAACACCGGCATGGCAAAGGGAGCCAACACTGGCATGGCAAAAGGCTCAGACATGGGCTACGCCCCAGAATCAGCCAACACCGGATACAGCAAAGGCGCTAACATGGGCTACGCCCCAGAATCAGCCAACACCGGCATGGCGAAGGGAGCCAACACCGGCATGGCTAAAGGGGCCAACACGGGCATGGCAAAAGGAGCCAACACAGGCTATTAGTCACGCTCATCCGGGATCGATCCGGGTGGAATAGATTAAATAAAAAGAGTAACCAGATCGCGGCCTGAAATAAAATCAATCATAACTATACCCCGAAACAACTGCAGGCCCGGCGACTGTGCGATATGGGCGATCCGGGGGCCCATCTCTAACAGTCATAAATGATATCCTTTAAAATAATATTCTCATATCCTAATAAACCATTTCTTAAGCAGAAAATATCTTAAAAAAACTGTACCGAGGGCCTATTCATATGAATAGGCCTGAGGCGATCAAGTGCAGTTGCCGGTCTCACTTTTTCAACGAGCACACGCTTGTGAGTGCGGCCGCGGCGTCTCCGGCGCTCTCGATCGGGAAGTAGCTCTGCTCGATCATCGGTATCAGTTCGTGTATCGAAACATCTTTTCCCCGGTATGTACAGGACTTTCTTGTGCCTTTCGGATAGATCCTCGCAAGATCGTCCTTAGTCTTGATCGGGAACTTCACATCGGCTTCCCGAAGCTGTTCTACTATGGCGATCTTCATCGCGTCAATTTCTTCTATATCCCTGGGCGACGGTTCCTCTCCCAGCATGATTGAACTCTTTTCAGCCATATGAATCACCATTATATATTTAATCTTTATTATATAAATTGATAACCCTTTGCCGCTTTCAACATTGCTGACGTTTGATAATGATAAAAATAGAATGATCAACAGACCCAGAAAAAGAAGGCTGAATAGATCGTTCAGGCTAAATGCAGGGCGCTGAAGATCAATCCATGCGCTCGGGGCTGGTTTTCATGAACTCGCGCAGGACCGTGGTCGCATAGCAGCCTTTCGGAAGGAAGAACTTCAAGTTCGCCTCATGCTCCATCGCCCGGATCACGGGGTCGGCTTTCAATAATATTTCACGCCGCAGCCCGGCGGAAGCCAGGTCCGGCATCTGCGAAACGCTGAAATCCTGTGGCGTCACGCCCTCTTCGTCGAGTATTAATTTCACGTCCGCACCAGGCTCGCCTTCGCCCATCTTTGTATCCACGCCAATTAAAGGAAGCGTGACATATGCGCGCTTCTTTCTTGCAAGGAACTTTACGTCGGGCAGGTTCTTCTTCGTCACGATTTCCTGCTTAGAAGTGTCGGGCTCTCCGTGAGCATCGAGAAAACAGACCACGTCGCCTTCAACAGGCTCTACTAGAGAGAGTCCATTCAAGAGGCGGCGGCTAAGAGCCTTGTTGAATAGATATGACTGGTAGCCGTGAACGAACAGCCTTGACAATTTAGAGGAAAGGATGCGGAACGCACCGGCATAATCCCCCGGGTGCTCGATCAGGTAATGCATCATCGTACGCTCATATCGCAGATTAAAGGGATATCGCTTGATACCTTCCTTGAAGTCACGCGTGTTCCAGACCATGTCCCTGGCCTCGATATTTTGGGGGCTCTCTCCCGGGAAAGACCTGGCGATATACGTCATGGCAGCGCCTTCCACGTCACCCTGGACTAGCAATTTGCCCACAAGGTGAGTAATAGGCCGTACGATACCAAAGCGCTGGTACCCAAAATAGTTAGGAAGGCCGCCGGCAGACTTTATTTTGTCTGAGATCCCTTTCATGCGGGCTTCGATATCCGGTTGCGCAAGCTCAATGTTGCGAATGATGATGTCAAACTCATTACCACGCAGGTTCCCCAGGCCGACGTCGTGGTCCCCGCGGCCGATGGGCGAGAGCTGAACGCGAGGGAGGTCAACATTACGGATCGTATCTTCGGAGACACCTTTGATGCTCATGAGCTGTGTGGTGACGGCCCGCTTATCTTTCGTGCCCGCAATGCCGATCCGCTCGTCGCTGATCCCGAGCACCCGGGAGATGTCGCGTATCAAGTGATGAGTTTCCCAGTTCTCTTTGGTGAGCTTCAGCATCAGATAGTCGCCAGACGTTCCCACCTTAAAATCCGAGATCTCGTTCACCCGAAAATCATCGACGTTGACCCGAAGATCACCGCCGATACCGTCCTCGTCGGTGAGGTACGTCTCGATGCCCATGAGCTTCTCAAGCTCAAAAGAAGTAGTCCTTACCATATTCATGCGTGATATTGGTCGAACTTGCTTTCTTTAGCCGGCGCCTCGCCGGGCTTCTGGAAAGTGATCGCAGGCAGCGGCGCAGCTGGCGGCAAGCATAGGTTCTGGGAGATGATCATGGCCAGCGGGATGATACGTGCCATCATGTTGTTGGCGATCTCGTTCTGGACATCGGTGTCCGGCTTGCCGGCCTCCCAGTCTTTCCTTGTCGCTTCGGCGTCCGTGCCCGTATGGTCGCAGAATCCCTCGAACCGGATGAACCCGATGGTCGGGTTAAGATAATTGATGGTGACGCTGTACTCTATGCGCAGCACCTCTTTCGGCCCCATTGCAGGTTTTATGACCGACAGGTTGCGCAGGTTGATATCGTAGTTCACGTTGATGTTCCTGTACTTGGAGAGCTCATCCAGGGGGACGAGCCGCTCCGATTCTACTTTATTGATGACGAATCCGAGTATCATACTAATACCTTACATTAATTTTAAGTGGCCGACGATCTTGTCGAGCGCGGCCGAGTCCGCCGGGCCCATGCCGAGCACCGTGATCGTGCCTGGTGGCACGCAGGTCAGCCCCGCATCCTGTATCAGAGTTGTCGGGATGTCAAAACGCCTGGCCTCTTCCTTATACTTGAATAAGTCTTCGAGCTTATCCACTTTCAAGACGACCTTTTTTTGGCCCCCCTCTTTCCAGGCTTCTTTAACCGAAGGCTTTGCCCACTCGTAGGTGGATACGGCCGCGTGAGCCACCTGGACACACATCTTGCCTTTGGGGAGCTTCAAGTCCCCCCTTACCAGTATACACTGCTTATATTCTGTCATGAGATTTACCGTTTTGAGATTGTTTTATCTTATGCGTCCAAGGGGTATAATTGCATCGGCATGGAAAAGATAATTTAATGTACTATCGGCTGTTATAACCCTCCAGTATAGCAGGTTGGGGCATATGGATTATGATGTAGTCGTTATAGGCGCCGGGCCGGCTGGCTCGATGGCAGCCAAGTACGCGGCGAAGAATGGCGCAAAAACGCTGCTCATCGAAGAGCACAGCATGATCGGCTCGCCAGTCTCCTGTACGGGCCACATCAGCGTGAAAGCGCTCAGGGAATGTGAGCTGCCGGAAGACGGCAATTTTATTAATAAGCGCATACGCGGCGCATATATATACGCGCCCAATAACCATTCTGTCAGGATCGACGGTAATCGCACGATGACGTACGTGGTCGAGCGCAAGATCTTCGACCGCGAGATCGCAAAGGCAGCTGCGCACGAGGGAGCGGAGGTGCTGGTCGATACGGCGGTGCAGTCGCTGAAAAAAGTGCCCGGTGGTGTTACACTGAATACCATGTGCGAAGGAAACCCCAGGCAGATCACGGCGAAAGTGGCCATCGGCGCGGATGGCGTGAAGAGTAAGATCGCAAGGGATGCCGGCCTCGGACGAGTGCCTCACGTCTGCACCGGCATACAGGTCGAGGCTAATTATGAGCCGCAAGACCCGGCGTTCGTCGAGCTATTCCTGGGCCATTACTATGTGCCGGGATATTTTGCATGGGCCGTGCCCACGGCTGGCGATTGCTGCCGAATAGGGCTCAACGCGGACGAGAACGCGCACATGTATTTAGACAGGCTGTTAAAAGAGCACGAAGTCGTCTCTAAAAAAGCCCGCTCGGCCGTAGACTTGATCATGGGCGGTATCCCTGTAGGTACGTTAAAAAGGGCAACGACAGATGGTGTCATGATCGTTGGCGATGCCGCAGGGCAGGTAAAGCCTCTGACATATGGCGGCATTTTCATGGGAGCAAAATGCGCTAAGATCGCGGGAGAGGTCGGCGCGAAGGCCGCCTCTGAAAACAACGTCACCGCATCGAGGCTCATGGAATACGAGCGCCGCTGGAAGTCCGAGATCGGCCGGGATATCAGCTTCGGCTTAAAGTTCCGGGATATATACGGCCGCATGAGCGATGCGGACCTGAACGAGGCGATCGCCGCCATGGACGATCCCGATATCTTAGACCTGATCACGAGACACGGTGATTACGAAAACCCCTCGGCACTATTCAAAGAGTTCCTGACGCTGTCGGCAAATAAAAGGATATGGCGCTTCATTAAATTATTCGCCCGCATTTTGATATGAGGAAAATGTGAGCACAACCCATGACTTCAGTACACTATACCCGGGATCTGGATGCGCTGTTCATTAAAGCGCCAAAGCTTAAAGAACGTATCCTGTATACGCTCCAGTTCTTCCCGGAAGTTGAATCCATCAAGTTTGGAAAGGCCTCAAAGAACGCCTATTATGACCCCAATACCGGATCCGTGAGGCTGACTAAAAATTGCAGCTATTACGTCATTGGCCACGAGATCACGCACCATCTACAATATTTTAATAATGGCAATGAGTTCCCCCGTGGTGAGCGCCAGTGTGACATCTTTTTATTTGCCCGCAGCCCCGCGCTGGTCATAGACCTGTGGAATACGCGGGATGGCTCATACCTGTGCCGAGCCATAAAGGTGGACCTGCTTCGCGAATGTTTCACGAAGCTCGAAGGCCAGCAGATGATCTACGAGACTTGTGCCGAGGCGCTGCGACGTCGTAATGAAGGCCATGGCCATTATATGGACTGGGCCGAAAAGCGCATCAACGAGCGCATTATGGAAAAGGCGGATAAAGTCCCGCAAGTTCCCCTCCAGGAAGCGGTTTTGAAAACCGTAAAGCTGGCACAAAGCACCTTTAACCGGTTTAGAGTATAGAAAAGTACAAAATAATTAATAGATAAAGCCAGGTGAGCTATGACTTTCTCTAGTTATACTAAAGCGACTTAGAACTGAATCGCAGTTTATCCGGCAGACGATAAAAGATGGATAATTTTAAATACCAGACGGTCTATTTGTGAGCCATCCTTAACGAGGCTGTGAGCATGAATTTTTTTATAACGCTTACCACTGCCTGCGACCTGCAATGCAGATATTGCTATGGAGAATGCTGCGATGACTTCGATAATACCGGCGATGGCCTGGATATCGACTACTTCATACCGCAAAAAGTCAGCTACAGCACCGAAGCGTTAAAGGCATTTTTAGCTAAAGATAAGGACCCTACCATTATTTTTTATGGCGGCGAGCCGCTTCTTAACGTGGAAAAGATGTACGAAATGATGGACGAGCTGCCGGCAAAGCGATTTATGCTTCATACCAACGGCATGCAGCTCCACAAAGTGAAAACCGATTATCTTAACAGGCTGCATACGATATCTATTTCAATTGACGGCGACGAGCAGCTCACAGACTATTATAGAGGCGAAGGCGTATATCGGAAGATCACCGGCAATGCCCGACTGGTCCGGGATAATGGCTTTAAAGGTGAGACTATTGCTCGCATGACCGTCCAGGAAGAAACGGATATTTACCCACAGGTCTTGCATTTGCTGGATAACCCCGACTTTTCATTCGACAGCGTCCACTGGCAGCTGAACGCGCTGTTCTGGAAGAACGACTACCAGAGGCGTAACTTCTCACAATGGTCGCGCCTGAGCTATGACCCGGGCGTACGGTCTCTAATCATCGAATGGGTCAGGAATATGCGTGAAGAAGGCCGGGTATTGCGCATGTACCCCTTGATGTCGGTGACGCGCTCATTATTACTGAATGAGCCGACACTGCTGCGGTGTGGCGCAGGATGTGCGGAATTTAACATACAGACGGACGGGAAGATATCGCCTTGCCCGGTCATGTCCGGCATGAAAGACTTTTATGGCGGGGATATTGAAACGAGCGACCCGCTACACCTGAAACAGACGCTCATTGGCCGTGCATGTACTGGATGCGAAGTGCTGGACATCTGCGGAGGCCGATGCCTGTACGCGAATGTCACGATGAAATGGGGGCAAAAGGGCCATGAAGAAGTATGCTCCACGATCAAGAGCCTGATCCATGGTTTACAGCATGCACTTCCTGAAATAAAGATGCTGATCAAAGATGGCCGCATCGGCATGGAAGATTTCGAGCACACGAAGTTTAATAGCTGCGAGATCATCCCGTGATCATTGATAGCCGGTGAAATCCTCTAACTTGATCTGGCTTTTCGGCAGGTTGAGGCCTTTTAGCGCATTTTTCATCGCCGCATTCATGCTCGGCGGACCGCAGATGTAAAAGACCCGCTCCTTATAATCTGGGATCTGCGCTTTTATCATATCGCCGTCGACGTGGCCGCTTAGCCCTTTCCAGCCCGGCTCCCGCGTCAACACGTTCCTGATGGTAATATTCGAGTCCTGCGCCGCCATCTCTTCCAGCTGGTCTTTAAAGACGATCTCATTTTCAGTTTTATTAGAGTATAGCATGATGATGCTCGTCGGGAGCTTTTTATCGACACAGTACTTGCAGATGCTCCTCAACGGCGTAATGCCGATGCCGCCGGTCAGCGCGCCGATCTTGACCTTTTCCCCGGCATAGGTGAAATCCCCATATGGGCCGTTGATCTTCACCCAGTCACCTTCTTTCATTTGGTCGAGCGCCTGCGAATATTCGCTGTCAGTGATCTTCTTCGTGAACTCGAGGAAATCCTCAGTCGGGCTGCTTGATATGGTGAAGTGATGCAGCTTGACCACACCATTCACCTTGATGTTCACGTACATCCACTGTCCGGCCTGGTGCTGAAAATCATCGGGCTTTTTAAAACGAAAGCTTTTTGTATCGCTCGTGCGCGGAATGATTTTCGAGAAGCTAGTCTCGTGCCAGGGCTTCATAGCCTGCTCGCCAGTAACTTCAAAGATCATGCAAACACCTAGACTAAATCAATTACAATATTATTACCTTACCGTATAATTGATTTTAGTAAAAAACGCAAGAATGAGACCAGTATAATATTCAATTGTTAAAAGAAGGAATTATATGTAAAAAATCGAATTCCGAAAAATTGACCGCCGGAATTGTATTAGTGTACTTTTGGTTTGATCGATTATGGTGCCATGTTGACCGCAGCAGTTCAATCATAAAATGTATGAAATTAGATAAACATAATTAACGATCTGAAGTATAGTAGCAGCCCGCATTGAGCGATCATACGCATGCTAAATAAACACAATATTTATATTCCTTGAATTCATATGCTATGAGTTAGCATGGCATGTGTCATGCTATGGCATATCAGACAATCGTTTACGAGGTAAACAATTATGGATCAGATAACGCAAATATTATACTTTATATTATCGATTTTACCGATACTTGTTATCTTCGCCGGCCTGGTATTCTTCAAAAAATCCGGGACATTCATGGGTGTTGTCGGATGGATAGTATGCATCGTCATTGCACTATTATTCTTTTGGGGTACCCCGCGGCTAGAATCAGTAGACGTCGCACTGCACGCATCGTTATACGGCATTATATCTTCGTTCAGCATATCTCTCATGGTACTTTTTACAATACTACAGGTCACCATGATGGACAAGACAGGCGCGATCAGGAGCATTACGGAGTTCATCAAGACGATCGCTGCCGAGAAGTACGAGCAGATCATGATCTTGAACGTGGGGCTGGGCTCATTCCTGGTATCAATAGGGGCGACGCCGGTCACCATGCTCCCGCCTATCATGATGGCTCTAGGTTTTTCCCCGCTTGCCTCGATCGCATTACCCTGCCTGGGCTATGACCCGCTGACGTCGTTCTCACTGCTGGCTGTCCCGATCACGGCTCCCGTACAGGCATTTGTACCGGCTGCGGATTATAACCATTATGTGAACCTTTTAGCGAATAACGTTGCCCTTTTCCTGCCCATCATATCTACCGGGCTGGCGATCGGCATGCTATGGATCGCGGATGGCATGAATGGCATAAAGAAAGGGATCGTACCGGCTATAGTCGCAGGGCTCACCCTGGGCCTATCGGCCATCGTATTTGTAAAGCTCTTCCCCGATTTCGTAGTGATCACGGGAGTCGTTGCAGGGCTCATGTCGATCTTATCGCTTGTCGCACTGAGATTGATCCAGGGGAAGCCGCTGCGGAACAAGAAAGAAGCGAGAACGCCTTCTGTCGCCGCAGACGGCGGAGCGCCGGTCATGCCGCTGTGGAAAGCCGTATTTCCCTGGGCGCTGCTGGTCATATTTTGTGTCGTCATCAGCTGGCCGTCCATTTCCACCTGGCTATTGAATTTCATGGGCACTAGCAATAAAATACACATCATGGCAGACCAGTCCGTGAACCTAAAGCTGCTCAACCAGGCTTATGTGTGGGTCTTAGTGAGCACAATAATTTCTGCGCCCCTCCTGATCAGCTCGAGAAGGCAACTGGTAGACATACTGAAGCTCTGGGCTAAGAGGGCCTGGAGCCCGACACTCGCCGCGGCCGTGTTCTTTGCCATCGCCTACATAATGTTCTGGTCCTCAAAGACTGTGATCAACGGAAAGTTGGGCTTTGGAGCCGGCATGAGTGACTTCAATATGGATACTATCGTCGGCTCGACCCTTGCTGTATATCTGGGCGCCACGATCTTCCCGGCGGTCAGCCCGCTCCTTGGCACTCTGGGCGCGTTCGTCAGTGGCAGTGAAACTTCGTCCAATGTGATGTTTTACGGCATCCTGAACCAGTCGACGACCACTCTGAAGCTGAACTTCTGGAATGTCTACGCAGGCCACGCTGTATCTGGCGGTATCGCCTCAGGCATCGCTCCGGCAAAGATCGTGAACGCATCCTCGGTCATTGATCAAAAAGGCCTGGACGGAGAAGTGATCAAGAAATCTGCCGTCGTCTGTATACTGTTGACACTGGTAGTCTGCGCGATCCTATTCATCTGGATGACATTCATCCACTAACGGGCTCGCGTGTTATTTTTTTTGAAAAGATAGTTCTTATATTTATTTTCCTTTAGCTCGCCCGTTATGCTGCCGATACATATTAGTCGGCTAACAGTTCCAGGCTTATATCCTCGAGTGTCGGCAGCCGGTCCTGGTAATATAATAATAAGAGCGAGATCAGTAATAAAAACGATATCAGGATCCCGAAGTACTTGCCCGTATCCGAGTAGAAAACGAGCAGGTTATAAATCGCGTGTATTATAACAGACACCGCATAGAGGCCGAGCAATAAAGCTGGCAGTGCTTTTTTATCCATATCCTTAATCAGATAAATCCCGTACCCGATGATAGCCGTGCAGCACCCCTGCATCAACGATGTTCCTCCGGCACGAAGAATGGCATACACGACCACGTTGATTTGTGAGAAGTCGCCGCCATTCATGGTAAAGATGTAGTTGCCGAGTATCGAGAACCCGATACCGCAGGACATGGCGAACGGTAATATATGTTTTTCGAATTTCCTGCCCGTGATAAGGAACAGCGCTATGAGCGGGAAACCTTTGACGAACTCCTCCAGCAGGGGCGTTATTGTGACCTCCTGGTAGCTAACGTTCATGGTGAAAGTGTTAATGAGATCATACGTGTAATAGACAATGATCGCGGAGAAAAATCCCCAGAACATGTAGTACATCATTACTCGCTGTTGTTTTTTGAGAAAGAGGACAACGAATAATTTAGGAATTGTCAGGCCTATCACGATCGATAGAATTGCTTCCGCTAACATGGCAACTCCTCATCAAGGGGCTTTATTAAGCCTAGCGGTATCAGGCAGAACGAGACCATGGCCAGCTGCCCGACAATAGTGAAGACCGGCGCGCCGGGGAAGTAGGTCTCCCTCAGGACATAGGTGAGCATTGCCGCGCAATAGAAAGCGATGCCTACGAAGAACAGCCGGTATTTTTTATTGTAAAACTGGATCACTGCCAGTATAAGTAGTGATGAGAATAAGCAATAGATGACGTTCGTGATCGTCTGGCCGGTAATATTCGCTATTGCCGCTATTACGAAGATGACCAGCGGCACCCCGTAGACCGCCATTGTCAGGAGCTTCGGCAATTTTTTCTCATCGAACGTGAGCCAGATAGCCGTCGTGAGCAGCAGGAACGCGCCCAGGAAGCCTATATCGGCCATACCCGGGTAAAGCAAATTCGTACCGAGTATTTTCACGTACAGGAACCAGAACGAATTACTCAGGAACCATAAGCCTGAGGAAAAGCCGGTCAGCAGGTATAAGTTGCGACGAGGCGGAGCTGCATAAAGGTAAAACGCTATGAGGGTACACAGGAAGGATATGGCTAACTGACCATAGTTGCTCCAATCAATAAAACTTACAGATGCAAGGCTTTTCACATTAAAAGGAGGAAGACTTGCGAACCATGCGACCTGGAATACAATGACCAGGAAGATCAGTACGACGAACAGAGATTTCAGTAACGGCAGGAATGATCTGTTTTTCGCGATAAACTGATAATGATCCTGCATAAGCGATCCCGTAAGAGTTTTTCTTCACACTATTACCTGTGGCTGACCCGGTTAGTGGTTTAATAATTAATCCTTGTTTTACTGCCTCATAGAATGTATATTTTGTCATGCAAGCATTATTCGTTTTTTCTGGTTACGCAGAGTACACGACGGCATATACACAGAGCGGTTAGAGACATGCCTCTGGCAACCGAACAGTATAATATTTCATTATCCGAGGCTAACAGTAATTAAGTCCCTGACTTTTTTCGTCGCACGGCCGTCGAAGGCTTATGCAAAGACAGTCGCTGTGAAAAATAGTAAGCTTCGAGTGCTTACTTAGGCTGCGCCCTGAACTTTTTTTTCACATAGATCGTAGCGCTGACTGCGGCGCATGCGCCTTCGCCCACCGCTTTTGAGATTTGATGCAATCCGCCGGTCACGTCCCCGGCTGCAAAAACGCCGGATATTTTAGTGGTCATGTCCGGCCGGTTCACGGCAACATTGCCTTTATCATCCAGGTCAAGCCCAAGATCCGTCGCCAGTACACTGTTGGGCATCTCGCTCTCGATGAAGATGCCATCGATGCGCACGGCCCCGTCCGCCTTTTCAGGTGTCGAATACCTGACCCATTCTACGAACTCTTTCCCCTCGATGGCGATCAGTTTAGCGTTACCGATGACCTCGATGTTGTCGAGTGATCTTACCTGGTCCGCAAACACCGGAGTATCCAGGTCCGGCTTGCTCGATAGTACGATCACGGACTGACAAAGCCCTGCAAGATAGATCGCGGCCTTGGCCGCCTGGTCGCCGCTCCCCAGCATAGCGACTTTTTTCCCCTTATAAAAAGGACCATCGCACACGGCGCAGTATGAAACTCCCTTATGTAAGTACTCTTTTTCCCCCGGTACGCCCAGGTCTTTATGTTTTGAGCCGGTGGAGATGATGATCGCACGGCTCCTGTAGTCCCCATTCTCCGTGACTAGCTTGAACGTGCCCTCTGCCTTATTCGGCTCTATATGCCTGATGTATGAGGGCTCGTTTATTATACCGTACCGCTTGAGCTGGTTACTGAACTTTTCGACCAGATCTATGCCCTGTATTGAGTCGAAACCAGGGTAATTTTCCACGTCTCCGGCTTTGGCCAGGTTCGAGTCGAAGATGTCGCCGAACATCACGGTCGAAAGGTTAGCCCTTCCGCTGTATAATGCCGCGGTCATCCCTGCCGGCCCCGCGCCGATGATCGTTACGTCAAAAACCTCATCTGTCACAGCTTCGTCTCCAATCAATTCTTTCTTTCAATCATTATTGAATTCGTAGCATTATAAAAGTTCACTACATTCGCCACCAGGTAGCAAGTAGAGAAATACACAATTTTTCGAAAGGGCGATTTTTCAATATATTCCTCTGTCCGGGGCTAATTTTATTATGTTGAAAGGGCATTTGTGTTCAGGTATTGAAATGGATGCGGGTGAATTGTTCTCGGAGGCCTCGCCGATGGTAAAAAAAATGATAGGCGCGGTCGTTGTAGTAAAGGTGGGCGGACATGCGATGGTCGACCCGGAGGCGCGGAGCGGCATAATCAAGGATATCGTTGCGCTGCAGCACCTCGGGCTTAAGCCGATCATCGTACATGGCGGCGGCCCCGAGATCGACGCGATGATGAAGCGCATGGGTAAGACGCCCGAGTTCATCTCAGGGCTGAGAGTGACGGATGACGAGACGCTTGAGATCGTGCGCATGGTACTCTTCGGCAACGTAAATACGGACATCGTTACACTTATTGGAAAGCATGGCGGCAAAGGCGCTAGTGTAATAGGCAATGACGGCCGCCTCATAGTGGCCCGAAAAAAGACGCCTGAAAAAGTCATGATAGACGGCATAGAGAAGCTAGTCGACTTTGGATGGGTTGGCGAGACCGAGCGTGTTAACCCTGAGATACTGGAGATCCTGCTCAAGAATGGCTACATCCCCGTCATATCGCCCATAGGCTATGACATCGCAGGCCATTGCTATAACTTAAATGCCGACACGGCGGCGGGAGATGTCGCGGCAGCAGTCAAGGCGAAATGCCTCATATCGCTCACTGACGTTGACGGTGTCATGATGGATCCCTCCAAAAAGGATACGCTTCAAAAGAAGCTTACGATCGAGCAGTGCTTTGACCTGATCAAGACGGGCATCATCTCGAAGGGCATGATCCCTAAGATCCTGTCCAGCATCGTCGTTGTCAAGAGCGGCATCGACAGCGTACACATCGTGAACGGTAACAAGCCTCAAGCGCTGCTGCTAGAGCTGCTGACCGAAAAAGGCGTAGGCACTTCGATCGTGCGCGAATGAGAAATATATTTTACGATAAAAAGGATAACTGATATTGTGACGATTCCTACATACAAGACGATCCTTGTGCCTACGGACGGCTCGGATTATTCATATTATGCGGCTGAGCATGCCGTTTATATCGCGAAAAGCCTTGGATCTAAAATTTACATATTAAACGTTGTTGACACAGGTCTCGCGTTCCACGCGGGCATTCACATGTCAGAAAGTAAGACTGAGATGGAAAATTCGGCGAAAGAGGCAACAGATAAGATCAAGGCACTATGCGATGCGAATGGCGTCGTATGCGAAGTGGCGATCGTAAAAGGTAAGCCGGCTAACGCCATTATCGAGTTCGCCGCAAAGATAGACGCCGATTGTATCGTCATCGGCTCCATAGGAGTTTCGGCCTTAGAAGAAGTCTTTGTGGGTAGCGTATCGAAAAGTGTGCTGAATAGCGCTAAATGCCCTGTACTAATGGTACGGAGAGCGTAGTAATGGGCGAGTGCCATGGCCCCTAAGATCAGATGGCACTCAATTGACTTACACGAGGTCTATGGTACGTTACAGTCGGACAGCTCAGGGCTGACGTCCGACGAGGCGAAAGCTCGTTTGCAAAAATATGGTGCTAATGAGCTAAGCCAGGTCAAAAAGAAGCCGCTGATATGGCTATTTTTAAGCCAATTCAATAATTTTCTAATTTACCTGTTGATCGCAGCTGTCGTGATCTCCTTATTCATAGGCGAGACATTGGACGCGATCGTCATTGCCATCATCATATTGCTTAACGCGATACTGGGGTTCGTGCAGGAATATAAGTCCGAGCAGTCTATCGCTGCACTTCAGCAATATATCGTGATCGAGACGTATGCGGTCAGGGACGGCCATAAAGTACGGCTACCCGCCCGTGCGCTAGTTCCCGGAGATATTATAGAGCTGGATGCTGGAAACAGCATACCGGCGGACGCCCGTATCATTGAATCCTTCAACCTTAAAACGGATGAGTCCATGTTGACGGGAGAGGCTGAGCCGTCGAATAAGCATGCAGGCGTGCTTTTACAGGATTTAGTGCTCGGCGACATGGATAACATGCTATTCAAAGGAACAGGCGCGCTCGACGGCAAGGTGAAGGCTATCGTCGTGGGCACCGGCATGGACACCGAGATCGGCCGTATCGCCAGCCTCGTCGAGTCCGGCGAGAAGCGAGAGACACCATTACAGGCTAGTACGGACAGGCTGGGAAAATATTTCGGCATTGCGGCACTGGCCTGTTGTTTTATTATCTTCGCGGGTGGCCTTCTGGAAGGCCGGCAGCTCTACGAGATGTTCCTGGTAGCCGTAAGCCTGGCGGTGGCTGCCATACCCGAAGGCCTTCCGGCCACGATCACGATCATCCTGGCACTGGGCGTTCAGCGGATGGCGAAAAGAAAAGCCGTCGTGCGTAAGCTGCCCGCTGTGGAGACACTCGGCTCTACAAGCATCATTTGCTCGGATAAGACGGGCACCCTTACTCAGAATGTCATTGTCGTGAAAAGTATCGTTACGGCAGATTCCGAATTCATGGTGACCGGAGAAGGATATTCGAGCGAAGGCAAATTTACAGTTCAAGATAAAGAGATCGATCCTTCCGCAGACCCGGGCATAAAATTACTGCTACTGGCGGGCACATTATGTAATAACGCTACCTATGAGCGCCTGAAGGATGGATGGAACATCCTGGGTGATTCCACTGAGGTCGCATTGCTGGCGACAGCGGCCAAGGCAGGCTTAAGTAAAACGCTGCTGGAAGACGAATGCCCTCGGAAACTCGAAGAGCCGTTCAGTACGGATAGCAGGCGTATGATCACGCTGAACAAATGTAACGGCTCAAATGTTATTTTCGCTAAAGGCGCGCCCGAGGTGCTGCTCGATCTCTGTGAGTACGCATATAAAAACAGCGGGCCCGAACCGATGGAAGATGAGATCAAAGGCTATTATCGTGAGCAAAATGAGCGTATGGCCGAAGAAGGAATGCGCGTGCTCGGATTTGCGTACCGGGAAATACATGGGGAGGTCGAAGCCGAGCGTATCGGGGATATGGAAAGCGGGCTCACGTTCCTGGGACTGGCCGGCATGCTGGATCCGCCTCGCCCCGAGGCAAAGGAATCTGTGCGAAGATGCGCCGAAGCGGGCATCGACGTGGTCATGATCACGGGAGACCAGCCTTTGACAGCGGTCGCCATCGCACGCGAGATCGGCATCTTCAGGGAGGGCGACCTGATGATGACAGGTGCGAAGCTTAGCGAAATGTCCGATGCGGGACTCGATGGCATGGTCGACCACATCAAGGTCTATGCGCGTACTTCACCTGAGCAAAAACTGCGTATCATCGAAGCGCTACAAAAACATGGAAAGACGGTCGCCATGACCGGCGATGGCGTGAACGACGCGCCTGCACTGAAGAGCGCGGATATCGGCATAGCCATGGGAAAAACAGGGACTGATGTGTCTCGCCAGGCCGCCGATCTCGTGCTGACAGATGATAATTTTGCGACCATCGTGGCCGCGGTCGAGGAAGGCAGAGCCATTTACGAGAACATCAGAAAAGTCGTAAAATTCCTTTTCGCCAGCAACCTTGGCGAAGTACTCGTCCTGTTCCTCGGTATCATTATTCAGCTCCCGCTGCCACTTCTAGCCATACAGATCCTATGGGTGAACCTGATCACGGACAGCCTACCCGCGCTAGCGCTTAGCATGGACCCGGGGGCAAAAGGGCTGATGCGTCGGCCGCCTCGCCCAAGGACGCAGGGGCTTATCACGAGAACGGCTGCGCTGGACATGATACTGGTAGGGCTTACGGTCTCGCTTGGTACGCTCGCCGTATTTTACCTGTACCTGCCCCACGGAGTCGACTTTGCCCGGACAATGGCCTTGACAGCGCTAGTCGTATTCCAGATGTGGGTAGTGCTAGAATGTAAGTCCGAGACGGACTCGCTCTTTAGCGCCGGTATTTTCAAGAACCTGTACCTGCTACTGGCGATCGCTGTCTCGCTGCTGCTGCAATGCATGATCCTGTACCTGCCGTATTTCGAGGTGCTATTCCATACGACCGGGCCCACACCATATGATTGGCTTGTGATACTGGCAATTACATCCACGATATTTATCGTTCTTGAGGCTCGAAAATCACTATTCAGGCTACTGAAAATAAATAAACAGATACGATAACTTCGTAGAATATATTAAAATATATGACTATTTATAATATAGATTCGCCGTTCAGGATGTGGGAAGTATATCGATCCAAGAGCATTTCGTTACCTATAATGAGGCGATTAACGCCCTGGAGCGGGGAGGCGTCCCCTGCGCAATCGGTGGCGGCATCGCCGTAGCTGCATACGGTAGAAAGCGGGCTACAAAGGATATAGACCTGTATATTAAAAAGGAGGACAGGATGCCCGCAATGAAGGTGCTAAAAGCGGCCGGGTTCGACACGAACCCGATGCTGGACGTTCACTGGCTCTGCAAAGCATATAAGAACGGCGTGCCAATCGACTTTATCCTCGAGAATATCGGCAATATCGTCACCACGGATGAGACTATCGAGCATGCCATTCGCATAAAAATGTACGGGTATGATGTCAGCATCCTGGCGCCGGAAGACCTTCTGTTAAGAAAAATACTGGCCATGCGCTGCTATCGGGACGACTGGTACGATTGTATTGCAGTGTTATCCAACACTTACATGAATTTCGACTGGGACTACTTTTTAAAGCTCATCAAGGATTTTCCCGAGAAAGCACTTTCGTTCATACTATTCGTAAAAACCGACTGGGACCATGTGATACCAATTCCCGGCCGTGTGATCGAAGATTTGATAAGAAACGTGAATGTTCGCTAAACTTGTTTATGACTTCTGAAAGATTCGGAGTCATAAACAACGTATTTTTTATTATGGATCGGAAGAGCGACGTTCCTGACTGGTATGCCCGTCGCAGTACACCCCTTTTCGCACCCGTGGTGAGCATGGCCATGCAGCACGAGATTGACGTTGAAGGTGTCGGGCGGGTCAGAGAGTATCGAAGAGCCTAAAAAGGGGAGGATCTCACAGTGTTCGCCGGTACAGGTCTCCCGGATAGGCGCATAATGATATACGACCACCTTAAAGTCCGCCTTAAGCGTCTTTAAGGCCCGGTTGACCGTGTTTGCTTCCTTAAAGGTCTCGTTGATGAACATCTTCAGTATCCGCTCGCCGAACGGCGCGATCTTACAGCCGGTAAATCCGCCGCAAAATCCTTTTGCCCCCACGAACCCGAACCTGCCGTCTGCGGTCACATAAGGCCCTCGCTCCAGCATATTCATGCCCGCACTACCCAGCAGATCCATGATCTCTTCCTGGTTATTTGCCTCGTGATCATGGTTCCCGAGCACGGCAAGGATGGGGATGTTCGCCCCGGAGATCGCTTCTGCCAGGCTGCGGGCTTCTTCGATGAGCCCTCGCATAGTAAGGTCCCCGCACAGGACCATTATGTCCGCCTCATCGTTAACGGATTTGAAGATAGCCGTAAACGTCTTAAGGGAGTTAGCCCCGAAGTGCAGGTCGCCCATTGCAGCTATGCGCATGAAAATCCCCTCCAAGGGACATAATAACATATATTTTTATATTATTATATAAATACATGTTAAGGTATTCGATCAGATCATAAAAATGAGAAATACTAGGTAAGTATCATGATTTTATCAATTTGTGAGCAATATCCAAGTGCTGTGATACATTTATAAAAAAGTACTAAACTAGTGATCGTGATAGCGTGCAATCTAAAATAATTGTACACATGAAAAGTAAAGGTGAATGCAATATCACCATATATTTTTCCATCAGTGCATCTTGGCCCCTTGCTCATCTAGGGCTATATGCTAAGTAAATAAAAAGGTGAGGAATGTAAGGTGGTGACCTTACATGCCCATGTCGCCCATGTCCATGCCGCCTGGCATGCCGCCTGGTCCGCCATGGCCGCCGGATAACTTGCTGGCGGCAATGACGTCGTCGATCCTAAGGATCATGACAGCAGCTTCGGAGGCGCCGCTGATGGCCTGGGTCTTAACGCGAAGGGGCTCGATAACACCGGCCTTCTTCATGTCCACGGCTTCGCCGGTGAACACGTTGATCCCGACGGTCTTGCCGTCTCCCTTCTTGCCCTCGTGCTTGCTCCTTAGATTGACCAGGATGTCGATTGGATCCAGGCCCGCATTCTCCGCAAGGGTCCTGGGGATGATCTCCAAGGATTCGGCGAACGCCTCGATAGCCAGCTGCTCTCTGCCGCCCACTGTGGATGCGAAGTCCTTTAACCGTAAGGCCAGCTCGATCTCGGTGGATCCTCCGCCTGCGACGTACTTCTTGTCCTCGACGACGACGCCGACTACACGCAGCGCATCGTGTACTGCACGGTCCAGCTCATCAACGACGTGCTCCGTTCCGCCTCGCAGTATGAGAGAGACTGCCTTCGGGTCCTTGCACTTCTCGATGAATGTCATGTTCTCGTCGCCGATCTTACGCTCCTCGACCAGGCCAGCAACACCCAGGTCGTCCTTAGTCAGCTCATCAATGCTGGTGCTGACCCTGGCACCTGTCGCCTTGGCGAGCATCTTAAGGTCGGACTCCTTGACGCGGCGGGCTGCGAATATGCCATTCTTGGCCAGGTAGTGCTGGACGAGATCATCCACGCCCTTCTGACAGAACACCACATTGGCGCCCGTAGCCTTGATCTTGTCGACCATACCCTTCAACATCTTCTCTTCCTGATCCAGGAAGCGCTGTAGCTGGTCCGGGCTGGTGATCTCGATCTTCGCGTCAATCTCAGTCTTCTTTATCTCCAGAGGCGTATCGATCAGCGCAATCTTCGCATTCTTCACGGTCTTCGGCATATTCGGGTGAATCCGTTCCTTATCGATGACCAGACCCTGGATTAATTCGGAATCACCTATAGTGCCTCCGACCTTCTTTTCCACCTTGATGTCCTCGACGTCCACTTTACCGTTCTCATCTATGACGGCCTTGATAGACCTGACCACGAGGCCTGCCATCTTCTCGCCGACTGCCTCTGCGCCCTTACCGGTCATGGCTGTGATCGCAAACTTCTTGAGCAGGTCTTCATCCTTGATGGTCACCGGATATGCCAGCGAGTCGAGGATCTCTCTCGCCTTAGTGGCTGCCTGCCTGTAGCCAGCCGCGATGACGGTCGGATGGATGCCCTGGTCTAAAAGGTTCTCCGACCTCTTAAGCAGCTCACCGGCTAATACCACTGCAGTCGTAGTACCGTCGCCGACCTCGTCTTCCTGGGTCTTCGCGATCTCTACGATCATCTTTGCAGCCGGATGCTCGATATCCATTTCCTTGAGAATCGTAACGCCATCGTTCGTGATGACAACGTCGCCAAGCGAGTCAACAAGCATCTTATCCATGCCCTTCGGACCCAGAGTAGTCCTGACTGCATCGGCTACGGCCCTCGCGGCCAGGATATTCATTCCTTGAGCGTCGCGGCCCCTTGTCCTGCGGGAGCCTTCTTTTAAAATTATATACTGTTGGCCTGATTGTTGTGCCAAATTCAAAACCTCCATTATAAATAGTACAAATAAAATAATATAAATTTAAAAGTACAAATTTAAATTTACCAAGATGTTACAGGGTTACACTTCTATATATACTTGGTGATTTATTGCTCCCTGGATAAATACTATTTTAATCTACATTGCCTTGAGAGGGGCCCCTAATTATGCACCCATGGCTCAAAGGGAAGTTTATTCAAATGGCGTATTTCTAACGATTGCGATTGTCATGATATTAAACTTGGCATACAAATGGTTCGTAGAAGGCTGGAAATTTTGTATGATCCGTCCCAATAACGTTCGTCTAATATCATTCTGCGCGTTAAATCTTAACCCCCAAAGATCATAAAGGGCTAAAAGTAAAAAAATCAGTTTTTAATCAACTTTTTTGGACCTCTCTGGATATATAGTCTCTTAAGCGGTTTTTCTGGTGAATAAATATCATGTGTGACCTCAGAGTATTCCTGGCGCAACACTGCCGTGTTATCCTCGTCTTTTTCAGCCAAAATCGTCATAATGGCCATTACCATCCCGCACATCAGTAACAGGTAAGATATGTCCGTAGCTGTTGTCCATCGTACACCGAAACGCACCGATGCCGGGGCCACAAATATACTTGAGGCGATTAGCGCAAGGCACACGAACAATAGTTTTGATACGTCCATGAGTCCTGCGTGGGGGAGACGCGATTAAACCAATTGCCTGCGTATTGCGCGACCTAATTGCCATGTGACGGACGATCTAATGGCTCAATAGTAGTGCGGCGGACCCTCGCATTATTAAATAGTTTATCGACGAGTAGGAACATAGACATGAGAAGATTCAGGAAGCCGGCCAGGATATACTGGAATCTAAACAGCACGTATATGAGTTGGAAGATATCCTTGAGAGTCATGCCCCGATCACAATATAGGAGCGGGCTTTATACATCCGGTGCTCAGTTTAAACCCTCATGAGTGTATTTCGCGATGGTACTAGACATTGACCGGCCGCGCAGGATACGTAAAGAGGCATTTTTAAACACGTGGGCCGATAGGGATGACCTGCGAAAAATAATCGAGATTAAAAAATGTATGTATTATAATCTATCATGGTCTCTGTCTTGAGTTTTTTCTATACCGTGCTTGATTATTCCGCATACATACGAACATATATATCGGCATGCATTAATCATAAACCCCATGAATAATACATTTACATCATTTATTAATTCATGGGGTTATGGGGTAACGCACCTTTTTTGCCCGTCCGGGGCTTTGGGCTTAAAATCACGCCTTTAATCGCGTGAGCGTTGCATTCCCGGTTAATAATTATATTGCATATTATATAATATTTAGCTATCTTCGATATCCATCGAATATAAGTGTTCAACGTTCGCCGATCCACCTGTACTTATTCTTATCGAACCGTATGACGTATCCTTGCTCGATCAAGTGGTCCAGCACCCCCCGGCAGGCGTTATACCAGTAATTAATATTATTCGTGATCCTGGACTTCGTGTGCGGGAACAGGTTTTTGAGGACGATGATGCGGTCTATATATTTCCGGCTCTTAATGAAAGGGACAAGCTCTTCATAAACAGCCATCGCGTTACTCGCCGACACGTTCTTGATGTTGATCATCTGCCCGAATACATCCTTCGGCCGGGTGGAGAGTATGGAAACATGCTCTTCATGGCCCAGCTTGCCAGCCTGAAGATCGCGGATACTTCGCAGATCATGAACGTCTTCCTCAATCCTTTTGAGCCTGTTTTTTAGATGGCTGAACTCTTCACAAACGTTACAGGAAGCTTTCAGATCCCCATTCATGTTGTCGCGGAGCGCCTGGTTGATGAACGTGGACACTTTCAGGTCGCCTTTTCGCTCGAATACCCATTCGAGCACGTCATTCGACAACGAAATGCTGATCTTCTTTACCTTTTGCGGTGACTCCTCGCTCATGTTCCCATAATATATATTTTACATTATTATATAAAATATTAATCCGGGTGTGACTTTTTTATATGGAAAAGCAGAAGCTATAAAACGAAAAAAAGTAAATGATATGGTATGATGCTTCTACAGCAGGCCCTGGGTGTAAAAGAGGACACTTTTTTAATAGAGAATAACTTTGAAGGCCTCGAAATGGACGTCCGATCACTCGACTACCTGGACCAGCTGGCAAAATTACCGAAAGAAGCAGTTAAGGCGGCCATCGCCGTGAGCGATAAAAGTGGCGGACCGCTGGCAATTGCCTTTAAGAACACGCACCCTGAAGGGGATTTTTGGTTTGTCATACCATACCCACGGGCGCCTGCAACCCGGCAACAGACGGAAAACCGGGCGAACAAAATACTTTCTTCCGGCGTGGTCGTTTCCCTGAAAAAGAAAAAGACCGACCCTAAAAAGTTTGATGCCGCTATCAGGGAATGCCTTTCCATAAGCCTTGCGGGAGGCGCGTTATGTGATTGCACCACAGAAAAAGAGCCATTATCTTTCGCGTTTAACGATAGCAGGAATAAGCGGATCAGGAGCCTGATGGAAAAACTAGCATCGAAGCACGGTCATGACCTAAAGACCATCGATGCCCTGGAGATATGCTGTGGGAACGGCATGTCCACGGCAGCGATCAGGCCGCTGTTCAAGAGCGTGCTGGCCATGGATAATGACAGATGTGCAGTCTGTAATGGCCTATATTATGAAATATTAGAGCCCGCGGACACCATGGTAGCAGATGCGATGCAGCTCTCGAAGTACTTGCACGTAAAATATGGCGCAGTCGTGGGTTTCATGCTGGGCACAATTTATGAGTTCAACAAAGAACTGTGGCGGACGATCTTCGCCGAATCCATCAAGGCACTTAATGATGGGGGTTTTCTACTGCTCACGGTCAACAAGAAAGAAGAGATAGATTTCCTGGCAGCATCGTTCAAATCCATGGGCATCGAAGGGATCGTGATCGATAACAGAGACGAAGAAAGCATATACGATGGCTGGGTCTTTTATGCCATGCGTAAGGCAAGCAAGCACATATAAATATCAGCAATTTTATAAAAACCAGCGTAAAGTTATATAAACCTTTCGTTTTTACATGATTTAATGCCCTGTACACTATCGACCGTCTTGTCAGGGTCGTCTGGCATCCCCATTTTCAGTGTGAAAAAAAGTGATATGAATGTTACTATAATATGTAACTTATTTTCTGCTAGGCGGTTATCCGTACCAATTTCATATATAAATATTAACAAATAATAACCATTAGTTGAGTTTGTAAGCGATAAAGACCAAAACGTTTATATGATATAATATCATTCAATAAACCAAAATATATATGCAAATTTATGGAGTGAATAAAATATGGTAGCAAAAGAAGGTAGGGAAAAGAGAAACTTTGGTTTAGTAAACGAGAAGGGTGAAGAGATCGGTACATTCACTGGCGCTCAGCCAAGGGATGCAGCTCTTAAGGTCGCAAACCGCGGCATCAACAACATCGTGTTAAGGGAAAAGGGCACCAAGAAGCTTCACTACTTCACCGGTAAGAGAGAACTCGTTGCAGTACCAAAGAACGCACCAGCCTGGATCCAGGAAGCAGCAAAGTCCAACAAGGGTAAGATCTACAAGGCGAACGTCGAGAAGCTCGGCACCGCTCAGCTCCAGTATGTGAAGCTCGAGAGGAACGAGAAGTCGCTGTTCAAGATCCCGAAGAAAGACGGCAAAAAGAAGAAATAACGTTTATACATGCGGCATTGGCGAATAAACGCCATGCCGTTCACCCTATTTTTTTTTAAGTAACTAATTTTTAATAAGGCATTATCTATAAAGTTTTTAGAATACATTATCGAGCCTTTGAAAATGCACAAGGAACTTTTTTGGTATAAGCCTGTGGCGTCCTGGTGTGGAAATATGATATTCGGTGCCTTAATCGTATAGTGCTATAAAACTTTATATTCAACGTACAGCCATAAAGAGGAAGCACGATGAAGCAAAGTGAGATCTTTAAGCTATTTGACAGCGGCAAGATCGTTTTTCCGGAAAAAGAGATTGATGCATCGGCGATACCATGGAAAAAGCATCCGGTATTTAGCGGCGTATTCTCAAAAGAGCTAGTGTCAGCCACTGATACTAATGGTACGTTCAATTGTCTGCTTATCAAGATAGAAAAAGGTGCTGAAGTCAGTGAGCATACCCATAGCGCGCAATGGGAATTCAATGAAGTGCTCGATGGCAACGGGATGTTTACCTTTGGCGATAAAAAATCCGCCTGCAAGCCAGGTGATTCATACGTCAACCCGCCAGGCGTATCGCATAGTGTGGCTGCCCCGAAAGAGGACCTGTATATATTTGCGAAGTTCATGCCGGCGCTAATATAAATGGATGGCACCATTAAAAACGTCTACTCAGTTATTAAAAGACAATAAGATAAAAACGCTATACTAATTTTATCGCAGTCGTCGAGGCGTTTAGGGTTTGCCCTGAGCGAGCGAAGAGAGCGAAGGGATGCGAAGATGACGGGGTAATGGACGCGGCCTTTTATGGCCGCGTCGCTTAGCGCTTGCGGAGGCCAAAATGAGCGAAGCGAATTTTGGCCGAGGGTGCGAGCGCGGCCCCGGCTTCGAAGCACCCTAAACGCCGAGTAGCCCGGCCTGAAGGCCGGGCGTCGACTCGCGAAGAAGATAAAAAACAAATATACCGGGCGTCGACTCGCGAAGAAGATAAAAAACAAATATACCGGGCGTCGACTCGCGAAGAATATAAAAAACAAATATACCGGGATTCAACACATGAAATACAATTAACCATTTAAGTTAAAATATGGCGCTGAGGGAGAGATTTGAACTCCCGGGAGACTTGCGCCTCACCAGCTCTCAAGGCTGGCGCCGTAGTCCGCTTGGCCCCTAAATATCGATGGGTGTGACGTTGGCCGTTATGGGTGTATAGTGCCGGTAGTTTTGGGCTACGGTAGTGGGAAATATACTATGAGTAGCACATACAAATCGAAGAGAGTAGAATTTAAAAAGATTGATAGCACCGAGGACTTTTTAGCCAAACTCGAAACACACATGTTGACCGACAGACACGCATCAGAGTACCATACCGCTATGACCGTGAAAATGGCGCGGATGATAATAAGAAAGTATGGTACGACTGATGTAAACGTGGATTTTGGTAAACGCGTCTATGCGGACATGGTAAAAGAACGAAAAAAGGATAATTATATCAGGAATATTTTGAAGACCATCGAGGCTATGGGAGGCCATAGTTTTAAACTACCGAAACCTAGGCATGGGGATCACCGAGTGGAGTATCTTAGTCCGGGGGAGGCGCGCGCCCTCCTGAGCGCGGCGTACGACCTGCGTGACCGGGCGATTCTCGCTCTTATGCTCTGGACGGGAATCCGTAACCGCGAGGTACAGAATGCGAATATCAATGATTATGATAGTCGTCAGCGTATTTTTTGGATTCGTAATAATCTGGATGATGATATCAGATATCATGGTGTGAAGAACAAAAAAGAACAATTCGTGGTTGTACCCCCGGAGGCGGCACGATACATAGACGAGTACATCGGAGAGCGCCCGATGGTCACTACGAGGGCCCTTTTCATTACTAGGGATTGCCAACGGTTCTCGGCACGGGGCCTTAATGATATGATAGCCAGGACATGCCAACGGGCCCGGATAAAGGTGGTCTCGGCGCACGTTTTGAGGCATACGATGATTACTCTCGCCTGTGCGGCAGGGCAGAACCTCACGTTCGTACAAAGGCAGGCCAGGCACAGTTCGCCATTGGTTACAGAGCGGGTTTATGCCCATGCAGCGGCGAACCCGGAGATGCTGAGAACGGCTGTCGATGCAGCGGCGAAGGTGATGTTCTAAAACCATTATTTTTTTTGTTCCTGCTCAGGATCCCCTTCGGGTCGCATTCATATAACTGTTACTTGTATAACAAGCTAAAACAACCCAAATAAAACCTCAGAGTTTATTATCGACGAGCGCAAAAATCCACGAACAAAATAGGAACAATAATTAAATTAATTCATGCAATTTTGGCTTAATTATGGACTAGCTTATTTAATATGGATTATCTTAGAGGTTTACAAATTAAATAGGTATAATTTTTTACGAGTTATTACTGGAGATACTGTTGCCCTACTACTAAGACGACTCGTAGATGCACTTCGAGCCCCTAGTCGGCGCTTGAGCTCAAAGTGGTTCTCGATTAGACTCTTTTCGTAAATGCCACCCTTGATTCTATTATATCAAATCGCTCGTTTACTTTCTTCGGCTCATATTTCATATCGATAAAATACTCAGGATATGCATCTTTTAACGATACGATGAGTTCATGTGACATCTGCCTAATACTAGCCATTTCAATAAATTTTGCGGATTCAACACTCTGGTTCTCATCTACCATTCCTAGACCCATCGAGTCAAGCCTAGTAAGCTTTGCATACTTATCACTTAACTCTTCATCGATATGTGCTCCGCCATCTTTGTTTCTTATCCATTTGGCAATAAGCTCCCGCGAGAATTTGTTGCCTTCTTGGTCAATAATTATTGTCTTATGCCACCATCGACCAAATGGCACTTTGACATATGGTCTGGCATGAAGCCCTTCGTCACCCTTATCATAATCATCTAGTCCTGGGAAGAAGATAGTTTTCATTTCCTTATCCCTTAGGATCCCGACAAGGCCAAATTGTGGTACAAACCCGCTTGGACGGATATTATACGAGGTATCCAAGTATTCCATGTTTTTCATTTTCAACAACTGCAATAGCGATTTGGAAGCGTCCTTTTTCTTCTTACTATTCGACTTCATAGATGGCGATTTTGAATTGTCTACTGGCGGTTCATAATCGTAAACAAGAGTCATGATATGGGTAGCTAATCGTTTCGCCTCGTCAGTATCTCCATTGTCGTATTCTTTAGATGATTTTAATAAAAACTTAATTTGTACTCTAAGTTGTTCTTCCAAATCGGATTTTGTTTGCATCATGTAAAACACTGTTTAGTAGGCATGTTAAGAGCTTAAATCGTGCGTTTGTCGGTAAAGTCAACGTCGCCGTCTGTAGTCATCATTCTAAGACTCCAGTCGAGGTTGTGCATATCCATTTCAAGATAGAATAGTTCGTCCTGTAGTTTCTTTCGCTTGTCGTCTAACTCATGATAATGTTGTTTTGTCATTTTCATGCTATCCTCATCGCTCAGCGTTTCATTGAACTTTACTCTTTCTTCGTATGGCATTTTAAAGAATTCATCATATGTTGGTAGCGTAGTCATAAAATCACCAGATTAAGACAATCGCTTGTTTAGTATATAAATAAGGTCGAAGCTCTCTGAAAGTATTTTTTGTGTTCGTTAATCGTGAACTAAAAAAATCATTGCGTTAACTTAAATTATCATGCGTACCGGAGCCTCGGAGATCCACTACGCACCCCGCTCACGAGCGAGCGTTCGCGGGCCGAATACGTTCAGAGAGCATAACCAATAAGATTATTATATCAACCGATTATATGGCAATCTGTGATATAATATGATTAGAATAATTGGTTCAGGAATAACCTTGATAGGCGGCCTTCTTGCCATCCTTGGAGCCGCAAATTTGTTGATGAATGGCTTACTTTTCGGAAACGCCATAAACAGTATATCAACCACTATGGCCGTGGACGCCGTTAGCAACGGTTTAGCTAGTATAATCGTTCTAGTGGTCGGTATCGGAATCGCGCTATGTGGCGGCTTCGTCGTAAGTCTCGATGCATGATCACTGAGAAAATGGCGGTGTGGATTTCCTACACTGCCCATACGAATATTACTTTTCAACTGCCGGTAGCATGACAATGAATCTGCTGCCCTTCTGATAATCGCCTTGTACTCGGTCTTCTACCGATATTTTTCCATGGAAATCCTCGACGAGCGTCTTAACCAAACATAAGCCCATGCCTCTGCCACGGCGTTTGACCAAATCTTTACACGCTCGCACTAATAGCTCCGTTTTTCGTTCGTCAGGTATGCCAGGGCCGTTGTCATCAATTGAGACCTTACAATATTTTTGCCCCATTTCATCTATCGTGGATACATTGATGTTTATCGTTAGTGTCCCGCTCGAATGCTTAATGGCGTTGCCCACGATATTGGAAAACATATCCTTCAGAAGTTCGTTCGCCATCACACAACATTCACATGCAGCAACGATATTAATGGTAATTATCCTGCCGGGAACATTAGAATGCAAGCTCTTTACATCAGACAGTATTTCATTAACATTAAATGACGTAAGGTTTAGTTCTCCAGCCCTCTTTCGGAGCATAACTATGTTATTTATGAGCTTCGTGCTGTTCTCCACCGCATTTTTAGGACTCGTTATCAACATTTCATCATGCTTTTCGAGCTTTCCATGCAAATCCAGCTTCTCTTTTGCGAGTTCAAGATAGCCCAACGCGACCTGATCCATATTTTTAATGTCATGGCCCATCAAATCCAAGTATAGCTCAGCCTGCTCTTTAGCTTCTTCAAGCTCTTTTTCAATACGCCTACGTTGCATTACTTCATCATGCAACTCCTGTATCGTTCTCGATAGCTCTGCCGTGCGCTCCTCCACACGAATATTCACATCGTCAAGGGCACTTTGTAGAGCTTCGTCCATTTGTTTGTGTTTTGTGATATCGGTGATAAATGAAAAGTAAAAAGGCTCACCTTTCTGAGCAGGGTAATACACATGCACGAACAATTCCACGCATATGACAGAGCCATCTTTTCGTTTTAGCTCGCCTTCATACTCGTATGATTTTTCGCCTTGTATAAGGGCTTCCATCGCTTTTTTAACAATGTTACAAGTTTCCATTGGGGCAAAATCGTCAGGCCACACCATCTCGTCAGTCTCTTCCTTCGAGCTTCCTGTTAAGGCGAAAAATTGTTTATTCGCTGTAAGAATACGACCATTCCGATACCACGAGATGAACGACACAGTATCCCCTTCGATAGCCTCTGCCGCAAAATTCCCGAGCTCCAGTATCTCACGTACCATGATACCCCAATTATTATACACTTATTAGTAGATAAGCCATTGGTTAAAAAAGAGCGATACCAAAATAGAGCTACAAAAGAATAAACATGGATTGGGTTTTCGGTTTTTCTCTGAAGAGTACTTTATATAAACGACTACAATTGGTTACTTAGCAACTCAAGACGTTATAACAGGAGTTCTGTAGACGTATGACAGAGAAGGGTGATAAAGCAAATAAAACGTCACATCACCCTCGTGATGCAGACTTGGGGTGCATCGCCCCAGACTTCAAGCCGGACTTCATGCGGCAGGATCCGGTGGTGGTCGTCCCTGACTCATCTTTCAAGGTGACGCTACAAAAAAGTTAGCGTCACCCGACGATTTGACATAGACGCTATTCGATTTGTCCATGGGGTGTAACGATATGTTGTGACGATAAAAAACCTATCGTCACCACCTATTTTCGGCATACGTAATAACCTTTTATCTAAAAGGTGACGCTGGTGACGCTAAAATGGTAACTTATATGTATATTATATTTACTTCTGTGTTGGTATTTTTATAAAGATAATAAAATAATAATAAATATGTATATAATATAGTGTATTGTAGCCTTTTTAGCGTCACCAGCGTCACCCGCTGGGAGATTCAGACAGCATCGCCATGAAAGAGATGGTGACGCTAGAAAAATTAGCGTCACCACATATCGTCACCATTTTTAGATAATAGGAGAGCGTCGATGGTAAAGTTCGGGTGACGCTAGAAAAAATTGTAGCGTCACCCATCTGCATTAAAACTTAAACAGTTAAGATAAGGTTCTCATGGATCACCATGAGTCCCCTTATCAGCGTCGGCTTCCTTTTTAACTATGTACACTCTTGAGCCGTGCTTTTCGTGTTTACCGGTTTTGAACTGGTAGCCTTCACGGGCTAACGACACCTTCAAGGTCTTGAGCTTCCGCACTAACCTATTCGCATCCTTAGGCCAGTACTCGGGTTTTCTTCTGTACCTCGTTCCCGTTCTTGTCCCTGAACTTGTCAAAGCCCATTCCTGGTAGCTGAGCTTCTAGGTCTGCCAGCAGGGTCTTCGCGTACTCACTGTAGTCGCCATCACCTCTGCTCGTCATCATGAGGATGACTGCCTCGGCGACTGGGTTGTTGGAGATGACCACCTCGTTCTGTTCGCGGATGAACTGCTTGTATATCGCCTTGAATCGATGCGCTCCGTTCGCCGGGTCAATGGCCGTGGCGATGGCGATGCCCCACTTGTAGAAGCCGGTCATGCGCTCGTACTCGTCGAGCTTCAGTGTCGGGTATATGTACATCGCTTTGCTGAGCGTGGTGAATATCCCCGCCAGGATCCGTGGCAAGTCCTTTTCGAACATCGGCCAGAACTCTTCCTTATTGATGCGCTCCTCCGGCGGCACGGTTTCTAGCTCGATGGTGATTGACCTGTCCACGATGTCTGGCATTGTCGCGAGGGCCTCAAGGCCATTGATGATGACTGTCCTCGTGTACTCGTACGTGACGAGTTCGCTGTCGGTGAAGAGCACCCTTTTTTGTGCCCCGTCACCAGTGGCAGCCCGACATATCATGTCGCTCTGCCAGCGCTTAAGATTGCCGAGATTGTCGTACACGACGCAGTAGTTGCTTTCCAACTGTAGCTGCATTCGGTCGGGGTCGTCGGCCATCGTCAGCTTTTGTGGTGTGCTCGGGTCTATCAGCCGTTTTTTTACCTCGCAAGCCGAACTTTTTGTTGCCCCGTGATCACCGCAATAGATAAGTGGCGGTCTGTCCATCATGTTAAGCTCGTTCGACGGGATGTATTGGAACACATCGAAGACTTTCAGTAACAGCTTTACATCCGCCATATACTGGTCGGCCGCGTCCTTTGCCATGGCCATTATCTCGACCTTGTTCTTTCCCTCTGTCTGCAAGTCCGCGTACAGGTCTTCAATGCTCGGTCGCTTAACGCGTACATACCGGTCGATGAGGTTGATGTCGCCATCCGCGAATGGCGCCGGAGTCATCTGGGACTTCTGGGATTTGTGCCTTCTGAAGAGCGCCGGAGCTTTGTCTGTTACTTCCCATCCCCTGCCATCCGGGTGCGCCACGGTCTTCACGACCTGCCAGCTCCGATTCACAAGGTCATACCATAGCGTGATACCGTTGGCGCCCCTCGTGATATTCGTGCGCGTATCCAGATATACGGGATCCTCGTTCTTCACGCTGTGCGCGAGAAGCCGTAGAAGCGTGGTGATGCTGTCGCGTCCGAAGCTCTTCTTGACCGACTGCCATATCACAGTTGTTATCCACGACTTAAACGCCTCTGCGTGAATCTCGTAGGTCTCGTCGTGCTTTCCATGGATGGTCACGTACACTTCGCCTCTGTTGTCCCTGAATACGGTGCATCCTAATTGGACTGCGTTGAGCGCGACCGCTATGGTTCCGCCTTCCTCTCCCTCATCGCGTCCGTCGGGGATATCGATATCAGTCGGTGCTGCCGTGCCGTCGAGCTTCTCCACACACTCGCTGTGTCCCTTGAGCAGGTCGGACATGAAGTCCTTGTTGCCGCCGCAGGAGTTGTGGAAGCATTGGCAAGTGGCGCCGCCGTCGTCCTTCTCGACGATGCTGAATGTCCTTATGTGTGAGCTGTCGTTCGGGCAGTGCTCATACGTGTACATGATGCCGTCCGGCACGCGCTTGTGGTAGGATTCCTTCAGACCGAGCGCGCTCTCAAGCGTCCTTACATTGATGCGGGTGGTCCGAACTTTCTCCGACTTCTCCACCGGTGGCGCTGCAAGCTGGTCATACACGTCCGCCAGAGCCTTTAGTTTCTCGTGCGGGACGGTTCTGTAGTTCCGCGGGTGCATCGATTATCTGAGCAAGCCGGTGCGGATGCTCTATCGAGTTGTCGCCCTTGCGGTTCATGGTTCCCGGGATCCTCATGATTCGGGGGAGGTCGGTGACGCTCGTATCAATATTCACCATTTCGTCTGAGAATCGCATTCCCAGAAGCTCAACCACCTTCTCGACATACTGGTCGTCGGTGGGCTCATCTATCTTGTATACCAATGCGCTCCCGTTGCCCGTAATTAATCTCGCCGGTGCTGGCCATCCATTCGAGGTTAGCCATAATTTGACGTCCTTTGCCCTAGCCACAGCCGCATCAAGCTGTACTTGCGTGGATGCCGTGCCTGATTGGCGGCACGGGTCTATGTCGACGAGGATCCTTGTCCGCCGGATGATGTCCTCCTTCTTGGTGCAGGTATTTCCCGCTGGCGCGATTTTGTTCTTGACCCTCTCCGCGACTTCCGGTCTGAGCGCATTCATGGTGATGTACCATCCCGTAGCCCTGTCCTCGTGGCGTGCGATGATATCCGCGACCGCATCCATTTTGTCGAAGTATCCCGAGTATATCCTCGGCTTTCCGGCGCCATTGACATAGTTGAGCGCCCTGAGCTCAACGATATCGCCGTCGTGATATCCGTAAAACGCGAGGCTGTCCCTGATGACCTTAGCATCAACGGTCATTGTCCATGCCCCCGTCCGTCCTGGTTACCGTCGTATAACTCATCCCACTGCCATGCTGCACAGTCCGAGCACATGTCGCCGAACGGCCCGTATGTGTCCAAGAACGAGCTATCGCAGTATTTGCACCAGCGTACCCATGCCACGAACTTCGGCACGACGCAAGATTTAATACCGCCAGCGTCTAAATTATCCTTGACGACGTTAATCTCGCCCTGATCCTCGGCCGCGCTAACAGTCCGGGGCTCTGGGCCCTTTGTTTTTCCGGTCATCGGTCGGCCTCCTCGTCCACGATGGGATAATAGGCATATCTCCGAGGGCCTGGCCTGTGTGCGTCGTGAATTTCTCGTCGCTCGATGATGCGGTACGCTAAAAGCAATAAAAGATTGTACCTCACCGTGTTCTTAGGAAAACCAGTACTCTGGACTATTTCAGGCAATGTTATGCCGGGCTGTTCGTCGACCACATCACATATAGTGGTCAGCTTTGAGTCGAACCTTGCGTTCGATTCCTGTGTCATGCGCTCATAATCATGTCCTCTTTATAGGTATGGGACAATTGGTTGTACACCTATAAATATCAAGCGGAGGAGAACACGGTCTGCGTCAAGCGATTAATGAGATGCGATTTCGAATAGCATCATATTTTATTCTAAAAATATGAAACTAATTTGGCTATGTAACCGCTTGTATATTATACAATGGATTCCATATCCTATATGCCGTAGCCCAAGTACTACTGGCGGTGGAAAAAAGCCAAATAAACAAGGGTTTCAAGCGTGCAAATTTCAAGTTTTCTTAGCGTAAAAAATGATAAAAAGCGCTGAGGGAGAGATTTGAACTCCCGGGAGACTTGCGCCTCACCAGCTCTCAAGGCTGGCGCCGTAGTCCGCTTGGCTACCTCAGCATATTAAAATGGGCGAAACATCAATTGTATTTCATTGATATAAAGTTTGCCTACAATCGTTTTTTAGCTCATCTAAACATTTAATATGCTTTAACCGAATTATAGCTTTCAATATGGCGACTCATTACATTGTGGGCTGCGGTGCCGTGGCCGCCAGAGACAGTAAATACCTGATGGTCAGGCAGATGAGTGGTTACTGGAAAGGCCAGTGGATCTTACCGGGCGGCAAGCTTGAGATCGGAGAGACGCTAGAGGCTTGCGCGCAGCGTGAGTTCAAGGAAGAGACTGGATGCGATCTCAGTATAAAGAAATTGATCGGCGCTTACGTTTCATATGATCCCGATACAGAGTATGAAAAACAAGTCGTCATGGTTTATTATAAAGGAGATATTAACTGCGGGGAGCCGGTAGTCGGCGAAGGCGTCACTGACGTCGGATGGTTCTCCATGGATGAGATCAAGGATATGACATCCAAAAGAATGATGCCCGCACTCATCCTGAAAATCGCAGAGGATTCGACTCGGGATCGTTAAGCGGTTTTTAGTTTCTTTACCGAGAGTTCTTTGATGTCCATATCGCCTTTTTCTTTCAAGGTTTCTGCCAGCATCCTGCGATGGGATAATTCCGGGTCCTTGTCAAAGTCCAGGATACAGCAGCGGCGTTTCGATATCAGGTCATAAAGCTGGTCCAGCTCTTTATCCATGCCTTTTAAAAATCCTTTATAACCGATTAATGATTTATTAATATCACTTTTATCAAAATACGGATTTCGGAATTGTTTTAGCCAGAGATATTCGATATTTCGCCCGTTCTCAAAGTTCAGGTTACGCAACCCCACCTCGATATCCCCCTCATCGCGGTTCAGCCTGATATCGATAAGCAGGTCGATCTCGTTCTCCACAAGTAAATGGAAAAGGTTATTGAAATGCTGCGCCTTCAGCCCGGAAAGAAACAAAGTGGGTTTCATATAATTAACATTAGCCGCTTTTAATATTATAACGTATGTTTCAGGTTTATACGATTAAAAGCCGATATTGAAAATTGAAATACGGCTGTATTTTATAGGGATGACTCAGGAAAACGTTTATTTCCAGTTGCCCAACGGAATTAAGCCGCCTGTTTTAGGCGGATCATGCCAAAAAACTCATTTGCTTGTGACACAAGGAAAGCTTTTATTTTCATTACTAAATCTGTTGACAATATAATATTACACACGTGCTCTACAAGGCTCCGTCAGTTATCGGTTGATAAGTGAGATACCGAGTTTACGTACTGACATATAATGACCCATCAACCGATAACTTGACAGAACCCTCTTCCAGTAAGCTTAAATATTGGGATATACGTTTATATTTTTAGGGTTTGGTTTGGAATATTGATGAATGAATCTCGTCTGTATTCGTTGATTTTTCAGCGAAAGCTATCGAGAGTTTCGGTGTGAAAGCATCCATTTACCTTCCCGATGAGCCGAGATTTTGGCTCGAACATTCTACGAACATGTTCATGCATCCTAAAAAAGGATGCCTTGAGAAAAAACCGAAGCGGCCAATGCACCTTTATTTAGGGGCATTGAGCATGCTTTCACAATATCAACAGGGGATGGGAATACATATGTCTATGGAATCAGTAGTGCAGGAAGCATTGAAATACACGGAAATGGAACGTGAGTACCGGAACGACAAGGGAGAGAAGACAGAAGGAAACGACTTTGATGATTTCAGTCTCCCTAAGATCAAGATCGTAGGATGCGGCGGAGCCGGTAACAACACCATCAACCGTCTATATAATGTAGGCGTCGACGGTGCGGAAACCATCGCCGTGAACACGGATAAGCAGCACCTTGACGTGATCAAGGCTGACAAGAAGATCCTGGTCGGCAAATCCTTAACGAGAGGCCTGGGCGCGGGCGGTTTCCCGGAGATAGGGAAGAGAGCCGCAGAACTCGCTCGCAGCACGTTACAGGAAGTATTGAGGGACGCAGACTTAGTATTCATTACCGCAGGCATGGGTGGCGGAACGGGCACAGGAACGGCACCGGTTGTCGCTCAGGTCGCGAAAGAACAGGGCGCAATCGTCGTCGGCATGGTATCCACGCCATTCAAGGTTGAGAGAGCCAGGATGGTAAAGGCTGAAGAGGGCATCGCCGAATTAAGGAAGGCTGCGGATACGGTCATCGTACTGGACAACAACAGGCTGCTCGAGTATGTACCGAACCTGCCCCTGGAACAGTCATTCTCCGTCATGGACCAGCTGATCGCAGAGACAGTCAAGGGTATTTCCGAGACTATCACGAGGCCGTCATTAATTAACCTGGACTTCGCAGACGTGAAGGCCATCATGCATGGAGGAGGCGTCGCAGTGATGCTTATCGGCGAGACAAAGAGCCAGGACAAGTCCGATGTCGTCAAGGCCGCACTGAACCATCCGCTACTGGATGTGGAATACCGCGGCGCGACCGGCGCACTTGTGCACATCACCGGCGGACCGGACCTGACTTTAAAGGAAGCCGAGAACATTACCGAGGCTTTAACCTATGAGCTGGACTCCCATGCTAATGTCATTTGGGGCGCAAGGGTCCAGAAGGAATTTGAGGGTAAGGTAAGAGTGATGGCTATTCTAACCGGCGTACAATCGCCGCAGATCATGGGCAAAGGCCAGAGAGCCAGTGCCGAAACTATCGATGACAGCGTCCCCGTGGGCAGGCTGAACATGCGCGGTGGCTCGAAAGTCAGTAAGTCGATCATCGATGTTATTAAGTGAAGCTGTTCAGCTTCACTATTATTTTTTATTTATTAATCAACAATAAACAAACCTTTTAGCTTCTGTGTTTTTTCCCTTGAGAGGAAAACGTTTATTTCCTTCAGTAGCCCCTTATTTTATTCGGTATAGATATGCTTCAAAAAAATACAGGCATATTCCTCTCGGTAATATTTGTCGTGCTGATGGCGATATTCGTTTTACCCGCATTAGCAGCAGCCCAACAAAATAACTCGACTATACCCATGGCCAATCTGAGCAATGTCTCGAACGCAACGGTGACGCTGTTTTTCTATGACCAGACGATAGGCGAGAAGGGAGCCATGGTGCCAATGCCCGATAACCCGCAGCAAGTGCAGTGGGATTCGAGCTTGTCTGCTCCTGGCATGTACACATTTTCTAAAGTGCCCGCCAGCCAGTGGTATTATCTGGAAGCTGATAACAACGGCCATAAGTGGTATGCTGTCTTTTACATGGCCCAGGGCGAGGGCACGCATACGGCCAACGTGAACATACCGCCGTTCCAGCCGCTGAACGATTCGGTCGAGCCGATCACACCGACTCCCACTGTGGCGCCTACTGCCGTGCCGAACACGTCTTTGAATACTCCAACACCGACCGCATCGAAGCCAGAGCCCACGCCAGCTCCGACGGGCATTATTTCGATAGTTGCGCTGACGGCGGCGGTTTTACTGTTCATGAAAAAGCGATAGTAAATCCGATCATTATTCTATATACATAAAGAGTATGTCGCCTACTTTTAATATTTTATGGGCTTTACGATCTATGATACGTGAGAAGTGAAGGCAAACTGCGCTTAATTATCATCCAGAAATAGCGCTGAAAAAGTGCCCCTTTTTTATTATTTATTCAATAGATGTTTTATAAGGGTTATCATGGAGAAGAATATCGGGTTCAACGATAGACTCGCGAGACTTATCATTGGAATTTGTGCGATCCTGGCGGCTTTTTTCATAGCGATAAAAATGAACGTGATCGCCGGTATCATCGTAGCGATCCTGGGCGCCTTTACGATATACGAGGCGCTTGCAGGATGGTGCATTTTATACAAGGTCATGGGTATCAACACATGCCCGATAAAAGTCAGGTAAAATTACCCGATCATTAATATTAACCGATCCTGGAAAAGTCCGCCCCTAATGTGCGAATATAAAAGTATTAAAAAATTATTTCCAGGCGATTTTTATTTCTGTCACATGATGGGACATGTCTGGAAAAATGATACAACTTCGCGCTCCTATAAGTTATTGCCGTAGACATTGGCTGTTATGGGAGCAGTAAATGAACATACCGTGATCATATCACCGTATGGCATATAGTGATCAAACAAATACATAAATTTGTAAAACTATATATAAACAATAGTGGGGAGCGTCATTTTAAACACAAAGATTATAACTTCTTATAAGTTAAATATAAAACTAGATGAATGAGCTCGAGCTGGAGGCCCTGGTCTCGGCCGGCGAGACGACGAACATAGAATTTAAAGAGTTTCTCAACGCGGAAACCCACCTGAATTCCAGGCGAATGGAGAACCTGTCATGCCAGATGAAACACCGGATCATCGCAGGAAACGGCACGGCACTCTACGTGATAGGGGTGACCGACGCCGGCAGCATGAGAGGGCTATTAAGAGAAGAATTCAGTGAGACGGTCAGAGTATTGAAAGGCATTGCTATGAAAATTGACGCGGACGTAACAGAAGTAGAGGAGTATAAAGTGGAAGGAGGCTTAGTCGGCCTTGTCACAATAGCAAACAATCCTAAGGTCAGCGAGCACATCCTTATCGGCACGGCTGGCCATGTGGACCATGGCAAGAGCACGCTCGTCGGTGCGCTCGTCACCGGTACTTCAGATGACGGCGCCGGAAAAACACGCATTTATCTGGACATCCTGCCGCATGAGATAGCCAGAGGGCTTTCGGCTGATCTGTCGTACGCCGTTTACGGCATCAAAGGCAAGGATATCATTCACCTTAAGAACCCGTTGAATAAGCGCGAGAGCGCCAGTGTCGTGGCAGAATCAGATAAGATCATCTCTTTTGTCGATACCGTAGGCCATGAGCCATGGCTTCGTACGACGATCCGGGGTATCGTAGGCCAGAAGCTTGACTATGGATTGCTGGTCGTCGCGGCGGACGACGGGATCACACATATCACACGCGAGCATCTCGGCATTCTCCTGGCTATGGAACTTCCGGTGATCATCGCCGTCACGAAGATAGACCTGGCGACGCCGGAACAATTAAAAAAGACGGAGTCTGACATTCATAATACGCTGCGGATCGTCGGGAAGATACCATATCAGGTCAAGAGCGCCGACGAGGTAGCGACGATCATCCATAAGGTGCCCGATGGCATAGTGGTGCCGATCATCCGCACTTCATCCGTTACCAGAGAGGGCTATACGATCCTGGAAAAGATGATCTTCAGCCTTCCTAAAAGAAATTTGCAGAGCGAGGAGCCGTTCGAGATGTACATCGACCGTATCTACCAGGTGGATAGCGTCGGTGTCGTCGTCAGTGGCACTATCAAGCAAGGGGCGATCGGGCCGAACGAGGTAGTATTCCTGGGGCCGGATGATGACGGCAAGTTCACCAAAGTACGAGTCCAGTCCATAGAGATGCACCACTACCGCGTCAATAAGGCAATAGCGGGCGACATTGTGGGAATTGCCATAAAGGGCATCAAGACCACGGACCTTGCCAGAGGCATGATCATCTCTAAAAAAGAACCGAAGCCGGTCCAGGAATTTGAAGCGGAGATCGCCATCCTGAACCATCCCACACGCATTGGCATCGGATATGAGCCCGTGATACATCTGGAGACCATCTGCGAGGCGGTAAAGATCACCGGACTTGACCGGGACTACATGATGGCAGGCGAAAGAGGGATCGCAAAGATCCGCTTTAAGTTCAAGCCATACGCCGTACAGATAGGCCAAAAGTTCATTTTCCGGGAAGGAAAAAGCAAAGGCATCGGACGCGTGACGAAGGTTTAGTATGAGCCGCGTTAACAAAAAGGAAATGGTTTATTTTTTTAGCCCGTAAGATCTCAGTAGCATGGAGGGGTCAAGCGTGCCGTATGCGGAAAGTGACCCGTCGCCCAGGCCGTTCACTACGATGCTGCCCGGAGCGAACATCGTATGGTCCACCTTGGAATAGTCGCCCTGCATCTCTTTTAATAGCGCCTTGAAATTTTTGCCATGCGACTTCGAGACCGATGATACGGTATCCTTGAACTTATCATCCTGGCCTTTCACGTACGCATACAGCATGCCGTAGTATGCGATGCTATCGAACGAGGCACCTACGAAATCCTGCTCATCCTTAAAGATCGGCGCCATCGGGCATACGCTGGAAGCGGACGAGACGTCATTCACGGGATAGCCCAGCTGTAGTAAACGGTTCATCATCCACTCGATCGGGCGCGTGCCATTCACGACTGAGCCGACGATCGAGTTCGGGCGAGACACGAGCGCGACGACACATTCCGGATCCGTGGAGCATTGCTTTGCAATATAGTCTATCTCCCGTGCCGTAGGTAATGATGAAGTCTCGATGTTCACGACAGCGGTCTCCGCATCGTCCTCATAGCGGATCACGGAGAAAATCGCCTTTGGCTTTTGTGAGATCGCCCTTGCCGGGCCATAAGCTGTCCCGACGTAGCCTTCTGTTTTCAGCTTCCATGCCGGCTTTTGCGAACAAAGGCAGGCGATGGCGGGCTTATCCACGTATGTCTGTACGAAATTAATGTAAAAGCTGTCTATGACACCCGGCGATATGGAGACCTTTCCAAGCCCGCCGAGACTTATCATCGAATAGAGGATACCCGCCCCGATGCTGCCGGCTGATTCGACACCACAGTCTATCAGCATGGACTTGTTCTCTAGATAATGCGACTTAATGTCGAGTTCTTCTTCCTTGTCCAGGAGTTCGTCCACGTACCTGGTGGCGCTCTCGTTTATCGAAATCATCGCTGTACCCTCATGTATGATCGCTATAAAAGCAATACTTGTCTATTTAATCGCTACCCCATACAGTATAAAGTTATGCGTTGGCGCTAATATACGAAAAGGTATAAGAATGATGTACACATGCCTCATAAATGTATTAGGCCGGCTATTCGCCATAATATCAAGCCTGAGAAAGCTGTGGTGTAAAATTGGTATTGTTCGAGTTCATATCTGGATATATAACAGATTTTATTAGCTGGGTCGGATATGTGGGCATTTTTCTCCTGATGACACTGGAGAGCGCATGTATCCCCATACCTAGTGAGATCACGTTGCCGTTCAGCGGGTTTGCCGTCCAGCAGGGCAACCTGAATTTCTGGCTAGTCGTGCTAGCGGGTACCTTCGGATGCCTCGCAGGCTCTCTCATCGCGTATTATGTCGGGTTTTACGGGGGTAGGCCGATCCTGGAACGCTATGGCAAGTATATTCTGATTCAAAAGCACGAACTTGACCGGGCTGACGTGTGGTTCGCAAAATACGGGAATAAGGCAGTCTTTTTTAGCAGGATGTTGCCGATAGTACGTACGTTCATATCATTACCTGCAGGCATTGCGCACTTAGAAATTAAAAGATTCGTAATATATTCATTTATCGGTTCGCTGCCATGGTGCATTGCGCTCGCATATGCGGGTGTCATCCTCGGCAATAATTGGGGATTGCTAGAGCACTATTGGACCTATGTGGACATCACGATGATACTCGGGATCGTCGCATTCATCGCCTATGCCGTATACGTGATGTTCATAAAAAAGGAAAAAGCCATAGAGCAGACACATAACGCGGATGATAACTAAGCCTTAATGTCACTGATGCACTTTGTCATATATATGACAAACTCAAAACCTATATACAAAAAATAAGGCTATTTATCCTGTTTTTTTACGATCTCAGCGAACCCAAATTCCGGCTTCACGTCGGTCACTTTTATATTAGGCTTGCTCCCTAGTTTCGCGCCTTTCACGAAGATGACAAAGTTATCAATACGCGCAACACCATCCCCGTTATTGCCCATGGACTCGATCGTGACCCGCATTGTGTCGCCTTTACGCACACTGGTCGTCAGGAACCCTTTACCAATCACGTATATCTCTGCGCTCTGTGAGCGCGATGCCGGCGATTTATAGGCAGTCACCAACGCGAAGTGCTTCCGTACCTCATTCAAGAATGTATCGTAAAGGTCACCCTGGAAGACTTTTACGAGGAAGCTGCCGCCGGGCGATAGTAGTTTGACGGCTACGTTCATCGCGGTCGTCGAGAGGTCGATGGAGCGGCCGTGGTCTAGCCCCCAGTTGCCGGTTAAGTTCGGAGCTGCATCGCAAATGACGGCATTCACTTTATCGACCTTTGCGAATATCTTGGCCTGTGTGGTGGCCGAAGTCATGTCTCCCTTAATGGTAAAGACACCCTCGATCGGCTCGATCCTCTGCAGATCCACACCAATGACAGTGCCTTCCGTGATCTCCTTTGCAACCTGCAGCCATCCGCCGGGCGCAGCGCCCAGGTCGACTACGGTATCGCCTTTCTTTATTAAATTAAACTTCTCATTGATGAATTTTAACTTGAACGAGGCGCGAGAGCGGTAGCCCATCTGCTTCGCCTTATTATAATACAGGTCCCGCTTCTTATTTGGCATAGTATGTCCCTTTCATATCTGCGTGATTATCAACCTTTCGTAGGAACAGTACTTTAAATATAAAATATTAAAAAGGGTATAAGGGCACTATGCCCTTATGCTGACTTTTTCGGCGTCTTCGCGAGTAGCGCCGTCACTTTCGTACGTATGTAATCCTGGATCTCGTCAGGCGTACGAGTCCCGTCGATCTTGTCGAAGCCATAGTCCAGCTCCAGCTCGTCGAACGTGACCTTTAGCTCGCTCTGGTACTTCTTGAAGCTGTCGAACATGTCGCTGGAAAGGCACACGTCCATGCCGGACTCCCAGTAGTCGAGCTGGCCGTACTTGATCAGCGCCCTGTGCAATAATAATTCGGGATCGACACTCATATAAAAGATATGGTCCGGCACGAGAGCGAAACCAAAGAGCTCCTTCAGCCACTCCTTGTCCGCGCCCCTGATCATGTCCCTGACCATGAGCGTGAAGAAATACCTGTCAGCCAGCACGATATAGCCGGCTTTCATGCCCGGTATGATCTTGTTCTCAAGCTGGTCCGCGAAATCCGTCGCATACAGTAAGCTCATCGTTTTCTTGCCAAGCGTATGGCCTTTCTTTGCTTCCTCGATCGCCTCGCCCACGAGGCCGGACCTGCGCAGACCGGTGTCCAGTACCGCATGCCCATTCGATTCCAGCCACTCCTTCAGCATCGCCACCTGTGTGGATCTGCCCGAGCAGTCCGCACCTTCGATGACGATGAGCTTACCCTGCAGCGTCTTCCTGTCGAGCTTCAGGTATGGCAGCCCTATGCCGTAATAAAGATTATCAGTCATGTAGCGCCTCCGGCTTTATGCATGGTATCATGATCTGCCTGCTGCTGATGGGCGACTGGTAGTTAGCGAGCGCTTTTTCTACGATCGCGCGCATCTGCTCCTGCTGTTCCTCGATGCTCTTTGTGGCATCCATGACGGTAAAGCCCTCCGGTACTGCCATGCGATCATATTCCCGCTTGATGATGCCCTGGAATAGCTTAAAGCTCTCCACTGGGTCGGTGGATAGCCCGAGATCCATGCCGGCTTCGTGATATTTGATCTCATCCCTGCCGGTCAGTATTCGGCTCAGCGATACTTCAAGCGGTGCCTTAAAGTAAAATGCGATGGATGGCTTAGCTGCAAAGCGATATAGATTAGTCAGCCATTGCGCGTCGCATCCGCGGGCGATATCCCGGGCATACGCCGTGTAGATGTACCGGTCAGCCAGGACAATATGGCCTGCCCGTAAGTGAGGCAGTATCAGTTTTTCATAGCGGTCCGCGAAATCACACGCGTGGATCAAGCTGAACGTGGTCGGTGTGAGCAGGTTTTTCCTCTTGGCTTTTTTCGTGTACTTTTTTAACAGGTCCGAAGAGTTCCACTCGGTAAAGAATACATAATGACCCTTGCTTTCCAGCCATTTTTTCAGCAGGTATAGCTGCGTGCTCTTCCCGGAGCCGTCACAGCCTTCCACGATGAAGAACTTTCCGGGATAAGTTTTATTAAAGTTAGTGCCGCGCGCTTTCTTCATTAGGGTCTTAGTTTCGAATGTTTCGATATATACTTTTGTTTCGATAGTATATGTATAACGCTAAACGAAATATATAGGAATATTTAGACCTTAAGCGTTTTATGGAGATATGATCAATTCCCTATCGAAAGCCTTTTTAAAGAAAACGGAGAGCTCTTCAACCGATAAAGCTTCGATTAAAATATCTCCCTTATGCGCAGGCTCAATCTCTATTGAGTCAATGGAATTATGGCATTTTATCGATGTGACCAGGCCTTTACGGCTTCGGTCGAGTGCATCGGATAGCGCCAGTATGACGCTGAGCTTACGAATAGCCCGTACTGCATCTTTATTTAGATGCGTGTCAAAGAAGACGGAGCGGCCCTTGATACCGCCGGCCCCGAAGTGAGCGGCGACCAGCGCGGTCTTATAATTTTCCATGTGCGTAAAGCCGTAGATCGGGTTATCCAGGATATTATAGAACGTGTTATTATAGCGCTTTCCGAAATCGTAGTAATATCCGACCTCATGCAGGAGCGCGGCCGCCCACAGGATGCGCCACTCGTCCCCCCTGAGGCTACCGTCATCCTTCAGCTCGCCGAACAGGCATCGTGATAGCTCCATCACATGCCGGGCGTGGACCTCATCAACCCGGTAGAGCCGCGAGACATTTTCCAGGCTGAAAGTGGTGATGTCGTCAACGATTGGCTTATTTAGCTGGTCGTGGAAAAAAAGCCCATCGCGTAAGCCACTCGATGAGACCCGTATGACCGGGATCTTTAAGACTTTTACAACGGTACAGATCGCCAGTACGCCCGCGAGGATGATATCTGCGCGATCCTTTGAAAGGCCTGGAACACCCATGCGCTCTTTAACACTCATTCCTTTCAGCCGGCTATATACAGTCGAGACTTCCGACGGGTCCATAAAATAGTTATGAAGCTCATCGAACGGGTAATCCGCCATACGCTGGTTGATCCTGGCAATAGAGCGCATGGTGCCGCCGATGCCTATGAGCTGCATGCCCTGGCAGGAAGCAAGCCACGGGATCTCGCTTAGCTTTAGTCGCATGAACGCTTCCAGGTCCTTCAGTTGAGACTCCTTCGGCTTATCGGGGTCCAGGAATTTTTCCGTCAAGTTCAATGCTCCATAGGGGATGCTCGTGGAGTTGACGATCTTTCGGTCTCTGACCAGCGTGATCTCCGTGCTGCCGCCACCCATGTCCATAATAAGGCCGTCACGCAGGTCCGTTGTATTGATCACGCCAAGGTACCCGTAATAAGGCTCTTCCTGCCTGGATAGTACCTTGAAGTCGATCCCGGCATCACTACGCAAAAAGTCTAAAAACTCCTTCTGGTTCGTGGCTTCCCGCACAGCCGCCGTAGCTACGGCAATAACCTTTGTGACCCTATGATTATCACAGACACCTTTGAATAGCTTCATAGCCTGGGCTGCCCGCTTAAACGCCGGCCGCTTGATGTCCCCGCCCGGCAGCATATCCTCGGAAAGGCGTACTACGCCTTTATCCTCTTCGGCGAGATGGTAAGCTCCCCGGTCGGTTACCTCAATGATAAGCATCCTGGACGTGTTTGAGCCCAGGTCGATGATGGCCATTTTTTTACTCATGAAACGCCCGCTATATAGGCTATGAAGTTCAACAGCAATTCGTATAGTAATACATTGCTGTACGGATAAAACATTTCTCTATATTCTCTATATTAGAGCATAAAAAAGTTGACGGTAAAATCAAGATAGTCCTACGCGCCAACGAGCTGAGATGGCTCCATCATCCAGCACAACTTACCTGCCCCGGGCTTGATCATGTTCCCAAATTCAATAGCGATAACGCCGCCCTTCTTGAGGTCAATGAACGAGTTTTTAGATTTGGCCAGGCAGTATGAAGCGAACTCGCTCAGGAATGGCTCATGGCCCACGATTGCTACTTTTTCTACGCCTTCCAGTGCGTTCAGGTAGCCGATCAGGTCATCCATAGAGCCGCCAGGCTTTAGCGCATCAATGGATTCGACGCCTTTCTTACCCGTACAGCACTTACTTAATATATCTGCGGATTCCGAGCATCGCGCAAGTGGACTTGTAACGATCATATCGAATGAGATATCCATGTCGCTGAGACCTTTTGCAATATCTTTCATCTTTTCTTTGCCCTTTTTGGTCAGCGATCTCGACTCATCCAGTTTTTTATCTTCTAGACTTTTTCCAGCAGGCCCATGCCTTACGATAAATAGCTCTTTCATATGTTGCGCCTCTGATATCTAATATTAAATAATAATGATATATATTATATTTTACATAATATTATATTTATCGTTAGTCATGCAAAGGGCATATATTATACAAGTATGCCAGTAGATTGTAAAGTCACAAGCATCTCGTTACGCCATGCCGATTCAATACTTTCGAGCCCTTCGCCGTCACCATAAAAGCTTTTTAGCTGGCTGATCCAGACGCTGATATCGTGTATATGGCCGAGCTGGTCCTGTAATGTTTTCATGGTCTCGATCTCGCCCTGGTCGATGTCCATGAACTTATTAAGAACTGTCAACGTATAGCGCAGCTTTTTCACGCTAATGCGAGCATTGTGGAGCTGCTCTAAGAAGTTTGTGTCGGCCATGTCTGCGGAAGGAAAGTCTCGTATAGCCTCGAACGACCGGTCCTTTTCGTCACTAAGCTCTTCCAGCCTGATCATGATTGACTTTTTATTTACAAGCTTCGGTACGGAATCCCTGGCCCATACAGTCATGCGGCGCTTCCAGTTTTTATCGATCGTGGCAGGCAGTGTTTCTTCAAGCTGCTCTCTAATGGCTTCACGCTCGTCTTTTTTGTGCTCCAGCCATGTTTCTATGACTGGACGCTGTTCAGGTGCGAATGTTTCAAGACTTGCCGCGACCTCTTCGAGCAATACGTCGGTATCCCTTAGCGCGCCAAGGGACGCCATCGCCTTCTTGAGAGGCTTGCGTAGCTTTTTATATCCTGGACGATCCGCCTCTTTTGTATCGGCCAGCGCATACATATATGAGAGTAATGTCCTCCCGGAAACACGCATCTGATGCAAGTCCTCGGGGTCTTTAAAGGTCAATACGGCCTTTTTATAGTCATAAAACCTGTTACCCGCTTTATTAATTGATTTCACAAAGGCTTTCTTCATAACCGCTCACTGATAGATGTTGTTGCTACTTCATAAAAAGTTTGGCATTAGGGATTAAATTTATGCGCCAGATGAAGTTCGCGCAGCATCGAGGTCTTTTTGCTCTGGTGTTCTTGCATCCGCTGCAGGATACTGTCCAGCGCTTTCACCGCTTCGACCACGTAAGGCCCTTTATTCAGCATGACGCATTCAGAGCGAGAGGACATGGCCGCGTCGGTGATCTCCGCACGCGACGGCATGCCCTTCTTCGCCATCTTTTCCAGCACCTCTGTTGCCCAGATCACTGGCATATGGGCGGCCTCACTAAACCAGAGAATCTCTTCCTGGACTTCAGCCATGCGCTCGTATCCGCATTCGACCGCCAGGTCCCCACGTGCGATCATAACGCCTGCCGCAGGGCTTGCCATGACGGCAAGCAATAGTCCTGGCAGGTGATCGAACGCCTTGATCGTCTCTATTTTGAGTACAATGCCGAGATGCTCGCCTCCAAGTTCCTTCAGCCGTGCCTGCAACTCACGTACGTCAGATGCGTTATTTACAAAAGAAAAATCTATTGCATCCGCATATGCGGCGATGAACTTCAAGTCTTCCAGATCCTTAGGAGTCAGGGCTGGCAGCTTGAGCTGGCTATCCGGAAGGTTGACGCCTTTATTCGCCCTGAGCTTTTCGCCTTTAAACCGTGCATGCGTGATCTCGACGTGCGCCTGGCCATTATTGACATACTTGATGACACCCCCGATCTTACCGTCATCGAACCAGATCTGTTCTCCCTGCATGATCGAATTAAAGATCTCAGGCTCCGTCACGCCGATTGTAGCCGGCTTCAAGACCCTGCCTTCCGCGTCATACTCGGGAGGCTTACCTGGTCGAGAGCTATCATGGAGGATCAGCACATCGCCCTTTTTCAGCAGGATAAATCGCTCTTCGGGTGCAATATCTGTTATTACAGTTTCCCCGGCCCCGGTGGCATTTGCGGAGATGTGCGTGAGTACGATCCCGTCGGAAATGTAGATAGTCTTGTCACTTTCGGCGATCCGGCACTCGCCCACGGATGCGACAACACTCAAGCGCCTGGGCCTGCCGCGGGCATCCTTGCATTCTATGGCGTCCCCGGGTTCGATACTGGACAACCACAACCGAGGCACCGGTATTGAGCAGTCCACAGGTGAAACGGGAGGCACAGGTGCCTCGGACGGCATGAGCCACAACAGGGCTGGTGTGATCTCTTTACCCAGGCGATCGCGCTTCGGCGAGACCTTCAGTATTTGTAGCCCGCTTTCGATCGGCCCCGTGCGGACTTTGTTGCCCGCAATGTCCATAAAAATGCGGCACTTTTTGTTCAGCTCGGCCTCGGCACGCCGCAGGTTATCGATCATGCGGCTCCATGCCCGTGTATCGTCATATGCGCAATTGATGCGCATACATTCCATTCCGCTTTCGACTAGGTCCCTGATCACTGTATAATCTTCCGCAGCTTCGGAAGGCATAGTGACCATGATAAACGCGCTGCGATTGCTAGGAGATTCGCCGAGGAGGCCCCTGGTATGCAAGTCCAGCAATTCCTTCCCGCTGATCATGTCCGCAGGAGGCTCAAGCTTGCCTGCAGGTATTTGATCATGCCCGGACAGGCTCTCCAGCACCTTAATGACCGCGATGACATTAGCCATGACATGGGACTCGGACCTGCCTAGAGAGGAAAGGCCCATAACTGCCAGCTCGCGCTGAAGGCCGCGGATATCGCGCTGGCGCAAAGCTAGATAATGCAGCAGGTTCCGCGCACTATTCCGGTACAACGGACATGCATTCTTGATCCAGACACTGTTCTCCGATTCCATACGAGCCATTTCCGTCAGTATTTCGTTCAGTTCCTGGATGAGCGTCTGTATGTGCTCGAAGTCCCAGTTCTTTAATGAAGCGCTAAAGCTAGCCTTACTTGTATCCCGATCAACGAAGGCTCGATTCAATTTTTTAGCTTTTAGAGACTTTGAATCCTGCGGCATCAGCATCATTGCCCCATTTTTAATTCTTTTTCATACATTTTCATTATAATATTTATAGTATTTATCATGAACTTATATTAATAGATACAGTTCGCGGAAACCCGGATATATACGCGAGCATCTCGCGAATAGTTATCCTGTGCCCTCATTAAACGATATCATAGGAATTGAGTCCAACGATACTTAAAAAAGCTATGGCTTATCCCGAGTTAAGGCATTCCTATATAAAATATATATTTTGGACCATAGGTCTATTTTCAACTTCAAGGTACCCATAACAACCTTCTTTGCAGATCATTGTAAGAAGTAGAATATAAAATACAATTTTGTAAAATTACCTTTGTGTACTGTCTTCCATATAAAATAAATAGAAAATTTAAGAAAATTTTTGGAACTCATTGTAAGTTGATCTAGATTATTAAAATATCAACATATGAACTCATCAGATCATGATTTGTTAAAAATAATATAGGTACTAAGACGCGCCTTGCCGAGTCAGATATTTTTGTCCCCATATTTCGTATGTGCTTACGTATAGGCCGGGTGAACAATTGCCTAAGAGAGGGTCTTATTAAGTTACTGCGTATCTTAATACCTATTGATTGATGGTTAAGCCGCTACTAAATAGTATTGCATATAAACTTCATACTTATCAATATGCTATATAGACGTAAAAACACAAAATAGAAAAAAACAATAGAATTCACGTAATGTCGGTACAAATATTAAAATAATAGCCCGACGTTTGCTTTTATTGTTTGGCAGTGGCCAGCAAAGTCATTACTGTTATGTATGTATATAGTGTATATGTGGCAAACGTCTATCTACATAACGATTCAATTACAATCTGTAGTCTCTAAAGTCCATAGGAATAAAAGGCACCGGGTCACTGTTCCTTTAGTGTTCATCCCAACGCAGTAGAGAAAGCGATTTAATCCTCGGGGTATATAGACTGCATATGAATACAAGATCGGCCGGCCCGGTGTCCTATAACTAACAATAGTTTTATCCACTATGAAGGCTGTATTCGGTTTTTTGTACTATTTGTGTTATAAAAATAAGTAAAAAAGATTTGAAGTATTTCCTCATGATAATTCAGGTTAATTGTGCAATAAATATTCCTATATTGACTCCTATTGGCAATGGTATCGTATATAGTTTATATTATAATTGTATATATAAAATGTAAAACTATTACTTATTTAATTAGTGAATTTAAAATTAGCTAATAAGCCGTAAGGCCTTATTAGATATGAGGCGAAGCATGAATTGGCTCAGGTCATTGCGATTGTATAAATCCAACGTAGTTATTTTGTTTTTATCCATGGCAGTCGTTATGATCGTTACATTCATCTGCATGCTTGTTTTTGAATTTTTAAAGATGTCATTGTATCCAAAAATAGGGATCTGGGCGTCACATATACTTACGATAATATTCGTTACGATGGTGGCAACTGTCCTTTCGTATTTTATAACCTATAGGTTCATTTCTACAAAAGAAAAAGTCTCCCTCGAACATCGCGCTCGCATACTTGCCGAAGAGTCAGCAAGTAAAGCGAAGGTCCAGGCGGAGATATACCTGGACTTGATGGGCCATGACCTGAGAAATCTAAACCAGATCGGCATGGGATATCTCGAGATCGCCCTGGATAAACTTGACCTTAATGAAGAAAGCAGGATGCTGATTTCAAAGCCTTATGAGGCGATGGAGAGCAGCACGAGGTTGATCGATAGCATTAAAAAGCTGCAGCGAGCAAAAAATGGGGATTTTCAAACTCACAAGATAAGTATCGCACAGCTAATTCAAGGATTGATACCAAAATACACGAATATCCGCGGCAGAGAGATCAAAGTAAATGTCGTATCGGAATCTGAGTGTTTGGTATCTGCAAATGATATACTCAACGACGTGTTCTCAAATATAATTGAAAATGCCATTAAGCATTCAATTGGATCGTTGACCATTAATATATCATTGATGCGGACGACGCTGGAAGGTAAAGATTACTGTAAAGTGGCCATAGGCGATAATGGGCCCGGTATAAAAGATGACATTAAAAACAAGTTATTCATGAGGTTCGAAAAAGATAAACTGGGTACGATGAATTCAGGGGGACTGGGATTATACCTCGTTAAGATGATACTGGAAGACTTTAATGGTAAGGCATGGGTAGAGGATACCGTGCCGGGCGACCATACGAAAGGAGCCAAATTCGTTATTCTACTACCGGCGATTTAACCATCGTAAGTAGCTCGTCAAAGAAAATTGCATATTTTGACTTATTAAAAAGTATATTAATATTATCAATTATTATCCATGACGCCAATAATCACCTGAACTATAATATGAAACAGGCCAGGTCAAGGCGCTTATACTGCCCCTGCCAAAACTTCTCATATTATTCGAACCTCCATAAACCCATGGGTTCTGGGACCCTCCGATCCAGCCTTTATGGTGGGGGAACTTGTCATTCCATGCAGCTACAGATCCTGCCGGCCCGCCTGGCCAGTATCCTGCATCGGTCCCGACGTCTCCACCATATATATCGCCACTCTGTCTGTCCCCACCATGACCGCTATGGCCTATGCTGTCCCCGCCATGTCCACTCGCTCCCCCACTAGTCCCTACATGTCCACTAGAGCTACTGCTTCCTGTGGCGCCTGCCGCCAGGGCAATGGGCGTTAACATAAGTCCTAATCCTATCACTGCAATCATGTAAGCTATGCATATGCGTTTCCAATCCACCTTCATGTTCTCACATCCAAATGGATAGAGGGCTAAAATAAGTAAAAGGTAGTTGGCTTGAAAATAAAATATTTACTTTTTATGAAAAGATAATAATTGGCATATCATGTAAAAATTACAAAAATAACCGAATATAACCTCCTGCCATACGGTAAATCAAGAAATATATTGTCATATATATAATATAATAATAAATTTAATATAATAAAATTTTTATTTATTTACTCATTGAGGGTTAAAAACGAGCGATAAATCTGTGGTGGGTAGTTATGAGAGTAGTAGCGACTTTAAGAAATTTATTTGTCATAACGTTAGTGATAGGTCTTATCCTCTTACTAGTCATACCTTCGACTTCTTTTGCGAGAAAAGAGGCGAGGTATGAGATAATATCGGGTAACGTGATAGCTGGTTTAGATCATGGTCAGGCGAACGATAAACAAAACTTATTTCATCAGCAAACTTTACAGAGCGCCGATATTGAATCGCTTAATATTGCTTTCACGTCCCCTGGATTGAATGGTGGAGCTTCTACGGCGAATGTTCTTCCATTCGGCGAGACCAATCTCGCCTTACCATCTATCGCACAGAACAATGGCCAGTCATGCAGTGCAACGAGTACCGGATTTTATAGCGCAACATTCCTCGGCATACCACCAGTAAACACAGGCGCTGCGCTGGTAGAATCAGGACCATATAGAGCGGTAAGCCCTACGTTGCCTTCGTCAAGTATAGCGGGACCCAACATGCCGTTCCCCGAAATGATCGACTCAACACCGGGAACTGACAGATCAAAAGCTATAGCTGACGCAACGAAAAAAGATAATAGCACCAGTACGAACAAAACAAAATCATTAGAATCTATTCCATTGAATACAGGGAACATATGAGGCGGATGACAATGAAGAAAGCGATTATACGAAAAAAATACATGCCGATCATCCTGGCACTGATCCTGATCATCGGATTATCCATGCCCGCAACTTCACAGACAGCTACTCAGGACAAAGGACTCATAAACAACATCCCAATTCTCGCTAATAATCCCGCAGATATCAATACGTGTGGGGAAAGTACCAGCCAGGGCCAATCGATACCATTGAATGTTATTGATCCAGGGGAAATTCAAATAGCCTTCAAAAATGCGAATGTCTCTAACGGAGTCGATAATAATCGTAGCACTAATGCAACGAATAAAACAGCGCCGGCTAATGAGACTAACACAAGTGTTGCAAATCAGTCCTCACCCATTGCTAGCCCTGCAGGGAAGGCGTTATCCTTATCGGACTTTAATTTTAATGCCAACGCCGGGCAGATCTCAAACATGTCGCTGCTTGACAGGATGTATAGAAACAGCCACTTTTTTTGCAGCATGGGCAGGGCCTATGAAGGAGACACCTCACATCCTGACTGGATACTACCTACGGAATATACAAAATCCGCTATAGCTATGGCAAACTGGTATAATATAAATGGCGTCGCGCTAAACTATACCCTCCCGGGCACTCATTTAACGCCTCGCTACTGGTCACTTGATTTGACATCCCCCATGAATCCCTATTTGAATAATCGGAACTTCGGAGGACAAATAATGATGAAGTAACAATGATATAAACCTCATTTTAGCTGATTAGCGTTTACGTAACCGATACCAATCATAAACAGTATAGTTCAAGGCCAGGATCTTTCGATGTATTTTATGCTATGCGCAAACGTTAATGATCGTGATAATTCAGTAACAATTTTTGAATCATACCGCCGCATCCATCGTGCATGAACAGTTCATCGATCCTGACAATATAGCCGCTGTCAATAACTACAGTTTGCTCGATCGAGATCTCATTTCGAGCGACTTCCCGGTTGCATCTCGTGCAGAATCTCTTTTCCACGATATCCTTGAATCCGCTGATACTTTCGGTCATTAATAACTGAATGGCGAATTCCTGTTAGGTATTTTGCCCATGTAGTCTATATACAATCTTATAATCTATTGACGAATATCTTAATATAAGATATGGAAAATATTGTAGAGAACAGTGCATAAAGCCGAGGGACGCTCAAAGTGAGCGATGTTCGCTTTGTTTTATTTATACTGCCCGCCGGAATGTAGCGCTACGACATAGTGCCGATACAGTGTTGATAAATTCTTGCGCTTCTCGATCCAGTCGTTTCGGATAATAGAAAACCCTCGTATCAACCGGGGTTTTCAATACAATACCCCTTTTTACCTGAAGTAGAAATATTAGTATAAAAAGTGTGATAAAAACGATCGTAATGTAAATTTGCGATTGTAATATGTCCGACACGGAGAGGCTCAGAGCATTTGCCGGGCTCGATAGGTCTAACATAGCGGCGTCAGTCGTTATCGAGGGAAATGGGTTATATTGAGACATCCCCGGCACATTGCCCATATCGCTTTGTGTATAGCCTGATGGCAGTATGTCGCTGACCAGATTATTTGTATAAGAGTTAACCTCACTGGATATGCCGTTCGCGCTTTGTATGATGGCAGCTGGTAATATCATCAAAGCACCTATGAACAATAGTGATAACAATAGCGAGTATAGTGCGTGCTTTCCCCATTTCCAGTCAACGATCAGGACGCTGCTGATTGAAACGATAAACTCATAGCCGATCGAGATACTTTTCCCCCGTTTCACATGGATGACGCGAGTATCAGTCGCCGCCAGCTCTTCCTGGCCAAATATCCTGCGTTTGGAAATGGATAGCAGCACATGCTCCTCATTATTAAGATAGCCATGGATCGAAGTCATGCATTCCACACCTTTAAATTACCCATAAAGCTATTTTCCCATAAATATAAAAATAATGGCACTAGTTTATGCAAGTGGAAATTTCAGAATAAAATTTATTTTGAGAGGTTTCGTTGAAGAAAAGTATCATTATCAGAGATTTGCCTCGATCTTGGAATGATGTTTACATAATAATTTGTATAAATATGATCATAAGTATATGTGAAATAAATAACTATTTATTATCGTTACTTTTTTCCCGCTAGACAATATGAAAAATAATTATATGTATTGCTAAATAAAAAACAGTGAATAAAATGTTCATTTATTATTTTAACGCGGGTATTTCGATAGACGCATCTTAAAATAGATTTCTGAAAAGTGAAGGATAACTGGATGCTAAGGCATGGGGAATCAGACCCCTGGACCCGTATCTTGATGGGCGGCATATTGTAGATATATGCCTGCCGGGCCTGTATCCCTCGTTGGGTCAAAAGAATACGATGGATAAGGAACCAATTAATTCCATGCCTTAGCAGTTATAGGATAATACTGACTGATTAATGGTTATGCGATGCCTAATAGAAAGCTCTTATGTATGTAGACTCCATAATAATAAATAAAATATGAATTAATTTATATTATATGTAGATATCATGTAAAGATGAATCCTCAAGGATATTAAGATCACTAGTTTTAACATAATTTTTAATGAGCGCAAAATAGTAATTCTATGTATAAATCGATAAAAAAGAGTCCTGCTAAAACAAATATTACTTTTTGAAGCTATGGTGTTATAGCCTGGTTTAATACTGCATGTCAGGGGTGAACGAAAGATTCGGGGATAGAATTTATGTAATCATCCATAATTAATTTCTGCTGACACTTTTCACATGTATCTGTGTCCAGTTCCCATTCGGCGAGAAAAGGATTATATCGCTTAGAATTATTGAATAATTTTCCACAAGTTTTACATATTGACTTCACTAAAAATTTCATCATCACCACATTAGATACGCTGATAAGCAGCTATTTTAAAATAATTATCTGATACTAAACAATCGTTTTTTATATCAACGATAATTTTTATAGCGTAAAATCAGTTATATTATCGCTATAATACCGGAATTATATCATTAATAAATATCGACTTACGCAAAGTCATAGTTAAAATGGTTCAATGAGGAATTTGTAAGCCAGGTGTCATAAACAGCATGATCTATAGTTTTAAGATTCGTTTCTGAATAAATTACCAGTAAACGACTATATTATCGACGACCCCGAGCGGTGTGGTCATTTCCCAGCCAGCCTCTTCGGATTGCTCGATCTCCATACGTTTTTCATTCAGCAGCTTCTTTTTAGTGTCGATCTCATCGCTCTGGTTCCGGATAATGCCTAGCTTGACGTTTAGTGCATCCTGCCAATCGATCAGCCCTTCTCTCCATAGGTCCAGCTGCTTCGGCATTTCTTGTTGCGGCACATTCGCGTCTTCAAGGTCGCCGAGCTCTGCGCTGAACCGATCATACTCTGCATCGAATGAGTCCCGATCGCTGGTATAAGATCTGAAAGTAGTATTAAACGCTGTTGTCTCCGCATTAAAGGCTTTTACCTCATCGTTATACTCGCTTATTTTTTGATCATACGCCTGGTATTGGATTTCTTTTTGCTGGTAATAGGTATAATCGATGCTTTCCGACTGGTTAACCCATATCTCGCCTAATGGCATGCCCTGCTTGAAATATACAATCATATAGTAGGGCTTGCGGCCCTGTGCTTTTTCCTCGCGCGTGACGCCGGTCGCATCAATATAAACAAGTCCCCGGTCCGTCGTGTTAAAGACTGTAAAACCATGGCCGGTATCACTATCATTCACAGCGCCAAGTCGCGCTGGTATGATATAACGGGAATCCATGCCAGTATAGCCGCTTGTATTAAGTGCTACGCCCACTATGCCGGACCGTATGCCATGAGCTTCGGCATCGTCATGAAGGTGTACGGCGAAATCGCCGCAGGTATAGTTAGGATATATATAATCAGCCAGATCTGACGTATCGTTATTTAAAAACAAGATCAATTCGTCATAGCTCACATTGGTAGCATATCGATAATCGGTGATCGTGAGATGATGGCTCGTTGCATTCATGATCGATAGGCGTTCTGTCCATACTGGGGGATTAATAATATTATACAGGATGGATACGCCCACTACAACGGCTAAAGCGCCGAATGCCAGGCAGACTAGCAACCGGACATTCCGGTTACTCTGTTTTATGGGCTTTAGATCCTTTTGGTTTCCTGGCAATGGCATGATTGGAAGAAATAAGTCCGGTCGCATAAATATTTTCCTATTTACAGGCGACCTTTTTCGTAGAGATCGATGTATTTATCGCAATAATAAATGAATATTAGCCTCCCACTTGCTCAAGGCGGGAGGCAGGAACCCTTTGTTCGGGTGGCTAATCTATGCCATATACCTAGTATATCGAGTGCTTGGGAAATAGTTAACCAATTGAGAATATATCGAAGGATATAGTCGTCTGTATGCTATATATTTCAGAGAGATTTTTTACAGTTAAGATCGTGATGTTCGAGAAAAGCATGAATACAGTCGCTATACCCTAACTTTCTATCATTACAAATGATAGGGATCCCGGCCCGAATCGAGCCGGGATAACTATCGTTTGTCGGAATGATTGCTTATTATCTAATCATTGTCTGTGGATTGACTAGAAATAATTTATATCTTTAGAATATTGAGCCTTTTGTCATCACTATATTCTATTGAGAATAGGCTTAAGCTATGACGGTTTAATTGATTTACGCATAAGGCTATGAATGGCATCAGATATCAAATATCATAAGTGTCGCCATAATGATGTCATGATCATATGCCTTTTGCTGCCAGCGCGACGGGACGAACTCCTTACAATTTTTCCTGTGCGCGATATTTTTATGATCGATATTTTTTTAGTATATCTTATGGCCGCCCTATGTTAACGAATATATTCTATATAGGTTAAGTTAAAGAATATATTGTAGATGATATCAGGTCAAGGGTATTATAACGTACCAGTTGATCCTCCTAAAAATAATTCACCTCTATAAAAATAGATGAGCTGGACGCTAATACCCTTTTAATTCTCAAACATCAGGCTTTTTTTAATATGGCCGTCTGATATTCCTGGATACTGCCATAATAAGTTATCGGCAACGTTAGACGCTTAGCTATCACAGGTAAATATGATAAAAAAACAGAGTCCAATATATCGATATATAGGTTATATGAAAAACCTATTTCATGCGGGGTATTTACGATATCAAGCCGAAACGTTCATAGAGAAACACATCTCGATCCCAGAACAAATAAAAAAGATGATAAACGCCCAGTACTCCCGGGCCCAGGTAAGAGCTGTTGCCGAATAATTCATAAAATATGCTCGTGCCAGTAATTAATGCCCCGGCATTAGTCAATGTGACGATCACGCCACCCATTGTTTATCGCGATGAGAGCACTGATGCCGGTGATATGCGTGACTGGCATTGACGACGGGCATATGACGGGATTATGATACATAGTGATATTGTTAGTTTTAAGGCGATGAAGCCTCAAAGCCCATATGAGCCGATAGTCGCGAACATTGTCGGATTGGATTCTGCGTTCGCACGGTAAAGGTATACTGCAGCACATGTGGTGACGGTGTCCGCTACGAAGTATGCAATGAACGCCATTAAGCCTAAAATTTTGATATTAATCGTAATTTTTATTATCCGTATGAAGTCGAGTGATATTTGTTAAATTAAATTGGATTATATGGCAGTACATAAACTGTGAATATTTATTGTATATATGCCAATATATTCTATATATAGCGCTTGTTTTTATCTTTGTTGGTGGACGAGTGAACTCAAATAAATAAGGACAAAATTGACAAAATCTGCGACGATCACGCAGTTATAATCGTATGCAGGCATAGCATCATGGATTATTTTAATATAAATAATATATAAAATATGTAGATTAATGATTAAGGCTATATTGTTAAGAGTCATATGTTAAAAGATTCAGGATAATATCGCGTCTTATTTTATATATTACTATCTAGATGAATATAGAATATATAGGTTAAATTAAAAGCACAAATGTAATTGATTACTTCATAAAGGCATTTAAAGCGTGCAAAAATAACCACCAAACCATAGATTCACCTCTGTGATGAAGATTGCCATAAGACGCCTATGCCCTGCTGGTGGCCGGCTCGCCGGGGTTCTTTTACCTCGCCCGGCGTGTCCGGCAAAAACCGGTCCGGATCTTTGCCTAGTAAGACATAAAATGTGATGATCCTAATGCGATATCCCATAACAAAAATATATAGTTTATATATGATACCTATATAATATGGAATGTCTATAGATATTTTCATTATGCTGGGATAAGTCATGGAAACCCGTAAAGTTCAGCTCACAGGCGGCACGACTCTGATCGTGTCACTCCCAAAATCATGGGTCAACAAAGTCAACCTTTCGGCAGGGGATGAAGTTTCCCTTATGCCGCAGCCAGACGGCTCGCTGTCGGTAAGGACGAAAAATCTATCTGAAGTCCATCACACGAAGACCATATATATTGAGAACAAAGACGGCGACAACCTGATACGAGAGATCATTGGTGCCTATATAGCAGGATTTACATCAATAGAGCTAAAAGCCCCGAAGATCCTGTCGAAGCAGCGCGACACGGTACGTAAAACCGTCAACATGCTCATCGGCCCGGAGATCATCGAAGAGACACTCGATAAGATCGTTCTGCAGGATATTTTAAACCCCGCGGAGCTTTCTGTCAAAAAAAGCATTAAGCGTATGTTCATGATCACGAGGGCTATGCAGGAAAATGCCATAAGGGCGCTGAGGGAAAAAGACTTCGACCTGGCGAACGACGTGGCGAACAGAGACGGTGAGGTCGATAAGCTATTCTTACTTGTTTCGAAACAATTCCGGATGGTCATGCGAGACATATCTATCGCTGATAAGTTTGACATGACCATGGAGGAGCACCTCGACATGCGCCTTTCCTCGTATCCGCTGGAGCGTATCGGCGACCACGCGAATAAGATCTGTCTTATGGTCATGCAGATAGGCGAAAGAAATGTACCCGCCCATGTCATGAAAGAGATCGAAGAGGCTAACCTCCTTTCCATGAAGATCGTCGAGGATGCCATAGATGCCCTTTTTAAGCGGAACATCAACCTGGCGAACACGACATTCATGAAGCGTACCGAGCTGGCAAATCAAATCGTAAAGATGGAAGGCGATGCCATTAAGCTTGACTCTGAGGTGGCGGTGCCCCTGGGTATCATCCTGGACAGTATCGACAGGGTGGCCGACTATGGATGTAACATCGCAGAGATCGCAATCAACTCCGCAGTTTCAGGATCCTCGTAGAAGGATAATTCACTTTTTTATAACGCATTTATATATAGCAATATATAGTTTATATCAATAACATATATATCAGCTCGATTCGATGTATGTATCAGGTGAAAATAAATGAAAAATGACGCAGCTGACAAGAAATGCATCATAGGCTCCATTCAGGACAGCCAGTGCATGGATTGTGTATTCTGGTATCAGTGCCGCCAGGGAAACGTGGACTGCCAGGTAAAGACCTCGCTAGCCGCAAGAAATGCGGTTGGCGCATGAAAAATATATATTTTTATCACAAGACTTAATCATATTATCATAAAAAACGATTATTATAATTATTATAAAATCTATATATTTATCATCCAATATGATATTACTAGAATTTTTACCTGCGATTGCCGTTTTATTAATGGATAATATCGATAGTTTTAACTTGAAATTATTACTATATATTGTATATAGTAATATATACGGTACATAGGTTATATTTAACACCCTGTATCTGTATGTATCGATACGGTGAACAATCACATGATTAGTAAGAAAATAACTGCGATAATTTCTACAGTAGTTCTTATCTGTATTGCCGCGCTTGTGCTGGGATGTACCAGCCCAAGCCCGACTCCGACCCCATCGGGAGCTGCTACAGTGGTAGCAACACCTACAATGGTACCGCTCTCAGGCTCTATATTAATCGGCGGCTCGACCACCGTTCAGCCCCTGAGCGACCTGATCGCGAAGCAATTCATGGCTAATAACACTGGCGTAAAGATCACTGTCCAGGGTGGCGGATCTGGCGCTGGTGAAGTGGGCATTGGCAAGGGAACGTTCGACATCGGCGCGGCATCCGAGATGGTACCGGCAGCCACTATGCAGACATACCCGAACATCACGATGTACACGATCGGCGGCTCCGGCGTGGCCATAATTGCAGGCTCCGGCGTTACTGTACCGGCAGGCGGCTTCAGCATCAAGGATATATCAGACTCTTATGCAAGCGGCAAACCTGTAGCGAGCCTGGCCAGCGCAGGTATCAAGGAGCTTTACACTCGTGCGGAATCTTCCGGAACGGCGGATTCGTTCGGCGGTTACCTCTTTGCCAACAAGACATACATCTACGCTAACACCTCAAACAACCTGAGGACAGCGAACGGCAACGATGGTGTTCTCGCAGCAGTCAAGGGTGACCCCAACGGACTGGGCTTTGTGGACTTCGGGTTCACGCATGGTGCGACTGGCATCCAGCTCGTGCCGGCACAGGACAGCAGCGGTAAATCATACACGCCCTCGGACAGCAGCATAAAAGGCGGGCTGAAGGATTACTTCGCCAAGCAGAACAGCTCTACTTACTATCCGCTCAAGCTCGTCCGCCCACTGAACTACCTGACGAATGGCCCGGCCACTGGAATCGTGAAGAGCTACATTGACTTCGCGATGAACTCGAACAACGAGTTTGCGTTCCAGCAGTGCGGGTACTTCAGCATGCAAGATATAAACAGTATGTAAAACCCGAATTATTTTGAGGTCGGCAATGCCGACCTCATCCGTTTTTTATAAAAACCAGAGGGGAATTGCGTTAATGATCGATGAGCTACAATCGAACAATGTAAATGAAATTAATGCGAAGGCAGGGTCGAGATTAAAAAAAATACGACGAAATAAACTCGACAAGGCAGGTATCGTATTTCTCCTTTGCGCGATATTTACAGCCTGTATCATTGTATTTTTGGTCGGCTTTGTGTTTTATACAGCAATACCGGTTTTCCAGCAGGAGGGCCTGGGCTTTATAACCGGCTCGAACTGGGATTATAACGAGCACATATATGGCATATCCGTATTCATTGCCGGTACCATATTTCTGACAATCACCACGATCATCATCGCGTGTCCGCTCAGTATTTTGACCGCGATATTTTTAGCTGAATATTCGCCCCCCATCGTCGCAAAAATACTAAGACCGATGATCGAGCTGCTGGTAGGCATCCCGTCGGTCGTATACGGCATATTCGGGCTATTCGTTCTCGAGAGGATATTCAGGTCTAACATTAACCCGTTCATTAGTTCTGTCCTGGGGTTCATACCGTTCTTCCGAAACCTGCAGCCGTCGACAGGACTGGGATTATTGCTCGCATCCGCGATCCTTTCAATCATGATACTGCCGACGATCACCTCGCTCTCCGTAGAAGCGATCAAATCGGTGCCCAGAGAATATAAGGAGGCATCTATCTCCCTGGGGGCCACGAAGTGGGAAACAATAAAGAAGATTGTCCTGCCGGTAGGCTCGTCGGGCATCATAGCGGCGATAGTGCTTGGCATCATGAGGGCGATGGGCGAGACCATGGCCATAGTGATGCTGTTCGGTGGACAAATGCACGTGCCTGGATCCCTGCTTGATACCGGTTATGCGATGACGTCGAAAATTCTCAATGACATACCATATTATATTGCAGACCCGGAGGCGACAAGTGCCCTTTTCGGCATCGCGGCTGTCCTGATCGTATTCGAGATCATCACTGCTGCGGCAGCCAGGTATATCGGAGGCAGGAAAAAATGGAATTGAAAGGCAGGCGGCTGGAGGAAAAGATCTCAGTAGTGATCACGTGCGCGGCTGCTCTGGTCACTTCGCTACTACTCGTCCTGATCATTGGAAAGATCGCGATCGAGGCGCTTCCGGCACTAAGCCTCTATTTCCTGACGACACCTGAGGTAAAGACGCCGGGCTACGGGCAGGCAATAGCGAATGCCATTGTCGGGACGATCAGCTTATCACTCCTATCGGTGATATTCGCTACGCCCATAGCGATCGGTACCGCGATATACCTGAAGCGGTACAGCACGGAAAATTTTGCCACGAAGTCCATAAGCTTCATGCTGGACATCCTGTCAGGTATGCCGTCCATCGTGCTCGGCGTGTTCGGGATGCTATTCATCGTTATTTACCTTAAGCCGCTAACGGGAGGTTTTTCTTTATTATCGGGAGCCCTCACGATGGCGATAATGATCATTCCGGTCATCGAACGTGCGGCCGAGGAGGCCATCTCCGTCGTACCCCGGGACCTTGAGGACGGAAGCTACGCCCTGGGCGGCACGAAGCTGACGACGATAAAGAAGATAACGATCCCGTTTGCGCTTTCAGGCATTATGACAGGCATAGTTCTCGGCATCGGCCGCTCGGCAGAGGAATCGGCGGTTGTCATATTAACGGCCGGCTACTCGCAATTTTACCCGGCGCTCGAGGTCCTGGCGAATCCGAAGATGCCTTTCGGCATCCAGCTCGGCCCGTTCCAGGAGCCTGTGGGAGTCCTGTCAATTTCGGTATACAATATGTTCCAGTTCCCGAACATTGTACCGGAAGCCAACGGGTTTGCTACGGCACTCGTTCTCATAGCGATTGTAATGATCATAAATATGATCGCTCGCCTGATAATATGGAGGTGGAAGATTGGCTGAAGTGAAAAATGATATTTTTAAAGTCACCGATCTCAACATGTACTATGGTAAAAAGCAAGCGTTAAGGAACATCTCGATCAGCATTCCTGAGCGCAGTATCACAGCGATCATCGGCCCTTCCGGATGTGGAAAGTCCACGTTCTTAAAATGCCTAGACCGCATGAATGACCTAATACTGGGCGTTAACGTCGATGGAAACGTGAACTTTAAAGGAAAGAATATCTACGATCCTGACGTCGACGTCGTCGAGTTGAGAAAGGACGTGGGCATGGTCTTCCAAAAGCCGAACCCTTTCCCAATGTCAATCTATGACAACGTTGCATATGGCCCGAGGATACATGGGATCAAGGATAAGGCAAAGCTTGATGCCATCGTGGATAAAAGCCTGAAGAATTCTGCGCTCTGGGAAGAACTGAAGGACCGAAAGCACGAGTCGGCAATGAGCCTTTCGGGCGGCCAGCAGCAAAGGCTTTGCATCGCACGTTGTCTGGCTGTCGAGCCTGAAGTGATCCTCATGGATGAGCCTTGCTCGGCGCTCGACCCGATCGCGACCTCGAAGATCGAGGACCTGATGCAGTCCTTGAAAAAGCAGTACACGATCGTAATTGTCACACATAACATGCAACAGGCTGCGCGTGTATCGGAGCAGACGGCGTTTTTCCTGATGGGCGAGCTCATCGAGTTTGGTGAAACGAAGCAGATCTTCGAGAACCCCAAGGATAAGAGGACGGAAGATTATATTACGGGCAGGTTCGGATAAGAGGTTTAGCAATGTCGAGAGAACACTATTTACAGCAGATCGAGGAACTCGAGAATGATCTGATGGGACTGGGCGACGAGTGCATGGAACTCATATCGCAATCTCTAAAATCGCTGGAAAGCGAGGACCGGACTATGGCCGAGAAGGTGCTCGATGGTAGTAAGCAGATCGACCAGAAGAGAATGGAGATCGAGAATAAATGTATCGAGCTGCTGGCGCTACAGCAGCCGATGGCCTCGGACCTGCGCTTTATTATTACTACGCTTCGTATCCTTACGGACTTCGAGCGGCTGTCCCGGTATGCCTGGGACATCAGCAAGATCACGCTTCGCATTGAAAAGGAGCCGCTGTTGCCCGAGATCGCAGATATCATGAGCATGTTCGCGCTTGTCAATGGGATGGTGAAGGACAGCCTTAAGTCCTTCGTGACCAGGGATCTAGAAATGGCAAGAGGCATGGGGGCCCGCGACGATCTGGTGGACTCGCAGTATGATCGTATCAGGCGCGCGCTCATCGACGATATGGTCAGGCATCCTTCATATATCGATATGGCATCACATCTATCGTTTGTAGCCATGTACATGGAGCGGACTGCGGACCACGCGTGCGTGATCTCATCATGGACAATATACCGGGTCACTGGAGAGCGCGTCAAGATCAAATAACAATTTTCTCAACTATTTTTATATCCGGCTGACACAGTAATTGTAAGCATGAACACAGTCACGGTCATTTTTTCGAGTGGTAGATGTGAAATAAGCGATCAAAATACATGGGTTTTAATAGAGATAGATGTTATTTTGCCTTCAATTTAATTACTATGACAAATATAAAGTATTTATGAGAGTAGTCACATTAATTCAAAAAGACTGACGCAGGAGTTTTTAGTAAAAATGAAAATAGGCCTTATCTCTGACGTTCATGCTAATGTAGTCGCACTAGAAGCAGTCCTGAAGGACATGGGTAGCATAGATAAGATCATCTGTGCAGGCGACCTGGTGGGCTATAATCCGTACCCCAACGAGGCCATCGAATTACTCATGGAAAAAAACATCCACTGCGTGTCCGGCGAGCATGATAAAGCCGTTGTCACCGGCGATATCCAGTGGTTCAACCATGAAGCGGCGCAGACGCTGAAATGGACGGTCTCGCAGCTTACCCGCGAGAACATGCGTTTCCTTGAAACGCTGCCCGATCACATCGAGCTGGACAGCGTGACTGTCCACCACGGCAATCCGAACAGCATGAAGGATCTAGCCTTCGAGTATGACCAGGAAAAGATCTGCGGCATCTTCGATACCATCGAGCAAAAGGTCTTCGCCTTCGGCCATACCCACGTGCCCGTGTACAAGCTCTGTGGCGAGAAGAGGGTCTTAAACCCGGGCAGTGTCGGCCAGCCCCGCGATGGCGACAATAATGCGGCCTATGCGATCTACGATACCGTAAGCCATGATTTCGGGGTCAAGCGGGTCAAATACGATTTTAAACAGGTCCAGGAAACCATCATTAAAGAAGGCCTGCCGGAGATCATGGCCGAGCGCCTCGCTTACGGCCGCTGAAGGTCCTAAATTTTTAAAAGCCATTATTCTTGATATTATATAGGGCCAGTAGTTCTGGACTTAGATAGTAAATCTTTGTCTAGTGGTTAGTTTGTTGTCTGTCCATACGGTAGCACGAAGACACAAAGATTTTTTAGTGTTTACACAAAAAGACAAAAACTCTAGAACACTGTTAAAACGTGAAAACTCGAAGGCACAATTAAATGAATAAACGCTCTAAAACACAGTTCTAAGAAACTAAGTAAGTGCCCCTAAAAAACGAATGCCACCAATTTAAGAATCCAATGTATTCCTCTTTTAGGATCGGCCATCCGGTAAACGGATGGCAAATGATCGTTTCTATCAATTGGGCTTGATCGATCGTATCCACATGAATTATAATATGGGGTATGGTCAGCTCGTATGCATTTGATTCTTATGATTGTGCCGTTCGGGTTTTAGGGGCACTTACTTAGTTTCTTATACCGTGTTTTAGAGAGTTTATTCATTTAATAGAGTTTTAGAGATTTTCACGTTTTAATCGTGCTCTAGAGTTTTTGTCTTTTAGTATTAAATAATCTAAAAAATCTTAGTGTCTTCGTGCTACCGTATGGACAGACAACAAACTAACCAATGATCGCGTAAACGATAGAGAAATAAACATGGAACCATTGAAGGTACAAAACATCGAATCCTTTGCATTGTCGAAAGGCTTATGGTGGCTTAGGGATATTTTTACTGAGCTAAACTGCCGATTGTCATTTTTATGGATCGGAAGGCAGGTCATATTTATGAAGGACATTGAAGCGATCCGGGCTGATCTTGAGAAGTTCACCGAAGAGATCGAGAGAGAGATATATGAGAACGGCTCAGGCCAGAAGGACGACTTGAACACGTCCGCTATATATGCGCGCTATGATCATGTGTTCACGGATGAGCGGCTGATCGATGAGGTAAGCAACAGGGCGCCATATCATCACGGTGTAGAAAGACGCAGGATGGATTACCTCTATGCACAATTAATAGAAGGATTTATCGGAAGAAAGACGGCGGACATCTCGGATAAGGTCGACACGGCCGAGACTAAGACTGAGATCGAGATCGATGGTAAGAAAGTACCTTTCAGGTATACCGCGGTCCTCCTCGGCAATGAGCCCGACCGCAATAAGCGTGAGGCTATCGACCAGGCACGTAACCCGGTTTTCGACGAGCTAAACCCGCTTCGCCTCGAAGAGCTTGAGAAGTCGCACGAGCTCGCCGAGGAATTCGGATATAAGAATTACGTGGACATGTGTATGGATATCAAAGGCATCGACCTTTTTGCGCTAAAAAAGCAGATGCAGAACGTGCTGGCGCGTACGGACCGCCTGTATACGAGATATTTCAAGAACGCTTGCAACAACGTCCTGAACCTGAGCCTGGGCGACGTGCGAAAGCATGATATCGGCTTCCTGTTCAGGGCAAAAGTATATGATAAATTTTTTGCGCAGGAGAACTTGATCAGAGTCGCAGAGGATACGCTTGCCGGAATCGGCCTACCTTTAAGTGAGAACCCCAACATCCATTTGGACACGGAAGCGCGCGAAAGGAAGAGCCCTCGCGCGTTTTGCAGCCCCATCAGGGTCCCCGAGCAGGTCATGCTCTGCATCATGCCCAAGGGAGGCATGGATGATTACCGTGCGTTCTTACATGAAATGGGCCACTCTCAGCATTTCAGCCACGTTGACACGAGAATGCCTTACGAGTTCAAATGCCTCGGCGATGTATCCGTTACGGAATCATATGCGTTCCTGTTCGAGCATATAACACAGGACAAGACCTGGCTCCTGTCGAAGCTTTCGCTCAGCGATGAGGACGCTACGAATATCGTGCAATTCAACACTTTCCAGAAGCTTTTTATGGTGAGGCGCTATGCGGCCAAGCTTTTATACGAGCTGGAGCTGCATAGCGGTGCTTCGCACCCGGAAAAGATATATGCCTCTACACTGGAGGACGCGCTGAAGTTCAAGAACCCCGAGAACCAGTACCTGTACGACCTGGACGCGGGCTTCTACTCGGCGGGCTACCTGCGCGCCTGGATGTTCGAGGTACAGCTGCGTAATGTCCTGGTGGAGCAGTTTGGCGACGAGTGGTGGAATAATAAAGCAAGCGGCGACTATATGAAGAACATGTGGAGCAGCGGCCAGAAGTATATGGCCGATGAGCTTGCGCGAGAGCTCGGCTACTATGGCATCGACGAGTACCCGATGATCAAGGAGATGGAGAAAAAGCTAAGGTACTGACGATGAGCGATCTCGTAAATAAGCTGCGCATTTCGCTAAAAGAGATCATGGATATCCGGAAAGGCGAAGTGGCGCTTATCGTATACGATGACTACGCTAAAGACGTATGCGACATCACGGGAAAAGCGCTGGAAAGGGAAGGAGTGACGGTTTATGAGTACCTGCTTCCCGGATCACAGCGCCCCCTGACGTCAACACCGGATGATCTGGCTGAATTGCTTGGCATGGCCCGGCCAGACCTTGTTTTTAACCAGTTCAAGGGCATTGCGGCAGAGACGCCGTTCCGGATCAGCCTGCATGGCGAAGAATCCATGTATGGTGCCAGAGTCGGGCATTCGCCGGACATCACCATGGGTATGGTCGAGTACCCGATGACCGCAGATTTTGGGGCGATCAAGAAAAAAGCCCTGAGACTGGAACAAAAGTTCCGGGATGTCAAGAGTGTCCGGGTCACATCGGCGGCGGGCACTGACATTACGTTTAGCATCGAGGGAAGAGGCTTCTCGCATGACCTGACAATTGAAAAAGGCCGTATGGGAAATCTGCCAGCGGGCGAGATATGGTGTGCTCCCGTAGAGTGCAGCATGTGCGGGACGATCGTCTGCGATGGTAGCATCGGCGACCTTGGGAGTGTTAAAGAGCCTTTGATCATAAAGGTGAAAGATGGAAAGATCATTTCACTGGATTCTCAGAGCACGGAGCTTGTCCGCACGGTCGATGAACTGATACGCGTGGACGACGACGCGAGCCTTGTGGGCGAGTTCGGGATCGGGCTGAACCCGAAAGCCCGGCTGACCGGCTTGATGCTGGAGGATGAAAAAGCTGCCGGCACCGTGCACATCGCGTTCGGGCAGAATACTGACATGATCGGCGGTGAGAATAATAGCATGACCCACCGGGATTTTCTCTTTTTATCCCCGGATATTATTATAGATACAGGTTTTGTAATTATGAAAGATGGCGTCCTTTGTGAAACTGAATTATCCTGAATCTTGCTTAATTCATTTTTCATAATAGCGAATTGATATGTACAGCGCTCGAGAAAAAGTTATTAAATCGAGATGATCAGAGCCATTTTTGATATTTATCGAAATTCGGCGTGTTATGCTTCATATATGATATACGTATCATTACGCTGTTCGATAAAGCGGATATACTCCTTTTCCCATGACTTATACCCGGGCTCTATCAAGCCCATCTCGACTTTTTCGTTATATACAAGTAAAAAATCGCCAAGTGCAGTGGGGTAAAGGCCATCGCCACGCTTTTCGAGTAATCCATCCTTGATCATGGATTCGACTTCTTGCTCGATCTCTTCGAGACTGTAGCCGTTATTATCTTGCTTTTTTATCATTACCTTAGTCGTTCCCCCTCACAGTTATAATCATTGAAATCGTTAATATTTTTTGTTATAGAATGATATATATGTAATACAATAAATGAGGCTGAGGGACTATTTATATTTTATGTGGTAAAAATTGGAATGTACTCCATACAATCCGTTTGTGTAAAAATAGACGAATATTTTGGTATTGTAAGATGCTGTGTTGAATATTGTTTATTGTTTGGTTTGTTGTCTGTCCATACGGTAGCACAAAGACACTAAGATTTTTTAGTATTAACACTAAAATTCTAAAGCTCTAGAACACTGTTAAAACGTGAAAATCTCTAAATCCCTATTAAATGTCTAAATGCTCTAAAGCACGGTCTAAGAAACTAAGCAAGTTCCCCTAAAGCCCGAACTGCACCAATATGAGAAACAAATGCATGCTAGCAATCCATACCCCATTTTAATATCTAAGCGAATGCGATCGATCAATACCACTAACAGAAACGTTAGTTTGCCATCCGTTTACCGGATGGCAGACCCCAAACAAGAATACATTTGTTTCTCATATTGGTGCAGTTCGAGCTTTAGAGACGCTTCCTTAGTTTCTTAGACAGTGCTTTAGAGCATTTAGACATTTAATAGTGATTTTGTTCATTTCGGAATTTAACCGTGCTCTAGAGTTTTAGAATTTTAGTGTTAATACTAAAAAAATTTTCGTGTCTTCGTGCTACCGTATGGACAGACAACAAACCAAATGGCGAACAATATTCAACACAGCAATTGTAAGAGCAAAAGTTCTATAGATTGTTCGTGCCAATATTAGGTGTTGACTACTAATCGCTTTCTTAGTAACCAATAAGTAAATTAAATATTTGACATAATAGGTTAATAGGCAATTTGACAATATTTTGCGGTGTAATTTATGAGTAATGAATCAAAGGATATTATGAAAATCATAGGTAAATACCAATTGTTTATCTTCTTGATCTTGATCGTTCTTATATCATTGATCATAATGGAGCTTATTTTATCAGGAATCGGCATGTTTTTCCCCCAGTTTCCAGTAACAAGCGATATGTACCTGATCTTAAATGGCTTGATCCAGTATAATTCCCTTGGATCAATGGTCGTTTTGAGCTTGATCTATTTCTTATGCCCTGCGATCGTGGCACTTATCATGCTCATAGTAGTCGAAGGCTGGAAAAGTGCCGCAGAATCTTTAAAAGGCTTATTGAATTGGAAGACAGGCATACGATGGTATATTATTGCAATAGCCTTACCTATCCTTATAGAACTTCTAACCGCAATATTTTATGTTCTCTCGGGAAATACTATACCGAAAAATTATGGGTTATCTTTGCTTCCCTGGAATATTCATATTCCTCAAGCAATGTCCCAGACTGAATTATCTTCACTTACCGCAAATTCAATAATCACATTGGTCCCGTGGAATATTTGGATTCCAGTGATCGGGAATATACCCGGCGCGGCACTTATTCCAATATTCATCATAGTATGGTCGCTGAGCCTGGCAATAGGCTTATATGGATACGTATTACCGCGTCTGCTTAAACAATATAGCCCATTGATCTCCGCAGCAATGTTGGGCGTATTTACCGTATTTGCATCTGTCCCTTTGTTAATCAATAATCCGAACATTGCTATCATGATCGTAGGAGAATTTGCATTACCATTCATAGCTGTCTGGCTTTACAGCATGACGAAGAACAATGTATTGATCGTGGCGATATTCCTGCTGTTCATGGAGTATATGCCCAATGTGGCCACGTATTATATCGCGAGTATTTCAGGGGTTAACCTTGCCGTGTATATTAATAAGATGATCGTTGTCATTATCGCGCTAGGATTAGTAATTTTATACAGAGATTATTTTATTAATAAAATACGAGCTATATCTACCGGTAAAAAAATGCCATCTAAAAAATAGGCAAATATAGCCACTATTTTTTCTTTGGTGGAAGTCCTATAGCGTTTATTAATTCGATCAGCTCAGTGAACGCGCCGATCTCAAAGTCAATGATCTCCGCCTTTTTCATGCATATGGTCATTTCGCCATCTGCCGTAAGCCGGTCAGGGCCTCTACGTACGAATCGTTCGACGCCGTCTGCTGATAATACTTCTTCTGTCTCCTTATCGAAGACCAAAGCCCGCCCGGGTATGATGACAGTGTCTTTAATGTCTTTCAGATCCAGGGCTTTAATATCCTTGATCGTGATTAAGCAGGCGATATCTTTTTTCGTCGCAGCCACATTGACTGTACCACCTAGCTTATCGAAGATCTCTTTTAGCATTGGCGCCGCGACGCTGCCCGATATTAACGTAGCTTCCTTGGTCACTTTCGGCAGTTTTAATAGCTTCTTCGGGTCGTGACGTATCGCGAATGGCGATCCTAGCTTGGGATCGCCCAGCGGCGTGCCGGTGACGCGGAACTTGTAGCGAGACGCGATATCCTTGACTATGGCCTCGAATTCTTCGATGGTATGTGGTTTCACGCCTTTGATCACGGGAGCATTTTGTAAGATCAAGCCCTGATCCTCGGAATTAGCGAAGCGCATGAGAATGACGCCTTTTACGCCCCATTTTTCTAAGGTGTCGCAAGTCTTGATCAGATCCTCACCGTCGTTGACACCGGGTATGAGCACTGAAGCGGCATAGACATCACAGGACTTACAGAACTTGCGTAGTGCTTCCAGTGACTGTTCCGGATGCTTGTCGTTCATGTATTCCTTGCGTTTCTTCGGGTCTGCGGAGAAAACGGTAAAAGTGACTTCTTTAACGTTGTTGGCAATGTAGAAATCAGCGTCGTCGGCGCCATCAAACCCTTTACCGCTCGTATAGCCTAAATGAATGGGAATGTTAAATTGTGCCAGGAACTGGACGAGCTCTTTAAGCTCCGGATAGCAGCTTACGTCACCGCCGCCGCTTATGGTGATCTTGTCTACACCGGGCGTGAACATGAGGGATTGCTGGATGTCGCCGGCGACCATCATGAGAGGCTTGAAGCCTTCGTATTGCTCTTTAATGCCGCGGGTACAGTAGTCGCAGCCTTTCTGGAAGGGCATGCAGTGCTTACAGCCAAAGGCCGGGACTTCCTTGACGAGCTTGAAGTAACAGTATTTGCAAAATCCCCGGCAATCCTTTCCAGGGCTGCCGCCCACATCAGCCAGAACCTCGACCATTAAGACACCAAGATAGAATAAGCGACAAGCAATAAGACGTTTTCGGATATGGAATTTTACAAAATCGTATAATCAATGATTGTTGAAAAATATAACTAAATCAGTTTAGATTTACTAGTCTATTGATTTATGTATAAAAATGTAAACTGAATATCTACCTGTTTCAATGTGTATTTAGCTGGTACAGGAGTAGGACTTACTTTAATAGTAACATTAAATGTATCTCCAAACCATTCAGATTCGCATTTAACCATACGATATCTGATTATGTAAGTAGCAGGATCTTTCGGCGCAGTCATGGTAAAGTTCCATTGGGCTTGGCCGCCAGGAGAAATATGACTACCAGGGTTCAGATAAAACCGTAGATTGGCCCCAAAATCTGAAGCATTATTTTTATCATAGTCTACAGCTGCGAAAGCTACCTTATCATAATCGTACCAGGTAGTTTTACCTGTATTATTGACTTTTATATTTACAAGATATGTGCTACCGGCGTACATACTTGTCGATATTGGTATTAGATTTATAATGTTACCGGACCTGTATACTTGCCATTAGTTACATTCACCACAGTAATATTTCCGAACCTCGTTGTATTATCGGCTATCAGCTGGTACATTAACGTATAGTTGTTAGGATATGCAGGTGCTACAATTGTAAAATTCCATGTATAATTCGAACCGGTCTTAATGACAGTTTTCGGTTTCATAAAAATTTGAGTTGTGTTATTGCTAAAAAGCACAGCTTCATTATTACTATCAACAGCCAGACCTAATGTGATATTATTCGAGTTCCAAGGTGTAGCCCCGATATTTTTCATGGTAATAGTGACGTTATATTTCGTGCCTGGAGTCATTTTCAATGGTATATTATTAGAAGTATTGATAGAATTTAGGTTTGAATTGGCTATTGAGGTATTATTTGTGTTACTTATCGACGAATTATTTGAATCCGTACTCGTACAACCGCTTACAAGAATTATTGCACATATTAATGTGAAAACTAATATTTTTTTATCCATCGATAATACCCCAAGCACTCTATTAATTCATTTTATTGCTACTATTTATAATTAGTTAATGTTCGAACGATTAACCTAGAAAGTGGTCTGTGTATGTATCAAAATGTTGATAATTAATGCTATAAATCGAAGAATTAATCTATAAAAATCGATTTATAAACGTTATTTCGTATTATTTTATTAAATTGTAATTGTAATCAGATTAACATGATTTATATATCGCCCTGCATGAGCACTTGCTTGCTACCATCTTTAAATGTACCACGTACAATCACACGACAACTACCATTTGGCTTTACAATAGATGAGTCTAATTCTAAACTTGTTGATGGCTGAATACTAAGATCACCATTTGCATAGCCCAAGATTATTTGTTTTAATAGCAGCAGGCTCGGCAAAATTGGTTTGTTGGCCCAGATTGTTTGTGTAGCTTATCTCAACTTTTTGTAACAAAGCTATATCTGGACCACCAATATTCGTAATAATAATATTGGTACTTGGAGTTGATCTATCTAATGTATAATAGACCATATATGGTTTCTTTATTGATGATCCCATACCCATTGCGAATGCTGCCACAATTGCCGCAACAACAACAGTAATCGCGATAATAAGAATAACACCGACAACTTCAGCGACAGCATCATCTTTCATTTAAATCTATCCCCTTTTTTAAAAAATATAATTTGAGAGCAACCACTTGGGTTGCTCCTATTTATATTAGTTGTTTACACATCTGCGGTGGATAATACCGTAGATGATCCATCCTTGAATGTACCAGACACAATTACATGGGTCGTGGCTGGATAGTCCGTGCCGGATAACGTGAGTGATCCGCCAACATCCACCAGAACATCTTCATCCGATGCTCGTACTCCTAATAGGGTCGTAGTTCCAACACCTGCTGAAACATACTATCGGGTGTGTGACAGTCGCTGTTGTAGCTAATTTAGCAACATCTGGTCCACCGGTGTTTGTAATAACGATATCGCCATCAGACGTCCTGTCAATCGTGAACGATACGACGTAGGTCTTCTTGATGCTTGAACCCATACCGAATACGAACGCAGCAATAACGGCTGCTAAGATGACTGTGATCGCTACCATCAGAATAACACCGATAACAGCGGAGACTGCGTCATCATTCTTTGAGAATTTGTTTGCCATTTGAATATTCCTCCACCTGGCGGATGAAATCGGGGATTTTACAACGAAAGGGTTGTAAAGGATGCAGCCCTTGTTATTAAATAACAAGAGTACATATCGATCCCAATCCGCATATCTAAAACTAAATAATCAATCCCTAGTATATAAATTCTTTCGTGATATACCCATATTTTTAGATTTTAAGCTTTTAAAAACATATAATATCTACATTTAAAGGAAAC
>CAVTVW010000001.1:0-36592 GCA_963738255.1 uncultured Methanocellaceae archaeon | reverse complement strand
AGCATAGTCACATCGTAGTCCATCCATTAAAAAGTATGAGGGAAGATGTACGATGTCGGCTTTTATCTTCGAAACGTCGATATCGGCCAGACAATAGGTGGCATTCTCGCCCCTGAATGTGATGAACGAGCGCTCTATACCCTGTATCATCGCGATGGTAACGCCAGTCTTTTTATTAGTTAGTAGAACGTTGCTCGTATCTACTTTATTATCCTCTAATTCTACGAGCACATGTGTACCGAACACGTCGTCACCGACCTTGCCAAACAGATGGATATCCATTCCGAGCCTGGCGCAGGCAAGAGAAAAGTTCGCCGAGCAGCCGCCACCATGCATTTGAAAGTCCGTGGTTATAACCTGCTTACCTGGCATGGGCATTTTCTCGATCGGTATTATCAGGTCAACGTTAATGTCCCCTATAGTCGCTATACTCGGCATAAGATTTCTAAAAATATATTATATTTTATATTATATTTACCTACTGGCAAATAGGCGATAAAAAAGAAAATCATTGGTAACTGCATATTATTTAAATAGCCATAGTGACTATCCTATTCTGTCGAGGTTTAAGGGTTGTCTATTATCGATTTGTTTATGTCACTTCTATCGACTATTAATTCTATAGTCCCATATCTGGATAGGATTATCATAACGATAGTCGCAATTGCCGTGATCTACTTCTTCTTTAAATTTTTCATTGAAAAAGCGGCAATCAGGGGCATCATTGATCCGAGGGCCAGGTATACGTTGAGAAAAGCGATCACGATGCTATGCTACCTGGTCATTGTCCTGGGGATCGTAGCCATATGGATCAACAACACCCAGACCCTCGCCCTCACGTTCGGGTTGATGGCCGCTGGCGCCGCAATCGTACTACAGGATATCCTCAGGAATTTTCTCGGTGGTATCATGATCTTTGGCTCGCGATTGTACCGTATTGGCGACCGGATCGAGATCAATGGCAAGTTCGGCGATGTGATCGACATAGGCATGATGTATACGACGCTCATGGAGATCAAAGTCTGGGTCGAAGGGGACCAGCCGTCGGGCAGGCTTTCCATATTGCCTAACGGCTATATCTTGACGCAGGCGGTCAATAACTATACCAAGGATCATAACTTTATTTTTGAGGATATGACTATCCCGCTGACATACGGCAGCGACTGGAAAAAAGCGGTCGAAATCATCGAGGAAATCGTAAAAAATGATGCCGCAGCGGCCACAAAGCAGGCAAGGGCGGAAATCGAGCACCTGGGTGAAAAATATTACCTGCAGAAGAAGGTCGTCGAGCCTTCGGTATTCGTCGGGATCGGCGATAACGGCATCAGACTAAGCGTGAGGTATGTAACCGATGCGAGGGATAGAAGGGATACAAGGGATAGGATAACAAGAAAGATACTTGATAGCCTGAAACAACTCCCTGAAATAAAGATGGCCTCCGGGCTATGACTTAAAGCATTTAAACGTGAAAATTTATTTATCCCGGATGGGTTTCCCTGAACAATACCGCAGGCTGTAGCTCTGGAAGAGATCATAAAAGGGCACAATTGGAAGCTATAACTCTCCAAAGGTCCCGGATTTACAATGCTTTTTTTATTGTATCGATAATTGTGTCCATTACCATGATCCTCGAATAGTGTTTATCATCCGATGGTATGACGTGCCATGGCGCGTGTGTCGTGCTTGTGTGGTATAGCATTTCATCGGCTGCGATCATATACTGATCCCACTTACTTCGATCCTTCCAGTCATTGGGGTCGATCTTCCATTGTTTGTTAGGATCGGTCTCGCGCGATTTGAACCGCTCCAGCTCAGTCTTCGGGTCGATATGGAGCCAGAACTTGATCACTGCCGTCCCATTATCCGAGAGGGCTTCTTCCATCTGGTTGATCTCGTCATAGGCCTTCCTCCAGTACTTTTCAGGCGTGAACCCCTCGACACGCTCGACGAGAACCCTCCCATACCAGGTCCTGTCAAAGATCGCGAAATAGCCCTTGGAAGGGAAGTGTATCCAGAAACGCCATAGGTAATGATGAGCCTTTTCGATGTCTGTCGGAGCGCCTATGGGAATCACTTCATAGCCACGGGGATCCAGGCTTTCGGCGAACCTCTTGATATTACCGCCCTTTCCCGATGCGTCCATGCCCTCATAGGCAATCACCACGGGCAATTTCTTCTTGAAAGCCATGATCTGGAGCTCGGTCAGCTCTTTTTGACAGGTTTTAAGGCGTTCATGATATTCATCATCCGGCATTGACTTATTCAGGTCAACCTCATCGAGGATTGATCCGGCGACCTCTTTTTCTATCGGCGCCACTGCGGCCATCTTTTTACCTTTTACCATGGCCGGATTCGCCCGCAGTAGGCTTTTCTGGAACGCGTCAATGACGGACTCATATACCTTAACTGTTGCGAAGCGCCAGTTATTCGCCTCGACAATGATCCATGGTGCGTATTCGGCATTCGTGAGTTCGATCATTCTGTCGATCACTCTCTTATACCGGCCATAGTTCTTATGCTGTTTCCAGCCAGACTTATTTTCCAGAAAGGCCGATACTTTGTTATCATCTTGCTTCTTCAGCCGCTTTTTTTGCTTTTTCTTACTGATGTCCAGGAAAAACTTGAGAATAAGATAGGGATTTGCCTGCTCGCTGCCGCCTCCTGTGGCCATGACTTTTTCAAATTCGGTGATCTGGGAAATAACCTCCTGCTCTTTTCGAGAGGAAAGGGGCTTCTTCTTTCCATCAAAATTGGCCTTTTCCTCGAGAAGTCGGTTATACCAGCTCTGGTCGAAGATACTGGTAATGCCGTTGGGCGGTGTTTTCTTCCAGAACCGCCACATGAAGGGTTTTAACGCTTCTCCCTTCGTCGGCTCACCGATGGCATGCATATAAAAACACCTGGGATCCATTGCCCTAAGTAGCTCGTTGACCATCAGGCTTTTTCCGGATGCATGCCATCCCTCGAAGACGATCATGGTCGGGATTTTCGCCTGGTTTATAGCTCTCTGGAGCGCCCCCAGCTTCAGCCTCATATCGGGAAGTCGCTTATCATATTCTTCTTTATCCATTTTTTTCGACAGTTCCACCTCTCCAAGCATCTTACACACACCATCATATCTCTATAAATTTATTATAATATTATATGTATAAATAACATAGTTGGATTTGCAGATCATAAATAGTTGGTTTAGCTTTTATCTGTGACAGGGGAGCGTGGAGGGGCGGAAGACTCCATCCTTTAGGGTGGGGATGAATAGCCCCTCGCTTATTTGCTGCTCAACCAGAAAACTATTTCAATTTCTTGTTATATATTTATAACAAACATGATGCGGACGACGAGTAACTATCTACGCTTAACTAAGAAGCAGTTCAGGATAGTTGACTCGCTGTGTCTCGCATCGAAGAACCTGTACAACTATGGCATGTACATGACACGACAGTACTATTTCAAGAACGATAAGTTCCTACCATACGAGAGTAACTACCATTACTGCAAAGACAACGAGAACTATAAGACGATGTTCAGCAACACGGGACAGCAGACGTTGAAGGTCGTGGATAGGAGTTTCAAGAGTTTCTTCGGCCTGTTAAGGGCTCGGAAAGACGGAAACTACAACCGTACTATTAGCTTGCCGCACTATCTGCCGAAGAACGGAAGGTTCCCGTTGATATACCAGATGTTCGCGGTACACGGGAATCACATTACGCTCGGCATGTCTATTGGATATAAGAAGCAGTATGGTCTGACGGGTAAGGAACTAACGTTCAAGATACCACCGTATATTGTGCCATCATCCTTGATAGAGATAAGGGTGATACCAGTGCACGGCGGCAAGACGTACAGGATTGAATATGTGTACAATGTAGGACAGGAACAACACGAACTAGACGATAAGGAATACCTTAGCATTGATCTTGGTCTTGACAACTTTGCTACTTTTGTGAACAGCGTAGACGGGGCTGCCGCCATCATCGACGGTAAGCATGTTAAATCACTCAACCGCTACTATAACAAAGAACTGTCAAGATTACAAAGCATCAAGGATACGCAGGGAATGAAGAAGGTATTCACCCGGAAACAATCGAGGCTTACCATAAGGCGTAATAACCAGTTAAACGAGTTCCTGAACAGAGCCGTATGCCACATAGTGAACATTTGCTTGGAGAAGCATATCGGCAATATAGTGGTTGGCGAACTGACAGAGATAAAGCAAGAAATCAATCATGACCGTGTGAACAACCAGAACTTTGTAGGAATACCATACTTCCCGTTCAAACGTAAGCTAAGGGGCAAATGTGAACGCTACGGCATACAATACCATGAGATAGACGAATCATACACGAGCCGTACCGATGCTCTTGCATTCGACGAGATAAATGAACAACCCTATGGTAAGACAAGACGCATAGAAAGAGGACTATACAAGAGCATAACCGGTGTAGCCATAAACGCTGACGTTAACGGTGCTCTAAACATCCTTAGAAAAGTAGCCAGCAAGTCTGCTGCAAAGCGGATAGCAGGTAGTGGCCTCGTCAACAGGCCAGTGAGAATAAGGCTCTCTTACGAGAGCAAACTTCTCACACATCAAACTGCCAATGCTACGGCAATGGCAAGCCCCGCCCTTTGGGACTGGGTAGTTGACCGAAAGGTTATTTATTGATAATGCAACCATTGATTAATCATCATACGTATAGGGAATATGGCTCGAGATCAAATCGTCATACCTTAAAATTATTTAGGGCGCTTAGATAAATGAATCTAAAATGGGATAATCCGGATATAATAAACAAGGGTACTACACTATTTATCGAAATTTTTAAATGGATCATATATGCCTCGGGTATTGGTGTCGTGGTGGGTCTCTCGACCGGGATATTTCTCAGGGCATTAGGATGGAGCATCTCGACGGTCGGGGATTATAGCTATTACTTCTTACTACTGCCTTTCGCGCTGTTCGTGACAGAATGGATCGTGAAGCGCCTGGCTCCGGAAGCACATGGGCATGGAACTGAGCAGGTCATCGAAGCAGTACACCAGCGCTCCGGAAAGATCAACCCAATGGTAGTCCCGATCAAGGCCGTTGCCACGATCATCACGATCGCCTTCGGAGGGTCGGTCGGTAAAGAAGGGCCCTGCGCCCAGATCGGCGCCGGGATCTCGTCGGCGATCGCCGATGTGTTCAAGCTGAATGATGCGGACAGGAAAAAGCTCGTGATCTGCGGTATCAGCGCCGGCTTTTCAGCCGTGTTCGGCACGCCCATCGCCGGGGCCATCTTCGGGATCGAAGTCGTTTACGTGGGCGCTTTATTATACGAGGTCATGCTAGCCTCGTTCATTGCCGGGATTATCAGCTACCAGGTAGCCACTTTCCTGGGCGTAACGTACACATATCATTTCTTGAATATCATTCCCCCGTTCAATGACCTATTCTTTTTTGAAGTCATCCTGGCAGGCGTCTTTTTCGGCATCTGCTCGATCCTCCTGATAGAGACGTTCTATCGGGTGGAAAAAATGTCGCTGAAGATCCCCCTAAAAGCCCCTACAAGGGGATTGATCGGCGGGATCATTCTAGTAGCCCTTGCGCTGATCTTCTCGACACGATACCTGGGACTGGGCACGGGGCTGATCGATAGCTCTTTAAAGGGGACCCTTATCGATTGGTATGCGTTCCCCATTAAGATCATTTTCACGGCTGTCACGCTCGGTTTCGGGGGCAGCGGAGGCGTCATTACGCCTATTTTCGCAGTCGGCTCGACGGCCGGCGCCTTGTTCGCGGAAGTTACCGGGCTGAGTGTCCCGACGTTTGCTGCCATAGGTCTGGTCAGCATGCTGGCGGGCACGACGAAAACACCCATTGCTTCCAGCATCATGGCCATCGAGATGTTCGGGGCGAGCATCGGACCCTATGCTGCGATCGCATGCATCATCAGCTTCATCATCACCGGATCGAAGAGTGTCTATCCGTCACAGGTATTCAGTCTAAAAAAATTCATATAGGCTCATTAATACCTCGGTGATATTTTAACTAAAATGGTAGATATTATAAAAATCATATCTTTTTTAAATAGCCATATCTGGGGGACGATGCCAGCCCGGATTGTACGAGCTTATCGACCCACGCGTCGAACTTCAGCCTCGTAATACCTTTGGAAGAGATCTTTTCCCAGTATGCCTCTATACTGAATTCTCCCTTTATTGCCAGCTCATCGAACGCGTCCACAAGTATGGCCTGCTGGCCCTTTGTTTTTGTCTTCCTCGCATCGGCCTCCATACGCTCGTTCACCTGGCGCTTATCTTCCTGGTAGCGCTGCTCCTGGACATCCTCGCCGATACGCTCCATGACGTCTCTGCCAAGACTTTTCACCGCTTCCTCGAACCCGGCGGTATCACCCGACAGGCTCGCGACGACCGATCCGCGCGCCATTTGTGCTTCCTTAAGATCATCGGACGCGAAAAATATCTTTAAGCTTGCGGCATCCAGCCGCTTATTACAGCTGCGGCATGAAACGGTCTTATGGCCGGGCTCCACGATAAATGACTTTTTACAATTCGAGCAGACGACAACGGCATATTTCGGCATGCTCTCTACGTGTGCGTATTTCGTATAAATATATATTGAAGATTATCAAGAAAGATTATTTTTTGCCGTATAATGCCGCACCAAGCGCCCCCGTGATCTGCGGCTCGGGGGGCACATAAAGCGTCACATTCAACTCTTTTTCCAGAGCGGCCTTGATGCCGGCGTTTTTCGCCACGCCGCCGACAAAAGCCACATTCTGGCTCAATCCTAACTGCCGGCCCATGACTGAAACCCTTCTGGCGATGCTTTCGATAAGCCCTGCTGCTATATCCTCTTTCGTAAACCCTCTCGACCGAAGCGAGATGACTTCGGACTCGGCAAACACCGTACACATGCTCGTTATACTGGCCGGCGATATCGACGCGAGCGCGAGGCGGCCCAGCTCGTCAATAGGCACTTCGAGTGCCTTCGCCGTATACTCTAAAAATTTGCCCGTACCGGCAGCACACTTGTCATTCATTAAAAATTCGGCCACTCTGCCCCCGTTTGTAATGATGACCTTGCTATCCTGCCCCCCGATGTCGATGATCCCCCTGATGTCCGGCTTCAGGTGATAAACGCCCAGGGCGTGGGCCGTGATCTCGCTAATCGACTTATGGGCGAACTTGATGCCGTTCCTGCCATATCCCGTCCCGAAGATGCCACTTACGTCGTTTTTATCCATACTATTAGCGGCAAGCACGTCCAAATACGCCTTCTCCGCCGCCGATAAAAAATCGAACGCCGTCGGGCGTATCACATAGCCGATCATCTCGCCGTCTTTTACCAGTACGGCCTTTGTCGTGGCCGAGCCCGCGTCGATGCCCACGGTGATCATGAGAGCATCTCCATGAATGCATCCACCCTGATGCCGATCTGCTCGACGTCCGACTCACTATAGTCCGTCTCGATCGCTAGCATAGGGATCCCGGCCTTCTTCAGTGCCTGTTGTACTTTATAACGCTCGATATTATAGCCGTGACAGGACTGCAGGGTATAGTACACCACGCCGTCTACCTTAAACTCACTCGCAAGCTCCAGAATGTTATCGATACGCCTGTCATTCGGCGTCATACATGAGCAGGGTATTTTTAAGTAGCGTTCGGCCAGCGCCATCATAGGGTCATTTTCCTCGTCGACCAGGTCCCAGAACGATCTTGTACCGGTACAGCTTTCCTCCGTGACTATCACGCCGCCTTTATTTTCTATGATATCCGTTATCTTGGTGTTACCGCCAGGCATCGGGCACCCTGAGATCATGATCCTCGGCTTGTGCTCGCCGTTCGCCTCGACTTCCTCCGCCTCATCGATGAGCATGCGAAGAGCTTTTTTCACCTGGTCAGGAGATAAAAAGTACTGTTTTTGTAGTATCTTTAGTACATCGCTGCCACTAATAGGGGGCGAATCGCTCTTTCGCAGGTCATAGAGCCTGTGAAATAGCTGTCTCGTCTCGTTCGAGGACTTGATTTCCGCCCGTAACTTTTCCTGGCTGACCTGATTACCCGTAAGCCGTTCCATAGCACCTTTAAACTTTTCCAGCTCGCCTAAAAAATAATTTAAAGCCTCAGGACTGTCGGGCCTCTGCGGGAGGTCGATCACATAGGTCGGGACATATTCGCCTAATAATTCGTACATCTTCTTTTTACTATCGCAGGTGTTCTCGGCGACGACCAGGTCGGCCATGCCGAACTGGGGGCAGGATTTTACGCCCGAGCAGCCGTTATTCACGATGGAGCCGAAGGAGGACTTTACCAGCGGGCAGACGTTCCTGGGCAGATACTGCTCTGCAATTGGCACAGTGTCGTTCTTGCCCCCACACAGTACGATACGATCGGCGCCCGCCGCAAAAATGATCTCGTCCGGCACGAACAGGCAGAATGTGCCGACGATCTTCAGCCCGGCTTCTCTACTATCCGCCAGTTGATCGATTCGGGCTTTATAAGCGTCTTTAACATAGTCCAGGCTTTTAAAATGGTGCATCTTATCTTCAAGCTATTATAGCTGTGTTTTTAAATTGTTTTCTATCTACGAAGATACGCACAAGAGCCAGCAAAATACTACCGGAAACCATTTAAGTTCGTAACGATACGAAGTAATTGTGTGGATGGATATTCAGGGAGCGACTTTATGAAACGGAAAATAATCCGTATTGATGATAACAAATGTACGGGGTGCGGGGACTGCATCCCCGACTGTCCCGAGGGAGCTATTCAGCTCATCGATGGAAAGGCGCGGCTAGTAAGCGATCTATTCTGCGATGGCCTTGGCGCCTGCATCGGGACCTGTCCCGAGGGTGCGATTTGTGTCATCGAGCGTGAGGCTAAAGGATACGATGAAAAGACGGTTATGGAGAATATCGTGCGGCAGGGCGCACCCGTTATCAGGGCTCATCTCGAACATCTTGCCGGCCATGGGCAGACTAAACTGTATGACGAGGCAATTAAATACCTGAAGGCGCATAAAATCGCCATTCCCGATCATGATGGTCCTGCGTGCCACCCAAAACCTGCGCACGCCGGCCGCTCGCCTTTCGCAGCCTGCCCTGGATCTGCAGCCAGGAGCATTCCCCGAAACACCTCAGATCCAGATCGACAGCCATCTGAAAATGTCGAATCCGAGCTTCGGCAATGGCCAGTCCAGCTCAAACTCCTGAATCCGGCAGCTCAGTATTTTGATAATGCCGACCTGCTAATTTCGGCTGACTGTGTCCCATTCGCTTACGCAGGATTTCATGCAGAGTTCCTTCGTGGTCGAATCGTGATCATCTTCTGCCCGAAACTGGATTCGGACATTGACGAATATATCACGAAACTGGCCGAGATCTTCTCCACACATACTATAAAATCGATCATGGTCGCCCATATGGAAGTCCCGTGCTGTGGCGGTGTGCGTTATGTCGTCGACCAGGCGCTGGAACGGTCGGGCAAGAAGATCCCGGTTACTGAGAAGACGATCACAATACAGGGAGGAGTAGAGTAACACTTTCCAGCTACGCCCGGTCTGCGACGAGGACAATCCTCGGTCCGGAGATCATCATGTTGATGATCGACATGATCAAGTGAATACACTTTTCCTCTCTAGCTTTTTATATCACTATTTGTCTTTTTTAGAGCTTCATGAAACGCATGTGCGATCTTTTCCGTGTCGCCTTTAGCCCAGCAATGCAGATAGAATAGCCGGGGCTCTTCCGTGAGCATGTGGCTGTGCAGCGCCGTGACTTCGATGCCATTGCCGGATAGCGAGTGCAGCACGGGTTCGACTTCATCGGATTCCAACACGAACTCTCCAATGGCTGCCGCTTTTCCGTCGCCTAACGGCTGGAAGGATATCTCAGTTGATATGTCCATCTCGGGCGGTAATGCCATGCCATTCATACGTATATCGTCGTTCCTCGGTATGCTGAATGCGTAAACGCCATCCTCCTGCGTGCCGTTATAGCCGATGATGCTGTCCAGCTTTGCTGCGTCCATGCTAAAGGAGGGCGCTTCGCTGTCAGCGCTCATGCTAAAAACGCCTCCGTTCGCTGCGGTGATATTATGTATCGCCTTAGCGATCTCGACCGCATCGCCATAGCCGTGCACGTGTAGCCACATAATGTGAGGAGTCATCCGCAGCAGGTGGTTATGCAGCGCGGTCTCCTCGATGCCCGAGGATGCCAGCATCCTCGTCGTACTCGCCACTTCGTCGTCCTTTAGCATGATCTCGCCGACCATCATCGTCTCATTGCCGGCTTTCATAAAGCTAAAGTCCGATGACATATCGGCACCCGGCGCAAGCTTCACTCCGTCGACCGTCACATTAAGGTCTCTTGGTATGCTGAATTTTACCGTGCCGTCAGGGTGAATATCTCCATGCACGCCCATCACTTGCTCAACGGGCGACCAGTCGGCCACGCCTGTGTTTTGTGCGATCGGCATTGTCTGGCCACTAATGGCTACGGATACGAACAATATGATCAATAGACATACAAGCTTGATGGCTAAGTCGCGCATCCTGGCATCCCCCGAAAGTCATTAAATAACGCCAGTTTAAAACGCTTATGCATTTACGCAATTGAAAAAAGGTCGGATATGAAAAAATAAATGTGTTTGCGAGCTCTTATACACACTTTTCCAGCATGAAATCGGCTAACGCTTTGCTTTTAGCTTTATCCGTCATCAGCGTGTCGAACTCAGCGACCTCGAAATCGTAGCCGGAAAGATCCGTCGCGTCTCTCACGTCTTTAATAAAGACGTCCACGATGTCCTTATAGCATTCCGCGACGCCTTTTGTCGACGGCTCAAAGCCTTTAGCTTTCATGAGCTTCGCGGCAGGGCCGCTGACGGGCTTATCACCGATAAACGGGCTGACTGCGACTACGAACTTAATCTTCAGCGTGTCCATGATGCCATCTAGTGCAAGGATCGGGCCAATGCTCGTGATAGGATTGCTCGGCCCGATGAAAATATCGTCCGAGGCGTTCAGCGCGTCGACGACTGCATCAGCTGGCTTCAGGTTACCCAGTAGCCGGACATCAGTGACCTCAGGCTCACCATGCATGGATACCCAGAAGTCCTGGAAATGCAAGTCGCCCTCCGGCGTGCCTATGACCGATGAGATATCCTCTTCGCTCATGGGCAGCACTCTTGTTTTTACGCCGAACGTGTCGCACAGCTCCAGCGTAGCTTCCGTGAGCGAGCTACCGTTATTAAGCAAGCCCGTACGCAGTATATGTGTCGCCCTGTCGCGATCGCCGATCATAAGCTCCTCAAAATACCCGAGCGCTTCGAGGGCTTTGAATGTATTGAAGGTGTCACCCCTGACCCCCCACCACTTCTCATCGTCGATTATCCCGGCGATGGTATAGATCACGGAATCGATATCCGGCGTGACCTTATTACCGGACACCAGGACATCCTCTGCCGTGTTCACTATAACGGATATGTTCTCGGAGTCCTCGAACCCGCGTAACAGCTTGGGCGTGCCCGTGCCGCCCGATAAGATCGATAGCATGATAAAGCCACTATGGGCGCCAACAATTATAAGGCTTTAGAATGCTGGGCTTCATCGTAAATACACTGACACTTTGATGAGTAACTTAAGCGATGAAATGTCCCTATCTAGTAAATGGATATACATGCCAGCTACAAGATCTTTAAATTTTACATATAGCCCGGGATTTACAATTTGCCCTTTTACATTAAAAAGCGGGCTAGTTGTAGGTAAGTAAAATATAGTACGAGCGTTTATTTTATACCTATGAGCCCGATCCGAGACCCTATCCATGGCTATATTGAGATCAGTCCCCATATCGATAAGCTGCTTGACACGAAAATCGTGCAGCGCCTTCGAAATGTGAAGCAGCTCGGATGGACGAACCTTGTATATCCTGGTGCGAACCATACCCGGTTCGAGCATTCGCTGGGAACATATTACCTGGCCAGCCGCGTCTGTGAGAGCATCTCCAAGGAGGAGCGCAGGGAGATCGAGATCGCGGCGCTTCTCCATGACATAGGGCACGGCCCTTACTCGCATGACTGCGAGGATATCATCGAAGAATACACCCGCCATAAGCACGACGACGTGATGTTTTTACTGGAAAAGTCCGAGATCGCCTCCATATTAGAGGAATATTCCATTAAGCCGTCCACGATCGCGAACCATATCCAGGGCAAGACACGGATCGGCCAGATCATCACTGGTGCACTGGATGTCGACAGGATGGACTACCTGATAAGGGATTCATACTATACGGGCGTCGCATATGGTATCGTGGACTATGAGCACCTGCTGCGCAATATCAGGTTTTATGAAAATAACATCGTCCTGAACTATCGCGGGTTAAAATCTGCAGAATCGCTGCTCATGTCGCGTTTCCTCATGTACCCGTCGGTATATGATCATCATGTGGGCCGCATCGCGGGGTCCATGTTCTCGCATGCACTCGACAGGGCCATACAGAATAGCGAAATCGATCCGGTAGAGCTGCAGATGATGGACGATTATGCATGTAACATGAAAATGCGGGGCATTAAAGGGTATACCGGTGAGATCATCGATCGCTTGAATTCTCGTAACCTCTTCAAGCGAGCGGTGTACGTAGGCTTCGACTCAGTCGATAAAAGTGTGGTAAAATACACGAAAATCCATAAAGAGATCGAGAACGAGATCGCCCGGATCGCGGGCATCGATCCGGGATATGTGTTGGTCGACATCCCTAAGATACCGGAATTCAAGGAGCGTAATATCACGGTGCTCATGGAGAACGAACAGCTGAAATATCTGGATGACGTGTCGCAGATGGTAAGGATCATCGAGGAGTCATACGAAAACGACTGGCGTCTCGGCGTTTACACCGTGCCCGAGTACAGGGACCGCGTGGCGAAGATCGCCAGAGATTACTTCAACGTGGAAAAAGTGCCGAAGCAGATCAAGCTTGGCGAGGAGGGCTAAATGGCTGAAAAGATAATGGCAAGATCGTCAGGCCGTATCACGATCAATTTGAAAGCTGTCGCGATCGGCGATGACCTGCTGGTCACGATCACCGGCGGCAAGGGGCATATCGGAGGGACCGCTCTGGGAACGACCATCGGCGGCATAGCCACGTCATCGGTCATCACGACGCCCGGCCACAGGGACGACCGCGTGGCAAAAGTCGCAGCCGAGAAGCTCGCGAAGGTCTTAAAGATGAATGTAGCGGTGGTGGCTGGAATACATTATGATCACATAACCGAGGACGAGATCGATGAAGCGCTGCGGCTCTGCGACGAGCTTGTGAATGAGCTGGCCCATGAATGGCCTGGCAGGTGAACCATGCAAAAGAGGATCATCATCGGAATGACTGGCGCCAGCGGCGTGCAGTATGGCATCCGGCTGGTAGAGGTGCTGGATGGCATCGCAGAGACGTATCTTGTGATGTCGCAGCCGGCCCGGGAGCTTGTGGAGTTCGAGACGGAAACTGACGTGAATGTCCTGTTAAATAAAGCTACTTTTCATTATTCAGACGACGACTTTATGTCGCCCATCGCCAGCGGCTCTTTTAAATGGGACGCGATGGTGATCGTCCCGTGTACGATGAAGACGCTGTCTTCAGTGGCCAATGGATTTGCGGATACGCTGATCGGGCGGGCGGCGGACGTCACCCTTAAAGAGGGCAGGAAACTGATCCTAGTGCCACGGGAGATGCCCCTAAATTTAATACATCTCGAAAATATGGTCAAAGCCCAGAGGGCCGGATGCGTCATTATGCCCGCATGCCCCGGGTTCTATAATAAGCCAAAGACGATCGACGACCTTGTGGATAACGTCGTCGGCAGGATCCTGGACCAGATCGGCATCGACAATGACGTGTACCAGCGATGGGGAGAACCGCAAAAAAAGAAGGACGTGAAACCGTCCACCTCTACCCATATTCGATAATGCATTTAGATTTTTTTACATTTTTAATTGATTATATGTTATTATTTTGATTGCATGAATGATCGTTGTACTGGCCGCTGTGCAATCGGTCTGGTTGGAAGCACTAAACCACTAAATCCCACAGAAACACGAAATTATTTTAGATTTTCACTAATGCGCTAAGAACACTAGCTCTAACGCACTATGCGCAGGCTCACAGTCAAAGCCCTAAAACACTAATCCACAGTTTTAATGCTCTATGACACTAAGTCACGGTTTCTAAAACTGAAAAATAACTCTCGAAGGGACACTAGCGTCACTAACTTGAAACTCAAAAGAGGATAGCGAATATACAATACATTTTTGAGCTTCGGATTTTGTGATATTCGTTTCTTAGTGACTTGTTTTCAGTTTTAGATACTGTGCCTTAGTGAGGTAGAGCATTAAAACAGCGATTTAGAGGTTTCGTGAATTGACTGTGAGCCTGCGCATCGTGTCTTAGAGCTAGTGTTTTGGCGATTTAGTGAACACTGAAAAAATTTCGTGTTTCTGTGAAATTTAGTGGTTTAGTGATTCCAACCAGACTGATTGCGCGTCCAAAAAAATAATAAACAACAAAAAATTCTTACTTTTTACCACACGCAGCGCAGTCCGGGTTCTTGCAAATTTTTATTTCATGGAACTGCATGTATTCGCCATCATATACTAATAAGCGATTTTCTAATGTCTCCCCGATCCCTAGCATGAATTTTACCGCCTCCGTCACCTGTATCGAGCCAATGACGCCCGGTGTGGCGCCCAGGATCGGGAATTTTTCCTTCGGAGGCGCTTTCGGGAAAATACATTCAAGGCACGGCGTTTTACCAGGGATGAGCGTGGTGACGCGGCCTTCCAGCCCCCAGACCGAGCCATGAATATAAGGGATATGATGCCGGAGTGATGCGCGATTGAGTAGATAGCGTGTCTCGAAGTTATCCATCGCATCCATGATGATGTCGCAGTCCTGTGTCAGCTCATAGACATTGTTCTCATCGATCTTGATATTGAGTGGCGTTACCTCGATCTCGGGATTGGCCTGGACGAGCTTTTCGTAGCCGCTTTTCACTTTCATTTCGCCGATATTCGAATCCCAGTGCAGGATCTGGCGGTTCAGGTTGCTGAGGTCGACCACGTCCATGTCGACCAGAACGATATGGCCGAAGCCCGCAGCAGCTAAATAGTACGCGATGGGGCTGCCAAGGCCGCCACAGCCGGCGACAAAGACTTTCGCATTCTTCAGCTTCTTCTGCCCTGCTTCCCCGAAACCGCGGATCATCATCTGACGATCGTATCTTTTCAGGTCATAATCGTTAAGTTCACGCCCGGACATAACTGCTAGTAGATAAGACGGCTTACTGCATAATATTAATGATGAGAACTTTAAGCGGTGGACAAAACAGGTGGACATTATAAGAGGTCACCGGCATATATGCCGGAATCAACAGGTTTAAATATCAAAAATGTCTATTTGCTTTGCTATTAGATGCCAACGTGGCAGAGCGGCCATGCAATTGCCTGCAGAGCAATACCAATCCGGTTCGACTCCGGACGTTGGCTTACGTATATCAGTTTCAACACAATTTTTTTTTATTTTACTTCTGAAATAATTGTATGAGCTTGTCCGCTCGATTCTTGAACGCTTAATTTTTATAGTCATTATCTAATATTCTTATTTGATGACAAAAATCAGCGAAGCGACAAAAGAACGAATGATGGAGCAGCTGGAGCAAATAATCAGCGATATCCACGATATGGCGACCGGCTGGGATGTGGAGCTGCCGAAGGAGATGCTGGTGGCGTTCGACGATGCCAAGGCCGCCCTGGGACGTGCGGAAGACCTCCTACAAGATGAGGGTTTGTGAAGTCCGACAGACTATAAATAAAATCTACGATTTTTTAAAAATAGGATGCAATGCACGCTCCCCGATTTGAACCCGAAGTCTTCCCCGCTCAGAGTTTCGGATAAGCACTCCAGCTAACTGGTCCGCCTTGTTCTGCTGCAAAAATTTCGTATAGTTGTCAGGGTCAATTATGATCAAGTTCACAGGACCTTCGGAGACGATGTTAAAGGCCACAGACGCGCCTTCGTGGATCTCCAAAGTAAAAGCAATATAGTGTGAGCCATTCGTGACCTTTATCGAAGTAATTTCTCCCTTTCATTATCTGATCCGAATAACCGGATATGGGAACTGCGAAAACCACCCGAGCGATAATGAGAATCTCGCGACTGGATACCATAGTTTATGTTATTTATCGATAGTTAATATTAAAAATATTTCAGAATCGTTGATTTAATGATATACCGTTTGGCTGGCCGGATCATATTGACTGCCCCCTAAATTTTAATCCGGCCAGCCTGGTATAATGTCCCGTTCTATGGATGGTGTGCTAATCACTTGTACACTAAGCGATTATTTTACAAGTTATAAAGTGTACGTCACTTCTAAATTTAAAATAATCGGGATATTCATGACTAAATGCGGTTTACTCTACAACAGGCCGCCGTTATAGCGGATAAGGTTCGCAGCTAAGCGTTAATTTAGACGCCTGTTCCACTCTTATCTCACAGCCTGATCGACCAGCGTCAATTACTCTGTGATCTGGAATGGCCTTTTGCCCTCCTTGCCAGTTTTAATAATATGATCTTATTCGTCGTCAAGGAAGTCATCGGATCAGGCTGGTACATTTTTTATAAAATATTCTTTAGCCGACTGGTTAAGACAATTCATAAATTGGGGCGGGCAGTGGTACGATTTATGTTTCATTAGAGAATACTTATATGCTTAGCGCAGCCATTATTTTTACCGGTAAATGGCTAAATGACCATAACTAAAAGCCTATCAATAGGCTTGGAGCTGGTAAGATATGCACATATCGTTTTATGCCTTTACCGGTCTTCTCCATGCAGTGCCTTAACATTTCTTCCCCGCACCGATAGATTTAATATTTCAACATTCTGCTAATATATCGACGCGACGGTATCCCGCTCCGGGGAACAAAATATTTAAACGGACGGGACATGTGATGCGTCAATGGAGCGTTCGCCAGACAGGAGGCACGAAATTGGGGTTTAGAGAATTTATCGACCAGTTAAAGAAAGATGGAAATCTTGTTGAAGTATCAAAACCGGTATCACCGATCTTCGAAGCGCCCAGGATGGCGTACCTGGACAGGCGGCCGATCCTGTTCCATGACTGCATGGGACATAAGGCAGCCATGAACGTGCTGAACTCCCGCGAATCGCTCGCAAAATCCATCGGAGTCACACCCGATAACATCATCACTAAACTTACTTCTACATCGCCGAACGGCGAAGTCAAGCACGTGGACGACTCCCCGATGTTCGAGGTCAAGTCAAAGGCGAACCTGTCGAAGCTGCCCATCATGAAGCACTTTAAGAAGGACGGCGGCGCTTACATTACGGCGGGTATCGTCGTCGCTAAGTACAAGGACCAGTACAACGCTTCCATTCATCGTTTGATGGTCGTGAACGACACGACGCTGGCAGCAAGGCTTGTGCCGCCCAGGCACACCTATGTGATGCAAAAAGAGGCGGCTGCCAGGAATGAGCCGCTGCAGGTCGGCATCGTCATCGGCATCGACCCCGTGACCGTATTTGCGGCTTCTACGCGCGTACCACAAGGAAAAGAGTGGCAATATGCAGCCGCTCTCAAGGGATCTCCGCTGGAGCTCGTCACGCTCAATAACGGCGTCGAAGTACCGCATGGCGAGATTGTCCTAGAGGGAAGCATCGATCCGGCCGAGAAGGTCAAGGAAGGCCCGTTCGTCGACATTACCGGGTCATATGATCATATCAGGCCCGAGCCCGTCATTCATCTAACTGATATGATGACGCGTAAAGACCCCATTTACCATGGCATCCTACCCGGCGGCAACGAGCACAAGCTTCTAATGGGCGTGCCCTATGAGCCGTTGATCTATAATTCAGTCGGTAACGTGACCAAGGTCAAGAACGTGGTACTCACGGAAGGCGGCTGTTGCTATTTACATGCGATCGTCCAGATCGAAAAGCAGACCGAAGGTGATGGTAAGAACGCCATCATGGCCGCGTTCGCCGCGCATACAAGCCTCAAGCATGTCGTGGTCGTCGATACGGATATCAACATCTTTGATTCGGCTGACGTGGAATACGCGATCGCGACCAGAACAAAGGCCGATAGGGACGTCATGATCGTCTCCAACGTCCGCGGCAGCTCACTTGACCCCGTCTCAGAAGATAATATCACGAGTAAGATGGGCATCGATGCGACCAAGCCACTAAAGGCAAGCGACAAGTACGAGCGGGCGAAGATCTAAACAATCCCGCTCTCATTTTTAACTTATTTTTATTACTTTCATTTTTCGCACGATAGAAAGCTTTTATAACTACGCGTCTTAACTAATAGCCGCTATGACTGCTTCAAAGGCTGACGAAAAAACTCCCATCGCAACGGAGCTGGCGAAGAAACAAAAGGCTATCAGCGTAGCGGAGTTTTTTGAGAAGAACCGGCATATGCTGGGCTTTGATTCTCTCCCGAGATGCCTTATCACCTGTGTCAAGGAAGCGGTGGACAACTCGCTCGACGCGTGCGAGGAAGCCGCCATATTACCTGATATTTACATCCGCGTGCGCAAGATCGATGAGCGGATACTGAACATCGTCGTCGAGGATAACGGCCCCGGTGTACAAAAAGATGTGCTCCCGCGCGTATTCGGTAAATTACTATACGGTAGCAGATTCAACGCGATCAGACAAAGCCGAGGCCAGCAGGGTATCGGGATATCAGCAGCGGTCCTGTACGCTCAACTGACCAGCGGCAAACCTGCGAGGATCACTTCTCGCATAGACCCGAAGCTGCCCGCATACGTTTATGATCTAAAGATCGACACGGAGTCGAACGAGCCGAAGATCATTTCGGAAAAGTATGACGATTTCTTCACTTCAAGAGGTACGCGTATTGAGCTGAACATGGAAGCGACCTACGTCAGGGGCAAGCAGTCCGTGCTCGAATATTTGAGGAATACTGCCATCGTGAATCCTCATATCAGGATCCGGTTCAAGGACCCGTTCGACGAAGAGACTATATTCGAGCGCGCCAGCGACATGATGCCGAAGCAGTCCGTCGAGATCAAGCCGCATCCGCATGGTATCGAGCTAGGTACGCTCATAAAGATGCTCCAGTATACGGACAGCCTGAAGCTTAGCTCATTTTTATCAAATTCATTCGCAAAGATCGGGGGCCAGACCATGGAGTCCATTTGCAAGGAAGCTAATCTGGACTCGAACATGGCACCACAGGACCTGGCAAAAGATATCGAGGGCGTCAAGAGGCTCATGGGCGCGTTCCAAAAAATAAAGATACAGGCGCCGCCCAGGGACTGTCTTTCACCCATTACCGGCGATCTTTTAAAGAGAGGTGTCACGCAGAACCATCGTGTCGACTTCATCTCGTCCGTATCACGGCCCGTGAGCGTGTGCCGCGGTAACCCGTTCCTCGTGGAAGCTGCGATCGCGTATGGCGGCGACATCGAAACCGAGGGCCGGGCGGAAATATACCGCTTTGCCAACCGGGTACCACTCATGTACCAGCAGGGCGCATGTGCCATATCACACGCCATCGAGCGGATCAACTGGAAGAATTACAACTTAGAGCAGCCCAAAGGCGCAAAAGCGCCCATGGGCCCTATCATGATCATGGTGCACGTGGCGTCTACCAACGTGCCGTTCACGTCCGAGTCAAAGGACGCGATCGCGGACATTCCGGAGATCGAAGACGAGATCGAGCTTGCGGTAAGGGAAGCGGCCAGGGATCTCGGCCGCTATCTTTCGGAACAGAAGAAAGCGCTGGATGCCCGAAAAAAGATCAAGATGTTCGAATCGTATACGACGGAACTCTCCTATGCGCTCGAATCGCTTACGGGAAAGGACCACGCATTTATCGAGATGAGGCTGCGGGACGTGTTGACCAAGAAATATTCAAAGTTCGTCGAGGCGGAACCCGCGCTCGAGGCAGCGCCCGTACCAGTAGTGGCGGCAAAAGAGGAGGATGAGCATGGCGAAGAATAAGGAGATCGTCGAGCGTCTCAGGAACATAGGGGACGATGTGCTCGCCGAAATAAACGCAGGGCAGAACCCGTCGGTGGACATCACGACGCGGTCGCTCAACAACGTGTATTTTGACGAGAAGAGCGGGCTCATAAAGCTGGGTGATGATAAGCAAAAGCGCTATTACTTTAATTTAGGCCAGGCTAAAAAATTCCTCCAGACCATGCTAATTGCAAAGCAGATCAAGTTACTCCTTGAACAAGACCAGCCGGCGTTGTCTATCCGTCAATTATTCTACACGCTCAAGCATGAGATCCCGGGCGCCGGCGAGAACACTTTTGACGGTCAGGACGAGTCCGATCCCATTATCGAGGATGTGGAGCTCATGACGGACAGCCTCCGCGAAGAATTAAACCTGATCGCAACACCCAACGGGGTAATATCCGGGCCGATGGTGGTCGAGGATAAGACCGGGGACGTACTTGATTTCTCTAAGATGGGCTCAGCGGGAGGCGCAGTGCCTCCGATCGTGGAGGACGACTTTTTCCATATCAAGGAGATGAGCGCCGACTACATTCTCGTGGTTGAAAAGTATGCTGTATGGAATCTGTTGAACCAGCAGAAGTACTGGAAGAAAAATAACTGCTTGCTGCTGACCGGTAAAGGCCAGCCGGCCAGAGCTGAAAGACGGCTGCTGGCCAGGTTCGGGGAAGAGTATAAGATACCCATTTACGTGTTCACCGATATGGACCCGTGGGGCTATTATATTTATTCGGTATACAAATCTGGCTCCATCAACCTTGCCTTTTTTTCGGAAAAGGCCGCATGTCCGAGAGCAAAATACATCGGATTATCCGTCAAGGATGTCATGGACTTCGACATGCCCAAGAGCTCCTGGATCAAGCTCAACGATGAGGACCACAAGCGGATCGAGGAGATATCGGGATATCCCTGGTTCAAGAAAGAAAAGTGGCAGAAAGAGCTGGCAGACTTGAAAAAATTCGGGTATAAGATCGAGCAGGATGCCCTGGTCTCGAAGTCGATCGAATTCACTGCAAATAACTATCTGCCAGCGAAGATCGAGAATAAGGATTTCTTTGATTAATGACCAAAGAAGAACGTGGTGCCGGATGCTGTAAATATCATCGGCGTCCGGATGGCTGCGAACACCTGGCAGAGAGTGAATAAATAGAATAACTTTATACAGATGAACGTGCTCTAACAGGTTAATATGGAATTCGAATATACGAAACTCGTAGGATTATTAGCGATCCTGGGAACCGTGATCGGCCTGACAATGGCGGGCAGCCTGTACCCTTCGAATGTGCCGCTAGCCGCATTCTTTGCGCTGATCTGCATCGGGAGCTTGATCATTTTCATAGCATTTCTATATAACTACTTGAAGTACGCCGTATACGTCATGCCGGCTGAAAATTTTGACGACGAAGATTTTAAAGAATGATTTTTTAAACTATTTCAATATGCATTTGGGGCTCATTTAAAAATGACAGGCAATGCCATCAAAACATAAAAACCCGTATGAAATAGTGTCGAGCCGAGAATACTTTTATTATGCATCGTCATCCTGCCCCAGTAATAGCCGGGGATCACGGAGGCGGTGAGCACGATGAGAACAAAGAACGCCTGTGGTACAAGAGTATATGCGATAATGGCCTCGAAAACGGCAAATATCGCGGTCTCTACCCGGAGTGACGTTTCGGGGCCGATCAAAGGCAACAGTCTGGACAGCAGAATACCGCGGAACCATAGTTCTTCAGAAAAAGCCGCTGCCAGGCTGAAGACGCCAAGGGCGGCCAATACGGGCAGCAATGTGCCGATGTTTGGAATGTCGGCATTAAAGAAGAAATAAACAGCCGCCAGGGCAATGATACAACATGCGCCAAATCCGGCAACTCCGGTAATAATGCCGGCTTTGATGTTACCTGCACTTACATAGATCTCACTAAGCTTGTTCTTTTCATAAAAAAGCACCACGATAACGATAGCGACTGATAATAAAGCATAGATCGCGCTCGTGATCGCGAGACCGTTTATCTCTACAGGCTTTGTCGGATCATAAATATTAAATAACTGCGCCAGGTCCAAGATTACGGGTATTAGAGAGAGCCCAAGAAATATGTCGATGATCGTAATGAACGGTTTTAATTGCAAAATGTTCTTGCGGACTGAATAGGCAAAAAGTGCGAAGATCGCGAACGAAGCGACCTGCAACGTGAGCGCGTCCGTGCCGCTTTCAAGCTTGCTGCCCATCAGGCACAACAAGTACAGGGCTGCAAAGAGCATGATAATAATAACGCCCAATGGTATCTCGAAATTCCCGATCTTAAGATCTCGGATGACGGAAGGCTTTCGCCGTCGAGTCCCCTTGATATAAGCGCTCATATGCTCCTATGGGGCGATGCCTGATAAAAAGGTTTGCGCCTCACGAACCAAAAAGTATATTTCGGCCGGTCATGGTCTATTCGTATTGAAAATGGCGCATATCAAAGGGCTGATCTTTGACCTCGATGGCACGATCATCGACAATAACGACGATTACATGGAACTGATGCTGAATCGCGTAGGGCACGACATCGGCGCCGACCTGGGGTTGAAGCATGCTAGAGAATTATGGTATCCGGTAAAGGCCGTATCGAGGGATGAGGTCATCCGGAGCTGGGGCATTGACCCGGATAAGTTCTGGACAGTCTTCAATAGTTACGAAAGCCTTGAAGAGAAGCTCAAAAATACTTATCTGCACCACGACGCGCTCATCCTCAAATCCATCGACCTGCCGAAGGCGATCGTCACACATACGTCATACGAACACACTGATAAGCTCTTACAGCTTGTCGGCATGCGTGAATATTTCAAGCCGATCATCTCCTGCACCGAGGATACAGGATACAAACCATCCCCTCTGCCGCTCATTTACTGTGTCATGGAAATGAAGCTCCATTTTGACGATGTAGTATACATCGGCGACACCTTATCAGACGCACTGGCGGCCAGGAATGCGGGCATTAAAAGCGTTTATGTTAACCGTTTTCACAGGAATCTTCCCTTCAAGCCGGACTACGAGATAGAGACGCTTGATAAGCTTATGGAAATCATTTGATGTGGCTTCATTTTAAACTTAAATGAATACCAGCGTATCATCAGAGCAGTGCCGTATGAAAAATAGTGCTTTTTTTATTAAAGCGGCGAGCACGCAATCAGTCGACGCCCTACCATATGAAAGTGATCTCACCACTATCCTCCGCCCCGCAACCCTATAAGCGTTAGTTGTTCACGGTAAGCATGCTCCCTTCCGGGCCTTTGCCGGTCCCCGCAATAAAGACAAACATCATGCTCTCCAGCATGACGCACTGCCACCGCTAACCCAATAGGACGGGACATCAACGTCCAGCGATAAGGCCTCCATACAATAGGAACGCCTTCATCAAGCTTCGCCCCTCGCATGCCGACGATTTCGAGTTACAGGTAACGCCGAGTCACCCAGGCTAGCTCGCCAAATCGTATATGTACCTCGGGATATGCAATAAACTTTTTGCACCGGAAATACAATTTAAGCAACTCTGACCGATTTAAGAGCGGGCGCTTTCACAGGTCATCTTGATTTATCCATATCGTTAATTCGTTATTTTATATCCCTGCCTGGTGAACTAAAAATAAAATAAGATGGTAGATATCGGCTTCACGTCGTCATGCCGACGTTGAGTGCCTTCCTGATCACGAAACTGATGGTGAACGAGCACACGATCGACCAGATGAGCCACCATTGTAATAAGAATCCTACATCCAGCAGCTTGTGGGTACCAAGCATGGGGAACGTCATGGTCAGGGGCACGCTCGCGTTCTTTGTCGTGACAAACCACATCATCCACCAGAATAATGGGATCGAGAGGAAAACGATAAAGCCCATTGGCTTGAATTGCTGGATGGACATCTGCATCTGCTCATCTGCCATGCCCATCTGCTCTTCGTCGAGCTTTTTAAGCTTATTCTTGTCACCGGCCAGTTGTGCTTCCCTGCGCTCTTTACTGAGCGCCTGGATCTTCGCGTTCACTCTCTTGATCATTTCCCAGTCCATGGTGTACTTCTGGATAATGGTCGAAAAGACGGTAACGGCGATCGCAAAGATCATGACTATGATATAGAATGGTACCCTGTCGCTTAATGGGCTGACGATGACATCCACGATCGATACTAGTGTATTCCTGAACACCGGAGGCAGTAATACCGAGCCAAACGAAATGCCGAAGCCGATGATGATTATGACATTCGTTATCGTCGACCAGATGCCGCCCTTTTTCTTATTTTTGACTGCAGTCTGCTTCTTGACCGGCTCTACATTAGTGTCTTTGCCGACTTTCTCAGGATTCTTTGCAGTTTTTATTTGATTATTTGCGTCTTTCTTCTTTTTACCGTCGCTCATCGGAACCCCTGCATACCATACACTTGTGGATGTGAACGTTATTAAAATCTATTAGTTTCACTTTAACGTATTAATCCTATTAATATTGTTGGTGGCATCAAAGCGGTAATACCATATATAGGCGATGCGTCCACTTGGAAAACCTTTTGCGTATAGACGTCTTATTACATATTAGTGATACGATGGTAACGGTTGAAGAGCAAGTTGGCTACATGACCGGCAACGTGAAGCGAAAACAGATCGTTGACGTGCTTGATAAAAACGGGAGCGAATCAGCCGAGATGCTCGGCAAGATCACAAGGGTACCAAAGCTCGTGATCGACCACACACTCGAGGACATGATAAAAAAAGAGATCGTTAAAAAATCCAGGGACATGTATGAACTGACCGACCAGGGCAAGCAAGCGGTCACTGTCATGCGTTCTATCCATTAATACAACTTTATCATTTTTTATAGTCTCCCTCGACCATTTTTTCCGGATATGTGATTTTTCCTGGTATTTTATAATAACAAAATATTGAAAAGTAGCGGCCTTTGCCTATACCTGATTTTTTCCACTCGCAAGCGCCCGCTCATCGCTTATTATTGCAGGACTTCCCGGGGCATGTCGCATGTGAAGCTGTAACATTAGCCGTTCTTTTAATTATTATAACAGACATACGGATATTTGCAGGAAAATCATCCAAATCATCTAAATTTTTTAAATTAAAATAATAATTATTCGCTGATTTTCAATTTGTGCGACAATTATGCTTTATTCTTGATTATCATTGTTAAACGAGCCTGTGAGTCAATCTCGCTTATTTTAAAGGTTAATTTCACAAAATATAAATACTTGGATTTTCATTTTAACCTTATATCACGTACTTTTAGTACACAGGATAGGTGATCCATATGGTTACAAGAGAAAAGAAGAACTTTGGATTATTGAAAGAGAACGGGGAAGAAATAGGCACTTATACCGGTGCTCAGCCCAGAGATGCGGCTTTAAAGGTCGCGAGCAAGAACATCAAGAACATCATTCTGAGGGAGAAGGGCACTAAGAAGCTTCATTTCTTCAAGGGCGAGAGAAAGCAGGTCCCTAAGCCCGCAAATTCACCAGCATGGCTACCGGCAAAGATCTGGAAGTCCAACGTGACCAAAGTCGGTATCAAGCACCTTCAATATAATGAGCTTTCCCGGAACCCGAAGGACGCCTTCAAGTTCCCGGACAAGAAGTAAGCGATTATTTCTTTACCTTTTTCTTTTCCAATAAATAATTATTTTTAATTGCTTTATTTTTTATCGATCTTTATAGGGACCGGTGCCTATAACTCACAAAGTTTATACCTTGTTGTCCCTTATCAGGATACTGATGAGTGACGTAATAGTCATCGGCGCAGGCATCGCAGGGGCGGGTATAGCCAGAGACCTGGCGCTCCGTGGCGTCAGCGTCACGCTTGTGGAAAAAGACGCGCCGGCCGCCGGAGCGACTGGCCGCTGCCATGGCTTGCTTCACTCCGGTGCAAGGTATGCGGTAAAAGATCCCGCATCTGCAGCAGAATGTGCTCGAGAGAACCTTATTTTAAAAAAAATCGCTCCTTTATACACTGAGGATACGGGCGGATTATTTCTCGCAGTCAGCGAGGAAGAAGCCACATACGGCGATACGTTACAGAAAGCCTGTAAAACGGCTTCAATACCGCTTGAGGAAATATCGCCATCCGGGTCACCTAATCCCGCCGCTTTTCGATGCATGCGTACGAATGACGGCAGCGTAGACCCTTTTTTACTGACGCTGGCCAATTTATATGATGCTCGTTTAAACGGTGCCCGTATCATGACCCATACCGGTGTGAAAGACGCTCGCGCGGGATACGTCACACTATCAGACGGCCAGACGCTTAGGGCAGACGTCGTCGTGAACGCAGCGGGCCATGAATGCAGCGCTCTGGTATCCGGCCTGAAGATCCAGCCAAACAAGGGAACAATTCTCGTGACAGAGCACCGCGTATGCGACATGGTCGTAAACCGGATGCGTAAGCCCGAGAATGGCGACATCGTGGTCCCCGGTCATACGACGTCGCTGATAGGCACGACTTCGCTCAATTCAACCAGTACGATAGCGACCCGGGACGAATACCGGCATCTGATGCGCGAGGCCGTGGCTTTGATCCCGTCCATCAAGCGCGTCAGGATCATCAGGGCGTTCTCCGGTGTCAGGCCACTGGTCGGCAGCGGCGACGGCAGGGAACTTTCCCGGGACTATCGTATTTTCGAGGATGGCGGCATTGTCACGGTTGCAGGCGGCAAGCTGACGACATACCGGCACATCGCCGAGCAGGCGGCCGATACAGTCATGAGGCTGCTTGGCGCCAGCGGCGGATGTCATACAAGATCCGCTTTGCCGGACATATTGAATAATGGGGCTTCAGAAGGTTTATCATGCAATTGTGAAAGCGTAAAGCGCCGCGTGATCGACATGGATTTCCTGAAGCCTGAAGACCTGTGGAAATATAACCGTCTCGGGTTCGGCACATGCCAGGGTATGCGATGTGCTAAGAATACACTGGACGAGCCGGCATTTCTCGAGGAGCGCTGGAAAGGTGAAAAACCCGTACTGGACGAGAGCCAGCTGAAACAAGCCTATATCTCATGGGCCTCCTATATGTCTAAGACCGGAGGATCAGGATGAAACAGTCCACGCTTATGGCCGGAGCGATCATCGGGGTGATCGTATTCCTGATCCTGATCGCATTTATCACGCTGCCGACGGGAGATTACCCGCATCATGGTTCCACCGTCGTGTTCGAAGGAAAGGATAACAAGACTATCACCGCGCAAGTCGAGATCGCCGATACGGAAGCCACGAGAGAATACGGGCTGATGAACCGTACATCCATGCCGCTGGATCATGGCATGCTGTTCATCTTTGACTATCAGACCGATGTCACGTTCTGGATGAAAGATACGCTCATGCCACTCGACATGGTCTTTCTTAACAACTATGGCCGGATCGTGGACATCTATAAGAACGCGACTCCACTCAGCGAGGCTACATATACGGCAAAAAGCCCTAGCAAGTACGTAATAGAGCTTAACGGCGGCTACTGCGATAAATACGGCATCAAGATCGGCGATAACGTCTCCATACATATCGAAAAAAACAATTAATAAAATCACTGTTTTGGCTGGAGTGGCGTGACTTCTATGACTTTTTGGCCGCGTAAGCTCTTTTTTATATTCTCCAGCTGTACAAGCTTGAAAATATCCTGCAGGTATACGAGCGTTTCGGGCAGCAGGGAAATGACCGCGTAAGATATGACGACTAAGGCGATAAGAGAGCCCATCTCGGCGAAAACGTTGTGTGCCCAGAAAAAGCTCGCATAGGTGGCAGGCTCTCCAGTCCAGCTAACAATGGTATCGGGGAAAAGCTGAAACCACTGATTACCAAATGCAGAGACCACGAACACGTTCCTTACGAGGTTCAACAGGTATATGACCGGTACGGATACCAGGAATGCTTTGAAGGTTCGGTCAGCGGAAGCCTTTATACAGCCTACGACGCCCACGAATATCGCCATGCTCTGGATTGCGGTGCATGCCAGGATGATCTCGACCGCCTGGCCTTTGAACGTTATGATATTACCATTCAGGACCGCGTTCTCGCCAAGGGCGTGGAGAACTGACACGGTGATCGATGCGGTGATCCCTATGATCCAGTCGCCCAGCCATGGGAAATATGCGAAGGGGAAGTAAAATATGCTGCTGAGCGCAACGCTCTTCGTGATGACCATCAGCGACTCACGCTGATCCTTGATCATCAGGAACGCTGCGTATATTGTAAGCGGCACCGATAAGATACATAATACGGTGTACAGGATATTGTGCTCGACAAAGACGAAACCTGGCGTTGAAAGGCCCCAGCGCAGCCCGAATAATAGCCAGCCTGCCGCGGCTACTTTATACCCGTATTTTTTAGGCAGTATGGCGCCTGCTATCAGCACGAATAAAGATACCCAAAGTAAAATGTCGAGGAATTCCATTTTTACACCGTGAACGAACCCTATTATAGCATCTGCTGTTCAAAGCCTTTTCGATTCTTTTGCTTTTACGATCATAAACTTTAGTATGGACGCGGCCTTAGCTATATCATCCTGGCTGACCACCGCCGAGATGACTGCCAGCCCGTCCGCGCCCGCAATTATCGCCTTTTCCGCATTCGCGGGACCCAGGCCGCCGATGGCGATCACCGGGATCGACACCTGCCTTTTAACTTCGGAGATCACGTTAAAGCCGCACCCATTGCCAGCGTCATCCTTTGAGGACGTATCGCAAATTGGGCCCAGGCCGATATAGTCCGCGCCCTCCTGTTCGGCAAGCACAGCTTCTTCAACGGTTCTTGCCGAAACACCCAGGATGAAGCCTTCAGGAACTATCGTCCTTACAAGTTTTGCAGGTAAGTCGTCCTGGCCCAGGTGTACGCCGTCCGCACCGCAAAGCAACGCTACATCCAGCCTGTCATTCACGATAAAAGCTACGCCCGCGTTCTTCGTAATAGTCCGCAATTCCTTCGCAGCCTGCATCAGGTCTTTACCGCTCATGGACTTATCCCTGAGCTGTATGGCATCCGCCCCGCCGGCTATTGCGCGTCGCGCTATTTCCACGTGAGAAAGGCCCTTTGACAGGCTTTCATCTGTGATCACGTATAACTCGTAATTTGCTGCCATTGGCATCGCTTCACTTATGATTCCCGGACCTTTGCGCCATTTGCCAGCTCTTCCGGCGTAAGATTATAAAGCTCGTCCAGTAGTGCTTGCTTGAAGGATGCCGGCCCGATGCTTCTGGGGGCAGCTCTCTCGCCCGCAAGGCCGAAAACGGCAAGCGCTGCTGCTGTTGATATCACGCGATCTTTACTCACGGCGGCGAACGCGCCCGTGACTGAAGCTGCCATACAGCCGGTGCCCGAGACCTTTCCCATGAGCTCGTGGCCATTATCCACTAGCAGCGTTCGCGTACCATCACTCACGATGTCAGTGGCACCGCTGATCACGACCGTCGTCCCCAATTTTAAGGCTAGATCCTTCGCGATCTGCACCGGATCCCCTTTTACGCCATAAGAATCGACGCCCCTGACCTCGCCTTCGGCGCCGGCCAGCGTAGCGATCTCGCCCGCGTTCCCCTTGATCACTGCCATATCCAGCTTGTTAAACAAACGAAGCACCGTATTCGTCCGGAACCTGGTCGCGCCTGCGCCCACCGGATCGAGGATGATCGGTATGTTAAGCTCATTCGCACGTTGCCCGGCACGCAGCATCGAGCCCACCTGTGCCTCATCCAGCGTGCCGATGTTAAGCACCAGGGCTCCGGCCATGCTGACCATCTCCGCGACCTCATCAATTGAATGTGCCATTACCGGCGCAGCGCCAACACAGATAGTTACGTTCGCACAATCGTTAACCGTAACATAATTCGTGATGTGGTGCACTAACGGCCTTTTCGACCGCACCTCTGATAATAAGCTAGAAAATATTGCGCCGTCCATTAATATGCCTCGCTACATCCGTTGATATCCCGCAGGATATAAGCTTAACGTTTCCCTAAAAAATAATAAAAAAGCTAATTCACTGATCATTTCTTGACAAATAGCCCGTATACCAGTATGCCTAGCAGTATGATGATCGCAAGCGCCACTCCGGCCGCGATGATACCTGTAGCCTGTTGATCATTGGCAGGACCGGTGGTCGCCGAAGGTGCAGCTGTCGGTGATACCGTGGGGACCGAGGAAGGCGTTTCAGTCGCCGTTGGCTCCACTGATGGTGTCGCCGTCGGGGACACTGAAGGTGTCACATTATAGCCTTCTATCCTGATGTTTATCGATTGAGAGCCAAGGCCTATCGTATTTACGCTATACCCTGTGCCATTATCTTTTATGGCCTCGATATAATAATTGCCGACCGGTACTTTATCAAAACTGTATGCACCATCGCTCGCCGATATCATAGGGTTATTGGCGACCTGTGCCAGTGAGCCTTTTGCCGTGCCGTTTGAATTATACAGGGTCACCGATGCGCTGCCAATGTTGGCACCCGAATGGTCAACGGTATACCCGATGATATTTCCGTAGCCGACAAGAGTGAAGGTTTTCGTAGCCGAGATCCCGGTGTTCGTGGTCATCGCGCTAGTCGTCAGCGTCACGTTACCGGTGGAATTACCGGCTACAAAGCCGAACGTTGCTATACCGCTTGCATCTGTCAGTACATAAGTGCCCAGGGGTGCTGGTATATATGAGTCGTCACCCGACAAGAAATAAACCCTGACACCCTTGGATTTTAGCGCCGCACCGTCAATCGTGATCTGCACTGATACGTTATAAGCGCTACCCGGTGCAAAAGTATTCGTGTCGCCCAGGAACTCCACTCCGTTCGGCAGGATCTGGGATTGAGACAGCGCAGGGCTTGCAAAGCAAGTTGCTATCAGTGATATGATGAACATGAAAATAATAGCCTTTCTAAATTGTGATGGGATCATCCATACCTCCAGTATATATCAAGTACTGAGCGGTATCAGATAAACCTTTTTCTCAAATTTAAAAAACAGAGAGATTAAGACACGGAACGTTTTCCGTGTCTTGTTATAACCTTAGTGTCTTTGGATCTCGGAGCGAAGCTTACCCATCGTCGTCTTAAGCTCGGCGAAAGCGTTGTGCTGGTGTATGCTCTCTTCGTTGACCTGTTTCATCGTGACGACGGAATCGTCCGGCAGTGTAGCAAAGCTTTCCGTCACATTTTTTGCCATATCCCGGACGCAGTCCTCGACGAACTTCGGGTTCTCGTGGGCTTTCTTGACCACTGCATACTCATCACCCCGCTTGAGGAGCTCAAATGTCATAGCGCTCATGGAGCGCTCGATGATCTCAATGATCGTGAACAATGGCACCTTGTGCTCATCAAGGACCTCAATGGATATCGTGCCCCGGCCGCGCTGATTATGGGTAGCCATGGGTACATTCGCGAGGAACTGGCTAATGATCTGCTGGTCGACGCCAAGCCTCTTAAGCTCTTCGTCAGCTTTTGTCTTCATGATCTCCTGCGCGCACGGACACGCAGTGATGCCGATGACTTCGGCGCCGATGACCTTCCTGACCTTGATATTGTCATTGCGCTCAGCTATTGCCTTCGCGAAGACCTTGACCACTTTTTGCGAGTTGACCTCCGTGCTGGGAGTCTTGCGCTTCACGATGAGCTCGCTGTCCATGTGGACCTCCGAGCGTGTGGCATACTCATGGCGGACTAAAAGCCTCTTCGCGACTTCACTGCACAGGTCCTCGATCTCATATACCGGGGACTTGACCATGTCTTCGAGGACTTCATCGATGACCTCGAAATTCCTGGAAAGGTTAGCTCCTCTCCGATCGGACGGCAGGTCGACGTACATATTGAACGTCGAGATAAGGATCACCGGCCTCTTATTCGGCCGGGCAACTTTGACCAGTTTTTTAACGTTAGTGACGCCGACGCGGGAAAGGTTGATCGCAACCTCTGAACGCGTGGCCTGAACATCGGGTAATATCATTGAAACCATCCAGTTTACAGCGATGAATAACCATGTAAATCTACAGGCTCTAATAGTTTGTGGATACCTGAAGACACCAAGGCGAAATTTAGGTACTTCCCGGGATAACAGTCATTCATCTATGTGGTATTTTCTTTCTTCAAACTTACGGACTTTGAAAAGGATTAAATGCTTTGTGGGCGTTTCCATCTTGGTGATACCGATTGCTTAGCATTAATGATCTGTCTTATGATATTGCAGAAGAGATGATCGACTACTCTGAAGAGTTAAAGATCGAGCCCCATACGCTAGCTAACGATTCAGTTGTTATCGATTGTGGTGTGAATACCAAGGGTGGCTTTGAGGCCGGCCTGCTGTTCACTCAAATATGTATGGGCGGCTTAGCTAACCCGACCATCGCGCACAAGAAACTGATGCACGAGATCTTTTACCCGTTCATCGAGCTGTACACCGACCACCCGACCATCGCGTGCCTCGGGGCACAGAAGGCCGGCTGGAGGATCTCGCAGGATGGCTACTTCGCAATGGGCTCGGGGCCCGCAAGGGCACTAGCGCTCAAGCCGAAGCACACCTATGAGGTTATCGAGTACGAGGATGACAGCGACTTCGCAGTCATTGCCTTAGAGTCGTCGACCCTGCCGAACGAGAAGATCATGGACTACATCGCAAGCGAGTGCGGCGTAGAAGCTTCCACCGTCGTAGCAGTCGTTGCTCCGACGAACAGCCTGGTGGGCTCCATACAGATCGCCGGACGTGTCGTCGAAATGGCGATCTACAAGCTGAGCGAGATGGGATTCGATACGAGGCACATCATCAGCGCCTACGGCAGCGCACCGATCCCGCCCGTAAAGAAGGATGCGGCGGTCGCCATGGGCACGACGAATGATGCTTCCATTTATCATGGCAGTGTTACACTGACAGTGGACGGCGGCAACATCAAGGAGATGGTGCCAAAGATCCCGTCGAGCACCTCCAAGGATTACGGAAGGCCATTCTATACCGTGTTCAAGGAAGCGAAGTTTGACTTCTATAAGCTTGACCCCTCGATCTTTGCCCCGGCAGAAGTCGTCGTCAATGACCTTTCCACAGGCGAGACCTATGTCGCCGGAAAGGTAAACCCTCAAGTCTTAATGGAATCATTCGATTTTAAGAAAGTATAAATCAGACCCCGAAAGGGGTCACATCTATTTTTTTTATTTATTACAATAGTTTTTCGTTATATAGAAAATAGTGGGTTGTGTGCTGTCTGTCCATACGGTAGCACGAAGACACGAAAATTTTTTTAGTGTTAACACTAAAATACAAAAACCACTAGAGCACGGTTAAAACTCGAAATGCACAAAATCCCTATTAAATGTCTAAATCTCTAAAGCACGGTCTAAGAAACTAAGGAAGTGTCACTAAGACTCGAACTGCACCAATATGAGAAACAAATGTATTCTTGTTTGGGCATCTGCCATCCGGTAAACGGATGGCAAACGATCGTTTCTACATGTGCTGTCTAATCGATCGAATTCGCATGGATTTTTTAAAATGGGCAGACAGCTCACATGCATTAGCTTCTTAAACTTGTGCCGTTCGAGTTTTAGGGGAACTTCCTTAGTTTCTTAGACCGTGCTTTAGAGAGTTTAGACCTTTAATAGAGTTTTAGAGATTTTCATGCTTTAACCGTGCTCTAGAGATTTTAGAATTTTAGTGTTAAAAACCTAAAAAATTTTCGTGTCTTCGTGCTACCGTATGGACAAACAGCATTCCAGCTATTTAATAAATAACATAAGTTTTTTAAAAAAATTGTTTATGTTAATTCGCTGATCATCGGCATTGGCACGGAGATCCTCTTATCCTTCGCCAGGTTCGTTACCGATACACCGTGATTATTGGGCTCCGCGACCCAGCTCATGTGTGCGATATCCATATCACTTAAATAATCGGTCACGGCACGCTTAATCTGATCAGCCTTGCTGCTACTATCCGTCAGGCCATAAACAGTCGGCCCGAACGAGCTCATTCCGCTGCCATATGAGCCTTCATTATCCATGATACTCAGCATGTTCGGTACGAGCGGTGACTTCAAGGCGACCTCGATCTTCTTGAAACCGACGTTCTGGATCTTGTTAATGGCGCTGCCGAAAGTGGCGATATCCCGCTCTAAAATACCGGGTACCATCTGCATGAGTATGATCCTGCATACTTTGCCCGTATCTTCCTCACTCTGCGGGAAATTTGACTGGAAAATATCCACCTCTGACTGACCATGCGAGCCCGGGTCATTCATCGGCGATACAAGCACGAACCGCCAGTTCTCCGGGATGTCGCAGCGCAGCACCTGAGGCGCAGGCTTCGCTTTTGATGCGGATGAAGGTAGACAAGAACTCTTTTCCTTTCCTTCGCCAAAGCTGTGGCCGCAGTCAAGGATGAAGCCGCCTTTGTCGAATGTGCGGACACCAATGCCCGACGTTCCGCCCCTGCTTACCAGGGAAGCAAGCTCCTCGATGCTCTTGTACGGTAGCCCGTAATCCTTACAAATGGCGTATGCGAGCGCAAGGCTCGTCTGCGTCTTTGCACCGAAACCGGCATGAGCCGGTATCTCCTCTTCGACGGTAATCTCCATCTCGGGAAGAGGCTTACCAAGCTTCTTGCAAATGCCCCGTGCAATATCCTCGATCTGCTTTGGGTTAGGGGCATTGACCTGAAACGCGGTACCGCTTTTGACCGACAGCACGTTGCGTGGGTTCGATATAGCGACGCCGCTACCGCCATCGATGCGGCCGAGCGCGCCGTTAAAATCTATCAACCCAAAGTGCAAACGCGAGGGCGTTGAGATCTTGATCTTCATGGGTCAATCATCCTTGATAAATGCCTTGCATATATCGTTTATTCGTTAAATATCTTACTTTAAGCGTATGGTCACCTAAAGGCTTATGGTACATGGTATTGTACATCGAGTGCTTGACCCCTGTTTTTAAAAGCGACATGCAGGGATTAATGCACCCGGTCATATCATTGACAGTGATGCTCATTATACCTACTCGTACTCTATTTGTGAAGAGTACAAACAAGATGGTTATTAAGTTAATATATGATAGCATTTTCGGATGAAAGAAATGAAAATAAGCTATTGATTTAAGAAGACGCTATACGATTTTAACGCAAAGCCGCAAAGCCGCAAAGTTGAAAGACACAAAGATTGGTTTAGTATAAGCCTCCGGCGGCCGTGTGACCCTATTTGAACCATGGCGGTATGGCGAATACGACAAGATTAAGGTAAGCCTTCGGCTGTCATATGTGTAAATTAGTAACTTTCCAGGTTAAAGTACTATTTTTCATAGTGACGCTTAACGTTAATCTAAACATCGAAAAATATAACGAACACACGGGCATTAGGTATATATAGATTACAAAATATGTATTATATAACTCAAATAGATTATCGAGGAAAATATCATGATTAAAAAGCCGGTCGATTTATGCCTGGAACTTAAAGGTGAAGATGCTATCCAGTTCCAAAAATATATTGAAAATCCGGATGCCGATACGATCGATGGCAGGGAACTAATGCGGGAAGCGGCTAAGTTAGCGAGGCAAAAGAGGCTGGAAGACTTATAATTTTTTTTTTATAAAATATTAATTTCATTTACATGCAATTTATGAGGTATTATTGTGATAATATCTGAGCTTACATATGCAAGACTATCCAAGTTGTCCGAATTATCGTCATTTAAATGTTCCGAACCTGACCTGGATAATTTTTTAATGACTGACGCCTTGAAGGACCAAAAAACCAAGTTATCAGTAACAAGGCTAGTTTTTTGGAAAGGAAGATTGGTCGGTTATTTTACGCTTGTTAATGGTGCCATAAAAAATGATTTAATCAATTACGGTGATGGGGAAGAAGAGTTTTGTTATACTTATTATCCTGCATTAAAGATAGCTCGTTTAGCTACGGATGCTCATTTTGAACGTCAAGGTATTGGTAGAACCATGCTTCAAAGGACGATCGCGATCGCCATAAACTTATCAGATTATGTTGGTTGTCGCTTTATAACAGTCGATGCGAAGAAGGCTTCTATTGGTTTCTATACGAAATATGGGTTTATTATGCCCGAATCGATACAAAACTCTATAAGTTTAAGAGATACAGTACCGTTATACAGGGATATAACTAAAAATTTTTAGACTATAGCCATGAAATCATATAAACAGCAGGCCGGATATAGATCAGCTTCTGGTCACATGGGTTTAATACGATGTGTTGGAACCAGGTGGCACGGCGTAATACTGCGATATTTATGTGAAGTTTTCGGTGGCCTAATTACTTAAAATAATGAATTTGTTTCCCATTGCAGGGTGTATGTCGAGTGTTTTTATCACAATTTCAACTCATTCTCTACATAAGTCGTTATTATTTTTATAAAGACGAAATGTAATCATAATATTTTTTATGATACTTGAAAGTCAAATTTATATTAATATCTTGTAAACAAAATATTATCTCTGTCGTTGAATTAGGAAAAAAGCGATTCTAAAAAACGGCATACTGTATTATTTATTAGGTTATCGCCAAATATATTCTCG